>CAYUIE010000004.1:0-264373 GCA_964444665.1 uncultured Pirellulales bacterium
AATTCTTTTCTCCCTTATATCAATCCCGCTTTGATAAAATAAACTATTTATTAGCGCTACCTGCCATTGGCAGGTACTGAGGCCCCCATTCCATCGTGTTACACCTGCTTTACCAAAATTTACTCTTTAATGGCGCTACCTGCCATTAACAGGTAGTGAAGGCCTCCTACTCTTACGCTACTCTAGCCTTCCCAAAATTTGCTGTTTATTAGCGCTACCTGCCATTGACAGGTACTGAAATATGTTTATTATGTTATGCCTATGAACGTTGAATACTTCACAAACTGGACAAATCAGGCCCGCAAGGGCTTGCTCGAGCTCGCCATCCTTAATGACATACGTAACAGAAGAATGTACGGCTACGAAATCGAGGGAAAGTTTTGTAAATACAACGGCCTGATTCTGAGTCGTGGTGTTATTTACAAAATACTCAGGCGTTTCAAACAGCAGGGGCTCGTTAAAACCAACCGGATAAAATCTCCCGACGGCCCGAAAAGGAAATACTACGAGCTAACCCGGACGGGCACAACTACGCTCACTCAGATGAACAATTATTGGCGGACGATAAACCGGCAGGCCGATTCCGTCGAAAAAGGCAAATAACGCCGAATATTACATCCTGTTATGTTCCTCTTTTCCCGTCCAAAAAATACTATTCATTTCACTACCTGTTATTAACAGGTAGTGAAATTTCCTAAACCCTAATCGCTTAATTTCCTCACACATTCCCTGAACACCTCGCCGCGGTGGCGAAAGTCATCGAACATATCATAACTCGCGCAGCCGGGACTTAGCAGAACGACCTCACCCGGCCCAGCCAGCTCGGCCGATAAACGTACCGCATCCGAAAGACTCCCCGCTTTTTTAATAACAACCTTACCTTTTATATCCGCGTAATCCGCGGTTAAATACTTCTTTATTTCCTTTTCTATTTTTTCACTCGTTTTTCCAATAAGCACGGCCGCCTTTGCCTTTTTTGCAATCTGCCGGCCAAGCTTTTCGAAACTTACGCCTTTATCATATCCGCCGGCAATAATCACCTTCGGCTGCTCGAATGCGTCCAGCGCGACAATCGAGCTTTCCGGCGTCGTCGAGACCGAATCGTTATACCATCGCGTGCCGTTAATCTCCGCAACCAGTTCGAGCCGATGCGGAAGCGACTTAAACGTACCCGCCGCCTCTTTTAGCCGAACCTCGTCAACTCCGAAATACTCGGCAATAGTCACCGCCGCCGCCAGGTTCTCCATATTCGCCCTGCCGGGTAAGGTGAAACTCTCGCGCAAAGTCTTACTTACGCATTTATGAGAGAAGGTCAAACACACCCTACCTTTCTGACTTTTATACTTTTCATACCACTTAATTGTAAGTGGGTCATCCGCATTAAAGATGGATATTACTCCTGGGCGAGCCTCGCCTGGGTGGTTTTCGCGTGGCTTTTGCAGTGCGAAGATATTTTCCTTGGCGCGGCAGTAGTTCTCGAACGTGCCGTGCCGGTCGAGGTGGTTTGGTGCAAGGTTCGTAATAAGGGCCAAGTTCGGGGCCATATTACTTTGCGCAAGCTGTTCTAATTGGAAGCTCGATAGTTCGAGGACGACCAGGTCATTAGGCTTTATTTCCTCGAGTATGGCAAGCAACGGCATATTGCCGAGATTCCCACCGAGAAAAACGTTTCTGTCTTCCGTCCTCTGTCTTCCGTTTCCTGCCTTCTGTCCTCCGCCATCCGTCTTCTGCCCTCTGTCCTCTGTCTTCCGTCTTCCGTCCTTAAGCAGATGAGCTGTAAGGGCCGTGGTTGTGCTTTTGCCGTTCGAGCCCGTGATACCGATGATATATGTCGGGCAAAGCTCGAAGAAAATCTCGATTTGGGAGGTGATAATCGCACCGGCTTTACGTGCCACAGCCAACAGCTCATTTTCCGGCCTGACAGCTGGATTGACAATCACCACATCGGCGACGGAAAAATCAACGGCACAATGTTCGCCGAGATGGTATTCGATATTGGGAAACTCTTTTAGCTGTTCTATTGAATCCGCCAGTTTTTTGCTATCGGCCAGGTCAGTTATGGTCACTTTTGCTCCGGCGCCGCAGGCGAACATTGCCGCGTCTAGCCCTCCCCCGAACCGCCCCAGCCCCATAACGAGTACCTTTTTACCTTTGAAAAAATCCCTATTCATAGAGCTTATTTTGCATAGCGTTATTTAGCTCTATCTTCGCGTCCGCAACGGCCGCCTCGATGCATTTCTCCCAGTTATCGCCGTGCTCGTCCTTGTACTTCGGCTTCTCATAGGCATAAATAATCGACCGGGAAGCGTTGATTAGAGCACCTGTGCCATCGGGCTTACAAAACCGCACGCAGTCTTGGGCGGCGATTCCCTGGGCGCCATAGCCCGGCACCAAAAACCAGACCTTATCGAATTTCCTGCGGGCCTCAGTGGCCGAGTCCGGCGAGGCCGGCGCCATTACCATGCCTACATTAGAATAGCCGTTTTCGCCGATTCGCTCCGGCTCGTTCGCAATGCCGGCGACAAGCTCGGCCAACTTCTCATACATCTTCCGGCCGTCGGCATCGGCAAAATCCTGCAGCAGGGCCGACGAGGGATTGCTTGCCCGGACCCAGACGAAAACGCCCTTGCCCTGCTCGTTGGCCATATTTGCGAACGGCAAAATACCCTCACTGCCCGCGAAGCCGTTAATCGTAATGGCATCACAAGTTATAATCTCCTCGGCACCGACGAGGTCCGGGTTCTTCAGATGCGCCTCGGCATACGCCTCGGCAGTGTGCCCGATGTCGCCGCGTTTCAGGTCGCCGATTACCTCCAGGCCCAGCTCGTCCGCCTCGGTGATGAGCGAATAATACGTCTCAAGACCTTCCCAGAGATACTTTTCAAAATAAGCGATGTTGATTTTAACGGCCGGCACCAGCGGCGCAATAATCCGCAATGTCCGCGTGCAAAAATCAAAAACGGCATCGACGGCCGCCGCCAAATCGAGCTCGTCGTTCATCTGCCGGTGGGTCCTTATCGCCATCGGCAGCCGATGATAAACAGGGTCAAGCCCCACTATCAGTGAGGTCTTTTTCTTTCTGACCGCCTCGCAGAGTCTGTCGCCAAAATGACTTATCACTACCAGCCTTCCTTTCATTACAAATACAGACGAGGCCGAACCTCGTCTTTGCTGTTATCTATTCTTTCGCCGCACCTCCGGGTCGTTCTTTTTCGCCTTCTTACAAGTTCGCGCTTCCTAACTATAATCATGCCGGCCCAATTCGGCAAGAAAATAGTTGAAATAGTTTAAATTAGCCACGAATGGACACTATTTATAATTTAGACGCGGATTTACACTGTTTTATATTTGGAAGTATTTCACTAGCTGTTAATAACAGTTAGTGCGAAGAATGCATGGATTCTTTTATAGCCACAGAGAATTTTTTAGCCACCACCCCGAGGTGTCGGGATGCAGATAGAATTTCAGTACCTGTCAATAACAGTTAATGCCAATAAGCAGTAAATTATAAGGATACGGGGGAGTACAAGGGAGGGGAACTTCACTACCTGTCAATGGCAGGTAGTGCTGATAAATAGCTTATTTTATAGAAACGGGATTGATTCAAGGGAGAAAAACATTCACTAGCTGTTAATAACAGTTAGTGCCATAGTCGTCGTTAAAGTCGGGAAGAGTAGCGATGGCTTTAAGTTAGGCCCGTTCCCTGTTGGACGCTGGTGCGCCCCTATGGGATGCTGATGTACTGCCTAAAAGAGCGAGTTATGATATGTTCTACGACCCATTCGGCAAGAAAAATAGTTGAAATAGTTTTTAGACACGGATTTACACTGATTTACACTGCTGATTATTAAACATGGATACCTAATTAGCCACGAATACCTAAGGCACAGGTCAACAAGAATAGACACGGATTAACCCGCCCGTGGGCGAGGTCTCACTAAAGGTGGACACGGATTTACACAGATGATTATTAACCGCGGATTGACGCAGATTAACACGAATGAAATTATAGCCACAGCCCCGATAAATCGTGATTTCGACCTACGGTCTCAGGAAAATTGGAATCCGAACCGTAGGTAACAACAGCGTGTCTCGGTAAAGTGTTTTATTCGGCCGCTATGGTTCCTCGATTGGCTTTTGCGTTAATAATTCTTTCGTCAAGCCAAGTTCGTCAAAGAATTTTTTGAGTTGCTCCGATTTTATGTAATCATCAGAAACGACGTTATCGTCAATACCGATTTTTTTCCAATAAAACTCATCACGAGTCATAAACACAATCCTGCCGACAAAATTGTCCACTTTTGCAGGGAAGTACTCTTCCCTTTCCCGGGCTTCTTTGAGCGCGATTTCATACGCATTCAATATTTTTTCCAGCCAGACACGGCCTTCGAATATCTGTGCCGGCTTGAGCTCTTTACCGGTAATCCATTCTCCCGCTTCTCTTTTGGCCTTTACCCCGAATGATTGGAGCTGCTTCAATTTGAGCAAAGCTGCAACGCCTTCTGGCATGTTGGGGTCATCCGTTATTTGTGACTCAAACAAAAGCTCTTCAGCCAGTTTTTTATCGCCGAAAAGTGCCAGGGGCGGAGATATCCTGGGGGGATACAATAAAATGGCTACCGTCTGGTCCTTTGATGGAATTACATAATTATGTTCAGTCCTAAAGCTCATTCCCATGTCAGAAAGGACTTTTCTAAAATCCCTTGACATCAGTGCGCTAAACCATCCGTCAAACAGGACCTCCTCATCAGTCCAGATAATATGCATCGCATACTTGCCCTTATCTGTAATTATCCTTAGCTGATTGAAGTGCCCGATGCCAACCGGAGTCGGGCCTTCATCCTCTCTTCTTGCTTTCTCGGCACATTCCCTGAATTTTTTCTCGAATTCCTGGATTCGGTCATCCGGTATCCTGAACCAAACATAACTGGCTTTACCATCGTTGTACAGTCCAACAATACTTGCTTGCAGGAAATTGCCTTTTGGCATTGAATACTTCAGATTAATAACGTCCCAGAAATACCTTCGAAGAAACATTGCCGACAATACCGCGACAGCAAGTATTATCAATCCAATTGCAAGCTTTTTATGTTTCAATTTTTATTTCTCCTTTCACAGCTTGTATTCATAAATAAAACCCGTGCCGTAGAGTCTGTGGGGATATCTAAAAATTGCATTTTTGACCTCGCTTTCAAGGAGTTTTGACAGTATCCACGTCACTAAGTCGAACGATTTTAATAATTGCCTGCCCCAATTTACCCGCCCTTAATTGTCAAAATTCAGTACGCCTTAGACGGATTAATTCAATGATTCATCTTCGAGGGTATCGAGGCCCATTATGACGTCGTGCATAAATACTCGCCGGCCGGTGGGTGTGTCGTGGGCCGCGTAGGTTTTGCCGCGCTCCTGGTCGACATTTTTAGCCTTCTTACAAGTTCGCGCTTCCTAACTATAATCATGCCGGCCCCATTCGGCAAGAAAATAGTTGAAATAGTTTTTAGACACGGATTTACACTGCTGATTATTAAACATGGATACCTAATTAGCCACGAATACCTAATACCTAAGGCACAAGGGCACAGGTCAACACGAATAGACTCAAATATACTTTAGCCACGGAGGGCACAGAGAACTCAGAGATTAGTTTTGGCTATGGCCCAAGGGGCCTTTTGTGTTCCACGCCCTGAAGATTCCCGCAAATCATTTTTTACTCCATCTTTCAGGCTCGTCCACGGTCGCTGCGCAACGAACGCCAAAGCAATTATTAGACACGGATTCACACAGATTAACACGGATGAAATTATAGCCACGGAGTCCACCGAGGACACAGAGAATATATCAATTAAAAATTATTTTCTTGGCGTAGAGCGTGTAGCGTTTAGTGTTCAGAGAATTTCAGTATCTGTCAATAACAGGTAGCGCTAATAAAGAGATTGTTTTTTAGAAACGGGATTGATTCAAGGGAGAAAAACATTCACTAGCTGTTAATAACAGTTAGTGCGAAGAATGCATGGATTCTTTTATAGCCACAGCCCCGATAAATCGTGATTTCGACCTACGGTCTCAGGAAAATTGGAATCCGAACCGTAGGTAACAACAGCGTGTCTCGGTAAAGTGTTTTATTCGGCCGCTATGGTTCCTCGATTGGCTTTTGCGTCAATAATTCTTTCGTCAAGCCGAGTTCGTCAAAGAATTTTTTGAGTTGCCCCGATTTTATGTAATCATCATAAACGACGTTATCGCCAATACCGAATCTTTTCCAATAAAACTCATCACGAGTCATAAACACAATCCTGCCGACAGGATTGTCCACTTTTGCAGGGAAGTACTCTTCCCTTTCCCGGGCTTCTTTGAGAGCGATTTCATACGCATTCACTATTTTTTCCAGCCAGACGCGGCCTTCGAATATCTTCGCTGGCTTGAGCTCTTTACTGGTAATCCATTCTCCCGCTTCTCTTTTGGTCTTTACCCCGAATCTGTTGAGCTGCATAAATTTGTGCAAATCTGCAACGCCTTCTGGCAAGTTGGGTTCATCCATTATTTGTGGCTCAAACAAAAGCTCTTCCGCCAGTTTTTTGTCGCCGAAAAGTGCCAGGGGCGGGGATATCCTGGGGGGATACAATAAAATGGCTACCATCTGGTCCTTTGATGGAATTACATAATTATGTTCAGTCCTAAAGCTCATTCCCATGTCAAAAAGGACTTTTCTGAACTCCCATGACTCCAGTGTGCGCCACCATCCGTCAAACAGGACATCCTCATCAGTCCAGACAATATGCATCGCATACTTGCCCTTATCTGTAATTATCCTTAGCTGATTTTGCTTTATGAAGCCAACCGGGGTAAGACCTTTATCCTGCCTTGCCTTCTCGATACATTCCCTGAATTTTTCCTCGAATTCCTGGATTCGGTCATCCGGTATCCTGAAATTTACACAACTTACTTTGCCTTTACCATCCAGGCCAACAATGCTTGCTTGCAGAAAATTGCCTCTTGGCATTGAATACTTCAGATTAATAACGTCCCAGAAATACCTTCGAAGAAACATTGCCGACAATACCGCGACAGCAAGTATTATCAATCCAATTGCAAGCTTTTTATGTTTCAATTTTTATTTCTCCTTTCACAGCTTGTATTCACCAATAAAACCGGTGCCGTAAATGGCAGCAAGTTATGATATGTTCGATTCGCCCAAACCGGCAAGAAAAATAGTTTTTTATTAGCCACAGCGATTAATTAACAGCGGATTGACGCAGATTAACACGAATGAAATTATAGCCACAGCCCCGATACACTGAATCGGGATGCAGAAAAGGGCACAGCCTGCCCTGAGCGAAGTCGAAGGGAGGACACAGAGAATATATCAATTAAAAATTATTTTCTTGGCGTAGAGTGGATAGCGGTTAGGATTTAGTATGTCATTGCGAGTCCCTTTAGGGCCGCGGCAATCTAAAAACATCCTCTTTTTCAACTGGCGAGCCCTGTCCTGAGCGGGGTCGAAGGAGACGAGTCACGGGTAACGAGCGACGAAAACATCGCGGCGAAGTGTTCAGAGAATGTGTGAAGGCCTTTATGTAGTTAGCCCTTCCACAAACTCAGGGTATGTAAGCTTTGCAACGACAATCATAAAATCGATTTATTTATTTTTTTTAGTTGCCTTTTTTCTGTAGGGATCGTTTTCTGGTGGAAATTTTCCAGTTATCCATTGCCAAAAAGGAGTTTTTGGAGAAGGACCTTTACGTATAGGGATTTCGTTTGTAAATGTTTTCTCACTTATAGGTTTTTCGTCCTGAAATCCCTTATATATGTGAAGTGACAGCCCATATAGCAACCAAACGAAGCCAAAAGCGGCTATCGCCCAGAAGAAGCTTTCTTCGGCCTGTTTATTAGTGTATGCATTTAGTAATCCCGTGACTTTCATCCGTGAGTTTCCGAAAAGTAAAATAAAGGAGGCTGAAAGACTTGATATCACCCAAACAAGCCTGTTTGTCCCTTTTTTCCAGTTCATAATGACCTTTCTCAGAAAAGCTACTACAGTACAATTTTAACTAAAGCAAGCTGTCGAGGCAAGTTTTCGTTATTCAATCTGGTTTGTGAATCTCTGCATGATGCTGCCGGAGGCCGCGATGAGGAAACAACCAGTGAGTACGCCGTAGGCGTATGAGTAAAATGATTTCCGAACTGGAGGCAGCAGCGGATTATTTTCTTTTTTATATCCAGTAATAATCTGTCATAATATTAGAATGATGTAATGTCTGTATAAAAGCCTTTGAAGGATTGACATCGGTTGCTTTCTAATATTGCTTGGATGTCATTTCTATCGATCTCGCGGCATATTATCTCAACATCACCTCTTGATTTGTCATATTTACGCCCAATCAATTGAAAAATCTGATTTACCTTTTCGGAAGGTCTAACGAATTTTTCTTGGGGGTCTATCTCATCGAGATTGAATTGTAGCTTTTCTGCAATATATTGTACTGTAAGCTTGGTATTTATTTTTTCGAAAATATTACATATTCCCAAAAACCATGCTTCCACTTCCATAATAGCAAAGTGAAACTTGACCTTATCAGGGGAACTCATATTTTGGACTATAAGCATAGTGCTTTCGATGAAGCGATTTATGATATCAGGAACGATTTTTCTGCCAACACGTTTCAAGTATGCTTCTGAATATATATCTCTCAAACCAAATATTTTCTCAAAACCACTTTTTAAAAGACGTTTTTCAAGCTCTTTTATCTTACTCAAAACGCCTTCATCATTACCAACTTCTATAATCTGGAAAAGAAAATCGGCTTGTGGATTTTCACAATTTAATCCCGCTAGAGAATTGTCACTACGGGCTAAACTTATACATCTAACGCTTATTTTATCCCAACCGAACTCTATGCCAGCAAGATAGCGTATGAAGATTAGTTCAGTTTGACCTTCTGTAAATATAGCCACTTTTTTCATTTGGTTGGATTATGTTCCTCGAAGGCTCCACTGGTAAAAAAATCAAAATTATTTAAACCGGTTAGCTCAAAATCTTCAAATTGCTTCTTTGAATTTCTGTTGTTATAAATCTTTGATTCATTTGGAAACCTTTGCATTATAGACCAGTATTCCAAGGGGACGTTATTCATGACAAAACGATCGTTAGTACTCATAATTAACTGTACACGGGATTCCTTAGCTTTGTTTATTAACAGCTTGATTAAAGCCGAAGACCTTTCGTAATCCAAACCTTCACCAATATCATCTACTAATATGCAACTAGGTATACTAGCCAGTAAAGAATAGTTTAACTGTATAATAAGCGATAAGGCTCGGAACATGCCTTGAGAAGTTGAATTTTGATCTGTTGTTCCTTTTAGATCACTTTCCCTCAATAAAATACATTGTGGTTGGCCAATTCCTCCGTGAAATGTTATACTGTTGGGACGACCAATATCAATCTTATTAAGATAAAACCCAATTTGTGTCATGTCATTTTTTACATTATTGACAAATTCGTTTGCATATTTCTTTCGACCTTTCTTAAATATTATTACAGTTTGATCAGTATTCTTTAAGTTGATCTCACTTTCTTCTTTTTCATCTTTAAATACTGCAAAGTGATCTCTACCAAGTTGTGTTCCAAAGCAATAGCATCTAAGCTTTTTGCCCCATTTATATAAATCTTCAAAAAAAGGATGTTGCACACTATCTCTCCTGCTTACGCAGGCAAGTTCGCTTAAAGGTGCTTGAAAATTAATAGGATGACCTAATTCCTCAGCATGAATTGTACCTTTCCCATCAGGACCTCTATCCAATTTTATATCAGAACCAATAACTAATTTTTCTTTTATTACTTCTTTTTCCCCATATCTTAAAAAATACGTGATTTGTTTCCCGTCTTTGTCGAACGTGGCTTTGTAGTCTCCAGATTTGTATACAAGTTTATTGTCTCCTGATATAAGATTTCCTAAAACTTTTATTATATTTAACGTTCTTGATTTTCCAGTCGCATTCTTTCCTACAATTAAATTAATATTACCAAAGGAAAAATCTTTTATTCTCCATTCTTCAGGTTGACCTTCAAATTGAGTATAAGTAATCAATTGTAATTGCATTTTTTCTATATCTCCTATTGTTCAATTATTCTCCAAATATTTATTATATAGTCCATTATACCCACATAGGAAGATCTAGCAAGAACAGGAAAACTATCTATTAGACAGATTGTTAGAACTAAGACTATGACCCCGTGTTGCCAAAAAGATAAGTATATAGGCAATCGCAGGGCGATGCTGCTGAATGTCGAGTTTGAAGTGTTAAGTTGGGGGTGCCGACGAAGGCGGGGGATTAGGGGGTATGGGCGAGGGTTCCTGGTATTTTCAGACTTATAAAGATAAATAGCACAAAATGCGCAGGTGGCATAGTTCGTATATCGCATTTCGTATTTCGTATATCGCAGGAAGATATAAGATACACACTTCTGTAAAAATCAGAGTAAACATCAAAGAAATCATTCCTAACAATGTAGAGTATATAAAGACAGATAGCACAAAATGCGCAGGTGGTTTTTGCGCATTTTCGAAAAAAACAAAAAATTTTATCTTTTTATATAGCAAGCACTTAGCGTTTTCAAACACCAAAAAAATGGCTGAAATTTCGCCAAAACGCGCAGGTTGAGCCAATAGTGGGGGGCGCGTTTTTCCGCCGAAGGCGGAAAAACGAATGATTATAGATTATTGATGATTGATTATTGGTAGGACAAGAGTGCAAGAAATTCGTGTAAGTGTAAGGATACTCCTGCCGGAGCTGATTTATAAGGTGCTTGTGCGGCTGATACTCAGATACCGCAAAATCCGCTACGGCTACGCCTTTCGCATGATTCGTATGTCGCAGCCCCACTACGCAAAGGTGGACCCTGCTGATTACGAGCGATTGCAAAAATACGAATGGTTTGTGGGAAAAAGAAAAAACAACAACAGCTTTTATACGCAAGGATTCGTGACAGACAGCAAAACAGGAAAAGAGAAGCTCGTATCTATGCACCGGGAGATTCTCAAAGTGCCCAAGGGAATGCTGGTTGACCATATCAACCATGATGGTATGGATAACAGGAGCGCTAACCTTCGAAAGGCGACGCATTCGCAGAATATGTGCAACAGAAAGAAGTTTTCATGTGCAAGTAGTTCGAAATATAAAGGAGTTTCCTGGCATAAGGGAAAACGTAAATGGGAGGCTACAATAGGATTGAAAGGAAGGAATATACATCTTGGTCGTTTTAAGAGTGAGATTGAGGCCGCGAAGGCGTACGACGCGGCGGCGAGGGAATATCACGGCGAGTTCGCTTACCTGAATTTTCCGGAAAAAGAATTCGTCGTTCGTCGTTCGTATGTAGTATATCGCCAGTTGAATCCGGGGTGACAAAAGGAGATTGCCACGGCCTCTTCGAGGTCTCGCAATGACAAGGAGGTGAAATCACGAAAAAAAACAATACCCCCGGCCACAGGTGCCGGGGCTAAGCAAAGGTACAATATCATCTCTTGAATTATTTTCGTTAAGGGCCCGTTCGACCCCGGCGCGCCGGGGCTAAGGGCAGTTTTCTGTTCTTGAATTGTTGATGAAAACTGCTTAGGATTTATAAAACTGCAAAGATGGAGTTGATATGGAACGCGTAATCGTAATACCGGCCATGAGTGATAATTATATGTATCTTTTTACATACGGGAAAAATAAGGCAATCGCTGTCGACCCGGCAGAGGCCGGGCCGGTACTCAAAGAATTAAAAAGGCATAACCTGGAACTGGCCGGTGCGCTTACAACCCATCATCACTGGGACCACAATGCCGGCATAAAAGAGCTTAAAGATAAAACAGGCTGCGCCGTCATCGAAGGAAGCCGGGGCCCGGCCGACGGCGAAACACTAAACTTCGATAACTGCCGGGTAAAAATCATAACAACGCCGGGCCATACCGCCGACTCGGTCTGCTTTTATATCGAGCCTTCGAGTGACGGCGAAGGCATTTTATTTACGGGAGATACCTTATTTATTGCAGGCTGCGGAAGGCCGATTGAAAATGATATGAAGACTATGTGGGAATCTTTGCAGAAACTCTCGGCCCTGCCCGAAAGCACGCTGGTATATCCCGGCCATAACTATACGGAAAGTAACTACGAATTCGCTCTGGTCATCGAGCCGGGAAACCGGCTTATCCAAAAGCTGCTCGAGGATATAAGACAAAAGGGGGCAATCTCCGCCCTGCCGACAACAATTGCCCGGGAAAAGCAAACAAACGTTTTTTTTCGGGCAAACGCACCGGCGATTAAGGCCGCTGTTAATATGCCGAATGCCGGTGATGCAGAAGTTTTCGCGGAGCTTCGGACTAGAAAGAACATCTTCGATTGATTATTAATTTGATTATAGTGGATTCACGCGGCGTAAAAAAGAAAATCCCGCCTCACGTCATAACGTTATTTTTTTCTTGATAGATTGGGAATTTGGGCTTAGTTTTTGTGCGTTTCAGGTCAGAAAAGACGAGGAAAAACGGGCACCAAATGGTACAATACTACCCAGAGTGGGGAGTTTGTAGGCCTTTAAGGCCGATACCGAGGGAACGGGCTTGAAAATCAGCAAAAAAAGAAAACGAAAATTAATCATCCTGCTCGCTGTGGATTTATTCGTAGCAGCCATATTTATTACTATGCTGCTATACAGACCCGGCAGGTATCATCCACCTCAGCCAGCCAACAATAACGAGGTAAGCCCCTACCTTACGCACGAATTGCTGTCCGAGCTTTACAATAATGCCCAGGAGGACGGGCCGTTCGAGGTGGTGATTGAGCAGGCCGGGATTAATGATGCGATTGCTCGCGCAAAATGGCCCGTAATATTTGACGATGTGATTTTTGAAACGCCGCAGGTTTTTTTCACACCTGAAAATATTTTAATAATGGGGCCGGTAAAACTCAAGGGGGTGGAGTTTGTCATTACCGCCAAGATACACCCCAGGCTCGATGAGCAGGGACTGCTGCATCTGAATGTCGAGAGTATGAAAGTTGGTGTTATGAATCTTACCATTGTTGCCAAAATAATCGGGCAAAAAATGTACCAACACCGTATGAGTATGGCCGATATATACACCACCGACCTGCGCAGCCGTATTGCAGGGGCCCTATTCGACAAAAGGCCGTTTCTGCCTGTGCTGAAAATTGCTCGCAGAAAAGTGCAGATAGACGAGATAAATATCGAGTCCGCGAGACTAACAGTAGGCTTCAATCCGGTCAATGAACCGAATGTGCAGGCCTTGAGATGGTAAAGACAAGTTAAAATAGGGATTTTCAGTATTGAAACGGGCGTTATTCGGTCCGGCATCTTTAAACAGTTTTTTTAGCTTGCAGGTTAATATTGGCGTGATAAAAACCGAAAGCAATATTGTATATATCTTGACAGAGGAAATCATTGAGCTATAATTTCTGCTCTGAAGCACGTTGAGCCGAGGTGCTGAAATGGAATCTATAGGATATTATAGTCGTGCAGTCGGATAGCCGTCAAATTGGCGTGCTCCGCTGCGCGTTTTTCAGGGCAGCGGCCCTGCCGTCTGCGTTTCCGCTTTGCGGCCACGGGACAAAAAGAAACAGGGCCCATTGGACGGGGATTCTGCCGCCATACCGCGGCCGGCAATGCCCGGAAAATGGGAGCTGGGACCGAACCGTATTTAGACAGTGTGAGGTCCGAGAAATGTGTATCGCTACTATGAGGAAGGGCACCATGAGAAAATAGCGAATCTAATTGTCCTAAGGTGAGTTGCTTGCGTAAGTGGAAACCGGCCGGTTTCCATTTTTTTTTTGGTGTATAATTAGGAGAGACAATAAGCTAATGAATCAGGAACTCCTAAGAATTGTAGAGAATATCGCTCAAGACAAGAACATCGATAAAGAGTCAATATTCGTAGACCTCGAAGCGGCAATGGTCTCGGCGACAAGAAAGCATTTCGGCGAACCCGATGGAAACATTATCGTCCAGATCGACCGAAACAACGGTGAGATACATACCTTCAAAGATGATGCCGAGATCGATATCAGACAGCTTGGTCGCATTCCTGCACAAACCGCCAAGCAGGTGATGATTCAAAAGCTAAAGGCCGACGAGAGAAGCAGCATCTATGCCGAGTATGTCCAGCGAAAAGGTGAGATAATAACAGGCACGGCAGTTCGCTACGAAAGCGGGACCCTGCTGGTCAACCTTGGTAAACGTGCCGAGGCATTTTTGCCAAAAAGCGAGCAAATCACCGGCGAGACACATCACCCCGGAGAGAGAGTCCGTGCACTTATTCTCGATGTGCGAGAAGTGGGAAACCAGGTTAAAATCATACTCTCCCGAACTCACCCGGGCTTTGTCCGAAGACTCTTTGAGCTCGAGGTGCCCGAGGTTGCCGAGAATATTATCGAGCTGCGTGCGCTGGCCCGTGAGGCGGGATACCGGACAAAAATCGCGGTTGCCTCACTCGACGACAAGGTAGATGCCGTCGGTGCATGCGTAGGTGTAAGGGGCAGCCGCATAAGAAATATCGTCGATGAACTCGGCGGTGAAAAGATAGACATCGTGCGATGGAACGACTCATCCCAGATTCTCATCGGCAATGCTCTTATGCCCGCAAAGGTAAGCGAAATCGCCCTGTGCTTCGAGCTTGGGCGAGCAACCGTTGTGGTAATCGAGGACCAGCTCAGCCTCGCCATAGGCAAGCACGGCCAGAATGTTCGCCTGGCCGCCCGCCTAACCGGCTGGGATATCGACATATTAACACCTGAAGAATATAACCAGGAGGTTGAACGGCTGGCTAATAGTCTTACTAACATCAAAGGCATCGACGATACGCTGGTCGATAAGCTAATCGCGCTGGGATTGATATCAGTACTGGACCTCGAAGAAGTCGGGTCTGAGCCTTTAATTAAAGAGCTTGGTATTGACGAATCCGTTGCCCAGGAAATAATCGAGGCCGCCGCCGAGGAAGCAAAAAAGCAGGCTTCTGAGACGAAGCAGGACCAGACCCAGGCACAAAATATTATGCAGGAGGAGCAGCCGACCGAAGAGAGCTCCCAAGTCGAGTAACCGATGGGGCTACCACCTGCTTAGTATTATAAATATTAGTAACGGAGAATTAGTTTGGCGATCACAAGAGTATATCTTTTAGCCAAGAAACTTAGCGTAAAAAGCACCGCTATTGTTGAGAAGTGTCAGGCTGAAGGTCTGGATGTAAAGAACCACATGTCCACTATCTCGGCAGGCCTGGCTGCAACCATCGAAGAATGGTTCAGCGATAGCGAAAGCTCCACGGCCGTGGAGACGACCGAGCGAGTCAATTTAAAAAAGGTTCGCGTTAAGAAGAGAAAACGCAAGGCCGTCGTCAAGAAGGAAACAACGGCTGAAGTTGCGGTTGAGATACCCGAGGAAGCAGCGGCAAGCGAGGCGGCAGTGGCGGTACCGCCGGAAGCAAAACCGGAAGAAAAAAAACCTAAAAGGAAAAGAGCTGCTGCAAAAAGGAAGAAGGCAGGGAAAAAGAAGCCTGCGGAAGCTAAGCCAGTAGTCCCGGCAGGCCCAATTCTCGAGAAACCCGAGCCGGCAAAACTGACTGGTCCTCGCGTCGTGCGTCTCGAGCAGCCTGAAGTTGTAGAAAAGCCGCCCAGGCCAAAGATAAAACCAAAACCACCAAAGCCAAGATACGACGAGCCGGTCACTGAGCCTTTGATATATGATGAACAGATTCAAAGCAAGCTGGGTCTCAAAAGCAAGAAGCCGTCAAAGGCCGACAAAACCAAAGTGCACACCCGTCAGTACGACCAGGAGGACGAGAAGTTAATCAGGCGGCCAAAGCAGCTGCGAAGGTTGCGTCAGAGAGATATCGAGGAGAGGCGCGCACGGGTTCAAGCCGCCAGTGCCGAGAGTCTGCGGCTACGTCCATCCCGCAAGATTGAAACAGGCCGGCGTGCTGAACTTGCCGCACCAGCCAGGCCGGAAAAAATCTCTATAACCTCGCCGATAACGGTCAAAGGCCTGTCCGCCACTCTTGGGACAAAGACCTCGGAGATTATCAAGCGGTTAATGCAGCAAGACGTTATAGCAACCGCCAACCAGATTATAAGTACCGATATTGCCGAGCTTATTGCCATAGACTTCGGGGTGGAGCTTGTTACCGAACAGAAGCTTTCGCTCGAAAAGCAAATAGACGAGGAATTCGAAAAACACGAACGAAGCAACCTTCAAAAACGATGCCCGGTCGTTACAATGCTTGGTCATGTCGACCATGGCAAGACCAGTTTGCTGGACTTCATCCGCTCAGCCAAGGTTGCCGAAGGCGAGGCCGGTGGCATTACGCAGCATATCGGCGCATATCAGGTCTCCTGGGATACCAAGAAGGTTACTTTTCTGGACACACCCGGTCACGAGGCGTTTACTGCTATGCGGGCCAGGGGAGCTAACATAACTGATATCGTGGTTCTGGTGGTGGCAGTGGATGACGGCGTAATGCCGCAAACTATCGAGGCTATCCATCACGCCACTGCTGCTGAAGTACCCATTGTGGTAGCATTGAACAAGACAGATTTGCCCGGCTGCGATATAAATCGAGTTTATGGGCAGCTTGCGGAACACGGTCTGGCGGCGGTGGACTGGGGCGGACAGACAGAAGTGGTTCAGACCAGTGCGGTTACCGGCAAAGGAATACAGGATTTATTAGAGCACCTCGATTATGTTTCCGAGCTTCTCGACCTTAAAGGCGATAATTCGATACCCGGCACAGGCTGGGTCATCGAGGCCAGAATGACACCGCGAGAAGGGTCGGTCGCCACGCTACTCGTGAAGGAGGGACGAATCCGCAAAGGCGATATAATTCTGGCCGGTCAAAGTTTCGGCAAAGTCAGAACGCTGCGCGACTGTTTCGGCCGAGATGTAAGCGAGGCAACAAGCTCGATGCCGGTTGAAATAACCGGTCTGGATGATGTGCCGCAGGCAGGGGACAGATTCTATTGCCTTGAAGAGCTTAACAAGGCTAAACAGGTTGCGGAAGAAAACAAAACGCAGTCAAGAGAAAAAACACTTGCCAAACGTGAACAGATTACTCTTGATAATCTATTCAGCCATATAGAAGACGGAAATATCAAAGAGTTGAATCTTATTGTGCGTGCCGACGTTCAGGGCTCAGTTGATGTGCTGTCCGATTATTTGACCCGGCTCAGTATGGAAGAGGTCAGAGTGAGAATTCTACACGCCGCCGTTGGCGGGATTACCGAAGGGGACGTCGTGCTGGCCGAGGCTTCCCGTGCCATAATCATCGGATTCAACGTTGTTCCCGAAGATAAAGCGGCGAAGATGGCTGAGGACAAAGGGATAGACGTCAGGCTGTACAATGTCATATACCGTATCACAGAGGACTTGAAAAGCGCCATTTCAGGTCTGCTGCAGCCCGAAAAGCAGGAAAAGACACTGGGCAGGGCCGAGGTAAGAAATACGTTCAAGATAGCCGGCCTCGGAACTGTCGCCGGCAGTCACGTGGTCAGCGGGCTGGCAAACATTAATGCAAAAGTGCGTCTTATTCGAGACAACATTGTTTTTAACAACTCCGCTACGATAGAATCTATGCGTCATTTCAAGGAAGATGCTCGCGAGATAAAAGCCGGTTTCGAGTGCGGAATCAAGATAACCGGCTTCGACGATATAAAACAAGGCGACGTACTCGAGTTTTACGAAGTTATTGAAGTTGCTCGGAAACTGTAAGGGAGCTGAATACCGAGTACAAAACGAGAAAGATTTTTCCTTTTTTACAATGGACTTTCGGCTGTTATGGCTTCCAGAAGACAGGAAAAGATGTCACGTCTCGTAAAAGAGGCGGTCAGTGAAATCATCCAGAATCATTTGAGCGACCCTCGTATCGAGGGATTCATAAGTGTTACTCGTGTCTCTATGCCCGCTGATTTGCGTACAGCCGAGGTTAATATCAGCATAATGGGAAAAGACGAAGCCGCACAGGTAAGAACCTTTAAGGCAATAGAACACGCCAGAAGCAGGATTCAATCGCTGATGGCAAGGAGAATGCAGACAAAGTTTTGTCCCGTGCTGCATTTTCACCAGGATGAAAACCTGAAAAAAAGCCTGGATACAATCAGAATCATTGAGGAAATCGAAGAAAAAGAGCAGGAGCAATAGCCGCTCTCGAAAACAATACATTTTATCTGCTGAGAGGCCTATGAAAAACAGTCGATACTATTCTTCGAAACTGCAAAAGTTGTTTCGGTTATTAAAACGCGAGTACGGGAAGGTACAGAAGGTGACTTTCGATGAACCGGTTGACGCAGTCATTCAGGCCATTCTAAGTGAGATTATGACAGACAGCGGGGCCCAAAGCACCGTTCGAAAACTGGCCTCTCACTTCGTTGACTGGAACGACCTGCGGGTCTCAAGACCCGATGAGATTACCGACGTTATTGGAAAAGAAAACAGCGATATAAAAGACACCATCTCGATACTTACACAGGTCTTGTATGCCATATACAAAAGATATGACATAATTAGTCTTAAGGTGCTGAAGGGGATGGGGAAACGTTCCGCCAGGCAGGCGCTGTCAAAACTTGAGGCCATAAGTCCCTTCGTCTGCGATTACGTGATGCTTACCGCTCTGCAAGGACACACTATGCCCCTAACCGCAAAAATAACGGAATATCTAAAAGAACAAGACTTTGTCCATCCTGACGCTAATGAGACGGAGATACAGGCTTTTTTGACAAGGCAGATTCCGGCATCAAAGGCCCATGAGTTTTTCTCGCTGCTTCGTCGCGAAAGTGAAAAAGGGTCCGTTCGGGCAAAATTGAAATCCGCCGAGAAACGTGAAACAAAACGCAAATCGGCATCCAAACCGAAACGAAAACGTACAAAAGCCTCAATAAGCAAAAAGAAAAAGTAATGTAATTAATCTTCATCAAAAACAAAAAACACGGCACAAACATTACAAAATAAGGAACAAACATTGGCTGAAAAAATACTAAAACTGGGAATTCCTAAAGGCAGCTTAGAGCAGGCGACGTTCGAACTGTTTGCCAAAGCGGGTTTCAAGGTTACAGCCTCCGAGAGAAGCTATTTTCCCCGAATAGACGACCCGGAAATCCGGCTGATTATTCTTCGAGCGCAGGAAATGAGCAGGTATGTCGAAGACGGCGCTCTCGACGCAGGCTTTACCGGCTACGACTGGATAAAGGAAAATGAATCCGACGTTTACGAGGTCTGTGAGCTGCTCTATAGTAAAACCACCGCCAACCCGACCCGATGGGTGCTGGCCGTGCCCAACGAATCAAAGGTTAAAAAGCCCGAGGACCTGCGAGGCGGACTAATCGCAACGGAGCTGCTCAACGCCACCAAACGCTACTTTTCCGAGAAGAACATTAATGTGAAAGTCGAGTTTAGCTGGGGCGCCACCGAGGCAAAGGCACATCTTGTCGATGCCATTGTAGAGCTTACCGAGACGGGCTCATCCCTGCAGGAAAACAACCTGCGCATCGTGGATACCGTAATGAGCTCGACTACAAGGTTTATTGCGAATAAAAACGCGTGGAAGGACAAATTCAAACGCGAAAAAATTGAAAATATCGCCATCCTGCTTAACGGCGCTATAGACGCCAGCACGAGAGTAGGCCTGAAAATGAATATCAAAAAGGACAGCCTCGAAAAAGTCCTCAAGGTTCTGCCGGCAGAGAAGAGCCCGACCATTTCCAGCCTTGCCGATTCCGACTACGTGGCCGTGGAGGTGATAGTTGAGCAGAAAGTCGAACGGCAGATAGTGCCTGCCCTAAAGCGCGCCGGTGCTTCTGGAATAATCACTTATCCGCTTAACAAAATAATTCATTAATTTATATAGGTAGTTACGAGTATGTCAGGTCATTCACACTGGTCCGGGATAAAGTACAAGAAAGCGGCGGTTGACGCGAAACGCGGCAAGCTTTGGAGTAAGATTGTGCGGATGCTGATAGTCGCAGCCAAGGCCGGCGGGTCGGACCCTTCCGCTAATTTATCGCTGCGTTACGCTATCGATAAAGCAAAGGCCGCCAATATGCCCAAGGACACCATCTCAAAGGCCATCAAGAAAGGTACCGGCGAGCTGGGCCCCGTCAATTTCGAAGAGGTGCTTTACGAAGGTTATGCTCCCGGCGGTATTGCAATTATGGTCGAGGCGCTGACGGATAACCGCCATCGTACGGCCCCTGAAATCAAGAAAATATTCGAGAGCCGGGGCGGCTCGCTGGGAACGAGCGGCTGCGTAAGCTGGATGTTCAGCAAGAAAGGTCTGATTACCGTTGCGACCACCGACATCGAAGAAAACAAACTTATGGAAATCGCTTTGTCTGCGGGCGCCGATGATATGCAGGATACGGGTGAAGTTTTTGAGCTGACCTGTGACCCGGCCGCCTATGAGCAACTTAAGGATTCCTTAAAGAACCAGGAAGTGCCGGTGCAGGTCGCTGAAATTTCTATGGTTCCTGAGAATACGGTGCCAGTTACCGAACTGGAGACCGCAAGAAAAATCCTCGGTCTGATGGAAGCGATTGAGGACAACGACGATGTTCAGAACACCTACGCCAACTTCGACATCCCGGACGATATAATAAGCCAGCTCGACTGAGCCTTTAGAACATCACAAATGATAAAAGAGCCGCCTTCAGGATATAAAATTCAAGCCGAAAGAGAGTGGCTGAACGAAGAAAAATTGGTGGGGCACTCGTCTCCGCAAAGCGCCCCGATAGAATCGGGGCAGGAGGCCCCACCCTACTACTGAATATTCTTATTTTTTAAAGCAGCATGCGGGGTTCTTGCTTGTTTGTTCAATCCGGGTTATTATATTTTTCGTGCGAATTCCACTTACAAAATATGGTCTGCCGGACGTTGTGCTTCTGTCGGTTATGCTAATCGGCATGATGATTCTTGTAATTTTGGCCGGTATTTATTTTCTTGCGACCGGGATCGTCATTGCCTTCGAAGTGATTTTGCTGACCGTTTTTATCATAGTATTGGCTTTCTTCCGCGACCCATACCGCGTGGTACCGGCAGATAAGGACGTTCTGCTTGCTCCCGCCGACGGCAAAATAATGGATATCGAGGTTGTAGAAGAAAACACCTTTCTTCAGGGCCGGGCGCTTAGGGTTGGGATATTTATGGACATTTTCAATGCCCATATTAACCGCTTCCCCTGTGCGGTGAAAATCGAAAAAGTTACACACAAACCCGGCCGATACAAGAATGCCATGAAATTAATCTCGTCCCAAGTAAATGAAGCAAACGATATTGCACTAACCCGTCTCGATGAGCCGACCGACAGACTACTGGTTCGTCAGATAGCCGGTGCAATAGCCCGCCGAATTGTCTGTGAGGCCAGGCCGGGCCAAAATTTTAGTGGCGGCCAGAAGTTCGGTATGGTAAAATTCGGCTCGAGAGCCGAGATTTATCTGCCGATACGCCCAAATGCAAAGTGCCTTGTTAAAGTCGGTGATAAGGTCAAGGCCGGCCTGAACGTTCTGGTCAGATATGAATGTGAAGGAAATCAAGCCGGCCATCCGAAGGAAGAGGTCTGAAAAAACAAAATACCAAGCTTTTTCGGGGGATAAAAGTGAGCCCGTTAAAAACGGAATTTGCGAAGCGAGAATTGTTGCGTCGCGTCCGCAGGCAACGATTGAGGAATATCACCGTCCTGCCTTCACTAATCACGTTATTGAATGGGCTGTGCGGCTTCGCGGCCATCGGCTTTGCGAGCAAGGGCGCCATTGCCGAGACAGAGAGATTTTTCTTCCAGAAGCCGCAACTGACATACTTCGCGATATCCGGATATATGATATTTCTGGCGATGCTTGCCGATGTGCTCGATGGCCGACTGGCTCGAATGAGTCAGAGCACCTCCAGCTTTGGTGGACAACTCGACAGCCTCTGTGATATGATTAGCTTCGGTGTGGCCCCGGCGTTTCTGATGCTCAAGGTTCTGGAATACAAACTAGTCGGCATTGCCGAGCCGAATCCTGCTTTTGTGGGCTTTCCCGGCAAGTTTATCTGGGGCACCGCCGCCGTATATATGTGCTGCGCGGCCATAAGGCTGGCGCGTTTCAACGTTGAAAACGAAGAAGATGAATCGAAGCATATGAGCTTTATGGGTCTGCCGACGCCGGCGGCCGGCGGCGTCATCGTCAGCTTAATAATCTTTCACCAGGATATGCTGCCCCAGTTGGCCAACCAGAATTCGCTGCCTTATCAGGTCAGTGAAATAGCTATAATCTATTCGCTGCCGTTTATAATTCTGGGCCTTTCACTACTGATGATTAGCAGAATCAGATACCCCCATGTTGTCAACCAGTATATCAAGGGCAGAAAACCGTTCGCACATTTGATTCGTGTGCTGGCTTTTCTGGTCCTGATTATCTGGAATCTGCAGGCGGCGTTGGTGTTGATTTTCTGCAGCTTTGCGGCCAGCGGTTTTATCAAGTGGTCTTACTTCAAAATAATTTCAAAGAGAAATGCAAAACTTGCCGGCCACCAGCCCGTCCTGATGGTTACAAGCTCGCCGGATGCATCCGGCCGAGATTAATACGGCAGAAAAATAAATAGAATAACCTGAGCTGAGCTGTTAGTGTTTTGTCAGGCGTGATTTAAGGATTTGCCATTTCACCCTTGATTAGACTCCGGCGGGCTTGCCGGCGGCTCGGCGGGCTTCGGCTGAGTTTGGCCGAATGCACTTTGCCGAGACGAGCGACCCGACGAGTTCGCAATCCTGCTCTTCGATAGAGCTGGATTGCCGACGGAGTTTATTCGACACATAGATGTGGGTGGGAATGACAAACCACAAGTTAAATATGGCTGTATATTACAAAAAATTTAAGGGATTATCATTGTCGAGTTTGCTTAAACATTCAGAGAAAAAATGGTTAGTTATAATTGCGGTTATACTTCTGAGTGGTTGCATTTCAGAACTGCCATTGCAGATTGCAATCCGTCTTCCTTCTATCTGTCCGGGAAAGGATACCAGGGACGATGCAATTGCAGCAGTAAAAGCACACTCGGAAAGCATAATACCCTTAAAGGCAAACGGCGAATGCAACATGCGATACTATACAGAAGATGGGAAGCAAAATAAGGAACGTTTTCCAATAAAGGTCAGAGTTTTTCCGCCGAACCGGATTTATATTCAAGGAGGGCCGCTGTTTATGCCCAGGGCAATAGTACTCGGGGCCAATGAAAGAGAGTTCTGGGCGTGGCTAAAGCCCGAGAAGATGAGTACTTACTGGTGGGGCCGGTTCCGTGAGATGGAAAACTGCGTTGAGGTGATTGACCTGAATCCTTATAACGTGATGCAGGCGCTGGGAGTCGTAAAAATCGAAAACAACGAAAGCTGGTCTTTATATAACAAGGGCATTTTTGACGTCCTTGAAAAACAGGCCCCCAACGGCAACAAAATTCAGCGGATATACATCAGTTGCTGTGATTATATGGTCCGACGGATTGAATACTTCGACGAGAAAGGACATATGGTTCTGATAACTATGCTGGAACAATACAGGCGAACGAAAAGCGGCTTCTTAGCGCCGCGAACTATCAAGATAGTCCGGTCAGGTAAAGATAATAAAAACGACTTTATAAATATCAAACTGCGTTCGATACAGCCGGAAGACTTTTCCAAGGAACAGCTCAACGTTATATTTTCACGTCCCGAGCCCAAAGGCTTCGAACACGTCTACAAAATTGGACAAAACTGTGAGTTGATCGGCCAGTGAGAGTATCGATAAAGCAACCACCATATAGAAAGATTCATAATGGCAAGACTGAAACTAAACGAACGTATAAGGCAGGGACTATTTCTGCTTGATGGTGCGATGGGTACGCAGTTATTTGCCCGTGGACTCGAGGCAGGCAAAGGCAACGATTACCTGAACGTTGACTCGGCCGAGGTTGTTTGCGAGATTCACCGGGATTATTTCAAAGCGGGCAGTGAGGCGGTTCTAACCAACACGTTCGGTGCAAACAGATTTATTCAGGCCAGGCATAAGCTGGAGGGTTTTGTGGAGAAGATAAATACCGCCGGAGCCGAAATTGCGCGTCGTGCCGCGGGCGAAGAAAGGTATGTCCTGGGTGATATCGGGCCGAGCGGGGATTTTCTCGAGCCGGTCGGGATGCTGAAGGCCGACGAATTAAAAGAGGCTTTCCGCGAGCAGGCAAAGGCGCTGCTGGCCGGCGGCGTTGACGGCTTTATAATCGAGACGATGACCGCCCTCGATGAAGCGGGGATTGCAATCGAAGCGGTCAAGTCGGTAAGCGGACAGCTGCCCGTATTTGCATCGTTCGCATTCGACCATACGAGCAACGGCTTTAAGACTATGATGGGCGTCGATGTCGAATCGGCAATATCGAAAGCGGTTTCATTAGGAGTTGATGCAGTAGGTTTTAATTGCGGCTCAGCAACACTCGATGAGTATACCGAATTATCGGGTAAATATGCATCAATAGTGAAGCAATCGGGCGCAGATGTTCTAATCTTTGCGGAGCCTAATGCGGGCAGGCCGGAGCTGGTTGACGGCAAAGCGGTCTATAAAGTCCTGCCTGAGGATTTTGCGGCGGCGGCACAGAAGATACACTCGGCCGGTATAAACATAATCGGCGGCTGCTGCGGAACCGGGCCGGAACATATCGAAGCAGTAGCGAAAAGATTGCTTGTCTAATCCTGTTTGGTGATTTTCAACTCAGCAGTGGCCATTGCATATTTATGTAACTTATTGCCGTTTCCATGTCGAGAGGTCGTGAGGAATTGTCCGTGCGGATGTAGAATTCTTTATCTTTCTTTGTTTTAGACTTAATGTATGCAGGCTTATTACTTTTTTGAACACGTACAACACACACCTGTTGATTTTGCCTACGTGCAAAAACTATATTTATATTACGTATAAATTCTGCGCCGAGGTAGTCGGTAATTCCTTGTGCCAGAGTTAAACGAAGACCATCAATATTGGATTTACTCAGAGATTCTAAGTCCTTTTCTATACCAACAACCACTCCACTATCGTTTACGCCGATCAGTACAACACCACCCTCAGTATTCATGAAAGCAGATATTTCCTTTACTACAGTCCAGACAAGATCCTTGTTAACGCGATTTTCCTTGTAATCCCATCTTAAACTCGATTTGAACTCGACATGTGGACCTTCCGTTTTCTCATCTAATATTTTGTCCAAAGTAAGTGCTTCCATTCCATAAAATTCGAATTTTTCAGGTAGTCGTTTGAATAGTTGACGCACTTTGATACTCCCTGTGGCTAGATGTTCAATAACGATGTTAGTAGCTGTTTCCACTCCTTTTGGGAAACTTTTTTGTAGGTCTCCCATAACAAATCTAACTAGTGTTGTTAGGTTCTCTACCTCCAACTCAACCACACATTGATAATGTGCATGGGGATAGCCCCAAAATAGGCCCCGGATGTTTGACCACCAATTTTTAAATAAGGATGTTCTAAGGTATGAACGGCATAATTGCACTCCTTCAGCTGTATCGAAACCCAAGATTTTCATGAAAATAAATGCTAACAAAGGCTCTTTTTGTGAAGATTTTTGAATAGGTACTGGCAGAATCATATTATGTTTTATTAATTGTTCCCTATTAGCTTTTGGAGCATCCCAGTTTTTCTGGAGAGCTTCAATGGCTATCAAATCTGCTAATGTTGGAGTCTTCTTGACATTACTCTCCCAGTCCAGTTCAATTCCTTCGATCTTGTCGATACGTTCAACATGAAACTTATTGACATCCGAGTAGAATGGTTCGGGAATGTTCTCCTCCCGCATTAGGTCCTCAACCGTAAAATTCCCAGCATGGTAGTATCTGCATATTAAATCCGAGGGACCAAAAAGAGAGAAGACATCCAAATTAGTTTTGGGGAGTTTTGTCTGGAGTGTACTCCAGCTATGTATTTTCATTCTTGAAAGGCTAAACTCTAGTCCGTGAGAATATAAGAACTTGGGATTTACTATAGCTTTTTTTTCTGTATTCATAACTATTTCCTCGGTCAGAACTTTCCTTATTAAACAACGCAACCAATTCCAACAAGAAATCGCTCAATTTCTTTAAGTGCATTATCACCTGTTGGAGATTTGGGTACTTCGATATAAAGGGACATTTTCTTATAACCTTCAGGAACATTTGGGCCCCTATATATACCAAATACTGAAACGACTGCGATACCTTGCCAGCCACTTACCAATTCCTCCAAAAACTTTGGGTTTAGATTTTGTTGAGCAGTGAACGAGAAAACTCTCTTGTGTCGAGGCAGGTTTTCCACTTCCCAGATACTCACATCCTTAGATCCTAGTAAACGAGCTTTTTTCAGACTTATCATGACACGTTCTTTTTTTTTCCGCAAGACCACCATTTCAGCAGATACCTCTTCAAGAATACCATAGTGTATTTTCTTTGTCTCCTCATTACGTATACAGACCAATTGCCCCTTCATTTGAAGTAGTGCTTGTTTTTCTTTCACTAGACTTTGAAAAATATTTTCAATAAGAAAAGAGGATGCTACAACATTGCTTTCGCCTAAAACTTCACGAACTTTTACACCGAACTTTCTGTAATCTGCTACTGTACCTTTAGATAGCATAGAAGAAACAACTTCTGTGTATTGCTTAAAAGCCACCCGTATAAAAATGCCATTAGGATTTTGTTGCTGTATTTTGTAGTATAAGTCGGGATTTGATACTCCATATATTCTTGCCACCAATCCCATCATCACCTCGTAGAGAGGGCTCTTAAAGATATAGCTCCGCGCGATATCAATATTGCTATTAGCCACTGTTGCCCCGAAGACCATTAGTGAGTAATGAACTAAGACCTGCACGAATCCCATCATCTGATCGTGTTCTTGGGAGGTTGAAAGGACGCTTATACCTCCTTCCTTCTCTATTGTTCTAAGCCACCACTCAAGCCATATACCTGGTGGATAAACTTTACTTGGTATAACAATGCATGTTTGCCCGACAAAAGACTCAAATCGTGGGCCAAATATAGGATGTGTTCCTAATACGGCAACACCTTGAGACACACATTCCTCCATTGCTTTCATGGGTTTGGTCTTGAGTGAAGTGACGTCCATAAATAAACTGCTGTTGCGAAGTTTGGGCCCCACCAATTGTATAACATTTTCAGTTACATCTATTGGAACTGCAATAACAGCGATATCACAAGCTAAATATCCATCTTTTGCAAGAAGGGACGACCAATCATTAGGGGAGAAGATAACACCACCCATATCAAGTTTCTGAGCGATCTCGTTTGTTTTCTCATAGGTATCTACTAGTATAATTTTACATCCTCTCCGTTTCAAAAATTTTGCCATCCATAGCCCCATACCTCTTGCTCCGCCAAAGACAAAAACCAGAGGAGACTTTTTAATATAATTAAGAGAATTTTTATATATCAATGGCGCTTTACCTTTCATACTGCTGTTTCATAATGGTTAAAACAACCATAAACCCAACTGCAAACCAAATACAAATATTTTTTATCTTTATTCTATTACATCCTCACATCTTTAAATTTGACACTTATCATAAATGGATCATAAGCCATGTTTTTCTGCCTGCAATATCAAGTAATTAAATATGTCATATTTTAATATCAAAGATAACAATAAGTCTAGAATCTAAGTTATTCATTATTGTGAGAATTATCAGGAAAAGCAAGGGAAATTATCTACTTTGTTAGTGTTGGTTTTCCATTCACTCGACCTTACCCAAGATAGGCCATTCGTGAATGATAAATTAGTATAGGAGTGATGGAAATATTAAGCATTGAGAAAAAAAAGCGATTAAGGAACAATTTTTCGGGACCAGATTTCTCGACTCGCCTTCGGCTCGCTCGAAATGACAGTTGTAAGGTATATTGGCTTGCTCGAATTGACAGTAGTGTGCCCTCTTTTGTCATGTCGAGTGAAATCGAGACATCTGGCTTGTGTGCGATATAAAACCTATAAGCCGTTCACGGCTTACTCAAAATGACAGTTGTATGGTATATCAGTCCGCTCGAAATGAAAGTAGTGTAATCTAATTATTGGCCAGTTTGATAAAAAAGTTTATGGGAAAAGGTTTTCAACCAATACTCAATACACTTATGAGAATTTTTCATATCGCATAATAAGGTCTTGACTCGTGGCGTTTTACCAACGTTGAGATTACCTTTATGCTTTTTTCGGTAGCACCCTGGTTTTGCCGGATTACCTCCCGGCCGTTGCGGGCGATTTGTTTGGCAAAGGCCGGCTCACTTAGACACTTTTGCATCGCTTCGAACAAATCCTGTCCGTCACTGATTATAATAGCGCCTTCGCCTGCCTGAAGCACATCGACCGTATGTCTGAAATTGAAGGTGTGAGGGCCGAAGATTATGCATTTGCCGAGGGCGGCGGCCTCTGCCATATCAGAGCCGCCCATCGGGACAAGCGAGCGCCCGACAAAAATGACCGTAGCAAGCGAATAAAACTTCCTCAAATCACCCATAGTATCACCGAGAATTACTCGTGACTTGTCGCTGGTGACCCGTCGCTCGTTCTTAGCTGCTAACTCCTTTATCTGGCTGTAACGAATCAGCGGAAAGCCAAATTGTTCTATAAGCTGAGCGACTTCATCGAATCTTTCGGGCTTTCGCGGCACAATTGCCAGCCGCAGGTCCGCAAAGTCGTCTTCGGCTTTTAGCTTTTTGAAAACATCCAGCAGAATCTGCTCTTCGCCCGGGCCGGTTGCGCCTGCGACCCAAAGTCTTTCCCTGCCGATGTTAAGCTGTTTCGCAAGCTCGCCGGCGCCTTCGACCTTATCGACAATCTGTGCGGTGTCGTATTTCAGTGAGCCGGTAACGATAACTTTACGTTCAGGGCAGCCGAGCTGTCTAAAACGCTCGGCATATTCTTCGGTCTGGGCAAGGACAAGGCTTAGCCTTCGAAATATCGTTCTGGCAATCGGTTTTATCTTTTTGTATTTCGAGAAACTTTCATCACTTATTCGGCCGTTTATCACAACGACGGGAACATTCAGCCGGTCCGCGATTTGAACAAAATTGGGCCAGACTTCCAGCTCCATAAGCAGGCAGATTGCAGGCTGGATTCCGCGGAAAGCGCGACGCATTATGCTGGAAAAATCAAATGGGAAATAAGAGACTTTATGGCTGTCGCCGAAAAGGGCATTTGCGCGTGCAAAGCCGGTGTCGGTGGTCGTGGTTATGATGATTTCATAACTGCCGAACCTGTTTTCGAGCTCCTTGATAATCGTTCGGGCCGCATTGACTTCCCCAACACTAACGGCGTGCAGCCAGATGCATTTTTTTAGTGCCGGGTCTTTTCGGGTAATTTTGCCGAAGCGGTCGGACCATCCCGTTCGATATCTTTTGTATTTGACCATCCGATACAAAACGAGGGGAGTTATTGCAGCAGCTATCAGCAGATACGTGCAATTGATGATGTATCCCATTTACCTTCCTGTAAAAAAGTTAAAGGGTGCCAACAGGAGACTCAATGGTATCGATAAATTTTCGATTTGTCAAACAAATGCCTTCACTGAAAAAGCCCGATTAATATCCAGCTTAGGGGTGATTACTTTTTGCGATATAACAACAGGTGCATTAAGGCTGTATTTCCTCGAGCCAGTGCTGCGCCAAAGCCGCAAAATCAAGGAAGTCAATCCTGTTATCAGGACTTGAAGGAGGTGCCATATCGCACCGCGGAAACCAATTGGGAGAGTTTGCGTCTTCGAGCCAGTGGCTGACGAACTCGGCCAGGTCTAAATAATCGACTATGCAGTTGTAACACGTTGGAACTATATCGCCTATGATCCGGCAGGCCGGTTCGAATTCGAGTGTCGGGTTGTAGCCCTGTCCCTGCATACCGCCGCCCTTGATGACATAGTTCAAATCGACAAAAAGATTCGTTCCGATGATGCCGTCAAGAAAGCCGCCTTCCGGAGAAGCTACGTTGAGCGCTATGACCGGCACGTTCGTATATTCGAGCCATTGGCCGTCGGCGGGTATCTGGAGTGAATCGATAAAAAAACCGGGCTCAATGGTGACCTGGCCGGTTACATCTATTACATCTACAGTGAAATCGGGATTGCTGGTACTGAGGTGCAGTCCTGATGCCATTGTTCGGCTAATCACGGTAATTTGGGCGCCGGTGTCCAGCAAAAATTCGTCAAGGCCCGTGATGCCGTCATTGCCGTCCGCCAGGTTCACCCACGGCAGAAAGTAAACACTTTGGTTATACATCAGCCCCGAGATTAAGGAGGGTTGAAGTGGTGTTCCGTCGGGCTCGCCTTCACAAGTACCTAAAATCTCGTAACATGGAAAGTATTGGACCGCGGAGGCGTCGGTCGGGCGCAGCTCCAGATATATTATATTGGAATAGGACGGTACGGACGAATCATCCAGGGCGTAAAAACTGATATAAGGCGAGTTAAAATCGTTTCCGTCAACCGTCACTGGAAACTGCTTATTGTTGCAAAATGCCGTACTGCAAAGAACCGCCATAGGCATACCCACTACAGTCGGTACGTTCGGCGATTCTATGGAATCACCGGCAGCAATGGAGACATTATATTCACCAAGCATCGTCGAATCATCGACAAGCATACCGTTCGAATCGAGTACATCCAGGCCTGCGATAAAGATACCGAGAGGATTAGTTGTGTAGGTGATTGCCGAGCCGGTGGCTCCGACTAATTCTATTTCTAAAGAAGTGATTAAGCCCGCACCATCGATGCCCGTCTTTACAGCATCACCGTCACTGATAAGGTTAACGCCGGCACCTGTATCATAGATTCCTATAGCATAATCGGTCTGCGGATTTGGTGTAAGGTAATTGCCCACGACAGAGTCTGAAAAATATGCGTTGAAATCCCCGCCGAAATCCGCGTCCGTAACCGAAATGACTATCCAGGGCACAAAACCGCCTAATGGCGGAGAGTCGATAACGGCGGCAAGAACCACTTCGGTTGACTCGCTTCGTGCTGCCGTTGTGGATGGAGTAATTTCCTTAATGCGAATTTTGGGTTGACTGCGGCGGTGTTGTTCGAGCATCGGCGGCGGTTTGTCGGCAGGATAACTGATTGCTTTTATACGTGACCCGCCCGTTATGCGCAAGTCTATCTCCTGCCGCTGCCAGTCCTGCCGCTCGGCAAGCACAACTGAGCTGCACAACAGCATAAGAATAACAAAAATGGCCGGCCTCCTCCTAGGGCGTAAGGTGCTTGTGTGTCTTAACATTTTATCAGCACGTTTTTTACCTGACGAATACCATTATATCATAAATACGATAAATCCACAAAAAAATCAGGCTAAAGAAGCGGCTTCTTGCGATTGATTCATTCATTGTAGGTTTTAAATTACGTATCCAACCGCATCCGAAGCTATATTTCCTTAAGGTGCGATATTCTCAAGCCAGTTTTTGATAATAACAGCAAGGTCTTTGAAGTCCACTATGCCGTCACCGAAAGGCAATGTAGAGATGTCAACCGATTGTTCGTCCTGCAGCCAGTATTGCCCGATTTTGCTGAAATCCTCGAAATCGACCTTGCCGTCGTTATTCAAATCACCGGACTCGATTAACAGATACCACATAGTCTCATACGCCGGCGAGATTTCAACAACCGTCTGGTCGTTTTCGATGGTCGTAGGTACAGTTGACTTTATCGTCCCGTCGGGCGCCAAGGCATAACATCTAATCCCCCTAAGCGGGAATCTTATCACGGCGGAAACCGGCTCGATTAGAACCGGGGCCCCTCCCCAGTTCGTGCCCACGGTTGTTCGGTCCGGTGAGAATATCATTCCTGTGTTCTCACAGCGCCCGCAGGCCGTGATAAGAATTTTTTGGCTTTCGGGCAGCGGTATTTTTATGTGCTCAGGTTCCAGATAAGTTATGGTAATAGCGGCATAATTCGGCTCATTAACTTCAACCTTGTTATTACTTGCAGATGCAAATTTTTCTCGATGACCAATGTAAACCCATGCCGATTTTCCAATCGCAGAGTATATCCCTTTGCCATCAGTCCCAATTTGCCACTCCAAAACCGTCTGATTCGGTTCATTCGGCAAATCAATACTGCCCGTCTCATAAAGTGTATTAGCTATGCGATTATCAAGCAGGTCCTGGCGTGTGAGGCCCGAATTCTCTTCAAGAACACCAAACATATCCCTGTCATACCTGAGGTGCAAATCCGCTACAGGCCCCAAACTTTCATTTGCGTCAAATAAGCCCGCGTAATAATACTTATCTCCCAACGGCTGAATTCCACTATATCGAAATATACCCGCCCCCGCCGAGATAAAACCCCACTTGGCCGGATTATGAAGAATGTCAAAGAAACTGTTAAAATAATTATCATTCCAATCATCCGAGCTGTGAGTATATGCATACAGCCACAAACCATCCCAGTCCTGAGCCGCGGCAAACGATGTGAGCATGCCGACGCATTGGGCCTGAGAATCCAGTGGCGCGGGATGATTGTATTCGGTGACTGTGAAAGGTTTGCCGAGATAATTGGGGCTGTTGCCGAGCCGACAGCCCGCCAGGTCGAACAATGTAGCTTCGTTAATATAATCCGTCATCGCCTTTTGATTAATATACCAATTATTAGGGTCCCATGGCGTGCCCGGAAACTGTGGATGCTGCCAGTAGGCATGGGCATCGATAAAATCCATATCGCTTTGTGCATACAGCCCCAAAGGCCCAAAAACAATCGTGCCGGTTACCAGCGCCTGACAGCCGAGGTCGCTGCTTATGTAACTTCGCATATCGTCGAAATAGGCCTTCTCCGTCTCGGCAAGAAATCGCAATCGGTCAATCTGCCGCTCCTTGACCGCGAGGTCGGCAAACAGCCGAACGGTACCCGTTTCGATAAATTCGTCTTCCATAAGTCCCACTTGTCCGCCTGTGCGCAGTTGTGGATTTCTCAAATAAAATGTCGTCGTATCCCCGCCGCCGAAGCTGAATGTCACCCGTCCATTCTCATCGTCGGCACTGGCTACAAAGCCATAATTGTAACTCTGCCAATCAGTGCCCAAATCGACGGTTCTATACAATCCCAGATTGCTCCACGGGTCGTGGTTCTGCATTGCATCGCACGATATTGTACGCGGCTGCTCGGAAGCCCCCTCGAAGTTCAGTGTATAATACTGCCCTTCTACAATTTGCAGGTTCGCCTGCCTTATTTGCAGATGCCAGCCGTAACCGTCCGTTACGTCTATCGTAAATTCAGCACAGCTCTGCGCTTGATACACATTAGGTTCGAACGACGCCTGGCAGCCCTCGTGCTCTTCCAGATACCACGTGTCCTGGGGAGGAACATTAGGGTCATTGAAGTGGTCCTCGAAGCTCGTTAAAACATTCTCTCCAAACGGCTCGATATTACTATTCCAACAATCCCTTAGATTATTCGAATCACCGTATTCGTTTCCCAGCCAATCGTTATACATTTGCTGCAGTATGTCCGCGTAGTAACTCGGCAGGTTCCGCAGGATGTCATCCGCGCCCCACATAAATAAGCTGTCCTCGTTTGTAATCTCCACGAACGCTACAGCCGGGTCGTCGGCGTAACTCAAACCGCGGTACGGATTGACATGCTCCAACAGCTCCTGAGCAAAATCTTTTTGGGCCTGTACCAACGCCGGTGTGAAAATCCCGACAATTTTATCATAACCGACATCAGGGTCAGGCAAACCCAAGTATTGGCTGTGTTCCCGGCCGACATGCAGGTTCAGATTAATATAAATACCATTATCAGCTAATTCGTTAATGAAATAATCAAGCCGGTCCAATGCCTCGGGATATATCGTCTCTCCTGTTGAAGGATGCCAAAGCCCATTGGGAAATTTGGATGAATCCATATGATGGCAACGAACAGAGTTTATTCCCGCCGCCGCTAATCGCTCCGCTGAAATGGCGGCATTTTGATGGCTTGGTAAATTCCCACCGAAAGAACAATTCACACCCCAGATTTTTATTCTTTGGCCGTGGCGGTAGAACTTGTCTGCCACTACCGTGATTCTGTTGCTGTCGACGGCAATGAGTTGGCCTTGCATTGCAATAAGCGAATTTGCGTCCTGCTGCGTCGGGATTACAAACGGTACCATATCAGCAAAGCAGAGTGAATAGCTGAAAATAAGAAGCAAAAAGGAAATTAAAAAGTTACGAGTGCTCATAATCCGCCGGATTTATTTGTTGGATATTCTCCGTGCACAGTTCCCCTGCCTCCTATGCCGTTCCGGATACTCGGACAGGAACCGGCCTGCTGAGGACATTATACCAAAATATTCCCTGATTTCAAAGCTTTACTTTAACGGGTGACATCACAGGCCGGGTTGTATTGTCCATCGCCTTCTCCAAACAGCCAGGCTATGCAAATACTGCAAAGTCCTCAAAGTCGGCGTCGCAGCCATCGGCGATAACTTATCACTAAGCTCGCCATAACCACTTAAATCCAAGATTTATATGCTTTTATACTTGTCTGACGGGAAGTATACAGGTATATAGTGGACTTAATTGCTAACGTTTTATGGACAAAAAGCCATGAACAAAACACAGTTAAAAGCCTTGTGGGTAGGGATAGGCATTTTTGTGTTGATGGGCCTTTTTCCCCCGACAACAAAGGGATACAACTTCGTTCTGGACAGAGGCGATATAAGCCTTTGCCGTCTGCTCATTCAATGGGTTATTACAGCCGCTATCACAGCCGGCTTCATATACAGTATCAAGGTTGACCCAGGATTAATTTTGAAAATTCCATGCTTGCTGTCATATTCGTTCAATCTGGGTAAGCGGCCGTATGCAGAGTTATTAGAGGAGGCGCGAAACAAGGAGGACAAGTCTGATATCAAACGCCTGTGGCTGTTGCTGTTGCTGCTATTGCTATTAGTCCTTACTATTATTGGATTGTCTTACGAGGGAACCGCACGCCCCCCTGTTAGCATACTTTGAAAATCCCATTGAGTTTTAAAAGCCGCTTAAAACGAGAGAGTCAAAAGTACGGTTATAACCGCTCCTGCAAATCTTTTTCAAAATCTGATAATATATTAGTCAAACAATTATCAAATCCTTCAACCAGGGACTCAGCCGTCCTTTCATTAGACTCAAAAGTTGATTCATAAGTTTTAGTAAACACAACAGATTTACCTGATATTTTTATTAAGAAAAAACGAATCTTCATTATTGCCTTAGGTGATTTTTTATCCCTGAAATCACCGTATAAAGTGATTATATTACCTTCTAACACATGGCTTGCATTTACATAGCTGCCCGGTTCCAATACTAACTTAAACAGCGCTGATTCTGAGAGCCAGCTTCGAGTTTTTTCTGTAATCATATCTTCAGGCCTGATTAAAAACCGGTTATAAAAGTCTGTTTCATATTCTGACTGGTCCTTTCTATATACAAGACTTCTACTGCTAAAGGCCGTGTCAATATTAAAATTTCGGACACCAAGTACTATATTTTTGCTGATTTGTTGTTGCGGGCGGTCTCGAGAAACTTCGAGGACAAAATTCCTATTATCGTACTCGCATCCGGATGAAAGTACTGATAAAATCATAAAGCCACATAACGTCATCACTTTTCTATTCATTTTATTATCTCCGATTTTGAAGGCGGCACACTAAATATCAATCCAGAAGGATGTTTTTTAAGCGTTGCTGTTAATTCTTTTACGTCATCCGAAATCGCTCTCAGATTACTTATAAATCTATCCACCTCAGGGCTCTGAGTCCTGATTTCTCTGTTAATACTCTCCAAGGTTTTATCCAGCCGGGTCAGAACCACTGCAAGATTAGCGGTTTCGGCATTTGGGTCGGGGTTCATCAGCAGTTTCTTTGTTTCCTGATTCGTCTGGCGAATTTCACAAAAGAAACCCTGTATTTCTTCAGTTAGACCTGTCACATCAACTTCTTCCAACTTTGCCATGACTGCATCCAGCGCATCCCTTATCGTAGAAAACTGCTCCGGTGCCGAAGGAATATATATGCAACGGGGTTCCCACGTAATATTCAATACAGGAAAACGGTTCGGGTCTACGAATGCCCCCTCTAAATAAGCTTGACTGGTTAGTAAATTTGAGGCAAGTCTAAGCCTTAAACCCTGATGTATCAAATTTCTCATGCGAGCTCTTCTCTGCTCATCTGTAAAATCACCCTTACGTACTCTTCCTTCGGATTCCTTCGTATCCATAGAGCATAAAACCCTTATATAACGCTCATGTCTCGATACTTCTGTTGGAACAGTCGATATATCATAAATAGCAGAAGCAAAATCAATGCTTTCAACTTGTCCTATCTTAACTCCCCTCAACTCAACAGATGCCCCCGGACTCAATCCTGTAACAGTGCTGTCAAAATATGTCTCAAAATAAATCTTTCCTTTCGTAAAAAGCCCCGCGCCCCAGATAATAACAGCAACCACAATTAAGGTTACAGATATAATAATAAACAAGCCTATTTTGAAATAATTCGGTTTCGTGCTCATTCTTCTTTCCTATACATAAAAGTATCCGGTTTTTCATAGTTTTTAACAAAAAGCTTCATTTACGACTCCCTGTTAAAAAATTGTCTCACCCAGGGATTATCACTCTTGTCACGCAGGTAATCAGGTCTACCTGCAGCCACTATGGACTTGGTAATTTTATCAAGCATTATTACCCTGTCTGCCACTTTATATATACTCGGTAACTCATGCGTCACTACGATAAACGTAATGCCAAGACTTCTCGAGAGCTCTATGATTAAATCATCAAGCTGTGATGAGGTAATAGGGTCAAGTCCCGCTGAAGGTTCATCGAGAAATAATATCCTCGGCCCCAGAGTCATAGCTCGTGCTATAGCCGCCCTTTTCCTCATACCGCCGCTAAGCTCCGAAGGCATCTTGTATGCACTACCCTCCAGGCCGACCACTTTAAGCCTCATTTGTGCTATAAATTCCATAGCATCCCGCGGTATGTCCGTGAACTCTTCAAGAACTAAACATATATTCTCCATTAAATTCATCGACCCGAAAAGAGCACCATTCTGGTACATTACGCCTATCCTTCGGAGGATATCAATCCGCTCCTGGCCTTGAGCAGAAACGATATCATTACCCTGGATGAATACTTTACCCGAAACAGGAGGTAAAAGACCAATCATGTGCTTCAAAAGCGTGCTCTTGCCACAGCCCGAACCTCCTAAAATGATAAATACTTCACCGGCTTGAACCTCAAAATTAATATCCTTAATAATCGCGACCTCGCCATAACCGGCAGTGAGATTCTCAACTCGAATTACAGTCTCAGAATCAGTCATTCCAGCTTTTATATCCCAAGATAAAAATAAACAACAGCGAACACACCATCTGCAACAATTACAGCAATAATGCTGCTGACAACCGCCTTGGTTGCAGAATCTCCGACGGCACTTGCTCCGGTACCAGTCTGCAAACCTCTCAAACATCCTATACCAGCAATCATCGAACCAAAGACCAGGGTTTTAACCATGCCCCCTGCCAGATCACCAAGGGTTGCTGCTTCCTGAATCCGATTAAGAAAAGTTATTGGATGAAAACCCAGTGAAAGCATAACTAATCCACATCCTATCAAGCCACATAAGTGATTGAACATCGTCAAAAGAGGCATTACAACCACGCCGGCGACCATACGCGGTATGGCTAAAAACCTTACCGGGTCAATCCCCATCGTAGTCAATGCATCAATCTCTTCATTCACCTTCATCGTGCCGAGTTCAGCAGCATAGGCTGAACCGCTTCGACTTGCAAAAATGACAGCAGTAATCAGCGGACCAAGCTCTCTAAAAAGTGAAATTACAATCAGGTCGGCCACGAATACCTGAGCGCCAAATTTTTGCATGGCGACCGCCGATTGAAATGCGAGAATCAAGCCGATTAGAAAACCAAGCATACAGGTAATACCAACTGCGTCCGCTCCGCTTTTCTCGGCAATTAAAAAAGTATCAGTCCAGCGAATGTTCTTGGGCTTTGAAATTGTGCTGAAAAATTTTACAAATAATTCACCCATGAAGCTGATTTGTGTCTTTAAATCATCCCAGGCCCGGCAGCCGGCGTTTCCAACTTTTTCTATAAATCCTTGAAGGGAAAATTTCTCAGGCAAATACTCACTTATTTGGCCGGGGTCGAATATTTTTATGAGTTGCTCAAACTCCGGTCTTAAACCCTCTATAATAAATTGCCGATTTTCTTTTTCCTGACGTTGCCTCAACTGTAAAAGAAGGGCTGCGCCAGTACCGTCGCAATACTCAACACCGGCAGCATCCACTTCCAGAAGTGAAGGTTCGGTATCAGATAATTTTTTGGCGGCCTCGGACCATATTGGGCCCACAGTGTCGGCATCCAGCCGTCCCTCTATGGTAAGTTTTAAGCCGCTGTCATCTATTTTGTAGTCTGTTTGAACCATATTATTTATAGAGGTTTATTAATGTTATTAAAAACCGTTAGAAAGTCAATCGAGCATTCAAACCGAAAACGACGAGGGCATGTTCGTCAGGATTAAGCACCGGATTAATAATCAGTTGAATATCCGGGATTATCGAAAGGTTCTGAGACAGTTGCAGCCGATAGAAACATTCAGCCGTATACTGAACGTCAAGATTATTTGCAGAGGGCTTCTTAATAAGCATTCACCTCGTTTCTACCTTTCTTTGCCCACCGGTGCCTTGGGTCGAATCGCGTGCATAAAAATCTAAAGTTAGTGATAACTTCCAGCATTAAAAACTCCTAATATATATCACGAACTTGCGCTTTCATTTTATCCGGTCACTTGGTATTTACAAGAACTTTTAAGAAGAAAGCAGGATTGTAGGAATCTCCAGGTCGTGACCTGGTTAGAAGCCTTCTGAAAAGAGTTAACGCTGACTTCAAAGTATTTTCTTTTTCAAAAAGTACCATAAACAGTTACCAACCAGCAAATTACCCCACAGCATCACGAAAAACATAGCTAAGATTCGAGAAACGTGGTAACAAAATGGTGACAAGATTTTGTCAAGCATGAAACATTAAAAAAGGGCTGTAAGCAATGCCTACAGCCCTTTGATTCGACAATAAGTTCATGTGCCATCACATAGTACTTTACTCAAGCCAGTGTTCGCAAAATATCAGCAGGTCACTCAAGTTAATTCTATTGTCCTGATTGAAATCGCACTCTTCGCACCATAATTCGCTAACCTGAGTAAGGTCGTATTCGACCTGTACATCGTCGAAATAAACGTATCCATTGCCATTTTGATTGGCCATGAAGCGTATCTGTGTGTTCGGAGCAGTGTAGGCTGAAATATCGAAGGCTTCGCTGTTCAACCAGGTACTATATCCATCAGGTATCGTAAGCAGGTTGGTCCAGCTCGAACCACCATCATCCGAGACGTCAACTTTCATATTGTTGTGGAAGTACGGGCCTACGCGCCACCAATTAAAGGTCAATTCGGCAAAGGTGGCGCCACTCAGATCGGCCTCTCGGAGCAGGCCTTTGCCTTGTGAGTGGTGTCCAATTCGCAGTGCGTTGGATACAAACGAACCAACGACCCGCACATCGCCAGCACCTGGTCCGTCAGACTCACCGATTTCCAGCCAGTCGCCACTCCAGTCCTGTGTGCCATCGCTGCCGTTGTAGGAGATAGAATTAAACAAGTCAGAGATTGTCTCAACAGTCAAAACTTCGTACGGACTGTACCAGCTCGAGGCAAGGATGGCAAAGTCCGTCAAATCGGTGTTTAAATCACCGTTTAAATCTCCTGTGAAGTTACACATGCCGTAATCCGAGAGGTCGCTTTGGGTAAACCAGAGAGGCAGGCCGCGGCCTTGCGAGAGGCCTACAAGCCCATCCTGAGCGGCGATATCCAATAATGTTATTCTGAGCTTGCCGTTAAAACGCATTTCAATCTGGAAACTATTTGAGTTGGCCAGGCTATACTCCGGTACATTTTCAAACGTTACCACCACCCGGTCGTCGAGCTGCTTCCAGGAAATCACGCCGCCGGCCGAGGGATCCAGGTCATCAAACAGGGCCGATATACGCGGCAAAGCGAAGTGGTCTTCCAGAGTCTCAAAGTGGCGTATGTCGCCGGAGATGAAGCTGACATAGCCGTTACTTCCAATATAGAAAACATCGTAATCAGTACCATATAAATTGATACTGGCATCAATTAGCTGGACCGGAACGTAATCATCATCACCAAGCGAGATGATTGTTCCACCGTTTGGATCAACAGGAAAATCGTTAGCTTCGTTGATGCAAGCCTTATAGTAAATGGATGACCCATCGGGCGAGAAAGTCAGTGTCCGGCCGGTCATATCATTACACCTGGGATCGTTAGGGTCGATGGGAACATTCGGGTCAAATAGTTCGGTGAAATAGTCGGTCGGTTCAATAGTTAAAGTTGCCTGGGCGATAATCTCAGGAACATAAGGGTCATTAGAAGAAATGATGATATTCCCTTTATAAGTCCCCGGCAGTCGATTAGCATCAAAGACTACATTTACGTTAATCGTCTGGCCGGGACCAACGGCACCTGTTTCGGGCACGAATCCAATCCAGCCTCCGGCTAATGCTCCACACGAGTCTTCTGCTTCGAGGATAGCCTGGTGTAAGTTAAGGCGGCCACCGGAAACGCAAAGGCCCGCCAATGTCGGGTCGACCGTTTGCAAAATTATATCCTTTACTTCCAGATAGGTCAGTGACGGACATGCAGACCAAATAAGTGCACATGCTCCTGCAACGTGAGGACCAGCCATAGATGTACCACTCAGGTACTGATACCAGCCACCCGGTTCACAACTTAAAATGCTGCTTCCCGGCGCGCCAAGGTCAACTGAAACAGGTCCGTAGCAGGAAGAACCGGACTTATTGTCATAATAATCCGTAGATAAGACAGCAATTATGTTCTCGCAGGGATAGCTTGATGGGTAGTGCGGAGATGTATCGTTATTGACCCCATCGTTTCCGGCCGAGGCCACGAAGAGTAAACCGGCTGCATCAGCTGCCTCTATGGTATCCCTAAGGGGCTGGTTGTAGGGGCCGCCTCCCCACGAATTGCTCATAGCTCGTGCACCATTGTTAACTGCATACTCTATAGCTGAAATAGCACCGCTGATAAATGCAGTTTCTCCGTAATTGGGAAATATTTTCAAAGGCATAATCTCGACATCCCAGCAAACACCTACGACACCGATACCGTTATTACCCACGGCTCCGATAGTTCCCGCACAATGCGTTCCGTGATAATGATAATCAATCGGGTCGGAATCATTGTCGGCAAAGTCCCAGCCATGTATATCATCAACATAACCGTTACCGTCATCGTCAACACCCGATGTTCCATTGAACTCGGCTTCATTAATCCACATATTCGCCGACAGGTCGGGATGTGTGTAGTCAACGCCCGAATCGAGAAGAGCAATAATGATATCTCTATTGCCGATCCATATGTCCCATGCCTCGGGGGCGTCGATATCGGCGTCAACCAAACCTCCGGTCTGACCAATATTGTGCATACCCCAAAGATCGTCAAAATACTCGTCATTAGGGATATTCTGCTGTATAGAGTCTAATCTTATCTCGTAGTCCGGTTGAGCATATAAGATGCCTTTCGTCTGGTTAAAGGCAACCAGCGCCTTTTCAACACTCACGCCGGCAGGCAGGTTAACCAGGGACAAACCCGGGACAATTTCATATTCCCGCTCGATGGCAGGCTCGTTCAAGCTCTTAAGGATACTCTTTTTCTGAGTAATATTCGGCCAGGTTTTATCAACATGAGGAGCAAAACGTACGAGTAACCGGCCCGGAGCGAAATTTGCATCATCAGCCAGCACAGTAAAGTCCTGCCCGGGTAGAATGGAATCGATACTATAGTCTTCTGCCTTTAGTGGCGTAAAACCCGTCTGTTGAACTGAAAGAGAGAACTCCAGAGCAGAACCACCTGTGTTTCCAATGGTGAGGATTTGAATATCATTACAGCCCTGTGGAATTTCCGCTTCAAAAGAATAAGGACTCACCCATATTTTCGGGTCCGTATATACATTGAGACATACTGTTCGCTTCTGCAGCAGTGTTGTGGCGATATCAAGGAAATTCAAGTCACCGCAGTGGTAGCCCTCTTCCATAGTATCGGCCTGAGCGTTGGGAGCAACTACAATTGAGGTCGATTCACCCGGGTTTAAAGTGCCGCCCGATGAGTACAAATCCAGCCAGGGAATGTCTGAATCAACAGTCCAGTCAATACTGACCGGCCCGATGTTGGTCAACTGATAAGATGTATTTGATGGCACGAACGGGCCGCCGGGGTGTCCGGAGAATACAAAATTCGCGTCAGGAATAATTTCAAGATAATCCGTCATGCCGCGGCCACTCAATTGTACTTCAACTTCCGGCTCATCTATGTCACTGCTTTTGATGACTACCACAGCTTCGCATTCTTCAACATCTGTCGGCTCGAAAACTACGTTGACGTCAATACTGCTCGAGGGGGCTACTATCACTGGTAATGAAGAAACGTTTTCCAGGCGGAAACCACCTGATGACAGGTTTGCGGACTGGACGGGCAAAATCTGCAGCGGAACCTCACCCTGGCCGGGATATTCCGGCGGCTTCCAGTTCTCTGGAGCAGCCTCCGACTCTGACGCTGTAGAAGGATGCTCGTTGTACCATTGCTGTTCTGCACTTATAGTTTGTGAGGTGGTTTCGGGCTCGGTAACAAGCACATCGTCAAAAAAGTGCGTAACGGAGGAATACGAAGTACCTGTATAGCCAAGCAAGCCAATTCTTCCACTTGTAAGACCCAAGTCGGTCAGGCTATGGATAAGGTAGCCATTGATGTAGAATTGCAGGTCAGAGCCGTTTGCCATTACCTTAAGCGTGTTCCAACTCGTGGGTGGGTTGATATAGGATGAATCGGTCCAACTAACCAGTGTGGTGATTGTTCCAGACACCAGCTTAAAGATTAAGTAGCTCTCTTCATCAATGCCAAACCCATAGCCGGAACCTGTGGACACAGGATACGACTCGAAGTCTGCCGTTGCCCGGAAGATTATATAACGGGCATAGCCTGAAGATTCAGCGCGGCGTATCTTTACCTCGTAACAGAAGTTCTCGAGGATTTCACCGCTGTACGTTGCGACCATGCTATTGGTGCCACTTGGAGACGGCTGGTAAGCTCGATATTCCTGGTTCACAACCCCCCAGTCGGCATCCACGTCTTCCTCCCAATCCTGTGCCAGCCCGTCGTCAAAGTCTTCGAAGTATCCGCCGCCAAGAGAAATGTCCGTAACAACAAGGCTAAATGTCGGATCGGTATTGGTCACCGTAATGTGCTCTCTCCGTGACAGTCCTATGATGACATCTCCGAAAGGCATATTCAGGTCGTCAACCGGCGAAATAGAATCGGTTACCTCAATCTCGGCGGGACCCGGATTTACGTCAAGCGTCACATACCGACTTTGGTTTGCGCCGTTGCTCAGATTGGTGAAAAGGATTGTATCGCTATAACCACCCGGCGGCAGTAAGTTAACCTCTGTGGTAAGCCGGAGTTCAACTGTAGTGATTTCATCCGGCCCCAAAGTCCCGGAGGTATAATCAATGTCAAGCCACGTTTCAGTAATATGTGCACTCCAATCAAGGCTGTTCGGTCCGGTGTTTGTTAGCTGGTACGTCTTCGTCGAAGGCGTAAACGGCCCGGTTTCATAACCTGAAATGATGAAGTCTTCCGGTGGCATCACCGCAGTTATACGAAGTGCATCCAATCGGCCATAGACATACGCCGAGCCGCTGCTGCTTCCCTTGTCATCATCGTAACGGGCCCCGACAACGCAGCGGTCATCGCTTATGCTCACTGAACAGCCGTAGTAATCCGAGCCGGCCCCATCCGAGGCCGTCAGCTTGGTCTTCTGAATCCAGCTCGTACCATTCCATTCGAATAAGTATGCCGAGCCGCTGCTGCTTCCCTTATCATCATCGCCATCGGCCCCGACAACACAGCGGTCACCGCTTATGCTCACCGAATTGCCGAAGTAATCCCCGCTGGCCCCATCCGAGGCCGTCAGCTTGGCCTGCTGGCTCCAGTTTGTGCCGTTCCATTCGAATATGTATGCCGAGCCGCTGCTGCTTCCCTTATCATCATCGTAACGGGCCCCGACAACACAGCAGTTACCACTAATGCTTACCGAATAGCCGAAGTAATCCGAGTCGGCCCCATCCGAGGCCGTCAGCTTGGCCTGCTGGCTCCAGTTTGTGCCGTTCCATTCGAATATGTATGCCGAGCCGCTATAGCTTCCCATATCATCATCGCCATCGGCCCCGACAACACAGCGGCCGCCGCTAATGCTTACAGAATAGCCGAAGTAATCCCCGCTGGCCCCATCCGAGGCCGTCAGCTTGGCCTGCTGGCTCCAGTTTGTGCCGTTCCATTCGAATATGTATGCCGAGCCGCTATAGCTTCCCATATCATCATCGCCATCGGCCCCGACAACACAGCGGCCGCCGCTAATGCTTACAGAATAGCCGAAGTAATCCCCGCTGGCCCCATCCGAGGCCGTCAGCTTGGCCTGCTGGCTCCAGTTTGTGCCGTTCCATTCGAATATGTATGCCGAGCCGCTATAGCTTCCATTATCATCATCGCCATAGGCCCCGACAACGCAGCGGTCGCCGCTAATGCTTACAGAATAGCCGAGATAATCCGAGCTGGCCCCATCCGAGGCCGTCAGCTTGGCCTGCTGGTCCCAGTTTGTGCCGTTCCACTCGAATATGTATGCCGAGCCGCTGCTGCTTCCCTTATCATCATCGCTATCGGCCCCGATAACGCAGCGGTCACCGCTAATGCTCACCGAAATGCCGAAGTTATCCGAACTGGCCCCATCCGAGGCCGTCAGCTTGAACTCGGGCATAACGACTCTTAGCTCAACCGACCGTTCATGGACTATCCCGCTGGTTAGGTTGGAAAAGGTCACGGTGTCCGTATAAACGCCAAGCGGCAGAATATTGGCATTGGGGTTGATGCAGACATCGACGGTCGTGGAAGCACCGCCGGCCAATGTTCCACTGCCAGGCGTAACGTCGAGCCATGGCTGTGTTTTGGTTGCAGTCCAGTCGAGTGAATTGGGGCCGGTATTTGTCAATGTATAGGTCTGGCAATCCGGCGTGAAAGGTCCTCCTTCATTACCCGATGAGATAAAGTCTTCCGGCGGGGTAATACTGAGGTCGCCTAAAGCGTCACCTAACAAACAGACATCATCAATATTCCAGCCGGGATATGTAACCGAACCATCCGTCGGTCCCATAGTCCAGCGAATGTAAACCGTGGACTGCTCATCAGCGACGGAGGAAATATCGTATATACACTCAACCCAAGCACCGTCGCAGAAACTGCTCCCCGTGTGATCCCAGACGAGTATCCAGGTGCTTCCGTTATTGCTTACCTCTACTTTTGCGTGGTCATAAGCTGAAGATTCCACGCCCAGCCAACGCCAGAACTTCAAGGTCACATTCTCGTAGCCGGAGCAGTTTATCGCCGTTGTAGTCAGATAATACGACGGCATGCTGTTGGTATAGTCTCCCGAAAGGTTGTAGCCATAAACATTGGCACCGGTATGACCGGAAGTTGGATCTTGACAGTCGGACCCGCCTCCCAATGGAACACCGAAGCTCCATTGTCCCTGCGTACTCCAACCAGGATTTGTATCCAACGGGAAACAAACGATTGTGACAGCCTGCACATCAGCAAGTGCAGCAAAAGCAAGAATAGTCAGAGCTGCAAAAACAGTGATAATTGAAGAGTGATAACTGCATGATTTCATGACTAATCCTCCTATAAAAGTTTTATTGCTGCAACAAAACTTCCCCCCAATTCCTTTTATTTCAGTCGGTGTGAACACCTGAAGCGAAATTATGAAGCTTTCTTATCCTTCTCCATAAAATCAGTAAACTATACTCTCCAGACAGAAAAGTCAAGAATATTATTGGGCCCTGATCTTACAATTTGCAATTCAGCCTGCCATCTAAGTGATGCTCTAAACCGACTTTCTGTTCCATTAATTTATTCTTTTTTATTTTTTTAACTATTTTTTTTCGTGAGACAGCACGCACAGAAAAATCTCGCAGAATCCTAATCAATTTGTGGCGCGCGGTATCGGTGTTCTTACTGCGCAGACTAACTTTTAGCAGCTTTCGGAGAAATTAAAATTTACACCCGCCTTACTTATAGAAATGCTAAATCGCGATTTGCTGTGACTTACAAATGATAAAATTAATAAACGACAACCGTTGCAAGTCTCTTAGTTTTCTTTTGTCTTTATATAAATTATACACGATTTTCGAATAAAGTCAATAAATGCCGTACTAAGTATTGATAATGTTTTAATAAACTTGGTGTAGCCAAAGAATTTAGCGGTATTTAACTAATTCTTCGTGTTTAGTCGTTGCTCTATGGCTGCTATACGGCTCTCTAAGTCCTCAGTCTCTTTGTGTTTGAGGATATATTCGATAACGTCCTTACAGGCCAGCCGTTTGGCCGGAGCTTCCAGAACAGGACAGAAAAGCCATACTCGATATAGTTAAGAGGTAGGTAAATGGGATACACTAAAACTAAACTGATGACTAAAATGCTTGCTGAGGAGTTTAACGAAGAAAAGCTGTATTCGTTTAAGTCCTATGGTGAAGGGGGACGTTATACCCAGAGACAAAAGGATTATGCCTTTAAACTGATAGAAGAGTACGGAATAAGAGCTACAGCCCGAATCCTGAAAGTGCAAAGAAGGACACTACAGTGGTGGTGTAGGGAACATTATGTCTGGGTTAAACGCTGCCCAAGCTGGATTTATGGCTGGGCTGAAAGACGCAGGAAACGAAGGGCATTTTGGCAGCGAAGAGGATACTGTTAAGTCGGCTATATAATCCGGCCCCCTAGGCATTCCCGTTTAATCAAATTTAATGGTTTCATAGTCATAACATTTTTCCTGTTCACTAATCTTTTATATGTGGCAATGATTTTTTACTTTTCTAGTGAAATAGAGCTGAAGAAAAGTTACCATAAATACCTGATAGGCCCTAAGTGAGATGTTCTGTGGTCTGAAAATCTTGTATTGATACCTCAAGATTTACACATGCAGAATTTCATGAATATGAAATGGAATTAACCTATGGGTTTTTGGGGATTATTCAAAAAGAAGTCTTGCGTTAAAAAAGTAATATCAAATCAAATTATTGTTAAGAGGGATAATATTGAAGGATTGATTGGATTTAATGAAATCGAGGAAACACTGCAATCACTTGTTGCTATTTCAATCAATAAACAAATTTTTAATCTCATAGATTTAAGTATAGATGGATATGGATTAGATAAGCGTGAGTTACATGAGATACCTGAAGTATGTGAATGGGCTAGAGTTTTAAGACAAAAGATACCCCTGTTATTTTATTTCTTAGATTTATCAAGTGCCAAACGTTATGTTGGTTGGTTGTGTGGTCCAGTGTCTGTAGATGAAATTCTAACTAATAAATTGCAAATCAGATACCAAAAAGAGTTGAACAAATGTATTGATGAATCTTGGAAACAAGGTAATGATTATTTAATTGAAACTGGTGCTTCGAAGGACTTCATCGAGTCCCTACAAGATGCCGATTTCTCACGAATAAGTGAACTTTCTATCATGGCAACAAAAATATATGTTCCATGACAAAAATATAAGAAGTAACGAAAGAGCTACTCATAATTCGATATCTTACAAGCTTTAGTTCGAACCTAATCCCAAACTCCACCATACTATCTGCAAAACAAACTACGTAAAAATGATACTATGCGTCCACGTGGTAGTATGCGAGTTTCTCGGCATACCAAAACATTCTGCACACCATCGAGAAACCTTTGGCCAGCTTTTGCCTCTTTCAACTTATTGAGAATCATTTCGCTGATTATATACAGGCTACCTTTGTTGACTTGTTTAGTTACGTAGCGAAATGGGTCGTCATCAGAATGTATTCTAACGACCTCCACACCTTTAGTCCGTAAGCACTTGATGATGTGTCTTCCAACGCAACCACATGGATTATTGACCCTATCCTCTGTTGTTACCCATACGTATTTTCCTCCACGTTTGGCAAGCCTAAAGGCCATAACGGAGAAAGCGGCAGGATACCCCTTTTTCATATCCCTCTTGCTAGTAAGATATTCTCCCTTTTTACACTCTATATTCCCAATGATTAGTGCTATGTGTTCTAATTGTAAGTTACGGGTAATCTATCGCCTCCATAAAACATGTTCAGCAGCTCTACTCCCTTTACTACTTCCTTATCTACCATAGTAAATTCTCCATTCTCAACGTGGATGAGTTCCAAAGAAATGCTACTATATACTTTGATATTCCTTTTGAAGAGTTCCTTCCCAATCCAACCCTACAATATCAAAATCTAATCTCAATATCAACAACTTCCATAAGATTCAGCATTAAACTCTTCTTCAAATATTAATGTGTCATTAGTATAAAGAGGATGCAATAAAAGTAGAATTAAGATCCTGTAAGTGAATCAAGTTCTTTCAGCAAATTAGATACATCCGGCTATTTTTAATAACCTTATCTGTCTGTACATATACATCCTGTATATACATTGTTGCCATTGGTAAATCTGCATAACCAAGAAGCCTTTGATTCGAGAAACCTGGCAACAAAATAGTGACAATGACCAGTGTATTTAAATTTATTCAGTAAAACTGACGCCGGATTTGACGACCAGCAGTAATTTTAGCGAAAACTACGGAAGAAAAGAATTGTAAAAGATGCAGGCAAGCACTTATAATATAACCGGTTATGTTGGTTTTGTCCCCGTAGCTCAATAGGATAGAGCGCTGGCCTCCGGAGCCAGAGGTTGTGCGTTCGAGTCGCACCGGGGATATTCAATCAGGACAATTAAAACGCTCAATTCGTTGCAAAACCGGCCGTAATTTGGTATCCTAAGGAAAGAATCGGAAATCACCGGCAGGCGGTATTTATATTCTTCTCATACGAGCCTTGGCCGGTAGTCTGGGAATGATTTCCCGCTCGTACTCTCAAGTGTGCCTTATGAAGTTGACAACTAAATCTCGAGTTTTTGTTTTTATACTACTTGCGGTGGTCGTCATAAACGGCCGTTGGTTTCTGAGCCGGTTGGGCCTTATCAGTCCAAACATTCGCCAAATCATCCTTATCAGTATCGACACCTGCCGGGCCGACTACCTCAGTTGCTACGGTTACCCGCGCCGGACCACACCCAATATTGACGCCATTGCACAACAGGCCGTTCTCTTCGAGCAAGTCATAACACCGGTCCCCTTAACGCTGCCAGCACACTCCTCGATGTTGACGGGCACTATCCCCCCCTATCACGGCGTGCGGAACAACCTTAACTACAAATTTCGGGAGTGGAACACAAGTGTCGCGGAAATACTGCGAGAACACGATTACAGGACCGGAGCAATCATCAGTGCATTTGTTCTGGATGCACAGTTCGGATTGAATCAGGGCTTCGAAACTTACAACGATGATTTTATCGAAGCACGGCATTACGGCGAATATATGGAACGCAAAGCCCAGGAGACGAGTGAATTTGCGTGCAGATGGCTTGAAGAGAATCGTGACGAAAAGTTTTTTCTCTTTCTGCATTACTTTGACCCGCACGATGCATACGTGCCGCCCGAGCCGTTTGCCTCAAGGTTTGCGGATAATCTATACGCCGGGGAAATTGCTTACACAGACGACTGCATCGGCCGGGTGATTGAGAAGTTAAAGGCGCTGGGGCTGTACGATTCGTCACTTATCATCATCGTCAGTGACCACGGCGAAGGCCTGGGGCAGCACGCCGAAGAAACGCACGGCTATTTTATATACCAAAGTACTGTGAGAGTGCCGTTGATTTTCAAGCTACCCGGCGGCTCCAAGCCCTCTAAGGTGAGTGAGCCGGTGGCAGTGATTGATATAGCGCCAACGATACTGCGGATGCTCAGAGTTCCGGTGCCGGCCAAAGTTCAGGGACGGGATTTGTCGGGCTTATTTACAAAAAAGCAAGGGGGAAAAAAACAGAAAGAAATTTACTGTGAATCGATTGGGGCAACCCAATACGGCTGCAATCCTCTCTTCGGCGTAGTGCAGGGCCGATGGAAATATATCGAGACTACGAAGCCGGAACTATACGATATTGTCCAAGACCCGGATGAGACAAAGAACCTGGTAGAAACCGAGACCAGACAGGCAAAGATACTTCAAGACCGGTTGAAACATATTTTAAGCGAGCAAGGCCACGCCGGCCAAGAGGACAGCAAGGCGACATTAGACCAGAAGAGTCTGCAGCGCCTGGCGTCACTCGGTTACGTAGGTGGTGGCGAAGTCAGCGAAGAATTTAATATTGACCTAAACAAGGAAGACCCGAAGGACCTGATTGGGGTCTACAATCTGGAACGAAAGTACAATAGACTTTTCATGATGCAACAGTACGACGAAGCCGAGAAGATATGCCGTCAGATACTAAAACAACGGCCAGATTACGCGGGCGCCCACAGGTACATGGGTGAAATAGCTATGAAGCGGGACCAGCCGGCAGAGGCGGCTGCACACTTAGCGGAGGCGCTTCGACTTGACAACAGCCGGCCCGACATACACGAGGTTATGGCTGTAGCAATGACAATGCTGGGCAGACTTGACGAAGCCTATAAACACCACCAGGAGGCCCTGCGTATAATGCCTGATGAGCCCAAATTTATCCACAATTTCGGGACTCTACTGGCCAAGCAGGGAAAACCTGAACAGGCTATCGCTATGTTCAAAAAGGCGTTGGAAATCGACCCTGATTATGTTGATGCCTATCACAATCTGGGAAATATTCTCGCCCAACAAGGAAAAATGAACGAGGCGGCCAATTATTGGAGAGAATCATTACGGCGCAAACCGGGCCAGACTAATGTGTTGGAAAATCTGGGCAAGATATCCTACGAAGAAGGCAAAATGGATGAGGCGATCGAGTACTTAAAGAAGTCTATTCAAGTAAATCCCCAGCAATCCAGAGTGTACTTCAACCTGGGATTAATATTTAGCAAGAAGGGAGATATTAGCCAAGCGACAGAGCAATACCTAAAAGTAGTACAATTGAAGCCTGACCACTATCAGGCCCACATCAATCTTGCAAATTTACTCGCTAAACAGGGCAAGACTACTGAGGCAATTCAGCATTGGAAGCATAGTCTTGAGGTAAAGCCCGAACAGGCTGCTGTACATCAGCGGCTGGGTATCGCCCTGGTCAAACAGGATAAGGTTGCTGAGGCCGTTTCACACTTCAGGGAGACAGTTCGCCTCATGCCGAACCAGCCCGGAGCTCTAAGAAACCTGGCGTGGATTCTATCGACTTACCGAGGTGATGGGGTTCATAATCCTAATGAGGCCATTCAGTTTGCAGAGCACGCCTGCGAGCTGACGAATTACAAAGATGCGGGGATGCTTGACACGCTGGCGACGGCCTACGCCGCAGCCGAGCAATTTGACAAGGCAGTAACCACTGCTCAAAAGGCGGTGGATTTGGCCCTTTCTTCAGGTCAGGAAAGAAAGGCAGAAGCCATCCGTAAACGTCTCGAACTTTATCAGGCCGGGCAACCATACTACCAAAATCCCTAATAAACCATCTTCTTCACGGCCGTGTACATATAGGCAGCAATTTGTTTTGACGGGAGTATCCGCGTGACATATAATTTGTCCCTCTCGCGAGACCGGACGCATCCTGACCGTGAAAGCTAAGTCTAAAACTGAGCGATTAAAGAGTGAGAACTAAAGCCCTTTTTTATTTTTTATGCGATATGTCGAAGAATGCATAACCACTATTATACCGGAGAGAACCACGAATGACAAGGGAGCAGGAATTGTCGGATGCCGTCCTCGAACTGACCCGTCAGGAAGGCGGTGAAAAAAAGCTGACGTGCGCCGAGGCCTTCGAGCTGGCGAGGAAACTCGACGTGGAGATTTTTGAAATCGGGCGCATTTGCAACCGGGAGAAGATAAAAATCCGCAAATGCCAGCTCGGCTGCTTTTCATAACAGCAGGGAGGTAAAACGTGAAGAAGCTAAAGGCCAGGTTCAAACTCTGGCTGAGCACAAAAAACACAGAAGGCGTATTCGGCGACGGCAAATGGCGGCTTCTAAAAGCCATTGAGTCCAAGGGTTCATTAAGCGCCGCCAGTAAATACCTGCACATAAGTTATCGTAAGGCGTGGGGTGATTTGAAAAAGGCCGAGGAATCCCTTGGTATTAGCCTTGTCGATAAACACAGGGGAGGCCTTGCAGGCGGACAAACAACTTTGAGCAAGCAGGGTAAAAAATGGATTAAGGCGTATGAACGGTATCGTCGGGATATCGGAAAAGCCGTCGAAAAGGCCTACTTAAAGCACATCAAGAGATTAGCAGAATGAAAAAAACGGTCATTATAAGAAAAAGACTCAATTCAGTCGGCGCTTTTAGTCTTATGGAAGTTCTGGTTGTTATCTCTATTACTTCTATAATGGTCGGCTTTTTGTTACCGGCGATTAACAGGTCCAGGGAATTAGCCAGGCAGGCGATTTGTCAAAGCCGGTTACGGCAGTGGGGCCTGGCGTTTGAGGCTTATTCATCGGTAAACGACGGCTTTTATCCACACATCGACGGCAGGGACAGAACAGAAATTAATCCAGATTCACCGGAAGAAATTGCAGATTATTATTACGGCTGGGTGGATGTTCTACCAATCTTTATGAATTTTAAACCCTGGCGGGACTATGAACTGTATAAAAAACCCGGTTCTGATACGATTTTTCAATGCCCCTCGGCAAAAATTATAAAAGGCGCAAACTACGATTATCCCTATGAAAGGATTGGATACTTTTCTTATGCGATGAATTCCTGTCTTGAGCTTGATGATAATTGCTGGCCGCCCTGCTATCCTGACCCCGACCCAATATGTGGGATAAATGATATGCCAAGCTTTTTAAATACCTCCCTGATAAGGCACCCTTCAAGAGTAATCCTGCTGTTCGACCAGCTTCTCGACCCTAACTACGGCTACGATGCTAATCACTTAAATCGCTCTGCCGGCGAACACTGCGGCGCTTATCCGAGAGATTTCAGTATCCGCCACAGAAGAAACAAACAAGGGCTGGGCGGCTTTATACTGTTTTGCGACTATCACATCGAATGGAAGAAAAGCGTATGGAAAGAACATTGGCCGGACGATTTGGAGGTCCCGCCGAGAGATGATATAAACTGGTTTCCATACCCGTAACTTTCAAGAATTTTGCAAAGGAGAGAAGGATGAAAAGGTGTGTTTTTTCAACGATTATTTTAACATTTATATTATTCACACAAATAGCTAATGGTATTGATTATAGTATATATGACCTTCAGTACCAGGCCGACCCGGAAGATTTAAACAGTCCCCACGTCGGCGAAGATGTAAACAGTATCGGCGGGGTAGTTATACACAAGTTTCCCGGCAGTAAACCGAAGGTTACGCTTTACGACCCCGCTTATTCAACCGGCTGGGGAGGAATAGCAATTAAGGACTTTACAACAGAAAAGACATTTTATAATACGGTGAATATCGGCGACTGGGTATCACTGACACACACAACCGTTGAAGAGTATCGGGGAAATACTCAGTTAATTTTCGAAGCCAAGTCCGGCTTCGTCGTCGAATCTACCGGGAACGATTTGCCTGAGCCGATTTCAATCGAGCCGAATGATATCACCGCGCCCGTCTATCAAACCAGCCCGGAAGGATGGCTCGTCGCAAACCATAATGCGGAAAAATATGAAGCGATGCTCGTCAGAGTTGAGAATGTAATAGTAACAGAAAAAGACTTAGGCAAGGCCCAGGATAACTACAGCCTCGAGCGGTACGAAAATGCAGGGCCAAATGACGTCTGCTGGGTCGCCGACTATATGAATGACCAGGTCGAGGAGAACGATTACCACCGATTTGTCAGCCTCGGCCGACGGTTCTGCAGTGTTACAGGCATAATCGAACAATATAAAGGATATAAATACTATTACGAATGGGATTATTACCAGGTGCTTACGACGTATACTGGTGACCTGAAAAGACATACAAACGCAGACCTTACGGGCGATTGTATGGTGAATCTGATTGACCTGGCGGAGTTCTGTAATTACTGGCTGTGGGGGACGGAATAAACGCGGGATAATAATGATTTGATTATTATTCTTCTCGAAGATAATATTAACGAAATTCGTTAAGGAGTAAAAAATGAAAAAGGGGCTGGAAAATCTGCTTTTGCCCGTGCTTTTCTTTAGCGCTTTATGGGGTCTTTGCGAGGCGGCCTTTGGCGGATACCTTTACGGCCGCGGCGTATCATATTCGTCCGTATATCTAACAATAATCGCTTTTGGCATATTGACCGTCGCCAGGTTTTACCTGCCGCAAATCGGCACAGCAACCGCGATTGCCGCTCTTGCGATGTTATATAAGTTTTTCAACAGTCCCTTTTACGGCTGTCACCTGCTGGGGATTCTGCTGACGGGCGTTTCTTATGATTTGTTCTTCAGTGTATTCAAAATAAAAAGCAGGTCTCTCTGCGCCGCGGCGGCGGTGTATTTAAGCTATACCTCTTTTGCGATAATGATTACTTATGTGTTCAGGTACGATTACTGGGCGCAGGCGGGAATTACAAAAGTATTAAGCCACATCGGTATTAGCGGCAGTATAGCGGCCCTTGGCTGTGCTGCTGTCGTGCCATTAAGTTTTCGTTTCGGTAAATGGCTAAAAGCAAAATACGCTATGCCCTTCGAGTTAAGCTTTCGATTAATACCCAGCGGCGTGTCTGTTATTGCCGCCGGCCTTTGGATTTTCGGCGTCTCGGCATATTTACTAAGCTCCTAAAATAAAAACAAATTTAACACATAGTGTTCCAATGCATTGCAGAATCATTTTATGGAGGGGACAGAAGCACTCAGGCAAAACCTCCGCCGCCGGTAAGTTAGTGGAGCAGGCCCGGGCAGAGGGATTCCGTGTCGCGGGCATACTGGCGCCTTCCATTTATACCAACGGCTTCTTAAAAGGCTTCGATATAGTTGATTTGCGAAGCGGCTCTCGAACACTTCTGGCAAGCTGTAGCGAAAAATCAAAGACCAATCGATTCGCTTTTACTGATACCGGCCTGAAACTCGGACGGGATGCTTTGAGCCTTGACGCGCTTAAATCCGCCGAGTTTATTATCGTTGATGAATTCGGCCCGATGGAGCTGGCAGGCGAGGGATGGCGAAAAAACGTAGATTCATTGCTGAAGATTAAAAACACTGTTGTGCTGCTCGTCGTAAGAGAGGAACTAACCGAGCAGGTTAAAAAACTGTACGCTGATATCCCAGGCAAACAACTTGCCGCTGAACCGCAATCCGCTGAACATGTCATAGAAATGCTAAGAGAGCTTCGCCGGCAAAAAGAAGATACTCATTCACAGCTTCCGAATATGCTGATGCTCGGTTCTACCGGCATAAACTCCGGCAAAACGGAGCTGGTCTGCGCTATTATAAAAAAATTCGGTAATGCGAGAAATATAACAGGATTAAAGGTTACTACTATCAGTGGCCGCAAAGGCCAATGTCCCCGCGGCGACAAGGGTTGCGGCGTCTGCTCATCCTTCGAGGGCAATTTCATTATCACCGAAGAGACCGACAGCAGCTCAAGAAAAGATACATCGAGACTGCTTGCCGCGGGCGCTAAACGCGTCTTCTGGATTCGCTCGGAGAAAAAACAACTTAAGCAGGCAATGAGCGCGCTGCTCGAAACAATCGGCCCTGATGCCATCCTTGTGTGCGAATCGAACAGCTTAAGAGGCGTCGTCGAGCCGGGATTATTCCTGATGGTACAAAATGCTGCAAACAATAAACCAAAGCAGTCCGCTAAGAATGTAATCAAGTGGGCTGATAGAATCGTAAAGCTCAGCGGCAAAAAATTCGACCTCGAGCTGGACGAGATTGGGTTGAACAATGGCAAATGGTCAATCCACGCCAAGGCGACGGCAATCATTATGGCCGGCGGAGGCAGCAGCCGGTTAGGCCAAGATAAAGCGTTGCTTCTTGTCAACGGCAGGCCGATGCTCGAGCATATTTACAATCAGCTTCGCTCACACTTCGAACAGATTATCATTAGTGCGGATGAGCCGGACAAGTATGACTTTATTGGTGCGGAAGTTGTTTGCGACAGAGTTTCAGGCCAGGGGCCGCTTATGGGAATATCCTCGGCAATGCAGGCCTCCCGTAACGACTTGAATTTCGTAATTGCCTGCGACATACCCAATGTCAACATTTCTTTTATGAAAAGACTCCACAGGGAAGCCGAAGATTTTGACGCGATTATTCCTATTAGCGATGAAGATAAATACGAACCGCTCTTTGCAGTTTACAGGAAAACTCTACTGGAAGTTATGGACAGTACACTGTCATCGGGCAAACGCAAAATAACCGATGCCCTCAAGGGCCGCAGTGTCAAATTCATACCACTCGACAATCCCGGCTGGCTCAGGAACCTCAACACAATGAACGACTACATTGAGTATGGCGGATTTGCTTTAGGGTCGTAGGGTGTGGCCACGCCCCACCATTTTCTTATTAGGTGAGCCAGTTCCGTAATTGATTAGAGCCATCCCAAGTAGTGAAAAATCGTAAGCAGCGCCGCAAGAAAGATAACGAGTACATAAATCCATCTTGGTATCTTTTTTACGCAAGTCCATATTCCCCAGCGTTCCGCTTGAACAGCATTTTGCTTTGCTTCCACTGGCTTTTTGTCCTCACCACGGCAAAGTTGTACCAAAGTATACATGGCTGTATCCAATTCTCTCCATCTGCTTTTATCATCTGTAGCGATTTCGTCAAGTAAGTCTAAAACCCTTTTGGCTGTTTTGAAAAGTTCAGAGTCGGGACTTCCGCTCATTCTTTTCATAACAGCTCTGGACAATTTTCTTGCGTATTCGCATCTTCTTTGAAGTTGTTCCGCTGCCCTTGCTTGTTCGATAGCTTCCAGATTATCATCAGTTAATTCGGTAGTAGGTTCAGCAGCAACAAACTCCTCGTTATATTTATCCAACAAGGTCATAAACTCTCTATCCTTTAGTTGTTCGACCAAATCACTAAAAATCTCCTCCGCTTGGTCAAACGACGACAATGCCTCATTGTCCACACTTGGTTTTTGTTGAGAATTGCTCATATACATATTCTTTCAAAGATTATCTTTGTTTCTGCACCTATAAATAAAAGTCTGGTAGGGTGGGGCCGTGCCCCACCGGTACTTATATAACAATTTTTTGAGAGCTAATAAAGTTGCTTTCACTTAGGACATGATTTTTCCAGAACAGCATCAACAATGACTTTCAGAGTTACCTCATATGCTTTCCAGAGCAAACTTGTTATTCTTTTGAATTTTCGCTGATGTTGTTTCACTTTCCGTTTTATTGCTTCTAAAGCGTCAATAGCATTTTGTATACCAAATTGAAAATCAGGATGCGCAACATCAATTACTATTAAAATGTCTCTTATTTTACGCCAGTCTGTTTCCAACAAAGTTCCATGTGCACGGTCGAATTCTAATAACGAGTCTTGGATGGCGTATAGAGTATGATCTATCTTTTTTATAACTTCTTCTATTGATTTTTTTACTTCATCAACCGCTTTGGCATAAGTGGGGTCTTTTTCGCAGTATATTTCTTCTGCTTTTAGGTTTACTATCTTTCCACATTTTTCCTGGGATTCTCCCTGCTTAGTTTCACTCACCATCCTGCCAGCCCTCGATGAGAGCCTTGATTCTTGTTCTTTCAGTTTCTGAACAAAGTCTCTCTTCGCTTGGTCCATAGATTGCTGCCACGATTCTTCGTTTTTTTTCGGCAAGTCGGACTTAAGCAACTTCTCCAGTTGCCGGAATAACCTTAAAAGTTCATCTATATCTTTTGTTCTGAGTTTATATGTCATATTTTGACACCCCCTTAATTGCACACCTGTAAATCTAAAAGAGGTATTTATTTTATCGGCAATTGAGTTGACTTGAATAACGAACTTTTTGCTCTATTTAGGCCTGTTTTTTGACGAAAAAACAAACAGCAAAACCAAAGTCAATTGTAAGGATTTGAAATGAGTACAACATTGTTTGAAAAACGACCTCATTTGGTGCCTGTTATGCTGGCTGCTCTAATGCTGCTGGGTGCCCTCGCGGACTGGCCTTATGGGTACTACCAGCTACTTAGGTTTGTAGTTTGTGGTGTAGCTGCTTATATTGCTTTTTTAGGTTACTCTGCTGGGAAACTCTGGGTGGCATGGGTGTTCGGATTCGTTGCCATTCTGTTTAATCCATTGATTCCAATACACTTGTCACGAGAGATTTGGCAAACAATCGATGTGGTTTGTGCTCTATTGTTTATAGCCGTCGGATTCTACATCGGAAGGCCTGAAGTGGATGAGGCCAGCAACACATAGTTTAATTGGATTGCTATGTATACGGTAAGGATAATGGCATTATGAAGAATTGGCTAAAGCATAACGAATCAGATCTGCCTCTTATGGCGTTTATAACTACATGGTTGATTCTTGTATGGCTGTTTGACCCAGAGGGGAAAGATTTGGTCATAACGGTTATCGCAATAACCATCGTAGTAATAGTTGTGAAAGCCATAACAGCTTACATTAAATGGGCGGCAGTCGAGGAAGGTGAATTCCTTTATAAAGAACATCTCTACTATGTTGTTCCATCGGAACACGAGGAGAAATTATCTGACAATGACGACAGGAAGTCATCTCCTCTCCCTCCTGACAAAGATGCACAGTCTCACTTTGAACTTGCCATAAACTATCTAACCGAGGGCGATACAGATTCAGCTATAAGAGAGTATCAAATTGTTGAAGGATTAGACAAAATCTTAGCAAGCAGACTCTATGAACAAATTTTTAGCTGAATGGCTCTATTTAAGCCTGTTTTAGTTCGACATTTTGAATTTATGTGTCATTTTTCCTTCCGCCCTATGGTGAGTTAAATTGCTTTGCATCCTCCAGTTCGGATTTTTTTTACTTACTTCGCCCCTAAGAGACTGCGTAGCTCTAGATGTGCCTCATCGCGGCTTCCGGATGCAAAAGCAATAAGTGTTTAGCCCTGCCATCTCGCATGGCAGGGTTAGTCTTAGGTCTTGGGTCCTTTGTCTGAATCGATTCTTGCACTACCTGTCAATGACAGGTAGTGAAATACTTATAAAAAGAAAAACAGTGTAAATCCGTTTTACATGTCCTGAGCAAGGTCGAAGGAATCCGTGTCTGATTATAAATGGTGTCTATTCGTGTTCATTCGTGGTTAATTAATTTTAATCTCTGTGCCTGTCCTGAGCGCAGTCGAAGGATTCTCTGTGTCCTCTGTGGCTAATTATTAAGCTCCCTTCTTGACAAAAACACCTCCCGCCTATATCATAATTCCGCCAACAAAAAACTTTGAGGATGGGTTAAAATATGTCAGGTAAAGGATTTACACATCTACACCTCCACAGCCAGTATTCCCTGCTCGACGGCGCAATCTCGTTCGATAAGCTCCTTAAGCGCTGCAAAGAGCTAAAGATGGAAAGCGTTGCCGTAACGGACCACGGCAATATGTTCGGGGCAATCGAGTTCTACACAAAAGCCCACTCGGCCAAAATCAGGCCCATCATCGGCATCGAGGCGTACGTCGCGCCCGGCAGGCGTTTCGACAAACAAAAAACGAGCATCGGCGAGGCCGCTTATCACATAATCCTCTTGGCCGAAAACAACACCGGCTACCATAACCTGCTCAAGCTGGCGAGCGCAGGCTACACGGAAGGCTTTTACTATCGCCCGCGAATCGATAAAGAAATCCTGGCCGAATTAAGTGAAGGGCTTATATGCACCAGCGCCTGTCTTAAAGGCGAATTAGCGGCGGCGCTGCTCCAGGACGATGTGGCTAAGGCAATCGCCGTAGCCGAAAGCTACCTGAAAATATTCGGGCCGGACCGTTACTTCGTCGAATTGCAGCGCCATCAGGAAAGCGATACGCCCGACGTAACGGCTCAGCTGATTGAATTGGCCCGCAAGCTTGGTGTCCAAATGGTCGCGACGAATGACGTGCACTTTTTGGACGCAGACGACCACGAGGCACACACCTGCCTTTGTTGTATAAGTACGGGCAAGACCATACAGGACCCGAAGCGAATGCATTATCCGCCGGATATTTATCTAAAAAGCCCGGAGCAGATGAGAGAGCTGTTTGCCGACGTGCCCGAGGCGTGCGAGAACACGATGGCAATTGCCGAGCGCTGCGATGTCAGGCTGGATTTGAAAAAACGGCACGCGCCGAAGTACAGGCCGGCCGATGAAAGCAAGCCGGAAGAGTACCTGACGAAGCTGGTATATAACGGAGCGAAGCAAAGGTACGGCAGCATCAGCGACCAGATAAAAGAACGACTCGACCATGAACTGGACGTGATTGAATCAAAGGGTTTCGCGAGCTACTTTTTAATCGTCTGGGATTTTTGCGATTATGCCCGCAGGAACAATATTCTTTACGGCGCCAGGGGAAGTGCCGTAGGCACATTAGTTGGATACTGCTTAGGGCTCTGTGATGTTGACCCACTTCAGTATGACCTGCTGTTCGAGCGGTTTATGGACCCGCAGCGAAACGAGATGCCCGATATTGACATCGATATTTGTCAGGACGGCCGAGGCGCGGTCATCGATTACGTTCGGCAAAAATATGGTCAGGTCGCGCAAATCATAACGTTCGGCACAATGAAGGCCCGCGCCGTCATTCGCGACGTCTGCAGGGTGCTTGACGTCCCGTTAAGCGAGGCTGACAGATTGGCGAAACTTGTGCCGACCACGCTTGGGATAACTTTAGATAACGCCCTGCGCAGTGAGCCGGAGCTGAAAAGGACCTATGAAAGGGACGAGCGAACGCGAAAGGTTATCGACATCGGTAAAAGGCTGGAGGGCCTGGCCCGGCACGCGAGTGTTCACGCGGCGGGCGTCGTCGTGGCCGACCAGCCTTTGACGGATTTTGCGCCCCTTTACAAAACCGCAAACTCGGACGATTTAATTACCCAGTTCGACGGGCCCACCGTCGAAAAGGTGGGCCTGCTGAAGATGGATTTCCTGGGTCTGCAGACACTCTCTGTAATCGAGCGAACCTGCCGGCTCGTCGAGACGATCCACAACGAAAAAATCGAGCTGGAAAAAATCCAGCTAAATGACCCGAAGGTCTTAGAAATCTTCGCAGACGGCAGAACCAAGGGCATATTCCAGTTCGAGTCGGGCGGAATGCAGGATTTGCTGATGAAGCTCCAGCCCGACCGAATCGAAGACCTTATCGCCGCAAACGCCTTGTTCAGGCCGGGTCCAATGACACTCATAGGGGATTACGTCGACCGCAAGCATGGGAGCCGGTGGGATGTGCCGCACCCGATTATGAAGGAAATTCTCGAAGAGACCTACGGAATAATGGTCTACCAAGAGCAGGTGATGCGGATTTGCAATCGCTTAGGTGATATACCGCTGCGGGATGCGTACACGCTGATTAAGGCCATTAGCAAAAAGAAAGGCAGGGTGATTGCAAAACAGAGGGAGGAATTTGTGGCAGCGGCGGTTAAGAAAGGACTCGGCAAGGGTGAGGCACAAAGAATCTTCGAGCTAATCGAACGGTTCGCAGGCTACGGATTCAATAAGAGCCACTCGACCCGATACGCAATCATAGCATACCAGACGGCCTACCTGAAGGCATACTGGCCTGTAGAATATATGGCCGCCCTGCTGACATACGAGCGAGACTCAACCGACAAGGTTGTCGATTATATCGGTGAGTGTAAGGATATGGGAATCGAGGTCGCACCGCCGGATATAAATGAGAGCTTTACAGACTTTACGGTGCTCTACGAGGAAAAACACAGGCAAAAAGACGAGCCCGCATTGATACGGTTCGGATTAGCGGCGGTCAAAGGGGTCGGCCAAAAGGCGGTCGAGGAGATTATCGCCGCCAGAGAAAGGGTCGGGAAATTCAAGAGCCTGTTCCACTTCTGCGAGAATGTAGATTTACGGGTGGTAAACAAGCAAGTCATCGAATCACTTATTAAAGCAGGCGCACTCGACAAACTCGGCGGGAGCAGGGCGCAAATGATGGCAGGATTAGAAAAGGCACTCTTAATCGGCTCGGAGACGCAGGCGGATGCGCATATGGGACAGATGTCGTTCTTCGCGGGGCCAGGGGGCGAGCAAGATTTCGATAAGGACCACGAGCGGCTGCCGAACGTGCCGGCGTGGCCTGAGATGCAAATGCTGACGTACGAAAAACAGGTATTAGGGTTCTACGTTACGAGTAACCCGCTTAGCAAACACGCAGAGACTATCAGCTTCTATTCGACGACGGACAGCTCGCGGCTGATTGACTGCTCGGAGGGGCAGGATATTGTTATGGGAGGGATGGTGGCGAAGATTAGGTACAGTGTTACAAAGAACGGCAGGAATGCCGGCAGCAAGATGGCGGTCTTTGTCTTAGAGGACCTGCAGGGAACGGCCGAGGTTGTGCTGTTCCCGGATGCGCTCGAGAAGAACAGCGGCTTACTTGCAGTGGATAAAATCATTTTCGTTAGGGGAAGGGTTGATTGCAGAAGGCAGGTGCCGAATATCATCGCAGAGGAATTGATTGAATTAGAGGCGGCGAGTGAGAAAATCGGCGCGAAAGTAAATATCAAACTGGACGCGAAGGAAATCACTAAGGAAAAAGTTGCCCGTATAAAGACTATATGCAGCACGCACAAGGGCAGGAGCCCGGTCTATGTTACGGTGACGACGACAAAGGGCAAGGTGTCGGCCGTGGCGTCGAGGAACTATAACGTGCGGCCGAACGCGGAGTTCTGCAGACAAATGGAGCAGTTGGTGGGGCCTGACAACTTTGAGTTAAGTAAGTGAATTAGTGGATTAGCGAATTAGCGTTTAGCGTACAGCGGACAGTGTTCAGGAAAAAACTTAAGACATAAGACCCGCCGAAGGCGGAAAATTGGTGAATCGGTCAGTTTGGGTTGGCGGATGAAATGTTGTGGGTAGCTATGACACTAGTATTATTATGTGCTTATCTAATTCTATATGAAAGATAAAAAATCAGAACGTGAATATCTGGTTGAAGCAAGAGTCTTTGCGACCAACATCTTTGCTTCCCTTCCTTTAACTGTTGTAGCTGCTGATCTTACTTGGAAATCAAAAATACCATTCAAAGCTGTTTCTTTACGTGAAGTTTTAATCCATCGCGTCAGTGAATTATCCATGGTTGCCGTTGATTTATATGAATGTAATAAACTAGTGCCAGCATTTATCATAACAAGGGCTGTTGTTGAGACTGTTGCAATGACATATTGGCTAAACCAAAAAGTTGGTGAATTCTTCAAGACAAAAGATATTCAAAAGCTTGATGAGTTTCTAATGAAAGCCATGCATGGAAGCCGAGATGATACAACGCCAATAGAACCATACAATGTCCTTACTGCCGTAGACAAAATGGACAAAAAACATAATGGCTTCAGAAAGATGTATGGTTGGCTTTGTGAATTCACACATCCAAATTGGTCTGGAGTGTTAGGAGCTTACGGAAAGGTAGATCACAAAAAGCATTGCCTCAAATTAGGCAGTAAAAATAACCGTGTGCCTGTCATGTTAGGTTTAGGGCCTTTCAATGCCTCCCTAAAATTGTTCGAGCATTACTACAATAAACTAAGTGAGCAACTCGATTCCCTCAATGAATACTTTGAAAATCAAGATGAATCAAAATAGAATTTAGCGTTGCTGCCGGAGGCCGCCCACGCACCAAAAATAAAAAAGAATTTTGGTGCGGGACACGCGATGAGGAAACATACAGTAGCACGCTGGAAGCGTGCATAAAGAAGTTATCCGAACCCCGATACACAGAATCGGGACAGGCCGTAGGCAGCAAAAGCTCTACTACTCAAGTTACGTAGGTGCTATTTATGAGTTGACAATGGCCTTTTGATGAGTTATTTTCTACTCAGAAAGTGTTTTATACTATTCTATAAGGCTCATTTTAAGAATTACCCGCTATGAAGAAGCCCGTTATCTACATTGCATCTCCTTATACTAATGGTGATACTGCTATAAATGTGAGGTTCCAGTGTCGTATTTTTGACCAATTGCTAAGAGAAGGAAAAGTGTGGCCCGTTGCGCCACTCTGGACTCACTTCCAGCATACGCTATTCCCTAGACCTTATAAAGACTGGCTAGAATACGACAAGGCGCTTTTACATCTTTATGATGGATGCCTACGGCTGATTGCTGAGGAGCCTTTACTTAACTACATAGAAAAAGAATCATCTGGTGCTGATGGTGAAGTAGAAGCCTTTCAGTCAATGGGCAAGCCAATATTTTACAGTATTGAGAGCCTTTATGAATGGGTTGAATCGCTGTTATAAAATATAACAGAGTGGTATATGCCGAACCAAGGGGAATCAAAAAAACAACTTCACTTAACATTCGTAGGAATGCTGTTCGCTTTGGCTATCGGTCAAGTTGCGATAAGCTTTAGCTTACTTATTGACTATCAATCAAAGTCAAACCAGACTTTTTGGGAGGTAATTCCAGCTTATTCACACCTTTTGCTTGCTGCTGTGGTTATTTCTACAAGCTGGGTTGGTTGGCGTACTTCGGCGTATAGCGGATCTGATATAAAATCCGTATTTTCTTTGGATTACGTTGAACTTCTTATAGATGTCATATTAGTTATTATGTATTTCACTCTTGCACGTGCAGTTGAGATCCCAGATTCACCTAGTAATAGTTTCATCCCTAATGCATCATTTGAAGCATCCACTGTGGCAATTATCATTTTAACTTATGTAATTTGGGACTTAGTTTCCTCTCGCTCAAAACCTAAAAAGCTTAAGGAAAGAATATGGGCGTCAATTGGTTGTGCAGTTATTTCATGGTGCCTTATTTGGGGTAATATTGGTGGTTCTGGAACAATCTGGGCTGTGCTGTTGGGTGATTTCTCTTTAATATTTCTTATTTTAACTTTCCGTGCTATGAAACTTCATGACTTAAGAGATCATACTGGAAAAAGTTGGTTTCGTATAGAATGCCTGCTTTTTTTGATCTTCATATTTTTTATTGGTTCTATCATATTGTAGAAAAACAAATCCGAATCCGCCTACGACAGGTCTTCGGCGAGACAGGCCGCAGGCAGCAAAAGAAAAATAAAAAGTTAAAGTGTAAAATCCAAAACCACAGTTTAAAATTCAAAGTTTCATAAGAATTGGATCCCTTAGGGATGACAAAGTGGTTATGGGAATGAATTTGCTTGCCTGCGAGAGAGACTTTTTGGTATAAGTGAAGATGGTTTGCCGCCGGAGGCATTATTTAATTTCAAAATAAGGAGGATTGGTTTATAAAATGAAGGCAATAACCAAGCCAACGATTTTAATCCTGTTATATTTTTTAACAGCAACCCCTTTGTTTGCAAAGTTTTCAAAAAAAGAATGGGAGAGGATTAAAAAATTGAGCAGTGCCGACCACAGACAGATGATGAAAAAACTGGGCATCTCATCAATCCGGCGAGGGCCGTCCGGAAATCCCAAGGCACCCGATGCCGCGAATACCGACGAGGCCAAAGTACAGCCTTATTTCCTTCCAAATCCATTGGAATTTAACGATGGGTCAAAAGTTACAAAACCCGGGCAATGGGAAAAAAGGCGGGCCGAGATTAAAGAATTATTCGACCGCGAAATTTACGGCAGGTGCCCGGAGAATATCCCTTCGGTAAAGTGGAAGGTTAAAAGTGTAAAAGAGACAAAGGACGGCAAGTACCCCGTGAAAATTAAAGAACTCGAAGGTGTTGTCGATAATTCATCTTATCCGGCAATCGAGGTGGTTATTCAGTTAACCGTCGGCACGCCCGCCAGGGTTAAAAAGCCCGTGCCTGTGATAATGGAATTCGGCTTTGACTTTTCAAAATGGCCCGGTATGGACCAAAAGAAAAAAAGCAATGAGGTTACCTGGAAACAGCAACTGCTTAAGGAAGGATGGGGGTACGCTATCCTGATTCCCGGTAGTTACCAGGCCGATAACGGGGCCGGATTAAGAAAGGGGATAATTGGTTTGGTTAACAAAGGCGAGCCCCGAAAACCCGATGACTGGGGGAGCCTGCGTGCCTGGGGCTGGGGAGCCGGCCGAGCAATCGATTATTTCGAAACAGATGGAGATGTAGATGAAAAACGTATCGGCATCGAAGGGCTTTCACGTTACGGAAAGGCCGCTGTCGTTGCTATGGCTTATGAACCTCGAATTGCCATCGGATTCATCGGGTCATCGGGCGCGGGAGGGGTCAAGCTGCTGCACCGCGTATTCGGCGAGCAGGTTGAGAACCTTGCCGGGTCGGGCGAATATCACTGGTTTGCCGGGAACTTTATAAAATATGCCGGGCCGTTGACACAGGAAGACCTTCCCGTTGATGGGCATCATTTAGTTGCAATGTGCGCACCACGCCCGGTGTTTATCAGCAGCGGGTCAGCTTCCGTTGAAGGCCAATGGGTCGATGCAAAGGGGATGTTTCTTGGCGGCGCAATGGCCGGCCCCGTTTACGAACTGCTGGGCAAGAAAAGTATGCGAACGATGTTGTTCCCGCCCCAGGAAATATTGATTGATGGCGATGTAGCCTTCAGGCAACACGAAGGGGGACACACAACCGGGCCCAACTGGCCCTATTTCATCGAATTTGCCAAAAGGTATTTCTTAAAGTAGATATTCGAAACGCGCTGCCCACAGGACACTGTCCCCAGGGGATGATAGAATTCTTACATATTTTCAATTTTCGCGCATAAATTCAGGAAGCTCGCCCGTGCCTTTCGCATCGGCCCTGCAAATTTCTACCTCACAGGAATGTGAACCGAGCTGCTCGTCACGATGAAGATGGATATGAAATCTGGAACCGATTGGGTCTTTGTTATCATCCTGATTGAAATCGGCTAACCAACGCAGAAGCCCGGCGAAATACTTAAGCCCTTTCGGGTCACCAACGATACTAACCGTCACAACGTTTCCTTCAATAACCTCGGGGTATATGTCGATTAGACCTGATTTATAGGGGTAATTGTATATTTTTTCCATATTGCTCATACCTCAGTTTTTAAGCATGATAATAATTTACTGTACATATAAAACAGTAAAGTAATGAAATTATATTTAGAAACGAACAAAAGGCAAAAGGTAAATCACCTGCTAATCAGGGTTGATATTGGTATAGGGGCAGTATAGAATTAGTTGAAGCGTTTGGTGAAGTTGTCGTGTTATTCAAAATTATTTAGATGCATTCAAAAAAAGGAGAATTATTATGGATATCACTGCCGTTAAAGCGTTTTTCATGTGGTGCACGATTCTCAACCTGGCAATGCTGATTTTTTCTTCGGTTGTGGGTGTTTTCCTCGGAGATTTTTCCTTCAAAATGAACAACAAATTTTTTTCCATCTCAAGAGAACAATTCAACGTGATAATGGTTGCCTTTATCGGGTTATACAAGATTGTTTTCATTTCCTTCAATCTTGTCCCTTTTGTTGCTTTGTTGATAATAGCATAACGGCAGCGTTCCAATTGATTATTGATTAATGATTATTTCACAGGAGTAACCGCAGAGTTTATAATTAGGATAGCGATAGAATAAAATAATAAAAAAGGATTGTAAGTTATTATGTTCGATTCAAGGGGATTAGTTTATGCCTGATGCACCGAGACAAATACCTTATACGGCGATAACGATAATTTTTATTGCCGTTGCGGCGGCGGTGGGCGCCTTTCTGCGGAGAATCAACAGGGACAGGTGCCTAAAGGAATTCGCGAAGAATTTCATAACGCTGCAAAATACGGCAGGCAGGATAATTTGGGGCATACTGAATGTGGGAAACACAGGCCTGGAATTTGTTTACCCGGAAAAACAAAAAGATGAAGCCGGCCGGGACAAGGGCAGCTTTCTTTTATACAAATCCGAGTATCCAAGTATCCGGGCCCTGATTCGGTTTCACGATGAGCTGAGCGAGGAGAATAAGAAAGAGCGAACGAAGGAGCTGGAAAAAACTTACCATCCGGGCATATTAAGAAGGCTCAAAAGAAAAACACTAAACCTTCTTAAAACGATAAGGGATTCGGTGCTGGAGGTGGTAAACCTGATGATGGCCCACGCCAAAAAGGCAGCACCGGCCGGCGGGATATTGAGTTCTCAGGATAAATATGTCTCGCAAATGAAACAGGATTTGGCCTCTTCTGTGGCAACATCTTTTGAGCCGTTGCTGGAGAAATATATCGGGCGAATGGTCGTGCTCGAGCTGTTGAAAGGCGATAAAATAATCGAATATCACGGCGTCCTGAAAGACTATACCGCCCAGTTTATTGAGATAATGGACGTTGACTACAAATTAAAGGACGATGAGCCGGCCCGGAAGGCCGACCTTGTTGTCCCGCGGCAGTACGGCATCGTACGCCACTTAGGAGAATAAAGTTACCCGCGGTATCGATACTTTATGCTCGATGCTCGATTCCCGCGGAAATAACCCTGCGATAAATCCTTCGACCCCGGCGCGCCGGGACTCAGGACAGGTCGCAGGGCTAAATACCTGACTTTAGAGATTGATAGATGCCGCCAACATTTGTGATTCTAAAAAAACGATGGCCGGAAGTAGCTCTGATAGTGGCCCTGGCGCTGTTCGGCAGTCTTGGGCTAAGGATGCTGCAGCCGGATACCGAAACAAAACCGACAGCGGCTGATGCGGTTATATTGTTAGGTACATTACTTTTTTACGTCTCTCAAATAATGCTTCAACTGGGCTTCGTTCGAACCGCTTACACCGAAGCAGACAAGGCGCAGGAGCCGGCGGTATTGCTTAAGACCGGCAGCCGCTTTTTCCTGAGACTGGTTCTGTTCGGTATGGTTTACGCGGGTATGTACCTTCTTCTCGGATTTGTGATTTTCCTGATTCTGCACGAAACAGGCTTTATCGAGGCAAAGTTTCTGGAGGCTACGGCGTGGACACGCAACCTGTGCTTTGCCGTAAGCTCGTTGATATTAGTCAAGCTGATTTTGCTGCCGCCGGCCTTGATAATCGTTCGGAACTGCGGGCTTGTCGCAGCTATTATGTCAATCGGCAAGTTCAGGCTCTTCTCGGCACGAGAGCCGTTGGTTTTATATGTGGTCCTTCAGGTAGTAACATATTTCGCGGCCGTTCTGGCGCCGGTTGACAACTCGCAGGCGTCGGGCCACTTATTTTATACCACTACCTTTTCTCTGGCCTCGGCATTGATTACCTTAGCTGTAAGCCTTAGTACCGTTCGATTTATAGCCCTCTATGAGCCATACGACAAAATAAACATACCTGGCAGGCCGGCAGATATTTATAATACCACTGAAAAAGACAAGGAGATTAAGCCTTGAAAGACAAATTAGCGGGCAAGTTTATAGTTCTCGACGGGCCGGACGGATGCGGCAAAACCACGCAGGTCAAGCTTCTTGCCGAGTGGATTGGCGAGCGGGGAGCAAGAGTACTTGCGCTGCGCGACCCCGGGGCAACGGCCATTGGGGAAAAGATTCGGCGGATTTTGCTAAACCCCGAACATATCGCGATGAGCGTGCGAACGGAACTGCTGCTTTATATGGCCGCCCGGGCACAGCTTTGGGAAGAAAAAATCGCGCCCGCTTTGAATGACGGCAAATGCGTGGTGCTTGACAGATGGCTCTCAAGTACCTGCGCATACCAGGGATATGCCGGCGGATTCGGAATTGAGAATGTTATAAAGGTGGCCGAGAGATGTCTCGAAAAAGTCTGGCCCAATTTGACAGTGCTTCTGGATATAGAAGTTCAGACTGCGGCGAAAAGACTCAACAGAAATCTCGACCGAATGGAGCAAAAGGGACGAGAGTATCATAAAAAAGTCCGACAGGGATTCCGGCTGCTGGCAGAACACTACAGCAATATCGTGATTGTAGACGGAACCGAAGATATTGAGAAGGTCCATAAGTGGATTATTCAAGCATTACAGCAACTGCTTTAATCCTGGAGTGATGATGTAATCGGCACTTCGGATACCTGCCAACACGTGATATCAGCCTCGATTCCAAATAAAAACCAATACTAAGTATTGACTGCTAAGGAATTTCAGGTAAATTCATATCTTCTAAAAGGCTCACAGGCCAAAGGAGCATTTTTTTAGTTTCGGCCTGTTTGAGTTACAACCTGCCCATGCCAACTGTTGGCGGGATATTACTGTAAGTGCCGCTCTGAAAAGATATAGGCAGGCCCCACTGCATTTTTGGGAGATGGTTATGATAGAAGTCAAGAACCTGAGCCGACGCTTCGGTTCTGTTGTGGCGGTCGACCAGATATCATTCAGCGTCAACAAAGGTGATGTGCTGGGCTTTCTGGGCCCAAACGGGGCGGGAAAAACCACCGCAATGAGGATGCTGGCGTGCTTCCTGGCACCCGACGGCGGGACAGCGACTATATGCGGCTATGATATTTTACGCCATCCCACCCAGGTCAGGCGCACAATCGGTTATCTGGCGGAGCACGCGCCCGCTTACAACGAAATGACAGTGGGCGGTTTTTTGAATTTTATCTGTGATGTCAGAAGGATTACCGGCAAGCAGCGCAGAAAATCACTTGACCGGATCGTCCAAATGTGTGCTGTTGAATCGGTCTACCATCAGACCATCGAGACTCTTTCCAAAGGATATCGACGGCGTGTCGGGCTGGCCCAGGCGTTAATCCACGACCCGGATGTGCTTATTCTCGATGAGCCTACCGACGGTCTCGACCCCAATCAAAAACACGAGGTCAGAGAACTGATAAATATTATGGCCAAGGATAAGGGTATTATTGTTTCAACACACATCCTCGAGGAGGTGGAGTCTGTTTGTTCAAGAGCCATCATCATCTCTAAAGGACGTATAATGGTCGATTCAACACCACAGCAGTTGAAGGAAGAATACGGCTGCGAGCTTGATGAGGTCTTTCGGAAGATTACCACAAGTAAAGTTGCTTAGTCTGATATTCGCGAGACAGGACCTCGCCGGGAGTAGAAGATATGCACAGCTTTTGTGCTGTTTTCAAGAGAGAGTTCAAGGGTTATTTTTCAACGCCGCTGGCGTACGTGTTTCTCGTCATTTTTCTTTTTTTCTCGGCCTATTTGACATTCAAACAGGGCTTTTACGAGCTGCGCCAGGCGGATATGCGTACATTTTTTATGAATATGCCGCTTCTGTTTGTTTTTCTGGTGCCATCAACGGCGATGCGTCTCTGGGCCGAAGAACGTAAAGCCGGTTCCATTGAGCTGTTGTTTACTTTGCCCATCACCGTTACGCAGGCGGTGCTCGGCAAGTTTTTCGCTGCCTGGTTCTTCCTTGCAATCGCACTGGTCCTTAGTTTCCCTATGGTCATAACCGTATGTTATCTTGGCGACCCGGATGCAGCTTTGATTTTTACGGGCTATCTCGGCAGCTTCCTGATGGCCGGAGGATTCCTGGCCATCGGCTGTTTTTTCTCGGCCATAAGTAAAAGCCAGGTAATAAGCTTCGTACTGTCGGTTGTGGCCTGCGCCATATTCGTATTCGCGGGAATGCCCACCACTTTGAATTATCTCTCGACATTCCTGCCGGCCGGCGTGCTTTCAGAAATCGCAAATATGAGCCTTCAATCGCATTTCGAATCAATCCAGAGAGGTGTGCTGGTATTCAAGGACCTTGCTTACTTTGTGCTGTTAATTATCGGTTGGATTGCCGCGTGTATTATTCTACTGAATGGAAGGAAAGCCAACTGATGAGCAGAACAATACGAGCGGTTATCGGTGTAATCTTTGTTCTGGTAATTGTCTTCAGCGGGACAAGCATTTGCCAACGCCTCGGCAGCAGTATGAAGGCGGACCTGACGGAGCAGAAGCTTTACACACTTTCCGATGGGACTAAGGCTATTCTCGCCAAGCTTCACCATCCTATAAAGCTAAAGCTTTATTATGCAAAGACCGCATCACTGAAGGTGCCGGATGAGATCAGGTACTTCGAGAATTATTACCAGTTCGTAAAATCACTGCTTGAAGAATACGCAGCGGCGGCAAGGGGAATGATTGAGCTGGAGATAATCGACCCAAGGCCGTTTTCCGATGAGGAGGAATGGGCATTTAAGTTTGGTCTTAGCCGGTTTGTAATAACGCCGGAGGAGAACTTCTTCTTCGGGCTTGTCGCGCAAAGCCAGTTCGGCGCCGAAAAAGTCATACCGTTCTTCTTACTGGACAGGCAGAGCTTCGTCGAATACGACATAAGCCATTTAATAGATACCGTCATTACTCGTCAAAAGAAAACAATCGGCATTATCAGCTCTCTTCCGGTAATGGGGGATGAAGCAAACGATGATGCCGCGAGGCTGAAGCGAATTCAGAACCAGCCCCTTAACCGGACCTGGGCTATAATCGAGCACTTACGCCAGCAATACAAGGTTAAAACGCTTGCTTACGACGTCGAAGAGATTAAAGACGTTGATGTTCTATTAATCATCCACCCCAAAAACCTCAGAGAACAGACTTTGTATGCGATAGACCAGTTTGTGCTTAAAGGGGGAAAAACAATTGTGTGTATGGACCCTTTCTGTCTTGTCGACCAGCCGGACCGGCAGCAAGACAAAAGGCAAACATCTTATTCACGTAGTTCCGATTTGAATGTACTTGTACAAAACTGGGGGGTTGAAATGCCGCGTAACACTTTTGCCGGCGACCGAAATCTGGCGGACAAGGCGACTTTACTGAAAGATGAAAGACCAGAGACACTCATCGGCTTCCTTAATCTTAAGCCCGGCTGTTTCAATACCGAAAGCACAATAACCGCCGAGCTTAACCAGGTAAGGCTTTTTTTCCCCGGAGTATTGAGGAAGGTTGCCGGGGTCGATGAGCGGGAGACCGGCCGGAGTATTAAATTGCAGCCGCTTATTATGACAACCGACAAGGGCAATAGCTGGCTGGTTACCAGCCAGGATGAGTTAGTAATGCATTCCCCTTCGGAGCTTATGCACAATTTTACGGACGGCGATAAGCCTGTAGTGATGGGTTACCTGATTACCGGCAGGTTTAAGAGCAGCTTTCCGGAGGGTATTTACAAACCGGCCGGCACCAGACAGGCGGGTTCATCGACAGCCGAGGAGGACAAATCTCCACAGCCAACGCTTACCGAAGCGAAGGAAGATTGTGCCGTAGTCGTCTTTGCCGACGTTGACTTTATATCAGACATTTTGGCTTACCAGGTCGTCGGCGACAATAGAGCCCTGCTACTTAATGCTATCGAAGATTTATGCGGCTCAAGCGAGCTGGCTGCAATCAGGTCACGTGGTAACTTCGCCAGGCCATTTACAATTGTCGACGAAATCGAAAAACAGGCGGAGGCCGAAACCGCCGAGGAAGAGGTTAAAATCACAACGGAAATTACACGTTTCCGAAATGAGCTGTACTCTGTTAAGAAAACAGAAGAAGGTGAGCCGGAAATCATTGGAACCGATATCCTGCAGAAGAAAAAAGAGCTTGAGCTGAAGATACATCAAGCCCGGCGAAAATTACGACAAGTCAAGATGGAAAAACGTGAAAAAATAGAAAACCTGGGTAACAAGCTGCGCAATTTAAATATGATGACGGCCCCGACGGCAATACTGATAATTGCCATAATACTGAGTATCCATCGGACTATAAGGAGAAGGCACTATATAAGTCACGCAAGTGACGCTTGATTTATCTTTCCATCAGGCCTGAGCTAACGCAGCGTACCCGGCCCAGTGAATAGAAACAGGGAGCCTCTTAATGAGTAATAAAAAACTTACGGTACTGGGAATTGCCGCGGTTCTTATGGTGATATGGGCATTAGTACAGGCACGTATCATATCAAACAAACCAAAAGCAGAGCCGACCGGACCAATCTATCTAATCCAGGGCCTCGAGCCGGCAGATATAGCAAGAATCGTCGTAGGGGGACCAAACAGTATAGCCACCCTCAATCGTATCACCGGAGGAAGTTTTGTGGTTGCCGAGAAAGATAATTATCCCGCTTTTGCTGATAAAATAAATAAACTTATCACCACATGCTTACAAATCAAAACTGTGGAACTTTACTCAGACAGCGCTGCAAGCCACGAAGAGCTAAGGGTGACCGAAGAGACCGCTAACGGTTATGCAAAGTTCTATAGAGCCGATTCATCGCTTTTAACGGGTATCATCGTGGGCAAGGAAGGGCCGCGGCCTCCGACGGGTTACGTCAGATTGGCCACGTCAGACAAAGTTTACCTGGTTGAAAGGTCTGCCTGGATTCAAAATGAGCCGATAGATTACGTCGACCCGAAAATCGTAGGAGTGGACCGCGAGGATGTGGAATCGGTAACGGTTATTTCGCCGGAGGGTGAATATACGCTTGCGGTCGGCGAAAAAGGCAAAGGCGTTGAGCTCAAAAATATGCCGCCGGGAAAGAGATTAAAAGGCGGAGACTATGAGCTTGTCTTTGACGGCTTGTGGGATTTGACATTCGATGATGTCTGCCTTGTTGAAAGAAAAAATTTCACCTTTGACAGAAAATTTGTCTGCAGGCTTAAAGACTCAACCGTTTACGGACTGGAGATTGCCCAACACGATGAGCGGACATACGTAACCTGTCAGGCAGACTTTACAGACGAAATTCCCGTTGTGAATGAAAACCAATTGTCACAAGAACAGTTGAAGGAGATACAGGCCAAGCTGCTGGCGCGGGACCGTGCTGAAGAATTCACAGCAAAACATTCGGGATGGGCTTACAGGATTTACGATTATAAAGCTGCCAGGCTTCTATATGACCTTTCAGATTTACTCGAAGAGTAAGAGTGTAGCTAATGAGCAAATTTCGATAAAAAGCAAAAAGTAAGGGCCGTTAAAAAGACGGCAAATATATAAGGACTTTTATGTCAATCAGGGAGATTTTTTGCCAGAAGCGGGCGATTACAAAATTACAGCGGGCCCTGGCAGCGGAAAAGGTGGCCCACGCTTATATCTTCGCAGGCCCCGAGGGGGTGGGTAAATTCAAGACGGCCGGGGAATGGGCAAAGCTGCTGCTGTGTTCAGACAGGCTCCGCCAGGCCGATGAGTACGGGCAACCCTTTTTTGAAAGCTGCGGTCAGTGTGCTTCGTGCAGGGCCTTCGAGAAACAAATCCATCCGGATTTTAATCTTATCTACAAGGAACTTCTCCAATACACAATAAACGGCAAAAAAAAGAAAAATCCACTGCAATTGCCTATCGACGTCATCAGGGAATTCCTCATCGATAAGGTTGCCGTTAAACCGCAATTGTCGCAGTTCACTGTTTACGTAGTTTGCGAAGCCGAGAGGTTAAACAGCTCAGCACAAAACGCTATGCTTAAGGTGGTCGAAGAGCCGCCGAGTTACTGCTTTATTATCCTTCTTTGCACCCGGTCCGAACGGCTGCTGCCTACAATACTCTCACGATGTCAGAGAATCCGGTTCGGCCCGATACCGGAAAAGAGAATAGCCGAACAACTTGAAAAACTCGGTATTAAACCGACCGAAGCGGCATTCTGGTCGCGATTTGCCGAAGGCAGTCTTGGAAACGCGATAAGATGGACCGAGCTAAATAAGGCGGGTACAGACTGCTACCAAATCAAGAAGGAACTGGTGAGCAGATTGGCCAAACTAAAACTCTCCGGAGTCGTAGATTCAGCAGCGGCGATGATAAAGGCCCGCGAATCAATTTCTCAGGCCTGGGGCGAGCTGGAGGCAGATATAAGTAAAGCCGATATCAGGAAAAGGACACAAAAAGGACTGGTCCAGGTAGTGGCCGCAGTTTTTACAGACGTTATGAAGCTAAATACAGCGGCAGATACAACACTGATAAACAGCGACCAGCGTAAGGAAATCGGCATTTTGGCAGACAGATTCGACCCCGACCAGGCAGCAGAACAGCTCGAGGAGGTTTACAAAATAGGCCGATGGATAGAAGGAAACGTGAACGAAAAGCTGATTTTTGAGCAGCTATTGTTAAACGTGGCGAATTCTGATAGAATACATAGTTAGCTGCTTCAACATATTTGTTAGCTGATAGTCGAGATTATAAGAATGGGGAAAACAAAGCCTAAACAGGCTAAACATAAAAAAAAGCTGATGCTGGTGCGACACGGACGTATGGGATTGCTCGGCTGGTTTGAGCATCAGGAAAATGAGATTCCCAAACTTCATACACGAGTTGTAGTAAAAACCGAAAGAGGACTCGAACTCGGTCAAATCGTCGGGCCTTTATGTTACCGGGGCGGACAGTTTAAATTCACCGTCGAGCAGTTAGAGGAATACATGCGTAAAAGCGGCAGCGAACAGCCGCTTACACAGAAGGGCCGGTTCATTCGCTATGCAACACACGAAGATACAAACGAAGAGAGACACCTTGAAAAATCAGCAAAAGAAGAGCTTGATTACTGTAAAAAGTTTGCTGAAGAATTAAAACTGCCGATGGAAATAGTGACGTCCGAGCACCTTTTCGGCGGCGAGCGGATCATTTTCTATTTTGTGGCCGAGGGCAGAATCGACTTCAGAGAACTGGTCAAACGGCTTGCCAAGGAGTTTCAAACGAGAATCGAGATGCGGCAGATTGGCTCCCGCGACGAGGCCAAACTTGCCGTTGACTATGAGACCTGCGGTCTCGAGTGCTGCTGCAAGAGATTCTTAAGGATTCTAAAACCAGTCAATATGCGAATGGCCAAGCTCCAGAAGGCAACGCTTGATCCCTCGAAAATTTCGGGGCACTGCGGCAGATTGAAGTGTTGTCTGCGCTACGAGGATGAAACTTACAGGGAGTTGAAGGCCCAACTGCCGAAGAAAAATACGAGGGTAAAAACAACATACGGCGAAGGGACAGTTACAGATACGCAAATATTGACCCAGCTTGTTATAATACAAAGAGATGATGGACCACAAGTGGCATTGCCGCTCAAAGAGGTTGAAATCCTCATTGAGGAAACAGCAGACGTCGAAGAGACCGCTCAAAAAGAGACGGACAAAAGCGAAGATGCGGATACCCAGACCGACAAAGAAAATAACAATCAGAACTCGCCTGCGAGCGGTCCCAAAGACAAAACCTTCACAGAGGACGTATAGTGGCACGTAAAATCGTAGTAACCTCAGCGCTGCCGTATGCGAACGGCCCAATTCATATCGGACATCTTGTCGAGTACATCCAGACTGATATATGGGTCCGCTTCCAAAGGATGTGCGGAAACCGCTGCCTGTACTTTTGTGCGGACGATACCCACGGCACGCCAATTATGATTAGCGCCCGCGATGAAAACATCGAGCCGGAAAAACTGATTGAACGAGTGCACAAAGAACACAAACTGGACTTCGATAAGTTTTGTATCGAATTCGATAATTACTATACGACGCATTCCCCGGAAAATGAAGACTTTAGTGAGCTAATATACAATCGACTACAGGAACACGGTTCCATAGTCAAACGAGATGTCGAGCAGACGTATTGCGAGAACTGCAGTATGTGGCTGCCGGACAGGTATATTCGCGGCACGTGTCCGCGGTGTAAAGCAGACGACCAATACGGCGATTCGTGCGACAGGTGCGGTGGGACATATCGAACGGTAGAGCTGATAAACGCCCGCTGCGCAAAATGCGGCACATCGCCGGTTCGCCGTAAGAGCATACATTATTTCTTCAAGTTAGCCGATTACGAGCAGCAACTTAAAAAGCTGATTGCCGACGGTTATATTCAGGCCTCGTCGGCCAGGAAACTCGACGAATGGTTTAGCGCCGGACTTAGAGACTGGGATATATCGCGGGACGGCCCGTACTTCGGTTTCAAGATACCTGGCGAAAAAGACAAGTATTTCTACGTATGGCTCGACGCACCAATAGGCTATATGGCCAGCGTCAAGAATTACTGCCAGAAAAACGGACTGGATTTCGACGAGGTATGGAACAATAAAGACTGGGAGCTGTACCACTTTATCGGCAAGGACATTATGTATTTTCACGCTCTGTTCTGGCCGGCGATGCTGATGGGGGCGGGCTTTAAAATCGCAAACAAGCTTTTTGTGCACGGCTTTTTGACGGTTAACGGCGAGAAAATGAGCAAGTCTCGCGGCACTTTCATCAAGGCAAGAACTTACCTGAATCATCTCGAACCTGAATACCTGCGCTATTATTACGCAAGTAAACTTACCGCAGGGCTTGAAGATATAGATTTGAGTACAACCGATTTCGTAGGTAAGGTAAACTCCGAGCTGGTCGGTAAGCTGGCAAATCTCGCCTCTCGGTCCATACCGATGCTCACCAGAACACTTGAGGGAAAACTTGGACGATTAAACGATGTGGGCAGGCGGCTTGTTGAGAAACTTCAGGCCGCGAGGGAACAGATAGCTGAGAACTACGAGAATCTGAACTATGCCGCTGTTGTCCGAACAATCACGAGCCTGGCCGATGAGGCAAACCGGTATGTCGAGCAGGAGCAGCCCTGGGCGAGCATTAAGAGCGATGCCGAGAAAACACGAAGCACCTTGACAACGGTGATAAACGCAGTGCGTATTCTGACTATTTACCTCAAGCCTGTGCTGCCGGATTACGCGCAGAAGGTAGAGCAATCATTGAATGTGCAGCCGCTGCAGTTAAAAGATGTGGAAACAATACAGGAGGAGATAGAGATAAACGATTTTGTGCGATTAGCCGAAAGAATTGAGCAGAAAAAGGTGGATGCGATGATAAATGAAAGCAAGTCCCTAAAGGACAGGGAGCAAAAGCCGGTTGAACCAACCGAACCGATCGAGCCGGAATGCACGATTGAAGATTTTGCAAAAGTTGATTTGCGAATAGGAAAAGTGACAGCCGCAAAGAAGGTAGAAGGCGCAGACAAGCTGCTGGAGCTGCGTGTAGATTTGGGCGGGGTGGAAAAAACTTCGTTTGCCGGCGTTGCGCAGGCCTATAAGCCGGAGGAACTGGTGGACAGATTGGTCATCTTTCTTGCCAACCTGAAGCCGAGGAAGATGAAGTATGGAATTTCCGAGGGTATGATTCTTGCCGCCGGCCCCGGGGGTAAAGATGTATTCATTTTAGGCGTTGATAGTGGGGCCGTACCAGGCCAAAGGGTACGTTAATGAAGAAAGGCATAGAACAGATAACCCAGGAAGACGGCAGATACAAGCTCGATGCCGTCAGGTTTGTTTATGAAGGTCTCGGCCATACGGCCAAAACAGAAGCGGACAAGTCCAGCTCTTCCGAAGACCCAAGCAAACCTGAATCGGGTTCTGGGCCGCATCACATCAGCGGGCAGGAGCTCTGCCACGGCCTGCGGCACCTGGCGAGCGAAAAGTGGGGCCGGATGGCGAAGGTAGTATTAAATCACTGGGGAATCAAAACCACACGGGATTTCGGTGAAATCGTTTACATGATGATACGTCATAAGTGGATGAGCGCCCAGCCGGAAGATTCTATAGATGACTTCAACAATGCTTATGATTTCAAAACGGTTTTTGAAGACCAGTTCGAACTGGACATTTAGCATTTTTGGCATAAGTTTTCGTAAACATATTGTCCCATAAATTCCTTATATAACTTCAATCAGGGGACTAAAGTTATGAAGCAGTTCAATTACACCTGTCCAAAATGCGGCAACAACGAGTGCGAGACAAGCGAACTTCGGGCGACCGGCGGATTCCTAAGCAAAATCTTCGACGTACAATCGAAGCGGTTCACTACCGTAACCTGCTTAAAATGCAGCTACACGGAGCTATACCGGGCAGAAAGCAGCATGCTGGGTGATATCTTTGACCTGTTCACCGATTAACCGACAAAGCCCTCGATTGAGATTCACTTTTTTTAAGGAATATAACGAATAGGTGGGTTCTCCAGATTAAGTAACGAATGCGTGCGAACTGCGGATTTGGAAAAATGGACCGAACAGGAACATCAAGGTTGACAATTTTCGTGTCCGCTGCTAAAATAGAGGTAAGAGTCTGTCTTGGCAAAAGTTAAGGCAATAAACGGCCTTTGCTTGATGCTGAAGATGTGGCCAATCTCGGGAAAAGTGTTTATTAAGCGGAAGGAGGTGCGCCGATGGCAGAAGATCGGCCTCCTATAGATACACACGTCCACATGGACCACGAGCCGGAACTGAACAAATTTTTCAAGGCTGTTACAAAGGCCAAGGCGAGCGATTTGCACATCAAGGTCGGGCAAGCTCCGAAAATGCGTATCGGCGGGTCGCTCAGAAACACTACCGGGGAGGTCATTACAGAGAAAAGAGCCGAGGAGCTCGTCTTTGAGCTTTTAAACGACACCCAGAAGGATTTTTTTCTGAAGAACGGCACTCTCGAGTTCGCCCATGAAATCAGCGATACTGAGCGTTTCCGCATAAACGTGTTTCGCCAGCGAGGTATGATAAGCCTTGTTGCCAGGAAAATTGAATCAAGAATTCCTCCATTTGAATCACTGCACCTTCCCGTCATTGTCAAAGAGCTGGCTCTTGCCCAGGAGGGCCTGATACTTGTAACGGGCCCCACCGGCTGCGGTAAAACTACTACTCTGTCCTCTATGGTAGATATCATCAATCATACCCGTTCCTGCCATATAATTACCTTCGAGGACCCGATAGAATATCTGTATAAAGACAGAAAAGCTATTGTATCACAGAGGGAAATCGGTATCGACCTGACCGACCTCGATGAATCATTGTACCTGCTTGCAAGGCAGGACCCGGATGTCGTGGTTATCAGCGAGTTGCGCGACCATCGAACGATATCCGCCGCAATGAAAACGGCCGAGAGCGGTCACCTCGTTTTCGGAACCCTTAACGCCGGAAGCGTTGTTCAAAGCGTGCAAAGGCTTCTTGACCTGTTCCCACAAGAGGAAAGAATTGCGGCAAGAAACTCTTTCAGCATGGCGTTCAAGGCAATCATCTGCCAGCAACTGCTGCCGTGCATCAAAGAAGGCATAGGCAGCATACCGCTCGTGGAAGTTCTCATTTCCAATCCCATTGCCAGAAAGGTGATAGTCGACAACAAGGAAGGTGAGCTGCCTAATGTTATAAAAGCATGCAAGAACGAAGGAATGCTTGATGTTACCGAAGGTCTCTGTCAGCTCGTCAACGGCGAGTATATAGATATAAAGAAAGCATACGAATATGCGCCCAACATTGAAGAGCTGAAAATGGCTTTGAAAGGTATCATAACAACCGCAAGGACAATTATCTGAGAGAATACAATGAATGCAGTTGCTATGTCTGGTTTACTAACAGCCTCTCTTCAATACGGCTTTTATATTTCAATCTTAAAATTCGCAAGCTTTCTGGTTTTGTTTCTCCTTTGGCTGCCCCTCGTAAGCTGGGTATATCGGGATAGTCAGGCGGTGGGAACAAAGAAAACGTTCTGGACGGCCATCGTTTTTTTCGCCGGCGCCGTAACAATCGTCGTCTGGCTGCTGATGCCGTTATTTATCATCGGCATATTGCTTTTTCTCATAGCCGTCGCCGCTACTTCCTTTGTTTACACTATGCATCGTGATACCAGAGTTACCCCATTTGAACGTGTTCTTACCGTCGACCACATTAAAAGCATCATTTCGAGAGACAAGGTGCAGACTGCTTTGGCCCAGAGTGGAACGAGTTTTATCACCGCCAATAATAACGAAGTACCACTGCCGGAACATAAAACACCTGAGTTTTTCGGATACAAAGTGGCCACTGAAATCTTCGACGATGCGTTATGGCGCAGAACAAGTGATATCACCTTTTCACCGTCCAGCGAGGGTTACAACATCATTTATAGAATCGACGGGGTCGCTTCAAAACAGCCCGGCAGGACCCGGGAGGAGATAGAGTATTTCATACGATTTGCTAAGCATCTTGCAGACCTTGACGTCAATGAAAGAAGAAAGCCGCAGAAAGGAACTTTCAAAATCCAGAAAGATTCAAGATATATAAACTGGGAAGTAATCACGGCCGGCTCAACTTCCGGTGAGCAAATCCAGATAAGACGTTGTGAACAATACAGCTTGTTTAAATCAGAGGACCTTGGATTCAGCATCGAGCAGTTAGAAAAACTGGGCGACCTTAAAAAAAAGGCCCGCGGCGTTTTTATCGTCTCCGGGCCGAAACAAACCGGAGTTACAACCACTTTCTACGCCCTGCTGAGAAGCCATGACCCGTTTGTCTACAACATCAACACTCTCGAAAAACGACCCTCCGCCGAACTGCCTAACATTACGCAGGACATATATTCTCTCGGCGATACCGGAAACGCCACATACGCCCAAAGACTACAATCGGTTTTAAGGATAGACCCGGATATAATTGGTGTAGCTGACTGCGAGGACCAGCAAACTGCCCTGGTCATTGTCGATGCTGCAAAAAAGAACAAGCTGGTATACGTTACTCTCGAAGCACCAAACGTAATGATGGCCCTGGCAAAATGGCTGAAATTAGTCGGTGATAAAGACCGTGTCGCAGATACACTATTTGGCATCAGCAACCAACGACTGCTGAGAAAAATATGTGATAAGTGCAAGGAAGCCTATGAGCCGAACAAGGAGATACTCAAGAAATTCAATATCCCGGCTGATAAAATCAAAATCTTTTACAGGCCGGTAGGTACGTTGCCCGGCAGACGGGGCAAACGCGAAGTCTGCGAGCATTGTCAGGGAACAGGATTTTTCGGCAGAACAGCCGTTTTCGAGACAATTATAATCAACAGCGACTTGAGAAAAGCCATAAAACTGTCCAAGACATTACCGGAAATAGGCACGGCTTTCAGACGCGCCAGAATGCTTTATATGCAGGAGCAGGCAATTAGAAACGTGGCTGAAGGCGTAACTTCCATAAACGAAGTAATCAGAGAATTTTCAACGAGCAAGAAAACCCGGCGAAAAACAAAGCAAACATAAAACTGCGGAGATGGTAATCCGGTCGATAACGACTGAATAGAAGCTGAGAGGAATTATTATGTTAGGCAGCCTGGTGGCCGTTTTTACTGTTTTGATATGTACTTTTCATCAATACCGCAAAGGCGGCGTGGTCAGAGGCTTTGTTTTGTTTATCGCCGCAATTTCCGCCTCTGCTATTGCATTAAACTATTACGAATGGCTGGCAAAAATAATGATTGAGCGTAAATACATCGTAGAATGGGCCCAGTCGGCCGTTTTCACCGCCCTGTTTATCATTACCTTTACAATACTTGCTTTGTTAACCGGTAAGCTCGTATCGAGAAACGTTAAATTTACCAATCTTATCGAGCGAATAGGCTCAGTCGTTTGCGGGATATGCCTTGGTCTGGTTATAGCCGGCGTTCTGCTGATAGCCGCAGGGATGGCTCCTTTGTCAGGCAACTATCCATACAAGCGGTTTGCCGGCCCAAACGTTAATCCGGATAAGCCGAAAAAAGTCCTGCTCAATCCCGATGGTTTCGTCAGTTCAATTTTCACTTCGCTAAGCACAGGCAGCTTTAGCAGCCAAAGAAGCTTTGCGATTCTTCATAATAATTTTATCAACCAGATATTTCTGAATCGACTCGAAGACAAATTGCCTGTTATCGCAAAGGAAGATGCGATTGAGCTTCCGTCAAAAGAGGCCGTCTGGTATATGGCTGAAAATCCCATCGACGCTTCAACGGGCGCAGAGGTCTACGCAGCCGCTAATCACAACCTGATGACTGCCAGAATCGGAATAAGACCCCAGCTTGCGAGCGGAGGTACAGGGGCCACTTTCACACTCTCACAAATAAGATTACTGTGTAAAAAAAGTACCGGCACACAAAACCTGCTTACCGGCAGTGCCCGAAGCGTCTATCCCATCGGATATATGAAGATGCCAGGCAAACTTAAAAGGCTTCCTTTGGAAACCAGCATCACGATTGACGGGGAGGACTTCGTCCCGGACAAAAAGCAAAAACCTATCAGATGGCTCGATCTTGTGTTTAACGTGCCCAAGGACCAGGTGCCGGCCATTTTGGAATTCAGACAAAATATTATTGCCACGTTACCCCGGCCGCTGCCCGCCGAGCAGGCGCCACAAACCGCCAGTTACGTTCCGGCAAGCAGATGTGCTACGGAAACGGCTCAGCTTGTTCCTCTGTCCTCTGCACGAGTATACGGTCTTGAGCTCTCAGCCGGCCAGAAATTATTAATGGGGCTGAAACTGCCTGTAATCAATATGGCAGCACTGCGAGAATTCGATATGCTCGATTCTCCGATGGAAATTATGCTCGAGTCCAACCGCATCAGCTATTTAAGAGCCAGGCTGGTCATCCAAAAAGAGCAAAGAAACGGGCGGAGAACCGCCAGCTCCCGGATTCCATCCGACACGGCCCATCCATTCGCAGAGTTGCTAAGGCCCCTGCCCGGATATCGTCTGCTGTCCCTGAAGTGCAACAATCCTTCAGCAGGAAATATAATCCCTGCCGAGCAGTTGCCTGTGCTTGCCGAACTTTCCGGCAAAGTTCATTGCCCTGTAGGAGTTTTCGCGGCCGGCAAGGTCGATGAAGATACCATTTATCAACTCGACTACTGTTCTTTAACCAGCAGCGAAATCGCCAATGGACTGCTTATCGCAGATGACGGCACGGTTGCCGAGGCTTTCTGCGAAATATGGCTGACGGAGGAGGTCCAAAACATAACCGAATTATACCTGCTTTATCTCGTTGAAGAAGCCGGTAAACCAATAATCACCTCCGTCTGGCCTGGAGACACAAAGGGCGAGGCGGGCTTTACAAAATACGAAGGCTTCCGACTGAAATAAACCCTCCTGCAGCACAAATCACCGAGTGATGCAATTGCAATGTATCAACGTCCGTCAGGTTGTATTTTCACTGAATCGTAATAGCATATCCCGTCCTGATACAACCCCAGTCGATTACTAATTTGCCGGGCCTTGTTCTGTTCGCCGTTAGCCACAGCCAAATCAAATGCCTGCCGGGCAAATCGTACAGCCTCGGGAAAATCACCGGAAGCGGCATAAGCGGCGGCTAAAGAATCCAGCATACGAACATTTTTATACTCAGTTAATTCACAGGCTTTTTTTGCCAGCCGAAGAGCCTCCTTGGTATCACGAAGCTCCTCGTCGGGATATGTCGCTAACACCCAGGCCAGCTCACTGAGCGCATAAGGCCAGTCAGGTTTGAGCCACAATGCATCCCTAAAGTGTGAAACAGCTTCTTTACCTTTACCGCGCCGCGCCAGGGCCTTTCCCAGATTATAATGCACAATATGCTGCTTCGACATTAGCCCAAGAGAGACCTTCCAATGTTCGATCGCCAACTGCATCCTACCCTGCCGGGCAAGTAACGAGGCAAAGTTATTATGTCCCTGATAGTGGTCTGGTCGAATCTGTAAAGCCTTATTGTAGTACTGAACCGCTTCGTCAAATTCGCCATTCCTATCCAGGACAAACGCAAGATTAAACAATATATTCGGCTGGTACGGCTCTATCTGAATCGACCGTTTCCAGTAATCAATCGTCTTATCCAGCCTGCCTTTTTCATAGAACACTAAGGCAACCTCATTGCAAAGCTCAAATCGGCCAGGCCGGAGTCGCAGAAACCGCTCGAAAGTAAAGCCGGCTTCGTCAATCTTATCCTGCTGTAATAATGCCTTTCCCAGGTTGTAGTAAGCATCAGCATATTCAGGATATATCCTGACAGCCTGTTTAAAATGCTCAATCGCCTCATCTAACTGCCCCTGATTCGCCTGCAGGACTCCAAGGTCATTGTGCACTTTGTAATTACCGGCGTCTATTTGCAGGGCCTTTTCATATTGCTCGACGGCCTGGTCTTCCTTTTGGTCCATAGCAAGCAGCATCGCCAGGTGACAGCGCGCATCAACATAATTCGGATTGAGCTGCAAAGCCTTGCGAGATTCTTCAATAGCGGGCTGCAGTTGCCCGATTCGACGATACGAGACGGCCCTGTTGAGATGCCAGCCGGCAAGTGGAGGTTCATACGCAATAATCGGCCTTGAGACTACAAGATACAATACGAGCCAGACAGCCAGCCATAAGCCGGTATTGCGAAAATCCTTTATCCAAACGAACCGACCAAGCCTATACAAACCCCAGGCACCGAACATCAGTAAAAAAGGAATGACCGGCACTCTGTACCGAGCAGTTATAAAGAAAGGCAGATGAGAGGCAAAATATACGCCTATAAAGGCCAGAATCAATACTAAAGGCCGAGTCGCCTTTGCGGATTTATCGATATCCGAGCCGCCAAAAAACAACAGTATAATTCCTACAATCGATAATGAAAACACGGCCGAGAAGCCCGGCAGATAACGCAGGAGTGCCGAGTTCTGCTTTTCATAATGAATCACCTTGTTGCTCGAGATTTCCGCAGGTCCCCAGAAAAGCAGAGTCTTCCTGAATAACAGAGTGAGAAATTTTAGAGGATTTTCCTTGATAAAACGTAATGCCTTACCTGTGAAGTAACGTGAAACCTGAGAATAATTAAGTGACGTGCCTGACTTTCGCTGCAGGTCCCTGACAATCTGCGGATAATCATAACAGTTATTAAAAGACTCAAGCTCTTCAAGACCGGTTACGAAAAAGCCGTCCGCTTTGGGATTGTTGCCTATATACAGATTAACACCCGCATTCGAGGAGATTAACACGGGCTGCTTTGCGACCAGATAATTCCTTACCGTTACGGGCGCAATCGCGGCCGCTGCACCAGCAAGAAAAACCAGAACCGAAAAGATAATCCTTGCCCTGCCCGAGTTTCCAGAGCCATTCCAGAGCATCCACACCGCGGCCAATGGTACGAATAACAGCGCGTTAGGTCGTACTAATCCGGCCAGCCCCAACAGAATTCCCGCAAGAATACCATAAGCGAAATTAAATCTCTCGGTCCATAAAACCAAAACATAAACAGCTAACAGAATAAGGAACACCAACAACACCGGCTCATTCAACTGGCCTTCGAAATAAATGAATATCCAGTAAACGGACATAAGGGCCGCAAAAATCAATCCAACGCTGCGATTAAACAAGCGCCTCGCCAACAAATAACCAATGAAACAATTGAACAGTCCGAGCAACATCTGAGCCAATCTTGCCGCCAGATAACCGCCTGCCGGGTGAGCAGAATTCACGTTAAGCAGAAAGTATAACCCCGACAGAAAGTAAGGATAACCTGGTGGCATAAAGTAAGGATGCCGGGAAATTTCAGGTTCGCCGAATTCCTGCGGCGGCTGGAAATTTTCGATAACAATGCTGCGGGCCCAATAATCATAAAACCCGGCATCAACTGCAGGCGCTTTAAAATCCGGTGCTTCGTGCAGCTCGCACAAATAAAAGATGCGAAGAAAAAATCCTGTTACCAGGATAACTGCCAATATGACAAGCTCTTTTTTTCGCGTTTGATTCATTTCGTTACGCGGTCATCTGCCTTGCTCCACTCCAGCGGACAGAACAGCCCCACCAATATATTCCTGAGTGCATTATACATTAGCGCTGAGGAGTTTGCGCCACCAAAAGATTTGCTTTTTAGCTTGCCCCCACATGATGTGGATTTTGTGTTTCAAACATCTTGATATGATTTGCCGGCCGGCCCCGGCCGCCGGGAAGACCGGCCCTGACCGGCACTAATTCATTACCTCTTCCAAATCCAGCTCAAGCAAATGCTCAAGATACAAATCCAGCTCCTCACGGGAAAAATGGGCGAGAAATTCCGGCTTGGCGCTCTGGTTGATTTGGCAAATCATATCAATCAATTCTCTTTTGCTCATAAATGTGCTTCCTTAAATCACCGCATCACCAAGAGATTATCGGCCGGGATTTCTTTTTCGCTTTAACCAAATCGCAACCCGTGCGAATAACGACCTATAACCTAAGCTACTATATAACCTATTCCTTAACGCCATAACTACATTATGTAGTTATAGAGCTGATTTACTCTTCGAGTCTGTTAACACCGTCCAATAAAAATCCCTCTGCATTAAAACAAAGCCAACTAAAAATTTTTTTTAGAGAATGTCACATCCACGTTTGGCAGCAAAAAACAGGTAAGTACTGCCGTTCGAGCTATGGTACAATGTCAGCCAACGATAATGTATTTAATCGATAACATTTATAATCAACAGGCCCGGCGTAATGAGCCTAAGCTAAAGTTATGGCGCTACGCAGGGATTATGCTCAGCTATAAATGCACGAGCGCCTGTGAATTCTGCTACTTTAACTGCTCGCCCGCCAAAGACGGTCTAATTTCAATCGAGACCGCCATCGAGGCCTGGCGGGGCCTGAAAATACTGGCAGGGCAAAAAGCAAAAGTTCACATTACAGGCGGCGAGCCATTTATCTATTTCGAACATCTCATCGAGCTTCTCGCTGCCGCTCGTAAGGAAAATCTCGGACCCGTTGACCAGATAGAAACCAACGCCTTCTGGGCCGAGGACGAAAGTACCATCATCGGAAGGCTAAGGTTGCTTGACCACCTCGGGATGCAACGGTTGAAAATCAGTTGCGACCCGTTTCATCAGCAATACATCGACATCGAATGTGTAAAGCGTCTTGCCACAACCGCCGAGAGTCTGCTCGGTCCGGAACGCGTACTTGTGCGCTGGCAAAAATATCTCGATAATCCGACGACGATGAAAGAACTTGCGCCTGACCGGCTCAAAGAAAATTACATCTCGGCTCTACGCGAATTTCCCTGCCGGCTTACCGGACGAGCCGCGAGTAAACTTGCTCCACTTATCGCTTCAACTTCTATAGAAGCACTGGCCAAACAAAATTGTAAATCCGCCTTCCTTGGAGCAAAAGGAGTACATATCGACCCGTTCGGCAACGTATTCAGCGGAACTTGCAGTGGAATAATCATCGGTAATGTGAAAAAAAATCCCCTTGAGCAGATTTGGCAGAGTTTTAATCCGCCCCGGCAGGAATTTATTGATGAGCTTTTTAGTCTCGGACCTTACGGCCTTGTTAAAAAAGCGACTAAATTCGGATATAAAAAATGCCGATTTTATGCAAGTTGCTGCCATCTTTGTTATGATATCCGGCAATTTTTCTTTGACAAGCCGGTTTATAAATCGATAATTGGCCCAGCGGCGTGTTACCTGGATCCTGATTATCACCGGCTGAAAGGAGGCAGTCCCGACTTGTCGGGGTTTGCTGAAACCCTCGCTCCAGACGGGCAACCCGAATATGACTCTTCGGGAAGTAAAGCCCTGAGTTATACAGAGCACGAGGAACCTGGACAATGAATGAAACAAGCTATGATACTATTTTTGGCCGATTAGCGCTTGAACAACACCTGTGCACGGAAGACGAATTTCATCGCTCGCTGGATAAGTATAAAGCACACAGCCAACAAGACAATCCCCTGTCACTCGATGAGGTAATGATAGAGCTCGGCTATGTCACAAAAACACAGGCCGAGCGGGTCAAGGACGGCATAAAGGAAAGCAAGGTCACCGCGAATCAGATACCCGGCTACCGAATCCTCGGCAAGCTCGGCGCCGGCGCGATGGCGGCAGTATACAAGGCTAAACAGCTCAGCCTTGACAGGACGGTGGCGATAAAGGTGCTGCCAAAAAGATTCAGCGAAAATCCCGATTACGTCAAGCGCTTCTACCAGGAAGGCAAGGCGGCCGCGAGTATGAACCATAATAACATTGTGCAGGCATACGACGTAGGTGAGACGGGCGGCAGACATTATTTCGTGATGGAATATGTCGAGGGCAAAACCATATACGAAGACCTGGCGGAAGGGAAAATCTTCGGCGAAGACCGGGCGTTAGATATCAGCACGCAGGTCGCTCATGCCCTCGTGCATGCCCACGCCCGCGGACTGGTTCACCGCGACGTGAAGCCAAAGAATATAATGATAGACACGGCCGGTGTGGTTAAACTGGCCGATATGGGTTTGGCCCGACAGCTTTCCGATATAGAGGCCGCCCAGAGCGAGGCGGGCAAGGCCTATGGAACCCCATATTACATAGCACCAGAGCAAATCAGAGGCGAGGTTGACATCGATGAAAGGGCCGACATCTACTCGCTCGGCGCAACACTCTACCATATGGTAACGGGCAGAGTTCCTTACGAGGCGCCGAATCCGTCCGATGTGATGCGAAAACATCTCAAAGAAAACCTTATTCCACCGGACCATATCAACACATCACTGTCCGCCGGCATCTCCGAAGTTATCGAGATTATGATGGCGAAAGATAAAGACGACAGGTATTCCTCAGCGGAGGTTTTGCTCATCGACCTGGAGGCGGTCCGCAACGGCCAGCCGCCGCTACAGGCCCGAAAGAAGGTAAATCTCGACGCCCTCGAACAGCTGGAAAAAGGCAGGGCCATCCAATTCCAGCCCCCCGAAAAGGTTTACAAACAGGAAACCATTACTCGTTACAGGATGATAATCCTGATATTAACCGCCTCGGCCGCGGCCTTGTTCTTGCTTCTTATCTATATGGCCACAACTTAGCATCGCATTTTTCACCTTAAAACCGCCCATCCCGAATTGCAAACAACTAAAGCAGAATAGCGAAATCTAATCTACGCAAATTTTTATTGACTATTTCTCGTTAAGATACCATCATTAAAGCATCCGGGTTGCCAAGATGAACGTTAAATAAAGCCTTCAGAACGTTTTTTTCCGTACAAATAATTGTTACGAATTTACTGACGGGCGGCACTAATCAAGCGGAGGAATTTAATGCCGAGAGGCGGCGCAATTTTCGCGAAGGAAGAGCTGACTCGTGTTGTCAGTCACTACGAGCTGGGGATAATTCAGTGTATTGACCGGCTAATGATAGGCAACAGGCGTGCCGCCAAGGTCTTCATTGTCTCTGAACGCGGCAGGTTCCTGTTAAAACGTCGTCCAAAAGGTAAAGACGATCCAGACAGGGTTGCTTTTGCTCATTCAGTGCAGATGCATCTTGTCGGGTCTGGTTTGCCCGTGCCACGGCTTGTTGCGAGACGCGATGAAGACGATACCGTCCTGCCGCTCGAGGGTCACATTTACGAGCTATTCGAGTTTATCGACGGGGCTCGCTATGACGGCTCCTCGCCGGCCACCATCGACGCGGGCAGAGTACTTGCCAGATTCCACCTTGGGTTGGCCGAGTTCAAATCCGACTGGGAGCCGATACGAGGCAGCTTTCACGACTCTACAAACGTGCGTAAATATCTGAAAACTCTCGCCTCACAAAATAGCAATGCCGAATCAAAAGCACAACTTCGGCAAATCAGCGAAGAACTAACGACACTTTATAACGCATCCAGCACGCAGGTCAACGAGCTCGGTTTTGACAATTGGCTCGAACAACTCATTCACGGCGACTGGCATCCGGGCAATATGCTTTTCGAGGACGGCAAGGTCTGTGCGGTGCTCGACTTCGACTCTATAAAACTCTCACCGCCCGTAACCGACCTTGCAAACGGGATGCTTCAAATTTCCATTGTGGGGGGCAGGCCTCGGCCGGCAGACTGGCCGGCATACCTCGACCAGGCAAAACTGGTTCAATTTCTAAGCGGCTATCGGAAGTTGAAGGCAATCGAGCAGGAACGACTAAATTCGCTGCCGGACCTGATGATTGAGACGATGATAGCAGAGGCTGTGCTGCCGATAGCAGCGACGGGTTTTTTCGGAAACCTTTCCGGCCTGGAGTTTCTACAGATGATTCAACGAAAGTGCCAGTGGATAGACCAGAACCGCGATACGCTGACTAAGGCGATAAACGATCAAAGTTAAGCCCTTCAGGATAGACTATGCATAACAGCGAGACAAAATCGCGAATAATTCAGGCCGCCCGTACGCTGTTCAGCACACACGGCTGCCAAAATACAAGCATCGTTGATATTATCACCGCCAGCGGTCTAACCAAGGGCGGATTCTATCACTACTTCAAGAGTAAAGAAGAGCTTTGCGGCACACTCATCGGCCAGCTTAAGGAAGATTACCAACAACTGCTCGATTCGATAGATCCAAACTTTACGCCGATTGAAACGTTGCGAGGACTGCTTCAGAAAATCGCCGAGCTAAACACGTCCGGCGAATGGGTCAACTGCCGACTGATTCTTCGGCTGACCGGCGAGGCGCACCAACATCCACTTGAGCTGCGGGATAAGATTCAGGATTTCTGGCAGTGGTATAGCGATGCTATCGAGGAAATGATTAGCCGATGCCGGGCGGCCGGCCAGATAAAGACCGACATCTCTCCGAAATTGCAGACGCGATTAGTCCTTGCCATTATGACCGGCTCGATAATGTTCGAGGAGACCGGCACACCCGGCCCGCCCTTGGCCGATATGGCCGAGACTATTATCCACTGCCTGCAATAGTAGTGACAGTGGGTCAAAGAATCCAACCTTCTACGGATTGCAGCGTTTGCAGGGGCGTTTGCCGGCTTTTACGGCCTGTTCTCTCGTGGCGAAGCCGACGAGATTCTCCGGCGAGATTCGCTTTGCCCAGGCGCAATCAGGTTTGTGAAAAATTTTGCTGTTCTTCGAGGCAACATAGCGAACCTGTTTATCAACCTTAGCCTGATTTGCCGCTGAGTATGCCAGCGTAAATGCCTCGGCCTGCCTGAGAGTCTCCTCGATAATCGCAGCGGAGAGGTCCTTCTCCGATACAGCCTGCATTTGCGAGCTTATTTTCCACAACTCGGCCTTGAGGCAGACCGAAGAGTCATCCTTCAGACAAACTACGGCCGAGAGTGACGTCTGCACACGAAAGACGTACTGCTGTGAATCATTAGTTTTTAGCATATCAACGACAAGCTTAAGAACCGGCATATCGAGCGGCCCGACAGCGCCGGCCGGCGGCATATGCCAACCTATATCCGCCCTGCTAAGCTGATTTGTAAAGCCTTTTCGCAGCGAACTCCACAAGGCCGCCCGGTCGGATTCGGCCTCGCCGGGCGTGAAAGAGAAAACCACCGTATTTATCCCCTTCAAAGCGGGATTAGCCTTGCTGATAAGCACAGGCTTTGATTCGCGCGGCAAGGTTGGTTCATCGGCGAGAACATACGAGACCACCGTAAGGCGTCCCGTGGATAATAATGCCGAGATTGCAACAGCACAAATGAGCAAATATCTTATATTCTTCATATTAAATCTTCCTTTAAGAACGTCTCGGTAGGCTAAAGCCCACCCTACCTTTTTTCGGCGAAACTTTTATCCGAGTTTATGCTATTAGTGTAAATGCGTCAGCCACGTTCATTCCCCGCTTTAGTCCCAACTGCAGGGCCTGCTGGTTAACGGTGGTAACTTTTCGATTGCCGAATCGCTCGAGCGTTCCGATAGGATTCTGAGGCGAGTCCCGACAAGTCGGGATGCGGCCGCCACACCGAAACGCTCACAGGCATCAAGGTCGATTGCCGGACAGGCAATAAAGCCTTTGGTCCCGGCCGCCAACAGGATATTGAATCCCGTCCACTTTACCTGGACGCCCTCGACTATGCCGTTGGGAGTCTGGTATATTTTTGTGTGAAATTCCATAAATACAGCCCCTTTATATAAAACAATCAATAAAAAAAAGCGAAAGCCTTGTGGGTATATTAATACAGAAACGTGGTTTGTAAAATAGATTTCCGTTTTTCGCCCGGGTCCGTGAGCGAAAAGCCTAAGCAAACAGTACCGTTAATCCTTCCCCGACTTTACATAGTGAAATAGCCAACTTCTTCCGAGAGCGCCTTTATCTTTTCCCAGACACTTGAGTCTTCGATGAGCTGGATGGCAATGGGATAAAGGATGTTGTCCTCTCTGAAAATATGCTCTCTGCCCATCGAGACAATCGTTGTAGCAATCTCATAGAGGTCGTTTTTGAACTTTTCCAGCTCGATGATACCATTTTCCGCCATAACAACAAGTTCCATCAGCTTCTCGGCACATAAAGCCATAGAAAGATGCTCAGTGGTAAGAATTTGTGGTGTGCCGAGGTATCCGTGTCTTTCGAGCTCCGGGAAAATAAGCTCATCCTCGAGGTGTATATGATCGAGGTTCATCACAATGCTGCGGGCGATTTGCGTGAGCTTGCGAAACTCGGTGCCGGCCATCGAGAGTACATTGCTGCGCCAGATTTCCCTGTTAACATCCTCAAGGTCCGCCAGATAACAAAGAAACAACTGATGCTCCGAGATAATTTTATACAACAGGTGATTCGGCGGCAGCAATTTCATCAATCCCTCAGCCTGCTCTTTAAGTATCTGTCTTTCGGCGGGATACAACCTTTTGAGCTCAGAGACTGAATAGCCCGACTCGAGTATTTCTTTCTCGGCATTAACAATATCCTTCGGTTCAATGTTGGCAATGAAACCGCCGGCCGCATTCAGAATCCGGGAGGGCTCGCTTCCTCTGACGATACATTCAAAAAGCCGGGTTAATTTTTTTGCTTTGTCCATCATTTGACCACCTTTACGGCCTTTTGGCCTTATTGGGTTCCATTCTTTATTTTTTAACCTTACGCATCTTTCCGAAACCGCCGGGCCATCGTGCTTTTAAGGCCTTTTCCTTTCTATATAGGACGTACGTAGTCCTACTTTACTGTGGTCGTAAAAATGTTCAAATTATATAAATTCGGCATTTGATAACCAACTTACCCCCTGACTTGATATGGTTCGTATTGTGAGATTCGGATGAACTTCAGGCATCCCTCTACTTCGTCAAGTCATCGGCAGTTTTTAGCCGCAGTTTACTAAATGCTGCTGTGCAAACAGCAATAGCCTATTTGATCGCACAGGTCCTTTATTTTTTTCCACACACCGGTATCGTTTATAACTTCCAGTGTAATTGGAAAAAATATGTTATTTTCCTTAAAAATGTGCTCTCTCATCGCCGGCACAATAAATTCGACAATTCTGGCCAGCTCAGACCTGAATTGCATGAAATCCATTTCTTCTGCCAATGCAATCAGTTCGAGAAGCTCTTCGGTGCTAACATCAAGACATAGATGTTCAGCTTTCACCATTGCCAGCAGGCCATAGCAGCCTCTATTCTCAAGCTCCATAAAAATAATTTCATCTTCCATCTCCCTGTGCTCATTGAGGCCTGTCAAATGGCTCGTAATATGGGCAAGCTTCCTGAATTCGACTCCAACCGTGGAACAACTTTTCATCTTGCGAATTGCATAATTTACATCCTCAAGGTCGGCTATAAGACACAACATCAATCCATGCTCTGCCAAAAGTTTTGCAATTAAGTGGTTTGGCGGTAATTGAGCTTTTATCTCTGAAAACCTGCTCCCGAAGAGCTGTAAATGGCTTACACAGATACGCCTTAGGTAGGAAACTGAATAGCTGGACTGAAACATAATCAGCTCAGCAATAGCCAGTTCCCTCGGTTCTACAGCCACAAGAAACTGCTTTGTCTGCTCGACTACCCTTTCAATATCTTCCCCATCGCAAATGCGCCGGAGAATTTCGGTTAGATGTTCAACTTTTTCCATTAATGCAGCTTCCATAAAAGCAAATTGGGTGGCACGAAAGCCACCCAATGACCCATCATTACAATTATTGAAGGATTGAAAATTCATAGTATTCTCCTCCATAGTCCTTTTCGCCCAGCCATCCGGAGAAGAAAAACATACCCTCTATTCTAATTATGCGCTATTTCACAACCAACGTTGTTAAAAAATATAAATTTCACCATCTTATTTATACTGCATCCCTTATTTCTCCATTGTCTTTTATTCTCATCGTTCTTTATGCTTTTAATTATGTCGATAAGATTTGTCTATATATGGTCACTTTTATTATCCATATAAAACACAAGATGGGCAAAAAAGAACCATCTTAATATATAGTAATAATGAATCCATGTTGTCATTTATATTGACCTTCAATTTCTTGTTAAAAATACAGTGAAAAAGTAAATAATTTTGAAAAATACTTCACAAATTACTTGCAAAAGTTTAATAATGAGGTAAAATATAAGCGAGGTATGGTTGATATATAACTATTAATATAATTTCTTTGGTATCGAGCGAATAATTGAGTAAGAAAAAAAATGAAAAATCAGACTCATTCAAGCGGCCAGCAGGTTGTTCCGGAAGAGAGCGTATTAATATGCTTTGCAACAGGATAGGGCTGCTGTCCGGAAATGATAAGCATCTTATGAAAATGTACATCGAGAATGAAAATACGTTCCGACAAATTGCCTATCTGACAGGGGTCAATGAAGTAACCGTCGCACGAAGGATTCAAAGAATTACAAAGCGTCTGCTGGACGACGCCTATATTACCTGCCTGAGTAATAGACACAATCTGACCCATCTCGATATGGAAATTGCTCATGATTATTTTCTCGAGGGGCTCTCTCAGATGAAGATATCAAACAATAGAAAATGCACGAGATACATCGTGCGGAAAACTCTAAAAAAAATACATAGCCTGATTAGCGTGGAAAGTAGCCAATGATAAAGCTGAAACAAACCCGCAATAAATCCTTCGACAGGTTCAGACATAGGGTCTTCATAAGGAGGACAGGTTGCGGGGATAAATAGTGAGAAACCAAATGATAAGGACTTTTAAAGTTGAGAAATCGTTCGGCTGGCAGGGGGAAGTTACGAAGAAGGTCGCGGCAGTGATGAGGATGTTCGGGCTTGACCTTAGCCGATTAAAAAAGTCCGAGCCGATAGTCAAATGCCGATTCGAATTAAGACAGGGTGACGTCTGCTATATCACCGGCGCGAGCGGAGCAGGAAAAAGCGCACTTTTGAAGGAACTATATAATGCTGTAGCAGAAGATGAAAAAATTGAGCTGGCCGATATAGCGCTGCCGGAGGACGGCACATTGGTTGATTGTATCAACGGCGATTTGCTCGATTCGCTGAGAACGCTTTCGAAGGCTGGTCTTAACGACGTCTTCTGCATACTCAACCAGCCTGCAAAACTAAGCGAAGGACAAAAATACCGTTTCAGACTGGCAAAGGCCCTTGCCAGCGGAAAGAAAATAATCTTTGCGGACGAGTTCTGTTCCAACCTCGACCGTATAACCGCGGCGGTTATCGCCTACAACATTCGTGAATTTGCGAATCGCTATCAGGTAAGTTTCATACTTGCCGGCAGCCACGACGACATCCTTGCGGATTTGCAGCCGGACATGATGGTGATTAATTATCTGGCCGGCCAGACGAGGGTGATTTATCGCGACATTCGAAGACAACCTTAACTCGTCGCTTGTCGCTCGTGACTCGTGACTCGTGACTCGAAGAGGATTAGTGTGGTAAATAAGCGAAGATGTTCAATAACGAAAGAATTAAAAATCGTGCAGGCGGGTATTGAGGCTTACAAGAAGCTGGCCCGTTTTCATTATCGCGACGGCAGGCTCGGACCTTACGCGGCGATTTACGCGCTCGAAGAGTCGCACCCACTTCGCAGGCGATTTTTCGAGAAGGTTGGCGTGATTGTTTACCGTATGGCGGCACCTTCTCTTGAGCTTCGAAATAAGGCGACGGGCGGTTACTTCACCGGCCTCGGAGGCAGAACGGGTCAGCTCCAGATAATAAATGAGAAGATTCGCACCATAAGCAGGGTGATTATCGAACCGAGATATCGCGGGCTGGGCCTTGCAAGCAGGTTAGTACGCGAGACGATGCCTTTGTTGGGCGTGCCTGTTATCGAGTCGCTGGCAGTGATGGGTGCGGTCAATCCGTTCTTCGAGAAGGCGGGAATGAAGGCATATCAAGACACTATGCCGGCCCGGTGCGTGCAGATGACCGAGGCCCTTAGCCTTCTCGGTATTGAAAACTCAATGCTGCTGGACGCAGAGCAGGTCGAGAGAAAACTTAAAAAACTCGAGCGCAGGCAGACTGAGTTCTTCGAAGGCCAGGCGAAGCGTTTTCTTCAGTGTTACGGCAAACGCAAGTTTATGCGGCCGGGCCTTGAGAGGACAAGATTCATACTCTCGAAGCTGGCATTCCGGCCGGTCTATTACATCTGGTTTAACCCGGAGTTGCCGGTTAATTACTCAAACGTAAAAAGGAGCCGGGATGCGACACGTGTCAAATTCTAATATCTAAATTCTAAACAAATTCAAATGACCAAAATTATAAATCTAAAACTTTTTATTTCCCGATGGAATCGGGATTCGAAAATTAGGGTTTTGAGATTGTTTAATATTTAGAAATTAGGATTTAGGATTTTTTTGTTCGTAATTCACAGTTTGGAGTTCGTAAAGAAATGCAAACTAAAATTGAATCGATACCTCTTAGTAAGCTAACGGCCAACCCTGCCAATCCGAACCGGATGAGCAAGACGAATTTCACCAGGCTCGTCGCGCACATCGAGCGAACCGGCCGATACGAGCCTGTTGTCGTAAGACCACACCCGCGAAAAAGGGATAAATATGAGATCATTAACGGGCATCACCGCTGCAAAGCACTGAAAAAACTCGGCCATTCAAACGCACAGTGCGTCGTCTGGGACGTGGACGGGCCCGAGACCGATTTGCTACTGGCTACGCTTAACCGGCTTGCCGGACGGGACGACCTCCATAAAAGAAGCGAGCTGATTAGCAGATTGGCCGGGCGGTTAGAGACGGATAAATCGAAACATCTCTCGCGGCTGCTGCCTGAAAGCAAAAAACAAATCGAGCGGCTAATGGAGCTGGCTGTCCAGAAGTCCCGATTTGTCGGGATCCTTAACCTGGCTGAGCAGGCAAAGCAGCCAGTCGCGGTCGTCTTTTTCCTGACGGAAGAGCAGAAAGACATTCTCGAGGAGGCCCTGGCGATAGCGGCCAAAGATACATCTAAAGAATTGCCAACGGCCCGGCGAAAGGCAACGGCACTGCTGGAAATAGTGAAGGTTTTTATGACTCAAACGAAACGGACGGAGGAACAAGGGTAATGGTAGAAGCGAGGATTAAATTCATTCCACTTGAAATAGAGGCGGTGCTGGCGGACTGCGATTTCCAAACTATGAACGCCGAACAGCGGGGCGTTTACTTTTCGCTGATTATATATATGTATGCCAATGACGGGAAATGTCGGCTCGATACGAAGTACTTGAGCAGGCTGATGAATTGCAAAAACTTTCCGAAAGTCTGGCAGGAAATCAAAAAGAAATTTCAGGTTAAGGAGGGAATAATCACTCACAAAAGAGTCAGCCGCGAGCTCAGAAGAGCAAAGAGGCTTATGCAAGCCAAGAAAAAAGCAGGACTTAAAGGCGCAAAGGAAAGATGGCACAGCCATCCCGATGCTATCGGGACACCTAATGGCACACCCAATAGCACAGCAATGGCTAACGAGAACGTAAACAATAACAATAACGAGAATAAGAATACAAGAGAAGAAGAACGAAACGAGATCAAAGAACGAGAAGAAAAAACTTCGAATACGAATTCGAGGCTGCGCGCCTCCGTTTCTTCGATTCCGATTCGAGGTAGCACGGGCTTCCAGCCCGTGAAGATGGAAGACACGGCCAAGATGGCCGTGTCACGAGACCAGTCGTTTCAAACTCGAGGTTTGCGCTTTTACGACGCCCTTGTCGCGCTGATTCGTCCGAGAGACCAGTCCGACCGGACCAGCTTTCACAAAATCAGTAACTGGCTTGTCGCGCAGTGCGAGATGGGCAAATTCAACGAAGAGATTTTCGAACGGGCCTACGATTACGCCAAGGAGGCGAGGAAGGGTCGAAACCCCGCGGCCGTATTTACCTCGCTGATTAAAAGGGAGCTGAAGTACAAATGAAAAAAATTCCACTCACACAGGGAGCCGTCACGAAGGTCGACGACGATGATTACGAATGGCTGAAGAGATTTCGCTGGCGCGTTCATCGCTCGAACAAACGAACCAGCTATGCCGTGCGGTACATCAACGGCAAAACAATCGCGATGCAAAACGAGCTCCTCTCGCCGCTGCCCGGCATCGTCGTGGACCACATCAACCACAACGGCCTTGACAACCGCAGGGCGAACCTTCGGCTCTGCATGCAGGCCGACAACGTTCTTAACTCCAGGCCGAGGCGAAATTCATCCTCGAAATACAAGGGCGTCTCGTGGCACAAGGGAGCCAGAAAGTGGCAAGCGCGAATAGCACGCCGAGGCGTGAGATATTTCCTCGGCTATTTTCATAATCAGCTCGAGGCCGCCTTCGCCTACGACGACAAGGCACGCGAGTTTAACGATGCGTTCCTGTACCTGAACTTCCCGAGACTAATCGCACGTGAGGCGATTCGAGACCGGCTGGCGCGAACAAAAGGAAAAATCTTCGCCATACGGTTCCTGAAGCGAAGCAACAGCGAGCTGCGAACAATGCGGGCACGTGTCGGCGTGAAAAAAGGAATACAAAATGTCGGCCTGCCGTTCAATCCTGAGCAGCATCGACTGCTGGTTGTCTATGACGTGGGTGCCGAAGGATACCGGACAGTGCCGGTCGATGGAATTCTTACGATGAAAATTAGCGTTAAAAATTACAGGGTGGTTTGAGGAATTATAAATGCTCTATGGAAAGTGTAACAAACGTCATTGCGAGCGAGGTGGCCCCATATGTCATTGCGAGCGCAGCGAAGCAATCTAAACGTAACGATAAGATAGCCGCGGCCACTAACGTGGCCTCGCAATGACATCGATACTAAAATTACAGGATGATTTGAAATGACAGAACGAAGCAGGAAACGAAAGACGCTCAGCAAAAGACAGCTAAGGCTAATTGACGAGCTGTTTGAGGCGGGCCTGGACGAGGCCTCAGTGCTGAGCAGGAACGGTATCAGCACAAGGCTTTTTCGCAGGTGGCTTGGCGACGGGGCCTTCTCGGCCGAGCTGCAGTTTCGGATTGACTCTGCCCAGCGGCAGAGCAGGCTAATCATCGCCCGGTACGCGCCGGTAGCGGCCGCGAAGCTGGTCGCTTTGACCGAATCGCAGGGCCAGGAGACGGCCCGCAAGGCCTGCCTGGACATTATTTCGCTGCCCTTCGCCAGCGACGAGAGCAAAGAAAAGCCGGATTCAGAACCAGCCTCAGCCGACCAGCCCGCCGAGGAGCTAAGCCCCCAGTTAGCCGGCCGACTCCTTGCTGCCCTGGCAAATGAAGAAAAATCTTGAAAATAGTGTTGACAAAATATGTGAAAAGTTTATGATATATTTAGCCGATATATTGCCATATAATAAGTATAACTACCTATAATATAAGAGGATATAAATATAAAAAGCAGCTTATATATGGGGAAAAAAATATGAAAAAATATTCATGGATATCTTTCATAATTGATATAAGAAAACTTCCAATGACTAGTTGGATACAGCTTGGAGAGTGCGTCTCGAAATCTGAACATATAAGGCGTACACCGCTTTTACCAGGTGTCAGCGAAGAATTGCACAAAGTCTATCTTACCAAGGGTATACATGCCACGACGGCCATCGAGGGAAATACTCTTTCTGAACAGCAGGTCCGCGAAATTATAGATGGGAAGTCTAAGCTGCCGGAATCACAAAAATACCTTGAGCAAGAGGTTCGTAATATCTTGGATGGCTGTAACGATATAGGAAAGGCTATTACTTCTGATAAATTTGGACCCATAACTATAAAGCTGCTATGTGATTACAATCGCCGAGTCTTGAATGATGTACCAGTTGCGGAAGGATCTGTCCCTGGGGTCATTAGAAAACATATGGTAGGTGTTGGTACATACAAGCCGCCTGATGGAGCAGACGCAGGAGGATTATTAAAGAAGTTTTGCGAATGGTTCAACGAGTTTAAGACGGAAGGCACTCAGCTTGAGCCTATAGCAATGTCGATTATTAAAGCCATCACAGCGCATTTGTATATAGCCTGGATTCATCCCTTTGGAGACGGCAACGGTAGAACCGCAAGACTTCTTGAATTTGCTATACTCTTGAATTCAGGCATCCCATCTCCTGTTGCGCATCTATTGAGCAATCACTACAATGCGACAAGGAGCGAGTATTATCATCAGTTAGATAGAGCAAGTAAAACGGGAGATGTTACGGAATTTTTTGATTACGCTATTTGCGGACTTCGTGATGGTTTGAAAGAGGAGCTTGATTTCATACATCTGCAAGTCTTTTCGATTTGCTGGGAACATTATGTTTATGAATATTTCCGTCCATTGGGACCCTCGGAAAATCTAAAGAGACAAAGAAATCTGCTAATAGAAATTTCACGCTGTGAAAAACCTGTTACAAGAGCTGAACTACAAAAGCTTAGTAGCGAAATCTACTTGAAAGCACACAAAACAAAGAATTCCTTTACGAGGGATCTTAACGCGCTAATAAAGAAAGAGTTGGTTCTGGAGAAAAACGAAAAGTACAGAGCAAATATAAGCCCAATCCTACAACACTTGCCTTTCAGTAAAAGCCTGAACAGTTAAAAAGTCTTTGAATGATTAAAATGACGCATCATATTTGTCCAATTTATTTGATATTTTTCATGTTAACCTATACAAAGAAGGTTAACTCAGGTTAACCTTACTAAGCGAGTTAACCTCATAAGTGGAGATAATTGCTATGGTTAAAAAAAGGTATATGACTATACCAGAATTTGCAAGGCTTTTGGGCATCAGCCGTGTCGCTGTTTATAGGAGGGTTAAGAAAGGCCAGATACCGGCCGTTAAGGTCGGCAGGAAATACATGATTCCGGCCGGACAGGTGGCGGATATTCTCTCAAGGAAACTGAGTGATGAAGAAAAATCACAGATAGACATAGCTGTCCGGAAGGTAGTGAGTGAATACGGAGATTTATTAAGAATGATCGGGAGGGATTAATGAATAGTATTGCCGAACAGGTTTCGATGATTAACAAGGCGTCGAGGGTTTACTCGGCGCTGAGAACTAACCGGCCGAGGACAAAGGCGGACCTGAAGAATTACGTTAAGGTTTTTCTCGGCATCGATGTGCCGGACAAAAGTATCTGCCCACAGCACGCGGCGCCGATGGATTATCTTGCCCACTGCTTTTTCAGCGACTTTAATCCTCAGGCGCCAAGGCTGAACGCCGACGCTGCCGTCTGGGCGAATCGCGGCGGCGGAAAAACCGAGCTTGCAGCGGTCGCAACACTTCTCGACTGCATCTTTAAGCCGAACTGCCAGGTGCGGATTTTAGGCGGCTCATTAGAACAATCGAACAGGATGTACGATTACCTGCTCGAATTTTTAGGCAGGGGATTTTCAGGTTTTATAAAGGGCAAGGTGCGCAAGGAAAAATGCAGCTTTGTAAATAACGCATCGGTCGAGGTACTCACGCAATCGGCGACGAGTGTTCGCGGCTGTCATATCCAGAAGCTGCGATGCGATGAGGTCGAGCTTTTCGACGAGCAGGTATTCGCGGCCGCCCAGTTCGTCACGCAAAGCACCGACGGCATCATCGCGGCGATGGAGGTCATCAGCACAATGCATCGGCCGTACGGCCTTATGCATAAAGTAATATCGTCCGCCGAGCAAAGAGATGTACCGATTTTCAAATGGTGTCTCTGGGAGGTGATTGAAAAATGCATCGACAGAAATTGTTCGCAGTGTCCGCTTTGGAGTGATTGCGGCGGCAAGGCAAAAAACGCGGACGGCTATCTGAAAATTGACGACTGCATAACACAGATGCAGCGAAGCAGTCGCGCAGGCTGGGAGGCAGAGATGCTCTGCGAGCGCCCTTCGCTTGAAAATCTCGTCTTCGCCGAGTTCGACCCTTCCGTTCACGTTAGGTCTCTCGATTACGACCCGAACCTGCCTTTGTATCGCTCGCTCGATTTCGGCTTCGTCAATCCGTTTGTTTGTTTGTGGATTCAGGTTGACGGCGATGGTTTTGTGCGCGTCATCGATGAGTATGTGCGAAGCCGGGCAAGCATTGACGTGCACGCGGCCGTCTTGAAAGAGCGCACGCCGGTCAGCGAGGAAAAGGTAACGGCGACTTTTTGCGACCCGGCCGGTGCGGGCCGAAGCGACGTTACCGGCACAAGCACAACGAGCGAGCTACGGGCGCTCGGCATACGCACGCGCTATCGGCGAAGCGGGATACTCGAGGGAGTGGAGTTAATAAGGCGGGCGCTGCGTGACGGGCAAGGCAAAACAAAATTAGCAATCTCGCCTGCCTGTCCACGGCTAATCGAGGCCCTTAGCTGTTATCATTACCCGGACGCGGCGAGCGGCGCCGAGCGGGAATTGCCGTTGAAAGACGGGCTGTACGACCATCCAATCGACGCCCTGCGGTACTTTTTCGTGAACTATACCCGCCGCGCAAAACCCGCTATCCGAAGATACTAAACCATCAAGATATTGACTAGAGGTTTGGTGGTTTTTTTTGTTTAGTGAGTGAGAAAATTTTTGATATTATGTAGAAGGAAAACAAGAGAAATTCAGCGCTATTAATTTTCGGATAAATGATGTCAGATGAATTGAGCTTCTATAATAATCCCATAGTGATTGATACCTGGCAGAGAGATGATACTTATGAAGGTGTTTATCTGCCGGGAACCCGTGAGAAAGATGCCTATTTTTCTCCCTCTGAACCAAAATATGAATGTATTAAGCCAAACTGGCGTTATTTGTTTAAATTATCCAGAACAACTTCTACTAAGTTTGAATTCTCTTGGCAATTCTGGTGTGAAATAATTGCTTACAGGTTTGGCAGTCTTATCGGAGTTAAGGTTCCTCCATCGCATATAGGCCTAAGCAAAACTTATCGAGATGGTATTGATACTTATGCTGCATTGATTGAGTGGTTTTATGATGACAGAGATAAAGGTTATATTGCGGGCGGTCAGTTAATGGAATCGCATATTAAAAATTTCGACCGACTCAAGGGCGAAAAACATAACTTTGAGACAATCATCGGGATGTTCAAACATGATAGTTGGTTGAAATATTGGGCTGGAGTATTAACCTTTGATGTCCTCATTGGTAATACAGACCGTCATCAGGATAATTGGGGCTTGATTGTTAAAAGAACTAAAAGAGGTAACGAAATGTTAATTGACATTAATACGTCTCCTGCTTTTGACAATGGAACGGCCCTATGTTATGAAATTCTTGAACAAGATATTGGTAAATACGAAGACACTAATAAGTTAGAACGTTACTTAACCGGCAGATATGCTAAACATCATATGAAATGGTCTTTAGATGAAAATGAACAGCTTGATTTTTACAAATTCATGAAAAAATTTTCTATGGCTTTTCCAAATATTATACCTATAATAGCTCAGCATCTAAATTTCACTTACCAAAATGTCGAAGAAGTGTTAGCGCCCTTAGTCGAAGCAGTTTCTAATCCAGTATATAAATTAACGAAGGAACGGCTGGATTTTATTTTGAAACTGATTTTTAGGCGTAAAAGAATCTTAGAAGAAGTATTAGAATTATGAGGCACATCGAGCATATAGTTGAACCGAACAGGCTCTTGCTTTCCTGGCAGACTCCAAGTGAGCGTATGAGAATGTTTGTCGCTGAGTTGATACGCAATGGTAATGATGCTGACCTGATATATCTCAAAGACAGTGAAGATTTTTTAAGGGCTAAAAACTTAGGATTTGATAGTTACCCAGGCTTTGATATCGAAAAAGACGCACATAAAAATGTTTTAATTTCTTTTATGAAGCGTCTTCCGCCTCGCAGCCGTGGAGATTTTAATCGCTTTCTCAATGCCCTAAGGATTAAGTTTGATGCTACAGTTTCCGATTTTGCACTGCTTGGTTACTCAAGGGCAAAACTACCTGATGATGATTTTACGGTTATACATACATTTGAAAATGCGACAGCTCCATTTGAATTTTTATTACCCGTTCAAGGATATCAGTATTATCAGGAACAATTACCCATTTCTGATTTGTCAGAAGAAATGCAGGCAAGTTTTGAAGCTGAACCTGATAATCCTAAAGATCCTAAGGCAATAAAAGTCTTAATAAACAATGTCAAGGTGGGTTATGTATGTCGGGGATTGACTAGTTCTTTCCATAAATGGATGCAGTCGGGTTTGACAATATCAGCTTACGTTGAGCGAATAAATGGGATAGACAAAAAACCTGAGATATATCTGTATGTATTGGTAAGCTAGTTTTTGTGTTCATTACCATCCCATCGACGCCCTGCGATACTTTTTCGTCAACTATACCCGCCGGGCAAAACCGGCCATCCGCCGGTATTGAAATCACATCGACAGAAATACAAAGAAATGAGGGATTAGATTAAGAGATTAGGGAGAGGGCTTTATAGATTCGGCCGATGCTTTCATATCACCGGCATATTTAAACTGAATAACAGGCTGATTCGGCGAACTATAGGCCTGAATAATTCTTTCATGCTCGTCAACATCCCAGCAGTCGACCAAATCATCATTATGATTCGTCAGCACAGTCGTTACTTTTCCCGCGCTTCTTTTACAACGAAAATCGAAACGCCTGTAATTAACAGGTATTCGAAGCAGGTTCCATTGATAATACCACACCTTCTCGGCGTCATGCAGCACCACGACAGGCACATTTCGCTGCATAGCCATATTAGCAACCGAGCATCTTGTCTGTGCCGCTCCGTCGCTGAAAACAAGTTCGAACGCCAGGTTCTTTTTATCGAAACATTGAAAGACCGCCCCGGCATCGGCCTGAAAAACAGGCAGCCAGTTTGGCGATTTAATCTGGGCCACCATTTTATCATACCAATCCCTGCTTTCCTGCTCAACGCTGACTACTAACTGAGCGTGTTTCGCAAAGTACATTGTGCTGTGTCTGCCCAGTCCAAATTCAAGAACGTTTTTTATGTTGAACGTAGTAAAAATCTTCTCAAAAACGTATAAATGACTGCCGTAATTATCGAATTCCATTTTGTCTGATATTTCCAGTTTACACGCCTTATTAGCTTCGCTTTGCCTTGTTATGACCACAAATTATTAAACCGGCCTTTAGTATTTTCGGCCGTTTCGTGCAGATTTACTTAATAATACAGGATAAAATATCAAAATTTGTTCACAGATATCATCTCGCAGTTCATAGTTTGTGGTTAGTAGATTTTTATAAACTCTGAACTATAAACTACGAACTATAATTTTTTTTATTTGTCATTTTTCCTTCTGCCTTTTAAGCTTTGAGTTTTGACAGTAGCTTTAAGGACAGGGACAAGATTATGAAAATAAAAGGCGAAGACGGATACGAGCTGTGGCTGCGATATCGCAAGGTGGATGACAAAGGCAGGTTAGCGCAATACCGAAAGGCTCTCGGCAGCGCGGCGGTCCTCGGCAAGGGCGCGACAATCGATATTATCAAAAAAGAGCTGAAGCGAGCACTGCCCGCCCTGCTGGATAAACCCATATCGGTTATAAGCAAAAAGCCGAGCAGCAACGCACTGGTGGCAGCGAAAGTTGACGACCTCAAGACCCTAAACATCACCATCCCGCAGGAAAAACTTAATAAACTCGGCGAGGAAGGATTTCTCATCCGCGAGCAAAAGGCCGGCAAAAACAACTTAATTTTAATCACAGGCAAAACGGGCCCTGCCGTTCTTGCCAGCACATTTCATTTCCTCCGCCTTCTGCAAACACACCGCGACATCAGCAAGCTCGATATTACGAGCAGCCCGCGTGTTCGCAGGCGTATTCAAAGCCACTGGGACAATATCGACGGGTCAATCGAACGCGGCTACGCCGGTAAGTCAATTTGGAACTGGCAGGCGCTTCCGCAAATTATCGACGAGCGTTACCACGATTATGCGCGGGCCTGCGCGTCGCTCGGTCTAAACGGCTCCATATTAAACAACGCCAACGCACAGCCTGAAAGCCTTACGAACGAATACTTAATTAAGACCGCGGCGCTGGCCGACGTGTTTCGGCCTTACGGCATTCGCGTTTACCTGACGGCCGTCTTCACCGCGCCTATGCAGCTCGGCGGCCTTGAAACGAGTGACCCGCGAGTGAAAGCCATTGCCGAGTGGTGGAAGAAAAAAGCGGACGAGATATACAAGTTGATTCCTGATTTCGGCGGGTTTCAGATTAAGGCAAACTCGGAAGGCCAGCCCGGCCCGCAGGACTACGGCGCAAATCATGACGACGGCGCAAATATGCTCGCAGATGCGCTCGGGCCGCACGGCGGAATCGTGCTCTGGCGGGCGTTCGTTTACGACACGACCATCGATGCGGATAGACATAAATGTGCCAATAAGGAATTTGTGCCGCTGGACGGCCGGTTCCGGCATAATGTTTTTGTGCAGGCGAAGAATGGCGCGATTGATTTTCAGCCGAGAGAGCCGTTCCATCCGCTGTTCGGCGCGATGGAAAAGACGCCGGTCGCACCGGAGGTGCAAATCACGCAGGAATATCTCGGCCAGTCGCTTCATTTAGTTTATCTGGCCGGTATGTGGAAGGAGGTGCTCGATTCGGAAACGTACGCAAAAGGGCCCGGCTCAACGGTCACAAAGATTATCGATGGCTCACTCTACGGCCATAAAGACTCTGCCATAGTCGGCGTAAGCAATGTCGGCTCCGACAGAAACTGGTGCGGCCATCACTTCTCGCAGGCAAACCTGTACGCTTATGGCAGGCTCGCCTGGGATTACGAACTAAGCGCTGAGACAATCGCCGACGAATGGATTCGTATGACCTGGTCGAGCGAGCAGGACGTTTTAAATACACTCAAGGATATTATGCTCGGCTCCTGGCAGGCCTGCATCGATTATATGACGCCGTTAGGCCTGCACCATATTATGCAGGAGGGCCATCATTACGGCCCAGACCCTGCCTTCGACGCGGCGCCTCGCGAAGACTGGAGCTGCACTTTTTACCACCGCGCCGATGCCGAGGGCCTCGGCTTTAATCGAAGCAGTACCGGCAGCAACGCCGTCGGCCAGTATCACAGCCCGCTGCGCGACGAGTTCGATAACTTAGAGACCTGTCCCGAAAAATATTTACTGTGGTTTCATCACGTCCCGTGGGGCCATCGCTTACAGTCCGGCCGAACGCTATGGGAGGAATTGCAGCATCGCTACGACGTGGGCGTCGAGTTCGTCGATAAAATGTGCGATATCTGGCAGAGCTTGAAGAACAGGATTGACCCACAGCGCCACGAGCACGTCAGCAGGCGGCTGGAAGAACAACAGAAAAACGCCCGCCTTTGGCGTGATGTGTGCATAGGTTACTTCCGCCGGTTCGCCGAGAAGGGCTCTTAAAAATATTCGCGTTTTTCCACTTCCTTTAGGGAAATAATAGCAAAAAACCGCCTCCCGGGCTATTGAACATTAAGTATGCTCCACAAAAAGCCGAGATAAAAACAAAAGGAGGCCCATTCTATGTCGGAAAACGGCGAAAAACCGTCACCAGGCCTGACCCGGCCGGAACGAAAGTTTAATCGCAAGCAGTATGAAATGTTAAAAAGCTGCTCGGAAAAGAAAGATTTTTCCGAGTGGAACCAATGGCGTGAGGAGCACCCCGACGAAAAAATTCTCCTCGAAGGCGCCGAGCTTCAGGGCACCTGGCTTCAGGAGGCCAATATGCAGGGTGCAGACCTTCTGGAAGCCAATCTGCAGGGCGCCAGGATGTGCAAAATTAATTTGAAAGACGCTTACTTGTGGAAAGCAAATCTGCAGAATGCCGACCTGCCGGGGGCCAATTTGCACTATGCCGACCTTTGGGGAGCCAACCTGCAGGATGCCAATCTCTGGAAGACCAGGCTGCAGTCGGCCGATCTTGGTCAGGCCAATCTGCAGGACGCCAACCTTCAGGAGGCCGACATACAGGGAGCCGGCCTTGCCGCTTCGAGTCTGCAGGGCGCTAACCTGTCAAGAGCCATCGTCGACGGTAAAACCCTTATTTGGGAATGTCCGGTCGACCGAGATACCAACTTCGAAGGCGTCGGCCTTGCCAGTGCCCGTATAGACCCCGGCACAAAACAGCTCCTCGAATACAACGTTAGAAGAGCAAACTGGATTCACTGGTATAGAAAAGAGGGGATATTAAAAAAGATTTCGAAGAGATTGTTTATATATCCTTTCTGGTCGATTAGCGATTACGGCCTGTCGACAAGCCGGATAGTTAAGACATTCCTTTACCTGTCTTTTATCTTCGCGACCATCTATTTCGTCTGGGGGACATTGGATTATTACCAGTTAGGTAATCAGGAACATCCCGGACTCGTGAGCGGCCTGTTCGCAAACGCGCCGCAGGGAGAAATAACTTCACGGTTTAGCTGTTTGCTGATGGCTTACCTGCGGTCTTTCTACTACACGACTTTCAATATGACAACGCTGGGCTTCGCAGACACGCGCGCCGACATACTACAGCCGGGAATTAAGTGGTGGGCGGGGCATATTATGCTCATTACACAGGTGATTCTCGGTTATGTTCTGCTTGCCGCTCTGGTAACACGCTTTGTCGTTATTTTTGCCGCCGGCGGCCCCGCCGAGACATTCGCGAAGAGAGCATCAGAGGAAAATCCCGAAGCCGACACAGAAGAAGAACTCCAGGAAGAGCTGATAGCACAAAAGTCTAAAGAAGAACCTGTGGCAAAAGAGCCCAAAGAAAAACACAAACAAAAACACAAACAAAAGCACAAAGTAAAAGCCGAAGAAAAGCCTGAACAAAAAGAGCCGGCAGCAGAAGAGCCCGGAAAACAAGAGCCGATAGCAGAAGAACCCAAGCCAGAAGAGTCGGAAGAAGAAGTAGAGCAAGCCCCGCAACCACTGCAGTTCCAGGCCGAGTAAAAAAATCCAGCCGATTCACAGAGTAATTTAGAATCGCCGCAAATATTCTTTCAATTTACCATTCAAAGAATAACTCCAAAAAATGTTGCCTACTCGGTCGTTACGCATTAAGCTGAATGTGCGCTTTCCGGCCGGATTAACGAATGTCATTGCGAGTAGGTTAAGCTTGTCGAAGCCGACGAAGCAATCTAAAATGTAACGATTGATAGCCCTAAGGGATGACAATTTGCTAAATCAACTCGACAGTATTAAAAGCAAAAGGAGATTGCCGCCATAGCAGAGAACGGCCAAAAACCAGATTCCGAGCGGGAAAAAGCGAAACGCAAATTCAGTCAGGAACAGTATGATTTGCTCAAGCGCTGCTCGGACAAGAAAGATTTGACCGAATGGAACCAATGGCGCGAGGCACATCCTGACGAAAAAATTCTACTTGAAGGTGCCGAACTTCAAAACGTCTGGCTTAAGAAAGCCAATCTGCAGTATATCTACTTTAAGAAAGCTAAACTGCAACATGCCAACCTTAGGGAGACTAATCTGAATGGGGCCAACCTTTTCAAAGCATATTTACAGAAAGCCTACTGTTATAAGTCCAATCTGCAATTTACCGACCTTTGGTTAGCCAATCTGCGGGGTGCATACCTTATAGATTCCAATCTGAAAGGTTCCAGACTTTGGCAAGCCAATCTGCAAGGTGCTAAACTTCAGAAAGCAGATCTACAGCATGCCGACTTTTCTGACGCTAAACTACAGGGCGCAAATTTCTGGATGGCTATTGTTGACGGCAAAACAATAATTTGGAAATGTTCAGTTGACTGCGATACAGATTTTGAGGGTGTTGGTCTGGCAAACGCATGCATAGACCCCGGGACAAAACAGCTTCTGGATTATAATATAAGAAGAGATAACTGGAAGAATTGGTACAGGAAACATCGGTCGCTTAAATGGCCGGTCCGATGGTTCTGGCAATTAAGTGACTATGGCCTTAGTACCTGGCGTGTTATTATCTGGTTTTTTGCTCTCGCGTTTTTCTTCGCGGTGATTTATGCTAACCTGGCTTACTTCTTACCACCCGGTGTTGTTAAAGACCTTCACACAGTAGCGCCACAGATTACCGAGCAGACCTCCTGGCTGGACTGCGTCGATTATGGCCTTGAGGTATTCTTTCGGCCGATTTATTTTTCTGTAGTTACGATGACTACGCTCGGCTTCGGGGATATGTACGCAAGAAAGGGTAGCTGGCTCGGCCACGTCTTATTAACCGTGCAGGTAATTCTCGGTTACGTCTTACTTGCCGCTTTGGTAACGCGCTTTGCCATTCTCTTTGCCGCCGGCGGACCCGCAGGCACATTCGCCAAACGTGAAAAAGAAGAAACAACAAAAGATAATAACATTGCGAGTAAAGAAGAAAAGAAATAAGGCGGCAGGCTGAATTGAAATTACTCTTACAGGCCGGTGAGCCAGTCCTGCACAAATACCGACATATCCTTCTCGTCGATAATCCCGTCGTTTGGCTCAGAGATGTCGCATGCAGGATTCCACGCAGGCTGGTTCGGCTCACTCAGCCACGCCGCCGCAAGTACGGAGAAATCAGTCATTGTAATTCCATACGGACAGGCGAAATCATCCCGTTGTATTGCCCATGCCAGCCGGGGATAGTTTGTGCCTTCACATATATCCCATATATCGTCGGTTCCGTTTGTGCTTTCACCTATGAAGTCCCAGCCTGCGTCGGTAAAAGTCGACATTTGCTGCATATCTTCGGTCGGCAGACCCACTACATTCGGGTCGTCCCGATTCGAGATACCCGGCAGAGACGGATTAAATGTGTTGTCCCAGAAACATTTATCATAGACACCGACATCCCAGTGCCTCCCAATAAATGCCCCCACATCTAAATTTCCTGAGACGCTTCCCGCCGAATAACAATGGCTAACAGAACTAACGCCGCTGCACAGGCCCATCAGACCTCCAACATATTGTACACCTGTAACCGTACTGAGTGAATAGAGGTTTGACGCCTGTGTAGAGGCGATACTCGAAACAAGACCACCTGTAAAATTACCTTTTCCTGAGACTATTGTCTCAGTGCTGCAATCGGTAAGTTCTGCATTAGAAATCCGGCCGATAAGGCCGCCCACCGAATGGTCGCCCGATACAAATCCGCCTTTGACTCTGCATCTGATAACCGCACCTGAATCCATACAAGCAATCAAAGCACCTACATTGTTTCCCCATCCCGCATCAAGACTGGGATTTATTAGCTGAACGTTTTTAATTACTGCATTGGGGTCATCAACGTATCCAAAAAGGCCGGCATCGTCTTTGCAGTATGCCTGATAGGTAAAATTGTAAATTGTATGGCCGTCGCCGTCGAAAACACCGGTGAAGGCAACTGATAGGTCGCCAATTATGTTGAAATCCGTCCCGGCAAATGCGCTCATATCCACGTCGGACTGGAGTCTGAAATGCGCGTCCCAATAATTCGGGTCAAGCCCGATAGCCCGTATGTCATTGGCGTCAAAGAGCTGATAGGGGTCTACCTCGGTGCCGCTGCCCGCCCAGGGCTGCGCGAAAACCGGCAAAACCAGAACGAACTGGCAGACACATACCGCCAATATAAACCGACAAATATTATCCTTTATAAGATTTATTTCCTCCTCCCGTGATCCTTGGGTCAGTAACTGAAGATTTCCAGGTATTCAATTTTAAGCCTTTGTTGGCCGTTTGGCAAGTAAAATCTGCGTGATATGACGGTACTAAAAGAAAAAGTGCCAAACGTCTCCGAATGGAAAGGCAGGCCCACCAGAGAGGATATCAGATGCAATGGCAAAATACCGCCTGGGCGCTGCTGCAACATATCGATTTTGTCAGAGAAAACAAAGAAATAGTCACAGGCAGAGGCGTGAAGTTCTCAAGAGAGAAAGTGTCTAAATACTCTAACTGACCGTTAATTCGAAACAAGTCGGCTTTAATTTAGTATTTATTCCAGCCAGGGCTTTTCGCAATTCGCGTCATTCGGTTCGATGCATCGCAACCAGTTATTACTTAAATATGCAAAGTCCTTGAAGTTTACATAACAATCGGCGTTATAATCTCCGGGAAGATTCCAGCCATACTTGAAAATCCCCTCGCAGTTTCCCACCGGCACCCACGACTCCGTGGCCAATCCTTGCTGGTAGTGTGCGATTACGCGGTCTACCGGCAGAACTTTCGAGTAAATTGCAAACTCGTCAAACGCGCCGTAGAAGTCATTGTATATGTTGTCGGAATTACCACCGGCTCCAATCAGGAACTCCCGAAACTCAGGTCCCAATATACCGGTGATATTAGGGTCGATAGGATCGTACAACCTGCTGCTAAGCAGTGCTCCATCAAGATAGAACTCTACTACAAGCGGCGGGTCGGTGTTCGGGTCGTGTCCATCAGTGTCGTTCGTATCAATGGTCATAACCGCGTGGTGCCACTGGTAATCAGCAGGACCGGTGTTATGGTTAGGATCTGCATTGGGGTCCCAACCTGGATGGAACGGCCACATATAATTACTGTATTGTTCTGGCGAACTCGTGTCGATTCCGGCACCGATACCATACTGGCTGGCCGTGAAATACGCTCGTGCAGCTTCAAAGCTACCGGTACCGTTGCAGTTTGAGAACAAACGAGGATAGTCCAAATTCCAGCCCGTACCGGCATCATAGTAGTGGGAACCATACCCTGACCTGAACCATAGCTCGATAGTCATATCACCAGGTGTCAAGGCATAATCGTGGGAAAAGTCCGGTTCGCCTTGCTCGTAGTTCGGGCTTGTGATTAAGATAGCACTGGATGCCTGATTTTCAAGGAATACACCTTTTCTGACTTTACCGGAGTCAGAACGTGGCGGTACGGCAGCGCCGATATACTTGGCCTGCAGATTTGTATAACTACCGTAGTTGACGACGTTGACATCGTGGCCGATGTCATCTTCCTCGAACCTGAACCATATCAAGGGGGCATCCGCGGCGATTTCGACGTCATAGTAATAGCCGCCCGGAACAAATTCCCACTCGAGCCTGGGATAGTGTAAATTTTCAACGATATTCCATATATCATCAGTGCCGTTTATGCTCTCGCCGACGAAGTCCCAACCAGCGTCGGTAAAAGTAGCCATCTGCTTCATATCTTCAGTTGAAATGCCCGTAACATTCGGGTCGTAGCGATTTGAGATACCCGGTAGAGACGGATTAAAAGTGTTATCCCAGAAACAGTTGTCATAGACACCAACATCCCAGTGTCGCCCAACAAATGCTCCTACACTATTATCTCCCGTGACACTCCCCGCCGAATAACAATGCGTAACGGTACTTTTACCGCTGCAAAGGCCAAACAGGCCTCCGACATAATCATCACCTGTAACTGTGCAGTGAGAATAGAGGTTGTTTGCATCTACTGATGTGATGCTCGAAGCAAGGCCGCCGGTAAAAAACGCCTTTCCTGTAACTACTGTCTCGGCGCTGCAATCGGTAAGTTCTGCCTTAGAAATCCGGCCGATAAGGCCGCCCACTGAATGATCACCCAATACAAATCCGCCTTTAACCGAGCATCTGATAATCGTCCCCGCCTCCATGTTGGCAACTAATGCACCGACGTTATTTCCCCATCCCGCATCGAAGCTCGGATTTAGAAGCTGAACGTCTTTAATCATCGCATCGGGATGGTTAACGCGACCAAAAAAGCCTGCGTTATCTTTGGAGTATGCCTCATAGGTAAAGTTGTGAATTTTATGGCCGTTGCCGTCGAACACACCGGTAAATGCAGTTGAAAAGTCGCCGATTATATCGAAATCCATCCCCGTGACCTCGCCCATATCCACGTCAGCCTGGAGTCTGAAATGCGCATCCCAGAAATTTGGGTCAAGCCCTATAGCTTGTATGTCATTGACATCAAAAAGCTGATAGGGATCGCCCTCGGTACCACTTCCCACCCAAGGCTGCGCGAAAACCGGCAAAACCAGCACGAACTGGCAGACACATACCGCAGTTAAAAACCAATAAAACATATCCTTTATCTGATTTATGCCCACCTCCTGCGAACTTCAGACCAAGTGTTAGATACTTCAGAAAACGCCATTATATGCTATGTTAGGCTGTTTTGCAAGGAAAATCTTTTCGACGTCCGATATTAATTATGATAAACGCATTAACTTAAGGGCTGGTATGGCGGAGGCAGCAGCAGGATTGGCTTATTCAGCGGCAACAGCGGCAATCAATTCCATCTCGAAGAGAAGCTCCGGACGACATACGTCCGCTATCGCAGTCATATTCGGCCAGGATAAATCCGCCCACTTATCGTGGAAGAGCTTTTCTACTTCCAGGGTTTTGCAGTATGCGATGGCCTGGACCACCTGGTCATCTCGGCAATTCATCTGCCTCAAGACTGCTCGAAGGTTCTCTATAGTTGTCTCAACCTGAGCCTGGGCGTCATCGGGATAAAGGGTCTTTCCATCGGTACCAATGGAAGCAGTACCTGAAATATAGACAGTTGTCCCGGCAGGTGTTTCGGCCCTTGAAGCGCGGGAAAACGCTGAGCCGTAATCCAGCGCCGAATTTTGATTGCCGGCGGCATCAAGATATTCGATGGGCCTGCTGGGTTCAAGAACGGCTGTAAGGTCCATTCCGCAGACCGCACTACTGTTCGGCCCAATACCTATGCCGGTACTTGCCGGCATCTTGTTGGACCTGTCTTTTGTAATAAGCCCCCGCTCGATGAAGAATTGGTTCCTGACAGCGTTGAAATCGTCATACCAGGAGAGAATATCGGCCAGCCACATCCAAGTCCGCGGCACGAGGAACATATCAGCATTTACCTGTTTAAGAATTGATTCAGCCATTTCGAAGACAAGGCGGGCCTGTTTGACTGGCTCGGTCACGTCAGGTGCCGAAATATTTGAAAGGGTCATATACTCACCCCTGCCGGGCTGACGAAAAATTCTTCCGCAGGGCGTCTGGTCCAATCGCACTAATTCCGGCGACCGGCCTGGGCCGACGGCGTGTATCTGCACACCGGCAATTTGGCCGCTTATGCCCTCTGGGACAAGCAGCCAGCTCGGCTCAAGTCCGTCATCCAGAGAACCATACACCTCGGCCCTTATCGGACGGGCAATTCGCAGAGCATCCTGTGTGCCGAAAACCCGTTCCTGCATCAGCCGCAGATTTTGAGCCTCTAAAGCACCCTTAATGCCGGAAAAAAGCTCCCTTGTCTGCTTTTCTACAGGCAGGTTCGGGCTCGGCTCGGCCGTTATATAAGACTCAAGAGCCTCCTTTGACCTGATTATGCGAGTATCTATATGCACAAATTCCTACTCATAAAAGTCCATTTTTATCCTCCCTTGCCGGTCCGTTGCCAGGCGGCTAAAAGGGGGCAAACATTATCTGCTCCTACTCTTGCGGGGGTACATTTATCCCTGCGGAAGCAGAAGACAGGAATCATATCATATAATCGTTAATCTTTCAACAGGGCTGGAGAAATTTTTAAAATGTCCGTGGAACATCTAATCGCAAGCATATTTCCTTTGGCAAATGCCCTGAAATAAGTCCTGCAGCATAATCACCAACAATTGTGTGATAAAAAGCGGTGATGAGGTCTTAATCACCGCTTATCAACAAACTTCGGCGGCGCAAAGCAGCGCGGATGCTCTGAGGTGCGGTTGGAGTCTGACAGGCGACTTGAACTGCGACTGCAGAGTGAATTTCAAGGATTTGACTACTTTGGCTTGCGGCTGGTTGCAGTGTAACGAGCCGAACGACGAGAGTTGTGAAAAATCCTGGCAGCAATAATCTTGAGAAGCTAATAACGCCGGCCGGTGTCTCACAAACGCGCAATATCCCGGCTCGAAGGATAAAATACCCGATAATCCGGCTTATTGGAATTTTTTCTCAAGTTACTATAGCTTCCTCCAGGGTTCCGTGTCTTCCGAGACGCCGGCTGGAGTTGCCATAGTTATAGGCATATCAACCTCGATTTTATGAGGACTGCGAGCCGCCCGGCCAAGGACTTTATGGCTGACCTTAACCGGCCCGGTAATAAGCTCAGGTACGCTGTAAGTCTTGAGGAATGAGTCATAAAATGTGGGGTCCTTCTGCGGCATTATAAACGGTTTATATGCCTTGCCGTTCTGGTCGACGTAGCTGAGGTAGGTTCTGGTAAACAAGCCGCCGCGTCTTTTACTGCTGAAGGCAATCCACCGGCTGTTACTCGACCAGCTATGCCAGGACTCGGAATACTCGCTATTTATCTCAAGCCTTCTATAATCGCCGGTCTGAAGGTCCATCACATACAGGTCGCTGCTGGGCTGATAGACAGGAAAGCAGCCATACTTACACATACAGAAAAGAAGGAACCGGCCGTCCGGTGATACACGCGGCAGTAAAATACTCAGGCCGGTCTCGTCGGTCGAGAGAACCGTTTCGGGCTGGCCCCACTGGTCGGTTTGAATGTCATAACTAACACGTCTTAATTCATATTTGACCAGATCGTAGTCCTTTGGTGGCAGTTTATGACGGTCTTCCCACAATATCGGTGCGCTGCAAAAATAAAGGTATTTACCATCCGGCGTCCAGGTTGGATATGACTCCAGCCTGTCCTTTTCGGACATTTCCGGGGAAGTTTTAACTTGCTTTTCCTCAATTGAATAATAAGCCATCGCTGCGTCAAGGTCGACGACATCACGAGTCTCCATCCCGGCAGTATGGAAAAATTGCCTAACATTATTTATTGAAAAAGCTGCTAATCGCCCGCTCGGATGCCAGGAGGTATAACCGAATTTTGTCCCCACCTTCTCGACCTTGCCATCATTCACACATATTGCCGCACTGCCATAATCACCGGTGCGAGTAGCGATAAACATAGAATCCGGACTGTTATTCAAAAAGGTGTGACAGTTGACGCAGCCGTTTTTGAAGGACCTGCCGTGCAGTATCAGCGACTCTTTATAACTCTCAAGATTTCGCTGATAGACACCGATGCTTCTCCAATAATTATATATCGGTTTGATAAGGCGGTATGCGATATGGCTGTCGATATCTTCCTTTGCAATAGTATTTTCTATTCTCGGGTATCGGCTCCATCGGCCCCGCTCATCCTTCACAAAAATATCAAAAAACAACTGCCCGCCGCGATTAGCTTTTAACAGTGACCTCCATCGGCTTACTGAAATTTTTATTTTACCGCTTCCGCTGGAAACACTGAAAGCTTTACCGTTGGCAGAATGTATTTTGACAAGGTATTTGCTGCCCGGCTCAAGAATAATAAAATTCAAAGGAGCTATATTAGGCGGGATAACTGTGTCGGTATAATCCGGTCTGATTTTGGCATCTCGGTCGACCAGCATACAATCCTGCGGCTCCGCAGGTCCATTTCGCAGCGTAAATCCGGATACCACAATCACCAAAACAGCGAGGCAAAAAATTGTGAAATAGACAAATTGTTTTTTCATTGTGTTACTCCTGAGACACCGAAAGTAAAGTAGAAAAAGTAAGTTCTGCCGAACCTCGGCGCCAATAATTGAAAAATAGTATTCCCATCATAACCAAACTTCTCACCGATTTCATTAATCTCGTTATATTGTTCTACTGTGTCAACGTTTATCCCCCGGTCACGTAAATCAACGTCTTTTCGCGTCGTTCCTATATAAAGCAAAATAGCTTCCTGGTAGTGCCGGGGAATATTCTCATAGTGGAAATCATCAAGGCGGGGCAGGTTCTCGATGAACTTATCCAGTTGCCTGGTAAGCAGATAATGGGCCATCAGGTATTCAAATGCCATCTTATTGTACTTGTTTCTGCGAAGAAGCTCTTCCAACCATTCTTCCTCATTGTAATCGTTATAGACTTCATCATCGGTTATCATAATCGAACGTAACTTCTGAATTTCCTCATCAAGCTCAAGTGTCGGGTCTGCCTCAAGAATCCGCAAAAGATGCTTAGCTTCTTTTGAGTACATCAGATTTTTGCTTAGTGCCCCGAGAAAAACGCGAGCCGTTTCGGTCTGTCGTTTGACAATGTTTATAAGCGCAAATTGCTTAAGAATAAATGGATTATCGTCGGCTCCTTCCAGAAATTCGTGAGCAATTTTCTCGGCCACGTTGACCAGCCCAACCTCGAGACACATCTGGGCCCGCTCCATAAAGATATTATTGGCGCCACGGGCCGCGCTAAAGAGCATATCCGCTGCGCGGGGGTCCTGAGGCCAGGTAAACATCTGGTCACCCAATCGGTCGGTGTAATATAACGCTCTATTAACTGAGTGAGCACAAAAGGGAAAATATCGCTTAAGGGGGCCTTTTCGGGCGATAGCCAGCACATCCGGCCACATTTTCCGGCATGTAAAATAGCTAACCTGAACCACTCTCTTTACTTTCAGGTCAAATGAAATAAAAGTGCCCAGCATAGAAATAAGAATCAGCAATACCAATTGTGTAACCCACCTGAGTTTGCCACGATAAAATTGATATAAGTCTGATTCCGCGGCGGATGCTTTTTCCTTGCGGCTCCTGGGCGGACTAAAAGTGCTTACGCTTTTGACCAGCTTCCGGGCTGAGGCTACTAACATAAAAATAACGGGAACGATAACAAATAAAGCCCCTTCAAATACTCTGGCCCAATGTTCTCTTTGCTCGTTTTGTCTTACCTGGATAAAAGGGCTTGAGTACAAATATGCTTCACCAATCTCCAGCTCGAAAACATAGACGCCCAGTACCCAGCAAACTGCAAGGCCGAGGAAAAGAAAAAGCACGCAAAAAACAGGTTCGCCTCGATTGTAAAATTCGTACAGCACAGCCAAAGCTATAAATACTAAAGCCGCACTGCCGGCAATATAATAGACGGCACCGCAGATTATCAGGAACAAAATCGCTCTCCAAGGACCGAGACTCGGCGAGAGCTTTTCATACAAAACCGAGAAAAACACCGCGAACAACACCGCCATTGCCGTGCTCAAAGGATTCTCGTATCGGCCGCATGCCATCAATATCAGAAGGGCCGGCAAATAACATATAACTCGCCAAAGGTCATCTGCCTTAATAGCGGTTAGCGAGATGGTAAGCCGGCAAATCGCCCAGGCAACCAGTGTAATACAAAAAGCGCCCAGCCAGGAAGAAAAACATAACTGTGTGAGAAATGCGGCCAGATATTGACTCGGCCCACCGGGATAGCTAAAGCAATCCCGCAGAAAAAGCCCGCCGGTTTTGAAAAACGGGGTCTGTTGGGATATTTCGAAATAGTGGTAGACAAGCTCAGGCTCAATAACCAACCAGAGGAACAGATAAAACAAACTGAAGAACACCATAGATACTACAGGCAAGCTACTGATTTGCGGGTTGCAGCTGGACCTTTGACGAGACGGCAAGTCCGACAGATTTTTCGTTACCGGCTGCATTGGCCTGGATTCCTAAATTATGCCAGCCTGATACTTCAGAATTAATTGGATTTTAACGACGGAGATAAACTCTTGTTTAACAGATAGTTTTGCCTGCTACATTAAACAACAAAATCCATTAAAATGCAACCATTCTTCAGGCTCTTTAATAAACGAACGATTATCGTGTATACATATTAATTTTTTATTTCCAAACTCCTGAGATGCCAAAAGTAAAGTAGAAAAAGTAAGTCCGGCCGAATATAGGTGCCAACGCTTTCCAGGCAAGCTGCTCATTATAGCTGTACATTCCACCGATTCTGTTTAGTTCATTGTATTGCTTTACCATCTCAGGATTTATCTTTCGGCCGCCCAAATCGACGTTTTGCCGCGTCATACTCATATAAAGCACAATGGCTTCCTGATAGTGCCGAGGTATTCCTTTGTAACCGAAATCGTCAAGGCGGGGCAGGTTCTCGACGAATTTATCCAGCTGCTTTGTCAAAAGATAATGGGCCATCAGGTATTCAAAGGCCATCTTATTGTGTTCGTTTATTCGCAGCAGTTCCTCCAACCACTTGCCTTCGTGGTAAGAGCCGTAGAGGTTATTTGTAGTCATCATAACTGAGCGCAGGTCCTGAATACGCTCATCACGCTCAAGCTGCGGGTCGCTTTCAAGACGATACAAAATATCTTTTGCTTCTCTGCCATACACCAGATTTTTTCTGAGGGTCTCGAGGAAAACGCGGGCCGTTTCGGTTTGTCCTTCAACAATGTTCATCATCGCAAGCTGCTTAATAATATACGGGCTATTGTCGGCCCCTCCCAGAAACTCGTGAGCGATTTTCTTGGCCACACCAACCAATCCCAGCTCCAAACACATTTCACTACGGTCCATAAAAACAACATTGCCGCCATGAATCTCACTAAAGACTAAATCCGCTGTGCCATAATTCTGTGGATAGGCAAACATCCGGTCACCCAACCGGTCGGTGTAATACAACGCTCGATTGACTGCGTGAGCACAAAAGGGAAAATACCGGTTCAGAGGTATTTTCTGAGCAACAGTCAGCACCTCCGGCCACATCCTGCGACAGTTAAAATAGTTTATCTGAACCGTCTTTTTCAATACCTGGTCGTGAGAAAAATTAACACCCGGCACAGCGATAAGGGCCAGAAGTATTATTTGTACAATCCATTTGAGCCTGCCGTGATAGAAATGATATAAAATTACCTTTGTAATTGAGGATGCCTCTTTGCGACTCCGCCTGGACGGGCGAAAAATGCTCCATCTTCCACTCAGCATCCGGCCTGAGTTAACCAACAAAACAGTAACGGGAAGAACAAAGAATAAAACCTCTTCGAATTCTCTGGCCCACTGTTCTTTTTCCAGGTTCTGTCTCGTATTAATAAAAGGGCTCGAATACACGTATACATCCCTGGCCTCAAGCTCGAAAACATAGGCACCTAAAAGCCAGCAAACTGCAAGGCCGAGGAAAATACAAAGTATGCCGAAAACAGCGTCGCGACGATTGTAAAATTCGTACAGAACGGCTAAAGCTACAAATACCAAAGCCGCACTGCCGGCAATATAATAGACAGCACCGCAGATTATTATGAAAAAAATCACCCGCGAAGCGCCAAGACGCGGCGAGAGTTTCCCATACAAAACCGAGAAAAACGCCACAATAAACACCGCCACTGCCGTGCTCATAGGGCTCTCGTATCGACCGCTTATCATCAATATTAAAATGGCGGGCACATAACAGATAAAACGCCAGACACTGTCTGCTGTGATGGCGGTCAGCGAGGCGGTGAGCCGGTAAATCCCCCAGGCAACCAAACTGATACACAAAGCGCCTAACCAGGAGACATAACACAATTGTGTGAGAAACGATGCTATATATTCACTCGGCCCGCCGGGATAGCTCAGGCAATCCTGTAAAAAAAGCCAGCCGGTTTTGAAAAATGGGCTCTTGCGAGCAACCTCGAAATGGTGATAAAGAAGCTCAGGCCCAATCCCGATTCTCGGGAACCACAGAAAAAGATAAAACGCTCCGAAAAACACTGCAGAGACCACGGGTAAGTTTCGACCCGACAGGCTATTTCCTGCCGTTTGCTGAGACGGGTCATCTTTCCGGAGTAGCTGCATTAATTTTATCCTCGTACTTATGTCAGCTTAATACCTCAGCAATATTTGGATTTTACAACAATCGTTCAGAGGTTATTTTATAACAGGTACTCGTAGTAATTTTCTTCATCTCATCCCTGAGGCGCCGAAAGTAAAGTAGAAAAAGTAAGTACGACCAAACTCAGGCTCTAACTCCTGCCAGGCGAGTTTCTTGTTTTTGCTGAATTTTTTACGGATTTTGTTAATCTTATTGTACTGCCTTATCGTCTCAGGACTTAACTTTCGGCCGCCTAAATCAACTTTTTTCTGTGTCGTTCCCATATAAAGCACAATGGCTTCCTGATAGTGCTGAGGTATGTCTTCGTAACCGAAATCATCAAGGCGGGGCAGATTCTCAATAAACTTATCCAATTGACTGGTCAGGAGATAACGGGCCATCAAGTATTCGAAGGCCATCTTGTTATATTTATTCCTGTCAAGAAGCTCGGTTAACCACTCGTCCTCATTGAAAGTTGCATAGACATTATCTGCAGTCAACCTAACCGAACGCAGGTACTGGATTTGCTCATCGCACTGGAGATATGGGTCGCTTTTAAGAAGCTGTAAAAGATGCCTCGCTTCCCTTCCATATATCAGATTTCTGCTAAGCGCCTTGAGAAAAACACGAGCCGTTTCGATATGTCCCTTTACAATGTTTATCAGAACAACCTGTTTAAGAATAAACGGACTATCATCGGATGCCTCCAGAAATTCATGAGCAATTTTCTCGGCCACGTTGACCAGTCCCAGCTCCAGACACATTTCAGACCGTTCCATAAGAATGACGTTAAGATGAGGGTCAAGGTTAAAAACTAAATCCGCACTACGAAAATTCTGAGGATAGGTAAACATCTGGTCACCTAATCGGCCGGTGTAATATAACGCTCGATTAACGGTATGATTACAAAAAGACGAGTATCGATTCAGAGGAATCTTCCGGGCAGTGGCCAGCACCTCCGGCCACATTCTCCAGCAGGTAAAATAGCTTATCTGAACCCCTTTTTTTGCTTCACGGTCTACTAAAAACCAAACACTCGGCACAGAAACCAGAGCCAGCAGCAATATCTGAACGACCCACTTAAGCCTGCCATGCAGGAAATTGTACAAGGTTTTTTCTGCAATTATAGATTCCTCCGACGGACCTGGACTGGATGGGGTGGATGTACCTACAATCCCGCCCAGCCACCGGGCAAAGCCGACTAACAGAACAATAACAGGAAGAACAACGAATAAAGCCACTTCAAGGAATCTTGTCGTACTTGCCTTTTCTATATTCTGCTTTATCGGGTGAAAAGGACTTGAGTACAAATATGCTTCACTAATCTCCAGCTCAAAAAAATAGACGCCCAATAACCAGCAAACGGCAAGGCCGAGGAAAAGAAAAAGTATGCCGAAAACAGGTTCGCGTCGATTGTAAAATTCGTACAGCACAGCCAAAGTTACAAATACTAAAGCTGCACTGCCGGCGATATAATAGACAACACCGCAGATTATCAGGAACAAAATTACTCTCGAAGGGACGAGACGCGGCGAGAGCTTTTCATACAAAACCGAGAAAAACGCCACGACCAACACCACCACTGCCGTGCTCATAGGGTTCCCGTATCGGTGGCTTATTATCAATATTAAAAGGGCGGGCAAATAACAGATAAAACGCCAGATACTGTCTGCTGTGATGGCGGTCAGCGAAACAGTGAGTCGGTAAATCGCCCAGGCAACCAGGCTGATACACAAAGCGCCTAACCAGGAAAAATAGCACAATTGTGTGAGAAACGACGCTATATACTCGCCCGGTCCGCCGGGATAGCTCATGCAATCCTGTAAAAAAAGCCAGCCGGTTTTGAAAATTGGGCTTTTCCGGGATAACTCAAAGTAATGATAGATAAGCTTAGGCTCAATACACAACCAGAGGAAGAGATAAAACACGGTAAAAAATACGACAGAGACCACAGGTAAGTTTCGACCCGACCGGCTATTGCTTGCCTTTTGCACAGATGGGTCATCTTTCTGGAGTAGTTGCATTAATTTTATCCTTGTACTTATGTCAGCTTAATACCTCGGCACTACTTGAATTTTACAACAACCTTTCAGATATTATTGTATAACAGTTAATCACAGTAATTTTCTTCATCTCAACCCTGATGTGCCGAAAGCAAAGTAGAAAAAGTAAGTATGTCCAAATCTTGGCGCCAATGCTTGTAAAGCGAGATTCGTATCATAACTATACTTATTGCCGAGCCGGGTAAACTTATTATATTGCTTTATCGTTTCAGGATTTATCTCCCGACCACTCAAATTGACGTCTTTCTGCGTCATACCCATATAAAACGTAATGGCTTCCTGGTAATGTCGAGGAATGCTCTCGTAATCAAAATCGTCAAGGCGGGGCAGGTTCTCGACGAACTTACCCAGCCGTCTGGTCAGGAGATAATGGGCCATCAAGTATTCGAAGGCCATCTTGTTATACCTGTTTTTATGCAGAAGCTTTTCCAAACATTCGTCTTCATTGTAAGCTGTGTAAACATTATCCTCAGTAATCATAACTGAACGCAGACGCTGGATTTGCTCATCACGCTCAAGCTGCGGGTCGCTTTCAAGACGATGCAGAATATCCTTTGCTTCTTTTGTATATATCAGATTTTTGCTTAATGCCTTGAGGAAAACACGGGCAGTTTCGGTCCTCCCTTTCACAATATTTATCAGCGCAACTTGCTTAAGAATAAAGGGGTTCTCGTCGGAACCTTCCAAAAACTCGTGAGCAATTTTCTCAGCCACGTTGACCAGCCCCAGCTCCAGACACAACTCTGACCGTTCCATAAAAACAATGTTGCCACCTTTAACCAGGCAAAAGACCAAATCCGCAAAACGGTAATTCTGAGGATAGGTAAACATCCGGTCACCCAATCGGTCGGTGTAATACAACGCTCGATTAACAGAATGGCTGCAAAAGGGAAAATATTTTCTTAAAGAAACATTCCGGGCGTCGGCCAGTATCTCGGGCCACATTCCCCGACAGGTAAAATAGCTTATCTGAATCACTTTTTTCGATTCCCGGTCGATTAAAAGCCAAACACTCGGTACAGAAACCAGAGCCAGCAGCAGTATCTGAACGACCCACCTAAACCTGCCACGCAAGAAATCGTACAAGGTTTTTACTGCAATCATAGATTTCTCCGGCGGACCTGGACTGGATGGGCGGCAAATACCTACGATTCCAGCCAGCCATCGGCCAGAGCCGACTAATAGAATAATAACAGGAAGAACAACGAACAAAACCTTTTCAAACACTATGGCCCACTTTTCCTTATCCAGGTTTTGCTTTATTGGAATAAAAGGACTTGAGTACAAATATGCTTCATTAACCTCCAGCTCGAAAAGATAGACGCCCAATAACCAGCAAACTGCAAGGCCGAGGAAAAGAAAAAGTATGCCGAAAACAGCGTCGCGACGATTGTAAAATTCGTACAGAACGGCTAAAGCTACAAATACCAAAGCCGCACTGCCGGCAATATAATAGACAGCACCGCAGATTATTATGAAAAAAATCACCCGCGAAGCGCCAAGACGCGGCGAGAGTTTCCCATACAAAACCGAGAAAAACGCCACAATAAACACCGCCACTGCCGTGCTCATAGGGCTCTCGTATCGACCGCTTATCATCAATATTAAAATGGCGGGCACATAACAGATAAAACGCCAGACACTGTCTGCTGTGATGGCGGTCAGCGAGGCGGTGAGCCGGTAAATCCCCCAGGCAACCAAACTGATACACAAAGCGCCTAACCAGGAGACATAACACAATTGTGTGAGAAACGATGCTATATATTCACTCGGCCCGCCGGGATAGCTCAGGCAATCCTGTAAAAAAAGCCAGCCGGTTTTGAAAAATGGGCTCTTGCGGGACATCTCATAGTAATGATAAATAAGGTTAGGCTCAATACACAACCAGAGGAAGAGATAAAATACGGCAAAAAATACGACACAGACCACAGGTAAGTTTCGACCCGGGCGGCTATTGCCTGCCCTTCGCCGAGACAAGTCCTCCGTCTTATATTTACTTAATGGCTGCATTCAGCCGGCCCCTGCCTTTATGTTAGCCTAAGACCAAAGCGTTACCCAAGTTTCAGCTTCAGAGATAATCCCTTGTTGTACAAGCAATTATGTTAGCTATGTTAATATCAAAACAGGGTCTGAGCAAGGCAAAAGGATGGAAATATCAAAATAACGCGTGAAATGCACGAATAATTCAGGAGTTTTCAAAATTGAATCTCGCTTGGCTTCGCAGCCGAACGCAATCCCATTGTTTGCCGAGCTATAATGACAATCTATATGCTTCTATGCTCCTGCCTGAACAATAAAGATTTCAACTCGTCTATTTTTCGGATTGCCCTTTTGATTCGGCGCATTCGGTGCGAGTGGTCGATGCTCACCAAAGGCTCGTACGCTAATCCTCGTCGGAGCCACCTGATTCGCCATCATTAAATTAAGTACACTTATAGCACGATGCGCCGAAAGATGCCAGTTGCTGGGATGACTGGCCCGTGTCTCGGCTCTTTTAATAGGTATATCATCCGTATGACCGGCAATAATAATGTCGAAATTGCTGCCCTCTTTGGAATTCAGGATTTTACAAAGCGATTTAATTGGGGTGACGGCATTGGCAGCCACCTGGTCACTGCCCTTTTGAAAGAGCAGGTCACTTTTTAATTTGACTACTCCATTGCTGGAGTCATAACTAACCAAATCGGTGGACGTAGCAAAGTCCTGCAGCATAACACTCAGCTCCACCGGCAGGGAAACTCCGCCGCGAAGTAATTGTCCTTGAAGTGCAGAAATCAGATCATTTTTCTGGTCGAGGGCCTCATCAACCGCCTTAATTTCCTCTTGCAAAGTACCTATCTCGGCAGTGCTGCGGTCCTGAACCGTTGTAAGCTGGTTTTTTAACTGCTCTTCATTCAGTTTAGTCACCGACAACTGGCCTTCAATGTCGTTTATATGCTTCTGCTGCGTGCGGTTGCGGAGCTTGAGGTCTTCATAATCCCCAGATGTTACACAACCATTGAAAAGCGCCAGGCAGGTAATAAATAATGAAATGATTGAAACTTGAGCGGCTCGCATACTGTATCCTTTCCAGAATAGCTTGACCATATACATCCTTTTGGCTTCTATTTATATGCTCTTTGTTTGTACCCGCCCTGCAAGGATAATTCCAGAAAAAAATATTGCCTGCCGGTTTTTTGCCGGTCGGGTCGTAACTGCCTTAACTTTACACCCTGCTACTCCTGCCGGTAATAACCCAGGCCACGATGCTAAACGCTATGGCGATTAACGCCACACCACCCAGAACCCACCATATTATATCCTGTGTTGCGGTCAGAATCACGGGTTTTATACCCCTTGCGCTGGCCATAACTACAATCGAGGCATAAACGGTAATAAGCAGTGGTAAAACCATCACAATACCAAAGGCATTACTTGCCGACTCTGACGGCACTGAAAGAGGCTGTGCCGGCAGCGCCACATCCTGCCCGATGAAGCTTTCCTCTTCCTTTTCCTTCTGCTCAGGTTCGGTGGCTTCTGCAAACATCTGTTCAGCTTCGGCGGCTACGTCGATTGCTCCTTCTTCACCGGCGGCTGCTTTGGCCTCACTACCGGGATAAATATCGTCCAGGATATCAGCTCCCAAAGAGGTATCATCGGCCTGCAAAGAAAGGTCCAAAAGACCGGAGCCGCTGCCAAAACTATCGAGGCTCACATCATCTTCAATCTTCCCCAGCTCCTTCTCACCGGCTGGAATCTCGTGTGTCTCGGCCTTGGTATCGTCGGTCAACTCGTACTCAGTGTCCGTCTCACCAAGAATACTGATTCCCTGACTGTCCATCCTCGTGTCGGCGTCACTGATGGCTTCGGTTTCTTTACTGGCTGTGCTGTCCAATCCCAGCGACATCTCTGAAGTTTCCAACGGTGAAAGCTCTATTGCTGATTCCTCTGAAATCACATTCATTTCATCCGCCAGCGCATCGACCTGATCGGTCTTAAAAAGCACGTTACCTCCGTCACGAAATTCCCTGAGCTTGCCCTGCTGAATAAGGCTTTTGACCTCGTCGTCACTCTTACCGAGCTTTTCCATAACCTGCTCTAAAGAATAAAACATTTCTGCCATTGTAATGTTCTCTCAAAAAAACTTTCCGGTTTTTCTTTTTTATTTGTTTTACTTTGTTCCGGTTTCTTCCGGGATACCCTGCTCTATCAGCTCTTCATACTCTTTTTCCCGGCGGTTTAGCTTGCTGTCCTGAGCAGGTTTTAAGGAGTCGGCACTGAGTCTTTCCAATAGCCTTTTTACCTGCTTAGGTGTCGGCTCGGCGGTGTTAAACTCTTTCAACAGCTTGTCATATTCCCAGCTTCTGGCCGCAAGCAGTTTCAGCCGATTGCGAACCGTGGCCCGTCCCTCCAGTTTATAAATCCACAGGTTCTGTAATGTTGTGTCGACCATCACGATGCCGTAGCTGTCGCGGTCTATCTGAATCGGCACGACCAGTACTTCTGCCCGGGAGCTGTCCTGTGGTATTGCCTCGGCGGCATCCGGCATCTTCATCCGACCGCCTGCGGCCCAGATATAAACCAGCCCTACTGCCAATATCCCTAAAAGCAGCAATTTGTCGGTTTGACGTCTCATCTCGTCATACCTATTTTAAGCGCACTTGCCATCTTCCAGATACACGCTTTCAAACCTAAATTATACTCTTAAAGAGCAAAGTTGCAAAGGATTTTTTGCCTGCAAAGCTTCACGGACACATGGTATAGTATGGAGATTTACGAGATGCCTTCTTAGCTATAACCGCTGTAATCGTCATTTTCGCGCACTCTGCACCGACCTGCCAAATTGGCACGTTTGACGTGCTTAGAGAGACCACAATGCCGTTTTTTGCGGTAACTGTCGTTTTTGCTCGACCCGGCACGGCTTTTGCACAATACAAAAAGAGAAGGGTTGCGTCAGGTAACCGAACCGGATTTAAAAGGTATATCGGACTATGAGATTCGACAAATTTACACTAAAGGCGCAGGAATCGCTGGCCACCGCCCAGCAGCTTGCAATGGCCAAGTCACACACTGTCTTATCACCGCTGCACCTGCTCAGTGCCGTCTGCAGTGATGACGAAGGCGTGGTGGCTATGATTCTGAAAAAAATCGGCGCTAATATCTCTCGCATCAGGCAAATGACCGACAGCGAGCTTTCCCGGCTGGCTCAGGGCGGCAGCCAGGCCCAGATAATGCCTGAACCGGTTTTCACTCAGATTGTCCTCGACGCTCAAAACCGCGCCGAGGCGATGGGCGATGAATATCTAAGCATCGAGCATCTTTTCATTTCTTTAGCAGAGGTGGACAGTGAGGCAAAAGAGATACTCCGACTCAATTCCATCACACCCGAGCAAGTTGAATCGGCTGTTAAGCAGATTCGCGGCGGTGATAAGATAACCGACCAGAGCCCGGAGGATAAATATAAAGCGCTGGAACGATACGGCATCGATTTGTTGGAGATGGCCCGGCAGGGTAAGCTTGACCCGGTAATCGGCAGGGATGATGAGATTCGACGATGTATGCAGGTGCTGAACCGCAGGACCAAAAACAATCCCGTCCTTATAGGCGAGCCGGGCGTCGGCAAGACCGCTATAGTTGAAGGGCTTGCTCAGCGAATAGTCGCGGGCGACGTGCCGACAGGCCTGAAAAACAAGCGAGTTGTCGCCCTCGATATGGGCTCGCTGATTGCAGGAACAAAATTCAGAGGTGAATTCGAGCAGCGATTCAAGGCAGTTCTCAAAGAAGTTATCAATTCCGGCGGCCAGATAATACTCTTCATCGACGAGCTGCATACCATTGTCGGTGCCGGCAAAGCAGAAGGTGCGGTCGATGCGGGCAATCTGCTTAAACCTTCACTTGCACGCGGCGAGCTGCGCTGCATCGGTGCAACCACAATCGACGAATATCGCAAATATGTTGAAAAGGACGCAGCGCTCGAAAGACGCTTTCAGCCGATTACAATCGATGCGCCCACGGTAGAAGAGACCATTGCGATTCTGCGCGGCCTGAAGGACCGCTACGACACCCACCACGGCGTGCGCATAACCGACGCCGCTCTTGTCGCTGCTGCTACACTTTCCAATCGCTATATCTCGGACCGCTGGCTTCCCGACAAGGCAATAGACCTGATTGATGAAGCCGCTTCTAAACTGAGGATAGAAAACGATTCGCTTCCGGCCGAGCTTGACGAGGTCCGCCGAAAGATTATGCAACTGCAAATTGAGCGCGAGGCGCTAAAAAAAGAAAGCGACCCGGCCAGCAAAAAGAACCTGAAAAATACCGAAAAACAGTTAGCCGAGCTGCAGGAAAAAGATACTAAACTCAGCAGCCAGTGGGAAAGCGAAACACAGCGTATCGAGGTCATAAAAGAACTAAAGCTGAAAATCGAAGAGGCCCAGAACCAGTTCGATAACGCGCAGCGCAAAGGCGAGCTTGAGACTGCGGCCCGGCTGAAATACAGCACCATTGCCGATTTGAAAAAGGAGCTTGAAGAAAAAGAGGCGGCCCTTGCCACCGAATCAGCCCCGTCAAATCTAATCCAGAATGAGGTGACCGAAGAGCAGGTTGCCCAGGTAGTCTCAAAGTGGACGGGCATACCGGTAGCGAGACTGCTTACCGGCGAGCGTGACAGGCTGATGAAAATGGAGGAGGCTATCCGCGAGCGAGTGGTCGGACAAGATGAGGCGGTCGGCGCTTTATGCAATGCAGTTCGGCGAAACCGGGCCGGGCTCGGCGACCCCAACAGGCCAATAGGAACATTTCTTTTTCTCGGACCAACCGGTGTCGGTAAAACCGAACTCTCGAAGGCGCTGGCGGAATTTATGTTTAATGATGCAACCGCTATGGTGCGAATCGATATGAGTGAGTTTATGGAGCCACATTCGGTTGCGCGTCTGATAGGCGCTCCGCCGGGATACATCGGCTACGAAGAAGGCGGCAGACTAACCGAAGCCATTCGCAGAAAACCATATTCGGTAATTTTGTTAGACGAGATTGAGAAGGCACATATGGACGTCTTCAACGTTTTGTTGCAGGTCTTTGACGAAGGCAGACTGACCGATGGAAAAGGCAGAACCGTCGATTTCAAGAACACCGTACTGATTATGACCAGCAACATCGCCAGTCAGCAGATTCAGAAGCTTACCGAGGAGCAGGGCGCCGACTGGGAAATCGAGGCGCACGTTAAAGACGTGCTTAAAAAGGTCTTCAAACCCGAATTTCTCAATCGCATAGATGAGATAATCGTCTTCCATATGCTCACAAAGCAGGACTTGGGCAGGATTATAGAGATACAGTTAGGCTATCTTACCGAACGACTCAAGGGACGCAAAATTGAGTTGAAGTTCGCCGATAATGCCCGCAAGCAGATTATGGACGAGGGATACGACCCGGTCTTCGGCGCACGGCCTTTGAAGCGAACGATTCAGCAGCGTATTGAAAATAAGCTCGCGGCAGAGATTCTGGCCGGCACATTCGCCGACGGCGATACCATAAAAATCGACGCCGACGCGCACAAATTCACCTTCGAAAAAGCCTGATGAGGCCGAACGTTTATTCTTTCAATTAAGCCGTTTTGGTGTTAAAAATACTATCGGCTTCGATTGTTCACAAAACCTCAACACCTGAGTAGTCAAAAGCATGGAGCACGGCATTTAGCCACTACCAGATGAAGAACTGACTGTAAGCCACACCAAAGATTTTGATAAGGCTCTCGGTCTTGCTGTGGCGAGCCTGGTGCTGGGGGTGCTGGCCCTGTCACTCTCAATATTTGTAATCGGGGCCGTGGTGGGTCTGGTCGGCTTGATATCCGCCATCATTCATCTCCGCAAAAAAAGACCACTGAGAACAATGGCTCGGTGAGGGTTGGTTCTTTCTATTCTCGGCTTCCTGGCTGGAGCAGGATTCGGGTTATTCTACGGCATCAGCATATACCAGACTTACGCACACTTAGATGAACTAACTTTCGACGAATCCGAGCTTATCCTTAATAAGTACATTGGAACCCAAACGCCGGACTTTACAGTAGTGGACATCGAGGGCAGCGAAATTACATTATCCAGCTTTAAGGGACGGCGTGTCATTCTTAACTTCTGGGCTACGTGGTGTCCTCCCTGCAGAATGGAGATACCCCTCTTAATAGAGCTGCGAAAAGAAGTACATCCCGACAAACTGGCTATCATTGGTATAAGCAACGAAGATAAACAGCAACTGCTGGACTTCGCGACCAAGAAAAATATCAATTATACAATAGCGACCACCGACGATTTACCCACTCCATATAATTATGTCAGCTCAATTCCCACAACCTTTTTTATCGACAGGAATGGGATTATTCAGGATGTCATAAGCGGACTTCATACACTCGAAGAAATGAAAGAAAAAGCCCTGGCGCCGGACTATAAGGCTGACTCAAACATGCCGTAAATGCACGTTTTCAAAAATACCTCCCTTCCAACCAGCGGCCTTTAATAACAGGTATAAAGAACTCGATTCTGCCGCGGCGCGCGCTCGAAGATAACGGTAAAAACTGAAAAAGGAACTTCAATTGGTTGCAATTGAAAAAATGCTGATACTATATGCGAAGGGCCCGGCTGCTACATAGTATCGGCCGATTAGAAGAGACAGAGCTGATGTATCGTCGCGCGCTTAAAATCTACGAAGAGAGTTTAGGGCCACAGCATTTGCATACGAAAGTTGTGCGGGAGAATCTGGAAATACTGACTAAAGAAAGTAAACAGCAGAAAATGGGCGGCAGACAGAAAAGCCCGCTCTAAATTACGGCAGGAGCCCGTTAAGTATGGGACAAGCCTTCGCTAAAGACCAGCGGATAAATCCCCTGTCTCCCTTTCAAAATGGTTCTTCCCTTACAAAATTAAAAGTCCCGACTTGTTTTATGCAAACAGAATAGGTATACTGCCGCTTCGGCTTGAAAAAAACTTCGAATGTAGAATTGTTGTTTTTAAGGTGAATGTAAATGGCAGATTTGAAAGCTCTTAGTGAGGCAATTATCAAAGGTGACCAAAACGCGGCAGTAGAAATTACCAAACAGGCGCTAAACAATGGTGAAGAACCTGAAAGCATCCTAAATAACGGGCTCATAGCGGGAATGGACGTTATCGGCATTCGTTTCAAAAATAACGAGGTTTACATCCCGGAGGTACTAATTAGCGCCCGAGCTATGAAGATGGCGATGGAAATTCTCGAACCGAGGCTAATCGAGGCGGGCATTGAGCCGATTGGAAAGTGCGTCATCGGAACCGTCCAGGGCGACCTGCACGATATCGGCAAGAACCTGGTTGCTATGATGCTCAAAGGCGCCGGTTTTGACGTTACTGATATCGGCATCGATGCCCCTGTCGAAAAATTCATTGAGCAGGCCAAGATAACCGGCGCGCAGATTATCGGTATGAGCACGCTTTTAACCACCACAATGCCCTCTATGGAGAAATCGTTGAAGGCCATCAAAGAAGCCGGCCTGACTACCAAGGTTATGATAGGCGGCGCACCCGTAACCCAGAATTACGCCGACAAGATTGGCGCCGACGGCTACGCACGCGATGCTGCTTCGGCCGTCGATTTGGCTAAGAGTTTGCTTAATTAAATCAAGCTCTGACTATACTTAAAGGAAAAACAGCCCCGATAAATCGGGGCTGTTTTTTTTGCGCCTAATTTGCTAAAATATATTTTTGGTTGGTGTAGCAGAAATTATTATGCGAACAGTTAAAAATCCAATTCTGGCTCAGCTCTTAATGCAGCTTAAATTTGCACCCCCGAAGCAACGACGAAAACAGCTTCAGGCCGCTGAGCAGCTTTTCCCACTAATTGAGCCGGACAAACGATACCCGTTCGAATTCGTCTGTTTCCATATAACCGGCTACCGCCCCAAAGGCGAAATAGCTCAGGAGATGCTGGCCGGCTCAGAAGTTCGCAGAGACTTGCAGGCATTTATTGTCAAGCTAAGCAATCAACTGGCGATGCCGATAACGGTGGAAAAACAGCCTGTTTATACCATAGAAGAGCTTGCGAACCGATTTGCCGTTTCCACCAGGACTGTCGATCGCTGGCGAAACAGGGGACTGCTTGGGCGAAAATACATCTTTAAGAATGGGACAAAACACTTCGGTTTTACACAGTCGGCCGTTGACGATTTTTTACGCCAAAATCCTGAGCTTATCAAAAAGGCCGGGCGGTTCAACAGGCTGACAGCCCAAGATAAAAAATCCATCATCGAAGAGGCGAGAAAACTGGCCGAGAAAACCTCTTTATCCCGAAGGCGAATTACCGAACAGCTTGCGGCCAAATTTAATCGCTCCATAGAAACAATCAGATACACCTTAATCGCATACGAACAGCAGAATGCGCGAAGCCGCATTTTCAAAAAGCCCGCGGGAACGGTAACACAAAAACGGGCCGGGGAGCTGTACCAAATGTACCAGACCGGCGTACCCATTAAGAAGCTTATGGAAAGATTCCACAGGAGCAGAAGTTCCCTATACCGCATCATCAATCAGCGAAGGGCGCGAGAGCTGCGCAATACGAAAATAGAGTATATCCACAGCGACGAATTTCTCGAGCCGGGTGCAAAAGAGAAAATCCTTGCTGAGCCGGTCAAAGCCAAAACGACAAAAATCCCGCAGGCCCTAAGCTCATTCGAGCCCGTAAAAGATTCTTTGCCGCAATATCTCGAGGCCATTAAAAGCACACCTTTGCTGACCCGGCCGATTGAATATGAGCTTTTCCGAAGATACAACTATTTGAAATACTTGGCCGGTACAGAAGCGTCAAATATTAATCCACTCAGGCCCAAAAGCGGACGGTTAAAAAAATTCGAACAATATCTTGCCCGGGCCGAAGAGGTAAAAAATACAATCATCGAAGCCAATCTCAGGCTCGTGGTAAGCATTGCTAAAAAACACATATCGAGCAGTGCAGGTTTGCTTGATTTAATAAGCGAGGGCAACCTGTCCCTGATGCGCGCCGTTGAAAAATTCGACTTAACCAGAGGTTACAGGTTCAGCACGTACGCATCCTGGGTCATTGCCAAGGATTATGCCAGGAAGCTGCCCGCCGAAGCTGCCCGGCTCGACAAGCCCGGAGCAATCGAACTTGCGGATATACAGCAGGACAGGAGAACAGCCGATACGGCAGGTGTGGTCGAAATCGAAAGAATGCACCAGAGCCTTGTAGAGCTTATCAAACACAATCTCGACCAACGCGAGCAGCACATAATACTGAACCACTTCGGTCTGGTCGGAAAGAGCTTCAAAAAAAATTACAAAACACTCAGGCAAATCGGCAGCGAGCTTGGACTGAGCAAAGAAAGAGTACGGCAAATCGAATTGGGCGCACTGCAGAAACTCAAACGCTCCCTAAGCACTGAGGAATTTGATTTGCTGACCGGCCAATAAAAATTACTGCAACTGGACAGTAGCTATCTCCTGAGATATAAAGCAATTAGTCGCAGATGAAGGGTGACTCGTCGTAAATGAAGCTTTGCCTGACACAAGGTAAATTTCTGATAGTTTAAAGTGATTTTGTAAGATTATTAAGAATGTCGGGAGAATATTATGTTTTGCAGGCTTTTAAATGGGAAATCTCAGACAATACTGACTTGTATAAGGTCACTTATTTGTGTTGCCGAGTTACTTATCGTATCTGGTTGTGGAAACCAGATGATAGCAGCTGTGAACCGTAATGATTTGGCTGCCGTAAAATCTTTACTTAACAAAGGGGCCGACATAAACGAAAAAGAGGAAACCATAGGTGCGACTGCACTATACCAAGCCTCTTTTCGTGGCTATTCTGAATTGGCGGCTTTTCTTATTGAAAACAGTGCCGATATTCATGCGAAGACAAACCATGGTCTTGCGTCACTACATGTGGGAGCTCAGGAAGGTCACCAAGAAGTAGTCGAGATGCTTATTGCCCGAGGTGCCGATATTCATGCAAAGACAAACAAAGACTATACAGCCTTACACTATGCGGCCCTGCGGGGGCACCCAGAGATAATCGAGATACTTATTACTCACGGTGCAGACATCCACGCGAAGAGCAATACAGGTGCGACAGTACTACACACTGCAGCCCAGGGGGGCCATCGAAAGACTGTCGAGAAGCTTATCGCGCATGGTGCAGACATAAATGTGGAAAATAAATGGAATTGTACTCCACTCCATACCGCAGCAAGGAATAACAGAACAGAAGTATTTGACTTTTTGTTGGATAGGGGCGCGACAATTAATGTTACCGGTATAGACACTGGTACTAAAGGACAGACTTATTATCAATTTGGGAAGTACTACGAAAAAAGGCAAGAAAAAAAATCTGCTGCGCTCAATTATGAGAAAGCTGCTGAACACTTGAATCGGGCAGCTGTCGAAGCCACAAAGCAGGCTGAGAAGTGCGAAGAGAAAATGTATGATACTATATCTCCTCCACCTCCACCAGGTAGTAACTATATACGAGCACCGCTTTGGGGTAATGCCCTGACAGGGATTGCCATTCTCACCGACCCAAAGGTGAACAAGATATTCTTTGAGTTGGAGGAATATCAAGGTCTGGCTGCGCAGTATAAGGAACTTGCTAAAAAGTCTCGTTCTAAGCTGGAAAGTCTCAAAAATTAGGTCCATAATTGCCGGTCAAAACAGTTGCCGTGACGCGTTGAATAGCGAATTGAGAATGCTGCAGTGGGATTTTTTGAAAGCACTTGGCCTGATAGCAGCAGAAGCCACGCTTTTAATTCTCGTCTTCGGTAGTTTGGCTTTATAAAGAAAACACAGGGCAAAAAAGTTTTAAGTATTAATGTACTCTTTTCTTCTCTCTTTTCACGTTGAACCGCTCCTGCCTCGGCGTGGCTCCGGCACGGCGGATCGGATCCCCTCCAGATTTTTCAGTGCCGATACAAGTCGTTTCATCTTTTTTACTCAGGGACTTTAACAAAACCTGACTTGCGAAACAAGGAACCGCTTGGTGCAACTATTTTAATAGATTTCTCGACTGCGCTCGAAATGACGAGCCGGGTTTTTTAGAGCGCCTTAAACAGTCTTTCTCGTATCGAAATCCCTGTTCCATGAGAACCTTGATAGTTCAAAGTGATTTTTGTAAAATTATTGAGGTCCCGCCACACAAACGGCGGGCAAGCGTAATGAGAAAATTATGTTTTTTAAGTGTCTAAATGCCAAATCTCAGATTAACTAAAGAACAGATAGAACGGTACAGCCGAAACATAACTCTAAAGCAACTCGGTCGTTCAGGCCAAAAGAAACTGCTTTCCTCAAAGGTACTAATAGTCGGGCTCGGTGGCTTAGGCTCTCCTGCAGCGTTGTACCTGGCGGCGGCAGGAATTGGTACGCTCGGACTTCTCGACAGCGATAGGGTCCAGCTAACAAACCTGCAGCGACAAATCATTCATAACACTGAGCGGATAGGAACTGAAAAGGTAAACTCCGCTGGAAAAAGCATACAGGCAATAAATCCTGATGTTAAAGTCGAGACATATTGCCTGCGCGCCAAGGCAGCGAATATATCCGAGATTGTACGCAGGTATAATTTCGTGATTGACGGCACGGACAATTTTCCCGGCAAATTTCTGATTAACGACGCCTGCTACTTCGAGAAAGTGGCTTTTTCTCACGCCGGCGTCATTGGATTCGAAGGGCAGTTGATGACGGTCCTGCCGGGCAAAACGGCCTGCTACAGATGTATCTTCACCGCCCCACCACCCGCCGGGGCAGTACCATCACCGGCAGAAACAGGCGTGCTCGGAGCTGTGCCGGCAGTTATTGGCTCGCTGCAGGCCACCGAGGCCATAAAATACCTGCTGGGAGCTGGCGATTTGCTTACTAATACATTACTAAGTTATGATGCATTGAAGATGGAGTTTCGCAAAGTAAGCCTGAAGCGAAATCCCAAATGCCCTATATGCGGGAACGACCCGACAATAACAAAACTTCAGGACGAAAAACAGATTCCTTGATTTTGACAATCCCGGTACATACCCTTATATAATAGAGATACTGGAAATATACAGCGTCCTGTGTGAAGAGTCGCTGGTAACGAATTAACGAGGTTATGATTATGAAAATAGCAAAAGATATGACCGAACTGTTCGGCCGAACGCCTTTAGTCTGGCTTAATCGAGTCACCGAAGACTGTAAGGCCCGCGTTGCCGGGAAGCTGGAATTTTACAACCCGGCAAGCAGCGTCAAAGACCGTATCGGGGTAAATATGATTCTTGCGGCCGAACACGAGGGAAAACTAAGGGCAGGGATGACAATTGTGGAACCAACCAGCGGAAACACAGGCATCGCCCTTGCCTGGGTCGCGGCGGCGAAAGGCTATAAGCTCATCCTCACTATGCCGGAATCAATGTCAATCGAGCGACGAAAAATGCTGAAATTTTTAGGGGCCGAACTGATACTCACACCGGCCCAAAAGGGTATGACCGGCGCGATTGAAAAGGCAAACGAGGTTGTCAGCGAGCACGGTAATGCCTTTATGCCTCAGCAATTTCAAAATCCAGCGAACCCGGAGATACACCGCCAAACAACGGCAGAAGAAATATGGCAGGATACGGACGGCAAAATAGACATATTCGTGGCGGGAATCGGGACCGGCGGAACTATTACAGGCGTAGGCGAGGCGCTCAAGGAGCGCAAAGACTCGGTCCAAATCATCGGCGTTGAGCCGGAGAACTCCCCCGTGCTATCAGGCGGCAAGCCGGGTTCACATAAGATTCAGGGCATCGGCGCAGGATTCGTCCCGGATATTCTGAATACGAAAGTAATCGATGAAATTATTCAGATAGGAAACGACGAAGCGTTTGAAATGTCAAAACGCCTGGCCAAAGAGGAAGGGATTCTGACGGGCATATCCGCCGGGGCGGCCGCCGCTGCCGCGGTCAAAGTCGCAAAACGTGACCAGAACAAGGACAAAATTGCCGTGGCCGTGCTGTGCGACACTGCCGAGCGGTACTTGAGTACGGCTCTGTTTGAGTAAAAATTATAAATACTGATGCAAAAATATAATCTACAATTAACACCTTCAGGCCCTGAGTCGTTCAGGCCGGATAAGCCGGATTCAAAACCGATAGCCGTCCTGATGAGCGGCGGCGTCGACAGCAGTGTAGCAGCGTATCTGCTGAAAAAGGCCGGCTGGAACGTAATGGGCCTGACTATGAAAATACCCGTATCCAGCAACACATATTCCCACAAACACCGCGGCTCAGATGCATCGTCTGTTTGTAACCAACTTGCTCTGCCACACTACTTCGTTGACGTTACCACGGCCTTCAAAGAGCTTATCATCGAACCTTTTCGCCAATCATACAAGCAGGGCCGAACACCAAATCCCTGTGCTAACTGCAATGCCAAATTGAAATTCGGATTACTCTGGGATTTTCTGCAGGAGAAATTCGGCATTAATCACATCGCCACAGGGCATTATGCCCGCGTGGTAAAAACCAATGGCCAAACATATTTGGCCCGCGCCGCTGACAAAAGTAAGGACCAAAGCTATTTTCTTTACGGCATCAGCCCCGGCAAAATTGAAAGGCTTGTTTTCCCTCTGGGTGATTTAACAAAACAGCAGGTCCGCTCGATAGCAGTAAGTATGAATCTGCTCGTCGCCGAAAGGCCTGAAAGTATGGAATTGTGTTTCACCGCTGAAGGAGATTATCGCGGCCTCTTCGAAGAGACCGAGTTGAATCAGCAAGGCCAAATAAAGGACATGCAGGGCCAAACGATAGGTATTCATAAGGGAATAACCAATTACACCATCGGGCAAAGAAGAGGAATTGGATTTGCCGGTGGCCTGCCGCTCTACGTCGCCGGCATAGATGCCCGCACAAACACCATTACCTTAGGCAAACGCGAGGAGGTCAGCCACTCGATAATCAAGGCAAACCAGGTCAATGCTTTGATTCCTGAGCTGCTAAGGCCGGGCCAAAGTTTATTCGGCAAAGTTCGCTCATACGGCCAGGCCTATCCCTGCCAGGTAATCGAGTTTAGTGAAGAAAATCTCACGGTTAGATTCGACCAGCCTGTCTTTGCGCCCTGTCCCGGCCAAAAGCTGGTACTGTATGATGAGAATGAGAATATAACCACCGGCGGCACCATTGTCTCATTCGGCGAGTGCTAATTAACATCCACCTCTTACCTTCACTCAACTTTCAATTTGACAGGAACATAGGCAGGACTTAAACTCTACTTTCAAAGCGATAGGAAAAATGTTATGATCGAGCTAGTTAAAAAAAATGGTGATTCGTTACGTCGTCTCAGTGAACAATACAACGTCAAGCGTTTAGAACTGTTTGGCTCTGCCTTGACAGAAAATAATTTCGACCCTCAAACCAGCGACGTCGATTTTCTTGTGGAATTTCTCCCATTAGAACCGTGCCGACATGCTGAATGCTACCTTGGACTGCTGGCAACACTGCAGGATATGTTTGGACGTAATGTGGACCTGGTCGAGGTCAAGGCTATAAATAATCCATACCTGCTGGAGTCCATCAATAAAAACAGGAGCGAGATATATGCAGCCTGAAACGCGTAAATTCCTGTATGATGTTTTCCAGGCTTGCAAAGCACTTTTGGAATTCACGGAAGGCAAAAATCTCGATGATTATAACGCCGACCTTCTGCTAAGAAGCGGCGTCGAGCGTCAGTTAATGATTATTGGCGAAGCACACTCAGCCAGGCCGACAAAATAGACCCCAACCTCTCAAAAACCATCAGCAATATCCGCCAGATTGTCAATTTACGTAATGTCATCGTGCATGGCTATGCAACCGTTGAGAATGAAACCATTTGGGGAATTCTGCAGGAACACGTACCCAATCTGCACAAGCAAGTCAAAACGTTACTCGAAATGTAACTTACGGCCATCCGACAGGTAATTTTCGTAATTCAATGCGCCAAAGAAGATAACCGCTGTACCTTCACCAAGAGTTGTTCGGCTTCGAGAAACCTTTATTCCTGACGAATCTCAATATTATCCAGGCTGCCCAGCAATCCGTCAGCAAGTTTAAGATATTGAATCCTTTTCGGATTATGGCCCAGCAGTTCGCTGCCGACGGCGTCAATCGCTACGGGGTCAAAGCCGGCAAGTATTAAGCTGAGTTTTTTACGTCTGCCCGACAGATGTGAGCCAGAAAGCGCAACCGAGGCATCAACCACGGAAAGGTCGGGCTTTTTATAAAGACAAACATCCACGACGGATTTGTGAGTTGAGGGCGAATGCAATTTCGACTTGTTCCAGCCGCCGCGATAAAATGGGGCCGGGGCAAGGCCAAACATATTTTTCATAGCAATAGTAGTCGTCGTAAAGCAATGGTCTTTAAGAACCGGCAAAGAAATTATAAAAGCATCCCTGATTACTTCCGGTACATAAAGCTCCTTTAACTGGAAGGCATCTTTTCGTTTGAGCAGTATTGCTTCTTCCTGATTAAAATCAATTAACTTAATCCCATACTTTTCAGCCAACCGGGTATAACCGTTGGCCTCGAAGGTCTCTGCCGTTGTACCATAACCACAGCCTTCGCCAATAACGATTTGGGCTTTAGTGTGTGACTTGCAGTAATTATACACGGCCTCGGCGGCTTTTACATTGGTGGTTACGGGAGGTGAGTCGGCATTGGTAAGATTAGGCTTGATGATAACCAGGCCTGTCTTTGGCAGCCGCTCAACGGTATTTATTAAATCAAGCGCCTTTGCAACACTTTTCCGGTAGTCAGTAAAATTAACCTTAGCGACCACACTCACCGGACTGGTCTCACTTTAGAATCTTACGAGCATCCCATCGAGTTTCCGCAGTTGTGGCAGCGGTAACAGGTTCCATTGCGTACGGTTATAGCTCCACAAATATCACAGGCTGGCGCGTCGTCCTGAAAGTGCTCGAACTGTCCGAGAAATTGCTGCATAGCCTGTTGCTGGCCGCGTAGTGCTCCATCACCGGTCACTACCGAGCCGACCAGTTCACTGACGCGTCTCATTGCACCGCTAATCCTGCCCGGCGACTTGGTAGAAAAACTCTTGCCTTCCGATGTTGCAATCGTCGTTTTTTCACCCGCTACCTTGGCCTCGGCGATTTTCTTGGCGAGGTCCTTGGTCTTTTCCACAAGCTGTTTGGCCGTGGTCGTGGTTTTATCGTCCGCCTGATGAAGCCGTGCGGCCTGGTTAGGCAGGTTTTTCTCGGCATAACCGGGTATGAACCGGCAGCCCAACCAGCAGAAGATGTAATCTATGAGACTTTTGGCAAAGGGTATATCCTTGTTCGAGGTCATACCGGCCGGCTCAAAGCGGGCATGCCTGAACTTCTCGACAAGGGTTATCAGCGGGACTCCATACTGCAGTGCCATCGACACGCAGGTCCCGATTACATCCATAAGGCCACCGACGGTGCTGCCCTCCTTGGCCATAGTAATGAATAGTTCACCAGGCTGGCCGTCCTCATACAGCCCCACCGTCAGATAGCCTTCATGACCTGCCACTGAAAATTTATGTGTAATACTCTCTCGTGTATCCGGCAGGCGTCGTCGATACGGCCGGGGCGACTCGAGATTCTCTTCGAGCTTTCCGGCGTCTTTATCGCGGTGCTTTTTAGTCTGGACCGGCTGAAGTCGTTTCGAGCCGTCACGGTAAATGGCAACCGCTTTGAGTCCGAGCTTCCAGCCTTCAGTATAAGCGCAGGTGATTTCCTCGGTAGTTGTCTCATTGGGCATATTAATGGTCTTGCTGATTCCGCCCGAGATGAACGGCTGAACAGCAGCCATCATTTTAAGGTGGGCCATATAATGAATATGCCGCCTGCCCTTGCGGGGGCGGAACGCACAATCAAAAACAGGCAAATGGTCGGGATTTAGCTTATCACAGTTTTCTATGGTTTCATTTTTATCGAGATAATCGCAAATCTCCTGAATTTCCTCGGCATTGTAACCTAATCGTTCGAGGCCCATACGTACGGTCTTGTTTACGATTTTGAGCATACCACCGCCAGCCAGGAGTTTATATTTCACCAGAGCTATTTCAGGCTCGACGCCCGTTGTGTCACAATCCATCAAAAAGCCGATGGTCCCTGTCGGCGCCAGAACGGTGGCCTGAGCATTTCGGTAGCCATGTTTACTGCCGGCATCGAGGGCCTCATCCCAGGCGTCCTTGGCGGCGCTGATTAGATAATCAGGGCACTGCGCCTCGGGGATGTTATACGCCCTTTCACGGTGCATATTTATAACTTTAAGCATCGGCTCTTTATTCCGTTCAAACCCCTCGAAAGCTCCCTTAATCGCGGCGATCTCGGCGCTTGCCGAATAGGCCGATGCCGTCATCAAGGCAGTGACGGCCGATGCCATTGCACGGGCCTGTTCGGAATCGTAGGGAAGGGCCAGACTCATTACCAGGCTTCCCAAATTGGCGTATCCCAGTCCCAGCGGCCGAAAACGATGGCTGTTTTCAGTAATCTTAATATTTGGGTAACTGCCGTTATCAACCAGGATTTCCTGGGCAATAATAAACACCCGAACCGCCTTCTTAAAGCGGTCGATGTCGAACGAGCCGTCCTCCCTGCGAAACTTCATAAGGTTGAGCGAGGCCAGATTGCAGGCCGAGTCATCGATAAACATAAACTCGCTGCAGGGATTGGATGCGTTTATGGGGCCGGAATTGGGACAGGTGTGCCAGCGATTGATGGTTGTGTGGTACTGCAGGCCGGGGTCGCCGCAAATCCTTGTTCCTTCGGAGATAAGGTTCATAAGCTCGCGTGCGGAATGCTGGTCGACGGGCTTGCCTGTTGTGACTGCATAAGTTGTCCAGGGGGCGTCTTTATCGACCGCTTCCATAAACTCGTCCGTGACGCGGACGGAGAAATTGGAATTCTGGAACATTACACTGTTGTAGGCCTCGTTATTGTAACTGCCGCCGTAGCCGGCATCGATTAAAGCCGAGGCCTTCTTTTCTTCTTCGGTTTTACAGGTGATAAATTCTTTGATATCGGGATGAGTAACTTTTAATGATTGCATTTTTGCGGCGCGTCTTGTTTTGCCGCCGGATTTGACGACGGCTGCTATCTGGTCATAAACCCGCATAAAGCTCAACGGCCCGGAGGGTCTGCCCCCACCGGAAAGCCTTTCGCGACTGCTTCGAAGCGTCGACAGGTCGGTCCCGGTGCCGGAGCCGTGCTTGAAAAGCATAGCTTCGCTGGTCGCCAGCCGCATTATATCAGCCATTGTGTCATCTACCGACTGGATAAAGCAGGCCGAGCCTTGCGGGTATTCGTAGCTATTCTCGCAGGCCGTTGCCTTTTGTTTTCGGCCGTCCCAGTGGAAGTTATGCTCACTACCGGCGATGCCGTAGATGTCCCAAAGGCCGACATTGAACCAGACGGGCGAATTAAACGCACCGCATTGATTGACACAAAGCCACGTCAATTCCCTGTAAAAATTTTCAGCATCTTCGGCAGATGCAAAATAGCCGTTCTTTTTACCGCGGTCCGCAATAGCTCTGCTGACCCGGTGCACAAGTTGCTTGACGGAGTATTCACGCTGTCCGGTTTGCTGGTCGCCATAAAAATACTTGCTCACTACCACGTTGGTGGCAAGCTGGCTCCAGGATGTCGGCACTTCGACATCTTTTTGCTCGAATATTATCTCGCCGTTTTCACTTGCTATTTGGGCCGTGCGTTTTTCCCATTGCAGCTCGTCAAAGGGATGTACGGAAGGCGTGGAGAAAAAAGGCGGTATCTTCAAACCTCGTCCTTTCTGAGCAGAAAACTCCGAGTGCAATTCGTTGTTATTCATATTGCCGGAATCAATTGTAGAACTCATTTCTCAAGCCTCCCCGTACAAAAGCAAAGAACATTGTTATGACAGATTGATAAAACTAACGTGAGTCCAAAATGAAAATCTAAAAATTCAAACCGGCCTTACAAAAAGCCAAGTTACGTCCATAAATGACACTTTGCCCTATGCTCAAAATGCAATGATTTAAGCGGTAGGCATCCGTTCCCGGAGGCACTACATAAAGGACAGGGGTCAATCCTAACACCATATATAGTACCATCAAGAGGAAATTTTTCAAGAAGTTTTTTTCGTTACGTTAGTCCTTGTCAGAGCTAAAGCTATGAGAGAAAAAAAATTTTAATAACACTTCAGGAACCAATTATACCCTGACTTTTTTAGAAACATGTTAAAATCGCCTTTTTCACTTTATACTTTAACTACTTGTATAAAAAAGACTTATGAAAGTCGCGCAACCTTCGTGCTTTCATCTGCTTCCTGGAAAACCCGATATAACCCCGTAAATAAGGCTTCACAGCGTCCATCGACCATCCGTCGGGAATTAGAAGCATCTTTCTCTGCTGTCCAAGTAGGATTAAAATACCAGCATCTAAATAGAGCCGATGATAAGCTGGCTGGGGCTTGAGTGATTATGAGCAAACAATTCAAGGATAAATTCGAGGCGATTCGGGCCAAGGTAAAAGGCTTTCCAACCAGCCCCGGTCTGTATTTTATGAAGGGCCGCAGTGATAAGGTCCTGTATATAGGCAAAGCAAAGAATCTTCGAGCAAGAGTCGGCAGCTATTTTCAGCCGGGCTCCGAATTGCTTTCATCACGTGGGCCGAAAATTCTGGAAATGGTTAACAAGGTCTGCACAGTCGACTTCATTGAGACGAAAAACGAAGTCGATGCCATTTTGCAGGAAGCCCGGCTGATTAAGGATATCCGTCCGCCTTATAACTCGGATCTTGCGGACGACAAAAGTTTTCCATATCTGCAGATTACTACCTCGGATGATTTCCCCGGCGTCTATATGACGCGAAAACCGCTGGAAAAGGGAAGCCGATTATTCGGGCCTTTCACCGGCGCAAAAGACCTTCGCGCAGTTCTCGTGCTACTTCAAAAGATTTTCAGATTCCGTACGTGTAATCTTGAGATACGTCAGAGTGACGAGAAACGAAGGTTCTTTCGGCCTTGCATTCTTTACAGCATAAAACAGTGCGTTGCGCCCTGCGCCGCAAAAATTGAAAAAAAAGAATACGCAAAAATAATTCGTGACCTTGTAAAATTTCTCAAATCGAAGCGGTCGATAATTCTGCGGCAATTAAACAAGGAAATGTCCGAGGCGGCTGAAAAGTTGGAATATGAAAGGGCCGCCGTGCTGCGCGACCGTATTCGCCTTATAGAAAGACTCGACCGGCGAGGCTCGGTAGACCAGGACGTTCAGCCGGAAGTCTTTGCCGGCGACCCGACAGAAGCTCTGTTAGAACTGCAGAGGATACTTAACGCTGACGGCCCAATCAGGATTATCGAGGGAATTGACGTGGCAAATATTGCCGGCGCCGAGGCGGTCGGCTCACTGGTAAAATTTATTGACGGAAGACCTTTCAAAAGCGGGTATCGAAGATTCAAAATCAAGACGGTCAGCGGCATAGATGATTATGCGATGATTGCAGAAGTAGTCAAACGCAGATACAAATACGCGCTGGCGGGCGAAGAGCTCTGGCCCGAGCTGGTTTTAATCGACGGCGGCCTGGGACATCTGAGATCTGCAGAGAAGGCCTTTGAACAGATGTTTCGGGGCACGGGTCACGAGCGACGGGGCACGAATATTGCTGCCATTGCCAAGAAACAGGAGGAAATTTTTCTACAGGGAACGACTAAGCCGTTAAGGCTGCCGGCCCGCTCACCGGCAAGAAAACTACTGCAATACGTCCGCGACGAGGCCCATCGGTTTGCACAACATTATCACCACATCCTGCGAACAAAAAAGACACTCAACCAGAAATCTTAGCCATATTACGTCAAATAAACCATGAGGCAACCTGGAGCAGGATGCGCTTCAGAAATGGTTTTGTGCAGGAAGTTGCTCTCAACGTTGCTTTGACGGATTTACTAAAACCGTCGCTGTCGCCGTCCGGAATCATCGTGTTAGCAACGTTGGCAGTTTCGCTAATTTGGTATTCGTAGCCGCGAACGATTACGGCGGGGACGCAGGCACTGGTCTGACCGAAGACAAGTGCGCTGGCGCTGCACAGCTCGTGGGCCGTCAGGTCTATTCCGCCGAACTTGGGTTTTCCAAAATTATCCTTCTGGCCGAACTGCCTCGAAACAGGCTCAATGCCGCTTGAGCCGAGGGCAAAATCCATCGTACCGAATGGTATCATTTCGGTATCGGCGAGAATCACGGCAACAGTCTTGCGTGTCAGTTGCTTAATTTGCTTTCTTATCCAGCTCGCGGCTTCATCGGGGTCGGTAGGCATAAAGCTGACTATGCCTGACGGATGGTTCGAGCCGTCGATACCGGCATCACAGGTATGAATCCTGCCTTCTTTGCTTAAGGTGATAAACAGGGCCTGCTCGTGCTCACAGAGTTTATCGCTTGATTCGAGGTCTTTCGAGGCCTGCATTATGTGTTTTTTGACCAGACCGTTAATGGGAATGATGGCAAGAATCTTGTGGCCTTCGTCAAAAATCATCTGGACCCATTTGGGGTCTTTGCCCGTTTTTCGTGAAATCGCCAGGGCCTTCTTGCCCGGCTTGACATCACTCATTTTTTTCATTAATCCGAGAGCCTTCGAAACAATCTTACTGGTAAGGACAATAATATCCTTATCCTTTATCCCGCCTGTCTCATCGACCGCGCATTTAACGATAATCTCCGGCAGGTCATCGCCGGCCTTAATTTCAGGTATGCCCTGCAGGCCCAATACCTCGATTCTCTTCATAGAGGTTGACTCCAAATCCAAATTATGCCTGTTACTGCCGGCCCAGACCTGACGGTTCACTGCTTTGCCATTTCACCATTCCACTCAGGCGAACATCATTATCAAACTGTTTGATATTGACATTATTCAGCGTTACTACTTCAGCCAGCTCCGCCAGTGACTCGGGTATATCAGCAGCTCCTTCGGCGCCCAGCAGCTTTGGCGTGATATAAACGCAAATCTCATCGGCCAACCGTTCCACGAGAAATGAAGCAAGAATTTTTGGGCCGCCCTCAACAAGCAATTGGGTTATATTACGTCTGCCAAGCTCATCGAGCAGTGTGTTTATCTCGCAACGACCATAATTGGTTGGCACAGAAAAAACTTCAGCGCCCTTTTCATTAATCCTTGCAACGGTGTCCGAGTGTGTTTCAAAAGCCTCTTTACTGCTTACAATCATAACCGGCACCTTTTTGGCGGTCCTTAGCAGCTTACTGCCCATTGGTATTCTTAAAAGGCCGTCCATTACAATCCTCACCGGCTGTCTTCGCGTTCTGGGCCGGACGGTCAACAACGGGTCGTCGGCCAGAACGGTATTTATGCCCACCAGTATACCTCCGACACGCCGCCTGAGTTTATTCGCATCACTTCGGCTAAACTCATTCGAGATCCATTTTTGTGAGGTATCTACGTACGCCGCCTTGCCGTCAATACTCTGTGCCCATTTAAGTATGATCCAGGGTCTTGTGGTAGCAACGTACTTGAAAAACGGCGCATTCAAAAGCCGTGCCTGCTCCTCGCAAAGACCGACCTGAACATCGATACCTGCACGGCGTAAAAGTTCGATACTTTTGCCGTTTGCGTGCGGCGAGGGGTCAATCGAGGCGATTACTACCCTGGCCGGCCTGGCCGCGATTATCGCGTCGGTGCATGGTGGTGTCTGGCCCTGATGGCAGCAAGGCTCGAGCGTTATATACATCGTGGCCTCGGCAGCCAGTTTCTTGCAATCCTCAAGGGCGTTTATCTCCGCATGGTTTGCCCCGAATTTTCTGTGCCAGCCTTTGCCGATAATCTGTTCCAACTTGACGATAACACATCCAACAGCAGGATTAGGCTCAACACAGCCAATTCCACGCGCGGCCAGCTTCAAAGCCATCAGCATATATTTCTCATCCATAACACTGCCCCAGCACTGACTTTAACACCGACTAACACGAACTTTAATATAGACCGTCATAGATTTTTGGGCTGTGTATTAGCTTGCAGCTTAATATGCTTCTTTCTTTCATTTGTATAAATAACATAGTTTTTCTTCACTTCAATTGATGCGCCTCTAATATTATAACTTAGTCCCTTATGTAACAGGCTCATAGATAATTATCCGTGTAAGTCTGTGTTATAGTTCGTGTAAAACCGTGTTACTCCTTTTCTACCATAGCGAGGAACTGTGTTTCACTGATTACTTTTATACCCAGTTTCCGTGCTTTATCGATTTTACCACCCGGCTCTTTGCCTGCCAGAACAAAGTCGGTCTTTTTGCTGACACTCGAGGCTGCCTTGCCGCCGTTATCTTTTATCGCTTGTTCTATCTCCTTGCGAGTGAATTTTTCCAGTGCGCCGGTTACAACAATTGTTTTACCGGCAAGACTGGTTCGGCGTTTTCTTCTGCCGGGCCTCTCCGGCTTCAGGCCCTCAGCCAGCAATTCCTCTATTATACGGCAGTTCTTCTCGTCACGGAAATACTCATAAACACTTTTAGCCACAATCGGTCCAATCTGCTCTATGGACTGAAGCCGGTCCTCATCGGCCTTCATAAGCGCCTCGAGCGAGCCGAGCTCTTCGGCGAGAATCTCGGCGGACTGGCTGCCGATGTGCCTGATGCCCAGCGCCGCAATCAACCGCCATAACGGCCGGTGCTTGCTCGCTTCAAGGGCGTTTATAATATTGGCTGCGCTTTTTTCAGCCATTCTTTCGAGCTCAATTAGCTGCTCCTTGCGCAGTTTATAAAGGTCAGCGAAGTTTTTTACAAAACCGGCCTCGATTAGCTGGTCAATCAGGGCCGGTCCCAGGTGCTCGATATCCATCTGGCCCCGTCCCGCAAAGTACCGCAGCCGTTCCCTCAATTGTCCCGCGCAATCTGGATTCAGGCAACGTATGTAAACGCCCTGTGAGTCACGAGCAATTTTCCCGCCGCAGTTTGGACAGCATTCCGGCGGCTTGAATTTCTTTGTGCCGCCCGGCCGGAGGTCTTTTTTCACCTCGATTACCTGTGGTATTATCTCGCCTGCCTTCTCAATGACGACGGCATCACCGCAGCGAATGTCGAGCCGGTCTAATTCGTCAAAGTTGTGCAAACTTGCCCGCTTGACCGTCGTGCCGGAAAGCTGCACCGGCCTCAAATTCGCCACCGGCGTCAGGATTCCGCTTTTGCCAACCTGTACGTCTATGGACTCGACAACAGTCTCGGCCTGCTCCGCCGGGAATTTGTACGAGATGCACCATCGCGGCGCCCTGCCGGTCGCCCCGAGAATATCTCGCTGGTCGAACCGGTTAACCTTAACAACCATTCCGTCAATATGATAGTCCAGTGAATGTTTCTTTTCTCCCCAGCGAAGACAAATTTTAATTACCTCGTCTATGTTACGGGCCTTGCTTATATTGGGATTGATTGGAAGGCCCAAGTCTTTAAATTTCTGAAGAGCGTCGTAATGGTTATTCGCCAAAGGCTCGCTCATCTGGCCGATGGCATAGGCGAAAAAGGCCAGGTTCCTTGTGGCGGTTATTCTGGCGTCCAATAGTTTCAATGAGCCGGCCGCTGCATTTCGCGGGTTCGCAAATAACGGCTCGCCCGCCTCGGCCTTAAGCTCATTCAATTGCTCAAAGGATTTTTTTGGCATATAAACTTCGCCCCGAACTTCGAGCACACTCGGTGTATTAGCCGTATCCAGAAGTTTTAACGGTACGGCCTTTATCGTGCGGACATTGGCTGTAACATCGTCGCCTACCACGCCGTTACCCCGTGTGGCCGCGGTAACAAGCAGGCCGTCCTCATAACGCAGACTTATAGCCAGCCCGTCAATCTTCAGCTCCACTACATAATCGTAATCCTCTGTACTCAGGCCTTTTCGCACACGCTCGTCGAATGCCCGCAATTCATCGGCACTATATGTATTGTCGATACTGAGCATAGCAACCGCGTGTCTTACCGTCTCGAAACCTTCCAAAGGCCGGCCTGATACCCGCTGGGTAGGTGAATCGGGGCTGATAAACTCAGGATGGGCTTGTTCTAATTTCTTAAGCTCGGCAAAAAGCCGGTCATACTCCGTGTCGCTAATCTCAGGTTTGCTCAGCACATAGTACAGATAATCGTGCCGCCGAATCCGGTCGCGAAGCCCTTGAATCCGCTGTTTGCTATCTTTACTCATCAAGTTTTACTTTATGCTGCAACGCGCAATTTTGCAAGACTTAGGATTCCCGGTGATTTCAAAGAAATTTTATAAAAAGAGACCCTGCTTTGGTATACTTTAAGGTATATTAAGATATTGCAACGAAACGGAAAACTTTAAATAGCTTGAAAAACCATAGAAATGAAACGCGTATTTAAAATTATTCTTTCTCTACTGATTTGTTTTGTCACAAGCGGCACTGCTCACCGCAAGTCGATTGAGACTGAAACCTGCATTGCATATTACGGGATGAGTGATGCTTCTGCCGGGGCGGCGTTGGATAACAACCTGTTTGTGGTAGCCGATGACGAAAACAACATACTTAGAATCTATAAAACGAATCAAACATCGGGACCGGTATCAACATTAGATTTGACATCTTTCATCAAAGCAGGCCCGGCCTATCCGGAAGCCGACATCGAGGGAGCGACGATGATTGGTGACCGCATTTATTGGATAACTTCCCACGGCAGAAATAAAGATGGCAAAATGCGCCCCGGCAGATATAGATTTTTAGCCACCTCAGTCAAAAAAGAAAATGAAAATATTACACTTACTCCTGTTGGCATCCCCTGCAGCACTCTAATCCACGATATGGTAAAATCGAATGTAACACGGCATCTGCAGCTTGATAAAGTGACCATGTTCGATGCAAAGAAACTTAAAAACAAAGAACTTAAAAAACTTGCACCAAAAAAAGAAGGCTTAAACATTGAGGGACTCTGCGCAGCCCCCGACGGCAACACAATCTATATAGGTTTGCGAAACCCTCTTTTCTCCGACCAAATGACCTCTAAAAAAAGAGCAATCATCGTGCCCCTGCATAATCCACAACAGGTAATTGAAAATGGAAAGCCGCCGGTATTTGGTACTCCCCTCTTGTGGAACCTGGGTGGACTCGGGATTAGAAGTATGGAGTACTCCCGTTTTCATAAGTCATACATTATTATTGCCGGCCCAAATAACGAAGAGGCGAGATTCGCCTTATATCGATGGTCAGGCAAAAAAGAGGAAGGGCCGGTACTGGTAAAAGGGTTCCCGGTAAATTTAAACAATTTTACTCCCGAGGCGTTAATTGTCTTTGGTAATTCAGGCAAGCTGCTGGCCCTTAGTGACGATGGGAGCATCGATATTACAATATCCGACTCAAGTGAGTGCTTAAAAGGCAAAAGAACCAAAAAAAATAAATGTCCAAATAAATTTCTATCCGAACAAAACAAAAAACACTTCAGGGGAATGTGGCTTGAGCTATAACTTACGGTATTCTCACCTAAATGTTAACTCGCATCGGCCAAAAGGTTCCTCTTAATTAAAACTTCCGGTCGTTTTTTCGTTTGGAAAATATCCAGCCGTACAGCGGCATGGCTTAAAAAAACAGCGCCCCAAACAACAACTCGCAGTGTTGGCTAACCGCTATGAGCCGTCAATTTAGGACGCCGCAAAAAAGGAACGGGTATGTTTTTACTTCGGCCTCAAACTCTCCAAGGCCGGGTCGACTATGGCACGCAGTACCGGCACCGCGACTATGTAAATCGGCTCCTCCGAAAGCCGCAATAACCTGATTCTATCCAAGACTTACTTATAGAAATGCTAAACTACGATTTGCTTCAGAATTTTGTACAGTTACGTTTAAAACTTTAACCTTTGCAGGTCCCGTAAAAGTTTTTTTACTTATCCATATAAAGTATACATCATTTTCAGGCCAAGTCAATAAACAACAGAAAAAGAAAAATATCTTTTACTAATAACATTAATCACCAGGAAATATCGCACACGCAATATTGCATCGGCCTTGTAACATTTGCAGGTAGGATACAGATAAAGCAGAATCCCTCGACGATTACTTACGGTCTTTTAACAGCTTATATTCGACGCTATCGACCAGAGCTTTCCAGCTTGCATCGATGATGTTCTCGTCCACGCCGACCGTCCCCCATATCGAATCCCTGTCACGCGACTCAATCACCACACACACGGACGCTGCGGTTCCCGCCCTCGGATTGACCACTCTAACTTTATAATCGATAAGATTCATATCCTTAAGGCCGGTATAATACTTCTCAAGCGATTTACGCAATGCGGCGTCAAGCGCATTTACCGGGCCGTCGCCTTCCGCTACAACGTGCTCGGAAACGCCTTTGACATTGAGTTTGACGGTCGCTTCGGTAACTATTTTGCCGGCTGCGCTCTTCTCAACATTTACACGATACTTTTCAAGCTCGAAGGCCTGCTCATATGTACCCAAAATCTTCTTCACGAGCAAATCAAAACTGCCTCCGGCCGCTTCAAACTGATAGCCCAGGTTCTCAAGGTCCTGTACTGCTTTGAGTATCTTTTTGGCAAGGGCTTTATCCTCGACGATTTTCGCCTTTTCGAGCTTGGCCAGGACACTTGAAGAGCCGGACAATTCAGAAATCAGGAACCTACGTTCATTGCCGACAAGAGCCGGCTCGATATGCTCGAAGGTGCGTTTGTCTTTACGAACCGCATCGGCGTGCAGGCCCCCCTTATGAGCAAAGGCACTTTCGCCGACATAAGGCATATTCAACACAGACGGCAAATTGGCCAGTTCGAAAACAAATCGCGACAGCTCCGTAAGCGCCTTGATTTTCTCCGGGCTAAGCACATCGAATCCCATCTTAAGCGACAGGTTCGGTATTACCGTGCAAAGGTTGGCGTTTCCACATCTCTCGCCCAGCCCGTTTACTGTACCCTGCACGTGACGGGCACCGGCCCGTACGGCAGAAAACGTATTAGCGGCGGCGGTGTCACTATCGTTATGAGTGTGGATGCCGATAGTCAGGCCGCCGAGAAAATTAACAACCTTTTCGGTAATTTCGTAAATCTCCTCAGGCAGACAACCACCGTTGGTATCACAAAGAGCGATACAATCGGCACCGGCCTCGGCCGCAACCTGCAAAACCTTCATCGAGTACTGCGGATTCTGCTTATAACCGTCGTAGAAGTGCTCGGCATCAAAGATTACCTCAAGGCCGTGATCTTTTAAATATCTTACGGACTCGGAGCAAATTGTAAGGTTCTGCTCCAGCGAACAGCGCAGCACGGTCTTTACATGCATTTCCGAGGCTTTACCGACCAGGGTTGCGACGGCAGTATTACAGGCCAGGACCGCATTCAACGAGGCATCGTCCTGGACTTTGACATTAGCCCGGCGGGTATTGCCGAAGGCGGCGATTTTTGAATACTTCAGCTTTAGCTTTGCGACCTCCTCAAAAAACTGCATCTCTTTAGGATTGGCTACAGCATATCCGCCTTCGATATAATCAAGGCCCATCACATCGAGGCGTTGAGCAATCGTAAGCTTATCCTGCAAAGAAAAGCTGACGCCTTCGGTCTGCATCCCGTCACGAAGAGTTGTGTCGTAAAGTACGATTTTTTCCATTTCTAAATCCTGCCATTATTCTGCGGCCATTTTATCCCTTATGCCCTGCGATGTAAAGCCCAAAGAACGGCGATACATTGCAAACTTGCCAAGCGGTGATACAACTGGTAAAATCTTCAGCCTAAGATAAAAACCCGGAAATGAGGTAACTGATGAAAGCAAAACTAAGTTTTTTGGGTGCGGCCCGGAACGTAACCGGCTCAAGGTTCCTGCTCGAGGTCGATAAAACAAAGATTCTTGTAGATTGCGGGCTATATCAGGAAAGACACCTTCGGGCAAGAAACTGGGATCCATTTCCGGTTCGGCCGGCAGATATAAATGCCGTCCTTTTAACTCACGCTCATCTCGACCACTGTGGTTTATTACCGAAGCTGGTCAAGGAGGGATTCAAAGGGCCGATTTATTGTACGCCTGCCACAGCGGAGATTGCGCAGATTGTGTTAGCCGATTCCGGCCATCTGCAGGAAGAAGATGCCGAGTACAAACGAAGAAGGCACGAGAAAGAAGGCCGAAAAGGCGCATATCCGGAAGTGCCGCTTTACACCGCCGATGACGCAAAGGCCTGCACGCCGCTTTTTCAATCCATCAAATACGGCCGGCCTACTGAGATTGACGGCAGACTCGAAGCAACACTCTATGACGCAGGTCATATTCTCGGCTCATCAATGATAAAAGTTAAATTCTCCGCCAATGCTCAGCAAAGAACAGTGCTTTTCTCCGGTGATATTGGCAGGCCGAACAGGCCTATTGTACGTGACCCTACTGTGTTCGATACGGCGGATTATGTCCTTCTCGAATCAACATACGGCGACAGAGAACATCAACCAACCGAAGACGTGGAGGATGCAATCGGTGAAGTAATAAACTCGACGAAACAGGCTGGCGGCAACATTATTGTGCCGAGTTTTGCGATAGAACGCTCGCAGGAGATTTTATACTATGTAAATGCGCTCTTGCGCGCCAATAAGATACCACATATTCCGGTTTTGTTAGACAGCCCGATGGCAACGAATGTTACCGAGGTCTTTAAAAATCACCCGGAACTTTATGATGCCGAGATGGCCAAGCTTATCAGAAACAAGACTTCGCCGTTTAACTTCCCCGACCTGAAAATCATAAGAACAACCGAAGAGTCCAAGGCAATCAACCACATAAAAGAGACAGTGATGGTAATAGCAGGCTCAGGTATGTGTACGGGTGGAAGGATAAAACACCATTTAGTCAATAATATCTCTCAGCCTCAAAACACGATAATGTTCGTGGGCTATCAGGCCGTCGGCACATTGGGCAGGTCAATCGTTGACGGCACTAAAGAGGTCAGGATATTCGGACAGAAACGCAAGGTCGAAGCGAAGGTGACCCAAATACACGGTTTTTCGAGTCACGCCGACAGGACCGAGATTTTGAAATGGCTTACCGAATTCAAAAAGGCTCCGCGAGCGCTCTTTCTCGTACACGGCGAACCAGACAGCGCGCGGAATTTCAGCAACTATATAAAAGAAAAAATCGGCTGGAAAAGTTACGTCCCCGCCTATCAGGATGAATTTGTTCTCGAGTAACTCCTAAAGCAATCAGCGTTTGGCCTTTTCAAGCATTTTAATTATGTGCTCAAGGATTTGACCGGCCGAATCGTCGACGGCAACGTCGAGCCAGTTAACGTTCTTGAAGGTTTTAAACCACGTCCTCTGGGCCTTTGCGAACTTGCGGGTGTTCTTCTTTATAAGCTCGAGCGCTTTATCAAGTGAGTATTTACCGCTTAGATACTCAATGATTTCGGCATACCCGATTGCACATCTCGCCTGAGTGCTTAAGGGTTTTTCCTCTGCCAGGAGCGAGTTTACTTCATCGACAAGGCCCTTCTCTATCATCATTTTAGCTCGCATATTTATCCTGTGTGCCGTGTCTGATTTTTCCCTTTTAAGGCCAATGATTTTCCAGTTATGGCGGGGCCGGTCAGTGGTGAACTGGGTTTGCAAAGCCGAGATGGGCCGGCCGGTAAGCTCGTAAACTTCGAGGGCGCGTATGATACGTCTCGCGTCATTGGGATTGATACGCTCTGCAGCAACAGGGTCCAGTTGTGCTAATTGTTTATGGAGTTCCGAGGTGCCATTTTCTTTGATTCGCTGCTTTAATCGGCTTCGAAGCTGCTTATCGGTTCCCGGCCCCTCAAACAGGCCAAACAGCAGGGCTTTAAGATACATCGCCGTGCCGCCGACGGCGATAACAGGTTTACCATTTGCCTTTATCTTCTCGATAGCCGACTCAGTCATCTCGAGAAATGCAGCAACGCTGAAGAACTCGCTCGGCTCAATGACATCTATGAGATGGTATTTGACCTGACTTTGGGCATCTCTGGACGGCTTGGCGGTGCCGATATCCATCCGGCGATAAACCTTCATCGAATCGACGCTGATTATCTCGGCGCCGGTACTTTTTGCCAGATCAAAGGCCAATGTGCCCTTGCCGGATGCGGTTAGGCCCAGAATTAAAATCATATCAGCGTCCATAAATTGCTGTCTCCAACACGCAGGATACTGTATAATAGTGTGTTTGGTGCAAAAAAACCATATTCAAGGCACATTGAACGGCATAAAACTCAATGACATACGTAACAGAGGACCATATCGATTTTAAGACACAGCTGGCCGAGAAAGCTCGGATAGCGGACACGACATTGGCCGAACTGCTGGCCCGGCAAACTGATATTCCGCAGCAATTGCTGGAAGCAATCGATTATACCATCAAGGCACCGGGCAAACGGCTACGAGCGGCACTGGTGCTGTGGTGCTGCGAGCTGCTGGCCGGGCGGATAAATGAAAATGCGAAACTCTCGGCCGCGGCGATGGAAATGGTTCATACTTATTCGTTGGTGCACGATGATTTGCCGGCAATGGACGACGATGATATTCGCCGAGGCAGACCGAGCTGCCACAGGCAATTCGACGAAGCAACCGCGATACTTACCGGCGATGCGCTTTTGAGTCTGGCCTTCGAGATTCTGGCCACCAAAATCGACAACGCAGACACAGCGGTCAGATTAATAGCAGAGCTGGCCGCGGCGGCGGGACCGGCCGGTATGATTGCAGGACAAATACAGGATTTGCAGGCACAAAACACAGAAGGAAGCGAGCAACTCCTGGAATATATCCACACAAACAAGACGGCCAAAATGTTCCGCTGCGCGGCGGCTATGGGAGCTATCTGTGGCGAGGCGAACGAGCAGCAGTATAATCAACTGAGTGAATATGGATTGAAGCTCGGGCTGGGTTTCCAGATAGCGGATGATATTCTGGACGTTATCGCTTCGAGCGAGCAGTTGGGCAAAACTGTTGGCAAAGACATACAGCAGGGAAAAGTTACGTACCCGGCGGTAGCGGGACTGGACAGGTCGAGACAATTAGGGAAAAAACTGGCTGCCGAGGCCATAGCAGCATTGGAAAGCTTTAGTACCGAGGCCAAAGTGCTCAGAAAACTGGCAGTAGAACTGGAAAAAAGAACGAAATAGTTGAAGGCATAAAATGGGGCAGTTGCTGGAGAGAATAAATAGTCCGGCCGATGTGAAGAAACTGACAACGGCCGAGTTGGAGAAACTTACGGAGGAGATTCGCGAGTTTATCACCGCCGCTGTCAGCCGGACTGGCGGGCATCTGGCCAGCAATCTCGGAGTGGTTGAGCTGACGGTCGCGCTGCATTATGTCTTCGATTTCAAGAATGACAAGCTGCTCTGGGACGTGGGCCACCAGTGCTATACGCACAAGATTCTCACCGGCCGAAAAGACCAGTTTAACAAGCTCCGCCGACGTGGCGGCGTAAGCGGCTTTCCCAATCCAACAGAAAGTCAATCTGACGCCTTTACCGTCGGGCATGCCGGTACAAGTATCGCAACGGCATTGGGTATGGCACTCGGGGCAGAAAATCAGAATGCGAAAGATAGAATCGTGGCTGTGGTGGGCGACGCCAGCATTGTCAACGGCCCGTCCTTTGAAGCGCTCAATAATCTCGGCCTGGTCAAAAGACAGCTGCTGGTGGTTCTGAATGATAATTCAATGGCGATAGACGTTACGCAGGGTTCACTGGCCAGATTTCTTTCCAAGGTCAGGCTAAGCCAGACATACGAGGATATGCGAAAGACCGCCAATAACATCCTCGAACATCTGCCTTTGGTTGGCAAAACCATGGAAGAGGCGATAGAGAAGCTCAAAAAGAGCATTCGAATGGCTATCTCACCGAGTCAGTTATTTGAGAGTCTGAACATCCCGTACTTCGGGCCTGTCAACGGGCACGACATAAGCTCGCTGATAGACTTGTTTAAGGGGCTGGCCAAACTCAATCATCCGGCTATTTTGCACATCTATACAAACAAAGGTGAAGGCTTCAGGCCCGCCGATGCCGACCCCCGTCGGTTCCACTCAACGGGTCCTTTTGACCTCAATGGTGACGCTGTTGAAATCAATCATACCGGCCGAAGCTTTACTGATGCGTTCGGCGATGCGCTGGTCGATTTGGCGGCAAAGAACGAGCGGATAATCGCAATCACCGCCGCGATGCCGGACGGAACAGGCCTTGTTAAGTTCCGGGAACAATTTCCCGACAGGTATTACGATGTCGGGATTGCCGAGAGCGCTGCGGTTGATATAGCGGCAGGCCTGGCGAAGACCGGGGCCAAACCCGTAGTTTGCATATATTCGACTTTTCTGCAAAGGGGCTTCGACCAGATTTTTCAGGAAGTAACTTTGCAGAATCTACCTGTTATTTTCTGCCTCGACCGGGCCGGCTTTGTCGGCAGCGACGGGCCAACGCATCACGGCCTGACAGACATCGGCTTTTTGCGGATGCTGCCGAATATGGTCCTTATAGGACCAAGTGATGAAGTCGAGCTTAGAGCGGCACTGGAATTTGCATTGAGAATTGAGCGGCCTGTGGCCATCAGGTACCCCAAAGACCTTATCCCTAAAGCAGTTCCCGGAAGCTCGCGGTGCACGCAGCCTTTCGAATTAGGCAAATCTGTGCCGGTACGAGTTAAAAGCGACTCGCAAGTAGTATTAGTAGCGTACGGAATCATATTAAAAGAGGCACTAAAAGCGGCAGAAAACCTCGCCAGAGGGGGAATATCTGTCGATGTTATAAATGCAAGGTTCGCAAAGCCTATTGACGAGGGAATTATACATTTGGTAGCAAAGGGCAAAACTATAATAACCATTGAAGACCATTCTGTGGCCTGCGGATTCGGCTCGGCGGTACTTGAGACCGCCAGTAAAACGGCTCTTGCAAAAAGAACCGAACTACTTAGCCCCGATGAAAAATCCGGGGACTCCGGGGCAACAGGACGGATATTGGTTCTGGGTGGGCCGGATAGTTTTCTCGATGCCGATTCGCGCAGCAGTCAGCTTGCTCAGGTCGGGTTAACCGCTGAGAAGATTGCCGAAACAGTCAGGAAACTACTCGGCCTGTCAGGGAATACGGCCAACACGCCAGGCAGCGGCGGCGAACGGCAAATCAAGTGTATTGAAAATGCAAAACAACTTAAAAAAACTACCTCAACTGATAATCTTCGGAGATGCTAAAAGACCCTACGTTACAGAAGCTGTTGAAGAGTTTACGGGCTTCGCGCAGGGAAAGGCCGAGATACTGGCAAATTGTCTGCGGGGAGATTGTGCCGAAGATGTCCTGAGCCGGGTGGATTTCGCCGTGGTCTTCGGAGGAGACGGGACAATTTTAGCGGCAGCAAGGAACCTTAGCGAAACAAAAGTACCGGTTATCGGTGTCAATGTGGGTAAACTCGGCTTTCTGGCGGAATTCAGTGTCGGGGAACTAAAGGAGCTTTTCGAACGTATAATTACCGACAGCTCTCTTATTGATAAAAGGATGATATTACGCTGCTGTGTCGCCGATACCAAGGAAGAAAAATTCTGCTCGACTGCAATAAATGACGTAATAATAACTGCAGGGGCTCCGTTTCACCTGGTGGAGTTGAAAATGACCGTCAGAGGACAGGCTTTAGCCAGTTGCCTTAGCGATGGGCTCATCATATCTACGCCGACCGGCTCGACGGCTTACAACCTCTCGGCCGGCGGACCTATTCTCTCGGCGAATCTCGCGGCGATGGTTATTACGCCGTTGTGCCCGCACTCACTTAGCTTCAGGCCGATTGTCATTGGTGCCGAGAGCGAGCTTGAGGTCGAACTTCTCCAGGTCAACAAAGGTACAAGTCTTGTGCTGGACGGCCAGGTGCAATGCGAGTTGCAGCCCGGAGAGATAGTTAAGGTCAGCAAACACAAAGGCGTTTTTTTGGTAGTAAATAATCCTCTGCGAACTCAGTGGGACGCGCTGGCAGGTAAGTTAAGCTGGGCGGAAAAACCCAAATATAACACGCAGGAGGCACGAAAATGAAAACCAGATTTTTCACGATTGTTGTTTACGGTTTAACAATAGTTTTACCAGCCTTTACAGCACAGCAGACCCGCGGAATAGACAACCCTGCCGAGATAACTACAGTCCCGCAAAGCTCTTTGAGAAACGGAACGATTCGCAATCCGACAAGTGACTACTACGGTAATCAACTAGGTGGCAACCTTATTGTTACCGGCAATGTCGAGGGTGGGGCGCATTTCAGAGGTCTCGTACCCTACCGCTCGACATGGGAGTTTACCGGATCGCTTGGCTCGTCCACACTTGACTCATTTCTCCGAGACTCGGCACGTACCTATTATCCAGACCTGCCTACCGGAGTATTAAGGCCTTACTATCTGCCATCACAAACAGTAACAACACTCGGGCAGCCCGGCCAATCGAGTCTGCAGCTATTTTATGATGAGTTAGAGCAGCAAACCAGACAGATCTTTAAGGCTAACATCCAATCTACCGTGGAGAATGAGCCGCAGATAACCCCGCTGAAAATGTATAGCAAGGATAGACCGATGTCAATGAGACTGGAAGAACTGATAGATATCATTTCGGTCCCAACAGCAATGCCTCAGGATATCGCCGAGGCGGAAACGAGCACAGTTGAGAATAAAATATCGGAGCTTGCCAGCCGACTGCAACAGGAAATTAATGGAACGAGCGAACTTCAGACAAATCTGCAGGATGAGTCCGTCCAGCCGGACATACGGGATGATTCTTTGAAGCCACCATCCCTATTACTACAGGATGACAAAACCCAACAACCTGAGGAGCCAGCCGAAAAAACCGAGCCCGGCGAAAAAGTACAGGACGAACCAAAGAAACCTGCGGACGTTTACACAGAGATTGAGCAGCAGATCGAACAGGAGATGCAGAAACGCCTTGAGCAGCTTAAGCCCAAAGCCGATGAAGCCGAGACAGAGCAACAACAACTACTGCCCTATTCTATAACCGATAGTACCTCAAAAAGCGAACGCAAGCGGAAACTTATTTATGAATTTTTCCTGAAGGAAAAGTCGGTTCAGCCACAGGATACTTCCTGGCAAAATGTAATCGCAAAGAAGCTGTTCCTTAAGGAACGCGGCAAAGCAGGGGCAACGCCGGGGACTTATGCAAGCTTTGCAGCTCTGGCTGATGCCAAGTTTAATCAATATCTGCAGGCCGCCGCTGAATATATGAAGCAGGGCGAATACTATCGAGCGGCGGATGCCTGGACGCTGGCCTGTACTTACAAACCAGATGACCCCCTCGCCTATGCCGGCAAGGCGTATGCACTGTTCGCAGCAGGAGAGTATATGAGCAGCGCATACTACCTCTCGCGGGCAATCGAAATCTTTCCGGGCTATTTGCAGCTCCAGGTAAAGCTGGAGCCGGACATCATGGAAAAGGATGTATTGGAAAAGAGAATTGCCGACCTGGCTAAGTGGGCATCGTCAACCGGTGCCGGTGAGTTGTTCTTCCTGCTGGCATATGCTTACTATCGGTCAGACAAACTCGAACTTGCCGAGGAGGCAATAGAGATAACATTAGATAGAATGCCGGATTCGGCCGCGGTTATTACCCTGAAGAATGTTATTTTCAAGGCAATCGGCAGGTCACTATAGGCGCCCAGAAATTGATTTCTTTTCCAGAGCAACAGCAGTTAAAAATCAGCGAAATTTTCAGTGCTAATGGGCTTATCGGGCAATCACTTCCGGATTTTGAGCCGCGTCCGCAACAACTGCAGATGGCCGAAGCCGGTGAAAAGGCTTTCGATAACGCTCGGCACCTGGCAGTGGAAGCGGGCACAGGTGTAGGAAAAAGTTTCGCATATCTTGTCCCTGCGATGCGGCAGGTCACCCGAAAAAAAGGCAAGGTGCTGGTGAGCACCTTTACAATCACGCTGCAGGAGCAGCTAATCAACAAAGATATCCCGTTCCTTCACGAGATTTTTCCCGATGCTTTTACAGCGGTTCTGGCCAAGGGCAGAGGTAACTACCTTTGCCTGAGACGTCTGGCTTTTACAGGTAAAAGACAAAACAGACTGTTTGACGATTTCGGTTCAGGACTGGCGATGATTAATCAGTGGGCCAGGCAAACTCGGGACGGCTCGTTGAGCGATTTACCGTTTGTTCCCTCAATGTATCTATGGGATATGGTCAAAAGCGAACACGGCAACTGCCGGCGACGAAAATGCTCACACTTCAAGGATTGTTTCTATTGGCGGGCACGACGGCGACTCGAAGCCGCCGATATTATTGTAGCAAACCATGCACTTCTGTTTAGCGACCTTGTGCTGAAGGAAGAAACGCTCGGTGTGCTGCCTGATTACCGCTATGTCATTATCGATGAGGCCCATAACATTGAGCAGGTGGCCGAGGAGCATTTCGGAATCAATATCAGCAACTACGCGGTTACTTTTCTGCTTAACGGACTTTTTAACCCCAGAACACAGAAAGGGATTCTGGCCTTTATTAACGCTGAAAAAGAAGTCCATTTTGTCAGGCAATGTGGTCAGGCGGCAAATTTTTTTTTTAAAAGCGTACTCGATTGGTACGAACAATCAAAGCAAGAGACTAATGGGCGGTGCTGGGCGAACTTTGTTGATGACAACCTGACTGGGCCGCTACAGCAGCTTCGGCTGGCGCTGTCCCGACTGGCAAAGACCGCGAAGGACGAAGACGAAAAGTTTGAACTGACAAGGTATGTTGAACGATGCTCGGAACTGGCCAAATCCATTCAAAGCTTTCTTCGGCAGCCAGACCGTCAGAGTGTCTACTGGGTCGAGACCAAAGAGACGGGCAGAGTTAACGTCTCTCTGCGAAGCGCTGCGATTAACGTCGGGCCGGACGTAGCAAGATGTCTGTTTGAGAAGTTCGAATCGGTTCTGTTAACAAGTGCTACTTTAAGCACGGACGGCAAAGGTGAAAAGGAAGGCTTCGATTTTTTTGCGGCCCGGATTGGACTGCAAAATTTCGAGGCATTGAAGCTCGGCTCGCCCTTCGATTACGAAAAACAGGTTACAATGTATATTGAGCCGGACCTGCCCGACCCAAATGACCAGAGTTACACTAACGCTGCAGCCCAGACAATGAAAAAATATCTCCGAATGACAAAAGGCAGAGCCTTTGTACTTTTCACCAGTTACTCGATGCTCGAGAAGATTGCCGAGCAGCTCAGAGACTGGCTGCAGGAAAATGATTTCTCACTTTTTCAGCAGGGAGCCGGTGTCGATAGAACAACCTTGCTTACCGGTTTTAAGAATGAAACAAACAGTGTTCTTTTCGGCACCGACAGCTTCTGGCAGGGAATCGACGTCCCGGGTGAGGCACTTTCAAACGTGATAATTTGTCGACTGCCGTTTGCCGTCCCCAATCATCCGCTGCTTCAGGGCCGAATAGAACAAATCAGGCAGGAGGGCGAAAATCCTTTTTATAAATATCAACTGCCGTGGGCAATTATCAAATTCAAGCAGGGCTTCGGAAGACTGGTACGCAGCAAAAATGACAAAGGCATTGTCGTCGTACTGGACAGCAGAATAGTTCGTAAAAGCTACGGCAAACAATTTCTGGCAGCAATACCAAAATGCAAAGTTGTTGTAACAGGACACGAAAGTGAAGCGGATACTGTGTATTATTGAAGTTTTGCTGCCGTTCACTTCAGCCATTTAAACGCTTTACAGCAGCCGGGTTTGATATATACTTAAATTCCATTATGGGAAAAGACCCGGAAAATTCAGCCTCGCCTCGCCTCGGCGAGGCCGGGCCGACAAGCGGGTCGGTCGGCATTGTGGAAACAAAGACGCTGCGGTTGATTGAGGCGGATAAGCCCCTGGAACTGCAGTGTGGCAAGAGCCTGGGGCCCATTGATGTCGCCTATGAGAGCTATGGAGAGCTAAACGCGGCCCGGGATAACGTGATATATATTTGCCACGCCCTGAGCGGCAATGCACACGTTGCCGGCTACAACAGACCCGACGATAAAAAGCCGGGCTGGTGGGATGCAATGGTCGGCCCGGGCAAGGGCATAGATACAAATAAATACTTCGTTATATGCTCGAACATCCTGGGCGGCTGCAGCGGGACGACAGGCCCTTCAAGCATCAACCCGGTTACAGGCAGAGCATACGGGCTTGATTTCCCGATTATCACAATCGCTGATATGGTAAAGGTTCAAAAGCTGTTGTTAGACAGGCTCGAGATAAAACAGGTCCTGGCGGTAATCGGCGGCTCTATGGGTGGAATGCAGGCGCTTCAGTGGGCTATCGGCTATCCGGATTTTGTCAAGTCGGCGATAGTGGCGGCCTCAACAACTCGCCTCGGGGCCCAGTCAATCGCCTTCGACGCGGTTGGAAGAAATGCAATACTGGCCGATAAGAATTATGCCGACGGGCAGTACCACAAGCAACCTGGACCCGACGCAGGACTGGGCATCGCACGGATGATTGGGCACATAACGTATCTGTCCGAGGAAACGATGCACAGAAAGTTCGGACGCGAGCTTAGAAAGACCGAAGAATACAGATATGATTTCAAATCCGAATTCGCAGTAGAGACATACCTCGACCATCAGGGCCAAGTATTCGTGGAAAGGTTCGACGCCAACAGCTACCTGTATATAACCAAGGCGATGGATTACTTCGACCTTACCAGAGACTATGGTTCCCTACAGAGTGCCTTCGCTAAAACAAGGACGCGTTTTTTGATAGTCAGTTTCACCAGTGACTGGCTTTTCACACCCGCACAATCCGAAGATATGGTCGATGCCCTCGTAGCCGATGGAAAAGATATCAGTTATTGCAATATTGATACACCCTACGGACACGATGCGTTTTTACTGGAGCCCGAGGTGCTCGGAAAACTGCTGTCGGGCTTTCTCGACAGAACTCACGAAAAAATAAGCGGTAAACCAGCAACTGATATCAGAAAAAAAACAGGCGAATCAACCGGAGATAAGCTAACTGATGTGCATGGAATTCGTGTGCGAGTGGATTACGAAATCATCGAATCACTGATTAAGCCAAACAGCCGAGTGCTTGATATCGGCTGTGGGGACGGCGAGCTCCTCACCAGGCTCAGTTACGATAAAAATATCAAAGGGAAGGGTATTGAACTGGCAGAGGATTTGGTTGTCTCGTGCGTCGGCCGCGGCCTTTCCATAATTCAGCGAGACATTGAACGGGGACTGGCCAATTATAACGACAAAAGTTTCGACTATGTCATACTCTCGCAAACCCTTCAGACCCTCAAGGACCTTAAACGTGTCTTTACCGAAATGCTCAGAGTAGGCAAAAAGGTCATCGTCAGTTTTCCGAACTTCGCTCATTGGCGCTGCCGGCTGCAACTGCTCGGACTCGGCAAGGCACCGCAAACTAAGCAACTGCCGTTTACCTGGTATGATTCGCCGAACATACACTTTTTGTCATTGAAGGATTTTGACAGGTTCTGCCGACAGTTAGGCGTAAAAATCGAAAAGAGAATTCCACTTGTTAAGGCCGGCCTTAGGCCGGTAAGATTTGCGTCGAATTTGTTTGCCGAACAGGTCGTGTATGTAACAAGCAAAGCTTAAAACACCAACCTCAAATCAAACTGGGACCATATTGTGCACATGGTCCCAGACACAGGAAAAAGATGCGGTCAGTGTTCCTGCAATAAACTGCAAATGCCAACCAACTTCACTGCTTAACTTACACAGTCAGTTATAACAAGTATTTGCTAAAGCCATCGTACCTGATTTCGGGTTCGGGCATATTGGCGTCCTCGCTCAGGTAGATGAATTTACCATCGACGAACCCGATTTCAGGCTCGGGCACATTGGCATCCCCGCTCAGGTGAATGAATTTACCATCGACGAATCCGATTTCAGGCTCGGGTATATTGGCGTCCCCGCTCAGGTGAATGAATTTACCATCGACGAACCCGATTTCAGGCTCGGGCACATTGGCGTCAACGCTGAGGTAAATAAATTCATCTTCGAAGAACTCGCTTTCAGGCTCGGGCTCATCGGGGACTTCGCTCAAACTACCCAAAGTAAACTCATTAGCCCAGACAATACGTTCTCCGACTATGTATAAGCCAATCAGGAACAATCCGAGGACCATTAAGTACATAATTAATCTTTTCATTTTATTCTCCTTTCTTAAAAAGTCTGGCACTCTTAACTTCTTTCAAAGATAAAAGCCGAATCCACTCTATGCCTTACCGCATCAGAATACTTCAGAATATGTACCCTGCAATTTCTCAACAATGATAGGGGTAGAGATTCCGCTTGGAAGCATCTTATCCTCATCAGGCGTGATACTAATGACACCAACATCACCAGGTTCGGTCGTCTCTGAGCCGCCGTCCTCGAGAGTAGCACCAATGTTGGTCACATATCCCGATTCCCATTGTGAAGTATCACACATCGAGATAATCGTGCCATATATTTGAGCATTACCGCGTACGTCAACAATCCCTCCCACTATGGCGCCGGTGAGGACATTGTTATCGCTTGCCTCGGGGTTGGTATTACCCAGGTCGACGTTAAAATGAGGCGCCAAAATCGTCGCTTCCTGTATTTCGGAAGTGTTGTTGAACGCCGCTTCACCGGTAAAGTAGAGACAATTATACTTCCACTTGAACTGCTGAGGTACATCGGTCACGATAATTCCGTTGAAATTGCAGTTCTCAAAGCGAACATTATTATAATTGCTATAACCGCTTTGAGAGCAATCGACATAAAACACATCTTCAAAAGTACAGTTTCTAAACAATGCATTACGGTTGTTGGGAAGACAGGCATTGTCAAACGTCATATTCTCGTAAACATGCCGGTTCAGTTGCCTGCTCGAATATGACTTGGGCTGATTATAGTTACCCGCTGCGTGGGGGAAGTATTCGATTTCTTTGTCGCCGGTTGGGCATTCAGGTATATCTGTAAGACCGCCTTTGTAAACGTCGGTGTCATAATCATCTATGCTCAAACCGGGCATGCTTGTTCCGCTTGGCTGGTCATAATTGATATTTCTGTGATAACCCTGTACTTCATCGCTACCGCTGTAAACCCTGTAATTAAAGGGGTCGTAAATTGGGTCTCCATTTCCATCAAGTAATGGGTCTATAGAAGGAGGACCTTCAAAATCAAAAATTGGATTGCCATTCCCATCAAGCATTTCAAGCTGGTAACCTTCATCGGCAATTTGCTGCTGGCTTAAAACCGTATTTATAGTACCGTGCACTCTCGAATCACTGCTCAGATTAAAGGGTGATATTTCAGGATTATTCCACGAGCTGAACAGGTCCCCGTAAATTGTAGAGTTACCGGTCAGCCACATTCGGCCCTGGCCGGCAACGGCGTATTTCAATACCGCTGCATCTTTCTTAATGGACAAATTTATTCCTATATTTCTCTCCACTATGTCTCTTGTTCCTCTCGCCTGCAGCTTGACGGTTAAGGGGTCACTGTCATACCGATACATCCTCAGGTGAAATCCCACATTGTACGAGCTGTAATTTATAGCAGGTATTACCAGCTCCTCGCCGTTGCCGTGAGAGTCGGAAAAACATCTTGGAAGATCTATTGTTTGCCCGTTCAGAAGTGTTGGATTATTCAGACTATCACGGACGTGCTGGCACAGCGCATCCCAGGTAGTATCGGCCTGGTTCTGGGTAATATCATCCTCACTCGTGCTTTCCACCGATGAAAATGACGAGATAACAAACTTACCGAGCTCCAGTCCGGACTCGGCCGCGGACAAAGCGGTATTGGTTCTGCGCTGGTTCTGGGCTAACTGCATATTCACACTGGTCGACGAGTTGACTGAAACCAACCAGGTTGTGAATAATGCCGTGAAAATAATCGTAGCTATTAAAGCTATACCTTTCCGGCTCTTATTACGTGGCATTTTTCTTCCCTCCACAATTCCATTTTTCTTCTATATTACCCTATTAAATTATAAAATATAAAAAAGGATAGTGTGAGGCTTGGCAATCAAAAGGAAAATTTATTTGCAATAAATCTAAGCCCGGTAAAACCCTCCTTAAGTGTGTTTACCGGGCAGTTTGCTTACACAGTTATTGCGGTTAGAGATGCATTTCAGAATAAGACTCGGCCTCGTAGTGCAGAACAACGTCGCGCGTAAATCCCACAGGGACCTGTCCGTTCTCTGAACGATTAAATATCAGGTCGCTGTTTCCTCCGAGAACCATAGGCTCATCTGAAAAATTGATGACTGAACCGTTAATCGTCCCACCAGCATTTCCAGAAAACGCTATTCCACTGGCGACGATTGAACCACTCAGGGTGCTGAAGTTACCCCCGAATTCGGCGCTAAAGCCGGGTGCCATCAGGAATGTGCCGGTCTCTGTCCTGATATCGGCAAATTGGGGCTCATCGGGAAGAGTCGATACGTCATAACTATCCACCGTACCCGCGAACTCGATTTGATTCGCCGTGGAAGGCTCGGATATATCGCCATCACCAACTATGATGGCTGTAATTTCGCAATGTCCCGTGAATTTGACCACATTGGGTTGTTCGATAAATAAGACACCTCTTATTACGGTACCACCCGAAAAAGAAGGATTCAATCCGGCGGGTATCCTTACGTTCTCGAGGATGGTATCATCGCCACCTTCTTCGAGAATGGTTGTTGCATAGTGTTCGAAGTAACCGGGCTGAGGTGTGGGGAATTCAGGGGATGTTGCACCGAGTAAGACGTGGTCCATAGCTCCCTCGCCGGTTTCGCCGCCGATTGAGCAGTTATTTCCCAGCTCAACATCCGCATTAGTATCCGAGATACTAACGTCGCCGGCTATCTGTGAATTACCGGACATCGACAGAGCCGTCTCACCGTTTTCGCTCTCAATAAAAACACTTGACTCGACCGATATGTTTATACTGCCCAGCTCTACATTTCCGGACATTTCCAGGGGACCTCTGGTAGCAACTCCGAAATCAAAAGCGGTCGAGGTTCTGGGTGATATATTATAAGTAACTCTTGTAATTCGGTCTATCGCACCGCTCGTACCGGTCACATCCAGTTGTAAAACATCGGTTTGAGGCTGAGTTATCTGGGCGGTAAAACTCTGGCCCGTCTCAGAGTCCAGACATACAGAGGGGACAGTAATGGTGGAGCTTTCAAAAACGGTCTGAATATTTGATATGCCGTTATTTGCCAAATCACTTTGTATGTATGCAGCTATGCTCTCAATCCTGCTATTTGGAGGAACTGTGCCGGGTATCGAAACCCTCTCGAACCAGAACCGTATAATATTCAGCCCTGAGTCGGTGCTGGCCAACGCGGAGTTCATCCTTCGTTGATTATCGGAAATTTGGGCGCTTATGCCCGACATAGCACAGAAAGCAATACCCAGGGAAGCAAATATAAACACAAATATCATAGAGACAATAAGAACAACACCTTTTCGCCTGCGTCTAAGTGGCATTCTTTGAGTTTTCATTTCTTTTCCCTAAAAAACATGGTTGTGCTGTGAATAAGCATTCAGTATCGACATAAGGCCCTTTCATTTAATCTCAATTTTATCTCTTACATCACAATTTCGGCATAAGACTCAGCATTAAACTCTAATGTTGTATTATCTAAAAAACCGGTGGGTGACTCACCGGCCTGGGGAAGGCTGAAGTCAAGGGTGGTATTGCCGCCAAGTGACATTGCCTCATCAGAATAGTTTAGCACTGTACCCCCAATCGTGCCCCCCGCATTACCCGAGAACGATATACCATTGCCGGCTATGACCCCTCCAATCGTATGAAAATTACCACCGAAACTCAGATTAAAACCGGGGGCCAGCAGAAAGGAATGCTCCATGTCTCTTAATCCGTCAAAGTCTGCGCTAGCGGGTAGATATGAACAATCATAAGTAAACAGATTTCCCGTAAAACTTATCGAATCCCCGGGGTCAGGAAATTCGGCATCACCTTCGGCAACTATTATCCCAACTATTGTCACATTACCGGAGAAGAAAACGATGTTGGGTGACTCGACAAATATTATGCCGTTGATTGTGATATTGCCGTTGAAGGTAGGATTTGCACCGGAGATTATTCTTATATTCTGGAAGGTCTTATTGCCATTAGTACTTGTGCCTCCGTCTATAATGTTCTGGATATACTGCTCGAAAGGAGAGATATCAGGTATAGGAAATTCGGGCACATCTGTGCCAATATGAACGTGGTTGTCGATTGCCGCCTGTCCGCCTTCGCCGCCTATCGTAGAATTACCGGATACAACGGCATAGCCATCCTGATTAGCAACACTTACGTCGCCGTCTATTCTCGAGTTGCCTGTCATCGTCAGAGCCTCGTTATTATCGAAGCTTTCAATATAGACATCGGCTTCACTGCTGGAATTGATGCCTCGTAATTTGGCATTACCGTTCATATGCAAAGGCCCGCGGGAGGCCACGCCGTAGTCAAGGAGAGGAGATATTGAAGAGGTAAACTCAAAATTTGTTCTTATAGTCCTTGTTATCTGGTCGCTACTGCCACTTACATCCACCTGTACTACATCATCACTTACCTGTTGAATTACCACATTGAAATTCTGGTTGTTTTGTGAATCCAGGATCACATCCTGTATGGCTATTGTTGAGCCGTCATATTCGTACTTATCGTCGTCGATAATATAAGACATTCCGGCATCAGCCAGATTCTGCCGCAGGTTGATATCCACGCGACTCAGCCTGTCACCGGGTGCAACCGACGAGGAAACAGTAATATTACCAAACAGGAATCGTATTACATCCAGGCCGGATTGAGCACCGGCAAGAGCACCATTGGCCGTTTGCTCATTATGTGAGATTTGCACATTGACATTCGACATATTAGAGAAACAGGCAAGCAGTGTACCGAAGATGCACACAAATATCATCGCAATGATAAGGGCAAAGCCCTTTCGTTTTTGCTTTGTGCGACAGACCATTCGCCAGCCCCCATTTGTTGAAACAGAATATATCAAGAAAATATCATTGATATATTAACATTATATCAAAATCAGCTTAAAAAGTCATCAAGAAAATCCGTTCATAAGGACCCTTTTTTACCAGCTTGCAAAGTCCCAAAAAAAAGCCCGAACTAAACTTAGTTCAGACAGTCAAGCCTGGTCTGGAACCGAAACCAAAATTTCCAAAAAATTCTGCAAATTTTTTTTAGGCCTTTTTTTACACCAGATGAAGAAGAAATAGAGGTTGCTTGTGAGAATTGAGCAAATTTTCATACTTTAAAGCTACTGGGAACTTCCAGGCCGTGTTTGAGCATCAATTCCGAATTAACCATAATCTCTCTTGCCTTGCCGTCCGCGGTTATACTCCCCTGGTCCATAACAACTGCCCGGCTGCAAAGCTCAGCGGCAAAATTCATATTGCAGCTTGCTATCACAAGCGTCTGTTCCAGGCCGGCCAAAAGCTCAACCAGGCCCCTGCGACTCCGCGGGTCGAGATGGCTGTCGGGCTCATCCATCGCGATTATGGCGGGAGACATTGCCAGGACGGTGGCGATTGCCGCGGCACGTTTTTGGCCGGCCGAAAGATGGTGCGGAGCTTTATGCGACATCCCAGCCAACCCAACTTTCCTGAGAACATTCTCCACTCTGCTCGTGAGCTGCCGGCCAACAATCCCCATATTCAGAGGGCCAAATGCCACATCATCAAACAGGGTCGGCATAAATAGCTGCTCGTCCGGGTTTTGCAGAACACAACCGATAACAGAGCGAATCGCCTTCTTGTTCCGTCCGGCCACCTGCTTCCCGTCGATTACCACTCGGCCGCTGCCCTTCAGAAAACCGTTCATAGCAAGCAACAACGTCGACTTGCCCGCGCCGTTGGGGCCAATAAGAGCCACCCTCTCGCCGGGACTTATTTTCAGACTTACATCGCTCAGCGCCACTGTGCCGTCAGGATATGTGTAACAAAAACCCTCTATTTCAACCGCACTCGGCATACAATCTCCTTAGATTAGAGCCGGTCTTATAATAAGGTATATTAACAGCAGGAAAGAGCAGGCTGCCGCACAAAACAAATAATCCTTCAAAGTTATTCGCATCTTCGAATGCGTCCTGAAGGTACCGTCAAAACCGCGGGCCTGCATAGCCATACTTATCCGCTCAGCAGTATTGATACTTCGGATGAGCAACGAGCCGACCATTGAGCCAGCCGTTTTAAGCTCCGCTTTGGCACCGAGGTAACGCAATTTTCGTCCTGCCCTTGCCCGCAGGATGTGATGAACACTATCGATAAGGACAAAGATGTACCGATACAGGAAACCAAGTTGTACAACCAGAAGCTTTGGGACGCGGAGCTTCTCAAGCCCCCTTAACAACTCGGCAAAGCGAGTGGTGCTGACCAGCGCAATCAGGGCCAACATAGTAACGACGAACTTGGCCAGGATATTGAAAAACTGGAGCCAGCCGGTTGTCGTATGTACGGTAAAAGGCCCAAACTCAACAGCCACCGGCGCTTTGCCATATAAAACAGAACTTGCTGCGAGAACAAGAACGAAGGGGCTGACAATTACGATATGCTTAAGTGTGAATCTTATTGGAATCCCGCCTATGACCAGCATCGCAAACGGCCCAACTGCATAGCAGACAAGAATGCTTAGAGAGTGGCGCGGCACCGAAATAACCAGGGCGGTAAAAACAATTACCGCCACCAGCTTCACTCTGCTGTCAAGCCGGTGAACCGGCGAGTCCTGATAAGCAAATTTATCTATATATGCGTGGTGCATCTAACTATTATAAACAAGCCATTATTGACAAATTTCAGCGGGCACCTTTTATAAGCACTGCGGTCAGCCAGATAAAAAGCATCGTAAGGATGGAACCGAAAACAGCGGCAAAACTCGTCCAGGCCGTACCTGCTGATTCATCGGCTGCCGCGGCCGTCCCCAGGGATGCAGACCTTCTCGTATAGTCAGGCATCAGTGAAAAGCGGTCCTGCAGTTCGTTCGTCGCAGTAATTATGCCATCCTGATTAGATACGATAGACTCAAATTCAGGCTGGTCGGGTCTCTCGGCATAGCTCCACTCAAGGCCGTCGGGCAATTGGCTGGCAAAAAGCGATATTCCTGCGCCGATTATAAAGGCAGCTATTGCAAGCGTGATTAGAAAGACCGGCTTGGTTAATTTTACCCGCTGTGCCGGGCAGGCCGTGATTATATCAGCTCTCACCTGCCGGATATAAGCCAGCACCGCAGCGGTTATCATACCCTCGATAAGACCGACAAGGAAATGTACGCCAACCATCGTTATCAGAAAAGTCGAAAAAGGAACCAGAAGTACTCCCGAGAAGACCGATTCAATCACCACAAGAACCGCCCCAGCCTCAAGCGCAAAAATACAGGCAACCAATGCCGCGGCGAAGCTGCGCCACTTCCCGGCCGGGCCAGCCGCTATGGCGATGTATAAAAAAAAGCCTATGTAAGCCGGTACGAGACCCATATTGATAATGTTGCAGCCCAGGGCAAGCAAACCACCGTCCTGGAATATTAAACATTGAATTATTACCACGGACGATATGACAATCGCGCCGAGGTGCGGACCCAATATGACCGCAAGCAAAACGGCTCCAACGATATGACCGCTCGTTCCCGGCATTGCCGGGAGCTGGAAATTTACCATTTGTGCTGCAAAAACAAACGCCCCTAAAACACCCATCAAGGCCAGCTTCTCAGAGGCAATGACCTTTTTGGCGGCTTTACAAATTAAGCCCAGGCCGCCCGCGGCTATCGCACAGGTCCCCGCCGCGACCGGCACTGACAATAACTCGTTAGCCATATGCATAACAAAATCTCCTGACCGTTCCGCTTTAAACACTTACCGCCGGGATTTACCACGTAAACGGATATCGGGATTAATATTCAGCCAACCTGTATACTATCAAAATTTGTGCAATTTGAAAACAACTAACTCACTATGGAGCAGTGTTTTCAAGCCAATATGAAGCGATAATCGCAAAATCCAGCAGGTCCACACAGCAGTCACGATTCAGGTCGCCGGGCGGATAAGGATGGTTCGGGTCGCCGCACTGAGGTAATGCATAACCTATGATTGTTTCCGCGATAACGCCCTCAAGCTGCATACCCATACTCGGATTACACCAGGCAGGATTTGCCTGGCCTTGTGCAAAAAGAAAATAAACGGCTTCCTGCGGTAGTTGTGGGGCCACTTCACTTAGCAGCCACGACTCAAAATCCTCCGATGTGCCGCCAAAGTAGCCCAATGGGTCGTCAAGTTCGGTCGCGTCCATACCGACCGAGGTCAATTCGCCGACAGGGATAATGAATCCATCCCACTGATAGTTGTCAAACGTTATATCGATAGTGTCCGAGCCCCCAAAAGGTGTGTCGTAATACCAGTCAAAGCTTGCCTGCAGGGTCCAGTTCGCTTCGGCCGATGCTATGTACGTCCCGCCATTTGGCATTCCATCGGTATTGTGACCCGTTGCAGGGTCATCTATCTGCACCAGATACTGACTGCTGAACTTCGAGGGAGCAATGAATCCGTCAAATATCAGTGACTCTATACCCAACGGGCCGCCACTCTGTAAATCAACGTCAAGCACAATCGAACCAGTCATCGAATGGATTCCTTCAGCGTAGCCGGGTGGATAACAGGGTTCCGATATGCCCACCGGATTCATAAAATTGAAGCTAAGGCAGCCATCAGGATTGAATGTTCCGCCCGTGATATCATCGGCTGTCTGCAGAAGGTGGTCGCCAGCAACCCCGGGAAGCGCTTTCGGCTGAGGCAGCAAATTCACATTGTTCGGATGCACAATTAATTCGAATTCCACGGAGCCGGCCAGGACATTCGCGGCAGGTAATACCATCAGTAAAACAATAATCACCAAATTTACCGCCTTCATAATCACCCTCTTCTACAAATCACTACTTATTTGTCTTTGCCACCATTATCTTCGTGATGAGTATGACCGGAATGGAAGTGGCTGTTTAGATGTTGCTGGACCCACTGCGGCACAGAAGCCTCAGGACAACTGTCGAAACTGGAAAGGTATGGTTTGATATCAAGTATAGGCGTGCCATCCAATGCATCCAGACCCTTTACAACAATCTCGCCACTGTCAGCAGAAAATTGAAGCAGCTCGACCACAGACATCCCAATAGGATTGGGCCGTACCGGCATTCTCGTGGCGAATATCTTAACATGCGGCGGTTTGTTGTGGTTCTTGGGCATTTTCCACTCCTTTGCCCGATGCACCCAGAACAAAACCGCGATATGCGAATAGCCCTCCAGGCCGCCTAATCCCTTAGCGTATTTTGGCAAAAGCCTAATGTGCGAAACATCCGCCGTCCATGCTTCGCGTGTGTGGGCTACGTCTTTAGTTTGAGCATAAGCCGATTGTACATAACCTATCGGCCGAACCGTAAACGAGTCTATAGTTGCTGTGCCTGGATTATTATTTGCCCTGCTCATTTAGTCACTCCAATTGCCTTATTTGATTTACCAACCAATAATCCCGCAGCCATACCTAAAACGACGTTGATTACTACAATACCTCCGAGCGTCAAGGTTAAGTGCTGAGCTGCATGCGAAACCGGCCGCATAAGAAGAGTCCAGAAAAACAAAGCAATTAGCACCCTTGCTCCACAAAGAGCGCCGCCCGTCAGCACCAGGCTGAATTTTCGCGACGGCAGGTATCGCAGATACTGCCAGAGCAGGTCTCCGGCAACACCAGCTAATACAGGTACAACCAATGACATCGGCCACCAGCCGACAAATCCAAATGACAGCCTCGTGCCTACCTCGGCTATTGAGGCGATAGTTAACACCCCAAATCGGTCTACCCGAAGTAAAATCACAAGCAAAATAAACGCACGTGGCAGTGCAGTGACTATCGAGCCCGACATTGGAACCGGCCAGACCAGATGAAACGTCCGCCCCAAAAGCTGCCCCACGCCGGCCAAAGCTATGCCGCCGACAAGTACAAATAACAACTCTTTCCAGGTCATCAAGTTGAGCTTTGACCTAATCGCCGTTAGTGCCAGATACCTGCGATTCAATAAATTTGTACGTAACATTTTTTACCTCCATATAATTCTGTTTTTTGTCTTAAAACGCACCAAGTGTCCTGTGCCGGACAAATTGCACGCTTATATCCGCAAAAAGTACATTCCTGCCGCCGCCCCAGCCGCCCTTCTGCATATGTGGAAAAACGGGCACGTCCTTTCGAACCCAATCGCTCATAAGCCACCGGCCCGGCGGTGAATCATCACACAAAAGATGAGGATATTCAGAAAGAGGTAACGGCAGCGGCATACGAGTATCCCGATTAGTTACAGAGAAGTATTTGTAGCTGATGTAAGAGCGCTGCCAGTTCTCGTCCGTATTGATAACCGAATCGCCTCCCGGTCCGCCATATTGGTTACTTTGCGCGTACGGCTCAACCATCCGCGCGCTGGGGCAGTAGAATACGTCCCGACTGCCTAAATAATCGGGGAAAAGACTGCCGACTAAAACCGACTGCGGATTACCACAAAGCCTTTCAACCGGATACTTGCTCCTGTTATTCATAGCATACATCCGCAGGCCATAACCCAACTGCCGCAGATTGCTTGCACAGACAATCTTACGTCCCTGTTCCCTGGCCCTCCCAAATGAAGGAAGAAGAACAGCCATTAGCGCTGTTATGGTCGTCATAACTACCAGTAATTCAGCAAGTGTCAAACCGGCGGATTGATTACGTAAGCGTTTATTTTGCCGTTCTATCATTCCGGCCTTATGTATGTTCACGGCTTTCCTGTAATTCGTTATTGAGATATGCGCATAACAATTATTAAATCGTGCTACCACACATAAAGTTATCATATTCGTACTACCACGTCAAGAGTAAAACCGGTATTTTAAAAAAAATATTCTTTAAGCTAAATCCGCCATAAGCTACAATATAGGCAGTACTTTCGCGATTCCAGCGGCTTTTGGTAACAGGCAAAACGCATTCACGGGAGAATAAATATGAGTGAACTTGAAAGAATAGGAATATCGCTGGACAGCAATCTGCTCTCCGCGTTCGATAAGCTTATTGCAAAACAGGGATACGAAACCCGTTCAGAGGCTATTCGGGATTTAATAAGGCAGAACATCTCCGAAGATAAGCTTAAAAATCCCAAGGCCGATGCGGTGGCGGCGGTCCTCGTGGTATATGACCACCACGCAGCAGGGCTCTCAGAAAAACTCATCGACCTGCAACATTCGCATTTCCTAAGGACTATCTCTTCAATGCACATTCATATCAATCCACGCGAGTGCCTTGAAATAATCGTGCTTAAGGGCAAAGTCGGTGAAATCACAAAAATGGCCGAGAAAATAGTCAGCCTGAAGAACGTAACACTCGGCCGGGTCAATTTAATTGCAACCGATACAAGGCTAAGATAGGGGCTGACCTCAATAAAAATCTTGACAGTCGGCAATTAAATTTTTCTAATATAAACACCGGCGGGCGATTAGCTCAGTTGGTTAGAGCGCACGGATCACACCCGTGAGGTCACAGGTTCGAGCCCTGTATCGCCCAGTCTTTTTAGGCCCCGGCGGGCAAGCTCGCCCGAAAAGTCCTGTCAATAACAATTACGGATTAAATACAGTGGCAGAGACGATTAAAAAACGAATCCCGCTAAGACGCATACAGCAGACAATCGGCAAACGAATGCTGCAATCGAAACAGCAAATACCCTGCTTTTACCTCGAATCACACGCCGACGTGACCGAACTTATGAGTATGCGACGGAAATTGACCAGGGCGCTGAAGGTTAAAATCACACTTAATGACTTTATTATCCGAGCGATTGGGCTTGCTGTGAAAGAATTTCCGCTAATGGCAGGACAATTGGAAGGCGATATGATTCGAATAGCAGAAACAGTTAACGTCGGCCTGGCCATTGCCGCCCCACAGGGCCTTGTGGTACCCGTCTTAAGGCAGGTGGAGAAAAAAACATTAGCCGAAATTGCCGCCGAAAACTCTGAATTCGTTAACAAAGCACGAAGCAACGCGCTCAAACCGGACGAACTGACCGGCGCGTGTGTTACTCTGAGCAATTTAGGGGTGTACGGCATCGATTCGTTCATCGCGATTGTCCCGCCCGGCCAGTGCGGCGTCGTTGCAATCGGTAATCCTACCGAGACCTGCATTCCTAAAGACGGTGATATCGCTGTAAGAAAGATGATGAGTCTTAACTTGTCGGCCGACCATAAAATTGTCAATGGCACCTACGCCGCCCTGTTCCTCGATTGCATCATCCAGCAGCTACAAAACCCCACCCAATTGGTTGATTGAAGTCAACCCCGGCCACAGGTGCCGGGGCTAAGCATGATTGTGTTTATTAACATACCGAACTTTACGTTCTAATTCTTCTTCGGAAAAACAAAAACGCTTATCATAACCTTTGGTCCAAACATTTCCCTGTCTACCGTACTTCCAAAGTGCGCGCGTTGTCAAACTCTTGTACTTTCCAATTATTTTCTCGATGGACTGTGAATGAGGTCTCGCTGCCAGATGCACGTGATTAGTACAAGCAGTTAAAGCTTCGATTTCATGGCCGATTCTCCTTGCTTCTTTTAATATCGCTTGCCGAACAACTTGAATTTCTCTTCTGTCAAGTTTCACGGTTGGCGATTTCTGACATGCCCGGTTCTGCTCAAGAATCTTGCAATCACCTGACAAGGTTTGCCCGTTTCTGACATATCCTCGTTTATCACCAGGCAGCCAGCTGCCATATGTCGTCCACGTTACCATATATCCGATGACTTTGGACATATTTGAAATGATAACATTACGAATAAGGTGTGACAAATCCTATTTGGTTAGCCCCGGCACCTGTGGCCGGGGCAAAAAAGTTTACGAACAAAGAGTTAATATACCGAGAAAGATCAAACATCAAAAAAAACATTTTTCACAGGCGTTTTGCTTTCCGCAATTTATCTGCCGTGTTGAGTGCGATTTGATGTAGCCGGATACGCTCCGCGGGTGTTTTTTGAAGATTATTAATAAGAAGGGAAATGTCGATTCCGTAATCTGCTGCTATTTGGAGCTCATCTTTTTTCCCGGAATTCCCGCTTACTGCATTGTTTTGCTTTGTCTCTTCCGCCATATCCGGCAATCTAAATAATACGCTTTTAATTTTTCGCCGCTGTTTTCTTTCCTCTTAAATTAACTTTAGATGATATTGCAGGTACAGCGAAATCATTCACTTCATTTCTTGTTCTTTCTGTACCACTCGATGGTCTTTTTGAGGCCTTCGTCGAAGCCGGTTTTTGCCTCAAAGCCGAAGGCCTTTTTGCCCCTCGATGTATCCAGCGACCGCCTCGGCTGGCCATCGGGCTTGCTATCGTCCCATATTAATTTTCCCTTAAAGCCGCAAAGCTTTGCGATTTTCTCAGCTAAATCCTTTATCGTGATTTCAAAGCCGGCCCCGATATTGACCGGCTCCGGGTCATTATAAAATTCAGAAGCAAGCAATAGTGCCTCTGCGGCATCCTCGACGTAGACAAATTCGCGCGAGACTTTGCCGGTCCCCCAGCAGGTCACCTGCTCGTCTCCATTATCAACCGCATCGACGCATTTTTTAACCAGGGCGGGTATCACATGGCTGGAAGAAGGATTGAAGTTATCGCCCGGCCCATATAAATTCACCGGCAAAAGAAATATCCCGTTAAAACCATACTGGGCCCGATAGGACTGACACATAACCAGCAGCGCCTTCTTCGCGATGCCGTAAGGAGCGTTTGTCTCCTCCGGATAGCCATTCCATAAGTCCCGCTCTTTGAAAGGTACAGGTGTAAATTTCGGATATGCGCAAATCGTGCCGACCTGGACAAACTTTTCTATTTCAAACCTCCTGGCCTGCTCAATTAGATGAAGCCCCATCACCATATTGGCATAGAAAAAAAGGCCCGGATTTTCGCGGTTCGCGCCTATACCACCAACAAGCGCCGCCAGGTGAATCACCATATCCGGACGCATATCCCGATACATTTTTATAACAACATCTTCCCGGGTCAAATCGTACTCCTCGATGAGTGGCACAAGTACGTTTTGGCAGCCTCTTTCCCTCAGTTTTCTGCAGAGGACCGAGCCGAGAAAACCGGCGCCGCCGGTAACAACCACGCGCCTGGATTTCCAGAATTCACCGCTTGGCTCGAACATATTCACTTCCACCATTATTATAGGTTCGGCTTACATTTTTTTCTCATTATGGTCTTTTACGATTCGCTCTTCACCGGCAAGCTGCAGGTCCGAATCGACCATAATCTTGACAAGCTCCTTGAATTTTACTTTGGGCTCCCAACCCAATATCTTTTTGGCCTTGGCCGAATCGCCCAGGAGCAAATCTACCTCTGCAGGACGAAAATACCGCTTGTCAACTACGACGTACTTGTTCCAGTCTAAATCGAGATATGCGAAGACCTCCTCAAGAAACTCGCGAACAGTGTAATTTTCACCGGTGGCTATAACATAATCATCGGGCTTATCATGTTGGAGTATCAGCCAAATTGCTTCAACATAATCCGGCGCGTATCCCCAGTCTCTCCTGGCCTCGAGGTTACCAAGGTACAACTTATCCTGCAGGCCCTTTTTTATCCTCGTTGCAGCCCTTGTTATTTTGCGGGTCACAAAAGTCTGCCCTCTTCTGGGCGACTCATGGTTAAACAAAATTCCATTACACGCGAACAGCTCATAAGCCTCACGGTAGTTAATAGTCTGCCAGTGACTATAAACCTTCGCGCAGCCGTACGGGCTTCGCGGATAAAAAGGTGTCTGCTCATTCTGCGGAACCTGCTGAACTCTGCCGAACATCTCGCTGCTGCCGGCCTGATAGAATTTAGGCCGCTTTCCTTTTGCCATCATTCGAATAGCCTCAAGCGCCCGCAGCGTGCCCAGCGCGTCAACCTGGGCGGTGTAAATGGGATTCTCAAATGAGACAAAAACATGACTTTGTGCGCCAAGGTTATATACTTCGTCGGGCCGGACGTCGTTTAAAATCTTACTTATGCACGAACCGTCGGACAAATCGCCGTACATTAAGTGCAGTCTTGCACCTTTTTCGTGCGGGTCCTGATATAAATGGTCAATCCGCTGCGTGTTGAAAGTGCTGCTTCGCCTTATGATGCCGTAAACTTCATAGCCCTTTTCAAGCAAAAGCTCGGTAAGGTATGAGCCGTCCTGACCCGTTATACCCGTAATCAACGCCTTTTTTGCCATAGTTTATCCATCCTTTCATCAACACCAGCCGGCTATAAAAGTTTATACAAATCCATCTTCATAGTTTTGGCCTGCAGTCGAACGTAAAATTGCCGCTGGTATTGCATCGGACCCCGTACAACAACACGTAAAATCCGCACTTCAACAGTCTGGCCTTCAGAAACTTTTTCCATCTCAAGTGAAAATTCCTTCAGATTGCCGACGGCGGTTCCATTAAGTTCCAGTATAAGGTCTCCCTTCTGGAGTCCTGCCTTAGCGGCCTGTCCCCGATCTGCTACATCAGTCAGAATCAATATAGGATAAGCGCTGTGGTAACCAAATTCGTGTGCCAAAGATTCGGTAAGTTCGGAGACCTGCATCTGGAAGAACTTTTCCGCCAGCTTGCGTCCGTCCGGTAGTGGCCGAGGTTCAATAGTAAGTTTGGCCCGCCGCGCCCGGCCGGAACGGATGCCGGGCCTTATATATTTAATTACGATGGGCTCGCCTATTTCCTTATTAATCATTTTGACATAGAAATCAATAAAGCCGGTAAGTTCCCTGCCGTCTATCTCCTGTATCAAATCACCGGGCGCCATTCCTTCTTTCTCGGCAGGGCTCTGGGCAATTACTGAGTCGACAACGAGGCCGTGATGCTCTCCGGCGGTTTTCATTCTTCCAATTACGAGGCCCAGCCTGACACGGCGAAGCCTTTCCGGCATAAGCATCTGCGTAAGGTTGTCAGCGAGGGTATCTACGGGGATTGCAAATCCGATGTTTTGAGCTTCCGGCTTGATGGCAGTTGTGATTCCGACAAGCTCGCCGTTAATATTCAAAAGTGGTCCGCCGCTGTTGCCGGGATTAATTGGCGCTTCGGTTTGAATCAGGCCTCTGAGCCAGAAATTATCGGCTACCTGAATATCTCTACCGAGGGCACTGATGACTCCTGTGGTTAAGGTGTGGGAGTAACCAAAAGGATTACCGATTGCTATGACGGTCTCACCTATCATCAGGTCGTTACTTTTGCCGAGGTGAATGAAGGGCAGTTTGCCACCGGCCTGGATTTTCATGACGGCAAGGTCTTTACCTTCGTCGGCGCTGACTATCACTGCAGGATGTTCACTGCCGTCACTAAATGCTACTTTTATTTGCTCGGCGTCTTTAATTACATGGGCATTCGTCACCATATAGCCACCCTCGTGGATAACTACTCCCGAACCAAGTATGACAACCTCAGCACGATAGCGAGGTCCAAAGAAATCATGACCGAATATATCAGACCAGTTAAAACCCGGCCAGATGGAGGTGGTAACTAATCGTTTGCCGGATATGTTTACAACAGACTTATACGTCTTCTCGTAAGCCAGGACAATGGGAGTCCGCCTCTCGAAGCTGCTTGGGCTCTGTGCTGATAAAGAGCCGGCTTGTACACAAATCAATGATATCGCGATTATTATTTGTGCCAGTAGATTCAGTGCCTTCATTACAACCTCCAAAATCAAGTCCTGTACAAAATCATATTCTAAATTTATTTGCATTCGTTGACCACATTTTTTTGAGAAAACAGGACAAATTTTCTTGCCAGTTGTACCCTCCATTAGATATTATATGCTTTGAAATTTGCTATTTTCCAATGTTTGCCTGTATTTGTGAAGGAGTTTACTTATGTCTGGCAAAGCAATATTCGGAATTACGTTTCTCTTTTTGCTGTTAGGCATATCGGCCTGCTCGACAGATGCGCCGCAGGCTGCCGAGCCGGCAGTTGACACAAGTGAGCAGCAATCCGGGCCGACGGGACAGATAATAGCCACGGTCGGCGACAAAAAGCTTACCCTTGAGCAGCTTGAGTGGATAAGCCGACGTCGGGGTGGGCCTTCACCGAGTCCAAGGGCGATTTTCAGAATAGCCGAGTACTGGATTGATGTCGAGCTGCTTTCCCAAGAAGCCTGGAAGCTTGAATTGCAGACAAATGATAAAGCGAAGTTTATGGCTGATTTTGGAGTTAAAGATGCACATGCCAATGCTATGATTGATTATATTCGCGAAAACGTTGAGGTAACTGAGCAGGATATTCTGGATTATTATGAAGAAAACAAACACATCAGCTCGCAAATAAAGGACCCTCCCAAATTTGGTTTTTCACACATAAGAACTAAAACGCTCGAGGCAGCACAGGCCGCACTGGAAAGATTAAAACAGGGAGAAAATATTAACGAGCTGGCTAAAGAACTCAGCATTTATTACGATTCGAAAAGAGGAGGAAAGGTCGAGGGCCTGATTGAAAAGGCCGTTAAAACCGGCTATGGAGCGGAATTTCTCAAGGCTCTTCAAGCTGCCTCAGAGGGTGAATTGGTAGGACCAATTAAGACCAGTAATGACTTGTATGAGGTTGCACAGCTTCATGGCAAACTCGAAGCCCAGATAAAGCCTTTAGAAGATGTTAAAGAAAAGCTGAGAACGACCCTGCTGTACAGATTTCAAAGTCAAAATATCGAAGAGCAGTTGAAGGCTTTGAAAGAAAAGGCAAACGCTGAGATTCTTTACAAGCCCTCCATGAGTCAACCGCGGCCACCAACGCCCGAACAATAAAGACTGAGGTGTAAATAAAAAGAGTAATTATCAGATTGAGCAGTATTTGAAAAAGGTTGCCTCCATTTGCTTTCATCCACGGGGCAACCTTTTTTGCCGGTATTCCAAATCTTTATTGACCTGGTTTCTGTGAAGTGGCATCAGGAAGATTTTCCGCTGCCGGCACGTGCCGGTCAGGAATATCCACAATCTTCACAGAAGGCTGCCGTTCGGCCGGCGGCTGTAAAGAGTTAAATGAAGCGTTCGATGATATCTGCACATACTCGGCAAGCTGGTTGTAATCCTCGGCGCCGTGGCAGTTCTGCTCGTACTCGAATATGGTTTTCCCGTAACTCGGTGCCTCTGCCAGTTTTATGTTTCGTCGGATACAAACAGGCACAATCTGTGCCCCGGACCAGGGACAATCGCTGCTTCTCGCTTCGTCAAGGAACCTGCTGATGTTGGCTTTCACTTCGTGTGCGAGCGAGACCCGGCTGTCAAACATGCAAAATAATATCGCGGTAACCTTAATATTTTTACTGATTCTTTCGCTGATGAGGGAAACGGTCTGAAGCAGTTTTCCCAGTCCTCGCAGCGCCAGAAAGTGCGGCTGAACCGGTATGAAAACCTCGTCGACCGCCGCCAGGGCGTTCAGTGTTAGCAGCCCCAGTGAAGGCGGACAATCAATTATGAGATAATGGAACTTGTCTTTTACCGGCCCGATTGCTTCACGGAGAATAGTTTCCCTGCCTATTACACTGACAAGCTCGCTTTCGGCTCCCACCAGATTGATGTTTGCAGCGAGCAGCCACAGATTTGGCCGTACAGGCCTGAGCGCTTTTTCAAATTCTATGGCTCGGCTCAAAACTTCATAAGAGCCGCTTTCAATGCTTTCGGGCTCAATGCCGAGGTGTATAGTAAGATGGGCCTGTGGGTCCAGGTCAATAGCTGCGACTTTAGAGCCCTTACGCGCCAGGGCCGCAGATAAATTAACTACGGTTGTAGTCTTGCCTACTCCCCCCTTCTGGTTAATAACTGCGATGGTTCTCAAAAATCCTCCTCAAAAAATGCAAGGACGACGAACTGTCAATCGAAAAAAACCTCAGGTCAACTATCCTTCGTCAATCGCCTTAAGACCGCATCAAGTACGCCGTTGACAAAACCGGCAGACTGCTCAGTGCTAAATTTTTTTGCCAACTCAATAGCCTCATTTATCGCAACCTTTGGGGGCATATCAGGGCAGAATCTTAACTGATAAACCGCCAATCTCAAAATGCTTTTATCAACCTGTGAAAGGCGCGACAAAGGCCATTTTATGCTCGCGGCGACAATCAATTCATCACAGCATCGCAGATTCTCCCAGGCTCCTCTTGTCCATTCCAGGGCAAGTCTCAGGACCAACTCATCATCCGTGTTTTCACGAAAAAAATCCTCTATTCGCCCAAGCTGTTGGTCTGCCTGCACATCGAGCTCATACAGAGCCTGCATCGCAAGTTCTCGCGCTTGTGTTCTGCGGTCCACATTGGGTCCCTAACTCGACCCGACTCGGCGGGTCCCGAGACATCGGGATTCAGATTTCAAGCCTGCGCCAGTTCAGGCAACGGTTAAATACGGTCCATCAGGTCGACCAGTTCGATAGCCGAAAGGGCGGCGTCGGCACCGGCGTTACCCGCCTTCGTACCGGCCCTGTCGATGGCCTGCTCGATTGTCTCACACGTCAGGACGCCGAATGTAGCAGGCACACCCGTATCGTAGTTAATCTGACCGATACCGCGGGAGACCTGCTGACAAACATAGTCATAATGGCCGGTCTGCCCGCGTATCACTGCTCCCAGACAGATTACAGCGGCGTATTTGCCGCTCTTTGCCGCCTTTTTGGCCGCTATGACAATCTCACAGGAACCCGGCACCCATATTACGGTGATTCGCCTTTCATCTATGCCGTGGCGTTGCAGACAGTCAACAGCACCATCCAACAGTTTGTGAGTAATAAATTCATTGAACCTGCTGACTACAATAGCGAAATTGCCCTTAACGGCTGTCAGGTGACCTTCAATTTCCTCAATCATAATCTTCACACTCCGAGTTGCCTGCCAGCAAGGCAGGGCTTATTAAATTATCTCCCATAGCCCTGGCAGGACATTATAAGACTATCAACAGCGAGTTTCCAGAAAAACAGACGCCACATTAGCCAAAGGCATCAATAATACGGCCTTAGCTAACACAACCTTTTTAATTATAAACGCTTATCTGCTGCATACTCAACAAAAACTTTCCCGGAACAAAACTCGCCGTACAGAAAAAAAACATCCCAAGCGGTCCACATAAGCTGCCGATACAACAACCTGTCGACTCCCCGATGTATCGGGGCTCGCACAGGCACTTATAAGCCGAGGAAGCACAACGAAACATTGTTCGGGCGAGGCGTATGTTAACTAACGATTCAGAATACCCGCAGTTTGAATTCGGACCCTACGGAGAGGCTGAACAAAAGGTTTGGCACGCATTTGAGCTTTATGAAAACGGCAAAATGAGTGATGCCCTTAGCGAGCTTAACCTTGCTCTGCAGATTGACCCGGCCAACTGCTCGTGGCATTTCAATAAAGGCCTGACACTGGATGCCCTCGAACGCTATGAGCAGGCTATAAGTGAATATGAGACGGCACTTGCCGGGAATCCTGAAGACGTGGAAATATTGAATTCGCTGGCAATTGATTATACGCGACGTGGACGGTACGAGCTGGCTATCGCTATCTTCGAGAAAATACAGCGGCTGCAACCTGATTTTGAACCTTGTTATTGTAATCGTATCATCACATACACTGAGATGGAATTGCACACCAATGCCGAAGAGATGTTTTATCTCGCTCAGCAGCTTAATCCTGATTGCCCCTTGTGTTATTACAATATCGGCAACTCGCTGTTTATTCGCGGAAACTACCCCAAAGCAATATGGTGCTGGAACAAGACGGCAACACTTGAGCCGAACCATCCACAAATCGAGTATCGGATTGCCCAGGCCCATTGGGCCGACGGTGAGCTCGAAATCGCAAAGCAGCATTTTCTTGCCGAGTTGCGTAACAATCCCGGTGATATCGACGTGATCTTTGACTTCGGCATAATTCAATTAGAGACCGGCCAGACTGAGGCAGCAAAGGAGAAGTTTAACAGGATTCTTGAATTCGAACCCGATTATACGCCGGCGATGCATTACCTTGGAGAGATAGCTCTCGACCTCGGAGACTATGTAGCTGCAACGCAATGGTTTCTAAGAGCCATTCAGAATGACGAAATGCTGCCGGGGCCAAGATACAGGTTGGCACAGTGTGCGTTAATCTCCGGAGACATACAAACAGCCAGAGATTACCTAATGGCCGAAATGAATCTATACCCGACAGACTCCGATGTGATGCTTTCTATGGCCTGGCTGTTTCTCGAAATTGACGAGTATAGTCTGGCAGTAGATTGTATGCTGCAGGTGGCAAACGATGAACCGAAAAACGCCCAGGTCTTTCATTATCTGGGCCTGACCCTGGCTATCCAAAAGCAATATGACAATGCGATTGAGTTTCTTGAGCAGGCCGCTGAACTATCACCCCAGAATATAGCGATTATGAAGGATTGTGCCCGGGCATACCTGGCGAAAGGCAGACTGGACAAGGCAAGGCAGATTATAGAATCCTGTCGAGCGCTGGCGCCAGAGGAGCAAGAAGTGCTATTGCTGCATCAAGACATCAATGGAGCCTCTTTCCTTCAGCGAATAAAAAACACCTTTCTCAAACCTACCACCAAACGCCGTTTCTATAACATACAAAAGAAACTGCGAAGGCATCTTCATTTAGGATAATAAATTCAAGAACTGCCTGCAAAGTTCAGCAGGCATATCATTTTGTCCGCCGCGACTCGACTGAGCTCGCCGAAGTCAGGCGAATTACCCAAGTCCCTTCGAATAAATATGTTAAGAAAACATTTACAGCAAAGCGAACCGTCTCTATAATTTATTTGCTTGGCCGAGTGGCGGAATGGCAGACGCTGGGGACTTAAAATCCCCTGCCCGCAAGGGCGTGTGGGTTCGAATCCCACCTCGGCTAAATGAGTATTGCTATTGCCATTAAAACCGAGAGTATTTTACCTTTTATTTATTCATTAAATAAACGTTTAATATGGAAAAAACAAATACTGAATTACAAACACAAAAGGACTTTTTAACAGAGCTTGCTAAAGTCGCTCGAGAGAATAACAGGATAAGGCAGTCTCTATACATGCAATACAACGTCAAGAGAGGCCTTAGAAACAGCGATGGTACAGGTGTTCTGGTAGGACTTACCGAGATAGGCGACGTACACGGTTATATTGTCGATGAAAAGGAAAAAGTGTCGGTCGAAGGACAACTGTTCTATCGAGGTATCGCAATCAACGACATTGTAGCAGGCTGCCTGAAGGAAAAACGTGCGGGTTTTGAAGAGGTCTGTTACCTGCTGCTGTTCGGCAAACTGCCTACGCCGGATGACCTCGCAGCATTCAAAGGACTGCTTGATTTCCACAGGGACCTGCCCGAAGGATTCATTGATAGTATGATTCTCAAAAGCCCGAGCATCGATGTTATGAACAAACTCTCACGCAGTGTGCTGGCTTCATATTCTTACGACAAAACACCGGAGGACAGGTCTCTTAAAAACGTCCTTAGCCAATGCATAAAATTAATCGCGCAGTTTCCACTAATGGTTGCATACGGCTATCAGGCCAGGGCTCACTATTACCTCGGGAAAAGCTTTTTCATACATCACCCGAAACCCGGACTTTCTACCGCTGCAAATTTCCTGAGGTTGATAAGACCTGATAAAAAGTACACGAAAACGGAGGCGGAGCTTCTTGACCTGTGTCTGATACTGCACGCCGAGCACGGAGGAGGAAACAACTCCACTTTCACTACTCACGTAGTAATATCTGCCGATACGGATGTGTACTCGGCAATCACTGCAGCTATAGGTTCCCTCAAGGGCCTGAAGCACGGAGGCGCAAACATTAAAGTTATGGAGATGCTCGAGAACATCAAGAGAAACGTTAAAAACTATGATGATGAAAAGAAAGTCGCTGAATATCTGAAAAAAATTATTAAAAAAGAGGCCTTCGATAAAACAGGTCTTATCTACGGCTTTGGTCATGCCGTGTACACACTTTCAGACCCAAGAGCAACTTTACTAAAAAAATATACAAAAAAACTCGCAAAAGAAAAAAACCGTGAAAATGAACTCCAGCTGTATCTAACTATAGAAAAACTCACACCCGAATTGTACGCGGAAATTAAAGGCACAAAGAAAATAATTTCACCAAACGTGGATTTTTATTCCGGCTTTGTCTACAACATGCTTGGCATCCCAACCGAATTGTATACTCCTCTTTTTGCTGTCGCCAGAATCGCCGGCTGGAGTGCACATATACTTGAGGAACGCGTAAGCGGCGGAAGAATTATCCGCCCCGCCTACAAAAGCGTCTCGGAAAAAGGAGAATATAAGCCTTTCAACCACAGGTAGCTTGTCCGGCTCAACATCATTGCAGATAATATATCGAGAGGATTTTGGAGAAAGAAATGACAGACAAAAAGCCAACGCTGGTGGACGTAAATAGGCCGAATCTTTATCGGGAATTTTTCCCGTACAGCGAATTTCCAAAACTCAGCTTCGACGGAACAGTAGTCCCCTACGATATACCACGGCAGATATGGATAACGGACACTACTTTTCGCGACGGTCAGCAGGGTCGGCAGCCCTACACCCCGGAGCAAATCGCCCGGATTTACGATTTCCTGCACGAAATAGACGGCGGAACGGGCCTTATTCGCCAGTGCGAGTTCTACCTGTATTCCAAACGTGATAAAAAGGCCGTGGAACTATGCAAAGAGCGGAATTACAAATACCCCGAGATAACCGGGTGGATACGCGCTACGGCCGTCGATTTCAGACTGGTTACCGAGATGGGACTGGCGGAGACGGGGATTTTAACCTCAGCAAGCGACTATCACATTTTCCTGAAGCTGCGGAAAACCCGGGCCCAGGCGCTCGATGCCTACCTGGATATCGCAAAAGCAGCATTAGATGCTAATATCATTCCTCGCTGCCATTTTGAAGACATAACGCGGGCGGATTTCGATGGATTTGTTCTGCCTTTCGCGACGGCATTGATGAACCTGGCTAAGCAGTACAATTCCACCGTGAAGATACGTTTGTGCGATACTCTGGGCTTTGGCGTAACGTATCCCGGCGCGGCACTGCCGAGAAGTGTGCCAAAGCTGGTTCAGGGCCTTCGCCGGATTGGTGTGCCGTCCGAATTGCTGGAATGGCACGGGCACAACGACCTGCACAAAGTGCAGGTAAATGCGGCAACCGCCTGGCTCTACGGCTGCAGTGCAGCAAACTCCGCCATTTTCGGCGTCGGTGAACGAACGGGCAATCCACCCCTGGAGGCAATGATTATCGAGCATGCCCAATTAAAAGGAATGAATCCTGCGGTTAATTATGCAGCCATAACCGAGCTTGCCGAGTATGCCAACAAGGAGTTAGGCTTTGAGATACCCCCCAAGTACCCGCTTGTTGGAAAGGATTTTAATGTTACTCGCGCAGGTATTCACGCCGACGGCTTGTTGAAAAATGAGGAGATTTACAACTGTTTCGATACGGCCAAGCTACTTAACCGCCCGGTTGGCGTAAGCATCACCGATAAAAGCGGCGCCGCGGGCATCAAGCACTGGATAGAATCGAGATACCAGATTGAGGTCTCGAAGCACGACCCGCACGTTATGAAAATAAAGGACAAGATAGACGCCGAGTACGCTGCGGACAGGGTCTCAGCCATTTCAGATGAGGAAATGACGCAAATGGTGCGAGAGGTTTTTGGTGACAATTTGCAACTGAGGTAAAAACTTTTGCCAGAGGAAAAAATCAAGGCTGTATTTTTTGATTTGGGCGAGACGCTCCTGAATTTCGGCAAAATTGACAGCGGCCGGATGTTTAAAGAGGCCGCCAGGCTTTCTTACGAATTTCTTCAGCAGCTTAAACAGAAAGTGGACAGCTTCGGATACTATTTCCTGCGGAACCTTATCTCCATTCGTATCCATTATTTGTTTTCCAACATCATCAGCAGAGATTTCGATTCGCTTGCTCTGTTGAAAAAAATCGGTCGCAAATGGCATCTGCAACTAAGCGAACAACAGTGGCAGCACCTGGCTTGGCTGTGGTACGAGCCTTTAAGCAAAATCACAACGGTCGAAACAAACCTAATCGAGACGCTTGAGAAACTTAAAAATGCCAACTTGAAGTTAGGTATCATCTCAAATACCTTTGTACACGGCTCGAGTCTGGACAAACATCTAAGGCAATTAGGCCTGCTTGAGTATTTCCCGGTGCGGATTTACTCGTATAATTATGACTTTCGCAAGCCGGACAGGCGAATATTTCAGATGGCGGCGGACCAAGCCGGTGAAGAGCCGGTTAGAAGTATATTTGTCGGCGACCGGCTCGACAAAGATATTAAAGGCGCCCTGAAAGCACAAATGCATCCTGTTTTAAAAAGTGCATATACCAACAACGGAAGGAAAGTCCCCAAAGGAGTATTGAAAATAAACAGCATTTCAGAACTGCCGCAGGTAATAGAAAAAATTAACGGATCGGCGTAGCTCACCTAATTCGTTTTTAATCTTTAGTCGGTTGAGATTCACCCGTTTCTGGGAGAATATGTTTTCTGTATTCTTCCAATCTTTCAGATGAATAATTATCAAGAACGTTTGGCCAAGAGATAAAAAAATCATTATCCAGCAACGATATTGAGATTATCACAATTTCTATGGCTGAGTACCGATTACCTATAAGTTGACTGCGCGGATTTTCAGCTTCGAAAAGCTCAGTAGCCTTCCTGGTGCATTCAAGAGTCTTGTGAACATCGTTAATTGTATTGAAGCCGCCATTATGTAACTCAACGACGAGTTCACCCAGCGAGCGAGAAAAATCATCAAATGAACGGTTAGGATATCTACTCCTCAAATACTCTGAAAGCGACTCATCAGTGATATCGAGACTATCCGTATTCTGTGAGTTGGACATTTTCCACATCTCTTTCAATCTGCATTTGCAAACATAATTCTCCTATCCCGACCTCAGTCTGAGGTCGGGCAAGGCCCACCCAACGCCTACTGGCGGGTTAGTAACTTGAGAGAACACGATTAACTTTCTCCGAAAACCGGCGGTAGTGGTTGAGAACACACACCGTGTTGGGCGCACGGTCTTCAGGATTCGGAAAAACGTTATGGTATTCTACCTCGTCCGCGAAGCAGCATACAATGAAGTTCATTGCAACATTAATTTCGCTAACCTGTGATAATGCTTCATTCTCTTCGTTAGAGCATCTATCATCCTTCATACTGGAATAGACATTCCATGCATAGTAGTATAATTTAAATCTATTGACCATCCAATCCTCGAATGTTTTCTCATTGAAGTACCCCCCAAGCATTTTAATCTTTCTGAATCCAGTGTCCTCCAAGAAAGAAAAGGTCACGCCGTGTGCATGGTCAATCGTGGATTGAATAGATTCCTTCGGGAGAACAACCGACGCTTGCTTAGCTACAATCCATAGCAGCAATGCTATGTATTCAAGGAGAATATTCTGGGAAGGTTTACGCAGAGTGCCGCGGATATCATCTAATGACTCGTGAGCCATCTCCATGATTGCCTCTGCAAGTTCAAATCCGAGTTTTTCAGTATCCAAAATGCTTTCTCTTCCAAGTGCCTTGTTGATACGGCATTCCAGTTCATCTTTATCTATCCCTATTTCCTGCTCAATTCTGTCGAGGCACTCCAGGAACTTCTGTTCATTCTTGGCAGCCATATCAAAGCCCCTCTCTTGACCAGCCATAAGGCATTCATCTTTCTTCGGGCCCCAGTACTGAGCTTGAGAAATAAGTTCCAAAAGCTGCTGCCAATAGAGTTCGTCTCCCTTGTGCATTCTAAACCACTCAACCATTCTGTCTGTGCCCCGCTTGTCACGCACTTCCTGTGCCAACATATACAGGTCTCCGAAAAATCCCATTGTACACCTCAACCAAAAGAAGAATCTGTTATCGCGACAAACACAAACACGACTACGACCGGAACGAAATGATTTTTTATTTTCATAACCTCGCGTCTATCTGTAATTTCTTAAATTTATTATCGGCCGAGACTATCAAAAAGGAGGTCGCTACATCGTGTTCGTCTAATGCCACTCGCTTCTGAGCTATTCCAGAATCTCCACCCCGCTCATTTATCGACAATTACAATGGGTTAAAATAACCTTTTTTCCAGCAAGATGGTAATTAGTCTTATAGCGACTGTTATTAGAATCAAGTAAATTTTGATTTCCAGCTTCTGATTGGGTGCATGTCGAGTTTGTAGGTAAGACTAATTGTAGTTTTGTGGCACGGGCTTCCAGCCCGTGGAAACACGGCCAAGATGGCCGTGCCACTGAGAATCTGAAAATCTACCTACTATCATGCCATGCACTCCTTCTGATTCTTTCCCGGTGATTTCCCTACCAAAAGCCGGGGCTTTCGTTTATAATTCTCAGGGTTTGGAGCGCAGCAGACAGGAAGAAAAAGAGAGAGTCTTTCCCGGCACGCCGGGACGCCTCAGAATGACACTGTCGTGATTTAGGTAAACTGGAGCTTATGAGTATGACCGATGTGGCTTACCAGAAGTGCATTAATCCGGACTGCGGGGCGGAATATGACTGCGGCCAGGCGATGTTCAAATGCCCCAAGTGCGGCGAGCTTCTGGATATATGGTACAACTGGGACAAAATCGAGGTGCCCAAAAAGCTGTCCGATTTCAGCAAACGCTGGAGCAGCAGAGAAAACAGGCTGGACTTCTCCGGCGTGTGGCGGTTCCGGGAGCTGCTGAACTTTTGCGAAGATAAATATAAAGTGACTATAGGCGAAGGACAAACGGTTCTTCAGCAAAACGACGCCCTTGCCGGATACACCGGTATGAATCCGGGCCGTTTGTACCTGCAATACGAAGGGCTTAATCCATCCGGCTCGTTCAAAGATAACGGGATGGCTGCCTCCTTCAGCCACGCGAAAATGGTCGATGCCAAATCCAGTGCCTGCGCCTCGACGGGTAACACCTCCGCCGCCGTCGCCCTTTACGCGCACAGTTGCGGCATCAAATGTATCGTATTCATCGGCTCCGGAAGAATCGCGTTCGGCAAGCTCAGCCAGGCAATGGATTACGGCGCACAGACTATTCAAATCCAGGGGGATTTCGACGACTGTATGCGACAGGTCCAGGCGGTTTGTACAAAGCTGGGGCTTTATCTGCTTAACTCGCTGAATCCCTTCCGGCTCGAAGGACAGAAAACCATTATGTACCGGATAATCGAGCAGTCGGGCTGGCAAACCGCCGACTGGATTATAGTACCCGGCGGAAACCTGGGCAACTCGAGCGCCTTCGGCAAGGCCTTTTACGAGTTAAAGCAGCTCGGGTTGATTAATAAAATACCGAGGATGGCCATAATCAACGCCACCGGCGCCGATACGCTAACCGAGCTGGTAAACAACCGCAAGCTCAGATGGAACGACGGCAGGCCGGACCAGTCGGTAATTGACGGGTTCTACGCGGAGCTGACCGCACGCAATTTCTCGCCGCACACCTGCGCCTCGGCAATAGAAATTTCGCGCCCGGTGAATTTGAAAAAATGCCTGCGCGCGATTGATATCTGTAACGGGGTTGTGCGGGCTGTAAGCGACGAAGAAATAAAAGATGCAAAGGCGCTGGTCGGCAAACACGGGCTCGGATGTGAGCCCGCATCGGCGGCAACAATAGCGGGGCTTAAACACTTAAGACAGGAAGGAGTAATTGCCCCCGACGAAAAGGTAGTTTGTGTTCTGACCGGCCATCCGCTAAAGGACCCGGCGCTGACAGTAGACTATCACCAGAAAAAACAGGGTCAATTCAGCAATCCGCCGATTGAAGCACCCAATGATTTGGATGAAATAATCAAGCTGATAAATTGAATCCTGCCAGAGCACAATACATAATGACAAACATCCAGCATAACATAACCGGAAAAAATAAAATCCTGCTCATCTGCTGCGTGATGCTGGTTTCCGCGTTAACGGCCGGTTGGACGCTTTCCGGCAGGCCTTTAAACAACCACGAGTGTTTCGTCTCAATAACCGCACGCGAGATGCTTCAAAGCGGCGATTGGGTTTGGCCCACATGTAACGGCCAGCCAAGACTAAATAAAACGCCGCTTCCTTACTGGCTTGTTGCCGGACTGGCAAAAATAACCGGCAGGGTCGATGAATTCACCGCACGTCTTCCCAGCGCCATCTTCGCGGTTCTTTTGACAGCCGCAATTTTATATTATGTAAGTCAATGGCTCGGCCTTCGCATTGCAGGTCTTTCTGCTTTAATCTGGGCGACTTCACTAAGCTTTACACGCTTCGCTAATAATGCCCGCCCGGATATGGTTCTTACCTTCTTCGTAAGCTTTTGCTTTCTCAGCTTCTACTCGGCCATAACGGCAACAACGCGCAAAAAACAAGTAATACAAATGCTCCTGTTCTGGACAAGTTTCGCCCTGGCAAATCTGGCCAAAGGTCCTGTCCCCCTACCCCTGGTTCTGCTGCCGCTTTTTTTCTACATTTTAATACTCCGCCGATGGAAACAGATACCAGGACTTCTGCCGATTATCGGGACGGTTATTTTTTTGGCTATCTTTTTGCCCTGGCCGCTGGCTATTGCCCATAAGATGGATTGGAACCTGAGTTTATGGAAAACCGAGTTTCTCGACCGCTTCTTGGGCTCACCCGCTTCAGGTAATAAGCCATTATATTACTACCTGCCTAAAATGTTTCTGTTTACGTTACCCTGGGCGGCTTTTGTACCATACGCTCTGGCCGCACCGTTTTATACGGTCTGGGGCAGGAAACGAGGTGTGATGCAGTTTTTGTGGCTCTGGTTTGTTATCGACCTGGTTTTTCTGACGATTTCAGCAGGCAAGCGCCAGCACTATATTATGCCCGCAATACCAGCTTTGTGTATTCTGGCAGGTATCCTGCTTGAGGATATGGTCTTCGTGCAGCAGGCCTTTAATCCCGTATTCGCAAAGAAGTTTCTAAAAGCGCATATTATCGTCCTCTTGACTGTCAGCACCGTCGCTTTAGCGTACCTGGTTTTAATAGCAGTTGGCAGAACCTCCCTGGAACAGACGTCCGGTGAAGGAGTTGGTTACCTCTTCAAAAAAATAACCTGGTGTGAATCAATCCATAACCTGCCGCTAATGTTCTTATCAAAATCTATAATATTCATTGTTATTCAAATACTAACAATCGTCATAACTGCCGTATTATTTGCAAAGGGTAAAAAAACTCCGGCCCTGGGGGCTATTTTTGCCGGAATTACCATACTAACAATGATTTCCTATGTCTTCTTTATCAATCCCCTCAATTACAATCTGCCATCAAAACAGTTTACGCAAATTGTGGCGCAAAAAGTGCCGATTTCAGATAAACTGGTTGCATACAAATCCGCTTCCAACCGCTTTGTTCACTACTTCGGCAGAGTAGTACCGGAAATAAGTGAAAAACCAGACATTAATCAGATGTACAACAATGGCTGGTGGATTGTAGCTTTCGGCACATATCTCGACGATTTGCTTAAGGATGGCCCGGCAGCAGGCGGCGAGTTCAAAATTGTCTTCCTGCAGGAAAATGCCGAGCGACACAAGCAAAATTTCGTTGCCGGAGCACTTATACATAAATAAAGCGTAAGTGTTGCGCAAAGAAATTCTTTACACTCAAAGGCAGGGTGGGTTGCAGCCTGTGTGGTTATTGAACCAGACTGCTAATGAAGCTCTTTTCAGCCTCGGTTACCGGCTGCCCTTTGATAAATCGGACCATTTCAATAGCTTCGGCAGCAGTGTATTTCTGAGCCTTTATTAACCATACTGCAGCCAGCATCGAGACTCTTTTTCGACCGCTGCTTCCATGCAACAGCACTGGAAGATTGTTCTTGTCCCGCATAATCTCAAGAAATCTCTTCTGAATTGTCTTATCTGGGAAATAATTCGCCCGGTTAATACTCCTGTCAACAGGTAGCTCGAAGTATTTAACACCATTATTTCTGACCCAGGTTATTTCTTCATTGTACCAGTTTTTTTCTCTGTGCTCCGCCGCCGAGCGAATATTGACAATGGAGCCGATATGATACCTATAAAGCAGTCGTGTGTAATCCATTCTCCTCGGCTGGCCGCTTGTATAAAGAACATTTTCTTTGACTACATAGAAATTTTTAATGTGGAAATGACGTACCAGTCCGGTAATTATAATTACCACCGCCGCAATGATAATCGGTAAACGCCACGACTGTCCGGTCTTTTTCATCATGGGAAAATCCTGAAGCTACTTTTTTCGATACACATTCCGCACCGAATATATTTTTCTTCCCGTCGCCTCGAAGTACACTCTGCTTACCATTTCACCAATAAGGCCGGTAGCAATAAATCCTAATCCTATCAGCAGCAGTATCGCACCGAGTGCCGCCAACGGGCCGTGCTCTATAAGGATGGGTACGTTGTAAACTACCTTGTCATAGAATACATAAGCGTTTATTGCCAGGGCCGCCAGAATGCAATACCCGGCGGCCTTGCCGAAAAAGTGCAGCGGCTTGGTTAAATAGGCCAGCAGAAAACGAAGCGTTATCAGGTCAAATACCACTCTGAAGGTTCTTGACAGGCCATAGCTGCTGCTGCCGTGAGGTCGGACAATGTTCTTTATTGGAATCTCAGCTATCTTGGCCCCGTGTCGCGAAAGCAGTGCCGGAATAAATCTGTGCATTTCACCATAAAGATTCAGCTCTTCGAGCAGCTCTCGTCTGTAAGCCTTAAAGGTCGTTCCGAAATCGTGAATCGGAACGCCGCTCAGTTTTGACGCCATCCAGTTGGCAACTCTGCTCGGCAGGCGTCTGATAAGGAAATTATCGACCCGCTTTTCACGCCAGCCGCTAACGATATCGAAGCCCTGGTCCAGCTTTTCGAGAAAATTGGGTATTTCTTCCGGCTGATGCTGCAGGTCACCATCCATCGATATTATTACTCGGCCTTTTGCCGCATCGAAACCGGCCGCAAGAGCCCCGGTCTGGCCGAAATTACGACGAAGCTCGACGATAACAACCTTCCCGTCTTTCTCGGATAAACTTTTAAGAAGCTGCAGGGTGTTATCCTCACTTCCGTCCTCAACCAGCACAATCTCGTAACTGCGTCCCGTTGCGTTCATAGTGTCGGTAAGGCGTTTGTAAAGCTCACCAACCACCTGAGCCTCATTGTACAGGGGTATTACTATCGAACAATCTATATCAGTCTGTTTGATTTTCGAGCTGTCCATAGTGTGTCAAAACCATTCCCACATCCCTCATATACTGCTTCGTTCTTTCGCTGCAAAGTGCGTCCAATTCAACCTTTCTTTGTTTAATAAGCCTTGTGTCGGCCTCTTCCAGACCCTCTGTATAGCCCGGGTGCGTCATTACTTCTATAACCGGCGGCAGATTATCGCCGTATCTGGCTATGGCCCGCCAGTAACTCTGGTCTACCTTGCCGGTGTGAGCAACACCGAGTAAAGCACCGGCCTTACAAAAACTCGGGTGCTGAAGGCGATTGATTCTGGCCATTTTGCGGACGACAGAAGCTCTTTGCCTGCCTGTGGTACTTGTAAACGGCCAGGGCCGAAAGCATACAAACTTGGGTTCAAAAGACCATCTTATCGCACTGATATTAAAGCTCCTGGCAAGGCTGCAAACAATTGAAAAAATTACCGGAAAGTTGTGAATGTGTTTATGGGAATCGAGATGAGTCGGTTTTATTCCTTTGTCTATGACCCATTGTATTTGAGCGGCAAACTCGGCTTTGATTGCCAGACGCACTTCTTTGCTCAGCAGGCTTTTAACGGCGAGCCTGCCCGGCGTAAATGCAAAGGTCCCTTCCTCATCCAGCAAAGCTGCTACGCATCCGTCCTGTGACAATGGGCAAGCTTCCATTAAATTCAGGTGCACGCCAACGCCGAGGTTTGGAAGTTTTTTTGCTATCTCAACGGCCTGTTCGGCGGCAGGCATATTGGGCATAATAGTAGCGCTGGTAAGCACACCCTCCGTGTGTGCCTGCTCCACTGCCTGGTTTATACCTTCAGACCATCCAAAATCATCTGCGTTAATTATTATCTTTTTAACCACGACGACAAAGTTTACGACTGCGCATCCGTCAAGTCAATCGGTTTTTGCCCATATACCCGCCTGCCGGCAAGGCAGGTACCGGTCTTGAGTGCAGATTTGGGATTACCAGGAAATTTCCGTTGCAAAATGCCGAGCTTATACTAAAAATAACTCTCTGTCAGTTAAGTGCAGTAATTTTACGCCTCCTGTGGTTCCGGTATGAGGTATTATGGTATTCACGCTACACAGATATATATTTCGTGAGCTGATGAAAGTCTTTGTCCTTGCCGTTTTGGCAATGGCGCTGATACTAAGTCTGGGCAGTCTCTTACGGCCTATTCAGGATTACGGCGTCGGGCCACGGCAGGTACTTCATCTGATAGGCTATTTCCTGCCGATAACTCTGACTTTTGTACTGCCGATGGCGGCGCTCTTCGCTGCCGCACTTGTTTACGGCCGATTGGCAAATGACAATGAACTTGACGCCTGCAGGGCCAGCGGTATCAGTCTGCTGACCGCGGTATATCCGGGCCTGACTCTGGCGATTCTTGTTGCAATATCGACATTAGTCCTGAGTTTTTATGTAGTGCCCATTTATGTACAGCGGGCGGAAAGCGCCATCAAGGCCGATGCAAAACAAATACTTTACCGCAACCTTCAGCGAAAAGGCTTTTACAATCTTCCCGATAACAGGTACAGGATTTATGCCGACGTAGCCGACCCGCAGAATGACGAGCTTCTGGGCGTTGTCGTTGTGGACTCAAAGAATAACGAGATTAGGAAAATTATCACCACCGACCGGGCCAGTGTGCATTTTGAGCCACACAAGAAATTCAATGAGGTTGATATAACGATAATTGCCCACAATGCCTATCAAATCGACTCGGAGGGTGAAGCCTTTACGGAATGGCTGCCGGTATCCGGCCAGTTCAGCTCGCTGTTGGCCGACGATGTCAAATTCAAGAAAATCACCGAGATGAAACGCATCCAGAGTGAGCCGATGCAATTTTACCCCATTGCAAAGCAGGCCAACGCAATATACTCTCAAATTATTTCCGAATTACTGGCGCAGGATATTTCCGCGAAAATAGCCGATGGACAGGACTCGTTACGGCGGGGTGCCTCGCAGCCGGACAGATTCTATAAACTGCAAAAAAAAGACAAACTCGTCAATTTCACCGCCGACCGGTGCTCAGCAAAAGGCCAGAACAGGATAGAATTGTCCGGGGAAGTTACCCTGCTCGAATACAGCACGCCGGCAGAGCAGCTAACGTGCAGCTGGTATGGCAACGGAGCAATAATAGAACTGTCCGGCCACGAACCGGGCTCATTCGATGATTTTGCTTCCCCGCACCAGCAACCATTTGAGCTGACAATGATAATATATAACGCACACTGGCAGCAAAGCGACTCCGATAAAACCGGGGGGCTGGCCCAGCGGCATATTGTCCGCGGCCTGCAGTTACCGAGCTCTGTCCTGAGCAAAATCAGTCCCGACGTGTTAGGAACTATTAATTCAACAAACTCGATTCTTTCTCAGCCCAGTAAACTGCTCGAGAGTATGCAAATCACACTACGGCGAAAGATTACATCCACTCTCGCTGAAATTAAGGCGGAGATACATTCGAGGCTCGTTCTCGGGATAGGCTGTATAACCTTGATGTTGATAGGTATAGCACTGGGTATCAAATTCAAGGGCGGTCACCTTCTAACGGCATTCGGCGTCAGCTCGGTCTCGGCCGCCGCACTTATCGTCTGCATAATGGCAGGTAAGAACATAACGAAAAATCCTGATGTTCAGACACTTTCGGGCATCATTCTGATGTGGAGCGGCCTTGCTGTACTCTCGGCCCTGGCGACAGCCATATATCACAGGCTGCTTAAAACCTGAGCACATAAGATTTATATGAAGATACTCGACAAATATATCATAAAAAATTTCCTGACCGGCTATCTCATCGCCTTTTTGGTGCTTATGGGCCTGAGGATGGTTATTGACCTGTTCGTAAATCTTGACGAATTTACCGAGCACATCCAGCTCGGCACAATGGCGGTAACAAGAAACATTTTGAGTTACTATGCTCTTCACAGCACGTTGTACTTCCGCGATTTTGCCGGGATGATTACCGTGGTGGCAGCGGCCTTCTCGCTGGGCAAAATGACCCGCAACAACGAGTTAACGGCCGTGATGGCATCCGGAGTCAGTCTTAAGCGCGTTATTGCTCCGATAGTCTTCCTTGCCCTGCTGCTTACAGGCCTGATGGTAGTTGACAATGAACTCGCAATTCCGCCTTTGGCCGACAAACTTGTCCGGGGACAGGACGCCCTGCCGGGCCAGGAACAGTATCACGTCTGGTTTATGACGGACGGCAACGGCTCACTAATCTGCTCGCCCAGATTCTACGTGAAAACATCAACACTAATCAAGCCCACAATCATCACCCGAACTCGTAAGGCCGATACGTTTCTCTGGGAGGTAACGGGAAAAATATGGGCCGATGAGGCGGTCTATAATCCCCAAACAAAGCAATGGGACCTGAAGAACGGAATGTCTTTGAAAAGAGGCGACCCAACCTCACTTTCCAGGATTGAGTCCATCGCTTCTTATCAATCCGACATCACACCCAAGGAAATTCCGGTCAGACGCAAATCGAGACACAAGGCACTGCTTAGCTCAAGTCAGTTGGCTCAATTGGCACGTCAAAGGACAAAAATCAAGGACCTGGCACAGCTCTACAGTGAAAAACACTTCCGCATTACCGACCCGATAATCAACCTGGTAATGCTTATGGTGAGTTTGCCGATTCTTGTCTGTCGCGACCCCAAATCTATGAAATCCGCCATTTTAATCAGCTTTATTCTGACCACGGCATGCTTTATTGTAACCTTCATTTGTAAAATGGTAGCGACCGAAGTATTCTTCAATCGGATAAGGCCGGAGTTATGGGCCTGGCTGCCGGTCTTTATATTCCTGCCCATTGCTTTCATCGAATTCGACTCTATGAAAACTTAGAGGCGTTCTGCATCGGCTAAGTCGGCTGCTTCTCGATTTTCCCGGCAGTTAATGCCCGCTGGATTTCCCTGCTGATTCTAAGGCTGCACCACTTTTGCCCGCACATCGAGCAGTAATCATCAGCGGTCCTTTCATCTGAGTTGATTCGTTCACCGTCACGGTTATGCATCTGTTCCGCGGTACGAGGGTCAAGGGCCTCGGCAATATGTCTTTGCCAATCCAGATTAGCGCGGGCGATGCTCAGGGATTTATCCTTTTCTATGGCCCAAGGCAGTCCGCGGGCCACATCTGCCGCATGAGCGGCTATCTTCGAGGCAACAACGCCGCGGCGAACGTCCTCGACATCGGGCAGGCCCAGGTGCTCGCGCGGAGTAACATAGCACAAAAAAGAAGCACCATAATACGCCGCGGCTGTCCCACCAATCGCCGACGTAATATGGTCATAACCCGGCGCAATATCAGTCACCAACGGCCCTAATACGTAAAAGGGGGCTCCCTTACAAATCTCCTGCTGAATTTCAACATTGTACTGTATCTGGTCAAAGGGAACGTGTCCCGGCCCTTCGACCATAACCTGACAGCCGTTGGCCTGCGCCCGCTGCGTCAATTCACCCAGCGTCCGCAGCTCGGCCATTTGGGCTTCATCGGTCGCATCGGCAATACAGCCCGGCCTAAGCCCGTCCCCAAGGGAAAAACAAACATCATACTGGCGCATTATGTCGGACAGCTCATCAAACATTTCGTACATTGGATTCTCGCGGTCGTGATAAAGCATCCACTTGGCCAGCAGCGCCCCGCCCCGGCTGACAATCCCGCTGGTACGCTTCTCGATTAAAGGCAAATGTTTTTTCAATACTCCTGCGTGTATCGTGAAAAAATCAACGCCTTGCTTCGCCTGTTTTTCAACCGTCTCAAGAATCAGCTCGCAGGTTATATCCTCTACGTCCCTGTCTATAACCACCTCGTAAATCGGTACTGTCCCGAATGGAACGGTGCATTCAGCCAGAAGCCTTTCACGAATAGCATCAAGCCGGCCGCCTGTACTCAGGTCCATTATGGCATCGGCGCCGAGTTCTATAGCGATTTTCATTTTTTCAAGCTCGGCCTCGACCGATGAACGCACCGAGCTGGTCCCGATATTGGCGTTGACCTTCGTTGTTACAAGCCGACCGATCCCGACAGGCTGAAGATTTGCCGCCAAATGAATTATGTTAGCCGGTATTACCAACCGACCCTCCGCCACTTCACAGCGAACGGCCTCCGGCTCGATGCCTTCTTTCTGCGCAACATTTTTCATTTGCTCTGTAACGCTACCGCGCTTCGCGGCCTGCAATTGTGTAGCCATCTTATCTAACTCCCAAAAGAAAAAATCGCTCCCGTAAAGAAGCGATTTTTTAATTTCCGGCATTCGATTTATCTCGCTTCCCTACGCAGGTCCCCCGCCGATACGGCGGATTGCCTGATCAGGTTCGAAGGGTTTACTCTCAGGCCCACGTCACCGAGCCACCCCTAGCGAACACTCATCATTTTACCACCAGGGCCAAGGTACGTCAAATAAATCCTGCTGCCCAATAGCTCGTAATTTTTCCTACGTTAGCCGTGGAAACAACGCTTCACAAGGCTTAACCGGCTCTTTCAGTATCTCAAGAATTTTTTTGCTGGTCTCCGGCAGAAACGGCGCCAGCCAGTAACCTACCTGCCGGATATCACATAACCAGGCCGACAGTCGGGCCTTGAGGGACGCATTATCCGGCTTCTTCAATAGCTCCCAGGGCCTTGCCCTGTCAATATCCCGATTTAATCGCGTTATGGCTTGCCAAAGAATCTCAAGTGCTTTGTCAAATTCGTAATTTCGAATTGCAGCGCGATATCCCTCAGGCTCGCTGATTATCGATGGATACTCATACTCCCTCAAGTTAGCCCTCTCACATAAAGACGTGACTCTACTGACCAGATTTCCCAGACCATTTGCCAGGTCGGTGTTATATAGACTCTTGAGACGCTGTGTTGAAAAATCGCCGTCATCGAAAGGACTAACAGCCCGCAACAAATAATACCTAACGGCATCGGCCCAAAAACCATCGACGCATTCGAAAGGGTCAATACTGCCGCCGAGAGACTTGCTAATCTTTTGTCCCTTTTCCGTGATGAATCCATGGACCATGATTTCATTCGGCAAAGGCAAACCCGCCGATAGAAGAAACGCAGGCCAGTAAACAGCATGAAACTTCCAGACGTTCTTGCCGATTACGTGGACCTTGGTCGCCGATTCGTTCCAGAAGTTATCCCAGTCATCCCCTTTGCCATAGCCTAAACCTGAAATATAGTTCGTAAGAGCATCGAACCAGACCCACACAATCTGAGTATCATCCCCCGGAACTGTCACCCCCCAGCCATCCGAACGCTGTGCCAGGCGGGAAATGCTAAGGTCCTGCAGGCCGCTTCGAACGAAGCTCAAAACTTCGTTTTTACGACTGGCGGGAATCACCTTGAGCTCGTCCGTATCAAGTAGCTTTTCCAACTGGGATTGATAGGCCGATAGCCGAAAAAAATAATTTGTTTCATGAACTTGGGCAGGCTTGGTTTTGTGGTCCGGACAGCAGCCATTAAGAAGGTCCTTCGGCCGGTAAAAGTCCTCGCAACCGTTGCAGTAAAGCCCGGTATACTCCTTGACATAAACGTCATCCGCCCGCAGCCGCTTCCAAAACAAATGAACCGACCTGTGATGCGCCGGGTCCGTCGTCCGCACAAAATTATCAAACGAAATATTCAGGACACAGCTCAATCGCTGGAACACTTCAGAATTTCTGCCAACCAATTCCTGGGGTGTTATTTCGAGCCGGTGAGCTGAGACAACATTCTTAAAGGCGTTCTCGTCGGTTCCCGTCTGGAAGTATGTTTCATTTCCTATTAGGCGATTGTATCGCGCGACTACGTCCGCCTGCACCAACTCCAGAGCAAAGCCGATATGCGGCCGGGCGTTAACATACGGTATAGTCGTAGTAACATATATTTTCTTGCTCATCAGATTCTCCTTGAATTTCAGGGTTAATAAAAAAGCCCGGGAATGGAAAACACTCCCGGGCATAGTCTAATTCGCTGTCGGTAAGGGAATCTATTTGAGCATAACTCCCGAGCCGGCGACAGACCATGCCCTCAGCCCCATCATCCAAGGCAATACTGGAGGACTTGTTCTCGTCAGCCAACTCGGCAAAACTACACCTTTCATTAGTAATTAAAAATCACTTATCAATCCGGTATTATACTATATCGACCGCCAATCGGGCAACCTTAAAATTTATTAAGTTAAGCAAGTAACCGGTTCGCTGAACCTTGGCCGGCTTAGGCTAACTTAAAACTTGCAGCAACTACTGATAGAGGGGGCATCTTGACTTCGGCTTTGCCGTCGATAATTTTTACATCGGAAAATGGAGCCGACTTAATCAGGTCCGGCCTCTCAAACGAATTGGCTGCCTTGGGGCCGGGGCCGGTTAACTTTTCCGCATCCGCCAGTTTACTAATTGCCCTGTCAGCTACGCAAATACTTACTTCAGCTTCCTGTTCCAGATTCCGGTTGACCAAAAAGACACTGAGTTTATCACCATCAAGGACAGCACTTACATCCACGTAGTTAACCACACCCTTTGTAGCACCCTCGTAAGTAGGACCTTCAACAATCGGCCTTAATGAGACGCCCTGCCGTCTCTTCGAGAACATCTCGAACGGATAAAATGTAGACTGAATCAGCAACTCATCGCCACGCGTCATAAGCGGCGCAATTACATTGACCACCTGTGCAAGGTTGGCAATCTTTACTACGTCGGCATGGCGAATAAAGCTATTTAAGAAACCCGCTACCACCAGGGCGTCTTCCAGATTATAAACCTCCTCGAGCAGGTGCGGTGCGAATTTGCCCCCGCCGTCAACCTGCTTGTTTTTATACCAGACATTCCATTCATCGAAGGAAAGAAACGCTCGCTTTTTGCTTTTGTTCCTGGCCTGCACAATTCGGCAGACCGCGTCCATCTGCTCGATATACCAGTCTATTTCATTCGTAACGGCAAGATAATCGGCTGTATCATCTTTCTCGTTTCCTACGTAGCGATGCAGACTGATATAGTCGGCATAATCGCCGACGTATTCGAGCACCTGCCGGTCCCAGTCAATAAAGTTCTCGGCTACACACGAGCCGCAGACAACAAGCTCGATACTTCCGTCGGCGTCTTTCATCATCTTGGCCGCCTGTTGTGCCCGGAGAGCATACTCATTTGCCGGCACATGCCCAACCTGCCAGTTTCCATCCATCTCATTACCAAGGCACCACAGTTTCACACCATACGGCTCGGCCGCGCCGTTTTTAGCGCGCATATCAGCGAACTTTGTTCCCGCAGACAGATTACAATACTCTACCCACTGGCGCGCCTCAAGAGGCAAGGCAGAGCCGAGATTGACTGTCAGCATCGGAGTCCAGTTTATCTTCCTGCAAAGCTTTATATACTCATCCGTGCCGAACTCGTTCGTCTCGTTGCTTTGCCAGGCAAGGTCGCGCACCGTTGGCCGAGTTTCTCGGGGACCAACACCATCAAACCAGTGATAGCCGGATGCAAAATTGCCGCCTGGATAACGTATTGCGGTCATATTCAGCCTGGCCAGTGATTCGAGAACGTCCGTCCGGAAGCCTTCATCATCAGCGTGCCTGCTGTCCGGCTCATATAATCCCTGGTACACGCTACGGCCTAAGTGTTCGATGAAGCCGCCAAACAAACGACTGTCAACCCGACCAATTTCAAACTTAGTGTCAACAGTTACAGTAGTCTTATCCACAATCTTTGCTCCAATTGTACTCTATACTAAACAATTAATTACGGGCTTATCAGAGGAGGTACACTTTGTCCTTCAAGCCCGATATATTTCTCGCCGCTAAGGCGCCTGCAACCTTGTTCGGTAATTAAAAAATCATCTTCGATTCGCACACCAAATCTGCCCGGTATATAAACACCCGGCTCAATCGTAACAACCTGTCCGACTTTAAGTTTGCCCTTAATATTCCCGGATATGACAGGGCCTTCGTGTATCTCAAGTCCTATGCCGTGTCCCGTGCCATGGCCATACACCGGCAAGCCATAAGAGCTGATAACCTCTCGCGCCGCCCGGTCAACTTCGTCTATCAACACGCTGGCACGTAACTTATTTATCGCCGCCTGCTGCGCTTCGAGCACGGCTTTATAAGCCTTCGCATAAGAACGTGATATTTTTCCAAACGCAAAGCAGCGCGTCATATCGCAACAATATCCATTATAAACTGCCCCCCAGTCGATAAGTATCGGCTGGTTCGCTTTTAACCTGCTTTGTCCGGGCCGGTGGTGTGGGCGGGATGCGTTGGGGCCGAAGGCAACGACCGGCTCAAAACTGCTGCCTGCTCCTAACTTACTCATCTCGAAAACAATGATTCCAGCCAGCTCATTTTCCGTCAGACCCAGCCTAACCTGCTTTAACGCCCTGCCCAAAGCCTGCTGGGCAATTTTAGCCGCTTTGCGAATGGTCGAAACCTCATAAGAATCCTTGGTTTCCCGAATACTCTCAACCAAACTGCTTGTATTCCTGATGCGCGACTTGGCGCTCCTTTTAAGAGCGATGAATACCGCTATGGACGTAGAATCCTCCAGACCAATAATATCTGCCGCCTTGGACTTTTTTATCAGGTCGGCAACCACAGCAATCATCGGTCCTTTTCTCTGTATAATTTTACACCCGAGACATTCTTTCGTCGCCTGCTCGGTGTATCTGCTATCGGTAACAAGGTACATACTTCGCGGGGTAATTAAGGCCCAGCTATCATCACCCAGGAAGCCGGTCAAATAGGTAACATTGGCCGGTTTGGTTACCACCAGCCAGTGCAGATGCTTTTCCCGCAGGCAATCACGAACCAAATTAACGCGTTTTTTCATTACTCCCGTGCTCATCCTTCTTAAAGTGAATTAATACCAGAATATGTGAAAAAATAAAGTTTTTTAGTCCCCCAAATTTGCTTTTAGCCCATTTTATTATTATCTTTAACACGACAACGGCAAAAGAGGGCATTTAGGACGAACAAATAAGTTGCCTGCATTCCTAATCTGGACCCTCTTTAATGAAACAAAGACTGCATTGATTGGTCGCCTATTCCGGTGTTTTCCGCAAGGGGGAAGTTTTTCTGAGTCTGGTTTTTAAAGGACGACCTTCAAAAGGCCGTCCTTCTTTTTATGGCTTGTCTGACCAACTATCCGCCATTACAATACTCCATAATTAAGCAATTTTCTTGTCGCAGGGATTAACATTATGCTACCAATTCGCACGAGTGTAAGGCCTTATCGCACACCATACGCAAATTATGCCCTGATTATCGCTAACATATTTATCTTCCTGGTAAGCTACTGGCCCCATCAGGTCAGGATGGGCCAGCACATTATTCAAGAGCCGCTTCGGGCCTGGGCTGAGGGATTTATGCTTCATCCGAGTCGGCCTTATTTATGGCAGTTCGTAAGCTATGCTTTCCTGCACGGCAGCCTGATACACATAATTGGCAATATGTATTTCCTCTATTTTTTCGGTAACAGCGTTAACGACAAGCTCGGCCATATCGGCTATTTATGCTTTTTCCTTGGTGGGGCGGTTTTTGCCGGTCTTGGACACAGTTTGCTCCACACAAATCCGGTCCTTGGGGCAAGCGGTGCGGTCGCAGCCGTTACCGGTGCCTACGTGGTCCTGTTCCCCCAGAGCGTTATTACCGTATTATACTGGTTCTTCTTCATTGGAACGATGGAGTTTTCAGCACTGTATTTTATTATTCTCAAGCTGATTTTCTGGGATAATATACTCGAGCCCAAATTCTCTCCCGACGCCATCGCTTATGACGCGCACCTTGCCGGCTATGGATTTGGAATCGGCGCTGTCATACTGCTGTTGGCAACAGGCTTAGTTACCACAAGTGGATTCGACCTGTTGTCTATGCTCAAGCGGTGGAATCGGCGCCGTCATTATCGTGACGTTGTTTCCAATGGCTATGACCCGTTTTCAGGTCGTACAGTTAAACCGATAAAGGTCAGGGAGATTGAAAAGACACCGGAACAAAAGGCTCAGGAAAGCAGGATTTTGGAACTTCGCAGCCGCATTACCGACTTCATTGAACAGGATAATCTGGCGACGGCATCACAGATATATCTGGAGCTTATGGCAATCGACGACCAACAGGTACTGCCCAGGAAGCAATTACTGGATATTGCCAATCAACTTATGGCTGACAGTATGTATGCCGAATCGGCCAAAGCCTATGAACAGTTCTTAAGTCATTATGGAAATTACGAATACATCGAGCAGGTCCAGCTTATGCTCGGTATATTGTACTGCCGTTACCTTCAGCAGCCCGGCCCGGCTATAAAGTACCTAAAAGCCTCCTGCGAAAAACTTACGGACCCGGGACAACGGAAAATGTGCGAGGATGAGCTTCAACGCCTGAAAAGCTGAACGGTGGAATTCTGCCTGCCGAGGAAGACGGCAGAACTATAAATATAATGATTTGACAACACCGGCTGGAGGTGTTAATCTGCAGCACGAGAAATTGTTGTGGAAATGAAAGGCTTAATAACACTTTCTTTTTCGGGAGAAATGAAATGCGTGCTCGCGTAATCCTTTTGCTCATAACAATTACAGTTCTGCTCGAAGGCGTTTCTCCGGCCCAGGAACCTGCCGATGTAAATTTGCCTGCTGTGCCGTATGTTGCCGAGATAACGGGCTCAAATATAAACACCCGCTCGGGGCCCGGTATGAACTATTATCGATGCGGCAAACTCAGCAAGCCCGACAGAGTAACAGTTGTCGGGCACAAATCCGGCTGGTCCAGCATTGTTCCTCCGCCCGGCAGTTTTTCCTGGATATCAAAACAATATCTAAAAACTGATCCAAAGAACCCAATCCTCGGCGTCGTTACGGCAGACGAGGTGCGCGTCTGGGCCGGTTCTGCACTTGTTGAGCCAATACACTCTGCAAGTCTGCAAATAAAACTCAACATCGGCCAGACTGTCGCGCTAACGGGAGAAGAAAAAAGCGGCTATTGTAAAATTGTCCCGCCTGAAGGCGCCTATTTATGGGTAAGCACACAATACACAAGATATCTCAATCCCCTCGATGATATAGAAATTAAATATGCAGAACCGCAACCCACCTATGAAGTTCCTGAGCTTAAGCCGGAACCTGGGCCACAACCAAAGGAAACTCCCCCAACAATACATCAGCCCGAGGATAAAATACTTAAGAAATACTATGATCTTGAGAAACAGATCGAGGCCGAGCGAGAAAAACCTGTAACCGAACAGGATTACGGCAGTATTAAAGAGGCTCTTACCGAAATTGTCAACAAGGCAAACAGCCACAAGGCCGGTCGCTATGCCAAGTTCCAGCTCGAACGTATAAACCGTTTTGAGATTGCACGCAATGCAAGCGAGAAGATTCAAGTGCAGGACAAGCAACTGGCCCAGTTAAGAGAAGAGATTCGAAAGGCCGGTCAGGACCGGCTGGCACAGGTGCGGGACCTCGGTAGATTCACGGTGATTGGGCAGCTTCGCCCCTCACAGGTTTATAACCTTCAATCAGGCCTGAAACGGTATCTGCTGCTCGATGAAAGTCAAAAGGTGCTTTGCTATAGCCAACCGGCTGATGAGGCACAAGGCATTGATCTAACCAGCCTTATGAACTCCAAGGTTGGCCTGGTCGGACGGATAAAAACCGACCCTCAGTGCAGTGTACCTTTAGTAATATTTAACCAGATCGAGCGAATAATCACCTCAGAAATAAAGTAGAACAAAGCCGATTAAGACAGCATTAGTTCCGCCCGGGACTCTTGCCCGTCGCGGCGGGCTTGCTTCCGAGAATTCCGAGTGTTTGCTTGATTACGGGCAGAGTCGTAATTTCTATTTCCGCGTCGTTAAAATGACCGGCGACCTTCATTTCGATGGCTGCCGGTGCCAGGCCCTCTGCAAGCGAGTCAAGCAATGAAGGTTCAGCCTCAAACCGCGAGCCACTGGCGGTAAAACTTAAATCAACGTTCTTGCTCAATAAATCCATTCGGCCGGAACCCCGAAAACAGAAAACCTTGCCCTGTATATCAATCTCCTTTAGAAGCAACTGGTTTTGTTTGATATAAGAATCAATAAACATATTCTCAAAGGCAAAATCGCCGGGCGCAGTCAATTTGAGCACGGAAAGCATTTTAGCCAGAATGGACAGTCTGCCGACCTGCATATCACGGATGCTGAGCTGAAGCCTGCCCGTGCGAGCCGAATCATCTCCCGACAGACCGAGAACAGACAGCGAGCCACTCATTCGCCCACTTGTATATTCGTGGTCGTGGTTCTCATCGCCGGGCTGTTGCATCAGGAATTTTTTGAGGTCTATATTCTCAAAGCCGAGCCAGGCATTGTAACCCAAAGCACCTTCGGTCAATTGCCTAAGTTCGAAATCAGCTGTAACTCTGCCGTCGTAACAATCAGCAACAAAGTTTCTGGCTGTCCAGGTTCCTTCATCAGGGTCGTAATTAATCCTGGTTTTAGCTCTTGATAAAGGTCTGCCTTTAATTGTAAGCTCTTCTGCGCGCAAACTTACATCGGCCCTTGAAAAACCGAGACCTTCAAGATACAGCCATTTCATATCCAACACTCCATCCAGCCGATTTATAATTCCCTCAGGTCCGAAGGCACAATCCTTTAATATCACCTTACCAGAAAAATCAACGCAATCTCGTCCGCCATCGGCTTTAAATATCTTCAGACTCTCAACGTCCAAATCAAACCGCCCCGAGGGAGAAATATCTTCATAAACATTCGGCACAACAACATCAAGAACCGCCTCAAGCCGCCGGTCGAAAGGAATATTTTGAGCGTAAAAATTAAACTCTCCCGCTTGAAAATCCTCATCGCCCAGATCAAGCCGGCCGTTTAGTTTTAACTCTGCCGTATCTTGCCCCGGCAGTATCAGACCTGACGCAACAGCCGTAATATCATTCAAATAGATGCCTTCCTTCGTTATTGTCAAAGTTCCCTTCAGGCCTTTAAGCGGATAAGAAAATTTTTCAAAATTGATATTGTTTCCGAAACAATTAACGATAATCCTGTACGCAGGACAATCAGCTGGGGCATTATGATTTAACTCGGCCGATATGTTTAATCTGCCTTGCCCTTTCAATTTTGCAAGCACCTTGGCCGGACCTTTAGAAAGGACGCGAACCAAATTATCGTTAATCTCCAGTTCCTCCGCTCTCAAAAGCAGACAATAGCCGATTTTTTCATCCTCCAGAGCACGAGGCCAGACTCTGCCGCTCAGCGAGATACTACTTGTGCCGCAACGGCCCGTCAGCTCTTCAATCTGCAGCAGCTCATCGGTAACAATCGCCCTGCCGGTTACATCTGTAGCGGAAACTTGTGCCATAGGTAAAGGAAATGTATCGGAGCTGATTTTCTCAGCATCAAGTGTTACGTTGGCAATATATTCAACGGCATCTTCTTTCACTTCAGAGTTAAATACCTCAGCCTCTACATTGATAAAACCATCAACCTCAAACTGCTCATAGAATCGCCTCTGGTGCTCAGGCAAAGCCGCCTTTAACATCGAGTCAATAAGAATATGCTCGGCATTAATCTGAATATCGTACTTCGGCCGGTCGGTGCGAAGTCCTGAAATTTCTCCATTGAAAGTTATCTGCCGGGATTCATACATCGAAGTAACACTGGAAATCCGTGCCGTGTCGTTTCCAATGGAAAATCGGCCGGACAGATTTTTCAGCGGGTAGGGAAAATGCACATATTGAGCACTGCCCCCAAGTAACTCAGCCGCCAGAGTGTGTTTCCGCCGACCTCCGGGCTGGTTGATAAAACTGTAGTCTATTCGCACAGCGCCGCTCGGAGAAAAAGTGTTCCAGAACTTCTTTTGTCTGCCGCTAAGAGCCCGATAAAGCTCATCATCCAAAGGTACATTCCGGCCGGCAATCTGAATTTGGCATTCCCAGTTTGGGCCAAAATTCTTTGAGTAACCGCTAATAACAATTTCGTGGTCGCCATTTTTGCCGCGAAGACTGTTAAGAACAGCACTATTCGCTGTAAAATCTACGGAACCTTTCAGGCCGTCAATCTTATACGGGAATCCTTCATGGCAGAAAGAAACACCCCTGCAAACAAGCCTGCCCAGACAGTCCGTCTCCGAAAGCCCGTCAAGCCTGCCTTCCGCTATTAGCTCAATATCCACAAGGCCATTCGGATTGTACTGAGATAAAAATCTCTTTACAGATGGGCTAAACTCCTCCAAAAGCAGCCTATTGTACACAACTGCTTCTGCCATAGGCTCAGAGGTAAAAAGTAAATTATTAATTCTTGCCTGCACCTCGAAGCTGCCTTTCGCCGCCAAGTCATTCAAGGTCCCTGCTATACTAATCTGTGTATTTTGACCCAACTGTCCATTGAGTTTTTTCACATAGATATTATCCTCATTGTACTCAAGCTCCACATTTAGATTACTCAGATTCCATAGGTTATCGAATGCGGGCAGGCGCAGTGATAAAAGTCCGCCTTGTAAAACAATCCTGCTACGTTCGCCACAAAGCCAGTATCCCCTAAGGTTGCCGAGCCGGCCGTCAGACAAATCGGTCGTTGTTATGCTGAGGTTATATTGCTGTTTAGAATGTGCCTGTGAAAACTCTGCCTTGATGTCAAGCGAAAGAATTTCTTCCACGCCATCGTTCACCTGTGGAGAGACCCTGCTACATTTAACTTTTCCTTTTTTAACAATTACAGCAGGCCACTTAGATGATATACGGTCTGCCCGAGGTGTTTTCAAACATTCGATGTTCCATCTGCCTGAGTCTGTGTCATACTGAGCATTCAGCATTAAATCTTCGACAGTAATCTCTTTCAAACGCGGCCGTAAAGTCAGCAAACTCGCGGCCTTGAAACGAACATTTACAGTACGCGCCTCAAGGATGGTGTTGTCGTACTTTTCCAGCCGGCCCGGTTTAATCAGCAGCTCATCAATTCTTACCGTCCCGTTGAGGTGAAAATCCACCCCTTCCAATATCACTTCTGCTGTGGTCAACTCCTGGATTTGTCTTACTGCTATCGGAAGCAGCAGTTTATTGCCGGCGTGGTTATAAAGCCACCATAGACAAACAGCGATACCAAGGCACGAAACCAGCCAAATAAAGGAAACTTTTTTAAGCCTTAGCGGCATCCCAAAACCATCCCTCATGCCAAGGCTGCTGAAGATCTTGTGTGTTATCTTTTTAGCGCCTTCTCGGCAATATCATGACGATAATACGCCTCGTCAAACTTTATTTTCGCTACGGCATCGTAGGCCGTGTCCTTTGCTTCCCTCACGGTCGCACCGAGAGCGGTTACACCAAGGACCCTGCCTCCCGCAGTAACAATTTCTCCATCTTTTTTAGCCGTGCCGGCGTGGAAAACCACGACATTCTTCATCGCCGATGCTTCATCAAGTCCGGTTATAACCTTGCCTTTTTTGTAATCACCGGGATAGCCTCCGGAGGCCATTACTACACAAACTGCAGTTTTGCTATCCCATTGAAGTGTAATCTTGTCCAACCGGGCTTGGCACACCGCCAGCATAACCTCGAGCAAATCACTTTTAAGTCGCGTCAAAATCGGTTGAGTCTCAGGGTCTCCGAAACGCACATTGAACTCGAGCACTCTCGGGCCACCTGCTGTAATCATAAGGCCCACATACAACACGCCTTTGTAAGGCGTGCCGCTACGATTCATCCCGTCAATTGTGGGCACCAGAATTTCACGCGTAATCTGCTTCATCAATTGCTCGGTTACTACCGGAGCCGGGCTGTAGGCTCCCATACCGCCGGTATTCGGGCCGGTATCACCATCGCCTATGGGCTTATGGTCCTGCGAGCTTTCCATCACATAGATATTTCGCCCGTCCACAAACGCCAGTATCGAGGCCTCTTCACCCAGCAACTTATCCTCAACAACCACTTCCTCCCCGGCCGGGCCGAATATTTTGGCACACATTATCTGTTCCGCCGCCAGAATCCCGTCGGAAGGCTCATCACACACAAAAACGCCTTTGCCTTTTGCAAGACCGGCCGCTTTTATGACTACCGCTTCGTCCCTGCTGGCGATGTAAGCTTTCGCATCTTCAAATCTGTCAAAAATTCTCGCTTCAGCAGTAGGGATAGAGTTTGCGCGCATAATCTGCTTTGAGAAGGACTTGTTCGCCTCAAGCTGTGCGGCCCTCGCCGTCGGGCCGAACGCCATTACTCCCGCTGCCTCGAAGGCATCAACAATACCGGCGGCAAGCGGTTCTTCAGAACCGACCACCACCAGCTCAACATTCTGCTGACGAACAAAATCTACCAATTTATCTATCTCGCCGGCGGCTATATCCACGTTGGTTCCGCATTGAGCTGTACCGGGATTACCCGGAGCAATATAAAGTTTGCCGAGATTCTCTGACTGGGCCAACTTCCAGGCCAAAGCATGCTCCCGACCTCCGCTACCCACTAATAGAACGTCCATTAGCTCTCCTCAATTCTGCTTATTTGTTAATTATCAACTGCCAGTGAGCAAACAATCTAACACAACCGACCGCCCCGCTCAAGTTTTCTATCCCAAAAGATTTTACAACATCCCAAAACCGGTTATAAATTGCTTGACAACAATGCAGGCTGCCAATAAATTGTTGCTTCTGTTTTTTAGTAAAGAAAATAACAAATAGCCTTATTTGCAGTCAAAAAAAGGAGGTATCCAATGGCGGTCAAAGTTGGAATCAATGGTTTCGGGAGAATCGGAAGAGCTGTTACAAGAATCATTATGGAGCGAAAAGGCGCTCTGGACCTCGTAGCGGTTAACGACCTTTCAGACGCTAAGGTCTTGTCGCATCTATTCAAGTACGACTCGGTAATGGGCCCCTGGAACGGCACGGTTGAGGTCAAAGGTGACCAGCTTGTGATTAACGGCAAGGCCATCAAGGTCCTGGCGGTACGCAATCCTGCCGAGCTGCCCTGGAAGGATATGGGCGTTGAGATCGTGGTTGAATCGACAGGCATATTCCGAACACTCAGCTCGCCTAAAGGTGGATACGGCGACCACCTCAAAGCCGGAGCAAAAAAAGTGGTGCTGACCGTGCCGGCCAAAGATGATATAGAGGCCACAATCGTTTTGGGCGTTAATGATGAGATCCTGACCGCCAAGACACAATACGTCTCGAACGCAAGCTGTACTACAAATTGCCTGGCGCCCGTGGCAAAGGTCCTCAACGACTCATTCGGCATTAAGACCGGACTGATGACCACTATTCACGCCTACACCAACGACCAACGCGTTGCAGATATGATTCATAAAGACCTTCGCCGTGCCCGTGCCGCAGCAGTCAATATTATCCCGACTACCACCGGTGCCGCAAAGGCCATCGGCAAAGTAATTCCCCAGCTCGACGGTAAACTCGACGGCCTCGCCATTCGCGTTCCGGTCCCGGTCGGCAGCGTTGTGGATTTGGCAGCAGAGCTTGAAAAAGATGCTACCGTCGATTCGGTCAACGCAGCCATGAAGGCAGCCGCCGATGGACCAATGAAGGGTATTCTTGTCTACTGCGACGAACCGATAGTCAGCAGTGACATTATCAAAAATCCGGCTTCAAGCATTTTTGATTCACTGTGCACGATAGTTAAAGGCGATATGGTTAAAGTTCTCAGTTGGTACGATAATGAGTGGGGTTATTCGTGCCGGACAGTCGATATTATGGAAAAGTTGGCAAAGATGTAACGAGTAAGCAAGTGAAGCTGAAGGACTAATCGAGAAATTTACGGAAGGCAGTAAAGTTTATGGCCAAGAAAACCGTTGCAGATATCGATGTTAAAGATAAGAAGGTATTGATGCGGGTCGATTTCAATGTCCCGCTCGATGATAACGCGAGCATTTCGAGCGACGACCGAATTGTCAAGGCGCTGCCCACCATAAAGAATGTCCTCTCGCACGGCGGAGTCCTGATTCTGATGAGTCATCTCGGCAGACCAAAAGGCCAAAGGGATGATGGGCTCTCGCTTAAGCCCGTAGCAGACAGGTTATCCGAACTGCTTGGTAAGCCGGTAGTCTTCGCCGATGATTGTATAGGCCCGCAGGTAAAAACGCAGGCCGAGGCCCTTAAGCCGGGCCAATGTATGCTTCTTGAGAATCTGCGCTTCCACAAGGAAGAAACAATAAAAGACAAGGCGGCCAAGGAAGATACGCAGCTGCGGAAGGCAAAGGACGATTTTGCCGCTCAGCTTGCCGAGCTGGCCGACGTCTATGTCGACGATGCGTTCGGCACGGCACATCGGGATAACGCCTCTATGTACACGGTCCCATCTCTTATGGAAGGAAAGGACAGGGTGATTGGATTTCTAATTGAGAAGGAACTTAAATTCCTCGGCGATACACTCCAGAATCCACAAAAACCCTTCACCGCCATACTGGGCGGCGCGAAAGTATCGGACAAAATCGGCGTCATCGAAAACCTAATCCCCAAAGTCGACCGAATCCTGATTGGCGGTGCAATGACATATACCTTCCTCAAGGCACAAGGGACAAACGTAGGAAAGAGTCTGTGCGAGGACGACTTTCTCGATAAAGCGAGCCAGCTTCTCGAGCAGGCTAAAGACGCAGGTTGCGAGTTGGTTTTACCCAATGACCATGTTGTCGCACGCGAACTTAAAGCCAACGCCGAACACAAGGTCGTCTCCGGGGATATTGATGCTGAGTGGGCTGGAATGGACATCGGCCCGGAGACCCAAAAAGTTTTCGCAGAAAAAATTGCCGACGTCAAAACGATTATGTGGAACGGCCCGATGGGCATCTTCGAACTGCCGCCGTTCGACGAAGGGACGAAATATATTGCTCAGGCCGTTGCCCGGGCCACAAAGGCGGGCGCACAAAGTATCATAGGCGGAGGCGACAGCGCAAGTGCCGTAAAAAAGCTCGGCCTGGAGAACGAAATAAGTCATATATCAACCGGCGGTGGGGCTTCACTTGAATTTATGGAAGGCAAAAAATTCAAGTGTATCGAAATACTCGATGAGAAATAATACCAACCGGTAAGCTAAACAAGACGTAAGGCTGAAAATGACTAATCTAAAGCTGCCAAAGCCCGGCACCATCGAAATTGTTCCTTCAATACTAAGCGCCGATTTTGCCAGGCTCGCCGATGAAATCGCACAGGTCGAGAATGCAGGTATAAATATGCTCCACCTTGATGTGATGGACGGCCATTTCGTACCGAATATTACCATTGGCCCGCCCGTAGTCGAGAAACTTCGAAAATACAGTCGGCTCCTCTTCGATGTCCACCTGATGTTAAGCGAGCCTGACAAATATTATAAGCTTTTTATCCAGGCCGGCGCCAACCACATAACTTTCCACGCCGAGACGGTCTCACAGCCGGAAAAAATTATAGACGCATTACACAATATAGGTGTTACAGCGGGTCTTTCTCTGAAACCCCAGGTGCCCGTTGAAACAATAGAAAATATCGCACCGCTGTGTGATATGATTATGGTAATGACGGTGGAGCCGGGCTTCGGAGGACAAGAGCTGATAGAACAGGCGGCAAAAAAATGCGTGCGCGTAAGGCAAATTGTCGGGGATAAGGTCCGCATCGAGGTAGATGGCGGCATAAATGCCGACAACGCCGCCCGCCTGGTCTCCTACGGCGCCGATACACTGGTGATAGGCAATTCTATATTCTCGCAGCCCGACCGCCTTGCCGCGATAAACGAAATAAGAAAAGCCTGCACTTCTCCTTCGTAACTTTCATATCTGATTTGGTTTTGGACGGAGTTTATGGTAAAATGCGCAGCCGAACAGCCAAAACTAAGACGGGAACGATTATGCCGGAGAAAAAAGATTCTCAGTGGAATGGCTTTTCTCTGAAGCCGAGAAAAGAAATGCCCAGCGGCCTTTGGCTCGCCTGCCCAAAGTGCCAGCACATGCTCCACAAAAAATCCGTCGAACAGAATCTGAATATCTGTCCCGAATGCGGCTACCATTTTCGCATCGACGCCCAGACCCGAATCAACTATCTCGTCGATGAAGGTTCTTTTCAGGAGTTGCTTTCGGAGCTTAGTACATCCGATCCGCTCAACTTCAAATTCCGCGGCACAAGCTACAAGCAGCGAATCAGGACAAACGCGAAAAAAACACAGACCGCGGAGGCACTCAGGATTGGCAAGGCCTTCGTGAAAGGAAGAGGTGTGATGCTGGGGGTAATGGACTTCAACTTTCTGGGCGGCTCTATGGGCTCGGTGGTCGGGGAGAAGTTCTGCACGGCCGTCGACCATGCGACCGAGCAGTCGCTGCCGCTGGTTGTAGTAAGCTGTTCGGGCGGGGCCAGGATGCACGAAGGCGTAGTTTCGCTGGGACAGATGGCCAAGACGAGCGCCGCGCTGGCCAAATATGACGAGGCCAGCGGCCTTTTCATTTCCGTCATGACCGACCCGACAACCGGCGGTGTTACCGCAAGCTTCGCGATGCTCGGTGACGTTATCATTGCCGAGCCGGACGCCCTTATTGGTTTCGCCGGCCCCAGAACAATTTACGAGACCATCAAGGTCGAACTGCCCGAAGGTTTTCAACGTTCGGAATTTCTGCTCGAGCACGGCTTCATTGATATGATTGTCAATCGCAAGGATTTGCGAAGCGAAATCGCCCGCCTTATCGACTACTGCGGAAAGTAAATCTCATATCTCGAAGCAATTAACCTTGTCTTTCGCGGTTTCTTCTTCAATCCATCTTTGTTAATTTGTGAATTCTCATGAAATAAAACGCGCCTACGGATTGACACCTTCAAGCCAGTTCATAGTCAAATCTCGTAAATCATCCAAATTTACTTCACCATCTCCAGTCACGTTAGCTTTCCCGCACCAGTTATTCTGGGGGCCACAGCCTGTATCCAGCCAGTGAATGGCGAACAAAGCAAAATCAACGAAGTCCACATCATAGTCATTGTCCATATCACCCCGAGGTTGAGCTATCCTATAAATCGCTTGTCCGAGCATATCTGAGACAAACAGCGACTTTCTATCATTAGAAAATACTAGACCATCAGGGCTTGGAAATGTAGGAACTGCACCACCACTTGCCGAAGCACCAATAAATCCCCTGGCAAATTCGGTAACTATTCCCGTCGGTGTTATCCGAAATAAGGAAATCCCAGTGGACACCCTCGCGGAAACATACATGTTTTCTCCAAAGGGCCCAAGTGGCGAAAAGGCAATAGCCGCGTAGCGACATGGGGCTGCAAAACTCGGAATTGAGACAAATGTCGTGAACTCTCCATTTGAATCGACTGTGGACAAAGCCCCACTTTGTCCATCCAAAACGAAAAGGCCGTTACCAAATGCCCCGCCAGGCCCGAAGGCGATTGTTGTGTGTCCTGAAAAGCCGACAAAGGTACTACGCGCGCCCGCCGGCGATACCAAGGCGATATCGTAGGGAGGGTCTCCCGTATTTGAGACGAAAAGGTCCGTACCGAAAGCACCTCCTGGCCCAAAGGCAATTCCATCTGGTTCGCTGAGAACTATCGGAGGAGGTGGAGGTGTAAGAAAACATTCGCCATTGGCGTCTGGATTCGGTTCGAGAAATACAATGGAACCGCCATAGTCACCATACTGACCACCATCCCGATTGTTGGAACTTATGTAGAGATTTTCAGTAAAGGGCGTCCCGGGGCCGAAAACCATCCATACCGGATCTGATTCTGCTGGGAGATTATAGAAGGTCGTAACCTGACGGGTTGTAAGGTCAACTCGAAGAATAGGGTCTGGAGGACCGGTGCCTGGGAAAAGTCGCAGATCTGCGCTGGAGACGTATAGAAAATTGCCAAATGGACTATTAGGGGGCGGAATCTCTAGCGCAAGTGGGAAATTTACGTCAGCAAACTTTTCTATGTAAAAGTTCGGGTCCAGGACAACCGGATCGCCTTGAGCAACTGCCGAAAGAAAAAACATCAAAGCAAGTCCAATCTGTATAGAGAAAACATAGCTTTTCATTTTTTTACCTCCGTTTTAGTTTGCATTGTACAATTATTAACAATAAATATATTGTGATATTTTTCAAGGGAAAAGGGCAGAAAAAAACAGAGATAAAGTGCATTCCCGCTTGTTCGGGAATGACAATCACTCCCGTTTCCTTGTCAACAGGCGTAAAAATCACACTTTCACTTCCAGCCAAAGCGCCGTATAATCTTCAATAATAATCAATAATCGATAATCAATTACTATGAGCTATTTCAGGGACAATGTAGAAAAAGCCATTGGTTACATACCGGGCCTGCAGCCGGACAAGCTCGATATTGTCAAGCTTAACACCAACGAAAATCCCTATCCGCCCTCGCCGGCCGTGCTGGAGGTAATTCGCAATATATCAGCGGAGCAAATTCGCCGATATCCTCAGCCGCAAGCCAACAATTTTCGCAAAGCAGCCGCGCAAGTCTTTAAGATATCCGCCGAGAACATAATTTGCACCAACGGCGGCGACGAGTTGTTAAGTATCGCCATTCGTGCCTTCTGCGACGAGAATCGACCACTCGCTTATCCGGTGCCGACTTATTCGCTATATCCGGTCCTGGCCGAGCTGCATAACTGCCCTACCATCGAAATCGCCTTCGATGAAGAATACAACCTGCCGGCCAAACTGGCCAAAACCGGTTCGGCCCTGACCATCGTCTGCAATCCGAACGCGCCCAGCGGCTCGTTCATAAGCCCGGATGAACTGGCATCCTTAGCTGATGAAATCTCCGGCGTACTGCTAATCGACGAAGCATACGTCGATTTCGCTAAAGACAACTGCCTTGGTCTGCTCGCGAAGTTCGACAATGTTATTATCCTTCGTACATTAAGTAAGGGTTATTCGCTCGCGGGCATCCGGTTCGGATTTGCCTTTGCGCATCGCCGGCTAATCGAAGGGCTGCTGAAGCTGAAGGATTCTTACAATGTTGACGCTATTGCCAACGAAGCGGCCGCCGCGGCCATCCAGGACCAGGTTTATTTTCGAAACACGGTTGAAAAAATAAAAGCCAGACGCAAAAAACTGACTGAACAACTAAAAGCACTTGGCTTTGACGTGCCCGACAGCCAGGCCAACTTCCTGTTGGCTAAATACGATGGCACCGATGCCCTGCATCTTTACGAAAAACTCGTCAAGCGTGGAATTTACATAAGATATTTTGCGTATCCAGGCCTTAAGGACAAACTGCGAATCACTGTCGGAACGCCGGAGCAGAATGATAAACTGATTAGCGCTCTCAAAGAAATATTATCGAAATAAGGATGTACTGTTATGAAAAAAAGGATTAATAACCCGCCCCGGAAGGCAAAAATCGAACGTAAGACCGCAGAAACTGACATCAAACTCGAGCTTAACCTCGACGGCATCGGCAAATATGACATCGATACGGGCATCGGCTTTCTCGACCATATGCTGAGCCACCTGAGCAAACACAGCAGGATGGACCTGAGCGTCAAGGCCAAAGGCGATTTGCAGGTTGATGCGCACCACACTGTTGAAGACGTCGCGATATGCCTCGGCAGCGCCCTCGCTGAGGCGCTTGGTAACAAAAAAGGCATCGCAAGATATGGCCAAAGCTCGGTCCCGATGGAAGACGCGCTTGCCAATGTTGCCGTTGACCTGTCCGGCCGGCCTTATTGCGTATATAGCGTCGATTACCGAACGGACAAAATCGGCGACTTCGACGTCGAGTGTATCGAAGAGATGCTGCGGAGTTTTACAAATAACGGCAGGTTTAACCTGCACATAAATGTTCCTTACGGCGTGAACAGCCACCATATCGCCGAGGCGATTTTCAAGGCTCTCGGCCAGGCACTCGCCGACGCCGTCAAAATCGTCGGCAAAGAGCTACCAAGCACGAAGGGGACGCTGTGAGCATAGAGGTACAATACGAATATCGAACCGGCATCGGCAGCGACATTCACAGGCTGGTAGTGGGACGAAAACTTATGCTCGGCGGTGTCTATGTCCCGCACTCTCTGGGCCTGGCTGGGCACAGTGATGGCGACGTGGCTCTGCATGCGGTTATTGACGCGATACTCGGTGCGGCGGCAATGGGCGACATCGGCACCCATTTCCCTGACACCGACCCGGACTTCGAGGACATAAACAGCAAAGAATTCTTGCTTGTCATAAAAGAAAAAATCACCAAAAAAAGATGGGAAGTAGTGAATGTTGACCTGATAATTCACGCCGAGCAGCCGAAACTCGGACAACTTAAAGGGCAGATGAAAAGATGCATAGCAGGTCTTTTGGGAATTGACTTTGCGGTAGTGAACATCAAGGCCAAGACCAATGAAGGCTTAGGCGAAATCGGCGCAGGCCAGGCGATTGCCGCCACCGCCGCCGTACTGTTGAAAAGACAAATTAAAAGAATCATATAAACCGAATTGACACTGTTTTATAAAAAGTTATGAATATTAAAACGTTAAAACACAAGGAGTTATCCGAGAAAATCATAGCCGCGGCATATAACGTCCATAAGGAATTAGGAAACGGATTTCTCGAAAAGGTATATAAAAACGCCCTTGCTGTCGAACTGGATGAAGCGGGTTTAAAACATGCTGTCGAAACTCCGCTAAAAGTGTCATATCACGGCAAGGTTGTCGGTGATTACTTTGCGGATATAATTGTTGAAGATAAAATCATCGTTGAGGTCAAAGCGGTGAGCAAACTGGAATCCATACATGAGGTCCAGCTTGTTAATTATCTAAAAGCATCAGGTATAAACGTAGGATTGTTAATAAACTTCGGCCAGTCTGTCGAAGTCAAACGCCGCGTTTTCGGCTATGATGCAGACACAGATTAACGCGGTATTTTTAGACACGGATAAACACAGTTTTTATTAGACACAGATTAACACGGATTAACACTGTTTTTATTTTTTTCTAGGAATGTATTAAAGTAATATTGGCAGTACCCAAAAATGCCTGAAACTTATACCATATTAACGCCACTTCCACAGTTAAATTTGGAAAAGAAGATACCATGGCCAGACAGAAAAGCCAATTCACTTCCTGCAGTAAGTTTTTGTTTTAGCCCAAAGACTCCACGGTTATATCGAAGTCTTGCGAATCTTGCGAAGGAACAGAAATGTTCTGACAATGTTATACTACTATTACAGGGAGCCCAGGCTGTTTTTGGGGTGGAAATCCCACATCCTTGGCCTATTAAAGGCTCCCCTATTGGCTCTGCAGCAATTTACACTACTGTCGGCGACGCAATACTTAGAAGATTATTTGATTGTTTGCTTTTATTCGAATATGTCCCAAAGCCATTTTGGAGGTCTTTTTGGATTTTAACAAGTGGCCCAGTTCAGAAATTAGATACTAAAAGTCTGCAGTTACTGGAGCCTAATTGGGACTATTATGAACCTGATATTAAGTATTCTGAACCGGTGCAGGCGAACATGATGATTTTGAGTTTATACACGTATTGGAGCAGACTATCCCCGATATTGAGGATCAAGCAGCTTAAAAATACATTCAATGATAAAAATAAACAAAAAGGATATGTCGCAGCCGGTAATGCAAACACTAAACGAAAGGCAGAAGAATTAGCTACATCAGCTTATGAGGAAAGGGGGGAAGCTATCCCTATAAAGATAGGTAAAGAACTAGGCGGTAAGTGGTTTTTTGAAGGTTACCACGGTGCTTATCTGAGGGAAATTGCAAAGTTAGACCGCAAACTATACAAGGGAGCTTCGGGACAAAGGTTTATCAGAGCTTTTCAACTCTTTACAAATGCATGCAGGCTGGAAAACCCCCACAGATTCGTGGCTGTTATGTCTTCTCTTGAGACACTGTTTTGCACAACTTCAAAAGAAATTACTTTTCAACTTGCTTCGAGGATAGCATGGTTTTTAACGCCCAACAACTTCGATAAAAGAAAGAAACTCTTCGCTAACGTCAAGGACTTATATGGTATTCGGTCAAAAATTGTTCACGGTGGCAAATATAGTATTGACAAGATAGAGCACGCTATAAACGATTTAGAAGATTTAGTTAGAAGTGTATTTAGTAAAATACTGTCGAATGAAAAAGTGTATAATCTATTTTTCAATAAAGACCAAAATCTTTGCAATGAATATTTGGATGGTTTAAATTTAGGAGAGTCTTAAAATGACGGGAAAGATTAACCTTCGAGGGACAAAAAGCTTCTTTATAGCACAGTGTTCACTTGTGTTTAACTTGAAAAGATGAGACAGTGTTAATCCGTGTAAATCCGTGTCTAAAAAATACAGTGTTAATCCGTGTAAATTTATGCCATAGGTATCCGTGTCTGATTTTTAAAAATACCGTGTAAATCGGTGTTAATCCGTGTCTAATAAAAAACAGTGTAAATCAGTGTCGGGAAAAAATCGATGACCTTACAGCTTTACAATACACTTACAAGAAAAAAACAGCCCTTTGAACCTTTGGAAGAAGGCCGGGCCGGAATATATGTCTGCGGGCCGACCGTTTACGGCCACGCGCACTTAGGGCACGCCAAGAGCTATATCAGCTTTGACATACTGGTCCGCTATCTGCGTTATTCAGGCTATGCCGTAACATACGTACAAAATATAACCGACGTCGGCCACCTGACCGACGACGCCGACGAGGGCGAGGACAAAATCGCAAAGGCGGCAGCTAAAGAGAAAAAACACCCGATGGCACTTGCAGAGGAATATACCCGCAGCTACTTCGAGGATATGGACAAACTAAACTGTCTGCGGCCGGATATAAGCCCACGAGCATCAGGCCATATCCCGGAACAAATCGAGCTTGTCGAAAAGCTGGTTGCCAAAGGTTTCGCCTACGAGGTCAACGGCTCGGTATATTTTGACGTTTCGAAATTCAAGGATTACGGCAAGCTATCAGGAAGGAACGTGGAGGAAATGCTCGCGGGCGCGCGGGTGGAGGTCTCGCAGGAAAAGAAACACCCCGCCGATTTTGCACTATGGAAAAAGGCCGAGCCGAACCACATTATGCAGTGGCGAAGCCCCTGGGGAATGGGCTTTCCCGGCTGGCACCTTGAGTGCTCGGTTATGAGTACAAAGTATCTCGGCCAGCCGTTCGATATCCACGGCGGCGGAATCGAGAACCAGTTCCCGCACCACGAGTGCGAAATCGCCCAGTCCCAGGCGGCCAACGACGCGCAGTTTACCAAATACTGGCTGCATAATAATATGGTCACTGTTGAAGGCCAAAAAATGGGTAAGAGCCTGAACAACTTCATAACACTTAAGCAGGCCTTTAGCGGAAAGCACGAAAGATTAAGCCGGGCATACGAGCCGCTGGCGATAAGGCAATTGGTTCTTAACAGCCATTACAGAAGCCCGCTCGATTTCTCCGACGCCGCCCTGCACGCCGCCCAAAGTGGATACGATAAAATAAAAAAAACGGTGATAAACGTCAGGCAAAAAGTCTCTCAATTGCCTGAGGGAAAGCTCAACGAGCGGATACAGATGCAGCTTGCTGATTTTACCAAAAAGTTCGAAGAGGCAATGAACGATGATTTGAACACGGCGGTGGCCCTGTCGGTTATTTTTGACCTGGTTCGCCTGGCAAATAGCGTGCTCGAAAATCCCAAAACTACCCAAGATACGCTAAAAGAAATTGATAGCTTATTCAGAAAGCTGGGTGGAGACTGTCTGGGTATAGTAAAAGAAGATTACCTGCAGACCGCTCCGGATACTAAAATGATAGATTCCATTGTCAAAATTTTAATTGAGCAGAGAAACGAGGCGCGGAGGAAAAAGGATTTTGCAGCGGCGGACCAAATGCGCGATTTATTAGATAAACACGGCATCGTGCTGGAGGACAAACCGGGCGAGACCGTTTGGAGATTCAAATGAGGATTCTCGGCATTGACCCAGGCTTGCAGGTATGCGGTTATGCCGTACTGGATAAAAACCGGAGTGCAGAGAAGCTTCTCGAGGCCGGCCTTGTCCGGACGGACTCCTCGGCGTCCATAGCGCTTCGGCTTAACCAGGTTGCAAAGGACTTTCAGGCGTTAATAAAAAAGTTCTCGCCCGGCCTGGTCGCGGTCGAAGAGCTGTATTCACATTACGCTCATCCGAAAACGGCGATATTGATGGGACACGCCAGAGGAGTTATACTGCAGGCCGCAGCGGCTGCGGAAATTGAGGTCAGGAGTTTCTCGGCAACCCGCATAAAAAAAGCGGTAACCGGCAACGGCAGGGCCTCAAAGATGCAGGTCCAAAGGGCCATAAAGTCGCTGCTGGGACTGCAAAAGCTGCCGGCCCCTGCCGACGTCGCCGATGCAATTGCCGCGGCACTGTGCTGTGCAAACGAGCTTTAAGAAAAAATACTTTATAGCGAAATACGAGATACGAACGACGAGTAACGAGTTTATGATTGCCCAGATTCAGGGAAAACTGCTTAAAATCGATAAAGAAGCCGTACACGTACAGGTGGGCCCGATTGTCTATGAGTTAATGCTGCCGGGTTACGGTGTGAATGCGCTGGCCGGCAAAATCGGACAGGATGTTACGCTCTGCACGATGGAATATTACGAAGGAAATCCGGCCGGCGGCAATCTCATACCGAGAATGGTCGGCTTTCTAAGCCCCGGCGAGAAGGACTTCTTCGCGAAATTTATCAGCGTTAAAGGCATCGGCATAAGAAAGGCCCTGCGCTCGCTGAATATGCCCATTGGAACAATCGCCGAGGCCATTGAAAACGGCGATGAGAAGCTTTTGCTTTCACTGCCTGAGGTCGGCAAGCGCCTGGCTCAACAAATCATTGCTGAGCTGAAGGGCAAACTGCAGAGTTTTGCCTTCGGTGCGGCCCCGGCCGCCACGCAACTCAGATTCGAACGCTTCCAGGCCGAGGCCCTCGAGATCCTGATTGCCTGGGGCGAAAGACGCTCAGAAGCGATAGATTTAATCAGCCTTGCCTGCGAAAGACATCCGGAAATCAAGTCCGCCGAGCAGCTTGTACCTTTGGCGTACAGAATCAAGCAGGGAATCGAGGTTTAAAGATAGTTAATAGTTTTGAGTTGATAGTTCGTAGTACGGGCTTCCAGCCCGTGAAGACACGATCAGGACTGTCCTGAGCGAACCCGTCCCGAGCAGGATCAAGGGAGTCGAAGGAATGGCCGTGCCACTGTTGATTTTTTGGACTGTATTATCGTGGCTATAGATAGAGTGATAAATTCCGATTCGTTAAACGCGCAGGAGGAAAGCTTCAATCTTTCTCTTCGCCCGCGAACCCTTGCCGAGTGCGTCGGCCAGGTCAGCGTCATCGAAAAACTCAATATTGCCATCACCGCCGCACAACAGAGGGACGAGCCGCTGGAGCACATTATCTTTCACGGCCCACCGGGTCTCGGCAAGACCACTTTAGCCAACGTCGTCGCTAAAGAAATGAACGTTTCCCTTCGCGCCTCGTCAGGCCCCGCGCTGAACAAACAGGGTGACGTTATGGGCCTGCTGACCAATATGAACACCGGCGATATTCTTTTCATCGACGAGATTCACCGCCTTAGCACTCCGGTCGAGGAATTCATTTACCCGGCAATGGAAGACTTCAAAGTCGATTTTACCGTTGACAGCGGTATCCACGCCAAGACCATCAATTTCCCTCTTAAGCGTTTCACACTGATTGGCGCCACGACAAGACTGGGTCTGTTAAGCCCGCCCCTTAGGGGCCGGTTCGGATTGCTTTATCACCTCGACTTTTATTCGACCGGGGAATTGACCCGGATACTTGACCGCTCCGCGGGGCTTCTGAAATTGCCTTGTTGTGACGGCACGCTCGAGTTGATTGCCGCGCGTTCACGCGGAACGCCCCGGATAGCAAACAGATTATTAAAACGCGTCAGGGACTACGCACAGGTCAAAGGCTCCGGCAAACTCGAAACAGGTATTGTCGAAAATGCGCTTAAGATGGAGCAGATAGATTCACTCGGCCTTGACGAGCTGGACAGGGCCTTTTTGCGAACGCTTGCCGACGTTTACGAAGGCGGCCCGGCCGGCATCGAAGCCATTGCCGCCACGTTAGGCGAAGAAAGGGACACTCTCGAAGATGTTGTCGAGCCGTACCTGCTGCAGGTCGGCTTCGTCCGCCGAACAAAACGCGGCCGGGAAATCACAAAAGCCGCATGCAAGCACCTGAGTCTGAAATACCACAAAAGCAAAAACACCACCGACCAGCCCGAACTCTTCGAAAAAAAACAATAAGTCGTCACGGCCTCCGCCAGCCAAACCCACAATTATAATCCCTCAGGACGAAGTTAAAATCCTTGATTTTTAAAGACAGATGTGATATTCTATTGAAAAAGAGGCCCTTCCGTATAGTTCAGTAGTAATATTCTATCTCATGTAGGATAACCGGATACATTCAAAAGGAGGAGATGTCATGTTTGCAGCAAACAAATCGAGATATAACAGCGGATTAGCGTTCATAATTTTTGTATTAAATTTCTTTGTTATTAATGCATCTGCTGACTGGATGAAGATGGACCCGCCTCCTGATGTAGATAAAAGAACACATGGGCACAACAACACCAGTACGTGTTGGTTGGTGGCGGCTGCTAATATGCTCGCCGGCGCTGGTTACGGCTCGGGCGCGACTGTTCAGCAAAGGGCCGACGGCATTTATAACCAACTCGTAAACACGCACGGCACAGGACCCGGCTGGGCCGACCAGGCAATAAGCGCCTGGCTCAAGTCTTCGAATAATACTATGAAAGGAATAAATCCCTATACCGTTGTAACCAGGTATGGCCACACCACGGCTACACCTTATCTCCATAACCTGCAGGGCTTTGGATTCAATGCGACCGATGACCTGCCTGAGTTTATGGGTAACGAGCTAAGACGATGCCAGATGGTGGGAGTCAGTCTCAGTTGGGGAGTAAATACAGGACATATCATTACGCTTTGGGGCGACGACGGCGATGCAAATGACCTGACCGACAATCCAGATTCCATATATGTCACCGATTCTGATGGGATGGACTATTATGGTGATGTACAGGAATACGATTTCAGTAACTTTTACGGTGCGGGCTGGTATTTGAATTATAGTGGCTCGCCCTTTATTAAGCATATTGTAACATTGTGTCCCGTTATTGATGCCAATGACCCCAATAATACCGTCACACAGAAAATCATTGCTTCGTATAAAAGAAGTAATCCGAGCAGCACTTCTGCGGTAAAAGTTGCTCATATCCTGGCTTCGAACAATACAATTTTAACCTACAAAATGGCCATCGACGCCTGCCAGCCCTCGCTGGATTTTATTTACGAGGCCGGGCTGAGAACTTTCCTGCTTGCTCGATGGGATGTTTCGAGCTACCCCATAGCACAGGGTGAATCGGTAACCGCCACTACCGAAGTTGTCTTGCCTTACGACCCGAATTCCGGCGTTGCGAACAGGTTGACCAATTATATTTTGACCTTTATATACCCGCCGGAAGATCCTAACATTCCGTCACCGGGCTTTTCATTTGGTCTGCATTCGCCCATCCTGCCGGCCGGAGCAAACGTCATTGAACCTAATATAACCGGCGGATATGTTGTCGGTGCGTTTGATATGTATAGCGACTCCGCTGGCCAGCAGGTAGTCGGCGAATTCCGGTTCTGCGCTGAATACGAATATTTCCAGGACCCCGAAACACACGAGTTGAATCTGGAGCCTGCTGAATCAGGAAATGTTGAGCTGACGTGGGTCGGTAATTTCAGGTTCGGGCACAGTTACGGCCTGCTCGAAGGAAGCCCTCTTTGGAATTTTGACGAGTGGTGGACCGTCGAACCGACGGTTCAATCGTTCAATATGGGAGATATGCCCATTAATATTCCAATAAATTGGGCTGGTATGGGCCTGTTGCCTTATCCGAGGGGCGAGAATTACAAGGCGCCTCAGCCTGCCCAGTGCGGCGACCCGGGCACCGAATACTCTCCATACGATCTTAACAAGGACTGCTACATTGACTTCAGGGATTTTTCATCCATCGCCGCCAACTGGTTAAAGTGCAGTAATCCCGCTGACCCGAATTGCACCTCACAATGATTTTATATTTAGATTCGGTCAGTTTTGCCATCACCATGCGCAAATTTACTTTTTCAAAGCGCGCTCGAGATGTTTAATTGCCTCGGCCTCTTTTTCGCGGGCCTCAAGTATGATTGTTGATATCTGCCGCTGAATGTCGGGCTCGGCAAATTTCCTGGCCTTATCATCTGAATACCCGAAACCCCCGACAAGGCCCCAGTTTTTCCACATCAGGCCGTGTTGCTCCTCGTAACATCCTATCGCCTTACTAATCTCTTGCATATCTATTTTTGATTCGATCGAATTCTATAATAATGTGCCAAATTCTCGCCAAAGGGTTCGCCCCAATTTTACAAAAACTCTAAAATATTGTAAATCTTGACTTTTTCTCCCTACTATACTAAACTCCTTACAAATAGTGCTGTATATTATTGCCTGGATTTTAGATGAAATTAAATAAGGGGAAGAAAAATGGATGAAAAAAAACTAACTACCGCAGCGGGCATTCCGGTGTCCGACAATCAAACGTCTCTAACCGCTGGAGAAAAAGGTCCGACATTAATGCAGGACCATCACCTGCTCGAAAAACTGTCTCATTTTAACCGGGAACGCATCCCAGAGCGTGTTGTGCATGCAAAGGCCTCTGGCGCACACGGCATATTCACTGTTACGAAGGACATCACAAAATACACCAAGGCCAAAATATTCTCGAAAGTTGGCAAGAAAACGGAAGTCTTCGGCCGGTTCTCTACCGTCGCGGGCGAGAAGGGCTCCGCAGACACCGTGCGCGATGTAAGGGGCTTTGCGCTGAAGTTCTACACAGAAGAAGGAAACTGGGATATGGTCGGAAACAACACACCGACCTTCTTCATCCGGGACGCAATCAAGTTCCCTGATTTCATTCATACCCAGAAAAGAGACCCGAAGACAAATGCAAAGAACGACACGATGCAGTGGGATTTCTGGTCGCAGGTCCCCGAATCACTTCACCAGGTGACAATCCTCTTTTCTGACAGGGGCATTCCTAAAGGCATCCCTTATATGAATGGTTATGGCAGTCACACCTATAGTTTCATTAACGCCAAAAACGAACGCTTCTGGGTTAAATTCCATTTCAAGACTCAGCAGGGAATCCAGTGCTTTATGCAGGAAGAAGCTGACAAAATTGCGGGAGATAATCCCGACTATCACACCAGGCAGCTCTTCGGGGCGATTGAAAAAGGCGACTTCCCCAAGTGGACCTTTTCCATTCAGGTTATGCCCGAAGCCGAAGCAGAAAACTATCGATGGAACCCCTTCGACCTGACTAAAGTATGGCCTCACGGAGATTACCCGCTCATCGAGGTCGGCGTGCTTGAGATGAACAAAAATCCTGAAAACTACTTTGCAGAAGTTGAGCAGTCTGCCTTTTCTCCCGCAAATGTTCCTCCGGGAATTTCCTTCTCACCTTGCAAAATGCTTCAGGCTCGAATCTTCTCTTATGCCGATGCTCACAGGTATCGCCTCGGCGTCAATTTTGAGCGCCTGCCTATAAACTGTCCGCACGCGACAAAAGCGAATAATTATCAGCGCGACGGCAAAATGAGGTTCGACGATAACGGCGGGGCTTCACCAAATTATGAGCCCAACAGCTTTGGCGGCCCTAAGGCCGACCCCTCATATAAAGAACCTCCTCTCAAAATCTCCGGTGATGCCGATTGGTATGAGCAGAAGCGGGGTGTCGATGACGATTACATCCAGCCGGGAAACCTTTATCGTTTGATGCCGCCTGATGAGCAGAAAAGACTGGTTATGAACATTGCCGGCTCGCTCCGTAAAGCACCGAAGGAAATACAGAAAAAAATGCTCGACCATTTCCGTAAAGCTGATAAAGAATACGGCGAGGGTGTCGAAAAAGCCCTGTAGCTACCCCGAAACATCATCACAACCGAAGTCTCGCCGTAGGCGGACGAAGTGGAGGAATCCGGCTTCCGCTTCGTTTAATCCTGCACCCTGCGTGGTGTCAGGGCGGCCTCAACGCTGTCTTTTTCATCTTTACCACTGGCTATGCGATCTCAGCCATATACATACCTATAGTTCGACCGGTTCACATACATTCTTGCTGTCTTTTACCATGGCACCACAGTTGGCACATTTGTATTTTGGGTCCGCGGTTAACTGCTTGAACTTCTCTGGATTCTTCTTGTCAAAATCTTCGGCCTTCAATGCACAAATGTGTGTATTGTGCTCCGCGCTTGTGCAGCTTGCATTTCCAGTCATCTTTTCACATTCCTTTCTCTTGCCTTGAACATTGGCCTCTACACGATTACCCCCGCTCCCCGGCATCAGGGCTATTCGCTAGTGCTCTTCCCTTTGACAGCAGTTTTAAGAACCTCGCGCACGGCATCAGCAGTATCACTGCCAATCTCTTCGGCGGCCTCTATTGCGCCTGTAGTGGCTTGTTCCATTGCCTTTGCGGTGTCAGCGCCTATTTCACCCGCGGCTTTTACCGCTCCATCAACAGCTGCAACCGCCGTTTTCCCAACATCTGCTCCAACCTCCGAGGCTCCTTTGACTACTCCCTTGACCGACGACTTAATTGCTATTCCGATATCTTGCCCGGTCTCACTGGCTGCCTCTATCGCTCCACCTACGATGCTGCCGACGGCCTTTTCTGCCGCAACTGCTACTTGGGCCACACCATCAACCGCAACCGCTAATACATCTTTTGTTGTTTCAACAATCGCACTTGCCACCTCACCTGTCCCCTTAATTGCTCCAATTACCGACCTTTTAGCTGTTTTCCCGATTTTTGATAATGTCATTCCCGCCATCTTGTAATCTCCTAAAAAAGCCCCTACATTTTAACTACACCAATAAATTGAGACCTTAATCTCCTTGAATAGCGAATACTTTAAGTTCATGGCCAAATAATAAAACCCCATGATGTTTCTCGTAGCTTAGCGAATATCCTCAACGGTTGCTCGCTCGCTTTTCTGTCAGGGACCTGGAATCAATAAAAATTACCACCGTTGCTCTCTCTATTTTAATCTTTCTTAATCCCCTGTCAACATAAAAAATTTCCTCCCCCCAGACTACTCGTCCAAATATTATTTATCGGAATTCATTGCGCTTCTGTTTCGGTTGGCCCACAGGTTCATCATGGGGGTCCTCTTTAACTATTCGCCCGTATGCGCATTACGCCCTATGTGCTGCCTTCTGCTCGGACACTTTTTTACTGTATGACTCAAGTGGCACCTTCTGTGGACTTGCCCTGTGGGCACAGCGCAAATCTCCCCTTTACTTTACACCTACAACCGGTCATAATATTATCCTTACGAAAAGAGATTCATAACTCTACCACAGGTATTATTATATTTGCCGTCAAGAAAAGTAAAACATGAATGAGGATTCATCGTACAACTCAAATCAACCGCCGAACCCTCCTGCTCCGACAGATGCCACGGTCGAAGAAGTACGCAGGAAACACATCAGACACGAAGCTTCTGTTAAGTCCATTGGCGCACTGTATTATCTCGGTGCAATCTTAACGATTTTAATTGGCATCAGTGCTCTTTTTTCAGCCAAAGAAGCCTCCCTTGGCGTTAGAATCACTGCAGCTGCCTTTTGTATCAGTCTTGGCCTTTTTCAGTTTTGGGTTGCAAGGGGGCTCTGCTCGCTCAAGTCATGGACAAGGATTCCAACCGGCATTTTGTCCGGCATCGGCTTATTGGCGTTTCCTTTAGGAACGCTCATCAATGCATGCATTTTGTATTTGGTGTTTAGCAAAAAGGGCTCCATGGTCTTCTCTCCCCAGTACCGGCAGGTCATAGCTGCTACACCGCATATCAAGTACAAAACATCCATTGTCGCCTGGGTACTCCTGGGGATTATAATTGTTTTTATAGCGATTGTATTACTTATCGCGCTTATCCTACCTCTCATTACGCCAAATTGCTTCTCGTAATCGAAGTTCGCACATTCACCGCTTGGAAGCAAATTGCCCTGTGGGTGCGCGCAATTTTGCCGGATAATTTTCTTCTTATGGCTTTGTGAGTTGTTGTTTGAAAAATTCCATTACAGCGGACAATTTTACATAGCTCGGGCCGGGCAGTTACTTACCAAGCAATGACATTCATCGAGCCGGAATTGATTTATGTCTAAAAACTTTTCATGGATTAATCCGCCGTTAGGCGTCCGGGGGATTGCAGAACATATTTTGCCGTTTTTGGCGGGTGGTGCAGAATCTCGGTAAAGTGATAAATCAAGGCCTTTTCAATTTCAATCAATGTTTTTTCATCAGCCTGTTTTATCTTTTTTAAATCATTCAGACAGACCGCCGCCTTCGATCTGATTTTCACCTTATCAACAAAACTGGCCTCGCAATCCCGGCAGACCAGCCCGTTCGCAAGGCTGCTAAAATAAACCTCGCCCCAGTCATTGTTGAAGGTCCTTTTGCAGTTTGTGCAATGGTCCAGCACGGGAAAGGTCCCGACCTCCCGTAACAAATCCAGTTGGAACGGCACCAACCGAGCAAGCAGAGTGGGCTTATTCTTTATTTGTTCAGAGTCTCGCAGAAATTTCACAAAGCTGTCATAGAGTTGCGGATGCGGGTCCGAATCGGTAGTCAGAGAATTTATCAATTCCGCTGCAAGGTATGCGCCGTTTAGCGCAAAAAGACTGCTTCGAAGCCCCCCAAAGATATTTCTCTGCTCGAACTCGGTAAGGACACTTAGCTTTTGCCCCCTTGGCTCGGTAAAAACTATCGGGCCGCATGAAAACATCTCGATCGGACCGCCGAAAGGTGACTTAGGCCGTTTCGAGCCCTTGGCAATGGCCCGAATTTTGCCGGCAGCCCTGCCGAAAAAAGTTACAATCTGCGAGGTCTCTGAATAATCAACCGTGCGTATACAGACAGCCTCATCTTTCTTCAGCATCTTTCTCCCGGCTCAAATCCTCGGCCCCGGCGGTCTTCTCTATCTTGATGCGCTTTACCCGCCTTGACTCGGCGGACGAAATCACAAACTTCAGATTATTGTAATCGAACGTTTCGCCGGTCTTTGGTATATAGCCTAAATGTGAGAAAACAAAACCTCCGAGTGTATCGTAATCCTCATCCTCCGGCAGCTCCACGTCGAATTCCTCGTTGAAATCATCAATATAAATTCTTGCATCAACCTCGACCGTCCTCTCGTCGATTCTCTTTATGCTTTTCGGCGGCAGCTCTTCATATTCGTCGACAATCTCACCCACAAGCTCTTCGAGAATATCCTCTATTGTTACAATCCCCGCCGTTCCGCCATACTCGTCGAGTACGATTGCTATATGCTGTTTTTGATTTTGGAACTCGTGCAGCAGGGCCCGAAGGGATTTGGTCTCCGGCACAAAATAGGCATCCCTTATTTTATCCCGCAACCTGAATTCTGCAGGGTCCCTGCCGATTTGCGTCAATAAATCCTTCGCATAAACCAGCCCGATTATATTGTCAATGTTCCGCTCATATACGGGAATGCGCGAGTGGCCCGCATCTTCGATAATTTTCAGCAAATCGGTCAGGTTCGTATCCACACTGACCGCAATGATATCCGTTCGGGGCGTCATAATGTTGTCTGCCGTAGTCTCACTGAATTCCAGCACGTTTTCTATCATCTGTTGTTCCTCTTCATCGACGATGCCCTCCATCTTGTGCTGCTCAACGACGCTTAGGAACTCTTCTTCCTTTTCTTCCTGTTCTTCCTCCGCGTTGGTCTCCGCAACTCCCGCCAGCCGGCGAACGAGTTTGTCATAAAGCCCAAACAGAGAAAGTATCGGCAGGGTCGGATAAGAAAACGCAACAAGTATGTTATACGTATTTACAAGGAACTTTTCGCCGCCGTACTTTGCCCACGCATGCGGAACAGAAAGAGAAAAAACTGAGAATATAGTTATCGCGACAATACCAACTACAATATACCCGCCAACACTCACCGCCCCGTTGGTAACCGCCGAATAAAGCCCGAGTAAAGAAATGAAAAGACTGATATTGGTAACAAGCCGATACAGAGAACAGCTCAGTATCAGCTTCTCAGCGCCGTCCACAAGTCTCTCGGTCAGATGCTCCCGACCGCTGGCTTTGAACGCCTCCTGTAATTTTACACGTGAGAAAGCTCGAAGAGCTATAGCTGCCACCGAAAAGAAAAGTGAACCGGCCATAAACAAAAGTATCAGCAGCCACCGCCAGCCAACGTCATCCATATTCGTCAATACCCCTTTAAGACCACCCTCCGACAGATACCAAATTTGACTATTTTTTTCCTGTCGGATATACCCGTATTCTTATTCTATCTGATAATCGAATTGTTGTAAAATCTCATCTTCCTGCCGGTGCATTTCTTCTGCCTTTGCCTCGTCTGAATCATCGAATCCGAGATTATGCAGCAATCCGTGTACTACATAAAGAGCCAGCTCCGCTTCAGGTCTATAACCTCGACCCTCACCTTCTTTTCGGGCCTTTTCGCCGTTGATTACTAATTCGAAAGACTTCTCGGCCTTGCCTTCATCCGACAAATCAAAACTAATAACATCCGTGACAGCATCTTTTTTCAGAAATCTCTTGTTAGCCTTACGTATGGACTCATCATCGAGTACTACGACGCTCACCACCGCGCTGCTCAGGCCGAACTGGCGGCAGATACCCACGGTCATCTTCTTGAGCCGACCCCAGTCGAAATCGACTCCCTTGAAATACTCGACAAGCTCAACAGTTATATCTTCATTTCCATTTTGCATACTAACTCGCTTTCTCGGCCTCAGGCTGTTTCTGCTCGGCCGTCTCTTCCGCGCCGGGATAAGCTATCCTGCCGTGATAGTGTGCAGCCAGAGATTTCGACAAACGGGCCTCTATCTGGCTCAGTTCACGCAGAGACAAGTCACACTCATCGAACTGCCCGTCCTGCAATCGTTTCAGCGCCAGATTGTGTACTACTGTCTCTATCCTCGTTGGCGTTTTCTCGGGTAAAGCTCGCACGGCTCCTTCCACAGCATCGGCCAACATAACAATCGCAGCCTCTTTTGTACGAGGCTTCGGACCAGGATAACGAAACTCAGTTTCCAGCAGTGGCCCTCGCTTTTCGTCCTGCTTCTTTCGGGCCTCGTTATAAAAATACTCGATAAGAGTTGTACCATGATGAGTATCAACAAACTGACGCAGGACCGCTGGCAGCCCGTATTCCTTGGCCATCTCAATACCATCCTTGACATGACCGACGATCACCAACTGGCTCATTGCCGGAGATAATTGCTCGTGTCGGCTCGTCCCGCCCATCTGATTTTCTATAAAATATGAGGGTTTGTTAATTTTACCAATATCATGATAATAAGCCCCTACCCTGCATAAAAGTCCGTTGGCACCCACCGATTCAGCCGCCGATTCGGCTATCGAACCAATCAGAAGACTGTGACTGAATGTTCCCGGCGCCTCCATTGCAAGTTTCTTCAACAAAGGTTGGTTCGCATCGCTGTAATCCAGAAGAGTCATACTTGTCGCAATACGAAATGCCCTCTCGATAAGCGGAAGCAGGGCCTGAATCACAATACCGACTGCAATAGTTACCGCTGCTGCACTGCCGGCGTTTAAAGAAATTGTCCCGTATGACAGGCCCTGGATAAAGCCCATAGCGACTGCCGTACAAAGAACCGCTAAGGCCGCAATCGTACTAACCTCAAGCAGCTTCATTCGCGTACGGATATCTTTAAGTGTATAACAACACGCTGTAACACCTGCCATCATCGTCAGGAAAAGCTCTATGTTTGCAAGCCGGCCGATGGCAAAGCAGGCCAAAATCGAATAAAACAGGCTCATACCAAGCGCAAAACGCTGGTTGTAGGAAATCGTAAGGATGATGGCGCTGGTTACGGCCGTGCCTGTCGCCAAATAAATCCATTCGGGGAAAAAAGAACCCAGCTTCGCTATTATTAACAGAACTATATAAAGCCCTGCCAGAGCCATACTGCGCGTATAATTGGTTATTATTCGCCTTTCATAGTGATAAATGTAAACCGCCGCCCCAAGGCAAATTAAGATAACTATTGTGGAAATTGAAAAAATCTCAATGCTGCTTTTCCATCGCACCATTGTGTAACTTGCTTCTGTTGCCAAAATCACGATGCTTAACGCGACAAAGACCAGAAACATCAGACCGGATACTATCGTGCCGCCGGCAAAAAACTGGTTGATACGTTCATGACGCTCGGCTGTTATCGTCTCACGAACCTGTTTTCGCCGCAGACTTATCTTCTTTTTTATAAGTGCCATTTACCCACCATTTACTCACGTTTCCTGTTGTCATATGCCTCAACGATACTCTGTACCAGGCTATGCCGAACTATATCGGCTTGTGTCAATCCTACAATACCGATGCCTTTTGTTCCTCGAAGCTTCTCAATAGCATCAACCATTCCACTGCGCTGCTTGCTTTCGAGGTCGATTTGTGTTATATCGCCTGTGATAATCACTTTCGAGCCACGTCCCATCCTCGTAAGGAACATCAACATCTGGGAAGGCAGCGTATTTTGTGCTTCGTCACAGATTATCACCGCCTCGTTCAATGTGCGACCTCGCATAAATGCCAGCGGAATAATTTCAATAATGTCCATTTCCAGGAATTTTCGCATCTGAGAGAATTCCATCATATCCTCCAGGCTGTCGAAAAGGGGCCTGAGATACGGATTGACCTTTGCCTGCATATCTCCCGGCAGAAAACCCAATCGCTCACCTGCCTCTACTGCCGGACGGGCGAGGATTATCTTACGAATCTGTTTTTTCTTCAGCATCGAGACCCCAATGGCCACTGCCAGATATGTCTTGCCCGTACCGGCCGGTCCGGTGCAAAAGGTAAGGTCGTCTTTCAACATTGTCTCGACGTATTTCATTTGTCCCTTCGTGAAAGGCTCGATCATCCCCTTACGTGAATAGACCACAATCGCCTGGCTTTCCCCCGGCTCAATACCAGACTTTCGCTGGGCGGCAAGCTCCTCAACATCTTCCAGGCGTAACGCTCCACGTTCCACCAGTCGTCTTTGCATTCTTTCGATAAGTTCCGCCGCTTTGTCCACCTGTTCTTTGGTCCCGCGGACTATCACATTGCCGTCGCGGGCTGTAATCTGAACATCAAAGCTCTCTCGAATGCGTCGCAGGTACTTATCACCCGGACCAAACAGCTCCGTCCGATTTGCATCAGAGCCTAATTGTATCGTTACCTGCAAGTTCTGTTCCTACAGCATGGCCGCTATCGCAAAAAAAAGATACGCAAACGGGGCCGTCATCAAGGGTGAATCTATTATGTCAAGTACACCGCCGAAGCCTGGAACTTTCTGCCCTGAATCTTTTTGTTCGGCATTACGTTTTATCATCGACTCGGCCAGATCGCCTAATTGACCGAGAAACGCAAATATAAGTCCGAATAAAACCGCAAGCCACACTCTCATTATACCGCAACCGGCTGCAAATATCGAGGCGATTAATACTGAAAACAATACCGCGCCGCCCATACCCTCCCAGGTCTTGCCGGGGCTTATTTTAGGCGAAAATTTGTGCCTGCCAAACAAGCTACCGGCCGTGTAAGCTCCTATATCGGCAGATTTTACGACCAAAATAAACATTAATAACGCCCAAACCCCGAACTCTATCCGCACCGCAAGAACCAGGCTGCCCAAAATACCTGTATAAAAAACCAAAAAACAATTTGCCCCACAGTTGGCGATTACCCCAGCCGTGCCGTAAAAAACAGCCTGGTACAGGAAAAATGCCATCACAGTGCCCGCAGCAACGAGCACCAGATACAACTCAAGCCGTATCGGAAAAAGTTGCGGCCAATACCAGCTCGTCGCGAACAGCAACGAGCTGATAATCGTCACGGGCGTGAAACTCCGCAGCCCAACCCTCGGCAGCAGTCTTGAAAGCTCCTGAATCCCAACTATCACCAACAAAGCCACCAGCACACACAATATCGTACCCTGCACTCTGGTATTCTCAATAGAGGCGCTTAGCGAGCCGTCCAGCCAGCCGTCAAGCAGGACAATCCCCACGAAAAACAGCGTCATCAGGGTTCCGAAAAATAGTCTGCTTTTGACCATATCTCTTATTGTCCGGCTATGCAGCTTCTTTTAGCCTGAATCAAGCCCCTTACTGAGTTCTTCACATATCACACCCGGCTCGACTGAGCTCGCCGGAGTCCGCCGAAACGCCGGCATCTCTCCGCATAAGCTAATATAGCCCTTTTAAGGTCCGCTCTTTTAAAGTCGGGCCACAGCGCTTTCGTCACATAGAACTCAGTGTATGAAATCTGCCAAAGAAGAAAGTTACTCACTCTCATCTCGTTCGATGTGCGTATTAGTAAATCCGGCTCAGGCAATCCTGCCGTGTACAAATGCTGATTAACACATTCTTCATCGATGTCTTTGAGTCTCAGTTTCCCGCTTTTATATTTGCTTGAAATACTTTTCACGGCCTCAATAATTTCCGTCCTTGCACCATAATTCAGCGCCAGTGCCAGTACCATCCCCGTATTATCCTCGGTCATCTTGACACTCTCGAGCAGTGCACTAACCACTTCTACTGGAAGGCTGTCCTGCCGGCCCAGATGAACCAGCTTTACATTTCTCCTCATCAGCATCGGCCGTATATTAACCAGGTATCGCTCGTAAAGATGCATTAAAAAGCCGACTTCATTTCTCGGTCTTTTCCAGTTCTCTAAACTGAACGAATAGAGAGTCAGGTATTCAATCCCCACGTCCACACAGTGCTTTACGACCTTTTCAACGGTTTTGGCTCCCTGCCGGTGCCCTTCGAAGCGTGGAAGCCCCCTCTTTTGCGCCCATCGCCCGTTACCATCCATTATTATAGCGATGTGACGAGGCAGTTGGTTGTCTTTAAGTCCAAAAAGTTTTGCGCTTCTCCGCCGTTTTTCCTCGATACTAATATCCAATTCTCTATGTGCCTTTATTGGCATTTTTCATCCTGTCGTAAAAGAAAATGAGTCTCTGAAAATGGTCTGGTCACGTCTTGGTCCGACCCCTATCATACTAATCGGCTTTCCAATCAGCTCCTCAAGCAGTTGAACATATTTCTTTGCGTTGTTCGGCAAAGCCCCGAAGTCCTTCACGTCGGTTATTTCTTCGTCCCAGCCGGGCACAGCCTCGTAGACGCACTCGGCCTGCAAAAGCTCGTCTTCTTGTAACGGGAAAAATGTAAGCTCTTTGCCGTTGATTTTATATGCCAGGCAAACTTTTAATTCCTTCAGGCCGCTTAGCGTATCCAGGTGCATAAGCGCCAATTCATCTATGCCGCCAATAGTTGTGGAATACGACAACACCACTGCATCGAACCAGCCGCAGCGTCGTGGTCGGCCTGTCGTTGTACCGTACTCATGCCCCCGGTCTCGAATATACTGCCCGACCTCGTTCTCGAGCTCGGTTGGAAAAGGACCTGTTCCAACGCGCGTTGTATAAGCCTTGGCAACTCCAACGAACTTGTCCACTAATCTTGCCGGGACTCCACAGCCGGCAGGCATACCCAGTGAGCTTGAATTAGAGCTTGTCACAAATGGAAATGTTCCGTGGTCCAAATCGAGCAAAGCCCCTTGCGCGCCTTCGAATAAAACCCGTTTGCCCTGTGCGATTGACTCGTGCAGATACTGCGTCGTGTTGCTCAAAAAACTGCCGAGCTTCTCTGCATATTCTTCACACTTTGAAATTATTAGCTCGGCCTTAATCGGTTGTGCGTTGTATAGGGCCCCGAAAACCTTGTTCTTATAATCCACGATTCTGTTTAGTTTTTCATGCAGCGTCTGCAGGTTACGAAAATCCGCCATCCGCACCGCATAGCTTCTGCCCACCTTGTCCGCATAGCAGGGCCCAATGCCCCGGATTGTGGTGCCCAGCTTCGCCTTGCCCAGAGCCTCTTCACGAAGCCGGTCCTCGGCCTTGTGATAGTCCAGGACTACGTGTGCATTTTCACTGATATGCACCCGGCCCGTAACTGAAATGTTCTTTTCCCCAAGCATCCGTATCTCTTCCAGCAGCACCTCCGGGTCAACGACAACCCCGTTGGCGATTACGCATTCTATCCCCGGCCGAACCACTCCACTGGGCAAAAGGTGCAGCGCAAAGCTTGCATCACCCACAACAACCGTATGACCCGCATTCGCTCCACCGCTATAGCGAACCACAACATCGTTCCGTTCTGCAAGAATATCTACTACTTTACCTTTGCCCTCATCACCCCACTGCAGCCCAACAACACATACATTCATCTGCCTGCCTCACTTTCCAGAATAAAACAATCCACAGCCTGCGATACCTACCTCCCAATGAGCCGGCGCAGCAGCCCCTATTCGCTCTTTCTCGAAGAAATGGTAAATCAACATAAATAAGCTGAAGGTTGACAACCCCGATAAATCGGGACCACAAACCCCGTTAGAAGTATGCTCGGAGTCTCATGGCTCACTTCTAACGGGGCAAGCAGCTCTTAGCTTATTTTGGCGACCAGCTCATTCAAAATAGCATCTAAGTTATCATAGTTCCGACCGCTGAGCCTGCATTCTGCTTCCCTGCCGGATTCATCCTTATATGTAATGACAAAATAGTCTTTCGATTCAAAGTACGTCTTGTCTATTTTTACGATTGACTGGTACGTCAGTTTTTCTTTTCCGTCTATAATGATACCATCCGAATCGGCCGTTATCTTTCTATTCTTTACCGCCAAAAACCACACTGCAAGAGCAACAGCACCAGACAACAAAAAAACCGGCGCCTTTCGGTTGAATGCCAGCGTGCTGTCGGGCTTTCCTTCAATAGTCGTATGTTTTTCTTTGAATTTATCGCTAAAGTAACCGTCGTACACGCAATAAGAACCAAAGGCAAGCAGCAAGACTATACCAATTATAAAGTTCTGTTTTTTATACTTGCTATAGAACGCCTCTACCGCCATTTATCAGTCCTCCCAAAAAGACAGTCTTTCATTCGTTCTACTCTATGCTTCCATTCTATTGCCTTTGGGCAATAGCACTTGTCAAAGGCCTTATTATATTAGGTAGTATCTTGCTTGCCATCAATTCTTCAGATATCTCGCGTTGTTTCTCAAACGACTTCAGAGCATCGAATTTCTCGTAAGGTACAGGATACTGCCGTATTGTGAAAAATACGCTTATAGGCTCTTCGGCCGTGTATCTATCGTTGCGTACCTCATAGCTGTTCGTCTTTGACTCCACGCTTATCCGCGCCTGTGTCCTGCAGTCTTCCGATATTGCCGTTACAATCGTCGGCGAAAAACCTATCGCCTTGCTGTTAGGCAAATCCAGCAGGCAGCCGAAAACACTGTTGCCGAACAACGCCTCGGCAATAATCTCATCATGGTTGCCGCGATACATAAAATCCATTCCAAACGTGATATCCAGTGAATCAATGTCAAGGTGACTGACTCCGAGCATATAAGGTACCAGTTCGATAACAAGCCGGTCCTGCTCATAAGCCTGTTCGAGGTCGGGCGGATTAACGATTCCCGAACCAATTCTGTCGGTCTCCACCATAACCCAGCGGTACTGACCTCTTTCCCGGCTCTCCTCCAGACAGAACTGTCCGTGCTCACGGCGATAGAAGTTGCCCATCGACGGGAACTGCTTTTGCATCCTCTCGAAAAAACCAAGCAGGGTGTGCCGTTCGCTTGGAAGGTCAAGCTCGGTATTTATATACATATCCACATAAAAATCGTCGCATAGTGAATTATAACCGCTCGACATAGTTTTTAAACACTCCTGAAAGGCAAAATGTTCATATCCGGGCCCAATTCATCACATTCACGCATCTTCGCCGTTATTCTCGCATAAACCCCTCCCGCTGGCAAGAGCTAAACTGCCCAAAAAACAGCCTGAAGAATGTACCTTCTGATAGCTAATAATTATTGGTTTTATAGCCTTTAACTCCGTCAATATCGAGCCAATCATCGACAAAATCCCGAAATTAAACACCCGCCACACGCAATCTGCAACAATTTGGCTAACGGCCAAGCCCGGCCCTGCCGAAGCGGCAGTATAAAGAATCCCCATCCAGGCCCCGCATATTGGCCGCCCAAATAAACCTCCTCTTCAACGAGACGCCTCCGTAGCCCGCATCGTATCGTCAATGGACGATTAAAAAGAAAAGAAAAGTATATTTTATACTTGTTTTAATGGTTTTTGTATGTTATTACTGGACAAGCAGGATGTAGCGGTGCCCTTTTTAGTGCGCCGGGAGATACTAACAATTTTTTGAGAAAGATAAAAAATGAAAAAGATAATGGTAACAGCGTTGGCTTGGGTTATGATCTTTGACCTTGGGGGAAGCGGAATCGGTTGGGCTGATCGAGCTAGTCAAAAGCTCATCAATCCCGAAGATATTATGATAAGGTTCAAACAGTGTAAAGACAGGATAAAAGTAATCGTCGGTCTGATTGAGCCTGCCGAGATAAAGGATAAAATTAGCTGGAAGTCAGAAGAATCAGTTCGATCCTTAAGAGTTGAAATAGCCAATCGCCAGGCATCGGTTCTGTCTTCACTTACCCCTGGTGAGTTCACTTTGAGACATCGGTATGAAAACCTTCCTGGATTCTCCGGTGAGATTACAGTTGGCGGTCTTGACAAACTTCTTGATAATCCTTTGGTAGTATCTGTTGAACCTGACAGGCTTGAATATGCACTTTTGGCGCAGGGCACAGCGTTAATCAACGGAACAACATACCGCTCAACCTACAATGGCAGTGGTATAGCTATCGCTATTTCTGATACCGGTGTGGATTACACACATGCCAGGCTCGGCAATGGTAGTCTTCCAAATAGTAAAGTCATTGGCGGTTACGATTTTGGCGATGGCGATTCTGACCCAATGCCAAATGGTAATGCTCATGGAACTGCCTGTGCTGGAATAGCTGCCGGGGATTTGGGTACTGTCGGTGATTATATTGGCGGAGTGGCATACAATTCGAAAATATATGCTCTGAAGATATCACACGGCAGCACAGGTTCGGCATGGGATTCTGATGTGATAGATGCTTGGGATTGGTGCATTACTAACCAATACTATCATCCCGACAGTCCAATTATGGTTATAAGCCACAGTTTTGGAGGGGGACGGTACTTTAGTTCAGCAGCGGCGGAAGCAGATAGGCCATTCTACGCTGCCGCAGCAGATCGCGTGATTACAGCGGGCATTACTTTGCTTGCGGCATCAGGCAATGATGGATACTGCTCTTCCCTCAACGCTCCTGCGGCTTTTTCCAGCATAATTTCAGTTGGGGCCGTTTATGATGCAGGCTTAGGAACTTATGATTGGTGCGTTAGCGATAGTTCGTGTGCGGCGCCAGGCGGTACGCGAACTTGTGATAGCGGCGAGTTTTCCACAAGGCAAACGTCAGGAGATGACATAGTTACGGTCTATTCCAACACAGCTTCGTTCCTAGATATCTTGGCACCGTCTCACTGTGCGTACACCACTGATATTGTTGGTTCAGGGGGTTATTCAACGGTTGACTATGATAGCTGTTTCGGTGGAACTTCAGCAGCATGCCCCTATGCAGCTGGAGCCGTGGCTTGTCTGCAGGAGGCAGCCATGGACTTGACAGGAGATTACTTAACGCCTGATCAGGTAAGGGCAACATTGGTTAACACAGGAGACAATATTGCTGATGGCAAGGTTGCTATAACGAAACCACGAGTAAACTTGGAAGCTGCTATTCAAAGCCTCGGTGGGGAGAATAATGATCCATTCCTTTATAACGGTTGGGTATCACCGCAATCAGGAACAACAGTAACTGATTTTGAATATACTGTTAATTACCATGATGTAGATGGAGATGTTCCTAATTATGTAAGAGTTTATATAGATGGGAATCCACATGATATGACCCTGTGGAATGGTACTGCAGCGAGTGGGGAATACCTTTATGTGACGCAACTTTCTTCTGGCAGCCACAATTATTATTTTACAACTACTGATATTAGAGGAGGCTACAGACAGACAGTAAGTTATACGGGTCCCAATGTAGATGTTCCTCCTTCCGGTTCATTTGATGTGCTTGACTATACCGCAGATGATTCACCCTCGATTCTCTCCTCCAACAACGGAGATGGGATTTTTCAAAGTGGTGAGAAAGTGAATGTCAGACCGCGCATCCAATTTAATGGAATTGCTACTGCCACAGATATTGGTGTTGCATTACCTTACGATGGATCTAACCTAGAGGTACCTACCGGAGATAGAAACTATCCTGACCTAAATCCGGGGGAGACAGGATACCCTAAGAATAATAGGTATTTCCAAATTGAGGCAAATCTCGACTATACCGGTATTGAGGACGTTGATGTTCAGATTGAGTGGGAGGAAGAAGATGTACCCCACTATCAATTGCTCTCCGATGGGCTTAGTTTTAATGTTCAACCGGCAGCATGGATATGGTTGAGCGACCAAGCGTGGGATTTTGGCGTGACCAGTCCAGGTGACAATGTTATTTACACCTTAACAGTTACGAATATCGGAACTGATGTTTTACAGGTCACCAACATCGACACATCCAGTGAAGATACGGTTGCAAATCCCACTTCATTTGCACTCAACCCCGGCAACTCCCGTAATGTGGAAATAACTATTTATACTTCAGGTCTTGAAGGGCAACTTTCCAGAGACATACACGTGATTTCCAACGGACGTACATATGAGCCTGCCGAGGACGAGCATCTGATTATTAGTGGCTTGGTTAGTGACAAAGTGCCAATCTTCCAGGTTCCAAACGTGACAGCAGGTGACTATCCAGATATTAGTGTGGACTATATAGTTTGGAAAGACGGACGAAACGAAAACTCAGATATTTTTGCCTATAACATCAGAGCAGGTACTGAACTTCAGATAACCACGAACCCATCTACCCAATATGAACCCCTTATCAGTGGCGACTTGATTGTTTGGACTGATGCCCGAAACTGGGACGGATCAGGTTGGACACCTCTATATGACATTTACGGATACGATTTGAGTACTGGCCAGGAGTTTGTGATTTCAGATGATCCAGAAAAGGAGATTCTAATCGGAGTAGACGGAAACCTAGTTGCGTTTGCCCGTGCCTATGAAATTCTAGAAGATTGGGTTGAAAAACAAATCGCATACAACCTGCTCGTATATGAGTATCAGGGCAACGGACAGTTTATTCAACGGTATACGACAGGTTTTGTGCCAGGAAGTGGGTACCAGACACGACAAAGTATTCACACCGACGGAGATTTTGGTGGTGGTCTGCTCGTCTTCGAAAGCTATGAATGGTATTGGGATGCTGAAGATGAATATTGGTTGCGTGGTGATAAGCATGTTGAGGTGTTTGATTTTCTTGCAGGTGATACCAATCCCCATCGCGAACTCAATGGCTGGTACGATCCATATTCCGCGACAACGCATCGGTTTGCTTTTGTGGATTATTATGAGGATCCGCAGGGCTACAGTGGCGACCAAGTTTGGATTTGGGATAACGGCTCGGTCCGACGGATAACATCACCTGGATCGGCTGAAGTAGACCATGGAGGAGACTGCTTGGCAATCTCTGCTGACCTGATTGTCTATGACAAGTGGGCAGCAGACGCTCTATTCTACTGGGATCTCAGCACAGAACAGGAATTCCTGCTAACAAATGAGGTAAATAATGCGTACGACTCTAGAATGGACGACAATACTGTAGTCTGGGAGGCCGAAGGGCACATATACTTCGCATTCGTTCAGACCCCAGATATCGAAGTATCCCCGGCAAATATTGCATTCAGCGATGAGCATCCTATCGAAGATGATACGATAGACATTTCTGCTGTTATCCGTAATGTGGCTGACTATGATTGTACTCAGGACATCACTGTGCGTCTGTATGACGGTGATCCAAACGACCCTAATACTCAACTGTGTTCAGACGAGATTATCTCCGGCGGCATAGGTGCAAGGGGCAACACAATAGTTGAGTTCAATGATATTTCTGTTGGCGTGGAAGGGTCGCACAATATATACGCCTGTATCAATGTTTCTTTCATCGATAATCCCCTAAACAACAAAGCTTACAAAACACTCATTGTTGGCGATGCGGACACCCAAGGCCCTGAAATATCGAATGTAGTCGTGCAGGAATTCAATGGAAATGGGGATGGCAGGATTGAAAACGACGAGCAGATATTTATATCTTGGCAAGCAACTGATCTTTCCGGTATTAATTCGAGCTGGTGCACGATTGACTCTAATGATTACCCCGCATCAGGAACCTACTATGTGATTCTGCCCCCTCGTCCTCTCGGAATCTACGGTTTTAGCGTTTCTGCGACTGATGGCGACATAAGCCCTGAGACGACGCAGCAATCTGATTCGTTTATGGTATCTTTTCATGGTGATATCAGTGAAGATAACAAGGTGAATTTCGAGGACCTAAAGTCAATAGCTGACCAGTGGCTGCAACCGCCGGGTACTCCATCTGCTGATATTGCACCATCGCCTGTTGATGGGTTTGTAAACTTCCTTGACTTTGCAATCTTAGCGAAAGACTGGTTAAGTGTTGCCCCTTGAATTCGTAAGAGTTGAAGAGTAAATTAGAGGGCCGTGAACGTATATCGTTTGTGGCCTTTTTCTATGTTCTTTTCCCGTTGAATCGCTCCTGCCTCGCCGTGGCTCCGGCACGGCGGGTCGGATTCGCTCCGGATTGTATAGTAAAATAGTTGCCGACGTAGTCGGCTTCAACGAACGAGATACGAACAACAATTCACCTATTACTAATTAACTAATTCACTAATCAACTAATTCGCGACCTCCGGATGCAAAAGCAATCTGGTCTTTCTCTGAAAATAATCATTCATCAATAATCACTAATCAATCGAAGGCTTTCCCGGCTAAGACAGTCTCATCTCTGTAACTATCGCTGCAACGGTCGACAAAATCCCGAAAATAAACACCCGCCATACGCAATAAGCGGCAACGTGGTTAAACCCACTCTGTTCGATCAGGCCCACCCATACCGAACCAGCAGTATAAAAAATTCCCAGCCCCGCCCCGCATATTGCCGCCCACACAAACCGCTTTTTCAACGAGGCCCCTCCGCATCCCAGGCTTACAGCAACACCGCAGGCCAACGATACAACCCCAGAAAACCACCACATTTCATGATAAATTAAATTTGCGATAACGAGCATTATCGCGCCGCCGATTGCGGCAAGACCTATATGCCAGTAACGCGCCGGCATCCCGGCCCGCTCCTCCGCTCGTTCACGTATCCGGCGTCGTACCGTCAAAGGCCGGTTATAAAAAAGGTAGAACACGCCGTGTTCAAGCAGCGCGCCCCTCTCTCCAAAAACCGGAACAATATGCACCGCCGCTGTCGCCCAATGCGCAGCCATAAATCTTGCCAAGGCGGGATAACGATAGGTCATCTGAATTGGAAAGGCAAGGTAACCTATATATTTGACAAAGCTGAGGAACACCGCGATGTTGTAATCCTTAAAGCTGCGGTCATAAATCGCGATGCCGACCGCGTACAGCCCGCGACATATCGAGCCCGGCGAAATCGGGATTATTTGAAAAAGAACAAGTATCCCGCCGGCCCCGAGCGTATCGCCGGTCCGTTGATAATATATCCAGGCCACGATAACCGAGACAATCTGCGTAACAGGCACAGTCAAAAAATGAACGGCCACGCTAATCAGATATCGCTGAATATACCGCTCCTGAAGCTGTGAAAGAATCGTCTCGGCATCCTCATCGGTGAGGATATGTTTTTTCTTGCCGTCCTCTATCATATCGCGCAGCCACTGCTCGCGATAACTGGCGCTAAAATAAAGTTTCACCGGCCGAACAAAAATGTAATGAAGCTTATCCTTAAAAAACGCCCGGTCGGTCAAAAACCTGTGCAGGCCTGCCGGCAAGACAGACAACGGCAAATGATATAGAAAAAGCAGGAATTTTTCTTGTAATCTCAACGCTCGCTCCGGACCAACTCTTCCTGCCCTGTGCCAAACAATAACCTTCTCAGCAATTCTCGCCCGAATCGAACGCCCAAGATAATCCAGGCTCGTCAACATCTCCCTGTAGTGTTCTCGCCAATCCATTCGCCCCCAAAACCGTCGCAGGCAAGAGCCAAAAAACGGTATCGCTCCAATGAAAAAAAACAAGAATGTTATGAACCTGTTTCTGCGGAGCCTCTGCTCATTTTCTTCGTCCACAAGATTGCGCACTTTCCAGCCGGTTACAGCACTATCAAAAATCGTCGACCAAAGCCGCCGGCTGTAAAGCAGCCTGATATGGTTGTGAGTAACATCAGGCACCGAATCCCTATATACTCGCTCAAGAGCTTTCAATTCATCCACTATTTGGCGAATATCTGCGAAGTCTTCGCCGTGTGCATTTACAAATTGTTTGAGCTTATTTATATCGCCGCGGTCGAACTGCACCAAAGAGCCTCGCGAAAGGCCGTTGATTATCAACTTGAAGTCACCCGGACTCATCGGCCCAAACGGCAGAAGCGTAAGGCCCGCCCGAAAATCCACGGCAACCAATCCACCCTCAGCGATTGTATTCTCACGCTTTAGGCAATTCGGCTGGCTCTTACAAGTTGACCATTCATACTGCCTGGCAAGCTCATACGCCCCCATCTCGTGCAGAAGCTGGACGAAACTTTTCATAAACATCCGCTTGGCCCGGTATTCAGGAGAGCCGAGGTTTTGCGGGTCAACCTTCTCGCCCTTTAGCCACCGCTTCAACGAATCCAGATGCTCGTCTGCCTCGAGCCGCCACGTCCTGCCCTCGACCCATTCCCTTATCTCGCCGCAGCTTCCTAAATTTTCATCAACAAATGTTGCGTAAACGTCCGCAACCGCCTCTTCACTGCCGAAGCGAATCTTCGCCGCCCGGCGTATAAATTTTTGCCACATTGCCCCTGCCCGAACCGCATCGGGATTGACCTGAAGCTGGAACGGCCCCTGAAAGCCAATCCGATACAGCAAATTACGGAAATGTCGGGAAAAAGACGAAGGCGGCACAAGAATCTTCATCGCGTAAAGACCGCCGGCCTCAATCCCAATTAAATCGGGGTGCCCATTCTCAATCGACAGGACCTTCACGCGATAAACTTGCCCCGCATAGCCGCCACCCACAAACGCCTCAACAACAAGTCGAATCCTTGCCTTATCACCTCCCGAGACGCCTGTAACATCATAGGCAAACTCCCGGCCCGCATCGTAGCGCTCAATCCGCATCGGCCGGTGCAGTCTCGCAGCCCGAAACTTCTCTTCAAGAGCCTTACAAACTTCAGGACTATACACCTCGGCCATTAACGGTTCCTAAGCAATCCATAACATTACTGAAACCTGCAGAACTACCGCCGCATACACGCCCGCTAATAAATCATCGGCTAATATCCCCCAGCCTTCCGGCAGCTTCTGAATCCTGTATATGGGAAAGGGCTTTAGAATATCAAATAACCTGAAAAGCAAAAAGCCGACTATTGCCGTAACCAGAATCTGCCTGCCCGAAAACGCCTCTATAAAAAAAGACGCAGCCAGAAAAGTAACCGCCTGGCCGGCCAATTCATCCGCGACAACCTCTCGCGGGTCGGTATTACCGAGTTCCCTGATAACGGCTGGTGAAAGTATTACGCACGCGACGGAACCTGCCAAAATCAACGCCGCCATCACGATTGATATTGAAACGGCCGGCGCATTGAAGTAACACATCAAGCCGAAGATAATCATCGGCGGCAGCGAGCCCCACGTACCCGGCGCTATCGGCAACCAGCCAAGACCAAAACAAGATAAAATAATTCTTTTCATAATTGCAGAAGGTTAACTCCTATCGCCCCTTAAGTCAAAGATTATTACGCCCCGGCTACCTATGGCACAGGTTCGCCGACGAGTCACGGGTCACGAGCCACGAGCGACGAATTATCCTTCCGGAAAATTCAGGCAGGCGAACTCGCCATGATATTTCCTCGCCGCCCGGTCCCGTGCCTTAGCGGCCTCAATCTCGCTGTGAAAGTAACCAAGATGTATAATTTTTCCCTCAAATCTTATCCTGGCCCTCCATTTGCCTTTTTCCTTATTTCGACAAATTCCCTTATATTTCGAAGTATACGCACCTGACCGCTTTTCCCTGTTGCACATATTCTGCGAATACGTCGCCGCCCGCAGGTTCGACCTCCTGTTATCCATCCCGTCGTTATTAATATGGTCAACCACCATTCCTTTACATACTTTGAGAATCACCTGGTGCATATATACGGGTTTCCCTTTTCCCGTTCTTTTGTCTGTTCCATATCCTTTCGAATAAAAGCTGTCCCCGTTTCTCCTTTTGCATGCAAACCATTCATATTTTCGCAGTCGTTCGTAGTCGGCCGGGTCCACCTTCGCGTACCTCGGCTGCGACATCCGAATCAACCGAAACTCATAACCGTAACGCAGCCGCCGGTATAAAAGAACAAGCCGGACAATCGGCCGTTCTACAACCGCCCGTATATATCTGCCTGTACTGAAAACTACTGAGATGTTTCCCACTCCCCTCGCCTGTTGTTTAGCCGTCGCCGGAACGGCGACGCCATTCTCTCTGTCTTACGTCTTCCGTCTTCAGCCCTCCTCAACTGTCGAGTCACGGGTCACGTGCCACGAGCGACGTTTTTTTTCCCTCCGGGAAAAAAACTGTCCCTCCACTATTGGCTCAACCTGCGCGTTTTGGCGAAAAAACGTGGATTTTTTTAGTGTCGAAAAATGCTAAGTGCTTATATGGAATTGAATAAGAAAATTTTATTTTTCTCGGATTCTGCCCAAAACCACCTGCGCGTTTTGTGCTATATGGATTTATAAGTCAAGGAATGTGGTTATTGGTAAATAGTGAGTGGTAATGCTTATCCTTCGATGTGGACAAAACGAATCTTGTTAAAATCATAAATCATCATTAATCAATAATAAATTGAATCCCTATTCCCTCGCCCCTAGCCCCTCACCCCTCGCTCCACGTCATTGCGAGTCCCGATTTTGTTTATCGGGGCGTGGCAATCTCCAAATCATAAATAGTAAATAATAAATTGTAATTCCCCCTCCAATAGTGTAGATTCTCTCTTTAGCGAGTAACGAGGTGAGACATCTTGGATTTATGCTTAATAAGAATGGTTTTCGGGCATTTGACTGAAAACGGTGGTTGTACTGAATAATCATAGTGGGAAGCAAAGGAACATGATTCATGACTGATTTTTGGTTCAATGTTGCATGGACAGTGTTAATCGCCCTTGCAACTCTCCTGTCAGATTGGATAGCTGCTAAATTCATCAGTCTGACACGCGGCTTCACGGCAATGCAGCAAGCTGTAGATCAAGCCATAGCAGATGATAGCAAGCTACAGCAGGTGAAAGAACAACTCGAGAGGATGGAGAAAAGAGCCAAAGCTAGCTTAATTTGGGGGGCTGATCTCGCCACCGTGGCCATAGGTCTTGATCTAGCTACATTAGGATTATGGACCACAAATCAAACTATATTTCCATTCTTCCAGAAATGGAATACAAATATAGTCAATCGTGAGATCCAAGTATGGCTTCTTCTGATTGTTACGCATTTGGTGGTACTTCTATTCTCTATTGTGTTCAAGCATTTACACGGTGAGCGAATCGAAGCAACAGATGCTTCTGAATTGTCAGGACCATTGCATCCCCTTAAGTGGATACCCCAAAATTGCTGGATGCTGAGTAGCAACACACTAGGATTTTTGGCCGTTTTGTCATGCCTAATGATTATGTCGAATACTATTTAGAACCATGATATTCGAAGAAATGATAAAAATCATAGGAGTAAGCGTAACCGCCGCAGCAATTCTCACTGTGGTGAAGGAATTCTTGATGAAAATGACTAAGGCCAATATTCGAATTGGTGGCGCTGAGTTTGAAGTTAGTACCAGAGAATCGAAGGAAGCTTACGAAAAGCTTCTCTCTACAATCGCTGAGCTGAGGGAACACCCACAGGTGTTTATAGCGTATCCACACGCGCAGAGGGACTTCGCGTTGAAATTATGTGCAGACTTGGTCAGTACTGGAGTTAAAGTCTGGTTAGACGAGCAGGAAATAAAACCAGGTGAAACAATAAGTAGGAAGATTAAGGAGGGAATGAATGAAAGTCAATGGATCGTTCTCATCCCTCCTGCTGAAGAGCACAACAAGGGCTGGGTATTCAAAGAAATGCAGATGGCTCTCGAGGCCGAGAAGTTGCGTGGGAGGCCCATTATCATACCTGTTAAAACACCCACCAATGTTATTCCAAACATATTCTCTGATCGCCTATGGGCTGATTTCTCCGACAAGTACGAAGAAGGGCTTCATAATTTACTTAGGGGAATCGTTAGAAAGGCTGAGATTTCAAAGACTTGAATCGAAAAATAGTGCAGATATGGTAATAATTAAGGATATATAATTATTAACAACGTATACTATTTTTAGCTTTCATTCATTACCAAAAAGCCATACGAAGAAGAAAAAAGGGGACTGTTCCTAATGAATCTCAAGGAGTCCACTTTAGGTGCAAAAGAGTTAAACGAAAACCGATTCTATTACTTTCTATGGGATCAGCTTTCAACGAGAGACCGACTCAAGCTACTTCAAAGCAAGAAGAGTACAGTCTGGTTATTTGGGGCAGGGGCATCTCATCACTATCGCTTGAACATTCATGGCGTAAATATGCCGTTGGCACGGGATTTCTTTAAAGCCATGCATAAACTACCTACTACTAGCGGATTTCATGCTCACATTGGTCCTTTTCTGTCGTATTTGCAAAGCTACCGTGGAGTTCCTTTGATGAAAGCATCCGAATGGGCAGAAGATATTGAGGAATTCATGACCTCAATAGAATCGGAAATAAATGAATTGAGTTACAAAAAAGAAAAAGGAATATTAAGCGAGGAAGAACATGAAAAGAGCATATCCCTCGCAGAAGTTTTCAACAATATGTTTTTTATCTTTGCAAATGTGATAAATGAAGCCCAAGATGGTTCTTCCTACTCCGCATATTCAGAATTATTAAAATTGTGTAGTCCCGCAGATACCTTAATAACTTTTAATTGGGATACTCTTCTCGATAAAGCCTTAGCCGCAACTGGTGCATGGAGACCAAATGGCGGATACGGTATAGATTTCTGTGCAAGTTTTGATGGAACTTGGAAAGAGTTAGTTGACTCGTCTCCCACTTTTAGAAGCAACTGGAAATTACTAAAATTACATGGTTCTACAAACTGGCTTGTTCCATATACAGGTATTAGTCCTCAAAACCTTAAAGTTAAAAGTGTAATCACAGAACGCGATAAGGTTTTTCTATTTTGGCAAGCTTCCCTCCCCTATGAAACTCACAAAGGGCGCTGGCGTGGTGGTTATGGTCCAACATGTTACGGTTATTTTCCACCTCACCTTCCCTCAGAAAGTTTTTCAACGGCAGGCATCTCTCCAGAAGAAGGGCACGTTATTGTATTGTTAAGTTATAAAGGGATGTTTGCCCCTTTCGATGAACCAACAATCAAAGGAGTACCCTCCTCGCCCCTGCTTATTACGCCTGTACGCCAAAAGAGATATGACGACTATGCTGGAGTAATTAAACACTTGTGGGAACTTGCAGAAAAAGCTTTTAGAAATACCGAGAGAATCGTAGCAATAGGCTACTCATTCCCTTCAACTGACATCAAGATAATTGATTTATTAAGAGATTCTCTGTCAAAAAGAAAAAATCAAATCGAACTCATAATTGTTGATCCTTGGCCGGATTCAATCACTGGAAGAGTAGGCGAGAAATACCTCGAGATGGCTAAATCTGTTTCGATACATAAAATAACCTTTGAGGATTACATAGATATCTTGTGGCAAGAAGTTCCTCGACTCGTAAAAGAAGTTTCCGAAAAAGAAAAGGAATTTAAAGAATGGATACAAAGACTAAAAGCTTTTCAAAGCCTCGCGAAAGAGGATCGTTTCAGAAATTGTGAGGGAGAACAATGAAAGAGATACCGTTAGATAACGGCCAGACCACAAAGGTCGATGATGAAGATTACGAATGGCTGTCTCAATATAAGTGGTACGCCTACTACGACCCCGAGCGCAAAATGACCTACGCGGCCCACGATACACCAACCGGCCGGCGAGTACTTATGCACGACGTCATCATGGGCCTTGATACGCTGGATGAGGCGTCGTTGAATTGAAGGATATTAACCTGCCGGATAAACCGGTGGAAGAATTAATAACCCCCAAGATAAACTTGGGGGCTTTCGGTTTGGAATGTCAACCTGCTGGATAAACCGTATTTACCCCCAAGAACATTTACCTGCCGGGTAAACCGGCGGAACATTATGAACCCACCGGATAAACCGGTGGGCTTCCGGATGGGGATTTTCGGTTATGGCGGTTTACGTACTGGATTACCTTATTTAACTGGTCTTCATCGAAACAATAACGAACGCTAAATCCCTTCGTCCACAACCTGCCGAGGAAACCATTATCCTTTACCGCCAGTCTTGCTGCATTTTTATAATGACTAACTGCAGAAGCGGCCGAGATGAAATTACAGTCCGTTACCAAATGGATATGGCTTCTCCCGACAGCGGCTACGTAAATCTTCTGATTTAACGAGGCAGATTCCTTAATTAAGGCCTGTTTGATGATTTCTCTCAGTGCGGTGGTCAACGATACCTTTGGATACTTCATATTTTTCTTGTTTCGATTCTCAAGCGAAGGATTCGGGGCAAGTATCCGGCCATCTTTGACATATTTGCGTCTGTCTCCTTGCAACCAGCTGCCGTAAGTTGTCCAGGTCAGCATATCCCCCAAAATCTTACGCATTTTTCACTGTCCGGAAGCCCTGTGGTTTATCCGCAGGGTCAAGGGTGTCTAAATATCTTCCAAAATTTTCAAACAGTATCTGTCCGTCATGCCCGCAATATAATCACACACAGTCCGCTCAAGGCCGTGCTCCGATATCAGTCCCTGAAAGTAGGTCGGCATAAGCTCAGGTTTGTTTACAAAGTGCTCGAAAAGCTTGCCAAGCAAACCCTCCACCTGCCGGCCAATCTTAAGCAGGAAATCGTGCTGATAAACTCTCGATAATAAGAATTTCTCCAACCTCTCAAGATGCGCTTCGCTTGATTCCGAAAGCCTAACCAGCTTACCTTCTCGCCCGTAAACGGCTTCAGCCTTCTTTATGTTTGCATGCTCGATATTTTCTCTGCTCGTTTTTATTACGTCACTTACAAGCTCGTCTATGATTGCCTTGACCGTTCTGGTCCTGCGAACTGAGCCCTCTTCAATGCGCTTTGCGTCTATATGTTTTTCCGCCTGTTTGAAGAGCTCAATATCCTTCAACTGCTTCGATTCAATCAGCCCTGCCCGCAACGCGTCCTCGATGTCATGGCAGTTATAAGCTATCCTATCGGCAATGTCCGCAGCCTGTCCTTCGAGTGAGCAGTTGCGCTCAGTAAATATATCATTCCGAGGCTTATCATAAGGGCTATGGTGTTTTGCCAGTCCGAGCCGGGTTTCATACATCAGGTTCAGGCCGGCAAAATCCGGGTAGGGGTGTTCGAGCAAATCAACTACCCGCAGTGCCTGGCGATTATGCTCGAAGCCGCCTACCTGCTCGGTCAGTTTATTCAGGACGGTCTCACCGGCATGTCCGAACGCGGAATGTCCCAAATCATGTGCCAGGCAAATCGCCTCGGTCAGGTATTCGTTCAGGCCCAGCGCCCTTGCGATTGTCCTGCCGATTTGCGCAACTTCTATGCTGTGGGTCAGCCTCGTGCGGTAATGGTCGTTCAGGCCCGGCATAAATACCTGGGTTTTGCCTTCAAGCCTGCGGAAAGCGGAGCAGTGGATGATTCGGTCCCTGTCGCGTTCGAAGTCGCTTCGATACGGGTGTGCTTTCTGGGCGAAACGCCTTCCCCGGCTGGCTGATTCACTTACTGCGTAACTGGCAAGTCCTTCCGACATAAATGTTAATTCTTCTTTCCTTTACTCGATATTTTACTATTGCACCGGCCTTACATTTTGTCCGCCATCAAGCTCATAAAATCAAGGAAATTCCCGGCCGGCGCGCAAAACAAATCCCGCCCTCAAAGAGGGCGGGACTTGTCCGCCGGTTATGATAAAACCTCCAGTGGTTCACTTAATTTCTAAAGGGCAAAACTTATTTATGGCACTTATGGGATTCGCAAGGCCGCCACATACAGCCATGCCTCATCCCGTATCGGTAACAACGGGGCCAGCCGCAGTAATACTCACATTCCAGGCCAACCATCAGCTCCTTGAGCATACTCGCCAATTCAGGAGCTGACTCGCCAACCACTAAATCCCTGGGCCAACGCATACCATCGGTTCGCCTGTATGTATATCGTAACTGCCAGCAGCTCGCCCTGTACATTTCTTTATCTATAAGGTAGCCCGCCCTGATGAGCATAAATCTGAACATTCTCAATCGCATTGCGGCTATCCACCTTCGCCCATTGCCGCGTAAGGTACCATCTTCAACCGCCTTATCAAAGAAAGCCAGAATTTGCTCCATTTGCTCCGCAGGGCCGCTGGCGGTCTCCAGGCCCGTACCACTCAATGCCACCTCTATTAAATCTTCATCCAGGTCATCACTAAGAATCTCTAGGGTGGCATAAACCGTCTCGGCCGTTGAAGGCGTAAACGTAATCGCTACATCAAGACTCTGGCCGCCCTGAAGAACGACGGGCAGCGCCGCGGCGCATGCAACGGCAAAATCGTTACTGCCGCCCACCTGCAACGCGATATCTGTTACCGTAAGAGAGCCGCTTTCTACATTTGATATAGTCAGGTTAACAGTATCCGATGCACCCAGGTCCACGTCTCCAAAGTCATATGAATTAAATGAAACCTCAATATCGCCTACAGGTCCGGCAAAAAATATCTCCATATCACTGCCGTCTGAACCGTACCAGACGACATTTCGGCCTGATATTTTAGGTTCATAGTCGCCATTGGTATTGTCGCTGAGCTGGTAAGTCTGGCCGGATTCGATATCATAAATATATATCTCGTAGTCACTGCCATCGTGACCATACCAGGTAACGCTCGAGTCGGACACCTCAGGGGCAAAATCATCGTGGCTGTTGTCAGTGATATTGAGAAGCTCGTCGGACTCAGGTTTATAAAGATAGATATCGAAGTAGTAACTGGTAGTGTTCAAACCATACCAAACCACATTCGAGCCGAAAACCCGGCAGTTAAAATCGTTGAACATTGTATCTGTAAGCTGCGTAGTTACGCTGGTCTCTATGCTATAAAGGAAGACATCGAAATTGCCGCTTTTCTTGCCCCGCCACACGACATACGAGTCGGAGACGCAAGCGTCCCTGTCCTCGTAGCTGTTATTGGTTATCTGCGTAATCTGGCCGGTTTCGATTTCGTACATATAGATTTCATAATCGCTGCCGTCAAAGCCGTACCAGACAACGTATGATTCTGAAACGTAAGGGTCATAGTCGCTGATAGTGTTATCGGTCACTTGCGTCATCTGGTCTGTATCGGTGTTATACAGATAAATTTCGTAATCGCTTCCGTCGAAGCTTTCCCAGACCACGTTCGAGCCGGAGATTCGAGCGGGATAGTTGTTTCCGTTGTTGCTTAGCTGGATAACGCTCGTTCCATCATAGAGGAACACCTGGTCCTGGCTCCTCCAGACTACGTTCGAGCCGGAAACATCGGGGTAGTCATCCTCGTATGTATCATCGGTAAGCTGGCTCGTGGCAATTCCATCATAGAGTAATACTTCGGAGTCCTGGTCATCGACCCAACCCTGCCAGACCACGCTCGAGCCGGAGACCTCAGGATACCTGTCGTCGTAAGTATTATCCGTCAACTGTAAAAACAGCCAATCGTTGGGCTCACCCGCACCGCCTGCCAAACTGGCTGCTGAGCACAAAATGATTAATGCCGTCAGCCAAATTTTAAGATTGGTTACCCCCGACATTTTCCTACCCCCCCAATTTAATTGTCCGAACTTCTTATGTGTCGGTTTTGATACTTATACCCTGGGCAAGCCAAATCACCGATGAAGCAGTAAGCCCCTGCACAAAGCAGTTTGCTTGCCCCCTCTAACTTAAAATATAACACATATTTAAGCTAAAATCAAATAATTCTAAAGGATTTATCTGTTTGATATTAAAAATTCATAAAGAAATATTATAGGTCTTTTGGGGGATATCTTCGCTCAATTTCAAGGCTGTAAGTGCGAGCATATCCGGTAGACAGAGGCCCGATAAAAACACTGGAAGAAAACGGGCCGTGGGAGATTTATTAACCGCGGATTGACACGGATTGAGAAGTAATGTAAAAATCAAAGTGTAAAATGCAAAATTACAGTTCAAAATTCAAAATTAACTTTGAAGGCAGTAGCTGTTAATAACAGTTAGTGCCAGAGTCAGTTCAGACATAAAACGCCAGATATAAGAAACCCCCGACAGTGCCGGGGGCTAAACCCACAGGGAGTAATAAATCAAAAAGTGTTGCGGATTTGTCGGAAATTCGTATAATCGGGAAGTAAGCATCCAATGGGGAAACAACAAGGGGAAATGCCGTAGGCAACAGGGAGTAAGTTGGGATTGTGAATACGGTGATGGATTTATTGTAATTGGTTTAACTTATGCAAGAAATCAAAAACCCAAATGATAATGCTTATAGAATATTTCCAGGGCCAATCCTTTTGTTGGCGGGTCCGGGAACAGGGAAAACTCATCAGCTGGCTATGCGAGTCAAATATCTTGTCGAGGAATTAGAAGCAAAACCTGGCGAAATAGCTGTGATAACTTTTACGACCGAGGCCGCAAGAAATATGCGGGAAAGGTTAAGTCGCAAAGACATCAACATACCCAAGGAAAGTCATCCAAATATAATCGCTACCACGCATAAATTGGGAAACATGATAATAGGATCTAGGCCAGAACAGGTTGATTTGTCAGAGGTTTATAGTGTACTACCTAGTAGTCTGTCACAGATAAAATACAGATATAAAGGTCTTTTTGCCGATATA
>CAYUIE010000005.1:0-178476 GCA_964444665.1 uncultured Pirellulales bacterium
TGATAATGAGGACGACGCCGGGAGGGCTTATGACAAGGCCGCCCGAAAATATCAAAAGGATTTCGCTGAACTAAATTTCCCGAGACCACAAAGCAGGTTAAAGAAGTGGATTAATTCGCTTATTTCCTCAAATTTTTAATGGCAATTAAATTGCCGTTTTTGTCTTTGTATTTCCAGAAATTCCAGCCGTTCACAGCACCTTTTTTTATTATTGCATCTCCAGCGGATGAAGGAGAATTATAAACAGTACCGTTCAATCTTATCCCTCCATTAGCTTTTAACCAGGCCTTATATTCCTTACCTTTATATTGAGCATAGAGAACTTTACCGCCTTTAAAGATTCCTCGTAAAGGCCTGTCTTTTTTAATAGCTAATTTTCTTTTTGTTTGACCGGCTGATTTTATTTTCACTCTGCCGCCGATTATGTCAATAACCTGCTTTTCCCATTCCTGTTTTAGTTTCCTTTTAAGCAGGCGCCTTAGGTTTTTTGAAGAACCGAGTTTTCCTCTGATGCGGTTTCCCTTAGGGTCGGCAATTCTTAACACAAGTGATTCAAGCTCTTTTATATGGTCGGCCTTGCGTATAATGTAGAGACTGAAGTGTGTCCATTTGCCCTGATGTCTGTCTTTAAGATGGTAATTTATTCTATTCCTAAGATTACTCGCAAGGCCTACATAGTAAAGCCTGTCGTTCTTATATAGGGCATAAATGCCTTGATTGCCTTTAATCAGTTCAGTAATTACATTTCTGTAATCGACGAAGACCTTTGCCCCTATCTTTTCCAGAAAGCCGGTTATAATAGGCCTTGAGCTTCTTTTTGCTTTCTTTTTCTTAGCCATTATTCAACTCCCCAAAATTGCTGCTTCACCCAATTCAATAAATTCGTATTCAGGTTTAGCAACAAAAAGGTCAGTTTCAATCGTTTCAAGTTTTTTAATGGTTGCCTTAATAGCTTTTTCTGATTGATCAATACCTATCCACTTTCTACCATTAATTTGGGCTGATTTCAAAGTTGTTCCCGAACCGCAAAAACAATCTAGAACTATACTGCTAGAATTTGAAGAAGTAAGAACAATTAAATCCAGTAAGTCAGGATTTTTTTCTGTCGGATAAGTAGGATATTGGGGATCCTTGTATTCCCAGATATCTTGTACTCTCTTGCCATCTCTTTCGTCAGCAAAAATTATTTTTCTTGGATTTCCTGTTGAAGACCATTCAATAAGCCCCTCTTTATCCCATTGTTCAAGAGTTTCAACATCAGTCCTCCAGTGTCTGCCTTTGGGTGGCATTATTCCTTTAAATGGTTGATTTGATTTTCCGTTTTCTGTTTCTCCTGGTGCGTGAATAGGCACAGTTGTATATTTTCTTCCATTTTCATCCTTCTTTGGGAATAATTTATCTATGTCTTTTTTTGTATATTTTTCTCGTGGTTCGTTCCAAATTGGATTTGAAGATTTTGTATAAAAAAGAATGAGGTCTTTTACATTACCATAACCAAGTCGATTAAAGTTTTTGGGATTACATTTAACTCTTGTAATATCGTTTCTGAAATTCTCAATTCCAAAAACTTCATCCATCATCACTTTTACATAATGCCCAATTTTGTAATCAATATGCAAATAAATTGAACCTTTTTCAGATAATAACTTTTTAATTAGAATTAACCGTTCTCTTAAGAATTCAATAAAGTCTTTGCCAATAAGTTTGTCAGAATATGCAATATCTCCGTTCCTTGAGTTACTAATTGTTGAGGCCCTACCGTCTGTAATGGTAAAATTACCACCTGTCGCAAAAGGCGGGTCAATATATACTAAGTCAATTTTCCCTTTTAGTTCTTTGTTTTCTAAAAGGTAGTCAAGGCCTTGAATGTTATTTCCTTTTATTAGTAAGTTCTTCATCATACTATAGCTGATATAAAAATTCTCGTAAAACTAATGCACTCATTATATTATAGTTCTTATAAATCCCGGTTATTGCTTTATACATTTTGTTTTTTCCTTCGATATAAAGAACTCCGTCTAAAATGGCAATTTTAATTGCTCTTACTCCCTCTGCTTCAACGGTGCTTATAGCATCACTGAATTGAGCGTTTTGGTGCCCACCAAAATCAGTAAGAAATTTTGCTTCTCCAATAATATATTTACCGTTAAATCTTGCTACAAAGTCTAGTCCTTTATCATGATTATAACGCAATTTTTTTTGTGCAAAGTTCATCATTGCTCTATCGCTCTCGTCTAAAATGGCATCTTCTTCATTAGCCATAAATTGAGATAAACCAACTGGAGTAATTCCAAGAGATTTTTTTCTTAACCATTCACGAAACATTGGCCCAATCTGACGGTTCGTTTCTTTGGGCTCACTGCATTTTTCAAAGATTTCATCAAGCCCAATTTCGTAAAGTCTGCCACAAATACGATTTATTGTTCTTGGGTTTCTCTCAATCGCGGATTTATCCCTTCTTAAATATGCGACATAACTATCTTTTATTGGGAAAAGGTCAAGCTCAATAAGTTTTCTTAAAAGAACATCATTATTTCTACGTTTAAATGCTTTTTCAATATCAGACCAAATTACTTCATTAATATCTCGTATTCCTTCTGGAATTGTCGGATAAACTTGAAATAGGTCGTCAAGATAAGACCTTTGGTTTGCGTAATCTATACTTAATTTAGCCCATCTTTTCATTCTGATTTCCTTCTAATTCAGCTTCATTTTTCGCCCAAATATAAAATAGAAGATAATAAATTTTTAAATTAAAAACTTTATCCGTTCGTTTCAGTTTTTAATCTCTTAGCTAAGTATTATGACGATTAATCAGACATAAATAAAGCAGAAAATTATTCCCACATTTCGCTGCCCCTATGGGACGCCAGCGCGCTGCCGGAGGCCCTTCGACAGGCTCAGGACAGACCGAGATTGGTTCGGCCCATTCGACAAGCCCATAACAAGCACCACAGGGAGGAAACAAAATATTGCTTTGCATCTGGAAGCCGCGATGAGGAACCTCCAGTATTACGCAGCCATTAGGCGTAGTAAATAGATTAAATCCGAACTGACGGATGCAAGGCAATTTAAGTTCGGCCGTAGGCAGCAGCGAAAATCCGTCAACTTTTTTTCACTTTCCCCCATTTTTCCCCTTGACTACCCCCGTTCCCTTGTCTATAATGTTAATAGACTTACAAGACAAGGAGAACGGTAGGGATAAAAGACAGGGAGAACGGATTATGAAGCTGACGACGAAAAGCGAGTATTCCATCCTGGCCCTTATTTACTTAGCCCGGCACCACCGTGAGGCGTCCCTTAGCGGAGAAAAGGGGGGCTTTATCAAGGCCGAGAAAATCTGCACCAAACACGATATCCCGCAAAAGTACCTCGAATTGCTGTTTTTAACCTTAAGGCAGGGCGGCTACATAAAGACCCGCAGGGGCACGAGCGGCGGCTGCAAATTAGCGAAGCCGGCCTCGAAGATAAATATCGCGGAGATTATCAGACTGATGGACGGGGCCCTGGCCCCGACGGAGTCTGTGAGCAGGTTCTTTTTCTCGGACACGCCGCTGTCAAAAGAGAAGAAAATCATAAAGGTTTTCAAGGAAATAAGGGACTATATATCGAATAAGCTGGAAAAGGTAACACTTGCAGATTTGGTCTGAAAGGGAGGTAAAAGTAATGAAGAGGGCATTGAGTATTTTATTGATTTTAGGCCTATCGGGCTTGTTTTTCGCCCCCGGCTGCCGCAGGCACCAGGCCGACCGGCCCGGCGACGATTTAAAGGGCACAATTACCATTTCGGGCGCGTGGGCGCTTTATCCGATGGTGGTCAAATGGGCCGAGGAATTCCAGCGGATTCACCCGGCCGTTAGGGTCGACGTCGCGGCTGGCGGGGCAGGCAAGGGAATGGCCGACTGCCTGGCGAAGGTCGTCGATATCGGGATGGTTTCCCGCGATATTTATCCGGCCGAGATTGAAAAAGGAGCGTGGTTGACGTCGGTGACTAAAGACGCCGTGGTGCCGGTGGTGAATGGGAAGAATCCTTTGTTGAAGGAGCTGCTTGCCGGGGGCGTTAGGAGGGAGACTTTTATCGATATCTGGATAACAGGGGAAGTTAAAACCTGGAGGCAGGTTACAGGAAGTGAAACCACAGATGCGATTCACGTTTATACGCGAAGTGATGCCTGCGGCGCAGCAAAGACCTGGGCGAAATATCTGGGTAAACATCAGGAAGACCTGCTCGGCGTGGGAGTTTACGGGGACCCAGGCCTGGCTGAGGCGGTAAAGAAAGACGAGCTGGGAATCGGATTTAATAATATCAACTATGCATACGACTCTAAAACCAAAAAAGAGGTTGGAGAGCTAAAGGTGCTGCCTATCGACCTTAACGGCAACGGCCAACTGGACGAAGACGAGGATTTCTACGAGAACCGGGATGAAATTGTCAATGCCATAGCGACGGGCAAATATCCATCCCCGCCAGCCAGACCGCTGCATCTTGTTTCAAAGGGCAGGCCGGAAAGAAAAGTGGTATTGGAATTCCTCAAATGGATTCTTACCGACGGGCAAAAGTATATTCCCGAATCCGGCTATATAAATCTTACCGAAGAAAAAATCGCTGAAGAGCTGAAAAAACTCGAAGTCAATGATTAACAGATTACTAAAAGATAAACTGGCCAGCAAGATAATGCTGGTGCTGACGGTGCTGTCGGGCTCGATTGTATTTTTGATAGCAATCGGGCTTTACCTAAGGGCGCGGCCGATTCTGGGGATTAAGCCGTTAAGGGAGCTATTGTTTTCGACGTCGTGGCATCCTTTGCGAAAGGAGTTCGGCTTTTTCCCGTTCATTATGGGCTCGCTCTGGGTGACGGGTGTGGCGGTTATTATCGCGATTCCGCTTTGCCTGCTGACTACGATATTTCTTTCCGAATACGCGCCGCGATATATTCGCGAATGGGCCAAACCACTTATCGACCTGCTTGCGGGTATACCATCGGTGGTTTACGGCGTATGGGGAGTGCTGGTTATAGTGCCGCTTATAAAAAACCATATTGCACCTTTCTTTGGAACCTTTTCGAGCGGTTACTGCGTGCTGGCGGGCGGTATAGTGCTGGCGATAATGGTCTTTCCAATAATTATTCACGTTTCGTTAGAAGTTTTCAGGACTGTGCCTTACGAAATCAGAGAGGCCTCCTTATCGTTAGGGGCGACAAAGTGGCAGACAATAAAGCACGTCGTCATCCGTAAGGCTATGCCGGGCGTTCTCGCAGCGATTGTGCTGGGATTATCGCGGGCGTTCGGCGAGACAATGGCGGTGCTTATGGTCGCGGGGAACGTGGCCAAGGCACCGTCATCGATACTCGACCCTGCTTACCCGCTGCCCGCGCTGATCGCCAATAATTATGGAGAGATGCTGTCAGTGCCATTATATGACTCGGCACTGCTGCTTGCGTGCCTGGTTTTATTAATGGTAGTGCTGTTTTTCAATATTATCGCAAGGATTGTACTAATCAGAGTCGAAAGAAGCATACAGTAAAAATACAAGAGATAAAAAAGTGTTTAAAATCAGGGACTGGCAAACGCTATTTAAAAAACAGATTAAAGCGTTTCCTGTCTCTAACGGGGTAAAATGAGCAAGAGAAAGATAGAAGAGAGTTTGTTTAAGGGGCTGATGGTTATCTCCACCCTTATTATTTTATCGAGCCTTGTGCTTATATTAGCTACGGTCATCATAAAAGGTCTGCCCGCTATGAATCTGGCAATGATTACTCAAACCCCTAAAGGCGGATTTTATCTCGGTAAAGAAGGGGGAATACTAAACGCTATTGTCGGGTCGCTTTATCTGGCAGGCGGGGCGACGATTCTGGCTATTCTTATAAGCCTGCCCGTTGTTTTGTACCTGAACGTATACGCCAAAAAGGGTTCGCGCATAATAACTTTCACACGTTTTTCGTTTGACGTATTGTGGGGCGTGCCGTCGATAGTCTACGGGGCGTTCGGCTTTACGATTATGCTTTTCTTCGGCCTGAGGGCTTCGCTTTTAGGCGGCATTATTGCCGTGGCGCTGCTGATACTGCCTATTATGAGCAGGGCAATGGATGAGGTAATAAGAATGGTGCCGAAAGAGCTTCTGGAGGCATCATATTCGTTGGGAGCAACGAGGTTAGAGACCGCTTTTAAAGTGGTTGTAAGACAGGCGCTGCCCGGGATATTGACCGCCGTTTTGATTGCGTTCGGCAGAGGTATTGGAGACGCGGCCTCGGTGATTTTCACGGCGGGCTTCAGCGATTTTATTCCTTATTCACTGCTTCGTCCGGCGGCAACCCTGCCTTTAGCGATTTTCTTCCAGCTTGGAACACCATTCCCAGAGGTGCAGGACAGGGCATACGCATCGGCATTTATACTTACCATAATAATCCTGATAATAAGTTTAACCTCACGAATTTTAACCAGGAAATTCACGCGGCACGTAATCAAATAGGAGGTTGTGATGAAATCGGAAACACATATAAGCGTACAAAGCCTGAACGTATTTTACGGGAAGCAGCAGGCGCTAAAAAATATTACTATCGATATTCCGGACAAGAAGATAATTGCCATAATCGGCCCATCAGGATGCGGTAAAACCACTCTCCTGAAGTCGTTCAACCGCCTGATAGATTCGATAGACGGCGTTAAGGTTTCCGGTAGGGTTTTAGTCGACGGAGAAGACATTTTCGACCCCAAGGCGGAGGTTACGCATATCAGAAAAAAGATGGGTCTGCTTGCCCAAAGCCCTTATCCGCTTCCAATGTCTATTTATGACAACGTCGCATACGGGCCGAGGATTCACGGATTAAAGAATAAAAGACGGCTGGACCAAATAGTCGAGTATTACCTTAAAGAATCCAGCCTATGGAATGAGGTCAAAGACAGGCTGAGTACACCGGCATCGAGGATTTCGGTGGGGCAGCAACAGAGACTGTGTCTGGCAAGAGGGCTTGCGGTCGAGCCTGAGATAATCCTTGCCGATGAGCCGACTTCAGCCCTCGACCCAAGGTCGAGCCAGCGAATTGAGCAGAGCTTTCTCAGACTGAAGGAAGAATACACAATAATTATCGTTACCCATATTCTGCGCCAGGCAAAAAGGCTTGCCGATTACGTAGTCTTTCTCTATCTTGGCGAGCTGATAGAGCACGGGCCGGCAGAGGAGATTTTCGAAAATCCCAAGGAACAAATGACAAAAGAATATATAAAAGGAGTGATAAGTTAAAAGCAGTTAATGGTGGGGCAAAGGCCCCACCCTCCCGACTAATAGAACACGGGAATGACAAAAAGTGACAGTTCCTTTTTGGAAACGACACCAACTGTTTTGATGAAAGTAAGGTAGTGAATAAATCATTCAGAACTTCGGGTTTTATCATTACAGCGGCGGCGTTTATAGTTTTCTTCAGCGGCGTTTGCCTTGGTTTTGATGATGGTGATTTTCAATACTGGAGCACGGCAAAGTTTTCATTCGAGCTTAATAAAGACTGGAAAGTAGATTTTAGCGAGGAATTTCGATTCGGCGACGACGGCGTAGAATTGTATCATTATTTTTCTGATTTGGGTTTTACTTACAAGAGTCTTGCGGATTGGATAGACGTGGGATTCAACTTCAGGCTGATTAGAGAAAGGGCCGACAGCGACAGCGAATGGAAGCAGGAGAACCGGCCTCATTTAAATGTCAGCCTGAAGGGCAAATTATTCGACCTTGGTTTAACGAACAGGTCAAGATTCGAGTATCGGGACAGGGAAGATAGTGAGGACTTTTGGCGTTACAGGAATAAAACCACGATAAAATTTCCATTTGAACTTACAGACCTTAAGTTGCGGCCTTATGTAGCCGAAGAGATTTATGTCGATATTAGAGGTGATAATATAATTAACAGAAACCGCTTTTATTCCGGATTTTCTTTCAAGCTGTCAAAAAATCTCGACAGTAATATATTTTATCTTTGGCAGGCAAGCAAGTCCGGCAGTGAGTGGAAAGACCTCCATATTTTAGGTACACAGCTAATCTTTAAATTCTGAAAAGAATGATGTACAATAGTTAGTATGTTTTACCTGACATTAATCCTGGCCGCATTTTTTGCAATGAATATGGGCGGCAGCGGTATGTCTCCTGCTTTTGCCGCCGGTTACGGTGCGGGCGCTATCGGCAGAAAAAAGGCCGCCCTGTTATTCGGTATATTCGTGCTGCTGGGAGCATTTATCGGGGGCGGCAAGGTAGTAAATACTATCAGCAAAGGCATAGTCCCTCAGGACTTCATCGACCTGAAAGTTACTTTTATCATTTTGCTTTCAGCGACATTGAGCCTTTTCATAGCAAATATTCTAAGGGTGTCCGTTTCCACTTCATCGGTTACGGTTTTTTCCATAATCAGCATCGGGCTTTATTTCAGGCAGTTATACGGATTCATGCTGCTGCGTATATTTTCCTTTTGGCTTGTTCTGCCCATACTGGCTTATGTCATTACATATTTACTCGGTAAACTCGTCCTTCCACTCGAGGGAAAAGAATGGATAAGCAAGTACAGCCGGTTAATGCAAATATTCGTTCTTGCGACCGGATGCTATGTTGCTTTCTCAATAGGTTCCAACAATGTGGCCAACGCCGTTGGTCCATTAGTTGGGTCTAAAATGATGAGCAGGGAAGCAAGCTTTCTGCTGATAGCACCATTTTTCGGTATCGGAGGTCTTGCCTTTAGAAAAGTTTTAGATACCGTCGGCAAGGAAATAACCGGCATCGGGATATTAGGGGCAACACTTAATGGATTAGTAACCGGTACTTTGCTTCTTTTATCATCGTCTTTCGGTATGCCCGAACCAATGGTTATGCTTGGCGCCACTTCCATTATAGGAATAGGAAGTGTCGACAGCGGCCATAAGTTTATTATAACCCACCAGGTTGTAAGGAAAATCATATCTCTCTGGATTATCAGCCCGCTGATTTCTATGGTTGTGACATATTTACTACTTGTGCTGATACATTAGAAGACGCAGCTACTGGACTTTAAAATTGCTCTGTAGAAAGCATCTTAAGTCACGGCGCGCCGGGATCGAGCGTCCCGATAAATCGGGATTAGAAGCCGGAGCCGAGAAATCCCTCGGCCTGGCTCTCCACAGGACGCCTTACGGCGATGACAGGTCTATTTTTAAGCAGATTTCTCCGCTTCGTTCGTCCCGACCCGGCTTCGTCCGCCACTTTAGTGGCGAGACTTCGCCGAGGTGAGTAAATCGGGACTCACTACGGTCGAAATGACATGGTTTCTACAAAGCACTTTAAAATCCAAAAGGAAGAATTAACTTCCATCCATTCGCGGGGAAAGATGACTTGCAAGGTCCACTAACCAATGGCTTACAAGCATAAATCTCCCGCAAGCAACTACAGCCAAGAAGGCCTGAAACAATACTTGCTTGATTTATAGACCGGGGTATAATTATCGCTTAACTTTGCTTAAACGGGATAAGTGTTTTAGTGAAATGTTTCAGGACTCTATCGGCGGTGAGCTTTGCTGGTAAGGTCTTTTTTTTGATGAGCAGTGTGCTCTCGCGGCCGGAGTATTATCCGGGCTGAAGGTCTTGAATTTTTTTGTATTTTTTAGCACAATATGAACGTTTTACGGATTTTTGACGTATAATAAAAATTACACATAATATGTATGAAACCAAATCGTCGGGCAGGTATAAACACAGGAATTTATCAGAAGTAAGTAAGATTTTTGAAGGAGAAACTCATTATGGCCATTGATGTCAAGCAAATTGGGAATCTGGTCCAGGAAAAAAGTGAGTTCGTGCGTGCACTTTTCGGGGAAATCGACAAAGTAATCGTCGGCCAGCGTTACATGCTCGAGAGGATGCTTATAGGCCTTTTGGCTAATGGGCATATACTGCTCGAGGGTGTGCCGGGACTGGCCAAGACTATGGCGGTGACAATCCTATCACGCTCGATTGACGCTAAATTCAGGCGAATACAGTTCACGCCCGACCTGCTGCCGGCGGATTTAATCGGCACCCAGATATACCGACAATCGGACGGTGAGTTTATCACCCGCAAAGGACCAATCTTTGCCAATATTATATTAGCCGACGAAATCAACCGCGCCCCGGCAAAAGTGCAAAGCGCTTTGCTGGAAGCCATGCAGGAAAGACAGGTTTCGATTGGTGAAGAGACTTTTGCGGTACCCAAACCTTTTTTAGTACTTGCCACACAAAATCCAATCGAACAGGAAGGAACTTACCCGCTGCCCGAAGCACAGCTCGACCGTTTTATGTTAAAAGTAAAGATTGACTATCCAAACAAAACCGAGGAACGAGAAATCCTCGAGAGAATGGCCGTGACAGATAAGCAATTTGACATTAAACCCGTTATCAAGCCCCAAGATATTTCAGAAGTAAGGAGTGTGGTGGACGAGATATATATCGACGAAAAAATCAAAGACTACATCGTTGACGTGGTTTGCGCCACCAGAGAGCCGAGTAAGTACGGTATAGAAATGGGGAACTTCATCAGCTATGGGGCTTCACCGAGAGCAACGATTTACCTTGCGGTGGCCGCGAAAGCACACGCGTTTATCCAGCAAAGAGGTTATGTCACGCCGCAGGACGTTAAAAGCATCGGCCCCGACGTCCTTAGGCACAGGTTAATTGTCAGCTACGAAGCAGAGGCTGAAGATAAAACCAGCGAGGACATTATCAAAACGATTTTCGATAATATCGAAGTGCCGTAATCGCCGGCTATGTGAGGGGGGAAAATCGGAAGGATTCTATGGAACGAACAGACAACAAATCATCACACAAGGCTTCGGAATATGATGAGAGTGTGAAGGAAACAATACGCTATTACGAATTATTCCACGATGAAACTGTCGACCTTGTCAAAGTGGTAAAGCCGGAAGCAAAGTGTTGGCTGGATACGGGCTGCGGGACCGGTTATCTTGTTGAGAAGGCGCTCGTGCATTTTCCTGATACCTTTTTTATTTTAGCCGACCCATCGAAAGAGATGCTCCTTGAGGCCAGGAAACGATTGCAGTCGGTTCGGCCCGAGCGTATCCGGTTTATAGATTCGGTCAGCAGCGAAAATTTGCCGACGAATTTTACCGTACAGCCGGAAGTTGTCACTGCTATCATGTGTCACCATTATTCAAAGCCGGAGCAAAGACGAAATGCCGTCAAAGCCTGTTTTGACTCGCTGGCTCCGGGTGGAATATTTATTACTTTCGAACACATTTATCCAGGTTCTGAAAAGCACCTTGAAATCAGCCTGCATCGCTGGGAAAGATTCCAACTGTCGAAAGGTAGAAGTGCTGAAATCATCAAGCATCACCTGGGGCGATTTAACACAAAATATTTTCCTATCGGTATCGGCGAGCATCTCAAGCTGCTGAAGGAATGCGGATTCAGTGTTACCGAGCTTTTTTGGTACTCGCAAGTGGATGCGGGCTTTTACGCAATAAAATAAAAAATGATACCTGAAGAACTAATCAAGAAAATCAGGCAGATACAGATTTACACGTCGAGGATGGTAAACGCCAGCTTCGCCGGGCAGTATGAGAGTGTCTTCAAGGGCAGGGGGATGCAGTTCGACGAAGTTCGTGAATACACTCCCGGCGATGATATCCGAACAATCGACTGGAACGTTACGGCCCGAACCGGCAGGCCATATATCAAACGCTTTGTCGAAGAGCGCGAGATGACCGTTATATTCGCGGTCGATTTGAGCGCTTCGGGGGATTTTGGAACGGTAAACAAGGCCAAGAATGAACTGGCGGCGGAGTTCTGCGCGGTCCTGGCCTTTGCGGCGGCAAAGAACAATGATAAGGTAGGCCTTTTGATTTTTGCCGACGAAGTAGAGTTATATATCCCGCCCAAAAAGGGAATCAGCCATATGCTGCGGCTGATTCGGGAACTGTTGTATTTTAAAATGCCAAAAAGAAAAACCGATATTAACCAGGCCCTGGATTACCTTGCTAAAATTGTACGCAAGAAAGCGACAGTATTTTTGGTATCCGACTTTATCGAAACCGACTTCAAAAAACCCCTTAGCCTGCTCAACAAGCGTCATGACGTTATTGCGGTTTCGGTGCGCGACAGGGCGGAGGTGGCGCTGCCGAGCGTGGGGTTGATTGAATTTGCCGACGCCGAGACGGGTGAGATTGTCCTCGTCGATACATCGAGCAGGCAATTTAGAAATAGATACAGTAACACGTGCGCTCAGCGGTTCGATGAGCTTAAAAGTATGCTTAGAACAATCAATGTCGATTGCATAAGCATAAGCACCGACAAGCCGTATATTCAGGATTTGGTGCGGTTTTTTCATATGCGACATCGACGGTATTAGCTTAGTCGTAAAATTCGCAGATAGTGATAGTAAGGAATAAATATGGAAGACAAACTTGATTTTTCATTGCCGGAGAAAAAACAAAAAAAATCTATTATACCGAAGATATCCATCATATTGCTTCTGGTTTTGATTGGCCTAGCGGCAGCTAATCTTCTGATGAAGTCTTCGTACAAAGCACTTCCCGTTGAAAATATCTCTTCGTCATTTTCCGCTGAGCAAGCCAAAGGACTGGCGGCCAAGCTTGCCGGGCGGAATTTATATACGAGGGCAGCGAAGGTCTGGCAGGATTATCTATCACTTGCCGAAGTGCCGGATACCGAACGGGCCAAGATGCTTTTTCAGATAGGCACACTGCTCGAGAAAACAGGTAAATATGAGGAGGCTGTTGAATACTACTATCGCAGTGAAATCACAGCCAAGCCCACTGAATTAGAACCTCAGATTAATACTCATATAAAAAATTGTTTCGAGAAACTCGGTAAGTTTTCAGCCCTGAGATACGAATTGATGGACCGAACCAGCTACGGGAAGAAATCAGAAGCAGGCGGCAAAATAATTGCTGAAATCGGCGCGGAAAAAATTACCGAAGCAGACCTCGATGCTTATATCGAAAGGACAATTGACAACCAGCTTGCTTCGATGGCCGCATTTATGACGACGGAACAGATAAACGAACAAAAGAAGAAGATTCTCGAACAGTATAAAAGCCCTTCAGCTAAACAGGAGTTTCTGCAATCCTGGCTGGCACAGGAAGTGTTATATCGCCAGGCGCTGGAAGAGGAATTGTCGCAAGAGCCGGAGGCTAAAATCCTGATTGAGGACCTGGTCCGAAGCGCTTTAAGCCAGCAACTAATGAACAGGGAGCTTGCAGACAAAATCAATATCACAGAAACCGACCTTCAAACATACTACACGGCGAACAAAGATAAGTTTGTGGAGCCGGCAGACAAAGAAGACCCCAACTCAACCGAAAAACAAAAAAGCTTCGAGGAAGCAAGGCAGCAGGTGATAACGGAATTGCTAAGTCAAAAACGTCAGGATGTTCAAATGGACCTTATTAAGCAAATGATGGATAAATTCGATGTCATTATCCACTCGTCGGCATTAATACCCAAAGACCAATGATAAGTAAAATGCAAAAGCATAAAAATATAGCGATGGCGTTCCACGTACTTATAACCGGTACATTACTATTGGTTTGTATCGGTTGTGAAAAAGGTACCGATGTCGACCGCGAAAAAACAGAATTCGAAATTGACAAAGATTATCAGCGTGGGCCGTTAACGGTTCACGTGCGTGTGGACAAGGCCAAGGCGACAATCGCCGAGACAATTCTACTGGAGCTCGAGGCCACCATTGAGCCGGGATATGAAGTTAGGATGCCGAAGGTTGACAAAGTGCTTGAGAGTTTCGGTATCGTTGACTGGGACAATCTGGGTGATAAACTCGATGAGAATAACAACGTGGTCAGCAGGTATCGATATAAGCTCGAGCCTTTTTTGTCAGGTACTTTTCCAATACCCGCTTTTAAGTTCGAATTTTACGACGTTAACAGCCCGGAAGACAAAAGACACGAACTTGCAACCGAACCGATTGATATCGAGGTTACCTCTCTACTGGGCGAGCAGCGGGCGGAACTGAAAATTGCAGACATCGAAGGCGTCGTCGAGATTCCCGCGGAGCCGTCTTACTGGTGGATTTGGGCGATATGTATTATAGCCGCTGTCGTCGGGGCCGGTTTCTGGCTGCGTTTGAGACGCAAGCGTATCGAGGAATTAGTAAGAATTTTCAGGCCTGCCCATGAAATTGCATACGAGCGACTGCGAGCTTTAGTGAAGCAGGACCTTGTGAAGGCGGGCAAAATAAAGGAATTTTACGAACGCGTCAGTGATATCCTGAGGCATTATATAGAGCATCGTTTCAATCTCAGGGCACCGGAAAGAACAACAGATGAATTTTTAGCTGAGCTTCCGTCTGCTAACGTGCTTTCTGTAGCCGACCAGGAACGACTTGGGGAATTCCTAAGACACTGCGACTTAGTGAAATTTGCGAAACATAATCCGACAAGCGAACAAATTCAGAAAACGTTCGACCTGGTCAAGGATTTCATCGAGACAACCAAATCAGAAGAAAAGAAAATCGAGGTTACAAAAGCCAATATCGAAGAGTCTGTCGAAGCAGGAGTCGCATAAATGCAGTTATATTCACCGTGGTTATTATTGCTACTTTTAATTTTACCCGCTTTGGCGTATCTGGTTCTGCGCAAAAAACGTCATGCAGCGGTGAAGTTTCCAAGTCTGAGGGACATCCGGCGCTGCCCGGTCTCTATGCGGCTGCGACTTCGGCCGATACTAACCGTCGCAAGATTTGTCTGTATTGTGCTTTTGATAATAGCACTTGCCCGGCCGAGGAAAGGGACGGTGCTGTCGGAAATCTCCACCGAAGGAGTGGCTATAGAGGTTGTCGCGGACCGTTCGGGCAGCATGCAGGCGGAGATGGACTACTTCGGCGAAAAATTGAACCGCTTCGAAGCCGTTAAAAAGGTTCTTTCCGATTTTATTGCCGGTGACAAGAAGGGGCTGGCGGGCAGAAGCAATGACCTTGTTGGCCTAGTCACTTTTGCCCGATACGCCGACACGGCCTGCCCTTTAGTACTTAGTCACGGCGTCCTGCTGGAGTTTATGAAGAAAACAGAGATTGTCAGGCTTCGCAGCGAAGACGGCACAGCCATTGGTGATGCTATTAGCTTAGCGGCAGCTCGATTGAAAAAGGCAGAAGAAGAAATCCTTGAGCGCAGAATCAGGCTAATCGAGTCGGGGGAGCAAAGTCCGGATGAGCAGGAAAGCGGCTTTAAGATTAAGAGTAAAATTATTATTCTGCTAACCGACGGTATAAATAACGCCGGACAATATCATCCAATAGAAGCAGCAGAGCTGGCAAAAGAATGGGACATAAAAATATATACAATCGGCATAGGCTCCGCCCAGGCCTACACGAGTATCCAAACACCGCTTGGAACATATAAGATGCCAACGGGGCAAAACCTCGATGAAAGACTGCTTAAGGCAATCGCGGAAAAAACGGGTGGATTCTACGGCCGAGCAGACAATGCCAAAACACTTCATAAGATTATTGAAAAAATCGACGAGCTGGAAAAAACCAAAGTTAAATCGATTCAGTATACTCAATACGCAGAATTGTTCGGCCCGTGGACAACGGCGGCACTTGTAATATTAATTTCGGAAATATTAGCGAATTGCACCGTGTTTCGCAAAATTCCCTAAGTAAAAGAAATTTCGGATATTTATGAATTTAGGTAATGACAGAGCGTTGTGGTTATTATTTGCCGTGCCGGTGGTGCTGGTGCCGGTTTATATCTGGTACTTCTGGAGAAAGGCCAAGGCACTGAAGGTACTAGCCAGCAGTGATATGCTGAAAAAGATTAATGTCTCGGTGAGCCTGAGAAAACAGATATTCAAGGCATTTCTATTAAACGCCGCCTTTATAAGTATTGCAATAGCGTTAACACAACCCAGATGGAATCCACAGGCCCAAAGAATAAAACGACAAGGCAGGGACGTATGTATATTGCTGGACACCTCGCGTTCAATGCTGGCGGAAGACATCAGGCCAAGCAGATTAGAACGCTCAAAGATAGCGATACGAGACCTTATGGAAGTGCTGCAGGGCGACCGGATAGCGATTGTAACTTTTGCAGGCAACAGCACGGTAAAATGCCCATTGACTCAGGATTACGCCTTCGTAAGAATGACGCTGGCCGATATATCAACCGAGAGCACCAGCAGAGGCGGTACAATGATAGGTGACGCCATACGCAAGGCAACGGAAGACGTGTTTGATAAGCAGAGCCGAGAATACAAAGACATAATCCTGATTACCGACGGCGAAGACCATGACAGCTTCCCCTTGCAGGCCGCTGAAAAGGCAGCCACAGAAGGTATAAGAATCATTGCAATCGGACTTGGAGATGAGAACCAGGGCTCGCGAATTCCAATTACAGGACCGGACGGTGAAAAGACCTTTTTGAAATATGAAGGTCAAGAGGTCTGGTCCAGGCTTGACGGCGATACCCTGCGTAAAGTCGTTTATGCAACAAACGGCGGTAAGTATCTGTCTGTAGAGCCGGGAACAACGCTGGACCTGGGACAGATTTATGAGGGACTCATCGCCTCAGCCGAGAAGCGTGAGCTCGAGTCAATGACTATGATGCGATATGACGAGAAATTCCAGATTTTCCTTGCTTTAGGATTAGTGCTGATTGTATGGGAGTATCTGACAAGTGAAAGCAAGAGAGCTTAAAATAATACCAATTTTATCGGTATCACTGGTCTTTGCAATTACGCAGGCCGTGTTAGCCAACTCGGTTCAGAATCTGGTTAACCAAGGAAACAGGCTGTATGATAAGGGAAATTTTAACGAAGCAATCAAGGAATATGACCAGGCCCTTATCGACCAGCCCCAGACACTCGAGCCGAAATTCAACCAGGCAAATTGCTTTTTTCAGCTTGATGACCTTGCCAAGGCCATAGACCTGTATAATGAGGTCGCGGCCGAGAGTAAAGATATGGGATTAGTCGCCAAAGCTAAATATAATCTCGGCAACAGCTATTTTCAGCGTGGGTCAAAGCAAAAAGACTCGAACCTCCAAAAAGCCCTCGAAGAGATGCAAAAAAGTATCGTATACTGGCGCAGCGCATTGGAAATTGACCCTGAAAATGAGAAGGCAGCGAAAAATATCGAGGTTGCCAGGCTGATTATCAAAGACATAATCGACCAAATCAACAAACAAAAGCAGCAGCAAGAACAACAGGCAGCCAAACAAAAGCAACTTCAGGAACAGCTCAAAGAAATTCTGGAAAGACAAAAAGCACTGGCCGGTCAAACACAAGAGACAAAAAACCAGGAAGATAACGAACAAATTAATCAGCAGCAGGCAAGTGAGAATTATACGAAACAAGCAGGGCAGCAATCTCAACTTAAATCGGAAACCGAGAAGACATCAGAGCAACTTCAGCAGCAAGACCCCAACAGTCCCGTGCCACCTCAACTCCAGCAGGCCGGTGACGAGCTTAATAAAGCGGCTGACAAACAGGCGGACGCCGAGATGCAATTAAATACTTCAAATGGTACCGCAGCCAAACAGTCTCAGGACGAAGCCGTCGAACACCTTGAGAATGCAATGAAAGCGCTTTCCGGAGACAATCAGCAGAACCAGCAGCAGCAACAAGAACAACAACCGCAGCAAGACCCGAATGAAGCACAGCAACAACAACAGCAGGAAGCTGTAGCCCCGGATACCACGGCTGAGGATATACTAAACAAGGAACAACGTGAGAAAAAACAAAGGCAGATTCTACAAAGAAGCGGTTACCAGAAAGTCGATAAAGACTGGTAAGATGAGTGGATTACCAAAATATGTTTTTGTTATTTTAATTTTTACAATGCTCTGGGCAAGCAAGGCCACAGCTCGGGTGCGGGTGTTTGCTCAGGTCGAATCTTCAGAAGATACTTACATTGGTCAGAGCTTTAGCTACCACATAATTATCGACGGCGAGAACAAAGCCGGCCAGGTCGATATGACGCCTCTGTCAAAATATAATCCGCAAAGTGCCGGCAATCGAGACCTTTCGCAAACTTCAATAAGAATTATAAACGGCAGGAGAACCGATAACAGCATCAAGCGGTATATAATGAGTTATTCGTTAACGGCTGACAGGCCGGGAAAAATAAGTTTACCGCCGGTTACCGTGACTATTGATGGAACAAGATACAAGACAAATCCTGTAGAAGTTAATATTCTACAACCCGGCACAACGGACCAACTGGAACTGGAAGTTACACTTTCAGAAGAACAATGTTATGTCGGCCAGCCGATTATAATGACAGTCAAGTTCTATAGATTTTCAAATATTCGTGACTATCAATTTAACCTGCCTGCCCTTCAAAGCGGTGATTTTTACGTGGAAGAACCCGACGAGGCGTCCGTAGCCCAGGGAAAAGAATACCGGGTAACGAGGGGCGGCAGGAATGCAATTTTGTTTAGCTTCAGCAAGGTTCTGATTCCCAAGTATGCCGGTAAAATAAACTTTGAGCCTGCATCGATTTCCGCAGAAATAGCCGTAGGCCGGGGCCGGTCCCGAGACCGCCCTTTTGGTGATGACTTTTTCGATGGTTTTTTCGGCTCCAGGACACAATATAAGCGATTTTTGGTCAGCTCGGAACCTCTAAACCTTAATGTACTACCTTTACCTGAAGAAGGAAAACCCCAGGGATTTTACGGCTTAGTCGGGCAGTATACTATCTCAGCATCCGCTACACCTACGAAGGTCAATGTGGGCGACCCTATAACCCTGACAATAAAAATCGGCGGAGTTAATTATCTTAAACCGATTCAATGGCCTGCCCTTGAGGAGATACCCGAGCTGGCGGAGAACTTTAAAATCCCCTCTGAAAAAGCATCGCCAACAATTGAAAACGGCTACAAAGTATTTACACAGACAATACGCGCTAATAACGACAAAGTTACCGAGATACCATCAGTACAACTTGCTTATTTCGACGCTGAAAAGGGCGCATATTCCGTGGCTAAAAGCGCGCCTATAAAACTTGAGGTTTCGCCGACAAAAATACTGACCGGCGCGGACCTGGAAGGCAAAGAATTCACATCGGTCAATAAAGAAGTCGAGGCCATAAAGAAGGGCCTTTCAGCTAATTATGAAGACCTCGATGCCTTAACAAACCAGGCATTTTCACCATTGGTCGCTGCTTTCAGTTCAGGTTATGCTTCGATTTGGGCGGGGCCTTTCGCCTTGCTCGTATTCAGCACATTGATAAAATTTTTCACACACACAACTCCTGAAAAACTCGCAGCCAAACGCAGGCGGTCCGCCTCCGGCAAGGCTATACGTGAACTGAAGAAAATTACCTCCGCCGACCTGCACCAACGAAATGAATCACTCGCCTCAATAATGAAGCAGTATATTGGCGAGCGTTTTGATAAACAAACAGGCTCGCTTACATCCGACGACTGTTTCGAGGTGATTTTCGCTGCAACGAAAGATACACATTCGGCCGAGAGATACAAAGAAATAATAGCTGATTGTGAAGCTGCTCGTTACGCATTTGTGGAAACAAATATTGACCAGAAAAAGATTAAAGAAGTAGTGAAACTGGTTCAGACTATCGAAAAGAAAGTCAGGAAATGATAGTTAACAGGATGATAATACTTTTATTTGTTTTGCTTTTGCTGTCAGCACCGAATTGGGCAGAAGCGGAACTGTCACAGGAACAAAAAAATTCTCTCTTCAATCAAGCAAACGAAACTTTTAGGCAGGCCAATTCAACAACGGACCCGGACCAGGCTGATAAACTTTACGAGAGGGCAATACTTACTTTCGAAAAAATAATAGACGAAGGCAAGGTCAAAAACGCCAAGCTATATTACAATTTGGCTAATTCTTATTTTCTCAAAGGCCGACTCGGCAAGGCAATTCTGAATTACCGCCGGGCCGAGGTGCTCGATAACTCCGATGAAAATGTCAAGAAGAACCTGGCGTTTGCACGCAGTAAAAGAATAGACAAAATCGGGATAAAAACCGAAAGACGTGTGTTACGCACTTTATTCTTCTGGCATTATGATTTTTCACTTAGAATTAAATTTTTACTTACGTGCGTATTCTTCGGCTTTATCTGTATTTGTATCACCGCTGCAATATGGTTCGGTCGAAGCGGTTCATGGTCGGTATCAGCGATAATTTTTAGTATCCTAATACTCTGCCTGCTGGCATCAGTTATCATCGAGTCCAAAATCCAGGCAGACAAAGCCTATGGTGTCATAACAGATAAAGAGGTCACAGCTCGCCAAGGCGACGGACAGAATTATTCCGCCAGTTTCAAGGAGCCTTTACACGAGGGGACAGAATTCGATATGCTCGAGCACAGGTCCGGATGGTTTCACATAAAACTTTCTGATGACAGTGACGGCTGGATTCCTGAGGATAGCGCCGAGTTAATTTAACATTGTCGGCAAAAGACCCCCGTTTTGAAAGTCTAATCAATTATCATAGAATCGTTTCACCAGCTCATACATCGGTATAAACTTGTAGGTTTCTCACAGCCATCTGAGTTTGGGCATTGTGCTTTTAAGATTTACATAAGCATCAAAGTCGAAAAAGACTTCTTCTTGCCTTGCAGAATAGTCGCTGCATTAGCACATATCCTATAGCCTGAAACATAAATACGCTACTCCTTGCATTCCTAACAAACATACGAGGCTCAAAACACAAACGGTATAACCATTCCATGCCAATTCTTCGTATCCATACCGGAGCCCATCTAACAGTTCCTGCGTGATAATCAAACGCAGCACCCACGCCAATCATCCATGACACATTAATTCGGTCAATGTATTTTACGACCCATCGTTCTTGTTTCAACAATCCGAGCCCAACCCAGAGAATATCAGGTTTTGCTTCATTAATCTGCCGAACCATTTCTTCTTCCTCCTCGGGTTTCAATTGGCGAAATGGTGGACAAAAAGTTCCGGCGATGATGATACCGGGGAAACGTCTTATGAGTTTCTGGCTTAGCAGATTGGCGACACCGTTCTTGCCACCACAGAAAAAATGACGCCAATTACTTTTTAGACCATATTTACAACAATATTCTAACAGGTCCGGCCCATTTAGGCGCCAAACCTTATTACCTGCGGCCTTAGCTGCGATTACGATTCCAATACCATCACAAAATGAAAAGGTGGCGTTTTTGATATACTCAAGATGTTCAGGTATTCGTTTGGCGTAATACATTGATTCTGTGTTAGTAATACAAATATAGGCTCGCTTTCTCAAACCCCGGATATTAGTATCTATTTGATGTAAAGCATAATCTATTGAACAACAGGTAACTGGTACACCAAAAACAGTCTCGTTGGCACACTCATTTAAGGCTCGGCTGTTTTTCATTCAGAAGCCTCCTGATTTCGTATCCCTGCTTGAATCAGTCAGATAGAATATTGCTCGATTAGCTCCTTTGTTTGCACTATGTGAGCTTTTGAGGATGCCCCAAATACAATTGACCTGATTTTTTTCTGATTAACCACATACTCAACTGCTTCTTTGGGGGGGATAGCACCAGAGGCCAAAATACACATTGCCATTGGCCTGAAAGGTTTTGTACGTATCACTTCTTCATAAACACTCAAACAAGGGTTCATAAAATAACCAGCTTTATTGACTACTGAACAAACAATAGGATTTTTTATGCCACAGCCAAGAAGAAAATCGACTAGTTTTGGCATATTCATAGTATTGAATGCCGGTTCGACACCGTACTTTTTCCTGATGTAATTTGCAAATTCAATAAACACTTCTTTAACACCCAAGCCAAGTAAGAGATCCGTAACAATGTTCTGCAAGAAAATGGCTCGTACATTCAAATCGTGGAACATTCTTATCTCTGCGTCAATAAGAAGCTTCATCACCTCTAACATATCCTGCTTGACTATACTCATAGCACCACAAACAAGTGTGCCAAATACCTGATCAGCCGAACGGTCGGCAAAAACAAAGCCGTTCAACGCGCTAATCATGCCTTTTTCATTTACGGCATTGGCGTATTTGTGCGCATATGGCATAGAGGGATAAAGTCTAAGATCAGCATATCTGTCAGGATTAGCCCGAAAATGATCGGTTAATTCTGCCACTCGGTTGTAGGTATTAAACATAAAGGCATGAATACCACAGTGGTAAGCGGTATCAATCACTTCAATTATTGCATTGGTATCCTTGAAATGTTCGGATTGAGCTTGCGCCTTTTCCTCCGACATGTGATTAACGCCAAAAAACTGATTGTCCCCAAATATAATTCGATCCATATTAAATACTCCTTTGGGCAGCATCTCTGGCGATGCGCTCAATAATGATATCCGTTTTCAAGCCATCTTTAAAAGAACATATCTGACAAGGAATATTGTTGAGAATACAGGCGATAAAATAATCCAACTGGCGGGTGAACTCAAAACCCCGCATGTAGAATCGAACGGGCTCAGCAAAATCCGTGATGTAGCGCTGATTCCAACCTTGAGTAAACCCTTCAATTTCAGGTTTGTTCCGGAAAAACACCTTGCAGCTATGCAGGTCACCAATAATTTTCCCTTTTTTTCCAAGAATTTCCATTCGATATGTAGGCTTGCGATAAGACGGATCGCTCCAATTGACTAACAGGTTACCACGTAGTTTACTTTTGTAGAGAAAAGTTGAACAGACAGCATCTTCGACATCTACAGAATGGATACTCTGCATTACACTGCCATTAATTTCATCGGGTGGCCCTATAAGATAATTAACCAGATCGATACTATGTGATGCAAAATCATAAAGACAGCCACCACCTTCAGTCTTTTTGGATCGCCAACTATTCTTGGCGTCTTTAAGAAGGGTGCGACCGTTCATTTCCATCTTCAAAGTAAGCAACTGGCCAATAGCACGACAATCAAGCAGCTTCTTAATTCGCACAAACACATCATTAAATCGAATTACATAGCCAACCTGATTCACAAGATTCCTACCTTGCAGCATATTAACCACTTCACATCCCTGCTTTGCATCCAGCGTAAAAGGTTTTTCGACAAAAATATGCAGGTTGTTTCGGACGGCGTATTTAGCGATCTCGGCATGCATACCTGTTGGAGTAGCTATAATGACAAAATCAAGCTCCATATTATCAATCATTTTACGATAATCTTTGAACGTCTGTATCTTCATGTATTTGCTAATGTTTTTTCGTACAAATGATGAGGACTCACAAACAGCCACAAAATTGACATCCGGGTGATTATTTAAAATTGACAAATGAGTCAGCCCCATTCGGCCAACCCCAATTACTGCACCTTTTAACATATTAACTTCCTCAATTTAATAAAATGAAGCTTTGTTAAAAAACTCATAGATGTCATTCTGAGGCCGCTGTAGGCAGGAGAAGATTGCACAAGCCCGGAGGTGGCAGTTCGCTGCCAGCATTCGGTACGAACGCATAGCAGACTGTGAGTAGTTTTCAGGAAAATCAGGCAGCATATCCCAGGCGGGAAGTGGAAGAGTGTCGATATCCTGAATGAAAGGACGCCGGGCAGAGCGGATTATATCGCCGTTTTTGTGAAAGGCGACGCCTTCAATTTTTTCCAGGTTTATCTGGTTATCTAATTTTTTTATTAGCTCAAGAAACGTCTCCTCGCCCTCGCCTATAACGGCGATATCAATCTCGGGGAAACGAGATAATGTCTCTTCGGGTACGGCGGTAACGTGAGGCCCTCCCAAAATTACGGGAGACTTTGTGTTTCTATCCTTTATATATCTTGCAAGTTTTGCCGCATTGTTAATTGATATGGTCACCGCCGTGATGCCTATAAGGTCGGGATTAAACTCCATCATCATTTCGTATGTTGCCTTCGTATCCAATCCAAGCGCAGGAGCGTCGATAATCGATACCTCCACTCCCGCATTCCCGGCAACAGCCGCAAGGTTACATAAGCCAACCGGAGGAAGTTTACTCCCTGCTTTTGCCAAAGACCCGTATCTTTCTTCCATAGTTAGAGGAGGATTTATTAAAACTACTCTTCTCATAAAGACCTTTATTTCTGTCCGGCGGCAACGGGTAAATGTGTGCTATTCAACTCGCGGCTTTCAGGTATGGTTTCTGCTTTACTCACAACAATCACATAGGTGCCAAGGAGGGCGTCACACTTACCTAAAGTTAACACCTTAATTAACAATTGCGCTATTTTGAAAATTACTTTCATAAATGTATTTCGTCTGCACAGCAACCATATCGTATACCCATTATATATATGGAAATATTGGGTTCTTAAGCCGTTATTTTCCAGGAATGACTTCACTCGTCCGGGCGTTATAGAAAGTCGAAACGGCGTTGGGAAAGGGCCTTCGTCGGTATTGCCGGTCCGCTTGTCGCCAAATAACAAATGACGTGCAAATACATGGAACCAGTGCGGAGTAAACTTTGCAGCCAATCCTTCGATTGAAAAAAGATTTGGTGCCACTATGACTATAGCTCCATTGGGTGACAATCCTCGGACAAAATTAGACAGGGCTTTCTCCGGTTTGCTAAGATGTTCCAGAACAAAACGGCAAACAATTAAATCGTAGTTACCACCCGAAAGGTCATACGTTTGAATGTCACCTAAAATTCTTTCTGCAAGTACGTTGTTTCGATTCAACTGTTCCAGCGAGATATCTATTCCCGAAATTCTGGAGTTCGGTTTAAAGTTTAAGTGGCTGGCAGAACCACAACCTGCCTCGAGAATCTTCGGCGAAGGTACGCCTGCAAGTAATTTGTCGACAGTTTCCTGAATTTTGAATGCCTGCGTCTCTTTACAATATAGCTCCCACAATCCGTCTTTAGTCATAAGCTTGTTCTCTCATTGCATTTTGAGATACTTATTGAGGCACGAGTTTTTAGTTTTCCATGCAGAAAGAATGCAGCCGATTCAGCAGTCCTTTGTTTTGTTTATAAAATTCGCTAATCCACTCGCGACGTAATTCTGCTTCAGGTCTCCAGCCGGACTCAACCGATTCGATAAGTTTGTCGGCCGCTTGCCCAACATCTGATGGAAGACGTAAAACCAACTCGTCAGGCAATCGGCTTGCGAAGGCTGTCGGTTCATCAACAACGGCTACCGAACGGCCAAAAATAATAGATTTCAGCAAAGCGCCCTCAATCGGTGCAGACCAGAGAGAGGGAACCAGAACCAATTTTGCTTTTTTTACCTCTTTCGCCAAGCCCGTTTCCCACGTCATATAGTTAAAATCGATATTAGATGGACTGGATTTACCAAACAAGTGTGAATCAGACTTGAAGCAGGGAAACAGAAACTTCAAAGTTGGACAATAGCCGGCCAGCTCCATAGCCCAAACGAATCCTTTCGCGGGGATAGATGAGCCATGGAAAACAACATCATACCTGCCTTCTACAACAGCGTTTTTTTTAACAAATGGGACTTCTTCGAGTTCCGGCCAGTCTATTGTCCAAAGACCAGCAATTTTGACGTCTATATTTTCAAAGTGCTTTCGGGCCAGTTCGGCTTGATTCTGATTTTGCGCAAGAAGTTTAATTTTCCCCTCTTCTACCCATCCTTTAAGTGCGCCGAGAAGTTTACTCGCCTGAAAATTGGTAAATGGTATTGGACGGCAATTATATTCTTTCGAGAAACGCCATTTACCACCGAGACATCGCAGGCAGGCCGTTCTTTCGCCGGGTATATAGTTGTAAGAGCGAATACAGAAAAATCCACAATCTACAAGATAAATCCAGGTCGGCTTAGAACGTCTTTCAATGAAACGCTTACACCACTTGTAGCCCAGCGTTTGAAAATGGATAAGCAGGATTTGTTCATCCGTTTTATAAAGCCTGCGGTTGTGTAAAGCAGACCAGAGACGTATCTTGCCACAAAGGATTTTCCAGATAGCCGCCAGAAATTTTAGAAACTCTCCTTTACGAAGTGCTTTGCCACCAGCGGTGCCGGCAGGGCCGAAAATGAAGGAAATTTGGCCGTTAGAATAATTTTTAGCCTCTTTCTGAAGTTGTGACAGCAGCCTTCCAACACCCTGAGGGCCTGTCATAAGGCCGCTGATAATAATCATATATTCTGCCGTCCTTGTTCTTCTCGAAGCATATGCGTTATTCCACTGCTGATGTCGAAATCAGGCTGCCATCCCAAAAGTTCTCTTGCGGGACCAAGATTCGCCACGCTTTTCATAACTTCACGCGGCCTGTAAGATATGCCTTCCCATTCAATGTTTAACGGTTGCTTAATACAATCTTCATAAACTTTTGCTACCTTACGTAAGCTCAAAGCTTTTCCGCTTCCTATCGGGATTGTTGCAGAAGAAAATTTTTTATTGCTGTACACGTACCACATAGCTTTCTCATAAGCCCGAACTACATCATATACATGTACTAAATCCAGTTCCTGCTTTCCTGGTGAGAGTTTTACAGGTTCGCAGGCAGTTAAGCTTTTTTTGAACAGCGAGAGAACTTTCGGGCGAGGATCATAAGGACCATAGACGCTATAAAGCTCCAGCGTAATATAGCGTAAATATTCAGCACATTCATAGTATTTAAGGATATCCCTAAAAGCGCGCTTACTTGAAGCATACAGGTTTACCGGACAATACTCCTGAGCATCCTTCATATGCTCCCAAAACGTTCCCGTATTAACCAATGCTCTAAAGTCGTGATGAACCATCGCATCCACCAATAGAGTGCCGAAGAGAATGTTGGCGTTAATCAGCTCCTGTATCTGGTCCGACTGGGGTGATAGTATCATTAATGCCGCAAGATGGACGACAACATCAGGATGAGCGCGAACAACCGCCCGTTCGATACTGCCGGGAGTTAAATCGTATTCTAATATTTCAACTTTACTACCCATCGATTTCAAACAGGCCGTATCAGAAGTGGGTCTCACAAGAGCAAATACTTTATATCCGCCTGATGTACTCAAGTATTTGACCAGGTTGGAACCGACATATCCACTTGTTCCCGTGATTAGTATTCTCATTTAACTACTACCTTTAAAAATGTTTATAATGTCGCTGAATTTTCGATAGATTGGTCTTGAACGGACTTCACAAGAGCATTACCTACTCTTCATAAATTTTTCGAAGGTATCCACAATATAATCGATATGCTTACTGCTCAGTCCCGGATATACGCCAATGAAGAACGTGTTATTCATAATGAAGTCTGTGTTGCGTAAATCCCCGACCACGCGACTTTCGATATCTGTGTATGCGGGCTGGCGAACAAGGTTGCCGCAAAAGAGGTTGCGCGTTTCTATTTTGGCTTTTTCCAGGTATGCAGTTATCTCGTTACGTGAAAAGCCGGCGTCCTGGCGAATGGTGATTACAAAGCTGAAGTAGGCCGGTTCACTGTTTTCCGGGGTCTCGGGCAAAATGAGACGGTCCTCGTATCGGCTCAGGGCCTGGCGCAGAAAAGACCAGTTTGTCCGACGCGCTGTCACGAAACGTCCAAGTTTTTTCAGTTGGGCACAACCAATGGCCGCCTGAATATCAGTGGCTTTCAAATTATAGCCTATGTGAGAATACACATACTTGTGGTCATAGCCAAACGGTAATGTTCCAAACTGCTGACTGAAACGTTTACCGCAGGAGTTGTTTTGGCCGCCACTACAATAGCAGTCGCGTCCCCAATCCCGGAATGAGCAAGCAATACGGGCCAACTGCCTGTCGTTCGTGAAGACGCCGCCGCCTTCGCCCGTGGTTATGTGGTGTGCGGGATAAAATGAAAGCGTGGCGATATCACCAAACGTGCCTACGTGCCGTCCATTTAGCTTTGACATCAACGCATCGCAGCAATCTTCGATGAGCCACAGGCCATTCCGGCTACAAATATCCCGCACGCCCACAGCATCAAACGGTACGGCCATCGTGTGAGCAATCATAACGGCCTTTGTTCGAGGACCAATGGCCTCAGCAATCGCTTCGGCCGTTGGAACGTATGTGCCGAGCTGGACATCGATAAAAACTGGAACCGCACGATTCTGGATAACAGGATTTACGGTCGTGGGAAAGGCAGCGGCCGGTGTAATTACTTCGTCACCCGGAAGGACTCGCCGGTCTGTCAACTGAGCAGAAGTAAGCGCGCTAAAGGCCACCAGATTAGCTGAAGAACCTGAGTTGACCAGGAAGGCTTCATCCACACCAATCGTCTCAGCCAAGTCAGCTTCGAAATTCCTTGTGAAACGCCCCGCCGTCAGCCAAAAATCCAGGCTGGCATCCACTGCGTTGACTACTTCTTCCTCATCGAAAATCCGCCCCGCATACGGGACGATTGTCTTGCCAGGTACGAATTTCGGGATTTCTCGATTCCTCTGGAAATCCCGAACCAAGTCCAGAATTTTCTGTCGCAATTCCTGCTGCTGCATATATCTTTTCATCTCATCACAGGTTAGTTTTCTCTTGCGCCCATATAATGTTCCTGTTCCGTGCTTTTTCAACAAATTGTATTATTTGTGCCAAGGTGTAATTGTAAGCATCAAAATCAGCATCATTGTAGTATTTATAATACCACTCGATAGTCTTCTCGACAGACTCCTGCACAGAGTAGCAGGACATCCAGCGTATTAAATTTGCCGCTTTGGAACAGTCGAGTCTTAAGGTATTAGCCTCATAAACCTCGGTAGAATCTGACTTATCTTCCCACCGTCCCTTTCCCCAGATTTTGACTACTATCTCTACAAGCTGTTTAACACTCAAACCTGGAGAAACAGCCGGGCCGATATTCCAACCATAATCGTATTTATCATGATTTTGCCATAGTAGGTTTCCCATCCAAAGGTAAGCAGACAGCGGGTCCAAAATATACTGCCAGGGGCGAACAGCCAGAGGATTTCTTACAGGAATAGCAACATTACGACTTAGAGCACGAACACAATCAGGGATAATTCTATCCTGCGCCCAGTCACCTCCACCAATGACATTTCCCGCTCGCATTGATACCAGGCCAAGTGAGCGTGATGTGTCTTTTTGGGGATTGAAGAAGGAACGTCTATACGCGGCAGCAACAAATTCCGCACCTGCCTTGCTTGAGCTATACGGGTCATAGCCCCCCATCGGGTCATTTTCACGATATGAGTATACCCAGTCCTTGTTCTCATAACATTTATCACTTGTTATATTAATACAGACCCGAACACTGGGTGTTTGCCTGATTGCCTCCAGTACATTCACAGTGCCCATTACATTCGTATCATATGTAAGCCTTGGACTGCAATAAGCCTGCCGAACAATTGTCTGTGCCGCCAGATGGAATACAATTTCCGGTCGGCAGGCTTCCATTGCACAAACAATTTCTTCATATTCTCGCACATCGCCAATAATATGCTCGATACTTCCGGAAATTCCTATCGCTTCAAAGAGGTTAGGTTCGGTAGGAGGAGCGAGGGAGTAACCTACCACTTTTGCCCCGAGCGCTTTCAACCATAATGTAAGCCAGGAGCCTTTAAAGCCGGAGTGTCCCGTTATAAAGACGGTTTTATCCCTGTAAATTCCCCCGAAAAGAGTTTGCATATCTTCGTGTGCCTCTACCGTATTTTCCATGGCGCCTTCCCGCTTCGCCAAAGACTTTCAAGCAAATGAACGTCACGAAGCGTGTCCATACATTGCCAGAAGCTTTCATGCTTATAAGCCATAAGCTGACCATCCGCGGCAAGATTTTCCAGGGGCGCCCGTTCAAAGCTGGTTTCGTTTCCTTCTATGTAATCCAGAACTTTCGGTTCCAGGACAAAAAAACCTCCGTTAATCCATCCTTCACCCATTTGCGGCTTTTCAAAAAATGAGACAATCCGGTCGCCTTCGAGCTGCATATTACCGAACCTCGCGGGAGGTCGAACAATCGTTACAGTCGCTAATTTTCCGTGCTTACGATGAAAGTCGAGGAGCTTTCGGACATCGACGTTTGCAACACCATCGCCGTATGTCATCAAAAAGGCCTCGTTTCGCAGCCATGAAGCCAGGCGTTTAATGCGCCCACCTGTCAGAGTCTCGGAACCTGTGTCAACCAGGTGGATAATCCAGTCCTCGAGGTCTCTATTTCTGTTGCCGGGGTCATTGTGAACCTTGATCTTGCTATGATTAAGAGTGATGGTAAGGTTGCGCTGAAGGTGATAATAATTGAGAAAATAATTTTTGATAAGCTCCCCCTTATACCCAAGAGCAACACAGAATTCTTTGTGCCCCTGTGCTGCAAAAATACCCATTATATGCCAAAGAATCGGTTTGCCGCCAATCTCAATCATCGGCTTAGGTACAACCGTAGTTTTTTCCTGAAGACGAGTTCCAAAACCTCCCGCAAGAATAACCGTTTTCATTCGCGCTATTCCTTTCGAAACACGCTTTTTTTAGAAATTAATAATTCTATTCGGTTTCTTCGGAGCCTTTACCCCGCTTTAATTCTGCAACATACTCCACAGCATTGACAAAGGAGGTGACATCTCTTTCGAAGGACACGGGCATCAGATTTATGCGGTTAGAACACGCAACTTGCTCCGCGGTAAGATTATTTGTCAAAACTTTTTGTATATGATGCGCAAGTATGTTTTTATCATAGGGGTCAAACACACAGCCGTTTGTACAGCCATTTATAAGCACATTGGCGCCGGCACAGGACGAACACAAAACAGGTACGCCTGCCATCAATGCCTCGTTAACAACCGCACCATAGGGTTCCCGGATACTTGGCAGCACAAACACATCTGCAAGCAGGTACCACACATACAAATGGATTCCTTCCTGATGTCCTGCAAACAGCACTTTATCTGAGAGTCCAAGCGATTTAGCTTGTTTTTCTAAAATTTTTTGCTCAGGACCATCTCCAACCAGGACAAGAACTGCTGCCGGATTGTCCCTGCTTACGATTGAAAAAGCATCTATCAATTTGGACAGGTTTTTGGATTTTGCCAGACGACCGACAAAGAGAACAACTTTTTTGCCGGAAAGCATATATTTGTCGATATGGCCTTTTGCAAGGGGCCGGGCGGCCTTTAACTTTGTCTTAAAATTTTGCTCATCCTGGTGGTTAGCACAGACAAACATTCTTTCCCGCGGCATTTTGAGTCGAACAAAGTCATTTTTGATTTCATTACTATAGACAATCATTCCGTCCACAGCACGACAACATATTTTACGTAAAAGCCTTCTGATAAAACCACGTCTTTCAAGCAAACTGCTATTTTCAACCGTCCACAGCAAATGTCCGAAGTTGTATTTTGTCATTAGTCTTCGATAAAAAGCGGTTGCTAACGTACTGTATGAGAATTCATGCGAGACAACCACGTCGGGCTTAAGTTTTCCGATGAGTTTTCCCAAACCCGTTCGAAAGTCACGTCCTAAAAAGCTAATCCCGCTGAGAAAAAAATCGTAGTCACATTTAAGACTACTCCTTAGTTTCTCCTGATTAAACTTGTCGTAATACCTAATGTGGTCGCTTAGAAACACAACCCGCAAATCGATTTGTTCATGCAACCGGTTAAACAAGTCGACTCGATAAGGGGCCGGTGCCGGATGTAAAATCAGCGTTTTTACTTTAGACATTTCCTTTACAAGTCTTATAACCTTATTTACAGGCCGCCATAGATTCTTTTACCTGTTGCTCGACCCAACAGTATGTTTTTTCCATTCCCTCTCTAAGAGGACGAGTTGGTTTCCAGCCAAGTTTTTTATAGATAAGCCTGTTATCCGATTTTCTGCCTCTGACGCCCAGCGGGCCATTTATATGCTTTAAGCCCAACTTTTTTCCTGCAATATCCATAATCATCTCTGCAAGTGCATTTATAGTAACCATCTCTTCGGAACCGATATTTACGGGTCCTACAAAGTCTGAATCCATTAGGCGTCGAACTGCTTGCAGACACTCATCTATGTAGAGAAATGAGCGTGTCTGCCTGCCGTCGCCCCATATTTCTATATCGCTGCCGTCTTGCGCTTCTGCCACTTTTCGACAGAGAGCAGCCGGCGCCTTTTCCCTGCCGTTGTTCCAGGAGCCCTCCGGGCCGAATACATTATGAAATCTGGCTATACGTACCTGCAGGCCGTTGTTTCTGCAGTAAGCCAAATACAGCCGTTCGCTAAAGAGCTTCTCCCATCCGTACTCGCTATCCGGGGCCGCGGGATAGGCCGAATCTTCCGAGCATTCAGGGTTGTCGGGGTCCATCTGATTGTATTGGGGATAAATACAGGCCGATGATGAATAAAACACCTTCTTAACACCTACGCTGCTGCAAATATCAGCCATATTCAAGTTTATCATCGCCGAATTATGAATTACCTCGGAATCATGCTGGCCCGTGAAGATAAAACCCGCTCCGCCCATGTCAGCCGCCAATTGATAAACTTCATCAAATCGGCAATCCACTACCTCGTTACATACTACAGGGTCACGCAGGTCGCCTATAACAAAATCATCCGCCCGGGTCCGGCTGAATTCGGGATATTTCAAATCAACGCCACATACCCAGCAGCCGCGTTTTTTCAAAAAACTGACCAAATGATGGCCGATAAAACCACCCGCGCCACATACTAATGCTTTCATTTTTAGACTCCTTTCTTATTATTTAAAAGTGATAGTTATACCTACCACTTTTTCTTTTCAGCTATTTACTCGGCACAGTTTTCAGGAGGATATACAGGTGTGGAAAAATTATGCGTACCAGTGTTCGAGCCCAATACATTGGCCAGAGAAATCCGGCATGCCTCCATGCGAATATCATCCATTCGCGTGAAGGCGGTGCTTCCTTGGGGTCTGCTAACGCCTTGAGCCGCTCTTTCATTGAAAGAGCGGCATTCGTATATAACGGCCGAGCATTTGGCGAGCAGGTTCCTACGTATCCTGGGGCAATCCAGCAAGAAATCCCGAGACGCCGAGCCCGAAGGCCATAGTCAAAATCTCCCGCCATTTGGGTAAATGCCGAACTTATAACTCCAACCTTTTTTGCCACTTCTCTCGGAACCAGCACGCAGTTACCATTCATCGTGATACAGCGCCTGGGTTTATCAGTCGGCTCAAGAAGTTTAAACGTCAAAGGCTGCCACCACTTTGGACGAATCCGGCCACCATAAGTGTGAGTACCCGTTTGCCTATCTCGTGTGGAACCTGCAACAATCACCTCTTTTCCCTCCCGCTCGGTCAAAAGAATCGATGTATCGACAAGCTTTCGCACAGTGTCAGGGAAAAAATCTGTGTCGTCGTTAAGCCAGAGATAATAGTCATAATCTTCTTTTGTTGCTTCCCTGAAAGCTATTCGCATACCCGCACTCCAGTAGATATTTCCAGTACCCTGTAATATTCTTACATCAGGATAATGGTTTCTTGCTGCATCACCCGTTCCGTCGGTACAGCCGTCGTCAAGAAGATAAACACTGAGCCGGACGTCGTTGATATCCGTTTGGTTATATAGCGCACTAAGGCAGTTAAGCGTTTTATTTTTGCGATTGTAACAGGCCATTAGCACTGCTATTCGAATCTTACTCACAAAGCCCCCATCTTTATGTGAATGTACGTTATCGATTCTGACGCAACACTTTCGAAATAACCTTTATTCAGCACAAAATCGGCGGGAAGGCATCACCGGTGAATTTGAAGGATAGCAGATTGCAGCCTTTTTCCTGCGTATGTACCTATCCTCAATAAACATAAAACCCAGAAAAAGAGGATGATTTAGAAACATTTCGCCATTTAACGCCAGCAGTATGACTAATAAGCCTAATGCGGCTTGGACCCGGTTGAAGCCTGTCAAACGAAACAGCCCATACCACAAGCATATAATATAAGTAGCTAAACCAATAAATCCGAACTTACATATAAAATCCGTCAAACCGTTACCTCTGCTTCTTAAAATACCGCCTCCGTCTAATCTAAAACGGGTTATATCGGGAAGCCCCCAGCCTATAAAGGGACGACGCTTGATATACCTGATGTCATTAAGAAATGTGCCGATTCGGGTCGTTTCCCATTCACCCCTTCCCATTATTGATTGATAATATTGGTCTTCTATTTTGCCCCCTATAAATTCCAGATTAAACATTGCCATCGATATAAGGAGCAGTACGATAACTATCCCGATTAATAACGGGATTTTTCTTGGAGTAAGCATGCTTGTTATATCAGTCTGCAATAAAAGGCAGATGGGTAATAGAACATAACCAGTCGTAGAACACGTAGTTAGCAGACAAAAAGACAACATAAAAAGCCGGCTTCTATAAAAACGTAGTTCGAGTTTATTTTTCTCCATACCGAGAAACACCAGGGCAACCAGAAGATATCCCGCGAAGGCCCCCGGTTCCCAAAAGCAACCGCTGTTCCTGTAAGGTGTAAAGCCCAGAGTAAAAGAATACACAAGAATATTAAAATGCGGCTCCGTACCTAAAAATTGTCTTATCGGCTCAAAAAATGACCTAAAATCCACGTTAATCAGCCGGCATAACTGGTCAGGTATGAAAAAACACAAAGAAACAAGACCAATGCAATACATCACATTTATGTAGATGCGGGGAAATCTTCTTACTAATCGAACACCAAGGTAACCGTTATAAAAACGAACAAAGAAACCAGCGGCAGTAATTGCTGAAAAATACGACAAAGAAACAGACTGTATAAGAATAATACTCATAAAAATAAGACTTACCAAAACCAGGCGTAGCGTGAAACGCGCTCCTTTCTGCAAAAAAAACAAGATGGAAAAGAGAATAGTTACCATCACGAGCATAGGACGGTGTTCACCGCGGAAGCTAAAACCCGGGTTGCCTGATGCAGCTACCAGGATTAGAACAACAGCAAATTCCAATCTCTTTTTATTTATCTCTGAAAATTGCGACATATATCTATTGAATTTCCCTATACCTATAGCAGCGTCTTAATTCTTGCTTTTTTCCGTGCGAGACTCTTAGCACTTAAATAAGTATTCGTTAACACCAACAGTTCCTTAAACGTGTCCCTGATTTTTATTTTTAAGGGAGTGGGATTAATCGGCTCGCTTAGCACTTCAGGCCATAAATTGTTGATTATGCCGGCATATAGCCTATGACCGGGAGGCAACCTGTACTTCCTGTCGACAGAAATGAGAGTCGTTAAAAGTTCTCGACAATTATAGGGAATAAACTGTTCACAGGATATATCCGTTTCTAATTGACTCATAGCCTGCCAACACCCCGTCATCTGTTCCCATCCAAATAATTCAAGTATATTAATGTTGTATTTTTCTGCAGGCTCTCTTGCTTCTGAAAGCCATTTATCAAACTGCCTGACGGCAAAAGCGTTTTCTTTGAAATCTTCTCCTCCTAATCGTGACAGAGTCCGGGCATTAATAGCATCTTTACTCGTCGATTGTGCCAGCGCTCGCTGATAATAACTTGCAAACAACTTTACTATCTCACTGCTAATAGCCCCTCTTACACACACTCTATCCTTAGGTAAATGTTCATACAATCCCTGGGCTATGCTGCCCCAGCCGGGATTAGGAAGATTCACATTGCGGCTATAAAGCTCCTGGAATTCAGAATCCATAGATGGTGGACACTTTCCAACATGATGCTCTAAACCTAACCCGGCAAGAAGTCTTGAAGATATTCTTATATCCCGGCTTTCTTCGGTTAAGCCGTCATACATAAGGGTAAGGTAAAACATATCTTTGCTAACTTCTCTACTTGCAGCCAACAGCACCCTGGTGTCCCATCCCGCTGTAAGCGTAAACGCAAGTTTAAACCTCTTGTGCACGCTATTCATTAATGCTTTTAACAACTCAGAGCCTTTCCTGATGCCTTCCTCAAGGGGTATATTGGCTATCCTTTTATTGGGCCAGTATCTGTGGGAAGTTCCATTATTCAAATCCAGATAACGGTTAGGGAGCAAACGTCTCATTTCTTTAAACGGAGAACTATCACCCGGCCACCAAATTTCTTTGGTTTCCTTGAAGTATCGCGAATCGATAAAGTCTCTTTCCGTCTCCTTGTCGAATGTAAGTCCAAGCTCTTCCGCAACTATTTTAGGTTGAGAAGCACACCACAACTGCGGAACACTTCCATCAGTATAAAATGCTTGTCTCAGGCCGGACGCATCATTAAACAATATAGTTTCGTCCTCGTTATCCAGGATAATTATCCAGCGTCCACCAAGTCTATAGGTTGCTTCGAAAATATCATGAGCAGATACGATACAGGAAAGAATACTTTCTAATATGTCTTGATTGTTGAACTCAGGATTATCCGGGTCAATCAAATAACCTAATAAGGTAAGTTCCACATTATCGCGCTTGACTTGAGTAAGTTCCAAATCAGAGTGTGCCTGTAAAAAGAAATTATTACCTATCTTTGCTTTTTGCCATGATGGTAATTTCTCGAGAAAATCAGGTCCGAGAACAAACTGTCGGCGATAGAGTAAATGTTCAGCTTCTTTTTGTGTAAATCTTAACATACCACATTTCCCTTTGTAGAACTGGGCATCTTAACAGGCTGGTAATCTTTACCAGATATTAAAGGAGTCGTTTTTACAAGCTAATGTCGTCAGAGACTCTCTAAAAATGCACTGCGAGCTCTTTTTGCTTCTTAAGAAAATTCAATTCTTTAATCAGCCCCTCCGCCAGTTCCTCTGCGATTTTCTCACGATTATCATTTTTTGTCAGGCGCAGTACCATTCTTCCGGGTTGCCCCGCCTTCAAATATGAGTAAACAAATTTGAGTCTATCTTCGAGTTCAGGATACTGACTCTTATCTTTTTCTAATACTTCCTGAAAAATCCTGGGCAGTGATTCCATTTGCCCAACTTTTATAATGCCCTCGTAGCAGTCGTAAAAAACATTGCCTAACAGAATGACCGGTTTGTCAAAAATTATCGCTTCCAAACCAACAGTACTCGTAATCGTACAAACAGCATCACAATTTGCGATTAGCTCCGCAGTTTTACAAAACGGGGACAATAATCGAACATTAGGAAGCGACTGGATTTTTTTATATACGGAAATATCCCTGAATCCGAGCAATGCAGTATGCTCTTTTACGTACAATTCGCAACCCATCGGCAGTGATTGGGCTACTTGCCTGATTATCTCAAGTTGATTCTTTCTATACGGAGCCCATATATCCGTCGATGCCTCAGGATAGTATTGAAGCGGGAACAAAACATATTTTTTCTGAAAATCCGGCTTGTCAAAACGATAGTATTTACCCACATATTTTCCTTTGACGATACGCCTAAAGATTTTAACTGCATCCGGCAACGGCTTGGGGACCGTATAGTCATTTTTCCCCAGAAAATAATATTCAATGAAATTTTGCAGCATATGACCCAGAAAACGCGGGAAACCTGTTATGCGAGAGCTCCTGGCAGTAAACTGCATATAGTAAGGCTGTTTGGGATAGTGAATAAATTTTTCTATAAAATCAGATACTTTCTTCTGCTCCTGTTCTGTTAATACCTCTGTTTTCACTCTTTGATATTCCTGCTCAAGCGACGCAGAGTGTCCGAACAGGTCATCGGTTATATAAAATCTGTCGATAAGTCGTAAAGGTAGCAGGCCCGCAAATCTGCACTTGCCTGACTTACAAAGCACGTATGGAATATAGTTCCACATTCCAACAACCGTCTCGGATACGATAAAATCAGGTGATTTGTCCTCTATTATCTGCTCCCACCACTGTATCATTCCTGTTATCGTCTTATAGACATAACTCTTGTTCTTGTTCCGCAAATGACGGTCTGAGTAAATCATTTGCCAAAGCGGGACTTCAAAATGATACATCTGTTCGTACGACTTAATTTGCCGGGTATCCGCAGGCAGCCTGTCCCAGTTTGTTCTTAGATAGTCCTCGAGTACATACTCGACATTTATTCCCAGTCTTTTATGCACTTTCGCTTCAAAGGCGTTATGAACGGCACAAGTAATGTTTATGCCTTTTCGGTTTTTCAGCTTTTTTATGATTAGCTTGAATACTTCATCTATTCCCGCGCGTGAGTCGAAACAAAGATTCATTATAGATTCTCCATTTGTGATTCCCGGGTAGATTTTGATAAAACATTAACCGGACAGAAGACTCTTTATGAGCAGCTTTTCGCTTTGGTCGACGAATCTAACAGCGAGCATGCACAATGTATAAACTGCAATACCAACAAGAATCGCCGTAACCAGCGTTATAAGAGAGTTCGTGGGGATTAACTTCACAATATAAGTCATAACAACTGAGCACAACACTATTTTAAGCATCCAGTTACCTTCGAAATAAATATTAAAATTCCTCCTGGTATTAGCGACCACTATAATCGCGCCAGACAGGTAGCTTAAAAGTGTTGATACCGCCGCACCCATTATGCCTATCCTCGGGATTAGGATAATATTCATTATAAAGTTTAAAACAGCCATTCCAATCCAGACCAGACTCAACAAGCGGGTCCTTTTGAGTACATTTAACAACTGTGTATGAAGATGAAGAACAACGAATAAAAAAAGGCCGGGCAAAACAACAAACATAATACTATAGGCGGAAACGAACTGCGAAGTGCTGAACAAGCGAATCAGGGGTTTCGAAAGAATAGAGACCCCAAGAATCGAGGGTATACCGAACGCAAAAAAGTATTTCTGCACTCTGCTGAAGCGCCTCACCAATTCTTCTATCTGTCCCTCGTCATACAAGGCTGAAAGGTCGGGAAGCAATACACTAAATACCGGCATCATAATCAACACAGGCACGCTTGCGACAGCATAAGCTACCGAGTAGATGCCAACGCTTGAAGCATCCTCAAAATACATTATCAAATATCTATCACTTGTATTAACAATCCAGTATCCGAGAACCACCGGCAAAAGGGGAATGCCAAACCTGAGGTACTCAGGAATATTTCCAAATTTCGGCTTATATATTCCAATTATACTTTTGTGAACGAATACGAAGGTGCCAAATGTGATGAAGAACTGTACTACCAAATAGGCAGCTATAACGGCCGATATCGAACGGGTTTTAAACGTAACACATACCAGAACTATTGTTACACATACAGGCCTTAATATAGAAATAAACGATTCTTCCCTGAAATAGCGTCTCGCTTTCAGGAATGTTGTATACTTGGCAAATATAGCGTCCAAAAGAATAAATATTGAAAGATATATAACCACGTTCGAATACTTGATATCACCGAACAGAAAAGGGGAAACCTGTTTTCTGAGTACCACTAGAAATGTTCCAATCGTCAGTGACATCATAAAGGCAATAGACGATATAGCGGCAAAACTGCCTCCTAATTGTTCCTGATTCTTCATACTCGGCAGGAATCTGTACATACAGTGACCAAGATTCAACCCAATAATGAGGCCGGCTAAACTAACGGTTACACCGAATTGAACCCATACGCCATAAAGCTCACTTCCCATCAACTTGGTGATGAATGGTACAAGTAAAAGCGTTTGCAGCATACCAAAAAGAGGAGATAGTGATGCAAAGAAAACATCTTTGAAAAACTTATGTCTCGAACTGGTAAAACTCATAAATTTTATGTGTTTAACAAGGCTTGAAGAAACTCAAGAATCCCCAATAATATCTAATCCCGACAGGATACCTTATAAAGCCCCATTGCCAAGCTCTTCGATGCAAATCGACAAACAATACAAATCAAACAATAACTCATCGTTACGCTTTTTGTCTTTATCACCCAATGACAAATTTTTATCAATCTCAGCCTGGAGAGGACCATAGTCGGTGTCTCTCACACGTTCGGTAATTTCCTTTCTAATATTTTCATATACAATTTCGAAGTAAGTTTTCCCCTTTATCGTGTGGTCTTTCAAATAATAAGCAATCTCTTCCGGCATAGATAAATAATGATAACACATATCCTTTTGTATCTTCTTGTCAATACACCAGGGCACCGGACATGATACTGCAAAATCCATTAGCTCTACGGAATTAAAGGGAAAGCATACAGGATTACCTCCTGAGGCCGCTGCATCAAGCGGCATAGTAAGGTTGGTTGCCTCTGAATACCAGCATAACGTCATCGTAGCCAGAGCCTGCCGCCATTGCGGCCCCGCCAGCCTTTTTTCGTAATTACTGAAGAACCGCTCATAAAAAATCTCGGCCAAATTAATTTCGTAGTCTTTACTCAAATACGACTTCCCTGCCCATATTCCGGGAAATCCTCTGAAGCCCGCCTTGGCACCGGCATAATACAGCCCAGGCCGTCCGAGAGATCTCAGGAAACTGGCAGAGAAAGTTGCTAAAATATCAATCACATCCCGCCAGTTTTCTTTTCGATAGATTGATTTCCTGTGATTACCCCAATTAACTCCCAATTTATTCGGCCATAAGGCAGGTAAATTTGAAAACAGTCGTCCCGCATTCATATAAAGCCATCGCCTAAACTTTCGGGTGTGATCAGAAGCTTCGTTAAAGCCCTGATCCAACAAACACAATTCTCCATTAAAAACTGTGGTTCCTTCAGGTAATTGACTGCCTAATTCCAATCCCGTTTGTCTATACGCTGGAAATGAAACATAAGAGCCAGGCTGATTAATCCGAATAGCTTTGTTGACCTCTTCGAGCCAGCTGCCGGAATTAAAATCAGGCTCTATAAACTTTAGCTGGAACTTGTAAGCTTCCTGAAGCCGTTTGACCAGTGTTTTCGCATCATCGAAGAAACCGGGTATAGCCATATGCCCGGTTACTACCTGACGGCAATTCAATTTATTCAATATTCCAACAACAGCAGCACTATCGCTGCCGCCTGACAGGAAAACCCCTGCTGATGAATCCTTGAGATGACGCTGAATATTTTCACAAAGCAGTTCACCATATTGTGCCGTTGCTTTGCCATAGCTCTTTGGTACTTCTGCAGGCTCTATCTCCCAAAAGACATAAGGTTTCTTTAAGCGGTTAGTGTTTGATAAATCGCTCCAATCAAGTTTAAGGTAATGGCCGGGCAGTAAAGCCTGCAGGTTCTTTAATAAAGGAAAAGGACCGATTACTATCCCATAAGTAAGGTATAAATCACATGCTGCAGGGTCAAGCTCCTTACATATAGTTCCCATAAAAGGAAGTACACTTGTGGAAATATACAAACCGCTTTCATTCAAGACCAGGTATATGTGATAAGTCTGAGAGCGGTCTCTGCCGAGAACAATACGTCCATTGGCGGGGTCAATGATTAGAAATGACCCGTCTGTGTTTCTTGACGGCATGAATGAATTTGGATTTTCTTTGTATTTCTTATAAATAGCTTCTGTGCTTTCGTCGGACAGCACCCCCGCCTGAACAAGGATTGTTATTCCATTACGCTCAATGCAGGCACAGCTGAAATTGTCTCTGCATTTCCACGAGGTACCATACTTTCCTTTCCTGCATTCTACAACTGCAGAAAATCCATGAGGCATACTTTCCGATTTCTTTAAAAACTGGTCTTTCAATGCTAAACCTGTCATTGCTTTATTTTTAACTCCGGTTGACCAGCAGCTTGGTTAGAAGACCAGGCTGAGACCAAGTCCCACGATAAGGGTGTTCCGCGGGAAATATCTACGCCCGCATATTTACCCAATACTTCCTTTAGATGGCGAGGGTGTAGCCCATATCCCGGACGTATTGAGCGTATATTCTTGTCTGTGAATACCTCGCCTGCTTTTATGTCTTCCACTGCAAACAATGAACGGGCGAGCTGCCTGCTCTTATTTGCACTGTTACTCAGTTTATACGAAACATCACCTAATGCCTTTTCTACTTCCCTGATTGCCACGGTCATTTTCTTGAACTCTGCAGGCTCCATCGAAAATGCGGCGTCCGGACCACCGAGCGTCCTGTCTAAGGTAAGATGTTTTTCCACTATACAGGCACCGAGAGCTACAGAAGCAATTGGGACCGAGATGCCCAGCACATGGTCTGATAAGCCCACAACCACTTTGAACATTTCAGACAAGGCGGGTATTGTCCTTAAGTTCACATCCTCAAGGGGAGTGGGGTATGAGCTGACACATTTAAGCAAAGCTACTTGATTGTTACCAGCTTCTCTGCAAACATTAACTGCTTCTTCGATGTCAAACAGGTCTGCGATACCGGTGGAAATAATTATTGGTTTACCTTTGGAAGCAACGTATTCCAACAACAATATATCCCCTATTTCAAATGATGCTATTTTGTAAGCAGGAACATCCATATCTTCAAGAAAATCCACAGCGCTCTTGTCGAAAGGTGTAGAAAAAAATATCAGTCCCAAATCCTCCGCGATTTTTTTTAGTTTTGGCTGCCATTCCCACGGCATATAAGCCTTGCTGTATAATTCGTAAAACGTCGCTCCGTCCCAGACAGTTCCCTGATTGATTCGGAAATTTTCGTTATCTGAAGGTATTGTCATAGTGTCAGGTGTATATGTCTGGAGTTTAATGGCATCAGCCCCGGCCTTTTGAGCAGCCTTTATGATCTCAACAGCAGTGTCGAAATTCTGCAGATGATTGGCAGACATTTCGGCTACAATCAGAACCGGCCATGCCTTCCCAATCTTTTTGCCTGCTATATTAAAGGCATTCATTTTCGAAATCTGTCCTGTATTTTTCCCAGTCGTTCTTGGAGAAACCCAGTATGATAATTTCTCTGCCGTTATTGTTGCCTGACCTGCCTATTTCTGAAAACTTAAACTTCCTGTAAGTTTTTAACGCCGGAACATTGTCGGAGAAGACTTTTGTGAACAGAACATCAAATTTCATCACTTCAAAAAAATACTGTAACAGCTTATATACAATGTGTTTGGCCAATCCCTTGCCTTTATAAGCATCTTCCCCAATATAAAATCCCCATTCGGAACTGAGTTTGCTGTAATTTATATTTTGTAAGTATGCCGAGCCTATCGAAATGCCATTTGCTAAAACAATCCAAAATTTTTGGTTATTACTTTTTGTTAGACTTTCTATCCATTTAAAATGCTCTTCCCTGCTTATCTGATGCTGCGTAAGCATAGACTTTCTAATTCTTTCCTTGTTTCTCCAGCACCTGACTTTCTCCTTCAATTCATTATCAGCGTTTAAAATGTCTATAAACTCTACGTGGTTCATTTTAAGATTCTAATCGCCTTAAAAGCCTCAGCATGCAGCATTCCCGCCCTCATCCCCCAGTATTGAGAGTTTAATTTTATGCCTTTTAATGAACGTGGATGCGGGAACTGTCGGAGCTCTGATTTATAAATACTCAGAGCTTTTGCTTTCAAGTCTATTGTTTCACTTATGTCGAAAAATACTTCCGGCGAAAAGCTTAGAGGGCAATTCCATTCCGTGGAAGATAGAACCTCAAATGAATAAATCTCTCTGACTGTTTCATCCGGCAGAGGTCTTGTCGCTGTTATCACCGCCTTATATGTCATTTGATGGTCGATATTCAAATCTTTCTCATAATGAGTAAAGATAATATCCGGCCTTGTCATTTCTTTTATTCGTTCTATAGCCTTAACCAAGTTCAGTAATGCCGCAGTATCAAATTTATTGTCGGGAAAATCCTCAGTAAATACTTTCTTTACACCAATAATTTCATTAGCCTTATACATAACCTCCCTTAGTTCTTCGATCTTACGAGCTATCTTTTCGGTATCATTTGCTTCATATCTGGACGCTATTCCTGTTCCTAAAATCAGAGTAAATATTTCGTGTCCATTGCTCGCCAACTTCGCAAGTGTACCACCACATCCCAGGACTTCATCGTCCGGATGTGCTGCTATAGCTAAAACTCTACGATTCACTTTTTGCCTTTATTCTTGCTGTAGCCAGAACGCCGCCCTTTTCCAGCTTCGCATTGGAAAACTCTATTTTAAATCCCGGTGTTTCTAAAAATGCAGATGGATATCCCTCCGCGTCAAGCATTCTTATATAGTCGTAAACCTTTGTGTTGCTTGATAAATTTTCTATATTACTTTGTTTGGGTGTTCGTCTCCTAAATTTGGCTATTTCTCCTTTCTGCGGAAGAGGTGTTGGCTTATTTTTAATTATATAGGGAAGCATATCTTTAAAAATAATTTTAGAAGCTCGCTTAAATATCTGCTCGGCAGAACCCTCAAGACTTAAATCCCGTTTTAAATAGACAGGCCCGGCATCCAACTGCTCAACTACCCGGATTGCGCTAATTTTGGTTTGATATATACCTCTTACAATTAAATTTTGCAGCGGACTACCTCCTCTGCCAAACGGCAGGTCTGTCATATGAAACACCACACATTCAAAATTTTCATATATCTTTTCGGGTATTATCCACGACCAATGAGGGAAGAAAATACACATAGGATTAAATTCCGCAACGGCATCATAGGTTAAACGTTCTTTATCAGTTATCACTTTGACTTCTAATTCCGGGTTTGCTGCAACAAAACTTTTAGCCAACTCTATATTCCATGATTTAATGGTAGCAATAATGTATTTTTGTTTTGTTTGGCTCATTAAACGGTTGGTCAGAGTTTATCAGAATATTATGAAACAATTCTTTTAATTTCTTCTTCTATATCCTCTGCCTGAACCAACACCTGGTCTTCCATAATTCTTGAACTTGGGATTGGGATATCTTTCGCACCTATTCGACCAACAGGCTTTATTAGTGAGTCAAACTCGGCCTGTTGTATTTGGCTTGCCAGTTCTGCGCCCCAGCCGGAATAACAGACGGATTCCTCCGCTATAATTACTCGTTTACTTCGGTGAACTGAGGGTAGTATGTCAGAAACAGGTAAAGGCTTTACAAGGGAAGGAATCAGTATTTCCACAACTATTTCGTGCTCCATAAACAGATTAAATGCAGCTTTAGTCGCAAGAAGAGCCATTGCCCCATAAACAATCAAAGTTACATCAGGTGCTTCGGCTTCTACCAACGAAAGCGATATGCTCGGGAAAATCCTGCTGTGGTTTGTAAGAGTTTTTACAAAAAAGTGGTCTATTCTGTTGTTTCCATCAGGTACACGCAACTGCTTAGGGTAAAAAAGCTTACTTTCCACAAACAGGACCGGCGTATCAGTATTTTGCACTGTATCATAAAGTAACCGCCCTGCATTATGAAAACAGCTTGGAGCGACAATAGTCAGGCCGGGAACGTTCAGGAAAAGGGACTCAAGTGTCTGGCTATGAGTTGGGCCGTAACCCCGGCGTCCGCCCATAGGAGCTCTGATAACAACGGGAACGGGAACCTGGTTATCATACATCCAATGGAATTTACAAGCTCCATTAACAATTTGGTCGGCGCATAAGGTTAGAAAGTCGCCAAACATTATCTCCACAACAGGACGCAATCCTCTTATAGCCATTCCAGTTGCTACACCTGTAATACCCGCCTCGCTGATAGGTGTTGTTATTACTCGATTCGGGAAAGCCGTTGAAAGCCCCTTAGTGACTTTAAAGGCACCGCCGTATGGGTCGAGGACATCTTCACCTAATAAATAGACTCTTTCATCTTCACTCATTAGCTGATGTAATGCCCGGTTTAGTGATACGACATACCGCATAAATATATCTCAGCTATTCTCATTTAGATTTGCAAAAGGCATATTTTCAGCTTTTGTTACCGCCTGTTCGATTTTTACCTTAGCTTGTTCTCTAAGTTTTAGTTGAAGCTCAACAGGCATCTGCTTCTCTAACTTCTTCAATGGGTCTTTTTCGCGCCAAAATTTTATTTCCTCTCGCGGCCTGTAGTCATCACCTTTACTATGAGAACAGAATCGGTATGTATGGATGACCTCTATGTGAGGGCAATTCTGCTTACGAACGGTTTTGATAATATCTGCAAATCTATTTTTCAGCCTGATAACATCATCGGCTTCAATCTCACCTGATGCCAGACCGAATGCCTCCGCCCTTCCGGAAAAGGTACCAGCGAAATTCATTGTTATGGGTGTGGTCTGTGCATAACGGTTATTCTCAACAACAATAAGTATGGGAAGCTGCCATAGTGAAATCATATTTAATGTTTCATAAACCACGCCTTGTCCGAAAGTACCATCACCGATAAAAAGAACAACAATAGAATCAGTTCCTTTTTTCTTCTCCGCCAGCGCCATCCCGGCTGCAACCGGGACCATGTTGCCCTGAACACCGTTGGTATAAAAATTTCCTTTGCAAAGATGCTGACTTCCTCCCCGGCCGCTGCATACACCGCCACTTCTCCCCATTAATTCAGCCATCAATCCCTGCACATCTTCTGTTCTGGCTAAATAATGACCATGACAACGATGATTGCTTACAATTATATCATCTTCTCGTAAATTACCAATGACGGCAACCGCATTAGCCTCCTGACCTATGCAGCAATGTGTCGTACCGAAAAGCAGGCCCTGGCTAAAGAGTTCAAGAACTTGTTCTTCAAAAAGCCTAATCAGTATCATCTGATAATGCAGTTTTTCTCTAAGCTCATCGGACACTGTCTTCTTAATTTCTTTTGAGATAAGTTTCATTTCTCAGCAGTAATTACTACCCGTACTTTCAAAATTGCAAATAACGTCTCTATTACTACACTTATTTATTGCATTTATGATACGTACATGCCCTTTACCATCTATCATTTCCCCGCCTATTCCGGCTTTATGCATTCTTGTTTTTTTGTCTTCTAAATATTTCAGGCAGTTTTTTATATTCTGTTCAATATGTCTATCGTTATACCAGCCGGCATATTCGAGGAATCCACACTTTCTCCATCCTATTATATTTTGCAGCTGGTTGTTCGCTGCCCCGATGCCTATTGCAGGCACTCCTATTCGTGCAAGCTCGTATAGAGTCTGTCCGCAAGAGGTTATTGCGATATCAGAATCGAGCATAACTTGTTTCATTTCTGCAGCATCCGGACAGCATATTAGCTCTGTGTAGTTATTTTTAAAACTTTCAATTTCTGCTATATTGCCAAAGCTCTCTGTAATAATGACTTTTTTATGTATTCCCGGGTAAATATCGGCGAGCACATTTAAAACTTTGGGTGTAAGATTGTGCGTATCCGCCCCACCCAAAGTAATCATAACGGTTTTAACTTTGTTGCTTATGTATTTTTCAGAACTATTCCAGAATTCCTTTCTGAGTGGTGTGTACTTAGTACCAAGAAGATAAGCTATATCTTTCTTTTTTGAATAGGGCATCTGTTCTGCAAAAACTGCTCCGTTAAGAACGAAACCCTTCGGATATTCCAATCTGAGGTAGTCATCAAAGTAAACAGCGGTTTCTACCAACTGGGCGATTTTTTCATATAACCGGTAATCAGCGAGGTAAGAATCGATAAATATAATATCCACGCCGCTTAGTATTTGAGTGAGTAATTGCCGATTGCTTAACCAGTTAAAAAGTGTGCAGTTTTTCCCGGCCAGCAGCTTTCGGACGGTATCATCTCCGTTAATTATGAAGTCGCATCGTATACCGATTTCTTCGAAAGCCTGGTATAAAGACGTGCATCTTGTGATGTGTCCATATCCAATATGCCCTTTACCTTCGGTTAATATGATTACCTTCATTTCAGATGACTTACAAGAAGCTCCTTGGCCTTATTCATTTCCTGCAAATCCAACATACAAATGGCTTCTGAAAGCTCATCTTTGAGAGAATCGTATCTTTTTTTCTGAATAATCTTATGGTTAATATCAGCTAACCAGGGTTTCTTGTGATAGAGTATGATAATCTTTTCGATGCCGAAGTAATTATCCTCTTCATACAGGTAATCAAAGATGCAATTTAACAAAGTGTAATCTTCTTTCGTATCCAGCGTAACACGAATGTTCGGATTCCGATGGGTTATCGGTGCCTTTTTTACTGCGATTTTAAAGAGGTTGTAATGTCTGTTTATATATGGAGTTACGTGTTCACGTTCTGCCGGTTGTCTTGCGTTTTTATACGAAGTTTTCAATGCACTAAATGATAAAACTTCCACGTTAAGACCTACCGGATAATCCTGTGTGAAAGTGTAATCATTTCTTTCTTGCAGATGTAACTGGACTGATGAATCAATTAATTTATAATCCAGGCAGGGATTATCTGATGTTATCCTGATTATATCGTGCAGATTGTATTGTTGAGCAGCTTCAAAAAAACGTGACAGAACATCATTTTCATCGCCGCGATAGGTCAGAATATTCTCTTTATCGGCGATATTAATAATTTTCCTGTCTTCTATGTTGGTCGTGGTTGCTATGATGATTTTATCAATACTTTCTGCTCTCTTTAATCTTCGGATAATTTGTTTACATACTGTGATTTGCGAACCATAAGGCAATGGAAGCAAAACCTTCTCAGGAAGCCGAGTTGACGAGACACGTGCCTGGATAATCGCCCCTACAGTTTTTTTGCCGGCCGGCTTTACCATAAAGTCCATCCGCCATCTATAACAATATTTTGTCCCGTCATATAGGAAGACGCTTTCGAGGCAAGAAACTGTATCGCCCCGGTCAATTCCTCCGGCCTGCCGACTCGCCCCATCGGAATTTTCCTTTCAAGTTTCTTTATAAAATTTTCGGGCACTTCAGCTTTAGGAAATGCGCCGGGAGAAATACAGTTGACCCTGATGCCGTATTGAGCCAGGTACACGGCAAAATATCTGCTTAGCTGAATTACACCCGCCTTGGCTGCTCCGTAATGAGGTGGGCTGAGCTGCTCTTTTGTTCCTTTATAAATCCTTAAGTCAGGCGAGATAATACCGTACATCGAAGCAATATTGATGATACTTGCTTCCTTTGTTTTTTTTATATAGGGTACAACTGCTTTGATACATCGAAAAACGCTGTTTAAGACGCCGTCAATACTATAATTCCAATCTTCCTGGCTTAAATTTATCGGAGCGTTACCTTTTGAATATATAGCATTATTCACCAGTATATCTATCCGTCTTTTTCTTTTATAAATACGTTCAAAAACAGTCTTGATTGATTCTTCGCAGCTTATATCCATATTTTCAAAGTGAACAAGTGGACCTTTATCTTTCATAAATGCATAGGTAAATTTTTTCTCATTAGGACCCGCAGCGTACACACATGCGCCTTGCCGTGCCAATCCTAAGCATAAGTGTTTTCCCAGATGACCGTAACCTCCGGTCACTACAGCCACCTTGTTTTTCAGATTAAACAAATTTTTTGCTCTCAAGTCCTTACCTTCCACCTGGTGGGAACAACTATATCTTCGTTATCTATCTGAAAGGTGTTAAGCTGGTCATTAATCTCGTTTATGTTGTCTTTGTAGCTAAACATATTAACGTTGTTTTTAAGATGATTCAGCGAATCGACCCCCGCAATTACCCTGTCAATATACGGGTTTGAACAAGCAAAATTGATGCATACGGCCGAGATTGGAACGTTTTTTTCCCGACAAATCGCCTGTAAGAAAAGTAATTTGTTTTTGATTTCACTAAATCCAGGGTCTAATTCCTCGGGGCTCTTAAAGGCCAAACCCTGTAGAAATACCGACCTGGCATAAATTTCGATATCTCTTTCTTTTAATAATGGAAAAATATGCGAAAATCTCTGGTCAAATATACTAAATGGAATCTGAATAAGATTAACCTCCATTCTCGCATCCAGAATATATTCGGCCTCTTCCGGATAATATAATGAAAATCCTATCTTTTCTACCTGTCCTTGTTCCTGAAAATGTTTCAGTGTATTCCAGATCGACATATCTTCCGTGAATAATTTGAAGTTATGAATTAAATATCCATATATCCTTTTCAGATTGAGCCTGTTCAACGATTCGTTGAAGCATTTCTTCAATTCATATGAGTTGCCGGAAGACGATTTAGAGACTATCTCAAAATTCGGATTATTTTTCCGAAGGAACTGACCTATGACCTCTTCACTTTCGCCGTAGCTATAGGCCGTATCAATTGTGCATATTCCATTTTGAAGACAAAATCTTAATATTTCGTGTGCTTCTTTCCTCGGTATCTTGCCCCTTGAATTATTAATACCATAATTCAAACCGAATTGAGCTGTCCCCAGAGCTAATTTCAAATTAGTATTCCGTGTTATATTTTCTGGAATGTAGAAACTATCGTTTCTATTACGTAATTTATGTCGCCCTCTGTCATAGAAGGATATAAAGGTATGCTGATTTCTCTTTGGTAAAAATCCTCCGCATTCGGATAAAGTCCTTTCTTGTAGCCAAGATGCTGATAATAAGGCTGAAGGTGTATAGGTATATAATGTACCTGCGTGTTTATTCCTTTCTGTCGGAGGTTTTCAAAAATATCGAGTTTTTTGCTTTTGTATTTATCTTTTAATCTGATTGGGTACAGGTGCCAGCTTGATTTTGCATAACTTTTCTCAACCGGCACATCAAAGAATGGATTATTCCAGAAAGCCTTCGAATACATTTCAGCAATTTCTCTTCTTTTTTTTATAAATTTATCAAGTTTTCTGAGTTGGGAGATGCCAAGAGCCGAGTGAATATCGGTTAGCCGATAGTTGAAGCCCAAGTGCTGCATTTCATAATACCATCGCCCATAATGGTCTTCTTTATTTTGAAAGGCAAATTCCTCTTTAGTTACCCCATGATTTCTGAACATAATTAGTTTCTTATACAAATCCTCTTTGTTCGTTAATACCGCCCCTCCTTCTCCGGCTGTTATTGATTTTACCGGATGGAAGCTGAATACTGTCATATCTGAATATGTACAATCACCGATGTCTTTAGATAAATATTGTGCGCCAAGGGCATGACATGCATCCTCAATCAAAGTTAAATTGTGTTTTCGCGTGATTTTTGCTATTTCTTTTAATCTTGCAGGATGCCCGCTGAAATGCACCGGCACAATCGCTTTTGTCTTCTTTGTGATTGCTTCTTCAATAAGGTCTGGAATTATATTTCCCGTATCCGACTCAACATCAGCGAAGAGGGGATGGGCACCTAAGAATAAGGCGGCATTAGCAGTCGCCAAAAATGTTATCGGCGAGGTTACTATCTCATCTTCGCAGCCAATTCCCGCTGCGAAATATGCTCCGTGTAGTGCCGCGGTACCTGAAGAAAAAACTACACCAAATTTTGCTCCCACTTTATCAGCAAGCAACTCCTCAAATTCCTCTACCTTCGGCCCCTGCGTCAGAAAATCAGACCTTAACACGTCTACGACAGACTGTACGTCATCTTCACCGATGCATTGATGCCCATAAGGCAGTATTTTCATACTATACCCGCCATTTCACATAATTCTTCCTTTGTAAGCCATTTGTTGTTGCCACTGCTCGTATATCTGAAGCTGCCGTCCAGAGATTGACCTCCTTTACAATTTTCTCTTTTCCACCAGAAATGCTCAGGTTCAATAACAAAAAAGCCGTCAAATTCAACACTATGCCTTGCTTCGTCTTCTGTAAGAAGGCATTCGTGTATTTTTTCTCCGGGCCTTATACCTACAAACTCGATCCCACATTCAGGCGCAATGGTCGCTGCCAAATCCAACATCCTCATACTGGGAATCTTGGGAACGAATATTTCTCCTCCATACATAATGCTGACGCATTTTATTACAAAATTTACTCCTTGTTCTAAAGTCAGCCAAAAACGAGTCATCCTCTCATCTGTAATAGTAAGTGTGCCTTTTTTTCTCTGCTCTTTGAATAATGGAATGACGCTACCTCTTGAGCCCACTACATTCCCATATCTCGCACAACTCATTCGCGTCTGGCGCTTACTTCCCACGTAAGCATTAGCGGCGACAAACAGTTTCTCCATACACATTTTCGTGGCTCCGTACAAGTTTACAGGATTAACCGCTTTGTCGGTGCTAATAGCCATAACCTTCTCTATATTGTGGTTGATTGCCGCCTCAATTACATTCTGAGCGCCGAGTATGTTGGTCTTTACAGCTTCAAATGGATTATATTCACAGGACGGAACCTGTTTTAGGGCGGCTGCGTGAACTACTATATCTGCCCCATCCATTGCTCGTTCCAACCGCTCTTTATCCCTCACATCTCCGATAAAAAACCTCAATCGCTCGTGGTATTTGAACTTTTTACTCATTTCCCATTGTTTAAGCTCGTCGCGGCTGAAAATTCTTATTGTCCTGGGATTATACATATCAAGCATTATCTCTGTGAATTTCTGACCGAATGAGCCTGTTCCGCCCGTCAGCAGGACGACTTTATTCTCCCAGTTCATAATTTCACTCACTTCAAAAAATATATCTGAAATTGGTTACGTCTTAATGTAGTTTAAATCCAACAGGGAACTCAGTCTGTTTTTAACAGCGATGTCCTCAAGAATGGTTCTGCGCAGACTCTGTCCCCGTCGGATGCAATTGTTTTCTGCTTGTATAGACTCTCTTCTCAGCTGGCAATTGAACCCCCCAAAGAGTATGTGATTCAAGGTTCAATAATCTTACTATCGAACAAATGGGGCATTTTTCTGGAAAAATAATTGATAAATCAAATAATAAACTGATATTGTAGGACAATTAGAACAGAAAGTTGGTTAATACTGCCAATTTCGACTATATTTGCCAGTCCAAACAATCAATGATTTTCAGTTATTATATGCTGCAATTGGTTCTGCAGGAAAACCGAAGGTTGGCGTAATATGAGTATTAAAGAAAAGAAGTCAATCGCCCTGATAATGGGCTGGGCCGCAGTTATACTGATAACCATAGTTGCGTGCTTTTGGGCCTTTTGGGGGACAATAGAAAATTTTCATGAGGGCTGGTGGTATCCGAACCTCTTTGAGCGTATGGGTGTGATGTTCATACAATACTTAAGCTTCCCCATAGCCACAGTTTTAATTGGAATTATAGCCATACGCTGGCCGAAAATTGGAGGTGGATTATTGCTTGTTCTCAGCGCGTGGTTTATATGGGTGTTCATAGTCCCAAAATTACCGCACATGAACGCCAAGGCTCTGCTTAGCTGGTTTCCGATGGCGTGGCTTCCCGTTCTTGTAGGTATTCTTTTCCTGTTTGGTCGGCCTCAACCCAGAAAATGGGCCTATCTGGTCGTAGCTGGAACACCTTTACTTGTTTCTATTATCTGTGCAACTGAACCTGTCTATCGCATTTCAGGCAGAATCGATGATGGCAACAGAGGGATGCGACTAATCGAAGGCAACGGCCTCAAACTGGTTTGGGCACCGGCAGGACCCGGCTGGGTCAGAGAGCACAGCCAGGCGTGTTCGTGGCAAGAGGCACGTAGAAAATGCAGATTCCTAACAGAAGATGGGAAAAACCTCGCCCAGACGCCGCAAAACATCTGGCGGCTTCCCACTGTGGAGGAAGCGGTAGGCTCGATGATGAGGCATGGCCGGAACTGCAAAGGTCGGTGGGACCCCGAACAAAAACGAGCTATGTATGAGGTCCGTCCCGACAAAGAGTCACCACTTTGGGATATGAAATCCGGCATAATTTACTGGTGGACCGCTACGGAAGTTGATGAAGAACATAGCTTTTTTATAACTTATGATGGCAAAGTATATCCCCGAAAAAAGGGGATAAGAATGGGCAGCCGGGGCTTCAGGGCAATCCGAGAAGTTAATCCCGATGACAATGAGCTCTCGACAGATTCCAGCGGAAGCTAAAGTGTAATTAAAACGGCGGCGAGACTGAGACCGACGGGGAAAACTTAAAATGTCGGGTACAATGAACCTAAAATGCTGCTTTGGTCTGTTAAGCAGAATTGTCGTCTCTGTTATTTTCGCGGGTATTTTTTATACCGGCTGGCTGGCCGTTGCCATCCCAATACTTAAGTCAGGCCCGTTGTTTGCAAAGGCTCTTTGCTGGCTGTCAGCCCCTTTAGTAACCGGAGCGGGCTTTGCCGTGGGCATCGCGCTATTTGAGCTACTGCCCGGGGCGAGAAAAAGCAAACTTCGGGATATCGTGCTGTGGCCGATGGGTGGCTGTGTTATAGGCGCCGCCGTTGTCTTTTTCTTCGGCCCGATGCTGATTGTCTTTGCGATGTTCGGCCTGGGCGCGGTGGCTGTCCTGGCAAAAGAATTTGTCAGTATGAAAAAACATAAGAAAGGAATTGAAAGTACATCGTCGGAAAAAATTAATTAAATGGAGGTATTAAAAATGACTAATGATGAGCTCAATAATTTATTAGATGCGGCAGCAGGTGTTTTTCTTCGATGCCTGTTGCTTTCCATCTGTGTATTATTGATTTGGTTTTTTTTCTTCGTGTTTGCAGCAGATTGGTCCTACAGCATTCATTCGAGGTGGTTCCGGATAGACAGGAGTAGTTTTGACACTACATGGTATTGCGGGATGGGGATTGTAAAACTTATTGCTTTTATGTTTTTCCTGTTCCCATACGTTTCTATCAAGTTAGTCTTGAAGAAGAAACAATAGCCGAAAAAACAAAAGACAGGAGTGGGTTGCTATTAGTGAATAGTGGTTGACCTACTGTTTAATTCGATGAGGAAAACTATGAAAAGAAATACTGTGCTTAAAATTTTAAACCCGATTTTGTTAGTGCTGTTTATCAGCCAGGCGATTACGGGATTGTTTCACGGGAAAATATCGCATGAGACATTCGAGATTTTTCATGAGGGCGGCGGGAAAATCTTAATCGGCCTTATTGTTCTGCACTTCATATTAAATTTCAACTGGGTGAAGGCTAATTACTTTCCAAAATAGCAGAATTGGAGAATGGTAACTGGTTATTGATAACTGGTTAAATAGTGATCGATAGGATTAGGGGACCAGAAGGTCAGGAAGCAGTATATCAGAAGAACAGGAAATCTATAGAATAGAGAACTATTTGATTGGGCTTGTTGGATGTCAAAAAGAGATGGGCTCCGTGTGATGCGGAGCCCATTGGCTTTTCGGTGTTGTATTCCGAATTACTGAGGAATTACGTTGGTCGCACAGGGGCCTTTTTTGCCTTGTCCGACCTCGAACTCCACGTTCTGACCTTCACGTAGACTGGCGTAGCCGGTCATCTTGATTTCCGAGTGATGAACAAACAAATCATCACCACCATCTTCCGGAGTGATAAATCCAAAACCCTTTTTTCCATCAAACCATTTTACTGTACCTTTGCTCACGAGTTTGCTCCTTTGGCCAACTAAAAGGCCCTGAATGTCTCTCATATTTTCTATTTCTAAGAGTATATTCTTGAGAGACGCGAGAATATGCTCCTATCCGTAATTAGTGTATCAGAGAAATCAGGCGGGTGTAAATAGAAAATATATAAAAAATATAATAAATGGTGACTGGTGAATCCGTCACAGGCGGACCAGTGGTAAGCGGTTAAATGGTGATTGCCCTTTAGGTGGAATTCGCTAACTTATGCTCCGGCAAATAAATGTTTCTTTTCCGCAGAAGAAAGGTAAAATTAGGGCGATAATGAGTGAGAATAAATTAAAAACGGCGGTGCTGGGGCTGAGCGAAAAGGGCCGAGACCTGCTCGAAGCGGCCCGGCAGAGCGAGTATTATCAAGTGAAGGCAGTGGCCGATTCGGATGCGGAACTTGCACATAAGCTGGCCGGCAGATACGACTGCGAAAACTACAGTGATTATCGGCAATTGATTATCCAGAACCAGTTTGATGTTCTTTTGGTAGCTGCGCCAAGTCATACCTGCGCCGAGCACATCCAGGCGGCGATGAGGAAAAAGTTCAATGTGCTAAAACTTGCCCCGGCAGGACCGAATTTCGAACAGGCCGTTCAGCTTGTCAAGCTTGCAGAAAGTGAAAGAGTAAAATTCGGTGTTGTAAATTTGCGTCGTTTTGCCGACAGCTTTCGTGCGGCACAGGATTACATAAAGCAAAATAATTTAGAGCAGATTTACCTTGTAACGGCCTTTTGTGCATTTACGAAGCGCAGCAGCGAGAAATGGCACAGTGACCCTGAGCTTGCAGGCGGCGGAGTACTGCTGTATCCCTGTTATGAAATGGTTGACCGGATTATTGCTAATTTCTCCATCCCTCAACAAGTCTATTCGTTGAATCTTAATCAGGCTCCGGACAAACTACAACGGTCCTTACTAACCGAGGAGGTGGCTGTCATAACGATGAAATTCAGTGACCAGCTAATAGGTAATCTCATTGCGAGTGAGGTTTTTGGGCCTTTCCGACAGGAATTGAGGATTTACGGCAAAAATGGCAGTTTGGCCGTTACTGACGAGATGATGATTGTATATGACCGGCTCGGTAAGGTGCTTGAAGAGTTCCATTACAAATATGATGGTGAAAAACTTACAATTCAATTGCTTGATAACTTTGCGGAGAGTATACTTTTGGGTGACAAAGTTCAGCCTTATTGCGGGGCCGTCGAGAATCTGCCGACAATGGCCCTTATCGAGGCGGCTTATCTGTCGGCCAGGACGGCTATGCCTGAAGAACCCGAAAGAGTTCTGCAAAGAGGATATCCGGCCCCAATAGGTATTTGGCCAACATAGTAGAATTTAGTTTCTTGACAAAAAAAGATGCATCTAATAATCTGTTGTTTGTATCATTAACTATGCTGTTTTATCTGGAGGTTAAATTATGCAGGAAAAACAGCTGAAAGTCGCTCTACTTGTCAGTGTAGGAATAACGGTTCTTCTCGTGGCCGGGTTTGTCGTTGAATCATTCAGTGGTTCAGGCAGTAGCGAAATTAGAAAAGTGGTCGGGGCCTCAGGAATTTGGATGCTTTGCGAAAATCCGGACTGTGAAGCCGCTTACGAGATTACTCCGGAAGAATTTCGAGAGCTTGTTAGGGCAAAAGGCGTTATGTTAGGCCCGAAGGTAATGGAGCAGTTGGCTTTTGTTTGTAAGGAGTGTGGTCAGGAAACTGCTTACCGTGGTATGAAGTGCCAGAAATGTGGCGCGCTATTCATCCAAGAGACGGTTGCAGGAGACTACTCGGACCGATGCCCTGAATGTGGCTACAGCGCAATCGAAGAAATGGTAAAAAGTAGGAAAAAGAAGTAGCATTGACTGCCTGAAATGTATCCGGCCGTGATGTCATCGAAGAGAATGACGCTTATTTATGAAGCGTAATCTAAGGCCTTGGTAGAACGTATTTAATTCTACTTTTCCAAGATGTACCTGCAGTAATCATCGGCACCAATTCTTCCGCATGAGATATTGAAATACTTCTGTTGAATCTGCTTAAGTATCTTCCCTATAATGTTTTCAGGGATAGAATGCATAAAAAGAATTACAGAAGTCGCTTTGTGTATTGCTCTTGAAGTATCCGCATAGTCTCGAGCATATTGCAATTATTATTACCAACCTTATCATATACACAAGGCGCGACAGGTATCCATCTTGCTACTCCCGTGGTGTACAATCGACCAATGACAATATCCCGGCGTTCAGGAAGTAATATAAATTCGCTCTGGCCTGCCCATTGCATATCTCGTAAACTAAGCTCGTAAAAGACCCAAGCTCATGAGTATCTGGTTTGGCATCACAACGGTCTATCAATATTTTAACGGCCTGGGAACCTATTTATATTGGAATTTCTTTGCAAGCCAAATGAATATATATTATATTCTGCGTTTTTCTTAGTGCGGTAAGAAATTATGGCTGAAGAGCAGCTTTGCCAGAGTTGTAAACAGCGGCGTGATTGTAAGCAAATTTACGCGCAGATGGGCAACGTGAAAGGGACCTCCGTTGCTTTAAGTGTGTTTTTGGCCTTTTTACTGCCGATTGTCGTTTTCATTACCGGCCTTGCAACCTCACAAAGAATCTTTACTCCTCTGATACAAAACTCAACGGTTGCTACTTTAACCTCTATCATTTTTGCCTTGACTATAACTTTTTTCATAATTCTGGTTGTTCGAAGCACAATGACAAAAAGGTGATGCAGAAGAATTATTAGAGACTATGACAGTCGATGTTAAAACAGGTCGTACTTTTCCCGGCGGAGTTCATCCTCCCGGGCGTAAGGGATTAACCGAGGATAGTGCGATTCAGTTAGCTCCGGTTCCCAAACAGCTTTCCATATTACTCAGTCAACATTTAGGAGCTGTTTGCAGGCCTTTGGTGGCAAAGAAAGAAGCTGTCAAAGCGGGGCAGAAGATCGGCGAAGCGGACGCCTTTGTTTCCGCGCCGGTGCATTCTTCACTGAATGGTGTCGTAAAAGAGATATCACTCCAGCCCCACCCGGTTCTTGGGCGAACCGAAGGAATAATTATCGATGTTGATGCGGAGAATGCGGCGGCTAAACAGCCCTGTGCCAACCAGTTTAGCGTCGATTTTGATGAAAATCAATTTTCGGACGAGCAGATATTAAATGCAGTTCACGAGGCCGGTATTGTTGGTATGGGCGGGGCGGGTTTTCCAACGCGGGTAAAGCTGCAGCCGAATAAAGCAAATCCAATAAAGACCATCCTTGTTAATGGTTGTGAATGTGAACCGTTCATAACCTGCGATTACCGGATGATGCTCGAATGGAGCGAACAGGTTCTTGCCGGTATTAAGCTTGTACGAAAAGTTCTCAAGCCGGAAAGGCTTGTTATCGGCATTGAGGACAATAAACCGCAGGCAATGGAAGCGATGGGCCGGGCGGTAAGTAAATCGGATGGCATAGAGGTTGTCTCGCTGAAGACGAAATATCCACAGGGTGGTGAACGACAGCTTATAAAATCTATTATTAACCGGGATGTCCCGACACCCGGCATCCCGCCAATGATAAATGTGCTGGTTCTAAATGTTGCCACGGTGGCGGCGATTGCTGAGGCGGTGGTTTTTAACGAACCTTTGACTCACCGCGTTGTTACTGTGACCGGCCCGGGAGTGGAACAGCCGGGGAATTTCTATGTCCCCATAGGTATGACTGTCGGTGAATTGATAGAGGTTTGTGGCGGACTGAAATCGGACGCAGTAAAAGTGATACTTGGCGGGCCGATGATGGGTATTTCCATAGCAGACCTGTCGTGCCCAATAACCAAAACATCCGGGGCGATTACCGTTTTGGATGCAAAGGAAATCGGCGGGGCTAAACTCGAGATGCGAGAAACCGCCTGCATTCGCTGCGGCAGATGCATCGAGGTCTGCCCGATGAATTTGAATCCGACGAAGATTGCCCATGCGGTCAAGCACGGGCTTTTCGATGTTGCACAGGATTATTACCAGGCTGCGTGTATCGAATGTGGATGCTGCAGCTATGTTTGTCCGGCCAACATAGAATTGACAGGATACATAAGAACCGGAAAGATTGCAGTCGCCAGGAAGAAAAAACAGGAATCGAAATGAGTGTGAACGGGAAGGAACCAATGCCAGAGAAAATAAGGGTATCACCTGCTCCTCATATATCGCACCGGTTTTCAACGCGCAGTGTGATGATAGACGTGATAATAGCCCTTATTCCTGCGATAGCTTATGCCGGCTATTATTTTCGATTTTATGCCCTTATATTAATCGCTACCTGTGTGCTTTCTGCTGTCGTAACGGAGTGGATTTGTAATTTAATTTGCCGGAAGCCCAACTCTCTGGGCGACTTTAGCGCAGTTGTAACCGGATTAATTCTTGCCCTATCGCTGCCGCCGGCTATTCCGGTTTGGGCGGCCATAATCGGCAGTTGTTTTTCAATTGCCATTGGGAAAATGGTTTTTGGGGGTCTTGGCTCGAACATATTCAATCCCGCAATGGTCGGCAGAACTTTTCTGACAGCCTGCTTTGGTATGCTGATGACAACCTGGACGGTGCCGGCGAATATTGATGCCCGTATGCCGGTAGTATCAGCTGCTATGCCTGATACGGTGACTCAGGCAACGCCTTTGGCCTGGAGTAAGCAGGCAATTAAAACAAGAAACCTCGAGGACAAAACAAAACTGGTTCCAGCAAATCGTGCGAACAGCCTGATGGCTGATATGTTCTGGGGCAGAGTCGGCGGGTGTCTTGGTGAGACAAGTGCTTTTGCCCTTTTAATTGGAGGAGTATACCTGCTTGTCAGGCGAACTATACAGCCCCACATTCCATTGGCCGTTTTAGGCTCAGCGTTCCTCATCGGGACGATTGGCTATGTTATAAATCCGGATGCCTTTATCAATCCGCTGGCACATCTTATAAGCGGAGGGATGCTGATTTGCGCATTTTTCATTGCCACCGACCCGGTTACTGCACCGCTGACAACGAAGGGTATGTGGATATTCGGAGTCGGCGTTGGGGGTATTACTATGCTGATTCGTCTGCTCGGCGAGTATCCTGAGGGCGTTATGTATGCAGTGCTGCTGATGAATGCCGTTACACCTTTGATTGACCGGTACTGCAAACTTACTCCGGCCGGAGGTGCTGCTGATGCTTAAGCACATAAGACATTTTATCGAGCAAAGCTGGCTGCTGATTGTTAGCTCTTTTGTTTTCGGGCTGCTGCTGGCCGCCGCGAACGCCGCCTGGCTACCCAGAATACAGCAGAATAAAATCGATAAACTTAACCGGCTGATGGGCGGGCTTCTTAGCGGGGCGGAGAAATTTGAGCCGGCTGTCGAACAGCTTGAGGTTAGTCTGCCGAAAGGCAGAACGGCGAAAAGTGATGTTTACAAAGCACTCTCGGCGGACGGTGGATGCATTGGATGGGCCTTTGTCGCGGAAGGCAGCGGATTTGCGGACAAAATCGAAGTGGTCATTGCGGTGGATGAAGGCTTTGAAAAACTGGCCGGGTTCGATGTGCTATCGAGTAATGAGACGCCGGGCTTCGGGGACCAGATAAAACTGGATTACTACCGGGACCAGTTTAAAAATGTGCCTGCAAAAAAACTCGAACTTTCGAAAACCGGTGATGACAAAAAAATCGATTCTGAGATTGTGGCTATTACCGGCGCGACCGTGAGCAGTGAAGCGGCTGTTGCAATACTGAACAATTATATAGAGCAAGTTAAAAAACAATTGTTAGCTAAGGGATTAATCGGCTATGGCGAATGACGGCACATTAGCTGTGAATAAATATGGTGAGACCTTTATGGCCGGTCTGTGGCGGGAGAATCCGGTATTCAGGCTGCTTCTTGGAATGTGCCCGACTCTGGCGGTAACGGCGGCGGTGAAGCCGGCGCTGACTATGGGGCTTAGCGTGATTTTCGTTTTGCTTTGCAGTAATATCGTCGTCAGCCTGATGCGTAAGGCATTAAAGCCGCATCTTAGAATCCTTATGTTCACGCTTACAATCTCGACGTTCGTTACGATTGCCGATTTATTCCTTAAGGCTTTTGCGCCGGAGATGAGCGCAACACTGGGGCCTTATGTGCCTTTGATTATCGTCAACTGCATAATTATTTGCCGGGCCGAGGCCTGCGCGAGCAAGAACACGATGTTTGTGAGTGTTCTCGATGCTATCGGGATGGGAATCGGTTTTACTCTTGCTTTAAGCGTGCTCGCGGGAGTCAGAGAGATTCTTTCCACCGGTTGTATATGGGAAATAAATATTATGCCTGATGCATTTGTGCCCTGGGCGGCAATGAGAATGCCGGTTGGGGCGTTCCTGAGCCTGGGACTTTTACTTGGGCTTGCAAATTGCATAACGAAAAAGCGAGGCTGATTTTAAGAAGTGGCATTGAAAAAACATGGCTTGATGGATAAATGATATGGATACGCTGAACGTTTTATTGATGGGTTTTATATCGATTGTGCTGATAAATAACCTGGTATTCACCAAGTTTTTGGGGATATGCCCCTATCTTGGCGTCAGCGGCAGAATCGATATGGCCTTCGGTATGGGCTGCGCGGTGACCTTTGTCGTAACGCTTAGCGGCACGCTGACCTGGCTTATAGACCACCTGATTCTGATGCCGGCGAACCTTGAAGTGACGCGGTACGTGTGCTTCATACTTGTTATCGCAGGGGCGGTGCAGCTTGTGGAGATGTATCTTAGGAAATTCTTCCCGTCACTGTACGATAGCTTCGGTATATTTTTGCCGTTGATTACTACCAACTGCGCGATTTTGGGTCTGTGTTTGTTTATTAATCTCTGGGGGATTGATAATCTGCTCGAGGCTGTGGTGCTGAGCTTCGGTGCGGGGATAGGTTTTACAATGGCGATTTGTATTATGGCCGGTATTCGTGAGAATCTTAGGCTGGCGGATGTGCCCGAGTGCCTTAAGGGAGCGCCTATCACGCTGATTACCGCAGGGATTCTTACTCTTGCGTTTATGGGTTTTGCGGGAATGATAAAGTAATACAGTTTTAGTTAAGAGTTGGGAGTTCATAGACTGCGGGACTGTAAACTATGAACTATTTGGAATTATGGAACAGTGCATGGCCGGCGGGAGCCACGATGGTTGTGGTCGGCTCGGGCTTTGCCCTGGTTTTGCTCATTGCGAGCAAGAAACTCAAGGTCGAGGTTGACCCGAAGATAGAGCAAATCCACGAGGCTCTGCCGGGTATTGACTGCGGGGCGTGCGGCTTTGCCGGCTGCGGCTCATACGCCAAGGCGGTGGCGGAAAATCCGGAGTTGATAGGCAAATGCGCGCCCGGCGGAGCGGAGGCGGCCGGAAAAATCGCCGGGATACTTAATCTGCAAATCAGCGAATCCGGTGCGCCCCAAAGGCCGATTGTACACTGCCGGGCCCACAGCGAGGATAAAACATATTACGCCCAATATACCGGTATTCCAACCTGCACGGCCGCGGACGTACAGCCGCCTGTGCAGGCCTGCAGGTTCGGCTGCCTGGGCTTCGGCGATTGTGTAAGTGCCTGCAAGTTCGACGCGCTTCATATTGTTGACGGCCTGGCCATGGTTGATTATGAAAAATGTACCGGCTGCGGTGCCTGCTCGAAAAGCTGTCCGCGTAATTTAATTGAGATGGTTCCTTTCAGATATGAAAACATGATGACGGTTGCGTGCAGCAGCAGGGAAAACGGCAAGACCACCCGCACAATGTGCAAGGTCGGCTGTATCGCCTGCGGGCTGTGCGCAAAGCAAACCGATGCATTCACCGTTACCGACAATCTTGCCAGACTTGACTACGAGAAATACCAGCCTTCTGAGCAAACCAACACCGCCCTGAATAAATGCCCCACCGGCGTGATTATATACCGCGGCAAAACTGCTCCGGCCGCCAAACAACCAGCCCCAAAAACATCAACTGCCTGACTAATCGTCTTTAGAAATAGATTTCGAACTAATCGGCAGGCAGCTATGCAGCGCTACCCGGGATGAGGGGAACAAGAAAACGAAAGTTATTCTTCGGGTACGCTATAGGGATAGCAACGAATGTCTGCGTATGCGAAGCCGGTCTCGGCGCGTTCCTGTTGCTCCTTAATCCATTTCTCAATTCCAATTTCTTTTATTCTTTTGCCGTCGGCAAGAAGGTTCGGATAGCCCTTAGCAAGCTCGGCTATGCGGTTGCAGGGATATTCATCGCAAAACACACAGAGGTCAATCTTCTTTGCGGTAGCGCATTTTCTGATTGGGCAAAAAGGCGGTCCACCTCCCTGCCTGCAGCCGAGACAATTTCTATCCGGCTCGCAGCGCTCTGTTAAGAACTTCCAGAATTCGTTAAAGCCGGGAATATTGCCGCCCCATTTGTCGTAACCTTCGTTGACCATAGTTTCTCTAAGGTCATCGGCCTGCTTGGGGATTCTGCCGCGAATGGCACACAGGTCGCAATACAGTCCGCAATATGTGACAAATTTCATATTATCCATTTCTTTTATTTCCTTTCCAATCTCACTCTTTTTGTCTTTGTGATGACTCAGCTTGCTCTGGCCGATTATGTTACAGCCGGTCATTGTCAGCGCAAGGCCAGCCGTTGTACTTAAAAAATCTCGTCGAGTAAGAGCACAGGACTGACAAGACTTATCACACATATCAACCTTTATTTTGCTTTGATGTACAGAAAATCTTAACTTAATTTTTTAAATAAATCAAGCAGATTTCATTTCCTCCAGCGTTTCTGACGTGCTAATTACCTATTGCCTTATGTATTGCAAGGCACCGCTGGAGCGGATTTGTTTGAACTCAGGCACGGAAGAAATAAGAATGGCTTCTGTTTCTGGTATAGTCTCAATCAATGCCAGACCTTTCACAGGGCCCATTACGCTGACGGCCGTCGCCAAGGCGTCGGCGTCGGTAGCGTTCTGTGCAATAATCGTTACGCTTGAGAGGCCCTCGGCGCTGGTGCTTGTGGAAGGATTAATAATGTGGCTGAATCTTTTGCCGTCAATTAAAGTAAACCGCCGATAGTCGCCGCTCGTTGTTACCGCCCTATCGACCACCTCCAGCACCAATACAAGATGTTGATTAACGAGGTCCTTGTCATCTGTTTTTGGCTCCTGCAGTCCGACCGACCATTTTTGTTTTTCTCTCGGCGGCTCACCGAAGAAGCGAATATCGCCTCCTACGTCAACCATTCCTCCGGTTGCTCCTGCTTTTTGCATTGCAGCGGTTGCTAAATCTATCCCGTAACCCTTGGCGATACCACCCAAATCAAGCTGCATACCATCGATGGTAAAGCTAACGGTTTTATTTTCGGCGTCAAGGAGGAGTTTTTCGTAACCGACTCTGGTTTTGGCCAATGCGATTTCATTGTTGGTCGGCTTTGTATTTTTTTTGCCGGCCTCGTGCCATAAGTTTACTAAAGGCCCGACGGTGATATCAAACGCCCCATCGGTCAGTTTGCTGTATTCTATACTTTGCTGCAAGACTTCGAATACCGGCTCGCTTACCTTGACCGCCTGTTTGTAGGCATCTCGATTTACCCTGCTTATTTCCGATTCGGGGCTATGAACACTCATCAGGTTATCGACAAGCTCAAGCTGCTCGAGTCCTTTTTCAACGCAGGCTTGCGCTGTTTGCCTATCCCTCGCCACAGCCATAATCCGCACGAAGGTTCCCATAATCTCGCGGTACCCGCTCTCGGCAGTAACTCTTTGCCTTAACCAGCGCTGCTGCAGCTTGGCAGTGAGTATAAAATAAGAAGCCGTAACCAGAATAGCTCCAATGATGACAACCGGTGCTATGTAATTAGGCTTTTTGTTCATAAACACACCTTTCGATAAATGCCTTAGTTGTTTTATTCTAATTTGCGTTTATTCTATGTTCAACAAGTCTTTCGACACTGCTATAATGCGGTTATGAACGGCAAACAGATAGTAATATTGGAAGAGCGAGTCAATCGGGAGTTTCTGCCCTTCGTAAGAAGGCCAAGCCGATATATAGGAGGCGAGGTCAATCAGATAAAGAAAAACCTTGCAGAGTGTGAACTGACTGTTGCGCTTTGCTTTCCAGACCTTTATGAGATTGGCTCAAGCCACACCGGCTTTGCGATTATTTATTATATACTTAACCGGATAGATTCTGTGGCCTGCGAGCGGGTTTTTTCGCCCTGGCTTGATGCTGAAAAATTTTTAAGAGAAAAAAACATTCCGCTGTTTAGTCTTGAATCGAAGGCTTCTTTGAGGAGCTTTGACGTTATAGGCTTTAGCCTGACAAATGAGTTGTGCTATACGAATATGCTTAACATTCTCGATATGGCCGGCCTCGAGGTCAGAAGCAATAAGCGAAACGAAGATGACCCGCTGATAGTCGCCGGCGGCGGGATGGCGAACTGTTGTGAGCCTTTGGCCGAATTTGTGGACTTGTTTGTGCTTGGTGAGGGTGAAGAGGCAGTTGTGGAACTTGCCGAACTTATAAAAACCGAAAATCGGGCCGGGAATTCAAAAAAAGCTTTACTTATAAAAGCTGCTAAAAAATTCAAGTGGGCTTATGTTCCCAGCCTTTACAATTTTGAGTATGAGAACGAAAGGATAAAAACGCTGAAGCCTGTCTCGTCCGATTTGCCGAGCAGGTTTGAAAACGCTGTTGTGGAGGATTTTGAAAACGCTCCGGTCCCCCTTGAGCCGATTGTCCCCTTTACTCAGGCCGTGCACGAGCGTGTAACCGTGGAGATTATGCGCGGCTGCCCGGGCCGATGTCGTTTCTGCCAGGCAAGTTTCTGTCGAAGGCCCGTCCGCTGCCGAAGTGTGGGGAAAATCCTTGAAATAGCCAAGGCCGTTTATCACGCCACGGGCTTCGAGACGGTGGGATTGCTTAGCCTGTCAACGGCAGATTATCCGGAGCTCGAGGAATTAGTAGCTAAACTGAACGAGTATTTTCGGGGCAGGTACGTTGGGCTTTCTGTGCCGAGCCTGCGCGTCGACCGACATTTAAAGCTGCTGCCGGAATTGGTAACTTCAGTGAGGAAAGGGGGATTAACAATCGCTGTAGAAGCTGCCAGCGAAAGATTAAGGGAAATTATTAATAAGCCCCTGAAAGATGAGGACTTGTTTGCCGCAGCGGAAGCGGCCTACAAAGCAGGCTGGCAGCGATTGAAGCTGTATTTTATGGTCGGGCTGCCGGGCGAGAGCGAAGAAGACATAAAAAACATTGTAGAGCTGTCACTCCAATTGGCCAAACTTCGAAAACAAGCCTGCCCTGAGCGAAGTCGAAGGGTCGACGGAAAAACCGGACAAATCAATGTTGCCGTAAGCTGGCTTGTGCCAAAACCACATACGCCGTTCGGATGGCTGGCACAAAAATCGAAAGATTATTTCGAGAAAGCAAGAACAATAATTCTTGATGAGAAAAAAGCCCGCCGTGCCAAATTCCTGTACTTTAAATTCCACGATATAGACCGAAGCATATTGGAATCGGCAATGGGACGCGGCGAGAGAAGATTATGTGATGTTATCGAAACGGCCTGGCGTAGCGGCGCTAAATTTGATTTATGGGATGAATGCTTTGACCCCGCTATCTGGCAGGCAGCCTTTGAGAAATTCGGAATGGACCTTCATAGGGCAGCTCAAAGGAGTTTCGAGCCCGACGAGATTCTGCCCTGGGAGCATTTAGGCGGGCCGGGCAAGAAGTATCTGCTTGGACATTTGGAGAAAGCGATAAAAGCAATTGAGAGTTGAGGATTGAGAGTGTAGAATTGGAAGTAAAAGCACAAAATCCGAAATACGAAGCACGAAACAATATCAAAATTCGAATGTTTCAATGAGCAAAAAGACGGTTTTGAATATTTGGTCATTTGGTAACTTGAGTTTGTCCTTCGATTTTGCTCAGGATGGTGAGCCTGTCGAACCATTTCGAATTTCGAGTTTCGACATTCGGATTTAAGGAAAGTTATGGCCAATCCGGAACATCTGAAAATCCTGAAAAAGGGCGTCAAAACCTGGAACAAATGGCGCAAAGAAAATGGTGATATTGAGCCCGCTCTAAGCGGTGCCGACCTCAGGGGGGTGAATCTAAGGAAGGCGGACCTTAGCGAAGCAAAGATAGTAACAGCCAATCTAAGCAATGCCGATCTTACTGAAGCGAATCTTGGCAAGGCAGATGTAAGCAAGGCAAACCTCAGCTATGCGAATCTCAGCAAGGCAAATCTTAGCTATACCGACCTTAGTAAGGCAGATCTCAGCTATGCGAATCTTACCGGAGCAAACCTTAATAAAGCAGTTCTCCCTAGGGCAAAACTCGTAAGTGCCAAGCTAATGCAGGCAGACCTAAGTATGGCGAAAATCCAAGTGGCGCTTTTTTTCGACTCAAACCTGCAAAACGCCAATCTAAGACATGCCGACTTACGTCATTCTAATCTTTGTAGAATCAATTTATCTGGGGCAATTTTAACGGCAGCAAAACTATATGGGACATCGCGTGATGACTGGATAATCAAGAATATAGAATGTGAGTATGTATATTGGGATTGGGAAGGAAAGCAAAGGTCTCCGAGGGAAAGGGACCTTGAGTCGGGGGAGTTTGAGAGGCTTTATGAAGCGCTGCCAATTATTGAGTATATATTTAGAAACGGGATGTCGCCAATTGACCCATTGATAATGGATAGGGTAGTGCAGATTATTCGCGAACGACGGCCGGAGTTCGATATTAAAATTGATTCCGTAAATGCACGCGGTATAGCACCTTCTATAAAATTCACCGTACAACATGAAGAGCATCAAGAGCCGGCACTAGATGAAGTACAGAAAGAATACAACGAACGGCTTAATCGTTTGGAAGCTGAAAAAGATCGTCTTTATGCGCTATTAGGACAAGCTATCGACGAAGCCGGCACGAAGCTTATCACTGCCGGTCCCGGTGCTATTGTGGCAACAGATGGGTCTACTATTAATATTCAGCAGCATATTCATAATGCTCTTGAGCTGCAAAAGGCTATTGCTGATGAGCCAGAGGAAAGTGAGAGTTTTGCCAAGATAGCAAAGAAAACAGCATTGGATATTATTGGCGATGCAATGAAAGATATTGCAAAGGGGCAGGTGAAAGAGGCGGCAAAGCTAATTATCAAACTTGGTAAGGATTTAGGGCCGATTATTGCAAGGACGGCTGCATACGCCTTTTTCAGGAGTATTGGAGGTTAAACTATCCCCAAATTGACGTATGTATCTGGCCAATAGGGATTTTTTAGTGGCACGGGCTTCCAGCCCGTGAAGATAGAAGACACGGCCAGGATGGCCGTGCCACTTCAAGAAGCTGCTCAGATTTGATTTGGTGGGGCAGAGCCCCACCCTACAATTGAAAGGGAACGATGTTCTTGGTTAAATGTTGCATGTGAGGAGGGCGAAATAGCCGCTAAAGCTATGCCGGACAAGCAATACCGGATAATTGTAACTGGTTAGATGTCGCGGGTGAGAAGAGCGACATAGCCGCCGTCGTGGTCTATTTCGCCGACGCAGGGCAGAATAAGACTTTCAAATTCGAGTTTGAAATCGGTATTTTTCGACAGAAAATCCCTTACCACCATTTCGTTTTCCTCACTCTGGATGCTGCAGGTGCTGTAACAAATCCGCGCACGTGGTTTTAGCAGTGGAACAGCGGCCTGTAAAAGTTTAGCCTGCTTCTTCGCCAGTTCCGATACTGATTTTTTGCTTATACACCATCTGACCTCACAGCGCCTGGCCAACACGCCGGTGTTCGAGCAGGGTACATCAAGCAGAACCGCATCAAAACTGTTTTTATAAGAGGGATTTTGAAAGACCTGGTTATACTCGGCAATTTTGATTATCTTAACGCCGAGTCTTTGAGTGTTTTCCTGAAGTTTATCCAGCCGGCCGGGATTAATATCGGTGGCGATGATTTCTCCGGTATTGTTCATTAACTCGGCCATTTGCGTCGTCTTTGTGCCGGGCGCCGCACAGATATCCGCCACTTTCCAACCCGGTTGAGGTGATAAGATTTTCACGGCACGGGCGGCACTAATATCCTGAACGGCAAAAAGCCCCTCATTAAAGCCGGATAGTTTGCTGACGGGACAATGACTCTTTAACCTGATTACAGACTCGGTCGGCAGGGTTTCGAAATCTATATTTTCACGGCGGAATTCCTCGGCCAAATCCTGCAGATTAGTCTTTAGAGTATTGGGTCTTATGAAGATGGATGGTCTTCGGTTGGCGGCAAAGCAAATTTTTTTCGTTGTTTCCTTATCAAACCTCCTCAGCCAGTCGCTAACAAGCCAAGCAGACAACGAAAACGCATTACTTAAATAGTCCTCTAAATCCCGACTTGGGTCCTGCAGCAACTCAATCTTAAATTCGCAGCCTTTATCAGGTGATTGTGGAATCGTCTTTTGCGTATCGCTGTCCGCAAGCGAAGCCGTTCTTTTGGCGATGGAGCGTTCAATATTACGAAGGACGGCGTTTACGAATGCTGTTTGCTTTTTGCCCGCAATGGCAGCCGCCTGATTGCCCGACTCGTTAATAACAGCATATTCGGGTGTCTCGGAACAAAATAGCAGCTCATAAGTTCCAATACGCAAGATATTAAGTAGCTTTGCCGGCATCCGCCGCCTGGGCACGCCTGATACTTTTGTTATGACCATATCTATGCAGCTTCTGTTTCTTATCACACCGAATACCAGGTCGGTGGCTGATCTGCTTTGTTCGGTTTGCTCGAGTAGCTCGTGCAGAATTTGGGCGGCGTCGCGACGCCGGGGGGAGAACTTATTCAATACCATAACGGCAACCTGTCGAGCGGATTTTGGGGGGGTCAGGGTCATAATACCTGCTCGTTGCTTAGCTAATCGAACCCTCGGCGGTGCCGGGGGTTAAACAATCACTTGCTGGATTTTTTGGTGCCGAAGCAAACAAATGAAACCATAACCAGGCCTGCCGAACAAACAAACATAGTCATTCGCGCCCAGGGCTCATTACACCTCATCAGCCAATCCGGCGCAGAAGGCTCATCGGCATTGCTTTGCTGCTGCTCGAGAAGTATTTTCTCAGCCAACAAACGAGCATATTCCGGCACCCGAGGAAAAGCTGTGTCAACACTATTCGGCTCGATACCTAAACTTACCCCCGCCAGCCGAGCAAGAATGTTCGGGTCCTCCTCGATTTGCTTTATTACGGCCTCATACTCGGCGCTTAGCTTTTGCAAACGCCTGTTGGCATCTTCGTTTTTTTGAATTTCGAGCCGGTATAGATATAACTCGAGCAGCTCATCTGCAAGAATCGAGACCGTTAGCGCTACTAATCCAATCCCGGCAAAAAGGCAAAAGAAAACCGTTCGCCACACCTCGGCCTTTTGCATAATTCAACGGCCCTATCTGCGTCTCGAGAACAACATTCTATCCGAACATAAATCCGCCATACTTTGCAGCCCGGCCCAGCTCCTCGTGAATCCGCAGCAGTTGATTGTATTTGCAGATTCTGTCAGTCCTGCAGGCGGAACCCGTCTTAATTTGCCCGACGCCCGTTGCTACCGCCAGGTCCGCTATTGTTGTATCTTCCGTCTCGCCGCTGCGGTGGCTGATGACGGCCCGGTAACCATTTTGCCGGGCAAGAGCAATCGCTTCCAGAGTCTCACTCAGCGTGCCTATCTGATTGAGCTTGATTAATATCGAATTCGCACAGCCGAGCTTTATCCCCTTTGCTAACCGCTCGGTATTTGTAACAAATAAATCGTCACCGACCAGCTGAATATCGTTGCCCATCTTTTTGGTCATTTTTGCCCAGCCATCCCAATCGTCCTCGGCCAGCCCGTCTTCGATGCTGACTATAGGATATTTGCCAACCCACTTTGCCCAGTGCTCCACCATCGAATCCGAGGTAACCTTTTTATTGGGGTTCGACTTGAAAAATTTGTAACTCTTTGTGCTTTTGACCCACATTTCGCTTGCCGCAGGGTCCAGTGCGATAGCAATTTGCCTGCCTGCCTTATACCCGGCCAGCTTGATGGCTTCCAATATCACATCCAACGCCTCTTCATTACTTTTCAGTGACGGCGCAAAGCCCCCTTCGTCGCCGACCGCCGTATTATAGCCTTTTTTGCTAAGCACTTTTTTTAGGGTATGGAAGATTTCGGCACCCATTCGCAGGGCTTCGGGAAAATTTTTAGCGCCGATGGGCATAACCATAAATTCCTGGAAATCTATGTTGTTGTCTGCGTGTTTGCCGCCGTTAAGGATATTCATCATCGGCACGGGCAGTATGTTCGCATCGCACCCTCCCAAATAACGATAAAGCGGCAGGCCGGCCGAGTCCGCGGCCGCTTTCGCCGCTGCTATTGAGACGCCTAGTATCGCATTAGCACCCAGCTTGCCCTTATTCGGCGTTGCATCCAGCTCGATGAGTATTCTATCAATTTCTTCCTGAGCTGCCGCGTCCATTCCAACAATCTCCGGGGTAATAATTTCATTGACATTTTTTACCGCCCTCGCCACGCCTTTGCCCATATATCGTTTGGCTTTGGTATCCCGCAGCTCCACCGCTTCGTAAGCGCCGGTGCTGGCGCCGGATGGCACCGCCGCCCGGCCAAACGAGCCATCATCCAGCAACACATCCACTTCAACCGTGGGGTTACCTCGCGAATCGAGAATTTCTCTCGCTCTTACATCTATGATTGTCGTAAACATTCTTACCACCTTCCATTGTTCTTAAGCTTTACAAACATTAAGCCAACATTGAAAGGAAAAGATTAACTCCTTTGGCCAGGCTCGTCAAGCGCAAAGATATCCGGCTGTAAATAAACAGACAACAGGCAGGTAAAAGCTGCTCTAAAAAAGTGGGTAAATAAATGGCGCTATTGCCGTGCCTCCCAGGAGCACCAAAGCACCCAGCAGGAGTAATACAATAAGTATCGGCAGCAACCACCACTTCTTGTTATATTTGAGAAATAGCCAGAATTCGGAAAGCAGCGAGCTTCGCTTTTCTTTTGCAAGCTCGTCAAAGCCGCTCGATTCGGGATTCTCGGTCCGCGATTCTTGGTTCTCGGTTGACTCCTCTGACATTAAACCATCCTATCTCTTAGAATTGGTGAAAATAGCGCTCGAGCTTTTTACTCGGGCGATGGGCGACCCAGTAACTGTCCGCGTCCGGATCGAATTTCCGCTTCATACTGTCACGCCCAATCAGACGAAAAACCAGGCCGACGGGCGTAATAACCAGAAAATAAAACACAGCCAGCACAATAAAGCTAATCGCCAAACCTATCGGCAGTGTTACCGCCGTAAGTGCGATATAAATCAGCCTTGTTATTCCAAGACATACCAAACTGCTTAGAAAAATAAGAAGGCCGGCAGCAATAATAACAAAAACCCACTGAATTGCAAGCCCCTTGATAAAGTAAAGCAGCCCGGCAATAAGGCAAGACGCGATTAAGGCAATCTTGCCAAAATTTCGCAAGTCCTTCGGCTCAGGTTTCCAGTTTACTTCAATTAACGACATCAGTATATTTCCCTATTCCTATCAAGCTCAATCCAGCTCGAACTGTGCCTTATATTCGTCTATATCATACGATTTTGCCTGCGGCTGCTCTTTTTTATAAAGCACCTGGTTTTCAAGGACCAAAACATCCATATCTGTTGCCATAAAGCAACGATAGGCGTGCTCGGGCGAGCAGACAATCGGTTCGCCGCGAATATTAAAACTTGTGTTGATAATTACCGGGCAGCCGCTTTTGTCCTTGAATCGGGTCATAAGACGGTGCAATTTCGGATTGCGCTGCCGGTCCACAGTCTGAACGCGCGCAGAGTAATCCACATGAGTGATGGCCGGTATGGAGCTACGTTTGACCTTTAGCTTATCCAGCCCTTTCAGCGAGCCGATATTCTCATCAGTCGGCAGCCGCTTTTCTTGTCGAACGGGGGCGACTAACAGCATATAAGGACTGTCATGGTCCGTATCCATATCGAAGTATTCCTGCAGGTCCTCTCTGAGCACACACGGCGCAAACGGCCGGAAGGACTCGCGAAATTTAATCTTGAGGTTCATTATCGACTGCATATGTTCGCTGCGGGCGTCCCCGATAATGCTGCGGTTGCCCAGCGCTCGCGGACCAAATTCCATCCGCCCCTGAAACCAGCCTACCACTTTTTCCTGACTAATAAGCTCCGCCACTTTATCAATTAATTGCTCTTCTTCCTCGTAAGCGTGATACTTTGCACCAATCGAATCCAAAATTTCCCGGATTTGTTCGTTGCTGTAAGCAGGTCCCAGTAAAGAGGCCTGCTGCTTATCGGCGCCGTCAACCTTGCGCTCATTTCCCAATAGTTGATACCATACGAATAAAGCAGCGCCCAGCGCCCCTCCGGCATCGCCGGAAGCCGGCTGAATCCATATACTCTCGTATGGCCCTTCCCGCAGGATGCGGCCGTTGCCTACACAATTAAGTGCGACGCCGCCGGCAAGAACCAGTTTTTTCATTCCTGTCTGACGATATATATGATTGGCCGCCAGCATCATAACCTCCTCCGTAACAGCCTGAACCGAAGCTGCCATATCCATTTCCCGCTGCGTGATGGGACACTCGGGCCTGCGAGGCGGACCGCCGAACAGCTTTTCGAACTTCACTCCCGTCATAAAAAAACTATGGCAGTACGGAAAGTACTCCAAATTCAAACGCAGCGAGCCGTCCTGTTTAAGGTCAATCAGCTTTTCCCTTATAAGCTCATAATATTTGGGCTCACCATACGGGGCCAGGCCCATCAGCTTGTATTCGCCCGAGTTTACACGGAAGCCCGTGAAATATGTAAACGCCGAATAAAGCAACCCCAATGAATGAGGGAAATGTAGCTCATTTGTAAGTTCGATTTTGTTGCCCCGGCCGATGCCATAACTCGCAGTGGCCCATTCCCCAACCGCGTCAAATGTCAAAATGGCTGCCTCTTCGAAAGGCGAAGGGAAAAAAGCGCTGGCCGCGTGCGATTCATGGTGCTCGGTGAATACATATCGACCTTTGTATTTGTTGTTCAAGGCATTGTCCATTTCCCGGGGCAGATGTAGCTTCTGTCGCAGCCACAAGGGTATGCTCATTAAAAATTGCCTGAAACCCCGAGGGCTAAAGGCAATATAAGTTTCAAGCAAGCGTTCGAATTTCAGAAGTGGTTTTTCGTAAAACACAACGTAATCGAGCTGGTCGGGTGTGATTTGCCCCTCTTGCAGGCAATAGTCAACAGCACTGGACGGGAAACGACTATCATGCTTCTTGCGCGTAAATCGTTCCTCCTGGGCCGCTGCGATAATCCGGCCGTCACGCACTAAGGCAGCAGCGCTATCATGATAAAAAGCCGAAATCCCCAGTATATTCATAATCTTATATCCCGACAAAAAAGAGCCCGGGCTGACTTAAACTCCCCTCCAGACCAAGACCACCGCATATTTTAATTTTCTCGGCCAGAGAGCCATACAACTTTATATCAAAAAGCTATGCTGTTTTTATTCTATACAAAGCCGGGTCTATTCCAGTTCGTTTTTTCTTTCCAATGCCGACAGTGCCCTTCTCGCCAGGATATGATCCGGTTGAGCACTCAAGGTCGCACGAAATTCCCTCATCGCTTCTATGGTTTTATCCTGGCTCTTGAGAAAAATACCAAGTCTGCAATGTAAGTCCGCATTTTTCGGGAATATTTCTATACCATCACGCAAAACCTCGATAGCCTTGTCGTCCCGCTCGATATTATGAAACGCAGTTGCTAGCCGGCTATACGCATCGGCGGAAAACTCAGGGTCGACCTTCAACGCTTTCAGATAATACATAATAGCAAATCGTAACTGCTCCTTCTTTTCGAGGCCCAGCGCAAGATTGTAATATGTCCATGCCTCCAGGGGTTTCATTTCCAGGGCCCGCTGTGCCATCCTGAGTCCTTCGTCGATGTTGTCCTGTTTATAGAAGAGTACGCTTAACTCGTTATATACATAACAGTGCGGCAGATCTCGAAGCACCATCTTTAACTGCGATACGGCTTCCTCTTTTGCACCAAAGGCTTCGTGCAAGAAATGTCCATAATTTCTGCGCAGCTGCCAGTCTGATGGATACCATTCAAGCGCCTTTTTGTACTGGTTGACGCTTTCCTGCAGGCCCTGCGGCTGCGTATAATACATCAAAGCCTCAATCTGCTCCTGCATCTCTGTGACCTGCTTGTCGTGATAAGCCTGATTTATAAACGGAGGATTTTTATCAAATCCCTTAAATACCTCCCGGGCGACTTCCAGATGGTTCCAGCCCGTAAAAGCCAGGCGTGCCACACAATCTTCCTCACTCAGCATTGTATCACCAGAGACTCTTTTGGCTCCCTTTTGCTCCAGAATGGTTTTTTCAACCTGGTCAAACATCGTACGGGCCAAAAGATAATTTCCCTTAAAATTGAAATGAACATGCTCATGAAATAATTCTTTGCCGGGCGCTCTATACGGACTGGCCTCCCGGCAGGCTTTAACTATATCTGTGAAGTAAACTTCTTTCCCCGCCTCTGTCGCAACACGGCGAATGATTTCATTGATTTGTTCCTCGGCCCGAAAACGCAGTGTATCCAGATTGCGCGCCCTCATATAACTATCCACGGACTCCTTGTACCTGCCCATCGCCCAATAACAGCGACCTATTCTAAAATGGGACTCAGCAAACTGCTCATCAATCCCCACTGTCAACAAAAAGTAAGTCAGCGCCTCGGCATACCTGCCCTCTGATTCAAGCTGAAGGGCCTGGTTATATATCTTGTTCCACATTGCTTCGTCGGCCTTCGTAAGCTCCGGATTGTGCAGAGAGGCAAAAGGAGGACAATCCTTCAAGTTGGTTGCGACATTGCACACTATTACCCTGGCCCCTGCTTCACGGCCGAGATTACAAATTTCCATCAAGTTACTTTCGAAATGCTTATAGACATACTGAAGCCCCGGTGAGTCGAAACGCACCTGCTTCTCAAGGAACATTTGCAGCCCTCTCCATTCGACAGGACGCCGGCCCAGGGCTACAGCAGGTAAACTCAACAGCTCCTCAAGCAGCTGACCGAGCCTGGTTGATTTGATTGCAATGCTCGTCCTGATGGATAATAGGCTCGGTGAGAGAGGGGCAAAAACCGTGCCCACACCGTATGGGCCGGTAACCTCATTATTGCCGAGGTATACAATAAACAGGTCCGGCTCATAGCGGGCACAGTCCTTGGCGATTTCCAGAACACCGTGCGAATTCATCGCCGGCATACCAATATTTACTACCTCAAACTCCAAATCTTGGTATTCGGTATCCAACAGCACTTTTAAAATCCGACTGAAACTATACGAAGGCTCAGGTGTACCCATTGCAGCGGAACCCCCAAGAACAAATATACGGTACGTTTGCGGGGATTTGTCGGCCGGGAAGACAAACGCACGTATCTCGCGGGCTATCCGTTTTGGAAAAAAACGCCAGCCGAACTTTAGGTTGTTTATACAAATCTGACGGCCGTCAAATTCTCGCTTAATTATGGCCGAAGTCGGATAACCAAATCCCACTATACGCAAGGATAATTCCACTAAAATAAGCAAGATAAGCGGAATAAGAACAACAGCCATAATCCGGAATAACCAAAGGCGCAATCCAGTAACATGCCCCCGTGCCGGCACTTTTCCGTTTACTCTGCTGGGATTCATCTGGCCCCTTTACACACGACAATTCGGACAAATTATAGCGACGGATAAATAAAGACGGTGCCACCTCCGCCAGGCACTATGGGGACACGCAATATATGCAACTCTCACATCCTGATACGTTCGATAGGCAGTCAATCCCTGCATTATACACGCCTTAGAGCTTCCAAGCAAATAGTATCTCCCTTCTCAGAGATTCCATTAGGGTACGACCGGCTTTTCAGCCAAGGCAAGAAGAGCTAATTGAAAAGCGCTTCTACGAAGGTCTCGGGGTCGAATTCGGCAATATCCTGTGGTTTCTCGCCGAGACCGACGAATTTTACGGGTATATCGAGCTGGTCTTTTATTGCGATTACTATTCCGCCGCGGGCGGTGCCGTCGAGTTTGGCCAGGAATATGCCGGTTACGTTTATCGCTTCCGTAAACATTTTGGCCTGCACAATCGCGTTTTGGCCGGTAGTAGCGTCGAGCACCAGCAGTACCTCGTGCGGCGCATCGGGGATTTTTCGGGCGGCCACATCACGAATCTTCGTTAGCTGCTTCATCAGGTTCTGCTGAGTGTGCAGTCTACCGGCGGTATCGAGAATCACAAAGTCGGCATTCCTGGCAACGGCGGCTCCGCAGGCGTCAAAGGCGACCGCGGCGGGGTCGGAGCCGGATTTGTGTTTGATGATCTCGGCGCCAATTCGCTCGGCCCAGATGCTTAGCTGTTCGACCGCGGCGGCACGGAACGTATCGCAGGCGGCAACGATAACTTTTTCCTTGTTTTTACATAACGTGTAAGCCAGCTTGGCGATGCTCGTGGTCTTGCCGCAACCGTTGATGCCCGCAACCAGAACGACTGTGGGCCCGGAAGGGGCCAGGTGCATTTGCCGGTCACGATGGGGCCAGTAATTTTTTATATGCTCTTTCAAAAAAGGAATAATATCATCAGTATTTTTAATGGCCCGGCTGCGATATGCATCTCGAAGGTCGGTTATGAGTTTATCGGTTGTCTCCACGCCAATATCGTCACTTATCAGCGTCTCTTCCAGCTCATCAAGCAGCTCTTCGTCGATATTCCTGCCCAACGCAAGCACAGAAGAAAACGAGGCACCTATTTTTTCGCGGCTTTTGCCGAGGCGGTCCCTGAAATATTCCACAGTTTTGGTGAAAAATCCCATTTTTACTCCATTGTAAAAGTTAAAATACCCAGCCTTTGAAGTTTCGCAGATATTCATGAAAAATTCAAGACAGATAAAATTTTATTGCAACGTTTTTGGCTATGCCGCGAAAATTTTTGCGGGGATAAGGAGATTTTCTTTTGACAAAGACACCGATTCAAGTTAAATTTCATTACTACTTGTTGAGGAAGGCGTTTCAATTCGCCCGGTTGGAGGGCATTTACCTAACCGAGACTCTTTTTTATAAGTACAGGCGTTTTTTGAGAAGTTGCCATCCGTAGTGACTGAACTCTCGAAGGGAACCGGAGTTGGCAACACAAGATACGACAGATATTCTCACGGCCATACTGGCCCGCGCCAGGATGCTTGACCCGGCCAACACCCGTAAATGGTTTTCCGAATTAAAAGCCACTCGCTTTTCGGGAGGTCTGCTGCAAATAAGCTGCCCGGATGAAGCCAAGACTCGGTTCCTCAGGGATAACTGCAAGATGAGTTTTACCCGGGCCGCTCAACAGGTAACCGGCCATCTGGTCAGCGTAAACTTTCACATCGATGACAAAAAGGAATCGCCGCAAATCCCCGGCCAGATAGAGGCGGGAGTTAGAATACATCCGGATTACACGTTCGAGAGTTTCGTTGTCGGGCCCGGTAACCGGCTTGCCCAGGCCAGTTGTGTAGCAGTCAGTCATTCTCCGGGTGACACTTATAATCCACTATTTTTATACGGCAACGTCGGGCTGGGCAAGACACATCTTCTGCATGCCGTCTGCCAAGAGGCACAACAAGAATCGAAAATTCGGTCAATCCAGTTTCTAAGCTGCGAAGAGTATGTCAACAGGTTTATAAGCGCGATTGAACAGGCTCGCATCTCCGAATTTCAAAGCCAGTTTCGCACGGTGGATATGCTGGTAATCGACGATGTTCAGTTTCTACGCGACCATGAGCAAAGTCAGGAGGAGTTCTTTCATACGTTTAACGCTCTTTACAACAACCGCAAACAAATCATACTTAGTGCCGACAGCGCGCCCGGCCAGATTCCCTCGCTGGAGGACCGTCTAATCAGCAGATTCAAGTGGGGCCTGGTCGCGCGAATCGACCCGCCGAGCTATGAGACAAGGGTCGCCATTGTAAAGAAAAAAGCATACCTCAGGGGCCTGAGTATGCCGGAGGAGATAGCTGAATATATCGCACACAAGGTCCAGTCTAATATCAGGGAACTGGAAGGCGCTTTAACTTTAATTCACGCGGAGGCAATAGCTTCCAGCCAGGCAATTACACTTGAGTTGGCCCGGAAAGCGCTGGGTGACATGACCGCCCGAGCCGGCAGGCAGACAAGCATCACGGAAATTATCGACGTTGTTACGCAATACTATGATGTCAGGCTTGCCGACCTGCAAAGTAAAAAAAGGCATCAGAGTATTGCGATGCCGAGACAGATTTGTATGTATCTGGCCCGGAGCATGACCCGGCACAGCCTTGAAGAGATAGGCGGCCACCTCGGGGGGCGGGACCATACCACCGTCCTGCACGCCTGCAATAAAATCGGCGAGCTCGAAAATACCGACTCACAGGTACGCTCGCAACTGACCGAACTTACCCGCCAAATACAAAAGGCATAACCGCCACCGAACATCGGAATTCGAGCCTTAAAATAAACCTCGCATTTTCTAACAAAGAAAATATAATTCGCAGATCAACAGCAGGGCTTGCAACGTGGGCGGCGGCAGCTTTTCTTATTTAGTCATATTTTGGGCTATCTCGACAATCTCACAGCGTAAAGTTTGCGGTGCCAAGACCTGCACCTGGTCACCATAACTTAGAATCCACCATTTTATCTCGCTTAGCCCATCGACGCGAAATTCTACGATTGCAGAACCATCATCCTCAAAATGGACAGTTTGTGTACTGTGCCATTGAACATCGGCAACACTCCGAGCCACTCCTGGAGTAAATTTGAGACTCACATTGTAGATTCTGCCCTCCGGTAGCATCGACCAGGCTCTACCGAGGTACTCCTCTACGTCAAATTTCTGTTCTTCGACAAAAAACTTGTCCAACAAATGTAATTCTTTTATACGATTAAGACTAAAAGCTTGAAATGAATTAAAATGATTAAGTTTGCCAAGGACGCTCCAAAGACGTCCATTATATAACAGATGACAAGGCTTAAAATCAAAGAACTCGTTTTTCTGCTCACCGGATAAACTGTAGCGAATTTTAACAATTCGCTTTTCTATTATCGCTTTAATCAACTGCATAAATAACTTATCAGAGAAGTTTACTTTTACCTGCGGGGTTCCTTTGATAGTGATATGCTTAAGGGCACCGCTACAAAATCTCTTTACTTTATCGTTTAGATTATTTTCTATCTTCATTGCCGCCCACAAAGCCGATTCCTTAATCGGCATGTACATACATTCTCTCGCTTTACGAACTGACAAAAGCAGAGCCAGTGTCTCGGCCATATTCAAATCCGGCGCAGATAGAAAATAATCTTTGTCTATTATATGACAACCACTCACAAAATCATAATGACATGGAATTCCTGCGCTTTTTAAAACTTTTAAGTCTCTGAAAATTGTTCTCCGACTGGTTCCTAATAACTTTGCCAAATTCCTGACAGAACATTTCTGTGCCGATTGCAGGGCGGTGATAATGCAAAGTACTCTTTCAACTCTTTTAGCTGCCACAATACCCCCAAAAATATCATTATGCTATGAAAAATAAATTATATACCTTGTCTATGCAAAGTCAAATATTTTAAATAACAAATACTACATAGTTTTTTTACTCAAACGTTTGACGATATAAATTAAATTTAGACAAATAATAAAAAAAGCTGCACAGTCTCAAGTGGATTAACCACCAGCTCCCAAGGACGTCCGAGCCGTCAGACCATGCAGCCTCACTGACAAACATTATACAAGTTTTGTATATTTATAGTCAACATAGAAATATCCGTCACCTGCCCGCCGCAACGGAATTAGCCAATAAAGCAACCAGCCGGAGTAAAGTGTACATACGACAACAGACGAAGAGAGTTCGGTAAACGAATGGATTCACAGGAATGGAGTATCGTTTTCGTCTTGATTCATATAACTAAAAAAACACGCTAACAACGGGGCATCTCGTAGCTATGCGGCGGGATTCGTGAATAATGATGCGAACTAATGGAATCTTGTTGTTTTCGCAATAAACTATTCTGCATGGCGTTATTTTCTCGTGAAATATGACATACCTGGGGATTTCGCCTTATTATATTCTCAAGGACTTCAGGCAGAACTTCGCTGATATGAACAGGTTCTAAAATTATAACTCTCCCAGTTTATCATTACCACTGCTGGCTATGTTTTGATTCCCACTACGAGCTTGCGGGTCTCGGCCGATTGATTTTGGTGTGCTGCCTTGAAGTCGCCGGCCGACTCGCTGTGCTGGTTTTTAAATAACTCATTGCCTTCGACAATCTCCTTTAAGGCCTTCGATTTATCTCTTGCTTCCTTTAAAAACCTTGCCGCCCTTGTGCCGTAAACACCCCCAACTAACGCTGCGATGCCAATGCTCAGCTCAAGCGCGTTATCAGCCAACTGCCAGGCATCTGGCCTTTCGGCCGATTCAGTTAGCGATTTTTGGGCAAGCTGCCAGCTCGTTTGCGCCAGTATCTGCTCCGACGTATCGGCGGAAGGAAACTCTTTCGGCATTCCGTAATAGGAACTAAAAGACCTGCTTTGCAGGGCACAGAGCGAAGCTAATCCCTCCAGCTGCTGCGAGACATTTTCCGCCCTGGCCTTATCAGCAGCGAGCTGCGCTGTGCGATTGTGCAGCCAGGCGTTTTGCTTTTGATTCTCCGTTGGGGCAAATCGCAAAGCATCGCAACCAGCCATAAACACAAAAGATAAAATAATTACCAACAATTTCTTTTTCATCAGTGCTCTCCTGTCAAATTAAGAATCCCTGATAAGCTTTAAGAAGGTCCGTTAGATACGTTTTCTTTTAGCAGCCATCTCTCAATCGCTTGCAGGCGATATTCGTGAGTTATACTTTGGGCGGACAGCCGTTCAATCTTTTCCTGAAACTCCTTTTGTGTCTTGAGCAAAATACCTACATCGTGCTGCAGCAGGTCGAGCTGGCGTTGAAGGTTTACCCAGCTGCCGACAATCAGAGAGGCCAAAAACAGAAGCTGAATAATAACCGTCAGATTTATCTGCCGATTAAATTGCCAGCTGCGAGAATTTGAATTTAATTCTGCCATTATTATACCGGTGCGTAAAAGACGTTTGCACTACCGACCCTAAACATTATCGCATAACTGCCGGCTGCAAGCTGGCCTTCCTCGAGAAAAGGTTCAGCCAAATTTGTTGCTTGCATGTTCTCGCCCCACCCCATGGGTAGCGTTCCGGGCTGGTCTACCTGGACCGTGCGAACATTGTAAACATTGTATGAATAATGACTGATGATTTTTATTGTCCAGGCAGCAACCCTGGCTCCCGGCGATGTAACAACTACAGTTTCGGAATTCTTCTGCGCACGTTCTCGCGCCAGACGTGAAAGCATCTGTCTGCTTTCTATTACATTCTCACCGGCGTCCATTTACTCATCGCCTCCTTCGAACTATCTTCAGATTCGTGCACTGGCCGGCAAAGTCCATATGAACACTTTCAATCCAGTGAACACTTCGATTATCAAGCTTACAGCACAACAAGTCTCTGCTTTCAGGACTGGTTATGACTCTATCTCCCGGATGATAATCAGACGCCAGATACGGCGTTTTAACATCTATGGTCTCGATAACAGCCGATGAGGAAGCCACTAATTGGCGTACATAACTTCTCAGAGCAGCGCTGTCGTCCGCTTCATCAGGTTTACCGATATTCTCATCTGTCGAGTTTGCAAAAATGCTTTTGTTCGAAACTTTGCGGTACTTAAACCGCTGCGGCAGGGTCATTATATGGTCGATGGTGTCTGCAACCGAATTGACCGGGCCGTCAGCCATTGTGCACGTTAATCTCTGGTCACTGACGACAGATGCAGTTATTCTGAATTTCAAAACACCCTTTAAGGCGGCAAACCAAACATCGGTATCAAGCTGTTCGGCGCTTAGCCATATACCGCATTCATCCAACAGGTTGTTAAAAGCATATAGATACTGCCACCAGTGCTGGCCGTTATCGTATGAGACCTGCAAAAAATAACCGAGTGACCTGCCTGCCTTATCTGAAGACAGAGCCGGCCAAAATCGTCGACGGCGATTCAAAAAGTTGCTGCTCTGAAAAATCCAGGAAAAATCAAACACATCGCCCTGATTGTAAGGATCGCTGCTATAATCTCCTGCCTCGTTAAGACACCACTTGCGAAACACATCTTTTACAGGCTGAAATTCTTCATTAGTCAATGGTGAGAATTTTTCATAATTGGTATCTTCCAGGGCCAGATCCCACGCCTTAACCAGGTCGAAGGTTGCTTCGAACACCTTAAAATCACCCTGGCCGATGTATCGGTGGGTCACCGGCCAGAAATTTCTTTTGCTTCGCAGGCTGGCCGCATCTGTACGCGATATACTCAATTGTTCGCCGTGGTGCTGACAATTTAATTCCACAGCTCTACCCGCCGCCGGCCTGTAGAATACAATTGCCTCGCCTGCGCTTGTTTGCGTCATTTGCGAAACAAATCTGAATCTAAGACCAGTTTGCAGACAGCATTGCTCAATAGCTTCTATAAGATTCAGTCCTGTAACGTCAAGGTCACGGGCCACCTGATTTTGCGTCAAGGCTTCCATCTGCGCCAAACCTGGGATTTGTAATTCACCGGCCGGCAAATACTCACTAAGCAGATAAATGATAACCTCCGCATAGCTCCAGAATTTCCCATCCCCGACTCTGGTAGAAAACATCGTGTAAGTCTTGCCTTTATGCTGCCCCGACTCAGCAGAGGCGTTAGCTCTGCCTTCAACGTTGAAAATCGTCTCCATTCCTTCCAGGAACAATGCGGTATCATTATTCTTTATACGCTGCCCATATACGGTTACGCGCTTCAGCCTTGCAGAGATATCTTCCGCTATAACCTCAACTACCTCGTCCCTACCGTCGATTGTTGTTTCAATACTTTCAACTTGTCCATTAAAAATAGGAATAGTCAAAGCCGCCATTCCTGGAGAGCCGATATTCACAACCTCTTCGATACGAATCGATTGTCCCATCGCGAGAATAGTTTCAATATCTTCTGCGCGAACGACGGCGCCCTCGGGATGTCCAGCCGAGTTGTACCTGAGCCTTGCCCGGTTGAATTCCGGATTGCCTACTCGCAGGATTTCTTTTAACTCCAGAAACGGACATAACTGGCCATCCAGTAGAATGGAAGTTACCACCGCCGGTACAGCTAACTGTCTTTGCTCACCTGAAAAATATTCTATTTTGTTCGACATCTTCGTACCAATACTTACTAATGCTAAACAGTTTCAGTTTCCAATATCTCAATTGCACCCGGCTTTATTATTTCCAGATGTATCTTTATCTGACCAGGGAATCCGCCATCAACCCCTGTCGCTGTAATAGCCTTGATACAAAACAGGTATCTGTTAGCCGACAGTATCTCACTGCGCCAGGTATAAAACATCCGTCCGACATAGCCTATCTGTGCGACAGGATTCTCATAGTCGATTTGTCCTGAGCCGTTGTCGCTATAAATTCTGAAACAAGAAGGGGCGGCCTTTTGCTCAATCGGCTGGTAAAACCAAACCAGCTCGACCTTATTAGCATCGATTTGTCGTGCTCTTACACTGAAAACGCTGTTACATTTCGGCTCAGCTAAATTACCATAGCTATCAATAACAACTTTTTCCGCAGCCCCCAAGGTATGTTCCTCTTGGCCACAACCGTTAGCACGCCTGACCAAATAAAAGTATGTGGTCGAGGGTAAGTGTTCGAGCCAGGCTGGACAGGCAACCTGCGTTTCCGCCAAACCGGCTACAGCTATTAGATCATTAAAATCAACAGCTTCCATACTTATACCACGATACAGGTTTTGGCAGCCGGCAGGACGCGCCCAAAACTCGCCACCTGTCAACCCCATCCCTAATTTAACACCGTTGGGTGAGTCACCTTCGTATAAGCTGTCAAAGAATTTCGAGTCCATCTTATCAGGCAGCCCCCGGATTACGGTCGAGCGCGCTTTCGCTTTCGGTTATCCCAAGCTTCATAATCGTATTACCCGAACTATTCTTTATCGACATATCACCGGTCAATTTGTCCTGGCTCATTTTGTTGACTAATCGAGCCAGCGCGTAGAAATCAAGCCGAACCTCAACCGGTATATAGCGCTCGACATTCGCCAGCTTGTTATCACCATTCTTGTCCGCGTCTATAACACCAACAAGCTCATTCACATCAAAAGGTGCCGACCCATAAGCAACACTGAATTTATACCAGCCTCCGCCTGTCTCGCTAATAGAGGGTGCATCACCTGATTTGTCCGTGCCATCCAATGACCTAAGGCTCTCGAAGTCCATCTCAGCCGCGGCCCCTATAAACGGCTCACCATCTTTCGCAACGTAAAAAGGTATCTCGATTGCGCTATTTGCCATTATTAATACTCCTATCGAACAATTGACAATCTGCCGTGGTTGACCATTCTGGCCCGTTTTGGAAACTGGTAGGCCTGGATGATTGCACCCATCTGTGTGACATTACCGTTTATATCCTGTATTCCACCGCGAAGCACTCTCGGATTACGCGGCCTGAAATCCCCATTGTCGGCATCCGCAAACTGAGGATCTACCTCGAGATTGTTTTCGCCTATATAAACACTCGGATAATTAAGATTGTTATTGTGTGACGCACAGCAGCTAATATAAGGAACCGCGTTATCGCTTCGCTTGAAGGCCTCACCCTGGTTGGCAAGTGCGATACAGTTTACAGCTACACTTCCATATCCACCGAAACTAAACGCAGGATTACTCGTACTAATGCCGTTATTATACGCCACGCAGCCATAGGCAACTCCCCCGTAGCCTGATGAACCTATATTGATGGCTCCCCGCGTGCTCTGGCACGAATTGTCGGCCGCCACGCAATAAGCCATTAAAGCATCTCTCAGGAAAAATCCACGAAAGCCGTTCGACTCAGATAAGCAGTTTATGACAAATCCAACCTGCCTGTCGTTAATAAAAAACCCCGTATAGCCGTTATCGTCAGCCCTGCAATCTATCAGAATACACCCATACGTAGATGAGTACATAAAAAATCCGTTCTGAATAGCCTGCGAAGCACGACAGTTCACCATCGCAATGTTGTAATTGGAACCCGGAGTGTCGTCCCAGTTATTTATCAAGGCTTTTTTAACGTGAATATTTTCAACGAAAACATTGTCAACACTCTGAAACCGAACGCCGTAACTAACAGATGTTGCATCGAGTGTAGGTTGCTGCTTGTCGTCTATTGACGCGCCGAATCCGACAATCCGCTTATAAGTATTGTTCGTTAAGCTGCCCCCCGTAGAAATACCCACGGCGTTTCCCAGCGTCTCATCCTTGTTGGTATAAATCGTAACAAGGCTGCCGGAGTCCGAAGCGTCTGTGTTATCCACGGCATTCTGCAGATTATCGAACGCACCGGCAACATATATATCTACTGCCCGGTCGGCCCCCTGCCCTTTACCCGAGGCAATCGTAATCGTGTTTTGCGTACTGGCTGTTATAAGATAGTGGTCATTATCAAAGTTTGTTCCTTCAACATAAACAATCCAATCCTTCAGAGCATCCGTTTGGCCGGGAAAAATATTCCCCGTCGCCGTGACAACGCCGGTATCATCATCATAAGACGCATTAGTGTCGGTATACTTCGGCCCGCCGTTGCTATCCATATAGCTGCTTAGTGTCGGGTCGGCATCCCATACAGACTTCTTAACACCGCCGCCTGATTTCGAGTTCCCCGCCTTTGTGCCCAGGCCACCTACCCAGTGAATCGTAGCTACTCCGTATCCCATTAGTCAGTCACCTCCTCCGGCTTACCTTCCAGCCACACTACAACATACTCCTTGCCATCTATCTCTCCTACTTCGTACTCCGCATTCGGGAATTTAGACTTTATCTTTTGATCTATCACCAACACGTTATCTTCTTTTTTCTTTACCTTTAAATCCTTAATGAGCAGCTTCTTTGCGTTTTTCAATAAGTTCTCCGTGAAATCATCGGTGTCGATAAGGCTTATAACCTGCTTACGGGTCAGTGATTCAACCTCCTCGACCGTGTAGTCCTCGCCAAGTGCCTGCTTTAATAGTGTGTATAATGTTTCAAGTAGCATCAGGCCTCCTCGCTCCAGGTTCCATTCTTCCCGATTGTTTCCCAGTCGCCGTTTGAATCCGCTATCAACGTCAAACACGCGCCGATTGTGCTGCAGGCCTTATACTTGTCCTCCGCTTGGCCGCTGTCGTCTCTAATCGTCGCCGAGCCCGGCTCAACTCGTAATTCCTGTGCGGCCTGAACGGCAAAGTTGAAAACTGTCCCCGCCGCAGCCGAGGCCGGCAAGGTTAGCGTAACTATCCCGGTAGCCCCGAGGTTTGTATGCACACTGCCTGATTCAGCGGTGATGAGCGTATCGTCCGCAGTATGCGCTTGGATGTTTTTCTTTACACCACCGGCCCCGCACGGCATAGAAACATTATGGTAATCACGAGCATCGATTATCGAGGTTATATCGCCGCTTGATGTAGTCACCACCGCCAATCTGATATGCGGTACGGCTTCCATATCAGGAAAACTGCTGTATTCATCGATAACAAGACTGCCCGCCGAATCCAGATAGACATAAATGTTCGCTTTATCGTCAGCCAGAGTGTTGCCGGCCGAGCCGTCATAACTGACAAGTTGCGCGCCAAGCCAGAATTTGCCCGGCTTCACGCCGATATCTACCTGCCCCTCGTCAAAAACGCGCAAGTCGTTCGCGCGACTTGCAGCCAGCAATAATCGGTAAAGCAATTTCCGGAATTGCAAATAATAGGGTGCCGTCCCCGTCGGAATATACTCTACCCCCGTCTGGTCGTCACTGACGATATTCAACAGCTCATTGTCGGATGGATATACCTCTGCCATATTTTTCCCCTTCCGTGATTACGATATACTGAATACCAGTTCGTTCGTTTGTTCATCAAACGACGTTAATCTCATCTCTTCGGCAGGTTTTGCACCGGGTATCACTGTCATCAACTCTGTCTCGCTTTGGCCCTCATCCTGGTTCCCTCTCGAATCAACAACCTTCACTGCAAATTTATATAAACCGGCTTGCAACTGTTCGCTTGTCCAGGCAATCACATCCGCGTCAAGGCCGAACTCACCCAGGCCGAAAACCCCCTTGCCGAAACCTATCGCCGCCGAGGCGTCAAATCCAAAATCACTCCTGCCAAACCCGCTTTGCCCAAATCCGCCTTTGTCCTGCCATGCCGGCCAGATTCTTTTCGCAGCGTTATTAACCGGCGCATCATAATCAACGTCGCCGCTGCCGTGATTCGAATAAATTTGCGCCGTCGCGTTGAATGGTAAACTCTGCCGGTGGGGCCAGCTTATTTTGACTCTGCCTGACTTCTCAAAACCCGCTTCAAGCTCACTGCTAAAGTCCAGGTCGACCAGTTCCGGCTCTACCGCGTAAACCTCTATCCTCACGGCGCTTTGCGGCGATGAAGGTATGTGCACTATCAATTCCCGCTGCTTGGAACCAAACGTAGAGCCTGCATATTCCCCGTTGACGTAAACCTGATACAATTTATCAGGCCACTCGGAATACCACCTGACCAAAGCCCTTCGTGGCTCTGCTACAATCTTGCCGTCGGCCCCGATACCTGCCGGCAGACAAAACGCTCGAATCCTACTTATTCCGCTGCTGTTCAGTCCCACAATCAACCTCGCAACTGGGTGTACCTGATTTCATACTCGCAACAAACGCCGTTACCACTCGCCCCTTTAGCCTTCACCTCGAAACTATCCATCCGCAGATTTTCGTATTCCTCGCCGTTATCTAAAGTCAATGTATGTGCCTGTCCGTCCGTATAAGCGCTTATCGCGCTTATCTTCCTCCTCAGAGCCGCCTCGCTGCCGGCCCGCAGAACACCGGCCTGTTTTATCTGTCTGCCCCGCTCGCCCAAATCGATACTCAACAAACCATCCAGACCGGCTACAGTTCTTTCCACACACTCCCGTCGCTCACCGCCGGTCTGGATACTCAATTCCTCTTCATCGAAAATACATTGCCCGTCGAGTCTGGCCTTCATTGCTCGCTTCCCTTCAAAGCTATTCGCGCACTAATTTCATACTGCCGCCCAAAATCGTAATATCGCCCGCGCCATCGGAGTCCATATCGATGCTAACCCTGCAGCGTTCCTTGGCCCTCGTAAAGAGCTTCTGATAGTGAAAACTTTTCTGCCATAAGCTGTCGCTGAACTCGCCCCTGCTCGCAATAATCGCGTACACGTTTGCAAGCACGGCAAAAACCGAAACCTGTCTTAATACCCCCGCGTCTGAAATGTCTTCTGCTTCAAAAACGCTGTTGGGACAGCCCGGCCTTAAACCAAAATGCTGTGTAAGCTGAAAAAACACCTCGTTTGCCTGCGGCTTGAAAGTACTGATGCGATACGATATCCCAGTACTTGCGGGCGGTGCTACCGCATCACCCTCTCTGTCGGCCCGTAAAACTGAAACTGTAAGCTGACTCACCGAATCCACCGAAATAATCTCGTAACAACCGTCCAATGCCAAATCCGACGACTGTAAATATATGACCCCTCCTGATTCAACACCCGCAGCTATAAAATCCTCACCACTCTTCGTAAACGTCGTCCCGTTCAGCGCTCCATCCATCCCAGATGTCAGCACCTGGCTGGAAAAGTGAAGCTCGCCGAACAACACAGGCTCATATCTCAAAATATCAACGTCATCTGAAAAACTTAACATCGCTTACTCCTTTTCTTCTCTCGCAGGAACCGTGGCCCCGGTCTCATCGGGACTACGGTTCACACGAGAGCAGCTCGTGTGAATTTATGCCTTAGGTAAGTGAAAATTAACTCGTACTAAGGTCCCTGATAAAACCGCTTGCCGCCTCGTTCCGAAGTTCCAGCGTGTACTCGCCAATCAATTCACCGCACTCATAATCCCCGCTGCTGGCCAACGGCTTGAAAGAAAAGCTCCGACCGGCCAGTGGCAGCGCGCCGGCCCGTGACGAATCCAGAAGAAGAACTGCATCCTGTGGCATCCACCGCGTAACGATAATCCTGCAAAGACCAAAGTCGCTTTCGTAATAGTCAACCTTGTCCTTAAAGGTCGTATCAACGGCCCCGTAACTCCGCGAGCTACCTAAAAAGGCGTTGATTTTTCGCTTCTGGAAACCGTTAACAACCACAAGGTCGACGTTGCCGTTGCTGCTTTCCCAAATCTTTCTAAGCACGTAGTTCAGCTTCGTCTCGTCAAGGTCCGTGCCCGAAGGGAAACCGGCCTCGCCGGTGTGGAATACATTAGTTGAAAGATGCTGCACAATTCCCTTCATCGTTCGCCTGACACTACCTGAGCCTTCAGGGTTGCTCGTCGGCTGGCCGCCGTTGATTACCGTGTTTTCAAGGTCCCGTATAAGCTCACGCAGTCTTTCCTGCTTTTGATAATCTATCTCATCGGCAAGACCAAGCTGACTTGCTGCCATATCCGTCCCGCTCACCTCCACCGTCGCCGCGAATATCTGCGTGTAATTGCTGCATCTGCTTCGGTTCGTAAATCTCGCGCCCGGCTTGTCCGCGCCCTCGAGCGCCGCGTTGCCGAGGATGTTGATTACCTGGTTGTCCGCCAGGTCCTCCGCCGTCGTGCCGGCATACCCGCGAACCACGGTCAGCGTATCACTGTTAATCGCCGTTACCAGCATCAGCTCTTCCGAGCCTTCCACCTGGACCTGGTCGCCGACTCTGAACCTGCTGCCGTTATCGACGTCGAACTGCGTATCCGTTGCCGGGTCACTATACGTGCTGTCGTTTATCGCGTCCTTATTCGGCAAAAGCTCATCCTCTAACCATTCATGATGCGTGCTTCTCGCCGCCCGCAGCGGGTCTCCAAGCGCATCTAAAAGAGGTGTCTCATAAGGTGAAATAATTCCAATCAAATCCGAAACATCTTCAGCCAGCTCCGGTAACGTGCTGCCGGCCGAATACGTCGCTTTTCCTGTAAATGCCATTTCTCTTCACTCCTTTTATCTAACGATTCTTTTTCTCTTAAACTCACACAACACTTCGTCGCAGCTTCAGGTACTCCAGCAGGTCGCCCCTGTGCCCGCTCCTCGCGGCCCTCTGGGCCGCTCTTTCAACGATGCTTTGTCCACTTGTGTTTTTCTGCTTGACCCCCGAGGTCTTGGACGGACTCAAATGCAAGCCTGCATCACTAAACAAATACTGTTTTTCCCTCCTAAGCTGCTCAACCACTTCATCCATGTCCGAATCGCCGCGCTCTTCTATTCGGGATTTCGCAACCGAAACAGCCGCTTCGAGGTCGCTCACACCCGCAGAAATCAGCTTCGTAACAAGTTCGTTTTCCAATTCAATCCTGCCGACCTTTTCGCAAAGCTTCTCGTTCTGTGATTTGGCCTTTGCAACTTCTTCCTTTAACATAGCTGCCTTGCGCTCCGCGCTCTGCGCTCTCCTGCGATAGCGAATCGATTCCGAAATCGGCACCAGCTTCTCTTCCTGTGTCGTTTCATCCTCTCCCGACTTGTCGGGGCCGGTCTCAATTACAGATTCATTCATTTAAAACCCCTCTACTCTGCGGCCTCATAGCCTAATTCTCTGAGCACCTGCTCTTGTGAAACTCCCAGCTCCTTCTTAACCTGCGCTTCTTGCAGCTTCTCCATAATGTTCTCAGGCAGTGGGCTTGGAAAAATAATCTCGATATCCCTCTCGGAGCTGCCGTTCGGATAAACTCCCGTCTTATCAAGTATCTGGAGAACTAACCGACAGATTCTCTTCACTCCCTCACCGTAGCTGAATCTCTTCCGTTCCGTCCTTGCCAGCATCCCCATCAACACAATCTTCAAAGCCACCGCGCTTGTAAGATTACCTAATTTTTCCTTTAACACTCCCGCCACCACCGGCGTAACACCGCTGCTTTTGTCCATAGCTTCTCTTATCTCGGTAATATGAAAATCCTCGCTGTTGGTCCTCGGCTCTCCACCAAACTCTTCTATCTTGGCGTCGAGATTGTCGGTGCACCACATCCTGCCTGGCGATACGGGTCTTTCTTCAATTCCCTCAATCCCCTTTGCAAGGTACATCTTGAACGATTGAAAAGTAATCCTGTTGGCCCGGTCGCTCAGCCTCGTGTTCAGCTCATCCTGAAGCGGTATCAAGGGCTCCACGTCGCTTTGCCCCTCGTAGTAATACGGCTGGGCGACGTTTTGTATATGAACAACGGGAATCAGTCCGAACGGATTCGTACCCTGCGCAACAAGCTCCTTGTTCTCATATCTCTGCCAAAGCCCCGGCCCTAAAACCTCCGTCACCGCAACTATCTCGCGCAACCCTCCACCCGACTGTCTTCCCAGAAGGCGAGAAAGAAAACTATTCTTCCTGCTCAAAGAGTTTTTCTGCTGCCCGAAGTGCTGAATGTAGTATTTGGTTTTCTTGTAGTCGTTCTCATCCAGGATTGGCAGTGCTCTCAATGCCTCAATAAGCTCAAGGTCGATTGCCTGCGCAAGCTCGATAATCTTCTCAAAGGATGAAGGTTGGGTAGGCTTGAAGGAGGTTCGTTCCGCAACGCTTTCGCCAGGCCTGACTACACAGTCAACAAACCCGTAAACGCTTCCGAGCACCGCCATATCCTGAAAAAAGCTAATACCGCCGTTGGCCTCGAACACCGCCTTTAGAATCTTCCCAATTTCTGCGCGTCTTCGGCCGTCCGGCGCCTTCGAAACTAAACTGATTGGCTTACCGAATAGAAAATCCGACATCGCGTTGATTCGCCACCCGATATCGTTCTCGATAACTACCTCTTTTCTCTGCAAATCTCTGACCGCCGTGCCTGCGAATATTCCTCCGCCCGCAGAATGCACAACGCCCGTAATTCGGCTTGGCAGCCCGTATTCCTGCGCCTGAACATAACATCGACTTGAGTCGTTGTACTTGCTCTCGACCGCGCTCAATCCCGACTGCCCGTGGCTTCGCCCCGAGGCGAGCTCGCTCATCCGGTTCGCGTAATAATCCCACAGCTTCCCGAAATGGCGTTCAACCTCGACGGACTTCTCATCGACGAGCCACTCGACATATTCTTCGCTTAGCTGCTGGTCTTCGAAAACACCAAAATCAAATCCCATTTCTCCCCTCTTTTCTTTTTTCCGTTTTTCCCATTTTTGACTTCTGCCAAAAAAATTCGTCCCCCCACTATTGGCCGAACCTGCGCGTTTTGGCGAAAAATCGGGGTATTTTTAGGGCTGCAAAAAAGCTAAGTGCTTGTTATATAAGGAGATAAATTTTTTTATTTTTTTCACAAATCCCCCAAAACCACCTGCGCGTTTTGTTCTATGTGTCTTTATAAGACATGCAATTATGTTAAGTCTTCGTAATCGTAAAATAAAAGAACTTAATATCGTATCACGTAAACGTAGTCGTAAACGTAATAAAAAAAAATCTCAGACGTAGCACGTATACGTATTACGTCTATTTTCTATGTGATTACGTTTACGTATTACGTTACGTATTTACGTATACGTAATAGCAAATCCCGTTCCAGCCCCGATCTGTCGGAGTGATGCGGGTTCTATGCCATTTTCGACACTGAACACAACGATTTGCTTTACAACGGCCTCATAAATTAAAAGTGAAAAAAGATATTAATACACCGTCCTGTAAATATGAAAGAAAGCAGGTCAAGCAATCTAATTAATTTGACTGAGTTTTCTTTTTTCGTGACGGTGCTGGAGGGTGAAATCGACAACAGCGCCGGCCAGAATAACAGCGCCGAGGACGGCGAAGTCCAGAGAGCTCGGTATGCCTAAAAGGTTGACGAAATTACGCAATACCAAAATCAATGTAGTCCCAATCAGGATGCCGGGGATGGAGCCCTGGCCGCCACGCAATGAACAGCCTCCAAGGACGGCGCTTGCAATAGCATACAACTCGTAAAAATTGCCATGGGCGCTGGGTGAAACGGAATTGGTATAAAAGGCAAGCAAAATGGCCGAGACAGCAGCCAGCAGGGTCGAAATTACATAAGCGCCGACGATAACGGCCGAGGTGTTGACGCCGGAGAAGCGCGTGGCCTCTTCGTTGCGGCCTACTGCGAATAGATACCGGCCATAGACGGAATGGTGCAGGACAATCCACATTATAAAGGCGATTACCAGCAGAAAGACAAACGGCATCGGAAGTCCGAATAATTTGCCGGCCGTGATTCTCTGGAGAGTCTCGAAGCCGGTGCAGTAGCCGAAGCCCTGGGTCTGGTCGTTGGCGATGTAGCGGGCGAGGCCTCGATAAAAGAGCAGACCGCAGAGCGTTACAATGAACGGCTGGATTTTGAGCTTTGTGACGAGCAGGCCGTGACATAAACCCAAAATGGCGCCCGTCAGAAGTATCGCGCCCACAGCGATTGGCCACGGCCAGGACCAGTTGACAAGCTCGAAGCACAGCAGGATGCCGAGTAGTGAAAAGACGGAGCCGACGGACAGGTCGATACCGCCTGTGATGATGACTATACCGACGCCGATACTGAAGATGCCGAACATTCCAATCAGCCGGGAGGTGTTCTGGAGATTGGTGGTGCTGAGAAACTGGGGATTGGCTATAGAAACTGCGGTGCAGAGCACAACGAGAATCAGCAATATCGGTAATTCCTTCTTCATTCGGCATACCTTTCAGTTCCGCCGCCGACGGCCAGTTGCATTACCTTTTCCTCGTCGAAGTCCTGACGCTCGAGGATACCTGTGATTCGGCCTTCGTGCATAACGGCGATACGGTCGCTGACACCGAGTATTTCTTCCATGTCAGAGCTTATTATAATAACCACTACTCCCTTTTCGGCAAGGTTCCGCATAATATGATAAATCTCGGATTTTGAGCCGACGTCGATTCCGCGGGTCGGCTCGTCGAAGATTATAACCTTCGGCTCGAGAGCAAGCCATTTGGCAAGTACAACTTTCTGCTGATTGCCGCCGCTGAGATTGCTGACGAGCGTCTCGACGGAAGGGATTTTTACGGACAATGACTCGGCCTGTGACTTAGCGATGGCCTTTTCCTTTTTTTTCATTATGAGTCCTGCGACAGCGTAACGGTCCAGCCGCGGCAGGGTGATGTTCTGGCGAAATGTCATTTCGACGATAAGGCCTGATTTTCTTCGGTCTTCGGGGACGAGGTAGATTCCATTTTCGATAGCGTCTTTGGCGCAGTTGATTCGAAGCTTACGCCCGGCCATAGAGACAGAGCCGCTAATCGGTTTATCAACACCGAAGATGGCGCGGGCCATTTCGCTTCGGCCTGCTCCGATGAGTCCTGCGAAACCGAGAATCTGTCCCTTTGCGGCCTCGAAGCTGATACGCTGGGTGGGCCAGGCTGTGGTGATTAGGTCGGTGACATTAAAATAAGCGGTCTGTGTTTTCGTCGTCGGAGGTATGAAGTAGTCTTCCAAATCCCTGCCTATCATCAGGCGGACCATCCTGTCGTGGCTTATCTCGTCGAGGGACAGCAAGCCGGCGTTGGCGCCGTCGCGGAGGACAACGACACGGTCGGCACACTCCTTGACTTCGGCGAGCCGATGCGAGATGTAAATGATACTGACGCCATCGTTGCGCAACTGGCGGATGACCTCGAACAGACGTTTTGTCTCGGCGAGGGTAAGGCTGGAGGTCGGCTCATCCATTATCAGAAGGCGGGCGTTGAGGGACAGGGCCTTCGCAATTTCGACTATTTGCTGAGAGGCGATAGAAAGCTCGCCAAGAGGGGTATCGGCCGGCAAGTTGAGGCCGAGGCGTCTGAGGTGCACTTTTGTCTGCTCGTACATTTTTCGGCGATTTATGATTTTAAGCGGTCCGAAGCAAAGCGGCTCTCTGCCGAGAAAGACATTTGCAGCAATGGTTAGATTATCGAGGACGTTGAGTTCCTGATGAATGAAACCTATCCCAAGGCTGATGGCATCGGAGACGTTGCGAATGTTTACTATTTTGCCGGCGAGCTTGACGGAGCCCGAGTCGGGTTGCAGGATTCCGCCGATGACGTTCATCAGCGTTGATTTGCCGGCGCCGTTTTCGCCAATTAGTGCAACGACCTCGCCGGTGTGCACGGTAAGGCTGACGTTATCGAGGGCCTTTACACCGGGAAAGGTCTTCGTGATATTCTGTGCTTCGAGTAACGGTGTCTTTGCAACCATGCCGCGTTTAGTGCCTGAGAAGTTTTTTCATCTTTTCAATAAAGGCCGGTGCGTCCTGTTGTTTTATAATAAGCGTTGGTACAATCACCTGTCGATCGGGTGGTACATCCGAAATATCACCTTCGATAATCCCGGCCAGCATCTTCATTGACTGATATCCGAACTCGAACGGCTGCTGAACTACGGTCCCGTATATATGTCCGTCGCGGACACCGGCGAGTGTTTCCGAGTCCTCATCGAAGGTGACGATTTTGATTTTTCCGAGCTTGCCGGCGTCTGAGACAGCATTGAGGATAGCCGGGCCGTTATAACTCCAAAGTCCCACGCAACAGGCAAGGTCGGGGTATTTTACCAGTGCGTCGGCGACGTTGGACTTGGCCTGGACCTGGTCGGTATTATCTGTGCGCACATCGATTATCTCGACTTTCGAGCCTTCGAGGGCCTCCTCGATTCCCTCTATTCTTTCCTTAGCGTTCTGGACGTCTCTCTTGCCGACAAAGAGCATTATTTTTCCGCCTTTCGGCAGGACCTCTCTAATTAATTGACCGGCCTGTCGCCCGGCGGCGACGTTGTTGGTCCCGATGTAACAAAGGCGCTTACTGTCAGGTATGTCGCTGTCGCAGGTGATGACGGTTATCTGCCCGGCGAGATGGTCGATAAAAGGTTTCTGGTTTATGGGGTCTATTGGTGAGATTGCGATTCCGCTGACGTTCCTTGCGAGTAGGTCGTCGATGATGCGTCTCTGCTCGGCGGGTGTGGCGTCGCTGGTCAGCCGGAAATCAATTTTATAATCAGGCAGCTCGGCCTGTGCCTTTTCGCATCCCCGCTGGGCAATTATCCAGAAGTCGGCGGTGTTGTTCGTTATGAAAGCGATTGTTTTGGTTTCGGCATCAGAGTCTTTTTTCGAACAACCAAGCAGTGCGAGAGATAAACATAAAATGCACGTCAAGATAGAGTCAATTGTTAGCTTTTTCATTTCAGCGCCCTTTCGTAAAAAGAAGCTACGGTAATAAAATCAGGCAAAAAACGCTTACAAGCACCTATTATAGTCATTTTGTTCTGCCCGACAAGACCTTAAAGTACTGAGCCTTTAATGACCAGCGACGCTCGATGTCTGAAACCGGTGCAGACACCGGGAAATGAAAATTTTAGCTGTTCGGATGTGATGATTTGTTTTGTCGTTGCGAGGAGCGAAGCGACAATCACCAGTTACCAATAACCAGTTACCAATAACCAACATTACTTCAGCACGCAGGCAGGATTTGTTTTAATGCCCGACCGGCTCTCCGAGGTAATCCTGAATCTCTTTCAGCCTGTCATCAAGAAGCTCTTGTTGCTTCGCCTCCACGTTCAGCCTCAGTAAAGGCTCGGTATTACTCGGCCGGCAATTAAACCACCAGTCCTTAAATTGCACCGTCACGCCGTCTAAATCATCGTAATCACCTTCACCATACTGCCGTGCCAACTCCTGCATTGCTGCTTGTTTGTCTTCCACCTTGAAATTTATCTCGCCGCTCGCATAATATCGTCGAAGTGGTTTAATCAGCTCGCTTATCGGCATCTCTGTCTCGCTTAGAATGTTTAATATATGCACCAAGGTTATCACCGCCGAATCCGCATAAAAGTTATCTCGGTAATAGAAATGCCCCGAAAGCTCACCACCGAACACTGCATGCGTATCGCGCAAGGTCTTCTTCATAAACGCGTGCCCCACACGCTCCCGTCTCGGCGTCCCGCCGTATTTCAAAACCTCTTCCCTCACAACCCAGCTGCTCCGCAGGTCATAAATAATTGTCGAGCCCGGCTCTTGTCTCAAAAAATACGGAACCATCAGCGCCGTAATCAAATCACAGGAAATAGTCTCTCCTTTCTCATCCACCATCATCATCCTGTCGGCATCTCCATCAAAACAGATGCCGACATCGGCTTTCGAAGTTACAATCTTAGCCTTCAATTCTGCAAGATTCTCTTCAATTAACGGATTAGGCTCGTGCTTAAACCTGCCTTTATGCTCGAAATTTAGCCTTATTATTTTCATCGGCAACTCACCGAAAATCTCAGGAACTACCTTGCCCGCCATCCCATTCGAAGCGTCAATAACTATTTTCAACGGCCTTATTTTCGAATTGAGAAACTTTAGCACATGCCTCTTGTAATCTTCAGTTAAGTCACGCTGCTCGACCTTCCCGCTGCATATCCCTTTGGTATGTTTAAGAGCCATCGCGATATGTTGTATGTCTTTAAGTCCCGTCTCGGCCCCGATCGGCCTGGCTTCCATCCCCGATATTTTGAAGCCGTTATATTTTGCAGGATTATGTGAAGCCGTAACCTGCACACCTCCGCACGCACCCAGATGATTAATCGCAAAGTACATCTGTGGCGTATCTATCAGACCTATGTCAATAACATTCGCACCGGAAGCTGTTATCCCTTCTGCAAGTGCATCGGCAAGTGCCTCGCTGTGTGTCCGCATATCTCGTCCGACGCAAATTGAATGCGCTTTGGCCTGGCCTCGCTCGAAACCCCGAAGCAAGGAACGTAAAAACTGGGCCGTACCATGCCCAATCTTCCACGCGTCTTCCTCGTCTAATTGCTCAGGATAAACTCCACGAATGTCGTACGCCTTGAAAATCAACGGGTCCATATCAGACACTCCTAAGACGCCAGCCTTGATACCGTCGCCTACAGGCAATCTTTCTTCTCTTCCTTTTATATCAGCTTAAACTTCCAAATCCTATATGTCAATAAACAACAAAAATCGTATCTGACTTTCACTTCTTTAGTTTATATATAACAATTTTTTTGTTGCTCTTCTCAAATTTCCTTGTAAAGACCTCTAAGTCATTTGCGTCAACCGAATCCCTGAAATCGGGGCATATCTTGTCAATATCCTTGTCTGTAATTATAAAATCTGCCTTTCTCTGCCTTGCATTATTTATAACTTCCGCATAAGTTTTATCTTCTAACTTATACCACTTTGCTCCCGCATAGAATGTTTCTTGAGGAGCCGGTGCTACTATAATATATTCTCCCTGTTCTACATTTTCTTTTAACCAATAGCCGGCTTCTCTTTGAATGGCCCGATGTCCCCGGATTGGCCTTAGCCCACGCGGCAGGCATATAGCCATAACCACAATTAAAATTATTGCAGAAAAACGGCTTATCTCGCTTCCGCCCATCGAAAAAGTTTTATCTTTAAATCTCTCTTGCAGGCGGTAATCAATTTCCCAAAATCCCGCTCCCGCCCAGCACAATGCCACAGGTACAATGGCGTAAAAATATCTCTCCGTTATTCCTGCAAAGGTCACTAATATCGTTATTCTTAACAGAATAAACGACAGAATATAAGCCTCCCCAATTCTAAAACCTCTAAATCTCTTTCGTTTTATTACACCAAAAAAAAGAAACAACAAAAAAACAGGATGATATGCCTTAGTCAGGAAAAACGGGATTGAAGGCACGTTTGTAGTTACTTTATACCTTAAATATGAACCCACTTTTTGAATGTTAGTACGATCATCATCGGTGGATTTGAAAATTACACTCGCAGACTGTTCAAAGCGAGGGGATACTTGCAACTTTCCTGTCTCCTGATAAACAAAAAGGAAGTAGAAAAGAAAAGCGGTTATGAATGCGACCAGACAAAAGAAGCTGCTCATAAGCTTCCAACAAATCTCAGTCTTTATTTGAGAAAGATTCACCAACCAAACCCATCCTAACACCAAGAAGATTAAGGTAATCCCTTCGGCTCGCGTTAAACTGGCTAAGAACAATAAAAGACCGACAACCGAAAAATATAAACTATTTCTTTTTTGAATAGCTATCCAGCAAAGAGAGATGATAGATGTTAAGATGAAGAAGTAAAGCGCCTCTGTCAAAACCTCCCCGGAAGCCTGAGAAAGGTAAGGATGTACAATGAAAAATAGCACAGTCGCCAGGGCTGTTTTCTTATCAAAAACGCTTTTAACCAAAAAAAACAAAGGAAATACCGTCAGTGAACTGGAAAGGCAGGAAATTATCCTGCCGGAAAATTCGATATCCCGAAAAATATATGAAGCTACTGCAGTTAATGCTGGAAAAAGGGGCGGCAAAATGGAACTAATTACCTCGTGGAAGTTCCCATTGGCAATCTCTTTAGCAAACCACCCATAAATACATCCATCAGTGGCAATGCCACGGGCCGTCAATACCAAAAACACCCTCGAAGCGAGGGTGATAAAAAACATAATTAATATCTCTTTATTCCCGCGAAGTAGCTTCATCCTCTTTCATCGATTAGTGCACTAAGCTGCTTATTTAATTCCTTAAACCTAAAATCCAAAATGCTCAATTCCTGTGTTAGTTCATTATTTTTCTCTGAGAGCTTTGAAATAACAGTCGAAAAATGTAATACTATCAATAATAGGAACAGAAAAGAGATAACAAGCATGGCCGTCAAATAATACATTCCCATCATCCTGGAAATAACACCTAACAGCCTGGGAAATATACTGAATATCAGGATGACTACACCGCTCAAAAGCCACAACAACGCGTATTTCTCCTTAAGCTGGCCTCTTCTAATTAGTTCGAAAACAATCACTAATAGTAAAACGCTCGTTGCTCCTGTTATCAGCTGTATCTTCAGCATTTCCTTTAACCTCCTGGGTAAATTCTTTTTTATAAGTTACCTCTTTACACATATCGATAAATATCGCTAACAAAACTTTGACCATATAATAAACCGACTCCCACCCGTTAATGGAAGAATTTCCACCTTTGCGCGAACTCATATTCACGGATATTTCTTTTATCGTAAATCCTTGCCTGTGCAGAAGTACTAATGCCTCAGGCTCCGGATAATCACTCGGATAGAATGTTGAAAAGCTTTTTATAACACCCTTAGTTACCGCCCTGAAGCCGGATGTGGGGTCGGTGAGTCTTTGTCCTACGATTACTGATATTATCCTGGAAAATATTAATATCCCCAACCTTCGAAACACAAAAGACCTGTACCTTTTTTTTCTGAGATACCTCGAGCCCAAAACCATATCAACTCCGTCGCTTACCAGAGTATCGATAAGCTTCTTAATCTGTGCAGGGTGGTGCTGACCGTCGGCATCACATTGGACAGCTACATCATATCCCATTTTATCGGCAAATTTATAACCAGTTTGCATCGCCGCACCGATTCCTAAATTATAAGGCAAATTCAATACTATGGCTTCTTTGTGTTTGGAAATTGCTGAAGTAGAATCAGTTGAACCATCGTTTACCACCAATATGTCGGCGAAGGGAAAACTTTGCCGAGTCTTCTCAATTACCCTTCCAATAGTCTCTGCTTCATTATAAGCGGGGATAATAATCAATACTCGCTTATCTGTTTTCATTTCTTAATGCGCCCTAAGACAAAAAAACTCCAAACTCCTTTCACCATACCAAATCCTCTGGCAAACACCCTCAAAAATAATACTGGTAAAAGATAAAGGTATAAATATCGCTTATTTCTTATTACTACCTTCCATGTAACGGGAATCTGCAATATTAATAGCAACACGGCCAATAAGAAGGCAACATAAAATAAAGGTTTGTAGAAAAAACAAGCAACTAAAACACCTATAAAACCAATCGCCAACGGGGGTTGTACAAAATCTAATATCCCGGCATAATTATCACCTTTCACCATCTCGGGGTGAAGCAAGTAAAGCTTCATCCTCCAATAACCGTGGCGATACTGCTCCCTTAAGTACTTAAGAAGATTTGTCTGATGATAATGGGCCACTTTTATATCCGCATCGAATATTAGTTTGTATCCTGTTTTTTTTATCCTGTATGATAAATCATTGTCTTCACCGCTGGCGTGCTTAAAAGATGGATTAAACCCCCCAACTTCCTCCAAAACTCTCCTCCTGTAGGATACGTTAAAAGACCCAAGATAGTCGGCCTCGGCAGGTATATTGAGATGTCTTTGAATTATCTCTTCGTGAATGCATTCCGCCAATAAAAATCCTTTATTTGCAATATCGTACGACCCCCCAACACCTCCCACATCGTCCGAAATGTACTTGCTTACTATCTTTCTTATCCAGTCTTTCTCTGGAACACAGTCGGAGTCGGTAAAACAAATAATGTCTCCTGACGCGATAGACCATCCACTGTTTCTTGCTTTTGCAGGCCCTGCGTTCTCTTGATAAACATACTTGATAGGGTATTTTTTCACTACATCTGCTGTGGAGTCGGTTGAGCCGTCATCAACAACGATTACCTCGGTTCTAACTGATTGATTCAAACAGGCCTTAATAAGACTTGTGATTGTATCTTCTGCATTATATGCCGGTATTACGACTGAACTTTCCATATAGAAACATCCCTGTTCTCAAAAACCTTTTTCAAAAAGGATATGGAAGGTAATCTATCAACAAAAGAACTAGGCCAGCCCCCGAAATGTCTTATGCCTGAATCATCGTAAATGCGTTTCTTCTGGATGAAAATATGGCCTATTTCATATTTTTCTAATATGGCCTTTTTCTCCGATTCATCATCGCCCCACAAAAAGTGCGAAGAATCTGCTTTGTCGACAAAATGAAAGGCCGCCAGCCATATCGAAGGTGAGTTAGTATAATAAAAAAGGCTGAATTCCTCGGGACTTAATACCTTCGATTCAGCACAAGCCTCCTTTTTGATATAATCAAAAGCCAACCTCTCATCCACAGATAGTTTTCTCTGTGTAAAAACAAAAGCAAGCATACCAAAAAATTGGACTGCGCACAGGACGAAGATAAGATACTTTAATATTTTATTTTTCAACAGGATAAATGCCTTAGACACTAAAACAGCCACTAAGGGAAATATAGGAGATAAAAGCCTCATCGCCAGCCATCCCTTAAATGCAATGAAAAACAAAAATAAATAAAGAAAAAAAGGTATAAGCAAAATTGTCTCTTTCCGGGACAAAAGCTTTTTAATATTAACTAAATAAAATAGCCCCAGGCAGAACATGGGTATTCCCATATACTTTAAAATGTTGGAAATATTAGTTATATTACCCGGAACATAATTTGTGAATTCAGGTGCCCCCTTTGTATTAGAAACCTCCATCATTGTTGAAAGAGAAACAACGGCCCCCTTTACGGTGTCGCCCATAACGCTAAAGACCTGCCCTTTGTCATTTTCGTAAAATATCCCACGGAAATGGTTGTATCTAAATACAAAGTCGGAAAGGGTAATGACCAAAACAACACTTAGAAATAGAAAGACTTTCCTTATGCGGCCGGATAGATATGTAGGAACATTCTTCGAAAATAACAAATAAAACAAAACAGCAGGGAATAAGAGATAAATATTTCTTTTTAGTAAAAATGCTAATCCCATCACAACAGCCGCCCAGAACACCCTTTTCTTCAAGAGCAGCAAAAGACACAGTGGTACAAACATGGCAATCGGAACTTCCTGATAAAGCAACACACTAAAAGAAACAATCAGAGGTGTCGTAGAGACAATAATAGCTGCATACCAGCCGGCAGTTTCCCCATACATTTCTTTGGCTAACAGATAGGTAAAAAAACCTAAAAAAAAGTAAAATAACACCTGGTAAAACTGTGCCACATTTTCAGAAATATGCCCCGTTACTCTCCAGAGCACCTGTAAACCGTAGTGCCATAATGGAGTATCTACATACCGGCGTTGATAGCCATATTCTTCCAGGTCATTGACGTGCTTTAAATATACCGGCCGATGTCCTAACTCAAACCAGTCTTTTGCAAAGAAAAAATGGTAGGTCTCATCACTGTATCGTAAATCTGTAGCTAATCCGACAATAAAAACAAAAGTTCCCAGCAGCAGCATTAACAACAGCACTCTTTTCATAGGATTCAACACAACTGAGCACCTTGTCTGATTTCTTATTATTTAAAAAACTTACAGGCTATAACTCCTCGTCCACTCCGTATCTCTTGGCCCGCTCGGAAAAATCGTAAGCCCGGCAGCCCGTACAAATCACGGGGACTTTGCAATCCTTTTTATTGACCGTCTCGCGAAAACGCCTATACCGCTCTGAATTCCAGATATCCGTGAACGAACTCTCAAACAGATTGCCGAAGCTGTGTTCCCTCAGAAAGGTCCGCTTATTGGACATTAGTGTATTACAACACGAAATTACATAACCTCCCATCATAACATAAGGCTCGAGCCACGCGTAACACTGCTCTATCGGCGGGTTCCTTTTGGGCTCGGTGTGACTGAAGAACACGTTGAATTTATACTTTCTTGCCTTTTCCATCGTGGCCTGAAGAATCTCCTCCGGAATATTGTGGACACTTAAGTGCTTTGTCTCCGGAAACTCCAGGTTCCCAACAAAATCTATTCTTGAGCCGTCGCCGAATATCTTCCTGTCGCCAAAAGAAGCAACTAAATCAATATATTTGGCCATTTCATGAACATTTAACGTCAACACAATAAATCGAAAGCTAATTTCAGGCACTCTCGCTTTCATCTTTTCCTTCAACTCAATAAACTTTCTTACATTTGAAATCACACGCTCGAAATCGCTTCCGATTCTAATTTGATTGTAAGTCTCTTTGGTAGCTCCATCTATCGAAATATATATGCCCTCTACACCAAGGTCTATTAGTTTCTTCATTTCGTCCTCGTTGGGGTCATAAAAATGGTCGACCATATATAAGGATGCGCGTTTTTTGGTCTTCGTGTACTCGACCATTTTTAGAAAATCTTTATTTATAAATGAAGCACCTTCACCGGTCAGGTGTGCCCATTTGAGCCCGGGAAACTGGTCGATCATATACTTAAATTCTTCGAATGACGTAAATCTCTTTTCCTGGTCCTTCCAGTATGTGTGTTCGCACATAATACACTTGTAAGGACAAATTGTAGTGTGTTCTATTTCTATATATTTTGGAAAAGGCGCCAGCTTGGGGAATTTCCTGACTATAGGACCAAAGAAAAAATAAAATCCCGCGCCAGCCCCTTCCCCCACGGGAACAAAAAATTTGGTATAGAAAAAACTATAAGCTGCTCGTATTCCTTTCTTCCTTAAAATATAAAAGAAATCCTTCCTATAACCCCAGCCCATCCGGAACATCATCCTTACTAAATACGTCCCTCCAAAAAGTAATGTAGTTGTGAAAACTCCTCCCGGTATAAATCTTAGCCATCCCTTCTTTTCTTTAGCCATCAATCTCTCCCTGTGTTAAAAGTGAGCAAAATAAGACTGCGCCTTTTGAATTTCTTCTGGCACGTTCACATTCACATAATGTTCGCAAACCTCAAAAGACTCCACAACATTACCCTCATCGATAGCACACTGAATCAAATCCGGTAATTCTTTTTGTCTTCTTTTTTGGTTTATAGGTGTCTGGTCAATATAAGAAAGTATCTCGTTCCTGAAAATACAATTCCCCGTCCCCATAATATTGTTCATTGGCTTCGATGGTTTCTCTATAAGTCGATATATCCTGTTTGTATCAGCCTGGATAACTGAATAGGTTCTTTTTATTAAATCCGTATCTTCAACAAAAACCACGCCGCAAATACCGAAAAGCTTTCTTTTTTCAAAAGCTTTTACCATCTCCTGATGCTGCGGATTAACCATAAGTTCATCACCAAGCATAAGCATAAAATCTTCTTTCCCAATCGTCTTTTTCGCACATTCAATTGCATGAACAAGTCCCATCTGTTCGGGCTGGATTACGTATTTTATCGATTTATCATTGTATCTGTTCCCATAAGCATTGATAATCTCCTCCGCCTTATGCCCTACTACAATAACAACCTCGGATATACTGGTCCTTGAAGCGCATTCAAGACTGTATTCAATTAAAGGCTTGCCGTTTATGTTAATCATGCACTTATTTTTATCGTTGGAGATATCCCCAAGTCTTGCCCCCCTGCCTCCTGCTAATATCAGTGCCTTCATTGAAAAAACTATCCCTTATTCATTTACCTTCTTGGAAAATAATTCTTTATTTTCTTTTATCCACCCTATAAGTTTCTCAACGCCCTCTTTGGGTCTTACTTGAGGTTCCCAACCAAGCTTTTGCTGCGCTTTGGTAATATCGCAGACAAAATACCTCAAATCCCCATGCCTGTCCGGCAAAAAATCTATTTCAGGCTTTTCACCTAATATCTCCTCTATTACCTCAACGCATTCCAATAAAGAAATAGCGGTATTCATGCCGCCCCCGATATTGTAAATCCCAGCCTTTCTTGACTCATAAAAAGCGTCAAATGCCTCACATACATCGGTAGCATATATAATGTCTCTAACCTGTTTTCCCGAACCAAATATCGTAATTGGCCAGCCCAATATACTCCTAATTGAAAAGTTAGCCACCCATCCATGGTCCTCTCCCCCAAACTGCCTTGTCCCATAAATTCCTGTAAGTCGGAAACTGGCCGCCTCAAGCTTATACGTATCAATGTAAGTCTTAATGTAAATATCGCCCGTGCCTTTCGAGGCGTGAAGTGGGGTAAGAGTACCCTCCAGAGTCGGATGATTCTCATCTATCGCTTCCGGCGTCCTGACATATCGTTTCTCAGCCTCTTTGAGGGTCTGGTTAATTTTATTACCATAAACGTGAACTGTCGCACAGCATGCAACCGGAATTTCCAGCTTTCTTGCCGCCTCAAGCACGTTAAATGTCCCCAAAACATTCGTCGTTATGTCCAATCTTGGGTCTTCCCAGCTTATTGTCATAGCAGGCTGGGCTGCTGTATGGATAATATAGTCGCATCCCCGGCTGCAATCGAGCAGTTTCTCATAATCCCTGACATCACCTTTGACTAACTCTACTCCTGTTTTTTTCAGATAATTCCAGTTGTAATTTCTGGCTTCTTCAGCCGCAAAGCCGGTTCTTTTCAGTTCATGCTTTGTCATGTTGTCATACGAAATCACCTCTGCGCCTTTTTTGACATAGTATTCACATACATGGGAACCCAAAAAACCACAGCCACCGGTAACTAAAACCCTCATTGGTATTTCCTTTACTGAACAGCTCTTTCGAAAAAAGTAAACATCTTATTAGCAAAGGCCTCCCAGGTTAAATTCTCAGCAACCCATCTTTTGCCTTTAGCAGCCGTCTCTTTATGCCTCGAAAAGTTAAGATAGACATCTTTTATTGCCTCAGGGAAATCATCGGTTACTATACCTATTTTTTCCTTCTTTATCAACTCCGCCGCCCCGATAGTCTTTGAAACAACAATCGGCCTTCCTGCACTTAATGCCTCGAAGGGAGAAAGCCAGCCTCCCTGAGATATCACGGGAAAAAGTGCGACATTACAAATCGAGTATAACTCTCTTACTTGCTCCTTGGAAAGATGCCCTGTGAATATTACATCCTCTACGAGTTTTTTCTGGCTCACGTATCTTTTTAAATCTTCTACATAGGTATTTGTCCCTTTCCCCGCCAGAATCAACTTTAAATTAGGTATAGATTCTTTTAATGACTCAAGTGCCCTTATACTCTCCATCTGGTTCTTTTCGGGACTCAAAACACCCACCTGAAGTAAAACAAAGGAATCGGCCAGCTCATTTTTTTGCGAAACTCCCTCCATACTAACCGTTGCAAAAAAATCATAATCAATCCCATAAGAGATAATTTCTGTCTCTCTCTTATATCTCGTAAAGGCCCTTCCCGCATTATAATTGTCAGCAACACACACCGTTTCTATATATTTATTTACTATCAATCTATCAACAACAAAACCCGTACGTCTCAATAACCTAAGCGGAAATGATGGTCTTGGATTACAATATAAGTCCGGCGGCTCGTTGCACATCCACACTACTGGCTTGTTAATGCCGGTTATAGCCCAGGTAGCAGGAAAATTATGAACATTTATCACATCATACTCCCGGGCGTACTTACGAAGTAATTTATTTAATACCAGGATTTCATTAATAAGGCCGAGAGCCCTCCAAAAACCTATGCTTCTTACTTTCTCTGCGCACTCCTTTTTGGGTAGAATAAAATTCGTATCCTTAAATGCCCCGGCAAGTTCCTTTGACAAAGACAGCGCCATTACCTCAGCTTTAATCCCGTTCTTCCTTAAACACTCTGCTAACTTAAGCACAACTGTCTCCGCGCCGCCATAAATTGATAGATGTGGCTGAACTATTAAAACCTTTAATTTCCCCTGCTCCATCGTATTAAGGTCATTTCCTTAAATAATCGCAGAAGCTCTTAAAACCGAAAATTTTCCGTTTTATATCGCTTAGACTTTTTATATTTAAAACCATTTTTGATATCTGCTTTGGTCTTAAATAAAACTCTTTTAAGCCCTGGTCAATAAGTTCATCGATTTGGGCTTTTGTTAATTGAGGATAGCTAAGCAATGTCACCTGTTCGTAATCCGGCCCTACCCACTCTCTCCAGTCTTTGGGAACAAGATAACCGTTTTTTTCTGCCCAGTTATATATCTCTGTTCCGGGATAGACGCAAATGCCCGAGAACTGCACCGTATCCAACGGCAGGGATTTAGCTAACTCTATGGTCTTTTGAGCAGATTCTTTCGTCTCGCCGGGAGCTCCAACCATGAAACAACCATGGATTATAAAACCTAAACGATGCGCCTCTTCAGCAAATTCTCTCGATTGCTCTAAAGTAATTCCTTTCTTTACTGCATCGAGGGCTTCTTGCGTCCCGAATTCAAAACCGACCATAAGCATTCGGCAGCCTGCTCTTTTCATTAAAGACAAGAGTTTTAATTTTACATCCACCCTCACATTACAGCTCCACGTAATTCTCAGTTTTCTTTTTAATATCTCTTCACACACACCCTTAATATGCGAAGGCAAGGCGGTAAAGGTATCAGTTTCGAACATTATCTCCTTCAGGTAAGGAAAAAGGCGATAATCGTACTCTATCTCATCAATCACTAGCGCGGGATCTCGAAATCTCAACTTTCTTCCATACATCACCGCAGCATCTCTACAGAAAGTACACCTTCCGAAGCAGCCTCTTCCGGAAATTAGGGTCAGGAACGGGAACCTCTTGCCGGCATCTTTATACCATTCAGGCTTAATGTGATGCCACGCTGGAAAAGGAAGTTCATTAACATCAAGGGCTAAGCGGTCTTTATTATGAAAAACCTCGCCATTTCTTATATAGCTAATCCCGTCAATCTCCTCTATAGACCTTCCTTCGGCAATATCTCTTAACGTAAAATCATACTCCCCTCGGGCGATTATATCCACGTATCCCTCGGCAAGGTCAAAGGTGTTTTCAGGAACCGCGGTAACATGGGCCCCTATTAATACTGTAACGGGGCCGCACAATTCTTTTGCAAGTCGGGCGTATGATATATCGTTATAAATGGAAGGGGTTGTAGTATGAAGAACAACCATTTCAGGCTTAAGCCGTTTAAGCTTTTCCTCCACGTCAGCTCTTTGCAGGTTTAGTGCCGCTCCGTCCGAAAACTCGACTTTATGACCTGCCTTCTCAAGTACCGCCGTTGCTATAAGCATCCAGTCGGGATGACGCTGAACTCTGCCCCTGGACTTAGCCGCCCATCTTGCCGACCTGCAAAAATCGTCCACGTATGGGGGATTTAACATTAAAATTCTCATGTCCTGTCCCGTTTTAATTTCTAATTATCGATTACGATTATTCGATGCCAGATACACATTAATCAAAAAAAGTAAAACCGCACTGCAGCACATAATGTAAAGAACATGCGATAAATTTCGATGAAATAAAACAATCGCAAAAATCTGAAGTACTGTAATCAGCACCAAAGGGTAGATGAAATCCAGGCGATGGATGGAAAGATGATAAAATAAAAGGACATACACCAAAGCAAAAAATACCATGGTAACAGAAAACATCCTCACAAGCCCGATACAATGTAAATGCTCCTCACCTGAAAGCAACCTTATTATCAACGCCGGAAACAGAAGACAGATTAAAGCAGCCAATCCGCACAACACTCCTGCATAAAAAAGGCCTTTCCTCAGAAGATGCCACGTGCTTTTAGCTTCCGCATAAAGTTTAGATATCTTGGGGAACATTACCATCGTAATAGCAATTGGTAAAAATAAAATTATTTTTCCCGCCATTTGTGCTATTGAGTAATATCCTGCCTCTAAAGGTTCGAAGAAATGCTTCACCAGCACTACATCTATGTTAGTTAGAATCATAAAACAAAAAAAGACCGTTGCTACAGGATAAAAATATCTATAAATTTCCGAAAAGTTTATCTCAGATGCGGGATTGTTTGACTTTACCAGCAAAATCCCTGGAATCAAGGCCAAAGGTCTTGGCAGCACTGAAGAAAGCAGGATAAAGGATAGCACAAGCCCGGCAAATGTTGCTATAACCAGGGCACTCATCGCCCCCATCACGCCAAAGCCGATACTAACGAATATAATGCCGAAAAGCAACTTTAAACCGCCGTTGATGGTCATCGTCAATCCTAAATATCCGAACTTTTGCAGGCCTTGCAGTCCCCCCTGGGTCAGAGGTAAAAGTATTGTGAAAAATGTCACCACGCCCAGTACTATTACCAGTTGTGGAGAAGCAATTCGAAGAAACCCGGCAATACTCCTGCTCCCAAAAATTAATACCAACAGAGCAAATAAGCTAAACACGAATGTTTTCTTCGTAAGAGAATACAGCAAAAAATTTATCTTTTCGTGATTGTTAAATGCACTGTAAGTTGAAATAAACTTCGTAACAACCGTCTGTAAGGTCCCGCTGGGGATGGATACTATCACCAGGATAGAAAAAAGAGAATTTAAAACTCCGTAATCTACGGGGCTAAGATTCCTGACCATATATAGCTGGTACAACAGGTTGATAATATTATACACAGCAACCGCCAGGAACATTAAGCTTCCTTGTTTTATAAGTTTATCTTTGTCTGACATTTTTCCAATCAAAAAATCAGGCCAACAAACGGAATTAAGTACTTGCATTTCAAAAGTTTTCAAAAATAGCTAATCAGTTTTATTACGCACTCAAAATAGTCTTCTCCAGCCTGTCCACAGGTATCGGTTTATTTAAAGTATGGTTTTTTAAACCTTCCATAGCCTCAATCTCCTGATGGTATTACTAAAAACCCCGCAGATTACCGAAGCTGCTTATCACGCACTTGGTTTTCTTTGACCGATTGACACTCTGGAAATCCAGGCCAAAACAATACCAGTCTCGCCGTTAAAAAACAAGCCTTTTATGGACATTCCAACCAAGATATCTACATTTGCATGCCTTATTTGTTGGCATACCTTAATTTATAGAAAGCGCCTCGATTAACTATCAACCCCTTATTTCTTACACATTTATGCTCGACTGGTTCCACGCAGGATGGAAAAACAAGTGCAAGCAAATCCTAAACAAGTTTAATAAAGCCAAGGCCCTTTAGGGGATGTAAGTGGTTTTTCGGGCCGGTTCTCAATAAACCAACCCGGGGAAAAATGCGTATAATAACTGTTTTGCACCAGCAGCCGACAGAGAGTATAATAAAAAGGAGAAAGATAAAAGAAATAGTGTTATATTGCACAAGCAAGATAACGAGAAGGTTTTCAGAAACTCGGCTGAGAAAGGACTCAAAAATGCAAAAGAAAGCAGGCCGGATTCTGGTTTTAATAGTAGTGATGCTCAGCGGCGCGACATCGGCGGAAACCCCGCGCACAAGCGAAAACGAGCAGCGGAAAGATATATCCCAGGATCAGCAAGGCCAATATCTTATGGCCGTCGCTGAGATTAAAAATTTAGTAAGCAGCGGCAAACCCGCACCGGCGGAAGAAAAACTGATAAAACTCAAAGAGAATTTCCCGGAAACCTTTAGACAGGAGTTCGAGATGTTTATTGGCGCCGAACTGCCGCTGGCCAGAGGCGAATTCGGCAAAGCAGTCAGAAGCTACGATAAATTCCTTGATGAATATCCGAGAAGCGAACTTTACGAATCGGCGCTGGACAGACAGTTTCAAATAGCGACGGCCTATCTTGCCGGACGCAAAAGGCAATTCTTGAAGTTCTTCAGAATCAAAGGCTATAGCGAGGGGGCCAAGATAATGGAGAAAATAGCAGATCGGGCCGGAGATGCACCTATTGCACAGCGGGCAATGACATCAATAGCCGAAAGTTACGAGAAAAGGCTTAAATTCACCGAGGCATATGAGAGCTGGTCACAGATTTCCTCACGCTGGCCGGGCGGCGATATTGGCAGGAAAGCTTTGCAGGGTATGGCAAAAAGCATGCATGCAGCCTATAGAGGCCCCAAATATGATGCCTCAAGTCTGTATAGCGCCAAAAGTTACTACCAGGATTTGCAAATGCGCTACCCTAAATATGCCGAAGAAATCAGTGTTGAGCAAATACTCGCCCGTATCGAAGAGCAGATAGCATATAAGGAATATACCACTGGTGAATACTACGAAAAAACAGACAGTAAACTGGCTGCAAATTTATACTATCAACACGTTGCCGAAAATTGGCCGGACAGCACCGCTGCGAGGTTTGTTAAAAAGGCCGACAAAAAAGAATTTAAACAGGAAAAGGGAAAATGAAAAGCTTTAAGCTCATTGATCATTTTCTTGTCCTTGCAGCATTGATTGGTTGTAGCCTTGTTGTATGTTTATGGTCGGCTGGCTGCAGTGAGTTTGACCCGACAAGTTACAGCAATGATTGGCTTTACCCGGAGGAAGTTTCAAGTGTTTACCTCGAGATGTTCGACTCTGCGAGTCTGCAAAGAGGTCACGAATACATTCTGACCAATGCCCTCGCCAAGCGCATAGAAGCCCAAACGCCTTACAAGATAGTTTCCAACAGGAACCGAGCCGATACAATACTGAGTGGAAACATCAGCACAGTGGGTGAAGCGGTTCTCGTAGGTGAGCAGCAAACAGGACAGCCGCTGGAGAAGCAGTTTGAGATTAGTGCTGTCGTAAGCTGGAAGAATCTAAAGACCGGCAAGTTGCTTATCGACAGCGAATCGGCAAGTGCATCGGCAAGTTTCTCAGAGTTCCAGAACCAGTCGACCGAGTACGCCTCAAGATTGGCGGCAAACCGCCTGGCGGAGCGTATCGTGGAAATGATGCAGAAAAAATGGTAGAGTATCTTACTATACCGCAATGAGTAACGGAATTGATGACTTATGATTAGACCTGAGAAAAAAAAGGAAGGCAAACTATCGCCGGACCAGCGTCGCGAACCCGGAGGCAGGAAAACGCCTCTGCCCTCGTATAAAAGGGGGCCGTTCAACTGGCTGCTCATCGCTCTTGCAGTAATGACGATGATGGCCCTTGTGAGTTGGTTGAAAAGAGCCGAGAGAATAAGTTATAAGGAATTTGTAAACTATCTCGAATCCGGATACGTCGAGAAGGTTCAGATAAGAGGAAACGAAATCTTCGGCTGGTTCAACGAAGAAGGAATAAATACACGAGAAGAAAAGAAATCTGTAACTTTTCGTGTAAACTTCGACCCTGAAGTCATCGGCGAGGACCTGATGAAAAGGCTGCAGGAAAACAACATCGAATACTCCTGGGCCGACGAGCAAATCTGGCTGCCGTTCCTTATGAACTGGTTCTTGCCACTGGCCTTGATTTTCGTACTATTCTATTTTCTTTTTCTGCGGAACATTCGCGGCGGGGCCGGCGGAATGCTGATGAACTTCGGCCGAAGCAGACATCGGCTCCGAAGCAAAGAACAGATCAAGGTCACGTATAAGGACGTAGCGGGCATAGATGAGGCCAAGGAAGAAGTGGCCGAGACGATAGAGTTTTTGAAGAATCCAAAAAAGTTTCAGCGACTTGGCGGCCGAATACCGCGGGGAGTTCTCTTGGTCGGCCCGCCCGGATGCGGCAAGACTCTCTTGGCCAAGGCGATTGCGGGCGAAGCAGAAGTTCCTTTTTTCAGCATATCCGGCAGTGACTTTGTAGAGATGTTTGTCGGCGTGGGCGCTTCGAGGGTCAGGGACCTGTTCAAGCAGGCAAAGGACAACTCGCCCTGTATTATCTTCCTGGACGAGATTGACGCCATAGGCCGTAGACGCGGGCCTGGCTTTGTCAGCGGCGGGCACGACGAGCGAGAGCAAACTCTTAACGCTATTCTGGTTGAGATGGATGGTTTTGATACAAACGACCAGGTCATAGTAATTGCAGCAACGAACCGGGCGGACATACTGGACCATGCTTTAACAAGGCCTGGCCGCTTTGACCGTCAGGTTTACGTGCCACTTCCCGATTTAAAAGGAAGGGCTGAAATTCTCAAGGTCCACGCCGTGAAAGTCAAGCTTTCACCGACTGTTGACCTGCATCGCGTGGCACGCGGAACGCCGATGTTCAGCGGAGCAGACTTGGCGGCCATAATCAACGAAGCGGCGATTGCGGCTACGATGGCGAATAAAGATTACGTGGAAATGGAGGATTTGGAAGAGGCGCGAGATAAAATTCGCTGGGGCAGGGTCAAACGAAGCAGAATGGTCGACCAAAAGGAAAAGGAAATCACGGCTTATCACGAGGCAGGCCACAGCCTCGTGCAGTCTCTGCTCGAAGATGCCGACCCGCTGCATAAGGTCAGTATAATACCGCGAGGACCGATGGGTGGAGCAACGTTCTCTCTGCCGGAGAAGGACAGAACCATTTTTACTAAAAAATACTGTATGGCTATGCTCCATGTCTGCTTCGCAGGAAGGATAGCAGAAGAGATTTTCTGCGATGATATATCCAGTGGAGCACAAAACGACATCCAACAGGCAACGGAGATTGCGCGGAAGATGTTCTTAACGTGGGGAATGAGCGATGAGTTGGGCAGAGTCAGCTACGAAACAGACCCGGTATACAAAAATTCGATCTATGGACTTGGTCTGGAAAAAGAATATTCCGAGCGGACTGCGGAAACAATCGACAACGAAGTAAGAAAGCTGACCGAAGAGGCATACCAAAAGAGCAGGGAATTGATAGAGGCAAACAAAGACAAACTTGAAGCGATTGCTCAGGCTCTCCTGAAATATGAAACTCTTGATGCCGAGGATGTAAAACGATTACTTGAGGGCCAAAAACTGGACAAGCCCACGGTTTCCGAACTGTTGGCTGCCGAGCAGGCCAGGTCAAAGCAGTCGGAAAAAGTACCCGCGGAAAAAAAAGACGAAGAAAACGAGTGAAAGGCAAATGGTCTTTTGCCCGGCTGGGCGGAATGGAAAATACCTGCTGAAAAAATTAGCTGAAAATTGGGGGTTCATTAGTGTACGAGCCGAGCTGTTCAGTTCAGTTGATAATGCGGGCAGGAAACAGTTATGAAAAAACCAAAAGTGAAAATCACAGTGGCGGTTTTTTTATTATCTTTCTTTCTTGCTCAAGCGGCAAATGCAGCAGACCAACAACCGCAGCCGCGACCGGAAAGTATCAAAATCGATATCGTATCCATCTCTATACAACAGCAATATGAAGTTCTAAGACCCGGCCAAAGTTCCGCATTGGCAATTCGCTTCGTGCTTAAAGAAGACTGGCATTTCTATGCCTCGGCTAAAACCGCTCCCGGCCAAATGAACCTGAAAATCAGGACCGAAGCCGAGGGACTGAATTTTCAGGAGCCGATATTCCCTGCCGGCGAAGAGTATTACGATAAGGCAACGAAAAAGACTCTTGAAGTTTCCAGCGGCACTTTCACGGTCTATATGCCGTTTAAGGCCTCCGAGACCGACCGGAAAAAACTCCAGAGAGATATTGCGATTGATATCGAGGGGGCGGTCTGTTCCGATATAATGTGTCGGCTTGAAAATTTCAGCTTAGGAACCAAAGTCAAAATTGACCCTGCCGCCCCGATGAGCGAAGCACGTTTTGTCCTGCCGGCTCGTACAGAGCCTAAAAAAACAACAGCAGCCGAAGCCTCGTATTCTGCGCTAATTGCGCTGCCGCTGGCATTTGTAGCAGGCCTGTCGCTAAACATTATGCCTTGCGTTTGGCCAATCCTGCCAATCATAATTATGCGGCTCATTAGCCAATCGAAAGAAAGCAAAAAAAAAGCAATCGGGTTGGGCCTGTCGTTTTGCCTGGGGATTTTACTCTTTTTTGCGGCTCTGGCTGCGTTGAATATCATCCTGCGCCTGGGCTACGGAACGATATTTCAATGGGGCGACTATTTTCGCTACCCGGCTTTTATTGGCGGGATGGCGCTTTTGATGGTAGTTCTGGCATTATTTATGTTTGGAATGTTTACCGTAATTGTGCCCTCTTCTATATCGAGCAAATCCGGCTACGGCCAAGGCTATTTGGGAGCTACAGGCACCGGCTTTTTAGCGGCGATCCTAAGTACACCCTGCAGTTTTGCAATCCTCGCCGCCGCCTTCGCATGGGCCCAGGCCCAACCTCTGCTCTTGGCTACTGTTTCGATAATGGTTATTGGTCTCGGAATGGCCCTGCCATACGCAATCCTCACCTCAATGCCAGGCTTATTAAAACGCCTACCCAAGCCGGGCAAATGGATGGAATTATTCAAACAAGCCGTAGGATTTATCCTCTTAGGTATCGCAGTATGGCTTATCACGGTGTTGCCCCAGGCACGAAGAGCCGACGTATTGTATTTTGCTTTAGTACTCAGCTTTTGCGTTTGGATGTGGAGCGGCTGGGTCAGTTACAACACAAAACTGTCTCGCAAACTGGTTATACGATTAATTGCAGTAGTACTGGTACTTTTGGCCGGGTTGATGTTTCTGGCTGGATCTGTTCCTTCTGCTGGGCCTATTCACTGGCAGCCGTACGATGCTGACTTGATAGAATCTGCTATAGCTGAGCAGCGTGCTGTTTTAATTAAGTTTACTGCTGATTGGTGCTTGAGTTGCAACGTAGTGGAAAAAACTGTTTATTCCCGGCAAGAGATTATTCGATTAATCAACCAAAAAAATGTCTTGGCGATTAAAGCCGACACCACAACGAAACAAATGCCTGCAACAGAGGCTTTGAAAAATATCTATAATGAGCCCGGCGTGCCGGTCAGTATATTGCTTTTATCCGACCAACGGGAACCTGCAAGGTGGCGTGGCAAGGCCTTTGCAGACGAATTGAAAGAGCTTCTTGAAACGCTGCCGTATATAGACACAGGCAGCAAGCTTGTGCCGCGGGTAGCAGACTGAAAAGAAATGGCTAAGAAAACAGCTATCAAAATCAATAAAGAAAAAGCGGCCCAGCGCGTAAAAAAAATCTGGCCGATACTTAACAAAACCTATCCCGAGGCGCGCATCGCGCTCAAGTTTAATAATCCAACGGAGCTTTTAATAGCCACGATTCTCTCCGCCCAATGCACCGACACGCGCGTAAATATGGTCACGAAGGATGTATTCAGGAAGTATCGCGGTACCCGCCAGTGGGCACAGGCAGATTTAAAACAAATCGAAGCAGACATAAGGTCCACAGGCTTTTACCACAATAAGGCGCTTAACATAAAGGCCGCCTGCAAAATGATAGTAGAAAAGTTCGACGGAAAAGTACCTGATACAATGGAAAAACTTTTAGTGCTGCCGGGAGTGGGCAGAAAAACGGCGAACGTAATTTTGGCAAACGCCTTCGGTGTGCCGGGCGTCGTTTGCGATACGCACGTCATTAGACTTTCCCGGCGGCTGCAGTTAAGCGGCAACAGTGAGCCAACTAAGCTGGAGTTCGACTTGATGGAAGTCATGCCGAAAAAAAACTGGCTGCTTTTCAGTGATTTGCTTATATGGCACGGCAGAAACATCTGCAAAGCCCGCCGGCCGCAATGCGAAGCCTGTCCCATAGCCAAATACTGCCCGGCAGAGAACAAGCCTGATTTGTGGTAACGTTCAAAATTGTGTAAAGGAAACAGCCGAATAATACGATTTATATAGTGTATTACACCGAACATTATTACAAGGAGTGTCTAAATGAGTAATAATCGTATGCCGGCCGAAGAGCCCTGGCGCATATTCCGGATAATGGCGGAGTTTGTGGAGGGCTTCGAAGAGCTTGCCTCGATAGGTCCGGCAGTATCTATCTTCGGCTCGTCGAGAACAAAACCCGACCAGCCTTATTATAAGCTCGCGGAAATAACCGCCGCTGAAATCGTGAAAGCCAGCTTCGCAGTGATAACCGGCGGTGGTGGCGGAATTATGGAAGCGGCAAATAAAGGCGCCAAAGAAGCAGGAGGAACGAGTGTCGGCCTGAATATCGAGTTGCCCATAGAGCAGCCTCCCAACAAGTATCAAAATATCTCTCTGAATTTCCGCTATTTCTTCTGCCGCAAGGTTATGTTCTTAAAATACGCCCACGGCTTTATTGTTTTCCCCGGTGGCTTCGGCACACTGGATGAATTTGTCGAGTCTTTAATGCTCATCCAAACCCTAAAACAGGTTTATTTTCCCGTGATTTTAATGGGAAGTGAATACTGGAACGGCCTGATTAAATGGATGCGCCAGACGATGTTGGCTAAGCACGGGAATATCTCGCCCGATGATATGAATATTTTCACACTCGTTGACGAGCCGGAACAGGCAGTGAAAATCTTAACGGATTTCCAGAAGGCCAAAGGCCGCGGCGGACTCGATTTGCCCTCGGAAATGAAAAAAACCTAAATCGCAGTTTGGTGTACCGTCACACTAATCCAAACTAAGCATACAACAATTGCCTGCCCGGCAAGATTTATCTGCATATTTCACAGAATATCATTTACAAAACTCCCTTTTAATAATAGATTTTCTGCTATGGAATCAGGAACACCCCCAACAAAGTCGGGCTCTGGCAGCGATAAGCCTCAAATGCCTGCTCCCCGAGAAACATCCTCAAAAGATTACCCCATCGGAATACTCGTATACCTGTTCCTTATCCTCCTTTGCACAGGTGTAAGTTTCTACAAAGTCAGGCTGCAAAAGAGGCTTCCCTTTTTTAATCCAAATGACGGCCTGGGTTTCTACTGGTCGGAAAGTGCATTCCATTTTCGCCACGCTCGGATGGTTGCCGAGGGTAAGGCCATACCCGAGATTGACGTAGATATACAATACCCCGAGGGATTAAACATCCGGCGGTATATAACGACCCTTCCGGACCGGGTTTCCGGCAGTTTATATCGCCTCCTTTCACCTGCGATACCTTTGCATGTGTTTCTGATTTATTTTGTGTCCATATTTTCCACATTATCGGTAGTAGCCGTATTTCTTGCCGGCAGGCTGTTGTGGCGTTCTAACTGGGCGGGGTTCGTATCGGCTTTATTCTATTGTGTTACACCGGCAAGCTTAGCCCGGACAACGATAGGCTCGCTATTGAGAGAAGACTTTGCTTTGCCGTTCATCTTCCTGAGCTTTGTCTGTTTTGTTTATACTCTGCGCGAAGACCGTCCCATTGTGGCCCTGTTAGGTTCTCTTCTCCTGGCAATCGCGCTCGCCTCCTGGCACCTGACACAGTTTTACCTGTTGATTTTCGTCGTTGGCTTTGTAATTTTATTCTTCCTGCAAAAAAAACACCTGTTCCCGCGTCTGGGCTTCACAATCTTTACTGCTGTAACTGCAGCCGGTGCATTGATGCTTCCGGTGCTTCGTGCCAAGTTGTTCGTCTTTTCTTTCCCGCTGATGTTAAGTTACGCAATGCTTATACCATTATGGTTGCCTGACAGGCTCACAACCAACGGATTCAAAAGACGCTTATGGGCGGCTTTGGCCATTATATTCTTCCTTGCAGCGGCCCTGATAGTTCAAAAGTATGCCGCAAGTCATTCGCACGTCTGGAGCCTTATTCTGGCCAAGCTTCGATTCTTTACAAAGGTGCCTCAAGACCCAACGCTGCTCCCATTTGAGGCAAGGGTTTTTTGGGCCGCTGGTTTTGTCACATCAACGCCAAAGGATGTCCTTGTTCTGCTATCCAGCACCGGCCTGTTCGGGGTCATAGCGTTATTTCAATTGATTCTGCGAATTTTTCAGAATCGCAATCGCAGGGAGGAAATCATACTTGTCTACTTTGCACTTTCTTTTCTCCTTTTGTTCTTTATCATCTACAGGCTCCACGTTTTCGCGGTCTTTTTCCTCTCGCTTTCAGTCGGCTACTTCGTAACGCTAAAAGCCGGGAAGACTAAAATCTACGCTTACTTTATTATGGTTGCCTGTATTGCATTAACTGTTTATTCCCTGCGTTTTGTTTCTGATGGTGCTTCTCGGCCCCTTCAGCAATCTAAAAACCACTTGATTAGGTACATAAAGGCCAACAGCGCTCAAAACGAGGCGGTGCTCAGCTCTATTCAGTTTGGCCCAGACATTGCCGCTTACGCTCAGCATCCTGTTATTCTGCATTCTTCTTTCGAGTCAAAACAAATCAGGGACAAGGTCAAGCAGGTTTACACGTCGCTTTATGGCAGCGAACGGGATTTTTACGAGGTATGCAAACAATATAACGCCAGTCTGTTCGTATATGAAGCCGGCATGGCGATTAAAAGCATACCGGGTACCGTACGCTATTTTGCCGCAAATACTTCTCTCGCAAAAAACTCCGCCGCGGCACTGTTCCAATTCGCGCCGGAAAAACTAAAATACTTCGGCCTCGTTTATCAAAATGGCTATTACCGCATCTTCCGCGTGGGAGAAAAAACCTCAACTCAGAAAGTCCAAGGCCTGCCGTATTCACCTCTAAATGACCTTAGCATCTTTTGCGACCCCCACCAGCTCGGCGAAAATATCGACGAGAGCATAATCGCTGAAGGTCTTGAGAAGCTGAGAAGACCGGAAACCTTCAAAATGCTGGCCAAAAGGTTCCGTTCCCAGGGTTATCTCAACTTAGCCATACTGCAATACCAGCGGGCACTTTCCTTGGATCCAAAGGATACAAATACTGTCCTGGACCTCGGCGAAGTATTGTATCAATCCGGCGAAAAGGAGAAAGGATTGCATGCAATAAGTTTGGCTTTGGCAAACGACCCTACCTTGGACCTCGACTCAATTAAAATACAGGACTCTGTATTCTGGTTGGCGCTCGGACGTAACGAGCTGGTTGCGGAAAGATTTCCACGGGCAAAAAGTTTCCTCCGCAGGGCCGTCGAGCTGGCCCCGGAATCTGACGAGGCATATAATCTCCTTGGCCGGGTACTCGCCGTCTCCGGTGAACGCGATAAGGCAATAAAAGCGATAGAAAAATCACTCTCGCTTAATCCCGACCAGCCGGACCTAACGACAATCTTAAATCACCTCAAAGCACAGACCTCCTCGAACCAAACTCCGCAGTAAAGCTGTTAGTTACCCACCGGCACCTGTCCTGAGTCCCGGCACGCCGGGATCGAAGGATTGCCGTGGTTTTCTTTTTTATTGTAGGGTGGGGCTCATCCTGAGCTTGTCGAAGGGCTTGCCCCACCATTTTCTTATCTTGTCATTCCTGCGATTGGGTGGCATCCTCATCCCTTAGGGATGGGGATGGTAATGAGGAATCCAAATCCTTAAGCCCGCCGATTTACCTCGGCGGGTTTTCTTCTTTCTTCTCCCCGATTTATCACGTGGTTTTTTTCCTTAAATCTTCAAATCTTAAATATGAAATCATCCATCAACACCACGACAGGATTTGTTTTATATTTCGGAGCCCCAAGCGTGAGCGCGGGGTCATTGCGAGGAGGCCCAAATTGTCGGGAGACGCGGCAATCTCGTCTTGTCATTCTGAGTGGAACGAAGAATCTCTCTCTCCTTCAATTGTAAATAGAAAATAATAAATCGTAAATTCGTATCCGCCTCTTTTCCGTCGGGCGCAGAAAACGCCCGCCTTGCGATAATCTTCGCGTACTGATAGAAAATCAAATCCCGAACTGTCCTTACATCCCTATCCGGCATCGCCGCCATTCTTCCTTATCATTTCCCTTTTATCCTTTCTATCCACCCCTCCACCATCTTCAGCTCATTCGGCATTCCCATCTTCTTAAATAAATCCCGCGCCTTCTCCCAATACTCTCTCGCACTTTTATAATCTCTTCGCTGCTCATAAACCAATCCCAGGTTGCCGTAATCATTTGCCATTCCTTCAAGCCGGCCTATTCTTTCATTCAACTCAAACGCTCTTTTATGCATCTGTTCTGCCTTGTCCAAATCCCCCCTTTTTCTATAAATCAATCCCAGGCTGCCGTAATCGCTTGCCATTCCTTCAAGCCGGCCTATTCTTTCATCTATCTCAAACGCTCTTTTATGCATCTCTTCTGCTTTGTTCAAATCTCCCCTTATTTGATAAATCAACCCCAGGTTACCGTACTGGCGTGCCATTCCTTCAAGCCGGCCAAGTTTCTCCTCTATCTCAAGCGATTTTTTATGCATCTCTTCTGCCTTGTCCAAATCCCCCCTTGTTTGATAAATCAATCCCAGGTTGCCGTATTGGCGTGCCATTCCCTCAAGCCGCCCAAGTTTCTTCTCAATCTCTAGTGACTTCTTGTGCATTTTTTCTGCATCATCTAAATCACCCCTACTCTTAAATGCCAATCCTATTGTGCATAGTATCGCCGCTTCTTCCGTTGAACCTTCCCTGGCTATATCCAGCGCGCGTTTTGCCAGTTCAATTGCATTATCCAATAGACCAAGTATACTTAACGGAGTCCAGGTTTCATATGCACACGTCTTAACAAATGCCTCTTCCCCTTCCGCTACCAAAACGTGCTCAGGCAATCTCACTGCTGCCTGTTCATCCGGCTTCGTATGCTCTTCTTTAGCCTTTTTTAATTTGTCCCTGTAAACCTCCACCGCCCTTTTATGATATTCCGTATTTTCATCCTTGCTCATTTGTTCAAGTATGTAATCAGCCAGTATCGAATGATAGATCCTTCTGCCGCCCGCTTCCTCTCTCAAAAGTCCCCGCAGATATTTATCGTTTTGCAGTCGTTTTCTCGTTGTGATATTTAACTTACTCACACACTCCACAACATCATCCGGCACCGCCGTCTCCAAAACCGCGTATGCCTCAAACAATTTTATAGCATCTTCACTGATTTCATTTACCTGTTCCCACTGTCCCTCTGCAACTCCTTCTTCTGTCGGGTCTTGTGGCAGTTCTTCTATTTTCTTCGTCTTCTCGATAATACCTAACGCCGCCTGTATCGCATAAGGATGTCCCTTATAACGTTCTACTGCTCCCCGTAATGCCATTTCTTCTTGACCGATTTCCTTAGCACCAATTCGCACCAACTCGTCCACTTCCTCTGTTGCAAGAACATCTAATTCTGCCCTCGGTATCCACACAACATTCTTTAATCCTTTGAATGCTCTCCCCTTCAAAATTTCATCTTCTGTCCTCTGTGCAAAGATAAACTTTATTTTCTCCGGCAAATTCTTAACTACAATTGCCCAATCCTGGTCACTTTCCTTTGCCATATACTTCTCAGGGTCAACAATAAATATCGCCCGACCGTTCTCTGGCATCCGCTCCGAAATAAGTCCCAGCCGTTCCAAAAATTGCTGCCGCGTATCTTTCGCCGGATCCCTCCGCAAGCTTAATACTAAATCCCCGAGATTGAATACGTTGAAAAAGCCCCTCCATTGCTCTAATCCTCTTCTTGTTCCGTCAAACGAACCTTCTGTAACCTGCCCCGCATCGAATGCATTATCCATCATAATTGCCATCGTTGAATCCGGGCTGTTATTCGGTGTCACCTCATACCGAACCCACCCGCATTTTAATGCGGGATGTTCACTTGCCAATTTTGCCATACGATTGACAAGCCATGTCTTACCCATTCCCCTGTTACCCGTGACGATAATCGCCTGTCCCCTCTGGTCCTCAAGAACTTTCACGAAACCCTTGAGTTCCTTTTTTCTTCCAACGAATATCTCACTTTTTGCCATTTATCTTGTTCTCGAATCATTCTTTGGGTGCTGAGTATGTTTTTCCTTCTTATTTTTGGATTATACCTAATTTTATCACCAAATCCGATATTGAAAAGCAAAAATTGTACTCGTATATCGTATGTCGTATCGCGTATTTCGTATCGAGTATCTATTTAACAAATAACCAGTTATCAGTCTTCTCATCTTCGATTTACTCGACATATAAAGGGAAGCCCGATTTTTTCGGGATTCGCCGAACGAAGCAAAAGAGCGTCGCAGAGAGTTATATCGAGAACGCCATTGGCTAAATTCGGCAAGTTGAGTAAATCCCTCTGTGGTCTCTGTCCCCTCTGTGGCTAAACAGTGTTAATCTGCGTTAATCCGTGTCTAATTATAAATAGTGTATATTCGTGTGTATTCGTGGTGAATTAATACTTTGGCGTATGTCCCGATGCATCGGGACGGTGGTCGAGCCGTGAAGATAGAGCAAATGATATTTGTGGAATTCTTCAAGGCGCAGAACGCAAAAGGCCCTTTTGGGCCTTAGCCAAAACGCTCTTGTCTGCATCCCGATACATCGGGGCTGTGCCCTCTGTGCTCTTGTCTTCATCCCGATTTATCGGGGCTTTGGCTAAAAAACTCCCCTATTCTGGCGCTACCTGTTACTAACAACTAGTACCTCAAAGCTAATTTTGAATTTTAAACTGTAATTTTGCATTTTACACTTTGATTTTTACATTATTTCTCAATCCGTGTAAATTTATGCCATAGCTTGCACCATAGGCGGTATCCGTGTCTAATTAAATATCCCCTTGCCTAATCCCTATCCCCCAATCCCCAACCCCTAAACGCTCCACGCTGTACGCTCATAATCGAGCATCTGATTCACTAATCTACTAATTCACTCTGCTTCCCTGCGCTAGGTGGTATTAACAGGCAGTGCCATCTGAAGTTCGTTTCGAATTTCGTATTTTGGTGATTCGAATTTGTTTAGGATTTGACCGAACTATGAGCATTGGGAATCGAGAATCCACTACTTATCCACCCGTGGCGGATTTAGCTAATTACCAGTTATCGTTTAACCAATTACCAATAACCATTTAACCAATTACCATTTACCTACCTCTCTATCCGCCTTGTTTGACCTCTCAATAGCTTGCAATGTTTGTGCCACTTTCATTTTTTATCAAAAAAAATTTAAATCAATCCACACCTTTTCCACAATGAGCATTTAGCCTGTGCAAAACTTGTTCACAAAAAAAAATTTTCGGCGCGCAAGTGTCTTTTCCTCCACAACATTTGCAATGTGGAAAAGAATTCCGCAAAAATGCCATTGCTTTTACTTAAGTTCACTATTAACATTCAAAATTGTTACGTTCAGCAACACAATACGGCTCAAGGACGTTTGATTATATCTCGAAATTCAGGCAGGGGAGCGAACTGATGCAAGCTACTATCACGGATGAGGTAAGTGCCGTTAGCAACGCAATCGCTGAAAGAATTGGACAGCAAAAATTCCGGGTATGGTTCAAAAATTCCATCAGATTGACAATCTCAGACGACTATATAAAGGTCGGCGTGCCGAATCTGTTTATAGGTGGTTGGATTGAGGACCATTTCTCGAACGATATTGACAAGGCTGTTCAGCTTGCTACTGGAAAAAGCAAAAAGATTGTTTTTGCTATTGATCCTGAGCTGGCCGGCCAGCAGCGTCGGACTCAGCTCGATTCACAGGCTCGCTTTGTTGAAAGAGCTCATAACACCTCGACTCGCAGCAGAATAAAACCGCGCCCTGCCGAGCAAAAACCACTCAAGCTAAGTCTGGACACTTTCGTTGTAGGTCCATCTAACCAACTTGCCTACAATGCAGCAAAAACCATTGTCACCGAACAAAACAGTCCTTTTAATCCGCTGTTCGTACACGGAGGATATGGGCTTGGCAAAACGCATCTGTTGCAAGGGATATGCAATGCAGTACGTGAAGCCAAGCCGCAGGCCAAATGGCTTTACGTTTCAGCGGAGGACTTTACCAATCAGTTCGTGCTGGCCTTGAAGACCAAAAAGCTGGATGCTTTTCGGCGGCGGTTCCGGCAAATGGATTTGTTGGCGATCGACGACATACACTTCTTGGCCAGCAAGCCATCAACGCAGGAGGAGTTTCTGCATACTTTTAATACCATTGACCTGGCCGGGAAACAAATAGTGCTGGCCTCCGACGCGCATCCCAAAATGATAGGCCAGCTCTCAGAACGGCTCGTAAACAGATTCGTATCCGGGATGGTCGTGAAAATTGAACCGCCTGACTTTCGGACAAGATGCCGTATCTGCAAACAAAGAGCCGAAACAATGAAAAAGGATATCTCCAACAGCATCATTGAATACATCGCTGAGAATATGAAGACGAACGTCCGTGAGCTGGAAGGCGCATTATTAAAACTCGTGGCCTTCGCCTCCCTGCAGAATCAAAAAATGTCCCTCGATATGGCCAAACAACTTCTGCAGGAACACATATCCCGAACAGACCCGATTGTGCACATTTCCGATATCGAGTCGGCCGTCACCACATTTTTCGGAATCACGCCGGCCGACGTGCATTCCTCGAAAAAGGATAAAACCGTCAGCCTCACACGCTCCTTCAGTATGTACCTCGCAAGAAAACATACCCGAATGTCGTTCCCGGAAATCGGCAGGTGTATGGGCAACAAAAATCATGCTACGGTAATCCTGGCATGCAGGAAAATTGAGGACTTTCTGAAGCAGAATATCGAGCTTACCTGGCAGGGTCCCAACGGCAATAAAATCGCAAAAGCATGCGATATACTCAAAAAACTGCAGGAATCCATTTCACGTTAAAAAAAACGGCAGCGCCGTTCCCCACGGCGCTGCCAACACGAAGCGAGTGGACTAAAAATCTTTAAAGAAGGAGGAGTTTTTCTCGGTTTTTTTAACCGCTATTTACTTGTCTTTGTTCTATTTTTATCTACGGACTGCCGAGACGGCGGTTCGCCGGTATTAAAAAAAAATTCCACGCCCCGAAATACCTGCCAAAAGCGGTAAAATCCTGTCCAGAATACGCTGCACCAGCTTTATATTGGTAACTGGTGCCATTGCTTAAGGCCTCATTCTCAGCACACAAGCACCGAGGCCAAGAAGCAAAATCGTTGCCGGCTCAGGAATCATATAAGTTCTGAACGCAGCGTCCTTATCGTAGAGAGTTTCATCAGGTCCGCCGCCCGGCGGTGTTATAGTTTGAGTCCAAACACCGGACGTATAAGACCACAATGCACCGGCAGGATAGACGTCGCTATCTTTGCAGCACCACTGAGTGGAGGGCCCAAGATAAGGGTAGGGGTCGTCGTTGAAAAGGACAATACCATATTGAGTACCGACAGTAAGAAAAACATATTGAAACAGGAAGTTTACGCTGTTAAATCCTGCGGTCAGATTATCTCGATAGACTGACCCCAGCACAGAGCCACTTGGAACTGAATCTTCCACGTTTACAACGCTGACTGTAGTAGGATATAGCCCATGACTGGTAAATGAATTCTCAAGGAATACATCCACTTTTTCTAATTGACCGGTCATACCGGCCGTAAAGGTCTGTGCGATATACCACTCGGGGGATATCACAAGCCAGCAACCGCCAATTTGTTCCTGGTGTTGGTCGAGGATACTTGCTCGAACCGCCCCAGCAGATAACACAGCGAGGAGAAACAGCACAAAAAACAGTGAGTTAGTATGCCGATATGTTTTCATAACACCCTCTTTAAATATGATGAACTTTCATCTTTTTAAGAGAACAATAAAAACAATTCGCGTGCAACTAAATCTCACCCACCTCACTTGTACCCGGTATACTACTCCACAAATTCGAGTGCTGTAAAGTAAAAAATTTATTTTTACTGATACAACAGGGTCCAAATCAGGCAAAATGCGATTTTTGATACTTCCGCCTTCGGCGGTTGTCCCCTGGCAAGTTCACCTATGGGCAACTCGTAGGGTGGGCTTTAGCCCACCGATATATGGATTTTAAACGGCCGCGGTGAAAAAATAATGGTGGGGCAAGCCCCACCCTACAATTTCCTGCCCTTAAACCCTATCCACTCCACAGTTTACCCTGAGCAAACTGATGCTGAGTTTGTCGAAGTAGTCGAAGGGCTGTACGCTTTTACTAGATATTCTCAGACTTATAAATAAAGATAGAACAAAGTGCGCAGGTTGTTTTTCTTCATTTTTGAAAAAAATAAAAAAAATTATCTCCTTTCATAATAAGCACTTACCTTTTTCTACCCCCCTTGAAAATCCGTTTTTTTCGCCAAAACGCGCAGGTTGAGCCAATAGTGGAGGGACTATTTTTTTTCAAACCTCTACTATTGGCGAAATCCTGAGCAAGGCCGACGGTGTGCCGGCGGCTGCGTCGAAGGATCTATTTCAACTGTTTTAGGAGGGCCTTTTTTTACAGGCCCCCATAATTGGCGAAATCCTGAGCGAGGCCGATGGTGTACCAGCGACCGAGTCGAAGGATCTAGCATCAAGAGGCGCGTTTCGTTGCTCGTGCCACGGGTCACGGGAATTAGCCGGAAGAGGGGCAGTATCATCGATATTACAATAACGATACATATTCCAAAATTTATAGAACGCTCGATTATCCGGCTCGTGCTTCTCTATCGTTGTCTGCGTCACGGCTACGCCTTCCGCAGAATCCCTCTCACCCGCGGCAAGTTCGCCATAGTTGACCCCGAAGACTATCCGTGGTTAGCACTTTTCAGATGGCACGCCCACACGGGCTCCGCCACCTTCTACGCCGTTCGTCACAAACCCGGCTCCCGCAAAAAGCTCATCTGGATGCACCGCGAGGTCTTAGGCGTCCCTCACTGGCTGTGCGTTGACCACATCAACCACAACGGCCTGGACAACCGAAAGGCCAACCTTCGTCCCGCAACGAAGAGCCAGAACTCTCGCAACAAGCGCCTTGGCCGCAAAAATACCTCATCGAAATATCGCGGCGTCCATTGGCACCGCCGTTTCGGCAAATGGCAGGCCGCAATCAGGATAAATAGAAAACCAATCCACCTCGGCTACTTTAAGAACGAAACCGAGGCCGCCAAAGCATATGACGCTGCCGCAAAAAAGTATGATGAACAATTTTTCCCCTTGAACTTCCCCGATTAAAATTATTTCCATTCGACGATTAATCCACATTGCTTTCGACGTGGGGTCGTTTAGCCGTCGCCGGAACGGCGACGCAAAATACTTAGCCCCGCGATTTATCGCGTGGGTTGTCTTTTTTGCAAAGCGCGGCAATCTTCAACCTACAATTGAAAATCTTAAATCTTAAATATTAAATAATAAATCGCTTTGCTGCCTGCGGCAGCAGCGAGGGAGTATCAGGGCCAATACGCGGAACTGAATTTTCCCTAAGTGAATTGGTAAATTAGTTAATGGTAATTATCCCTTTGGGGCAGGAAAAATACTAAGCGCGTAAAAAAAATCTATCAAGGTCAATATATGACGTTGATGAAAAAATTAAGGAAGTTGCTAATTAATCCCAACTAATAAAATTGAGTCGGCTGGTTATAGCCTCCATTAATCGAGGTTTAATACTGAGTTGGCTTAAACGTATTTGCATTGGTTCAACACCAACCTGATATCTATTAGCTAACGCAGAATGCAACATTGAGATAACATTTTCCCAGCCAATATCTCCTGCGTAGCCATCCAAAATACCTTTATACAATTGTTGTGTGTCATCAAAGATGGTTTGACGTGGAACAAGAATAGCGCCCGCGAAATAGTTAGCTTCCCGCTCAATCTGTCGATAGCTTTTTCTTATTCTATTAGAAAGTGCTACTGAATCGTCAATTGTGACACATCCTGAATATAATCTCGGATGCAATACTACATGCCCAAGTTCATGTGCAACCGAAAAATGAGCCTTTACTCTCCAAAACGAGTCGGTATCGGAGTCTATGAGAATATCAAATCGACCTTCTTTATTTTGGTAAAGAACAGCATCAACATTGAACTTTGACCTCATAGAAGGAATTAGGCCAATAGAATCTATCAACGGCTGTTTCTCAGCAACTAAATCAATATCGATAGGTGGGTCAATGCCTCTGGAAAAAGATTCCGAGAGCAATCTATCAACCGCTCGCTCTATTTCGGCATTGCTATGTGGTGCAACATGGGAAGGCTCCATCCCTGCCAAATCAGTAGTTCTCCTCTATATACTTTGCTAACTCTCTCAGTTTCTCTTCACTAAGCTGTCGATTTGCAACAGTTCTAACTAATACAGGCACTCCTTCGTGTTCCTTGACAATAGCTGCTACATCCGCTGGTATGCGGCCACTATTACCTTTAGCTGCCAAATCAAACAATTCTGCCCTACGAGGGTCTGCCTTAGAGAGTCCCAAAGTATCACAGATGCAATCTAATTGCTTCTTATTGGCGGGTGGAGGTATTTTGCTCTGTTCTATGTTGCTAAGATTTGATGCTTGTAAATCTACTAAAGCAGCAAATCGTCGTAATCCTATGTTAGCCTCCTCTACCCGTATTTTTTTCAAAAGCTGCCCAAAAGTTAAGCTGATTTTTGTATCCATAAAAAACTCTCCTCTCACGTTATATATTATATATAACTTTTCGTCCAAGTCAATTAATGACTTTAGTATATTAAATAAAATATGTTAAGTGTTTTAATAACAAGGAGTTATGCAGCAATAAAATAATTTAAACTTTTAACATTTTTCCCATTGACTTAAATGGCAAAATGTTTTACTATTTACACATAGTTAAAAGAAAGGGAGATTTAAAATGGAACATGCACGAAAAACCATAGCTGATTTAGAAAGCCGTCTCAAAGAGATAAATACAGAAGCTGTAAGAATAAAAACGGCTATAAATTGCCTTTACGAGATTATGGAGCAGCCCCCTAAGTATGATGAAGTAGTAGAAAAAACCGATAACAACCTGTCGCTGCGTAGCGACGAGTATTATGGCAAACCGCTTGCCAGAGTTATCACAGAAGTTCTCGAAAAGAGAAAGGCTGCAAATCTTGGAGCAGTAAAACTCAATGATATCTATGAAGAATTGGTAGCTGGCGGCTGTAAACTCACCGGCAAAAACGAAGGTATCAAAAAACGTGGCCTTGCTATCAGCATGTCAAAAAACCCAAAATTTCATCGACTGCCAAATGATACTTGGGGATTAACTGAATGGTATCCTACTGCTAAGTACAACAAAGAAAAAGAATTGGAAACATCCGAAGAAGACGCTAAACGGATTCAAAAGATTAAAGAAGAAATAGAAGAGATTCAATAAAAAGCCCCAATGAATTCGTGAAAAAGACTCAACGTGACTAAAGGTCTGGTGGGTTGCCTAAGTGGTATCCTGCTACCAGAAAAACAAAAACGACAACTGGCAATCAGAATAAAGATGTTGAAAGCAATAATAGTAAAAGCGTAAGTACCGAGTTAAATGATCTAAAGGAATAGGGCTGCCCTCTCGAAAAGAGCAGCCCGAATGTTGCGTCACCTTAACGTTCACGGATGGCAAACGTTAGGGCGGGGCCGAAGCCCGATAGTTTGTACCTACATTAATTATCGACACTTCGGCCCCAATGTCAAGAGCCATTCCAGAAGGGAGTCGCGCCATGCGCTCACAAACCTCCGGTAAGCCGATAAGGCGTAGATGGGTCTTTATGGCCTACTATGGCCTATAAAAGGCTGAAAGTGCGCCTCGTTCGGTGCGGGGCGCACTTAAATTATTAACTATTTTTTTAAGGATGCCAAAAATGGCAAGGAATGAAAGAACATCAAAAAGAGTAGGCAAAATTGCCTCCAAAGTTCTGCGAAGCGAAAGAACCTCAAAGGTAACAAAAAGCCTTGCCGGTTCAGCTTTGACGCAAAGGCCGGACAGGAGACGCAAGAAAAAAACCTAATTTAGCTTTTTAGTTTTCTTGATGCAACTGTTTGGTGTTGTGATACGCCCGAGTATTTGACTTTCATTTACTGTATGAGCGATTATCTTATATTCGGGCGTGTCCTCAATTATGTTTCCTCCCTGTGGTGCCTGTCATGAGCTTGTCGAATGGAGCCTGTCAAACCATCGCGGCCTGTCCTGAGCTTGTCGAAGGGCCTCCGGGCAGAGCGTTAGCTTCCCACAGGGACAGCAAGCATCCCACAGGGACTGCGCTAGCGTCCCCTAGGGGCATCGCACCATTTAACCATTCACCAATAACAATTTATTCTGCTTGAATTGTAACGAACCTATCCCCCGGCTCGGTATGTCTGCCGTTAACGAAGTCGGCAAAGTCCATCAGGCTGCTGCCCGCAGGCTTGATTTTGATTATTCGAAGCGCATCCTTGCCGCAAATAACATTCAGGTTTTCGTTTAAGGTTCCGGGCGGAATCGGTTGACTTGGTGTTAATTTAATTACCTCAGCCTTTGCTATAATCACCCTGCAGGACTTTTGAGTTTTCTGGGAAACGTACTCAGTTTGCCCGCCCGGCCAGGGCCAAAGCCCGTGAATCCTGTTTCGAAGCAGCTCCGCCGAGTCGAACCAGTTAAGAACACCGTCGGATTTCTTAAGTTTAGGCGCAAGGCTGACAAACTCGACATCCTGCTCGCAATAAAAAGCCGTCCCTTCCTGGATTTGCCCGATTGTTTTTAGCAGCAGCGGCGCCGCGATTTTTGCCAGCTTATCGCCAAGGCTCTCGGCCGTATCTTCCGGCGTTATTTCAACCTGGTCCTGCGTGATAATCTCGCCGGCATCCATTTGCGGCACGACGGTGATTATGCTTACGCCGGTAATTTTCTCACCTTTGATTATCGCCCAGTTAATCGGTGCCGCGCCTCGGTACGCGGGCAGCAGCGATGCGTGCACGTTAATGATTCTTTTGGGAAATAACTTAATAAGTTCATCGCCGATTTTTTGACCGAAGGCGACGACGACGGCCAGCTCCGCATTGCACTCTTTGATTTTTTGGAGCATCTCGGACCGGTTTATATCGTCGGTCTCGGTGCAAGGTACTTTATTGGCCTCGGCCCACTCGGCAACGGGCGTTTGCCGGGTCTTTCTGCCCCGCCCGGCCGGCAGCGGCGGCTGTGTGAAAATATGCAGTATCGTGTGCTCCGAGCCGAGAAGGGCATTTAGCGAATCGATGCCGAACCTGCCTGAGCCCAGGAATACAATGTTCATAATTAATCCCGACTCTTAATCCTTCGAACGTGAAAACACCGGCCTTGGGTGCGTTATTCTTTTGTCTTGCCGTACAATTTCTTTAACTCTTTTAGTCGTGCGCGAAAGGCGATTTTAGCAATCTCGCCGATTCGGTTGATTATGAGTACTCCGTCGAGGTGGTCGCACTCATGCTGAAAGGCCCTTGCAAGCAGCCCCTCGGCCTGTTCGGCAAATTCCCTGCCGTCAAGGCCGGTCGCTTTTATGGAGCATTTTTTGTATCGCCGGACCTTTGTGAAAATGCCGGGCAGTGAAAGGCAGCCCTCTTCCATCGGCACAAGCTGCGCATCGGGAACAAGTGTAGGGTTTATATACACCTTTGCGTTTTCTTTTTTGCCGTCAAGGCAGACCACAAAGATTCGCAGCGGCACGCCGGCCTGCGGACCGGCCAGGCCTACACCTTTATGTTCGAGCATAATATCAATCATTTTTTCAGCGAGTCGGCGGATATTATCGTCGATTTTCGCGACAGGCTCCGCGGCCTTGGTTAGAACCGGAGCCGGAAAACGGGTCAGTTGACACTTTTCAGGATTAACCATTTTTAATTGTCCTCATTTTCGCCGGGCACATCCCCGGCAAGTTGAATCTCTTTATCGCAGCCTTAAATCTATCTCTTTATCACCGCCTTAAAGCAGTGCAACCTTTCAGCATTCTTTTTATCGCATTTCGCAGCCCTCAAGCGGTTCATCGAAGCCTTTCAGCAGATTGTGCCTAAGGCCCGCCGCTAATTATCGTCGAACTCATCGCCTTCGAATATATTGCCGAGGTAGCTCGCCCTTACCACCTCATTCCGCACAATCTGCGACGGCGCCCCGGCCGCAATAACCCTGCCATGGTCAATTATGTACGCCTTATCGACGACCTCGAGAGTGCGCTCAACGTTATGGTCTGTAATTAGGATGCTTACGCCGGAGGCGGCCAGGCGGCGGATTTCGTGCTGCAATTCCTCGACGGTGATGGGGTCGACGCCGCTGAAAGGCTCGTCCAAAAGTATCAGCGAAGGATTCGTAACCATAGCACGAGCAATCTCGAGCTTCCTGCGCTCGCCGCCAGAAAGGAATCTGCCATAACTCTCGGCGACCTCCTTCAGGCCGAACCGCTCAATGAGCATCTCGGCCCGGGCGATGCGGTCGGCCCTGGTCAGCGACATCGTCTCCAAAATCGCCGCGAGATTGTCCTTTACACTGAGCCGCTGGAAAATGCTCGGCTCCTGTGAAAGATAGCCCATGCCTAACCGAGCACGCTTAAACATAGGCAGTATAGTAACGTCAGCATCCTCGAAAATGACCGTGCCGCCTTCAGGCACAATCATTCCGATAATCATCCTGAATGTGGTGGTCTTGCCGGCCCCGTTTCGGCCGAGCAGGCCGACAATGCTTTGCTGTGCGACGGATATGGAGACCTTGTTGACAACGGTTCGGCCGGAGTATTTCTTGACCAGGTCCTTCGTTTCAAGAAGCGTCTTATCTGCCATTATCGCGTCTCCAGCAAAGCTATCTTCGATAGGTGCTATCTTTCACAGGAACTATATTCGACAGCGTCCAGCGTAAAGCGGCGTCGGGCGCTGCATTAATAGCGTTTAGCGGACAGCGTATAGTAAACAGCTAACCGCATTAAGGGCCTTATTTTAGAGCTATGAACCGCGATTACAAGAAAAAAGAGTCCAGCCACCTGCTGGGCTCTTTTTTAGTTTTGAGTGCTTAGTGTTGAGTTTTTAGTTGGCGGCAGCAGATACTCGATGCTGGATGCTTGATACTCGATGATGGATGACAGAGGACAGAGGACAGAGGACAGAGGATGGCTGGCCGAAACACGAAATCCGAATATCGAAATCCGAAACAAATTCAAATGACTAAAATCGAAAATCCAAAAACTTCTTATTTGCCGATAGAATAATGCTACCAAAGGCCCTTCGGCTACTTCGACTATACTCAGGACAGGTTTCGCCAGTTGAGGCCGGTGATCCTTCGATTGTACTCAGGACAGGAGCCGGGAGGAATTTTAATCCTTCCCGAACCGCAGGCAGCAAAAATCACCGCAGGAAGAAATAAACAAACCCCAAGTCAATAATAATCAAGCCGTTGTAGATTGTTAGTACCACACCAGGATAATGCTACCTATAGGTAGTCGAACAATAAGTAGCAATAACTAAAATATTATCAGGGAGAATTTCATGGAAGATATCTGTGTGCGTGTTGGATTCAATATCCGCCGGATTAGAGAAGATAAGGCCATTTCACAGGAAAAACTTGCCGGTCTCGCGGATCTTCACCGCGCTTATGTAGGGCAAATCGAACGTGGCGAAAAGAACATCGGTCTTCGCAATCTTGAGAAGATCGCAAAAGCATTAAAAGTCAACATCAGGGACTTATTTTAATGAAGTCAGGGATTATCGAAATCACATCCGCTGCTCATAAACACGGTAATTTGAATATAAGGCCGTGTGGTAAGGATTTTTTCCCTACTGATGCCTTTGGTTCCCACAACAAAAAATCCGGCATGGGAAAACCGATAGTGATTATTGCGCCTGGCCTGAAAGAACCTGTAAAAACAGATATTCCGAGTGATAGTATTTCAGGAAGGCCTCGCTGGATATTCCGAGAACGCTCCTGGGTAAAAACACTCGTTAAAATAAATAATCTTATACCCGGCGATAAGATCGAGATTAAACATAAAAAAAACAGAACTTATGAACTGATCCCTCATAAAAGGCAACTTACGTTTATAGATTTATTTGCGGGTATAGGCGGAACTAGACTTGCATTTGAAAAGGCTGGTTGCAGATGTGTTTTTTCATCGGAATGGGACAAATTTGCACAGCAGACATACGAGGCAAATTTCGGAGAGAAACCGAGAGGTGATATTAAAAAAATTCCAAGTTCGGAAATACCGGACCACGATATACTGGTAGCAGGTTTTCCCTGCCAACCCTTTTCGATATCCGGAGTTTCAAAAAAGAATGCACTTGGCAGACCACACGGCTTTAAGGACCCAACACAAGGCACTCTTTTCTTTGAAATAAAACGAATACTAAGAGATAAAAAACCTTCTGCCTTTCTTCTGGAAAATGTAAAAAATCTTCAAAGTCATGACAAAGGCAGAACATATGCCATTATAAGAGACTCACTGGAAAAAGACTTGGGTTATACTATTTATGACGATGTGCTTGATGCAGCATCCTACGTACCTCAGCATCGCGAAAGGATATTTATTGCAGGTTTTAGAAAATTCTGCCTGTTTGATTTTCCAAAACATAATCCAATAAAAAAACCAAAGCTTCGGGATATATTAGAGAAAAAAGTAGATTCAAAGTACACTCTTACCGACCATCTCTGGAATTATCTACAGGAATACGCAAAAAAACATAAAGCTAATGGGAATGGTTTTGGCTTCGGATTAACTACCCAAGAAGGTATAGCTCGTACATTAAGTGCTAGGTATTACAAGGATGGCTCAGAAATATTAATCCCTCAGGGAAATGATAAAAATCCTCGCCGTCTTACACCTAAAGAATGTGCTAATCTTATGGGCTTCACTCAGTTAAAACCTAATTTCAAAATCCCAGTATCCGATACTCAAGCATACAAACAGTTCGGAAATTCTGTAGTAGTTCCATTAATAAAAGATATAGCAAATGAAATTATAAAAACCCTGCGTATGAATATTACGCATTGTTGAAAAGGACAAGTTGAATGTCTCAACAAAAAACTTTATCAGATTTGAAAAAAATAAAAAACAAAATTCTTCCATCTGGCCCAGAAATCATGAAACTCGCAATAGAAAAAGTGCTAATTTCATCTAGGAGAAAACCAGAGTTTATAAAATCCAATTTCAGTCAACTTGTAGCGGAAATAGAAAAAGTTGCTTATCAGATTTATCGAAAAGAAGAACAAGACTCTGTTGCACAAGCGTTTAGAAATGTTTTCTCAAATAAACTTTCTTCAAATCCAACAAAAAATGATTTCTTCGATTTATTAAACTCAAATTATTCCGCAATAAACGATTTTTTCTTGTCTTTAAGCCAAAGCCGTAAAGCACGGGCAGGAAAAGCTTTCGAACATATAATACGGACTCTTTTCAATCAACTCGACTATCCATATACTTCTCAGCCCGTCATTAATGGCAAACCGGATTTCCTCCTGCCCAGTGAAGAACATTTTCGTAATAATGCAATGGATTCTGTTATATTTACGGTAAAACGCACTTTGAAAGAACGCTGGCGACAAATAGTTACTGAAGGCACACGGGGATACCTCTTTTTCTTAGCAACTATTGACACTAAAATTTCATCCAAACAATTATCACAAATAAAGAACCATAGAATATATGTCGTTGTTCCAGAGCATATTCGGGCAAATGTATATCCATCTTCATCAAATGTTATATCTTTCGAGACATTTTTTGAGCAACATTTGGATCCTGCTATGATCAGGTGGAAAAAAAACAAAATTATCTAACACTTATGTATGGTTGACGTCCATTCTAAAAAACAACGCTCCTACAACATGTCTCAAATTAAGTGTAAAAATACCAAGCCTGAGATTGTTGTGCGTTCACTTGTTCATCGTTTGGGATACAGATATTCCCTGCACAGAAAAGACTTACCCGGAAAACCTGATTTAGTTTTAGTTAAACATCGAAAAATAATCTTCGTCCACGGCTGCTTCTGGCATATGCACAACTGTCGTTATGGCCGGGTTATACCTGCAACACGTAAACAATTCTGGCAGACCAAAAGGCAGGGTAATAAAGACCGCGACAGACGCAACCTGAAAAAACTTCGTCAGCAGGGCTGGAAGGTACTGACTGTCTGGGAATGCCAAATCAGGGATATTGAAAAACTAACCAAAAGGATTCAAAAATTTCTCATCTCATAAACTTCAAAGATAAATCCATTAATACTGATTATTCAAAGCCAACAAAATCCACTGGTAATCCTTCGACCTTGCTCAGGACAGGTGTCGCAGGAATGACCCGTCTACGCCTAAAGGCTACGCCGAGGCAAGCAAGAGAGATTGCCGCATCATCCCGATGAATCGGGACTCATCGCAATGACATAATATAAAGATATGGATTCCTGCTTTCGCAGGAATGACGAAAGAAAAACAACTGGCAATTTCAGTGGGGTTTCGGTATAAAAAGGTTCCTGTCAGTTATTATTAATAATTAAGGTGATAGAGATGTTCGCACTTATAAGTGATATTCATTCGAACTTGGAGGCCTTGTCGGCCGTTCTGGCAGATATCGAGAAGCGGGGCATAAAAACCGTATTTTGCCTCGGCGACGTCGTGGGGTACGGGCCGAACCCGAAGGAATGCCTTAGCCTGATAATGGAAAGCTGTAAGTTCTGCGTGCTGGGCAACCACGACTACGCGGTCTTTTACGAGCCGACAAATTTTAATCTCGGGGCAGAACAGGCCAGCTACTGGAGCAGAGATATTTTAGAGGCGGAAGAGCAGGCGGAATTGCGGAACCAGCGATGGGCCTTTTTAGGCTCGCAGCCGATGCGCCAGACACTGGAGACGAACCTGAGCGACGTAAAGGCCAAAATCGACTTTGTGCATGCATCGCCGAGAAGGCCGATTAACGAATACATTTTTCCCGACGATGTTTACACGAACCCGGCGAAGATGCGGCTGCTTTTCGAAAAGACCGACCACATCTGCTTTGTGGGGCACACGCATTTGCCGGGCGTCTTTCTCGAAGACCCCGATTTTTACGCCCCGGACGAGCTGGGCAACGTCTATCCCATCGTGTCAAACGAGCGGGCGATTATCAACGTCGGCTCGGTGGGCCAGCCGAGAGACAGGGACCCGCGGGCCGGCTACGTTTACATCGAGGGAAACGAAGTGCATTTTGTCAGATTAGAGTATGACCTCGAGGCCACAGCGGAAAAAATATACGCAATTGACGACCTGGACAACTTCGAGGCTGACAGGCTGACGGAGGGACGGTAGGGGCCGGAGGCGGAGAATCAATTGATAATTGATGAATGATTATTGATTATTGTAAGAAGAAAACAAGATTGCCGCGGCCTTACGGGCCTCGCAATGACAAACTGGACGATATGAAAATAAAAATCACTATAGGCATATTTTTGACGGCGTTCTTGGTTCTTTGCGGAATCCTTGTATTTGATTCGGGGCTTTTCGAAGCAGGCATAAGTGTTGAGAATAAGCTTGTAATGTCGCTGGCAAGCGAGGCGACGTTAGCAAGCCCGGAAGCTGCAGAACAAGTTGAACGTAACAGTAATGAGCAGGAGAGGTTTTCGAGTTTGCAGGCTGTTGGAGGAAGGCCAAAGACCGTTACATTAGGCTCGATTGACCCGGCAAGCGGATTTAAGTTCCAGGTGGAATTGAGCTCAAAAGGGGCCGCTATCAGAACGGCAACCTTGAGTGAATATAACGACCGCGACCCCGATAAGGGGCGGTTTGTAATTCTCCTGCCGGTGATTCGGCGGGATGGCAGCGAAATTCTGTCGATGGCCAACGGCGATTTCGTTTTTGCCGACGAAGGATTGAAACTGCGGCTGGACAAGCTCGACTGGGCGTGCTCGGAAGTTGTGGACAGAGACAACTCAGAGAAAGTAAGTTTCGAGGCCCTCATCAGGGACGCGCGGGGCAAAGACGCGGTCAAAATTACCAAAAAATACACGGTTATGCGGGACAGCTATCACCTCGAGTGTGAAGTGGACGTCCGGAACCTTACGAGCGATGAATTGAAGATGTGGTTCGAGCTGCAGGGGCCTTTGGGCATTAGGCGTGAGGGCACACGAATCGACGCGCGAAAAGTCGTGGGCGGCTTTATAGGCGCCGACGGCAAAACGAGCGGAGTAACCAAGGAAGTTGCCACGCCTTTCACCGGCAAACTCAAGAACAAGATGGGGCTGAGGGACGCTTCAAAAGAATATGAGATTGCCCAAACGCTGCAGGACAAAAACCAGGCCCGGCAAAAAGAACAAGCGGCCCTCGAACAGTTGCGAATAAAACCCCCGCGGGGCGACGTTCGTTTCCTGTGGGCGGCGACGGTAAATAAGTATTTCACGGCCATATTACGGCCTGTGCCGGATGCGGACGGCCCGGCGGCAGACTGGGTGACGGATAAGATAGCACGGTATTACGACCGGGACGAGACGAAAGAAGGTGACGAGACCATCGGCTTTAGCTTCACGATAGGCGCAAGACCTATTGAGCCGGGCGGCGTCAGGGGATATAAATTTCAACTTTATCTCGGGCCGAAAGACAAAAACCTCTTCGAGAAAAACGAGTTGTATCGCAAGCTCGGTTTTTATCACACAATCACCTTTTTATCCTGCTGCTGTCCGGCGAATCTGGTAAATCCACTGGCGTTCGGGATATTGGCGGTGATGAAATGGATGTACGGCATCATACCGAATTACGGGGTTGTTATCATCATACTGGTTTTTGTGGTCAGGCTGGTGATGCACCCGGTGACGAAGAAGAGCCAGGTTTCTATGATGAAGATGCAGAAGCTCGGGCCGAAGGTCGAGGAGATAAAGCAGCAATACGCGAACAACAAGGCGGAGATGAACAAGCGTGTGATGGCGCTCTACAAGGAGCAGGGTGCGGTGCCGATTATGGGCTGCCTGCCGATGTTTCTGCAGATGCCGATTTGGATTGCGCTTTACAGCGCGATATATGCAAGTGTCGACCTTCGCGGCGCGCCGTTTTTGCCGGTCTGGATTACCGATTTGTCGGCGCCGGACGCGCTCGTGAAATTCTCGGCGGTGAATTTTCCGCTGTTAGGCAAGCTCGAATCGTTTAACCTTTTGCCGATTTTGCTGGGCGTCGGGATGTATTTGCAGCAGAAGCTGATGCCGCATGCATCGGCGCAGAGCGCGACAAATCCACAATCCGCCCAGCAACAAAAGATGATGCAGATTATGATGCCGATTATGATGCTTTTGTTTTTGTATAATGCGCCGTCGGGTCTGAATCTTTATATTATGGCCAGCACGTTTGCCGGCATTCTCGAGCAGTATGTGATTCGAAGGCATAAAATTCAGGAGGAGGTAAAAGAGGCCGGGGGGCTGGTCTCGGTTACCTCCAAAACGGGGGGAAAGGTTAAAAAGAAAAAACCAAAACCATTCTACAAAATTTAAAGCTTAAGGCTAAAAACGCAAAGCCAAAGCTTAAAACTTAAATTTTATCAGTTGTCTGCAAAAAGCTGTAAAGCTGTTTTTGAATTTTGAGTTATGGTTTTGAGTTTTGCGCTTTCAATTTTTCGTTTCTTATGTATGAAACTAATCACACAATCGTAGCGGCAAGCAGTCCGCCGGGCGCGGGTGCGGAGGCGATTGTGCGCATAAGCGGGCCGGAAACGTTCAGTATTCTAAGAGAGATTTTTCACGGCCCGGATTATGGGTCGGCTTTGGTCGCGCGCAAAGGCCGAATATATTCTGGAAAGCTGCGCATCAAAGAGCAGTTAGTAATAGACGCAAAGGCTTACATATTCCCGGGGCCGAATTCCTATAACGGCGATGACCTGGCTGAGCTGCATATCCTTACGAATCCGAGTGTGACCGAAGAGGTAATAAGGCGAGTAAAAGCGGCTGGTGCGCGCGGGGCGGGGCCGGGCGAATTCACGGCAAGGGCGTACCTCAACGGCAAAATGGATTTAACGCAGGCCGAGGCGGTCGCCGAAGTGGTCGCCAGCAGTAACAAATTCCAGTTGGCTGCGGCGGAAAAACTCCTGGGCGGCAAACTGAGTCAGACGGTCCGGCAGCTTAGGGCCGAACTGCTCGAAGTGATGAGCCTTATCGAGGCGGGACTGGATTTTGCCGAGGAAGATATAGAATTTATAAGCAAGGCCGAGGCGGCCGAGGCAATTGAAAAGACACGTCTTAAACTGGAAGGATTACTTGCCAATCGCATTCAATACGAAGAGATGGTTGAGCTGCCGCCGGTCGCCGTCGTCGGAGTGACCAACGCGGGCAAAAGCAGTCTGCTAAATGCCCTGCTCGGAGGCGAGAGAAGCATAGTCTCGGAAACTAAAGATACGACGCGGGACGTGCTAACCGGAGTTCTAAAACTGGAGAAATTCGACTGCCTGCTCTTTGACTGCGCCGGGCTGACATGGCCAGCCGGGGATCAAGCGGTCACACCGGCAGGGGAGAAAAGTGCCTCTAATATTTTAGTTGAGCTTGCGCAGTCAGCGGCGATGGAGGCGATAAGAACTGCCTGCCTCGTTGTCCTTTGTATCGACGTTGCGAAAGAAGATTACAGCGAGGACCAAGGGATTATCGAGTTAGTTAAAGAAAGCAGGCTTTTGCCTGTAGCGACTAAGTGTGATTTGCTTAGCGGTGCGCAGTTAAAAAAGAATTTGGCTCGGTTAAAAACACTAACCGGAGCCGGGCTAATCGAGACCAGCGCAAAGACGGGGCAGGGCATCGGAACGCTGCGAGAAGCAATCGATAAGGCAATAAGCAAATTGAGACCGGGTGGCAGTGAAACCGAAGGTCAGTTTGCCGTTATGCAACGCCACAGGCAGGTGGTAAGTGAGGCGCTGGATAGCACAAGACAGGCCGTTGAACAAATAAAGCTAAACAATGAAGAGGTCGCGGCAATGTATCTGCGGGCCGCGTATCAGGCACTTGGCCCGATTGAAACGGAGAGGGTCGAAGAAGCCGTTCTCGAGCAAATCTTCTCGCGATTTTGTATCGGCAAGTGACCGCCGAAGGCGGATTCTCGATTCCCGATTCTCGATACTCGATGACAGAAGACGGATGACAGAGGGCAGAGGACGGATGACGGCCACGGATTATTTAACCATTCACCATTTAACCATTTAACCAATAACCATTTAACCAATAACCATTTAACCAATAACCAGTTACTCCCTATGGGACGGCCAAGCCGGAAATCCGAAACAATATCTAAATTCTAATACCAAGTGCTCAAAACGTTCGGTTTTTCGAATTTTTGTAATTTGAATTTGTTTCGAGTTTAGTGCTTCGAGTTTCGGATTTTTGAGACTTTGCAAAAGTCGAAGTTATTGTTGATATTTCAGGTTGTGTAAATTATATTGTGGGGGGAAGGGGTATCTATTATTTTAGTATTTTAAGGGAAGATAAAATGAAACTGAAAGTAAAAGAGTTTGATGAAGGTTTTTCTCTAGCAGAAATGGGGTCTCTCCTATTCGGCTTGATATACATATCAGGTTACCTCGTAAATGCGCTATATGTAAGAAGTCGTGGCATTGCCCCGCTGCCTCTCCTTAAAGCCCAATATATTGAAACAGGATTAGTTTTTCTGATACTGACCGGTTTAATAGCAGCTATACCATTACTGATTTTTAATATGGCGATCCACGGCCGTATCAAACACAATCAACAAATCACACCGACTATCGTAATTCCGGTTATAGTCACAACCAACTTCTTGCTTGTATTTTTGTTCTGGGCTGTATTCGTAACCGAATTTGAGTGGGAAGCTACAGCAACATTTTTTGGCGTGACATTGGCAGTGAAAAAGGCATTTCCCGTATATTTAATTTCAATGCTCATTTTGCTTCCGGCCCTCCCGATAATACGTATGGCTGATTTTTCTCAAAAGGGATTTTTGCTTTTTCCAAAGCTATCTTCAGAAATAGACAACACGCTAACCTCGAAACCTATAAACGTTGTCATTCAGATTCTAAGGGGGGTTTCATTGATAATAACTTTAGCATTTGATTGTTTACTACTCAAGGCCATCCCATGGCTCGCGGGTTTTCTTCTCACGGGCATTTATTTTGTCATAACAGTTTTTTTTCTACTCGGTGCCGTCTTTCTAGTTCGTTATCTGACAGGAATATTTGAAGACACTAATAAGCGAGCAGCAGTTTGGATTGTTGGAATTCCATTGCTGCTTTCCACTTATTATTTCTGCGCGACGGCTTACAGCTATGTAATCTACAATAACATACCAGTCAGTCGTGGTGGCAAATACCCAACATCAAAAGCAGTTTTAAAGCCGGCGCAAGAACTTTCAAAAAGCTGGCCTATCGAGGTGTACGTCTTGGAGGAAACAGACGACCTGCTTTATGTTGTCTCCACAGCAGTGGAAAACTGGTTTACCAGTCATGAAGATGTTTGGACTATTCCACGATCCGAAGTCGTACCATATCGGATAGTACACCTCTCGAATGGTGAGCCAAGGATAAACCACATCAGGCAAAAGAAAAAATAGAATAAAGAAAAGTAAACAGCGCTGCTGCCGGCCCGCCTTCGGCGGGTAAAAGGCCGCGATGAGGAAACTGACAGAGGTTCGCTGAAAGCGTGCATAAAACGGATTTTCGAACGGAAGGCCAGGAATGCAATTCAAACGGGGTATGTCTTTGTTTTTTTATTAAATAAGACAATTTGGACCAGAAAAACGACTTGACAGTTCAATGGAAAATGCTTACTTTTTGCATAGTAGATTATTGAAAGGAAAATAATATGGCAGAGGAGGTTAAAGAAAAACTACAACAAGCTGAAACAAAACCCAAACCTGGATCATCACCTTTGGTTTTTATCAGTCACGATGCACGTGATGCCGAACTTGCAGAAGCTTTTAGCATATTACTTCGGACCACTACCGCTGGCATGCTCAAGTCATTTAGATCTTCTGACAAAAAAGGAACAGAAGGAATTGAATTTGGCGAAGAGTGGTATAGAAGTCTAATGAAAAAATTAGAATCAGCGTCTGATGTTGTATGTCTTTTGACTGAAAGAAGTTTTGAGCGTCCATGGATATTATATGAAGCAGGTGTGGCTAAAGGGAAGTTGAACAAGCCTGTTTTAGGTGTAGCGCTTGGTATTCCTCTAGGTAAAGTTAATACTGGTCCTTTTTATCAATTCCAGAATAGTGACGATACCGAGGAATCTCTTACAAAGCTAATCATGCAGCTTGCTCGTCGTGTTCCTCCATGTGATCCTGATCCTAAAGTTGTTCAGGCCCAGGTTAAGGAATTCAAGGACAAGGTCAATGAGATACTGAACAAGCTTGGTGAATCGACAGAGGAAGAAGAGACACCGAGTGAATCATCCACTGCAAGATTATTTGAAGAACTGAAAGTTATTATTCGTGACATGCCAAGTCGCTTAGAAAAACGTCTTTCCGATCCCAGATTTCGAGAGCGAAGACGAAAGATACTTCATTTTAATCCTATGGTACTCGAGGAAATGATGCATATGATGCCTAATGGACCAGGAGATCCAGCTGTAATCCTAATGGCAACAAGCATGTTCCGTGATACAGCACCATGGTTGGAGGTGCTTGGTCGTGAAGCTTATAATGCTATGAAAAGTCGAAGTCGACTCCGGAAAGAAAAAGCTATGAGAGCATTGAATCGCGCAATAGATCTTATGGTTCATAGTCCTATAGGTAGGGAATTCTTCATGGAATCAGAAGAAGAATATATGGTGTTCCGCGATATGATGGAACGTCTAAAACACATTATTAAGCGAATGGTTGATATTGTAAGCGAGGAAGAATCCGCCGAATAATTTTTTTTAATGTTTTTGTTATGAACTGCATCCAGAGGCCGCGATGGTTTCGTGAATCGTATCTCATATTTGGAATCTCGCCAGATTAGGGGGAGTGATATTGTGGATTCCGCATCAAGTGCGGAATGACAAAAAAGAGATTGCCACGGCCCTACGGGACTCGCAATGACCGCAGTAAGCAAATATCGAATCCTTCGATTAAACTCAGGACAAGTATCGAACAAGGAACTCCAAATAATGAAGGCAGATCCCTCCACTCCGGCACGACAAGGTCGTGCCTTCGGTCGGGATGACAAAAGAGGGGGCGATTCAGACATTAGTACTACTATACCAGCTTGAAAACGGCCTACAGTCAGGTTATAATTAATGATAGAGCGGCGTGTTCGATTTGCCTGCTTATCGGGTTGTTTGTTCTAAAAAGTCTTCAAGGGAAAACCTTATGAAAAAAGAGCGATTAATTACCGCCATATCTGTTCTTTTTCTTTTTACTTTTTTGGATTGTTCGTGCGCCCCCGTGGGTGGCCGGTGAATACGACGGCAACGAGGTGGCAAAGGACGGCAGCCACGGCACTTTGTATATGTACGGCCCGGACGCGGAGAGGCTTTTCGAAACAGTCAGGACCGTACTGGAAGCGTCGGAGTTTATGAACGGGGCGACTGTAAAATTGCGATACGGTCCGGCAAAAAACGGTGTCAAAGAAACAGAAAAAAAGATAGGGGGATAATCAACAAGGTACGGGAAAAAACGCTGCCGCCGGGAGCTTGTGCCCCTGTGCCTTAGGTAATAGGTAGCCGCGATGAGGAAACAAATGATGGCACGTTGAAAGCGTGCATAAAAAAGTAATCCGAACTGAAGGCAGCAAGTCAATGTATTATGTAATATCATAGCTACAGATAGAGAGAAAAGTTTATAAAAAGGCTTTTCGATTTTTTCTGTGTGAACCTCTATATTCTGAAGCACAAACTCCGTTTTTGAGCTAAAAATGAGGATTGGGGTAAAATTTTAAGAAAATTGTCATACAGCACTTTTTTTTTGGGCGATAGATAAGATATAATAAAACTAAGAAAGGGAAGTGAAAATATGCCTCTAACTGCAAAACAAGACAATCTAAATCCATTTCATTTCAATCGGCGAAAAGCTATTCAGGCAGTAGCTTTTCTGTTGAAATTAAAGCACGATTCAGCAAGAACAGACAATTATATGCGAATTTTCAAATTGCTGTATTTTGCTGATAGGGAATCAATAAAAGAAACCGGAAGCCCAATAACAGGTGATAAATTTGTTGCTATGAAACACGGGCCAACGTTAAGCGGACTATTAGATTTCGTTAATCAACAGAGAGCTGACAATATAGAATGGGATGAATATATTGAGAGAATTGGCTATGAAATTCGCTTAGTAAAAGACCCCGGAAACGGAGAATTGTCCAGATATGAAATAAAATTGCTTAGACAGATATGGGAAGAAAATTGCAATTTGGGAGAATGGGAAATTGCCGACAAATCAGAAAAGCTTCCCGAATGGCAACAAAATGACCCGGGAGAATCTTGCAAATTTATTCCTTTGAAAGATGTTTTGAACGCTCTTGGTCTTAGTGATTATTTAGCTGAAATTGAAATGTTAGCTGCAGAAAGCAAAGCAGCACATCAGTTGTTTGGAGCAAGCCATTAGTGTCACTGTTGCAGGGAAGCACTTTTATCAATAAACAATATGGTAGGCGAAGCCCACATCTTTGGATCGTAATATCAGACCCAACCTTTGATAGTAATTCAGTAGTCATTGTAAATGTTACTTCTTGGCGAACCCGAGCAACTTTTCTCAACGATACAAGTTGTGTAATTAATGCGGGGGAACACCCATTTATTGACAAAAAAAGTTATATCTATTATCGAGATGCGAAGGTAACCTCTGAAGACAACATCCAAAATGCTTTGGCGGGTGGGGCACTGTCGCCAGACGAAGATTGTTCATCGGAGCTATTGGGGAAAATCCTTTTAGGTGCAGCACAATCGCAGCATACACCCATTAAAGTAATTGGAATTTTACAAGAACAAGGGCTTATAGATTAATCACTTTTTGGTGGGGCAAACAACGGCTCTCTTAAGCGCGAGTGACCGACATCACGGGTGAACATAGGAAAGCAGGATGTCAGGCCTTGCCATGCATTCCAGACCTAAGACATCAGACACAAAACATCGTTTAAACAATTGTTGACTTTTGGGGGCAAAAGGGGGAATATAGTGTTTTTCGTCCATATTGAGATTCAGAACTACATAGTGATTTAAGGAGGCAGAGATGTTTAACGGTATATTTCAGATTCCCCGGCCGATTAATGAGCCGCTACTGGGCTATGCTCCGGGCAGCCCGGAAAAAGCGGAGCTAAAGGCCAAGCTCAAAGAGATGCTCGGCCGGCAGGTAGAAGTGCCAATGATAATCGACGGCAAGGAGGTGCGGAACGGCAAGCTGGCGGAAATGCACTGCCCGCACAACCACCGTCATATTTTAGGCAGCTATCACGAGGGTAACGCCCTGTACGTCGGCAAGGCGATTGACGCCGCCGAGAAGGCCCGGCACGAGTGGGGCCAGATGCCGTGGGACGCGCGGGCGATAGTGTTCCTCAAGGCGGCGGAGCTTCTGGCCGGCAAATACCGCCAGACACTAAACGCAGCGACGATGCTCAATATGAGCAAAACGCCGCACCAGGCGGAGATAGATTCGGGAGGCGAGCTGATAGACTTCTGGCGGTTCAATCCTCATTTTATGCAGGAGGTTTACGGCGACCAGCCAATGTCCACGCCGGGTGTGTTGAATTATATGGAACACCGGCCGCTGGACGGATTTGTTCTTGCGATTACGCCGTTTAACTTCACCTCGATTGCGGGCAATCTTCCGACAGCGCCGGCGCTTATGGGTAATACGGTTGTGTGGAAGCCGGCCTCGGCGGCGGTGCTGCCGGCGTATTATATTATGAAAATCTTAGAGAAGGCGGGCCTGCCGCCGGGCGTTATAAATATGGTGCCGGGATCCGGGCCGGTTGTCGCCCCGCCGGCATTGAACGATGTAAGACTTGGAGGCATCCATTTTACCGGCAGCACATACGTCTTTTCGACTATCTGGCTGGCGATCGGCTCGGATATCCGCAAGTATGTATCGTATCCGAGAATTGTGGGGGAGACCGGCGGCAAGAACTTTATCTTTGCGCACGAAAGCACCGATATCGAGGCATTGGTGGCGGCGCTGGTGCGAGGCTCATTCGAATACCAGGGTCAAAAATGCTCTGCAGCCTCGCGGGCATACATTCCGGATTCGATTTGGCCGAAGGTCAAGGAGCGCCTGCTGGCCGAGATTGGCGATATAAAGATGGGCGACGTGACGGACTTTAGAACATTTATGGGCGCGGTTATAGACAAGAAGGCCTTCGAGACAATCAGCGGTTATATCGAGTATGCCAAAAGTGCGGCGGATATGGAAATTCTTGTAGGCGGCGGCTGCGATGACTCGAAGGGCTACTTTGTCGAGCCAACCGTGGTGGAAAGCAAAGACCCGAAATCGAAGCTGATGGTAGAAGAGATATTCGGGCCGGTTATGACTGTTTATGTTTATCCGGAAGGCCAATATAACGAAACTCTGGAGCTATGTGACCAGACCTCGCCATACGCGCTTACCGGCTCGATATTCGCACACGACCGGAATGCAATAGTCAAAGCAATGAATACGCTGCGACACGCGGCGGGTAATTTTTACGTGAATGATAAGCCCACCGGAGCGGTCGTGGCCCAGCAACCGTTCGGCGGTTCGCGGGCGTCGGGAACTAACGACAAGGCGGGAAGCTGGCTTAATCTCGAGAGGTGGGTCTCGCCGCGAGCAATTAAAGAAACGTTTTTGCCGTCGAGAAACTTCCGCTACCCATATATGCAGAAGGAATAAAGAAACAACAGGTCAGACAAAAGGGCTGCAAGCGTGCGCCTGCAGCCCTTTTTCTTATGGACAGGCTTCATAGAATTGCCGGTACTACTCGTCTTTCGCTTCGAACTCGGCATCTATTACGTCGTCACCACCTTTTCTCCTGACTTCTCCCTCGGGCGGCGGGGCTTGTTGGGGCTCCTGGGGTCCGGGCTGCTGCTGACCCGACGCGGCCTGCTTCTTCGCAGCTTCCTCATAAAGCACCTTACCAAGCTCCTGGCCGACATTGCCAAGATTTTCAATAGCCTTTTCGATGGCCTGGGGATTATCACCCTTCGCGGCTTCTTTAAGATTGCTGACGGCGTTCTCGACGTCGCCGCGAGTTTTGGCAGAGACTTTATCGCCGTGCTCTTTGAGGGTTTTCTCGGTTGAATAAATCAGCTGGTCGGCCTGGTTTTTCACATCAACGAGATGTCTTTTGAGTTTGTCTTCCTCGGCGTGCTCTTCGGCACCCTTTTTCATCTTTTCGACTTCCTCTTCGGTCAGGCCGGAGCTCGATTTGATTTCGATGGACTGCTGCTTGCCGGTGGCCAAATCCTTTGCCGAGACGTTCAGTATGCCGTTGGCGTCAATGTCAAAAGCAACCTCTATTTGAGGAATACCACGAGGGGCCGTGGGAATGCCGGCAAGCTGGAACCTGCCCAGCGTGCGGTTGTCCCTGGCGAATTCCCTTTCACCCTGCAGCACGTGGATGTCCACTGTCGTCTGGCTGTCGGCGGCGGTGGAGAATATCTCTTTTTTGCTGGTTGGGATTGTGGTGTTGCGTTCAATTAGTCTGGTCAGAACTCCGCCGAGGGTCTCGACGCCGAGAGACAATGGGGTTACGTCGAGCAGGAGAATATCCTTAACTCCCTCGTCGCCGGCGAGAACGGCGCCCTGAATGGCGGCGCCGAGGGCGACGACTTCATCCGGGTTGAGACTTTTATTAGGCTCTTTGCCGAATATATCTTTTACTATCTCCTGTACCTTCGGGATTCTTGTGGAGCCACCGACGAGCAGGACCTCTGCGATATCTTTTCCACTCAGCTTTGCATCTTTGAGCGCACTGATGCAGGGATTTTTGAGTCTTTCGAGTACGGGCTCAACGAGGGACTCGAATTTACTTCGGGTTATTGTCATCTGCAGGTGCTTCGGCCCGGAGGCGTCGGCGGTGATGAAGGGCAGATTGACGGTGGCCTCGAGTTGTGTGCTTAATTCACACTTTGCTTTTTCGGCGGCCTCTTTGAGTCTTTGATGGGCCATCGGGTCCTGGCGAAGGTCGATACCTTCGGTCTTTTTAAACTCGTCGCCGAGATGATTAATAAGCATTTCATCGAGGTCGTCACCGCCGAGATGTGTATCGCCGTTGGTACTTAAGACCTCAAAGACATTGTCGCCGATATCGAGCGTTGAGATATCGAATGTTCCACCGCCGAAATCGAAGACGGCGATTTTCTCGTTCTTTTTCTTTTCAAGGCCGTAGGCCAGGGCGGCCGCGGTTGGCTCGTTTATTATTCTTGCGACTTTCAGGCCTGCGATTGTGCCGGCGTCCTTTGTTGCCTGGCGCTGGGAATCATTGAAATATGCCGGCACGGTGATGACCGCCTGCTCGATAGTTTCCCCGAGGTAATCTTCGGCGGTTTTTTTCAGGTCCTGCAGAATCATAGCGGATACTTCGGGGGGCGTGTATTGCTTGCCGCGGCTTTCCACCTTGACCAGCTCCTCAGAGCCGCCAACCACTTTATAAGGCACGAGCTTTTCCTCTGCGCTGACTTCCATATGCCGCCGGCCCATAAAACGCTTGATTGAGAATATGGTGTTTGTCGGATTCGTTACCTGCTGGTGGCGCGCGATCTGGCCGACGAGCCTTTCGCCCTTGTCGGTAAAGCCCACCACCGAAGGGGTCAGTCTCGAACCTGAAGAATTAATCAGCACCTTTGGCGCCGAGCCTTCCATCACGGCAACGACCGAATTGGTGGTCCCTAAATCTATTCCAATAATCTTGGCCATAATTTGAGCTCCTAAAAGGCTAAGTTACAGTGTTTATTTTGTGAATATAAATGTGCAAAGGGTGTGCCAAAGCGCATAAAAACTGCAAGTTCTTGTTGTTGAATAAGTTACAGAGCCGGCTTCAGGCGATGTATGCCATTTTGGCAGAAGCTGGGTGCAGGAAATTTCAGTTTTTGTTCAGGCGGGAGCGGATAATCTCGGCTCTGAGACGGTCCCGGCCGGCCGGCTCGAGTTTTTTGCCGGAATTGAGCTGCAGGTGAGCCGGCTGAGTCAACATAAACAACTCATTTATCACCGGAATGGAAACGCCGGAGACCCTCTTCATATTCACTCCCATACGTAGATGACTGAGCAGAAACAAGGCCTCCTGGGAACTTATCATATGGGCGCTTTTCAAAAGGCCGACGGCGCGGGAAGTCTTATCCTCAAGCAAGTCGGGCTGCCTTACCAGCAGCTGGTCTCTGGCAAGGTTTTCATACTCCACGATTTTCGGTATGATGGAATTTGTAAATTCATCGACGATCTCAAGCTCAGAGAGGCCGAGTGTTACCTGGTTTGAGAGTTGATAAAAGTCGCCGATGGCCTCGGTTCCCTCACCGAACAGACCTCTGACGGCCAAATTCATACTTTTTGCGGCGTTGAAGAACTTCTCAATCTGGCCTGCCATTCGCAGCGCCGGCAGGTGCAACATTACAGAAATCCTTATTCCCGTCCCCACGTTTGTCGGGCAGGCGGTCAGATAACCATAGCGAGAGTGGTAGGCATAATCCACTTTCTGCTCAATCATATCATCTATTTCGCTGATTTGCTCCCAGCATTCTCGAAGCTGCAGGCCAGCCTTGAAGACCTGCATTCTGAGATGGTCCTCTTCATTTATCATAGCAGTAAAGAATTCTCTGTTGGCGATTACGACTCCTCTGGGACCTTTAGCTTTCGCGTGATGTCGGCTGATAAGATGTCTTTCTACGAGCAAGTCCTTATCAAGGCCCGGGGCTTTATCGATACCGACGTAGAAAACCTCATCACCGAGGTCCAGGGCCATAATCGCGGCTTTTAGTTTTTCAAGTATCTGGGTCTTCTGGGGGGCGGTGCAGCGAGAGAGAAACTGAAAGCCGGCAAGATTTCTGGCCAAACGTACTCGGGAAGAAATTACGACATCCGCCATAGGTCCTGAGCCGCCAAACCATTCGCTCGTACGGGAACTAATCTCATTAAGTTTCATCGAAAGCGCCCATCTTTTTGAATTGTGGTACTGTGAATTCAGTTAACCACAAAAAGTTTTTCGTTTTTTAGTTATTTTTCAGCTTCGAGCAGTTTACTTATCCTGTCACGCAATTTGGCGGCGGCTTCGTAATTCTCCTCCCGCACCGCGGTCTGAAGCTCTCGTCTTAACACCAACAGCTTTGTTTGCTTTTTAGTTTGTTTGGAAGCCTTGGATGGCACTTTGCCGCAATGAGCATTACCGCCCTCATGAGAGTTCTGAATTATCGGCCGAATGTAATCCTCGAAGACATCGTAGTCGGCCGGACAACCTAAAAGGCTGTTTTTACGAAACTCTCGCAGGGTTATGCCGCAGTGGGGACAGCTTCGTTTAGCAGCATCGGCAGAAGCCGGTTCGGACTGCGCCTGTGCCGAAAGCAGGGTGCTAAGCAGCTCGTTAAGCGGTATCTGTGTCTTGACGGTAAGACCCTGTTTCTGGGCACAAACCTCGCACAAGTGCGTTTCGCGGCGATGCCCTTCCGTAATCTCGGTCAGGTGAATAGTGGCTACATTGTTTTTACAGATCTGACATTGCATATAAGCGACCGTCAAACATATTCTTGCTTTTATCAACCATACATCAATACATTATTGTCAAACTGACCGAACTACTGCACTTCAGATTCGCCCATTATCCTTCTTTCGATGCTAAAAAGCAAATCCGCCAAATTCCAAACCTCCGGGTCGCTATTTGCTATATTCTGCGGTGCAGTTCGGCGCTTCGGTAACACGTACGTATTTCAGCTCAACATTGCTCGGTAATAATTCGGCCAATTTATCGTATAAATATCTGGCTACGTTTTCGGCAGAAGCATTGACACGGTCGAAACAGTTGGTTTCTTCCAGCTGAACATTTTCAAAGACTGCCAGAGTCTGGTCAATGATTGTCTTAAGATGGCCAAAGTCCATAACAAGGCCCATTTCGTTAAGTTTCTGAGAGCAGACGGCAACAACCAAGACCCAACTATGAGAATGTAACGGCTCTTTTGAACCGTCAGGCAAAGTCAACTGATGCGAGGCGTTAAACGTCGTTTCGATGCTAATCGTGAACATAGCAGGGCTCCGGATAGAGTCAGACGGCCGCGACAGTAAAATATTATTTAACGTTTATTATTCACTTTTTCCGGCCAGTCGTTTTTTAAGGTATTCATAAACAGGCCGTGGAATCAAGCTTGAAACATTGCCTCCCAGGCCGGCTACTTCTCGAATCAAAGTAGAGCTTACAAAACCATATTGCTCCGAGGTCATAATGAAGACCGTTTCTATGCCGGCCACGGCGCGATTGGTCATAGCAAGCTGAAATTCATACTGGACATCCGTCAGATTTCGCAGGCCGCGCAGGATAACGTCGGCTTTTCTTTTTACAGCAAAATCGACTGTCAGGCCTTCAAAACTTTCCACCGCGACATTCGGCATTTCGGCCACCAGCTCTTTTATCATTTTCACCCGCTCGTCCGGTGTGAAAAGCTGCTCTTTCAAAGGGCTGCAGCCGACGGCGATAATCAATTCGTCGAAAAGCTTTGTGCCGCGCCTTACCACGTCAAGATGGCCGTTGGTGATCGGGTCAAATGTGCCTGGAAAGATGGCTCGTATAAACCTGGATTCCACCAGTTTACCTGCCTTTCGCAAAGACCGGGTTTTTAGACTGATGCGTATAATAAAACTGTTAAACTACCGCCGACTGTACCCAATTATAGCAAAAATTAAAGCTGGGTCAATCCCGACTTGCTCGCCTCGGCGAAGCCAAAGGCGAAGCCGGGTCGGGATGATGACAAAGGGGCTGTCAGCCGATTTAAACGCCGGACGGGGCTTATTTAATCAAGAAAAAGGTCTCAAAAATCGTGAAGGAAAATGACGTTTTGCAGATTTGTTATATTAAATTAATCGGGCTTTCAACTTTTCACAGGCTGTTGTTAGGATGTGAGCCTACAATTGACTGTATATTTGCCTTAATTTGAATAATTTCAGCCGTTTAGTCAATCCGGTTTTACTCACAATTACCAGCAGGGGCCTGTCGGCAAGGCGGGATAGAGTGTCATAGAACAACGTAGAATGATATAAGACAATGATACGACAGTTTAGTCAGTCCTCTAATAAGCAAGGGGGATGCGATTTTTTGTGGAAAAAGTTTCATTAATGTTGCTGGCAGTGGCCGATATTTCTATAGTATCCCTAAGGAAAATATTTAAAGCTGTTAATTAAGATAAAAGACGGCTTGAGCCTGAGAGAGCCAGGGAATGGTGAACCAGCCAAGAACCGCAAAGGTGTTGTTTTCACTTGTTGTTTCGATGACAATAGGGGCGGCAGTGCTATTGGCACTTGAAAAACGACCTCTACCGCCGGGTGCCTTCAGCCTCGCCAGTTACACACGCCTGGGTTCAGTAGGAGAAACAATCGAAACTTACGGACCTGTCTCGCCGAATCGATGGCAGTGTGTAGAGGTGTTTTATAGCAATACGACCGGGGGCAATATAGGGCAGATTGCCTCGCTGAACGGATTGAGAGATTCCGAAGACGTTAATCTGCATTTTCTGATATGTAACGGGTACGGTGGTCAGGACGGCCAAATACAAACAAGCCAGAAATGGATGAGACAATGGTCCTGTGTGCCGGGTGGAAATTGGTACGGCAGCAGCAAGACCATTAGAGTGTGCTTGATTGCGGACGGTGGAACGAACCTGCCGAGCGAATTCCAAATAAAGCGGACAAACCTGTTACTTGAGGCACTTTGTATAAAATTCAGCATTCCCGCAGATCAGGTTATTTATCCAGCCGATTGGCAATTGTAGAAAAGCTTCTCTTCGGGATTATCTTAATTGTCGAATTTTTTGTGCGCTTAATCCTCTTCCAAATCAAACGGCTCGATGTACCGGCCGTATTTATCAGCAGCGGCCTTTAGCCTTTCGCGATGCCTTGCAAAGACATCAAATACAATCTGTGGAGTGTCAAAGACCTGCGAGTTGTAAATTTCATCAAGGCGGTCGAGCTTTTCCAGCAGTTGCTGGATGCGAATTGTGAACTGCTGGATGTAATCGTCGCGGGTGAAATTCTTCGCAAGCCGGTCTTTGAAAAGTTTTGCAAGGTCCTCGTACCTTGGGATAAGGCCGGTGGGTGTTTCAATTGCGTCAAGTTCGCCGTGAACCCTGTGTTCGGCCCATAGAATCCAGATTATCTTGTCGGCCATATCGTTTATATATTTCCCCTCCTTGTCCCTGAGAAAATAATTAACGGCGAAAATGAGCGGTGGGTTGTCCACCTCCTTTGCAAAATCAAGGTTGTTTTGTATGTACTGGCCCAGTGGAATAGAAACGAAGGCAAGGTTACTCATCAGGTCGAAGACTCTAACGCCTTCCTTGCCGATTGTTGCGGCGGTGGTTTCAGATTCGAGCGATGCGCCTTTTGCGATTATTCCTTCGGTCCAGTCGAAGGCCTGTTCAATGGGGACCCAGGTATCGCTGTCCCGGCCGCCATAAAGAATACCACCAACAAGGACTCCCTGGGGCTCATCGAGCATCGGGTCTCGGTTCCGCAGGTCGGCGATTCTGACGGTGTATCGGGCATTTCTGTGTGAAGGAGTGATTTCTTTGCCGTCGGGACCTTTTTTGCCGGCATGCCACTGCCCGGAGTAATTAGTGCCTTCTCTCGGCAGCTCGCAGCCCATTCCAAGCCAGTGGGCCTTAAGGTCATCGGTAACCAGGACATTACCGAAAATTACTTCACCGGGATTTGTGATGGCCTCATAAATAATGGGGTCGTCGGTGGGATTTACGTCACGAATTATGCCGAAAATGCCCTGCTCGACGTTTACGCAGTGTATTTGGCGGTTCTTTTTTCGCAAGTACGCGATGTCATCGCCGACAATAGTTTGTCCTGGAATCATAGCAGTGGAGGTTTTGCCACAAGCCGACGGGAAAGCTCCCGTAAAGTAAGTTACTCTATCGGCCGGTCCGTGAACACCCATTAAGAACATATGCTCAGCGAGCCAGCCCTCTTTCGATGCCTTGTTAATGGCTAACCGCAAAGCGAGCTTTTTCAGGCCTATGGTGTTGCCGCCGTACTGTGTGTTAACGCTGTAAACGATGTTCTCCTGAAGGTCGATATAGATTCGACGTTTCTCGATATTCCTGGAGACATTGTTTTCAAGTTCCCCTTCGCTATGCAGGAAGCGGAAGAAATTAGGTGAATCAGCTATGGAAGCGAAATGCTCATAGCCCGGTCGATACAGGATAGTCTCGCTGTGGGCGACATAAGGGCTGTCGGTTATCTGCACGCAGGGGATAGAGAAATCGGAATTCCTCGGGCCGAGACAGAAAAAGCAGACGAGCATTTGCCGGCCCTTCATCGAGTTTTTCAGCAGGTCAAGTATTTCTTTGGTACCCGCTGCCTTGTCAACAGACCTTATACGTTTGCCGAGGTCGATGTCAGGCGGAAGAAGATATTTCGTGTTTGGCGGGTCCCGTCCCTGGTCATAGAAACCGTCGAAATGGGCTGTGTGACCCTCCATAGCCAGGGACTTTTCCTCGCCCATTTCTATAGCTCGCCGACGGATATATGCGTGGTCCTCGGGCCAGTCGGTACATATAAAGACAGAATCAGGATTGGCAAGCTCAATCGCCTGGGCAACAAACCGGTGAAGTTTAGGATTTTTGAGGGCGGCGAGCTTTTCATAATCCCGACTCGTTAGCTTTTCGTTTAGAAATTGACTCACATCATCCATAATCGTTCCTTCTCTGCTTTATTATCGCCTTAAAAATGCGATAGTCGCTTTTCAATTTGCGAACAGTCCTCCAGGTCTTAAACAACCAGTTAAATGTAAGGTCGATAATTGAAATTTGACCTAAGTCGAGAGCCGCGAGATTATAGGTGTATTGGTTATTGTAGTCAAATTGTTTTTTGGGCGATCCGGAAGGGCCTTAAAAAAGCTGAGGACACATTCGGACCGGGCAGAAAGGCTGTCAGGCTGGCAGGAAATAAGTGAGTTCGACTGCAATTTTGCCATATACACGGCATTTGTGTTGTGATTGCAACTGCTTTGAATGCAACCGGTTAGAGCAATCAAAGAAACAAAATGGTCGTTGGCACAAGATTTGCAGAAACACGTTGATATGACTGAGCAACCCTCAGAACCGAGTGAAATAAATGTCCTGGTCAGTGATGCGGACTGGGCTTGGCCGGAGGCAGTGCGAACGATATTTATGCCAAGGGGGATAAACGCGCTGCTGGCGACGGAGGCAAACGACGTATTAGATATTATCGAGCAAAGGCGAATCCACATCGCTATCGTGGATATGGACTCACAGAGGTTGAGTGGTCTGGGCACAATAAAAATGATTAGAGCACATTATCCTCTTTTGCCCTGCATTTTAGTGGCGCGGGTGACCGAGCGTGAGCTTCTTAGTAACGCACTTGAGCTGGATGTTTTCAGTGTTATTACCAAGCCGGTGGATATGGATGTTTTATTGGGACAATTAAACAAGCTGTTCATCAAAAGGTATAACAGCACTATCTTCGCGAGATGAGCAAGCAGCCGTCAAGCGGATATTTAAGAGGTTTTGGTCTGGAATAGTTGGCTCGAAGTTGGTATTCTGCAAACGGAAGAGAAGAGCATGAAGCTGATAACAGTTATGAATGAGAAAGGAGCAAAGGTAAGATGAAGATAAGACCATTGGCTGACAAAGTGCTTGTTCAGCGTCTCGAGGCAAAGAGTAAAACGGCCGGGGGAATAGTACTGCCGGACACGGCCAAAGAGAAACCGCAAAGGGGAAAGGTGATAAGTGTGGGCGAAGGCAAGATGCTGGAGGACGGAACCCACAGGGAGGTGCAAATTAAGAAAGGTGATATGGTGCTATTCACAAGCTATGCCGGTACGGAGATTAAAATCGACGGCAAAGATTACCTGATAATGGATGAATCGGATATAATGGCAAAAATTGAACAATAAGAAATAAAGGCCGGACGAAACGGTCGGCAGTAAATAAAATGCTTTTTTGGAGACGGGGTCTGAATTGTGCAAATAAATAAAAGGAGATAGATATGGCGGCAAAAAAGATTGCTTTTAATACGGAGGCACGCGAGGCCATCCGTGAAGGTGTACGAAAGCTGGCAAGGGCGGTAAAAATTACGTTGGGGCCGTGCGGCAGAAACGTCGTCCTGGAAAAATCGTACGGCTCGCCGACCGTTACAAAGGACGGAGTAACGGTGGCCAAGGAAATCGATTTAGAGGAACCATACGAAAATATGGGGGCCCAGATGGTCAAAGAGGTGGCCTCCAAAACATCGACTGTGGCGGGCGACGGAACCACGACGGCGACGATTCTTGCGGAGAGCATTTACAACGAAGGGCTAAAGAACATAACGGCGGGGGCGAATGCGATGCTCGTAAAAAGAGGTATCGATAAGGCGGTTGATGCAATTGTGGGTGAACTGAAGAAGATGAGTGTAACTGTCGATTCGGGCAAACAAATCGAACAAGTGGCCACCTGCTCGGCAAACCAGGACGCGGAAATCGGTGGGAAAATGGCGGAGGCAATGGACAATGTTGGAAAAGACGGAGTTATCACGGTTGAAGAGGGCCAGTCGCTTGAGACAACAGTCGAGCTGGTCGAAGGGATGCAATTTGATAAAGGTTATCTAAGTCCGCACTTCATTAACAAGATGGAGAATATGACTGTTGTCCTGGATAAGCCCTATGTACTTATACATGAGAAAAAGATTAGCAGTGTAAAGACAATGCTGCCGCTTTTGGAGAAAGTCGCCAAACAAGGCAGGAGCCTTTTGATTGTTGCCGAGGACGTGGAGGGCGAGGCGCTGGCTACTCTGGTTGTGAACAAGCTGCGAGGTGTTTTGCAGGTTGCGGCGGTAAAGGCGCCCGGTTTCGGCGACCGGCGAAAAGCTATGCTGCAGGATATTGCTATCCTTACAGGCGGAGAGGCTATTTTCGAGGACCTGGGCATTCAACTGGAAAATATAGAGGTTCGGCAATTAGGCCAGGCCAAGCAGGTTACAATCGACAAGGATACAACTACAATTATTGAGGGCGTAGGCAGCACATCGGCTATCAAAGGCAGAATTGACCAGATTAAGACCGAGATAGACGCTTCAACAAGCGACTACGACATCGAAAAGCTGCAGGAGCGTCTGGCTAAATTATCAGGCGGCGTTGCCCAAATCAATGTAGGCGCAGCGACGGAAGCGGAAATGAAAGAAAAGAAGGCGCGCGTTGAGGACGCGCTGCACGCGTGCAGGGCCGCTGTGGAGGAAGGTATTCTTCCCGGCGGAGGCGTCTCGATGCTGCGTGCGCTGCCTGCATTGAAAAAAATCAAAGTGGACGGCGACGAGAAAATCGGCGTGGACATAGTCGTCAGGGCGATCGTGGCGCCGATTAAGCAGATTGTCGGGAATGCGGGCCTGGACGGTTCGATTGTTATGCAGAAGGTACTCGAGAATGACAGCGTCAATTTCGGTTATGATGTAATGCGTAAGGAATACGGTGATATGCTGAAGTTTGGTGTGATTGTGCCGACGAAAGTTGAGAGAACCGCCCTGCAGAACGGTGCGTCGATAGCTTCATTGCTTCTAACAACGGATGCCATCGTAAGCGAGATACCGGAGAAAAAAGAGGCACCGGCAGGACCACCGCCCGGCGGGATGTATTAAAATGTGAATGACAAATCGGGCTCCGGGACGGAGCCCGATTTACTTTAAGGATAGATAATGGTCTTTAGGTACTATACAAACGCAATCTCGCAAGCGACGAAGGCCGTCGCGAAGGGGATACTGCTGGCAGGTCTCGTGCTCATCGGCCTTGGGGCGCTGATACTTGCCCTACCGGAACTTTTTGCTGCATTGGTGGCCGCCCTGTTAATAGTAGTGGGACTCGGCTGTGTGGCTACGGCCGGAAGAATTTTCTTCCAAAACCGGAAGATGGAAAAGCAAGGCTCAAGCGACCCAGACGCATATAGAGAAAATGCTCAGATACACATTGAAGAGCATTATGATGCGTAGGGCAAAGACTGCTACCTAAGGCACAGATTAATATTCTTCGAAAAGCTTCCCCCAGGGGGTACTTTGAAAATCCTTAATTCTTTTTCTCCCGATTGTGGGATACCAGAAATAATCGTGGTAAAGATTGGAGGCAAAAGGTGCCCAAACAACAAGCGGCGAGTGAAGCAGAGGCTTTTCAAGGAACCTAAGGAAGCCTTTTCTTAGCATCTGGTCGCCCCAGATGACAAAACTCCTTTTCGTTTCAAATCCGAAATTAACACTCGAAATATCCTCGCCTAAAATTTCTATGTTCTCGATGTTGCCGGTCCCAAGCCCCATTTCGTCACACATACGAATGTAAGGTATCTCCATTGGATTAAATCCCATCATCTTTGCGGCGACTGCGTCGATAGCAACGGAATCGGAGCTTGCGAGAATGTAGTTTTTAATTTTTGGAACCATTGTTCTGGGCCCGGCCCCGTCGCCGCATACCGTGGCGTCCATTACCGCGAAAATTCCGGGGTGCAGCTCTTTTTGCATAATCACAAGGTCAACAAGCACCTCGTGAATGTATTTGTGCGCGTAGTGTCGGACCTCTTTAAGCAGTCCGCCGAAGGCGTTCTTTATAGCACCGGTCGTTACCGAATGGCCGTGCGTTTTGAGTGTGGGAAAGTGAATAATATTTTTGCCTATAAACATCTTCGGTATTTCAATACCCTCCGGGAATATCTGGTCGAGTTTTAAGAGTTGCTGTTTGAATTGATACTTAGTCCATTCGACGCCTGTCAGGGGTATATAATCCAGGCCGTTGTTTTTTAATATGCCGGCCCACTTGTTGTTGGCGGCGCCTTTGACCGGGTCGGTTACCACTGTTTTATTTTCGACCGGCAAAAGCTTCTCGGCCGCGAAGCCGTCCCCAAGCATCGTTTTTACGACGCCTTCGAGCTGCCAGGGCTGCGTTGAACAGGATGGGAAATACTTTGTCCAGGATAGATTCAGCTTCAGTATAGTCGGCGTCTCTTTGGAAACAGCCTTTTCATACTCCGCCAGGCGCATCAATTTGCCGTAATCATCGACCACGGTCTGGGGCGTGGTTTTCAGGACGGCCACTTTGGATTTTACTGTCGGTTCATTCATTCTACGCTCCTATACTAATAATATATACGAACAAGCCCGCAAAAGCTACGAAATATTCCGGTCAAATCCCCTTATTTAAACCCGGACTTCCAGGGTAAAGACTTTCAGAAAAAGTGAAATTTAATGGTATAGGCATCGTAGAGTGCATTTTGCGAGGTTTAAAAGGATTAATCAGATGGGTGAGTGACGCAAGGACTTATTCAAAAATTAATATATACCCAATAATAAAAACAGCCAGGTCAACAATAGCATGGCTCAGATACCCGGGCCAAATCGAACGATACCTGTTGTAACACCAGGACCATATCACTCCGCCGGCAAATACCCCGGCTGATGCAATTAAAACCATCAGGAAATCGAAGTATATCCACACGGCAATCGCGTGATGAATTGTAAAAAATAACGCAGAGAGTAGAATTGCGGCATTTACGGAAAAAAGTGATTTGCTTTTTTCGACAACAAACCAGCGCCATACATATTCTTCAAGAGCAGAATTAATCAGTATCCAGTAACCAGCCCCAATCAAATACATACGTAAATCGTCCAGCCCGACCTTGGCCGCCATGTCTTTGACCATTTTCGGCTCAATTAGATACCTGCCCATAGTAAAATACAAAGCTAATATCACCAGGCTAATGATAATGCCAAGTAAAGCGGCAACAACAAAACCACCTCTTTGGGGTTTTGACAGGCTTAGCTTCCGCTTATCAACAAATAAATGCCATAACAAAGGAAGCAGTAGTATCCATATTTTAGAAATGGAGAAGATTATCTTCCCGATAAAATTCGGAGCGATGACCATCCCCATTAATACACCGATACTCGGGACGGGCACTAATAACAGTAACGCAAGAAGCGATGAGCTTTTAGCCGTATCGGCCTGCTCTTGTTTTTCATCTTCACAGCTTATCAAAAGTTATCCTTCATAGTGCCTGTAAAAACAATATTTACGACTATCGCATTTTATCAGGATTAGTCGATTTCTCAAGTTAAGTTAATTTACGTATACATTCCCGTAACAGGTCTTTTCAGCCCTGACAAGAAGTTCTCAGCAGCAGTGGATGAAGGCTGCATAGAAAGCTGTTGTATAGAGTTGTCTGATGGAGTAAAAAGGTAAAAAATTTCCAAATTGGAAATACCAGCTATATGAACGATTCTTCAAATGATTCGCTTAAAAAACGCGTCAGACAAGCAAGGGCCAAATTCGCTGCGATGGCGGCTACATATTTCGCAGGTGTCCTCAACGATAACTTTTTCAAGCAAAGCGTACTTCTGATGGCGGTGGCGATGGATAAGTCACACCTTCAGGGCTGGGCAACAGTTGTTTTCACACTGCCTTTTATACTTTTTGCCGCACCGGCGGGTTTCTGCGCGGATAGATTCTCGAAACGTTCCATAGTGATAGCATCAAAGTTTATGGAACTGACGGCTATGATATTCGCGGCGTTCGGTATTTATTTTCTAATCTGGCAGCTGATAATGGTAACTTTATTTATAATGGCACTGCAGTCAACACTGTTCGGGCCTTCTCTTCGCGGCACAATACCGGAACTTTACCCGGCCCAATATGTCGTAACGGCAAATGCCATCATTCGAATGCTCAGCACGGGCGCTATCTTAGCGGGCATCGCACTGGCGGGGATAGTATTAGATGTGAAAGGTTTTGCCGGTAATGTAAAACTGGGTTACGCAATAGCATCCTGCGCTGTTGTGGGGGTAGCCGTAATCGGAGTGATAGTAAGCTTTGGAGTGCCGAAGTTTCCCGCGGCCTCGCCGAATGTGAAGTTTCCCTGGTCGGGACCGCTTAACTCCATTAAAACCCTTTATGACATTCGAAAAGATTCGTTGCTTACAATTGTCATAACAGCCAAGGCGTTCTTCTGGTTTATAGGTTCACTCAATGTTTTAGTAATAAATAAACTGGGATTGGAACAGTTCGGTTTGACTAACACGCTGACCAGCGCACTTTTTATTGTCGAGCTTGCAGGTATCGCGACAGGCTCTCTGCTTAGTACGAAACTGGCCAGGGGGGAAAAATGGCATCGGGTTCTCTGCCCCTCGGCTGTGGTAATAGCAATTTGTATGTTCATTGTAGCGATTGTTCCGCAGCTTCCGGCCTCCATTCGAAAGTCGACAATTGTATGCGCCCTGGGCCTGCTTGGTGTAGCGGGTGGAGTGTTTTCAGTTCCCCTGGCAAGCTTCGTGCAGGTCAGGCCATCCGCCGATATAAAGGGAAGGATTATAGCCGCGTCAAGCTTTGCGGACTTTACAGGTATTTTGATTTCAGGCGGTGTGTTTTACCTTTTAAATAACTGGAATATCAAACCAAGTAACTGCTTCGCAGTTAAGGGCGTAATGACGGCAGTAATTGGGTTATGGCTGTTTATAGCTTTGCGCCGAAAGAAGATTAATGATTGATTCGATTGTAACATCGCTGGTCAAATGGATTTTGTCGCTTCGCTATGATATTAAGATAAGCGGGACCGAATCAATCTCGGCCGGCCAAAGAAAAGGAATTGTTTTTCTGCCGAACCATCCGGCCCTGATCGACCCTGTTATTCTCTATTCTTATCTGCACGGCGAGTTTTCGCCGAAGGGTTTCGGCGACCAGGACCAGGTGGACAGACCCTTTATAAGATTTTTCGCGCGGCGCTGGGGCGTTCGCACAATACCAAGTGTCGACAAATATGGTCCGGCGGCGAAAAAAAAGATAGAAACAATACTGGATGAAACCATTGAAGGCCTAAGGGCCGGTGACAATCTTCTGCTGTGGCCCGCGGGACGGGTGTATCGAAGTTATCTCGAGAGTCTCGGCGCCAATAGCGCGGTTGAGAAAATCCTCGCCAAATGTCCCGATGTGCGTATTGTGCTTGTGCGTACTCGAGGACTGTGGGGCAGCGGCTTTAGCTGGGCAGGCGGAAAAGAGCCGAAGGTGCTTAAAGTGCTTGGCAGAGGATTTTTAAGACTCCTTGCAAGCGGGATATTTTTTGCGCCGCGTCGCAGGATTACGATTGAATTTTACGAACCGAAGGATTTGCCGCCAGACGCCGACCGAAACACGTTCAACCGTTTTCTGGAAAACTACTACAATGAAGACGCCGCTGCGAATACATACGTGCCCTATACAATCTGGGAAAAAGGCCGAACACGGGTTCGGCCGGAACCTTCTAAGGCAATACTGAAAGGTGATTATTCGTCCGTGCCGGAGACGACCCGAAATATAGTTGCTAAAAAGCTTTCCGAGATGACGGGAGTTACAAAATTAAATGACGAGGATTACCTGGCAGCGGACCTTGGGATGGACAGCCTGGTGAGAATGGATTTGCTGCTCTGGCTGGAACAGGAATTCGGATTTCAGCAGGCCGATGCGGACGCTATGCAGACCGTCGGCGATGTTATGCTGGCGGCGTGCGGAGAATTTGTTTACCTCAGTTCGACAGGCTTAAAACTCGTACCGCCACGCTGGTTCAAAGACCAAACCCGAAAAAGGATTGCGATATCAGACGGCGATTCGGTGGCACAAATCTTTTTAGAACAAGCGGCAAGGCATCCGAGCAAGGCGGTCACTGCCGACCAGCTAAGCGGAGTCAAAACATATCGTGATATCATTATAGCGTGTATGGTTCTTAAACCGGTTATCGAATCGTTCAAGGATGATTGCATCGGCATAATGCTGCCTGCCTCCGCTGGCGCCGGAATTTTTTATTTGGCTGTACTGTTCGCGGGCAAGACGCCGGTGATGGTGAACTGGACTGCTGGTGTGCGGAATATAAAATCCTCTCTTGATACGGCGGGCGTTGGTTACATTCTCACATCGAAAGTCCTGGTCGACAGAATCGCTATGCAGGGGATTGACCTTTCCGGGATAAATGAGAGTTTGGTATTCGCTGAGGAGCTTGCGGGAAAAATCAGCAAAACAGCTAAGTTAAAGGCGTGGCTGATGGGACATATAAGCTGGTCCTGGCTTTATAAAGCTAAGGTTCCGGAAACGGCGGTGGTTTTGTTTACCAGTGGTTCGGAAACGTCGCCGAAGGCGGTCCCTTTGACTCATAGAAATCTAATCGCCAATTTACGGGACGTTCTTAGCGTTGTAAAGATTTATCAAAATGATAAGCTGATTGGCTTTCTGCCGCCCTTTCATTCGTTCGGGCTTACGGTTACTATGCTGCTGCCTTTGTGCGGGGCTGCGCAGATTGTTTATCATTCCAATCCTACCGAGGCGGACAGGTTAGCAAAAATAATAGAAGCGTACAAAGTTACAATTCTTTTGGGGACGCCTACTTTTCTGGGCGGTATTGTACGCGTGGCCGATGAAGAGCAATTATCATCCCTTCGGCTTGCAGTAACGGGTGCGGAGAAGTGCCCGGAAAAGGTTTACGATGGGCTAAAAGCCAAGAGCAAACATGCGGTTATTCTCGAAGGTTACGGCGTTACCGAGTGCTCGCCTATTATATCAATTAATGAAGAAGATAGGCCGCGTCAGTTTACGATTGGTAAGGTTCTGCCCGGCCTGGAATATGAGCTCCTCTCGCCGGAAGATTTCAGGTCGGCCGAAAGACCGGGCAAGGGAATACTGCTGGTTCGAGGTGAAAGTGTTTTCGGCGGCTATCTTAATTACGACGGCAAATCACCATTCGTGGAGGTTAATAAAAAGAGCTGGTACAACACGGGCGATTTGGTGAATGTTGATGCTGATGGAATACTTACGTTCGTCGGTCGGCTGAAAAGGTTTGTCAAGTTAGGCGGTGAAATGGTTTCCTTGCCTGCGATTGAACAGGTATTAAACGAGAATTTCGCAAGCGGAGAAGATCAAGGGCCGGTGTTGGCGGTTGAGGCGGCAGAGGAGGAAAGGCCGGTGCTGACACTTTTTACTACGCTGGATATTGATTTGGAGACAGCCAACGGCAAAATCCGCCAGGCCGGACTCTCAGGTCTGCACAGTATTCGCAGGGTCATCAAGCTGGATGAGATACCGCTTCTCGGCACAGGCAAAACGAACTACCGCGCACTGAAGCAGATGCTTCGTGAATAACCTTTAAGACTTTACCGAAAAACCTTGACTTCAATAGTGTATGAAAACATACTTTTTGTAATTGGACCGAGGAGAAGCTCGCTATGGCAAAAAAGATAAGGCCCGATATGGATTGGTGGACTGAGGCCCGCTTCGGTATGTTTATTCACTGGGGCCTTTATGCTTTGCCAGCACGCCACGAATGGATTAAGAATCGTGAACGTATCAGCGATAAAGACTACAAAAAGTACTTTGACTTGTTCAATCCCGACTTATATGAGCCGAGGCAATGGGCCCGAATGGCAAGAGAAGCGGGAATGAAATATTTCGTTATCACTACCAAACATCACGAGGGCTTTTGTCTTTGGAATTCCAAATATACCGATTATAAAGCTACAAACACGCCCTATGGCAAAGATATTCTAAAGCCGATGGTCAGGGCCTTCAGGGATGAGGGCCTTCGCGTCGGCTTTTATTATTCCCTGCTTGACTGGCATCATCCGGAGTATCCCGTCGATGCGCACCATCCGATGCACGATAACGAGGCGTTTAGAAAAAAGGCGGGAAAAAGAGACGTCAGGAAATACGCTAAGTATATGCACAACCAGGTGCGCGAGTTATTGACGCAATTCGGAAAGATTGATTGTATCTTTTTCGATTTTTCCTTCCCCGGCCCCGACGGCAAAGGCAGGGACGACTGGCAGTCCGAGAAGCTGCTTAATATGACCCGGCAGCTCCAGCCTCATATTATTGTAAATGACAGGTTAGATCTGGCCGACGTGCCCGGCGGCTGGGACTTCAAAACACCTGAGCAGTTTATGCCCCGCGAGTGGGTGAAAGTAAAGGGCAGGCCCGTTCCCTGGGAAACCTGCCAGACCTTCTCAGGCTCCTGGGGTTATCATCGGGACGAATGTGCCTGGAAAAGTGTCCGGCAGCTTCTCGTTCTGCTTATAGAAACGGTCAGCAAGGGAGGTAATTTACTCCTGAACGTTGGTCCTACTGCGCGGGGTACGTTCGATGAGCGAGCGGTAGACCGGCTAAGCGGAATCGGCAAATGGATGAGGCTGCACGGCCGGGCCGTTTACGGCTGCACACAGGCACCGAAAAGGTTTCAACCGCCCGACAATTGTATCCTGACATATAATCAAAAAGCCGAACGTCTTTACGTGCATCTGATTGATTGGCCGATGGGCGAGCTGCAGATGGATGGCTTTGCCGGAAAGGTGAAATACGCCCAACTGCTGAACGACGCATCCGAAATAAAAATGGCCGGCCGGCCTGACTGGCAGGCACATCTCGAAAGCATCCCGAAAAGCACACTTACCCTTCAATTGCCGATAGTGAAACCCGATGTAACGATTCCGGTAATAGAGCTTTTCCTCCGTAAGTCCACTAAGGGACGCCTTACGGCGTAGTCCCTAAAACTGAAACTTGGATTAGCCTTTGGCGCGTTATGGCTTAGCGAAACAGAGCCAATAGACGTTTAAAAAACTATCCTCGCCTTGGCTTTCTAATTTTTCAAGAAAACAAGAGGAATTTGTCGATTAAAAAGTAGCAACAGGTGAAAAGTCAATGTATGCCTGACTTTATCATTGAGGGTGGGACATACCATGGCCATCTACATTGTTAAGTTGAATTCTACTGCGGCAGGTGTGGACATATTAGAAATACCAAGTGATGAAGAATACGAAATAGGCCAGATTATCGCAATAAAAGCAGACCGGACCACAACCTATAACAGTACAGATGGACGCAGCGTGACCGTAATACCCGGTTTACAGTTAGGCGGCACAGTTGTGGAAAAGCGCTTAAAAAACTGAAGAAGTCATATCCGCGTAGACAAAACTACCTTTAACCATTTCAATTTTTTATTAACACTCGGCAGGTAGATACGGTCACAAACAGGTCATTTGGCCGGTAATCAATTGAAAATAGTAAACAATCAATAAAGAGTGCCCAGGACTGGATTCGAACCAGCACGAGCCTAAGCCCACCAGCCCCTCAAGCTGGCGCGTCTGCCAAATTCCGCCACCTGGGCGTTTGAATTGATAATTGATTATTGACTATTGATTATTAATTGTCAATGAAGAACTGGGCCGGGCTCGATTAGATGTCCTTCTGATAATTCCAAAGCTGAATTTGCAGACGCTGGCAAAAAGCAAAACCAGTTTGTTTGCACATTTCGACCACTATTTCTGATTTTTCCGCAAGTTCATCCCGCATAGCTGCCTGCGGCATCAACATCACTTTTTCCGGTTTTATGTTTCCAACTTTCTGTATTGTTTGGTTTATCTCTTCGAGGTCATCCTGCGAGTCCACAACAAATTTCAACTGGTATTCATAATTATCAATAAGCTGCCGAAGCGCAGCTAAATCCAACCGTAACTTCTCATGAACGGCGGCAAGTTCCGGGTCGTCCGGCGAAGAATTTGAAAGCTTCGGGCTGATACTCATCAAATCGCAGGGTAAATCCGGCACATATACAGTACCTGCTGTTTCGATTGTTATGTGTTTGTTAAAAACTTTTAGCTTTTCCAGCAATTCCGGCAGCTCCGGATTTATCATCGGCTCGCCGCCGGTTATTACAACGTATTGGCAAGGCCAACTCTGAATCGTATTGACAATCTCCGCTATGCCGTAATTATGGCCTGATTTTTCTTCCCAGGCAAATTTCGTATCGCACCATCGGCATCGCAACAGACAACCTGCAAAACGTACAAAAACACTCGGGACACCAACTAACCGCCCCTCTCCCTGTAAAGAATAGAATATTTCGTTTGTCAGCATTGTTTTTGTCTTTCATATATTGTGTTTTGGTATTCGATCGGGTCTTCCAGACCTGCTTCAGCAAAACCCTTTAATCTTAGTCTGCAGGAATCGCACCGGCCGCAGCTTCTTCCCTGCTTGTCGGGGTCGTAACAACTATGCGTAAGCGAAAAATCAACACCAAGCTCCCTGCCCCGCTGGATAATCTGAGCCTTACTCATATCGATAATCGGAGTATGTACCGTATATTCTCCCTTTGCCTGCACGGCAGCGGCCGTGGCAAGATTCGCCATCTTTTCGAATGCCTCTATGAACCCGGCTCTGCAGTCCGGATAGCCGCTGTAATCAATCGCGTTTACTCCGATGAAAATATCGAATGCCCCCAGGACTTCCGCCCAGGCAAGGGCGTAACTTAGAAAAATAGTATTTCGTGCCGGTACGTATGTTATTGGAATCTGATTCCGCTTTCGGCCTGTTTTTGGCACCTCGATGCCATGCTCCGTAAGCGCCGAGCCGCCAATACACCCGAGGTCTATATCGATAATTCGGTGCTCCCTAACCTTGAATGACGCTGCTATTGTCTTTGCAGCCTCGATTTCCTGCGCGTGTCGCTGGCCGTAGCGAATACTCAGCGCATAACATTCATAATCCTCGGCGGCGGCAATTGCCAGCGTCGTGGCGGAATCCATTCCGCCGCTCAGCAGAACAACCGCTTTTTTCTTTATGCTTTCCATCAGCTCCACTTGTAAGTAAATCTCATCTGGCGTATATTATACAGACAGCGTAGTTTGTGTGAAGGAAAAAGCAATGGACAAAAAGCCTGAATTGGATTTATTCGATAATCCTCGGCCGCTGCGCGACTATACGATAACGATTAACTGCCCAGAGTTTACAAGCCTGTGTCCCAGGACTGGACAGCCGGACTTCGGCGATATTATTGTTGAATACTGTCCCGATAAACTCTGCATCGAGCTTAAAAGCCTTAAGTTCTATATGCAAAGCTATCGCAATAAAGGCGTTTTCTACGAGGCGCTGACCAACGAGATACTGGACGATTTGACCAAGGCCTGCAAACCCCGCTGGATGACGGTAACGTCGCGTTTCAGCCCCCGCGGCGGAATAACAACACAGGTCAAAGCAGAGTATAAGGCCGGCTAATAAAGTTTTCCCAGTTGAGCGAAATCCTTAAAGTCCACATCGTCTATGTGGTCGAGGTCTGCCCCGCCGCACCAGTTGTTGCCGGCCTCGCAGCCGACAGCTAACCAGTAGTTTACAAACTCCGCTAAATCACTCAAATCTACAGAACAATCATAAGTTAATGGATTCGGATTCGCATCATAACCGATGTCTATCGCAGGATTATTCTGTTCGATTAAAAATAGATATATGCAATATGCGGGAGTATTTAGCGGATTACTTTCCAGTCGAAGCTGGGTCAGGCTTAGTTGTGATACCGCCGAGATGTCACTGACCTGATTATCGAACAGATTCAGCCATGACAAATTCATCAGTTGCGATAGTGTCGAGATATTTTCAACCTGATTGTCCGGCAGTTCCAGCCAGCACAGGTTCCTTGCGTATTCCAGCCCGGCGGTGTCGGTGATTCCTTTTTGGCTGGCATTTAGTTGAATCAACTCAAGCACTTCACCAAAATTAGGGTCGCTGACACTTAATTTTACCCCAACCGCCGCCTTAAGATTGGGGTCAGCAAAATCCACGACACAGTCATCTCCTGGATTTGGATTAGGCTCGTAAGTAAGATTTATACCGGGATTATTCTCAATTATCATCGGCAGATACTCGCAATACGCGGCCCTGTCCAGCGGATTGTCATTAAGATATAAAACCATCAGGTTCTTTAGCTTTGCTAAAGGCCAGATGTCACTTATCAGATTTTCGTCCAGATACAATTGAGTCAAATTGGCGGCATACTCGAGGCCGGCAAGGTTGTTTATACCGCAGGAATTGGCATCGAGATTGGTTAGGGAAAGAATGTCTGTAGTGTTAGGCTCTGAAACTCCCAGCTCGGCAGCTATTGCCGTTTTCAGATTTATATCAGCAAAATCTATTAATGTAGCATCGGTGCTGTAGCTGAAAATATCACCCGCCTCGAATGTACACGGGTCGGTTCTGTGCTTCCAGGTAATCGTCACATTCGGCCCGTCAATTTCCACGAGTATATATCCTTGATGCCCCTGCGTAATATCCTCATGGTCAACTCGCAGCGGTATCCACGAGCTGTTATCGCCGTCGAAGTCATCGCCGCTGTAGAAAAGTTCACCTCCACCGATTGTAATAATATGGTGTATATCATTGTTTGGATTTCCATCGCCGTCATCAATTCTTGCGTGGTCATAACTATGGTCATGGCCGCAGAAATAGACCCGCCCACCTTCGGAGGCGACGCTTTCCCAGAAAGCATCTCTCTCGTTTGTGTATAAATCCAGACAGTCCCAACGGTGCAGCTTAAAAGCAGGCTCATGTCCGAACACAAAAACATGAGGCTTTGTGTTAGCTACAAACTGCGCGTCCAGCCAGGCCTGGTTTACACGATGGCTGGTTACGTACTGGTCGAGCCCTACAATGAAAGCGTTTTTGTGTGTAAATGAAAAAGTGACATTTTCTTCGCCGGCCGGTCCGTTGTCCGGCAGGGCGTAATCTCCCGAGAAAACATCGTCCCAGTTTGCCTTGGGACCGCTATCGTGATTGCCTCGAATCGGATACACACCTATATTGGCATCGTAAAGCGGACCCATTATATCTCGCCAATGGAGTAGCTGCGATTTAAACGTGCCTTGACCGGAAGAATTATCAACAAGGTCGCCCGAAACAAAAATAAAATCCGCACCTTCCTCAATAGTGGCCTGCACAATTTCGATAAGCATATCACTGTTGACGCCGTTGCCGTCATAACCCTGCGTGTCTGAAGTCACAACATATCGGAAGCTGTCGGCATAAATCGGTACAGTAGAAGATGTGAAAATAACTAATAACAAAGTCGCGGATGAAATTAGACGGGCTCTTTTCATCACCTGTTTACCTCTCGTAAACAATTATATTATAGCTACTTCTGTAACTAAAGTCAAGAGTATGGAATTTACACTAAGGATTCGAAAATAGCCGTTTGACCGCTTTTTAAGGCGACATTGCAGCTAAAAAGGTTTTTGTTGATTCAAGAACTCTTTTCGATAATATAAGGCGGTACTGTCTCGATAAAAGGCTATCGGTCGAAAAATAATCAAAGGTCAGAAAGACATGCGGTGGCAGCTACAAAAAGACTAATGAGAAATCAGGAAAACCAATGAAACTCAAGAGAGAACTCGGCCTTATTCATATTTTTTGTATAGCAACCGGCGCAATGGTTAGTTCCGGGATTTTTATCCTGCCCGGCCTGGCTTATGCAAAGGCGGGACCGGCCGTCATTCTCTGCTATTTTCTCGCCGGCCTTTTGTCGTTACCGGGAATGCTGAGCCTGGCTGAAATGATAACGGCTATGCCCAAGGCCGGCGGCGATTGCTTTACTGTTATTCGAAGTATGGGACCGAGCGTAGGCTCGGTAGCGGGCCTGCTTAGCTGGTTCTCGCTCTCAATGAAAAGTGCTTTCGCTCTTATAGGTATGTCCATTTTTACCGTTCTGCTTGTTGATATGAACGTACATTTGATTGCCGTATTTTTCTGCCTCGCTTTTTTGTTTATCAATCTGATAGGTATTAAGGAAGCAGGAACAACACAGGTATTCATGGTAGTAGGACTGTTACTGCTTATGGTCCTGTATATTGTTACGGGCCTGCCGTCGGTGAAAGTTAACAATCTCTCACCATTCGCACCCAAAGGAATCGCATCCGTTTTCTTTACTACCGGATTTGTATTCGTTTCCTATACCGGATTGCTGAAGATAGCGAGCGTTGCCGAAGAGATAAAAAATCCCACAAGGAATATACCTCTTGGTATGGTCCTGTCTCTGTCGATAGTAATGCTCCTCTATGCCTTTATGATTTTTATCACGACGGGTGTGCTTGAAGCTGACAAATTGAGCCACTCTCTTACTCCCATATCGGATGGTGCGGAGGTTTTTCTGGGCACCGGCGGCAAAATAGCTTTGAGCATAGCCGCTATACTGGCTTTTTTATCTACCGCAAACGCGGGAATTATGACCGCGGCAAGGTCCTTAATACCGCTTAGTCAGGACGGCCTGCTGCCGAGTTTCTTCGGCAAAATCAATTCAAGGTTCGGGACACCCCACAACGCATTAATAGTAACTGGATTATTTATTATTCTTTCTTTGTTCCTCAAACTTGAAATCCTCGTGGAGGCCGCCTCTGTGGTTCTGATACTCACAAACCTGCTTTCCTGCACTTCCGTAATTATTCTAAGGGAAAGCCGGATTCATAACTATCAGCCGCAGTTCCGTGCGCCGTTATATCCCTGGCTGCAGATATTCGGGATAGTGGGATTTGGCTTTGTGATATTCGAAATGGGCTCCGAAGCCCTTTTAATAAGCTGCCTGCTGATTGTAGTTGCTATTTTCGTGTATTGGTTCTACGGCCGGATCAGGGCTAACAGAGAATATGCCCTGCTCCACCTTATTGAAAGAGTAACGGCCAAAGAGCTAACCTCTTATTCCCTCGAATCCGAGCTTAGAGAAATTATCAGGGAAAGAGATGTTATTGTAAAAGACAGGTTCGACACCATAGTAGAGAAATGTACAGTTCTTGATATAAAAGAATCCGTTTCGCTCGAGGAATTTTTCAAACAGGTCGCGGACGTTATGTCAAACCGGCTCAAACTGAATCCGTCGTTTCTGTTCGACTTACTTACCCAAAGAGAAAAGGAAACGAGCACGGTTCTAAATCCTCATATGGCGATACCTCACATAATCATCGACGGAGAAAATACGTTCGAAATTCTGCTCGTTCGCGCTCAAAATGGTATAAAATTTTCTGATGAGTACCCGAATGTACAAACTGTATTTGTGCTTGTTGGAACCAGGGATGAACGAAACTTTCACCTGCGCGCGCTTTCAGCAATTGCCCAGGTGGTTCAATCCCCGGACTTCGAAAAAAAGTGGCTCTCGGCAAGAAGCCAGCAGGAACTTCGCGATATTGTTCTTTTAGGAACTCGAAGGCGAGGGTAAAATCCCGGTATTTCCACCTCCGACCGAAAAGAACAGCTTTTATTAGCTTAGGAAAAATAACAATGCTCTTTTGGATATTGAAGTAATGGACAGAAAAAATCAAACTCGCCAAAAACTAAAAAAACTCAAATCTCTCTGGAGAAAATATAATTCTCTCTTAATTGTAATGCAGGATAATCCCGACCCCGATGCTATTGCCGCATCAACCGCCTTAAAGGAGCTGGCCAACAAAAAAGCGGATATAAGCTGCCAGCTTGCTTACGGCGGAACAATCGGGCGGGCCGAAAACCACGAGCTGGTTCATTATCTCGGATTTAATTTTCACCCTTTCAGTGACATAAGCCCTGAAAATTTTGACCTTATCGCATTAGTAGATTCGCAGCCGGAAACGGGAAATAATCCGCTGCCGCCGAACATTGCACCGGATATCGTTATCGACCACCATCCCTTCAGAAGCCCGAGCCGTGATATAGCATTTACGGACATTCGACAGCACTACGGCGCTACCTCCACAATTCTATGGGAATACCTCTCGGCCGCGGGAATTACTCCTGAAACACCGATAGCTACCGCGCTTCTCTACGGAATCAGGTCGGATACTCAGGACCTCGGAAGAGAATCCACCCGGGCGGACATCGATGCGATGGAGGCGTTGTACCCACTGGCAAATAAACGAATGCTCAGCCAGATCCAACAGGGCAGAGTACCTTCCGCGTATTACCAAATGCTTACAACGGCACTGGCAAACACAAAAATTTATGAGCACTGCCTGATTTGTAATATCGCAAAGGTTGATAATCCCGATATGATTGGCGAAGTGGCTGATATTCTGTTAAGGCACGAACAGGTCGATTGGGTGATGTGTTTCGGCCGTCACGAAAAGCGATTACTACTCTCTCTTCGCACTCAGGACAGGACACTTTCTGCGGGAAAAGTCGTGCGCGATATAGTTCAAAAAATCGGCACCGGCGGCGGCCACGCAAGTATGGCGGGAGGACAAATACAACTATCCTCGGCAAGGGGCGTAAAATCCCGGCGCACACACATAGAAAGACTAATTTGCAATAGATTTCTAAAAGCCCTCAGGATAAAGAGCAAAAAAGGCCGGAGACTTGTCCACATACCTGCAAATGCTTCAAAAAAATAGACATTTATTTGCTATTCACACCAGAACATAATTCAGAATAAGATAAGCTGCTCCAGCCCTTTTATCACTCTTATTTTCTTTCATAACGGGAAATTCGTTTCCACGAAATCTCCCTGCAGCTCTCGTGCCTTTAAGTCATACGCCCTCGCCGCCTTGTCCTCGTCGTCGAACGACCCGATATGCATACTTTTCTTATTTACCTTAATCATTGCCCGCCACTTTTTACCTCGGTGCCGGTACACGCCTTTGTATTTTGAGCTTTTATTCCTGATAATCTTTCGGCGATTATAATTATTCTGTGCGAAGGTGGCTTCCCGAAGATTTGCCTTGCGGTTATCCAGCCCGTTATGGTTGATATGGTCCACGACAAGGCCGTCGCCCACCTTGATTACCTCCCGGTGCATCAATATACTCTTTTTTTTCGCACCCCCATTGCCGGGCTCGTTTCGCACGGCATAATAAGTATACCACGCTTTTTGCGCGTACCATTTATAACGCACCAGCCGGTAATAATCATCGGCATCGACAATCGCATATTTACACCGTGTAAGCTTGATTCTCCGAAACGCGTATCCGTATCGCAACCGGCGATATAAAAGGAGGATTAACACCATCGGCCGCTCAATAATCGTCGGTATGCGTATCTTCAGGTTGATATTTATCTCGTCCGCGATACTCCCTGCTCCCCTCAACTGTCGACATACGAAATACGAGACACGACCGACGTTTTTTTGCCAGAGGCAAAAAAACTGTCCTCTCACTATTGGCTCAACCTGCACGTTTTGGCGAAATTCCGGCCATTTTTTAGGCCCTTAAAATAACTAAGTGCTTGTTATATAAGGAGATAAATTATTTTATTTTTTTCGAAAATGCGCAAAAACCACCTGCGCATTTTGTCTTATGTATCTTTATCAAATATTATATGTCCACAAAATTTAAACATACATAATCGATTACTTAAAATTGCGTTTTGCTTATCCTGAGCCTGTCGAAGGGTTCTATCTTGATTTATAAGTCTGAAAATACCAAGAACCCTCGCCCCTCACCCCTCGTCCCTAATCCCCTACTGCTTATCCTGAGTTTTCTATACTGAGCCTGTCGAAGTAGTCGAAGGGCCTCCGCCTTCGGCGGCCGCCCTCTGTGCGTTTAGTCTTATCTGGGCGATTTGGCTCGAATATTTAGCCCCGAGATTCATCGCGTGGGTTCACAGAGCCGCGACCGTGAGGGAGCGGTAAATTATTTAGCCCCACGTTTCACGTGGGGTGATTTACCCGTCGCCGTTCCGGCGACGTAAAATACTTAGCCCTGCAACCGGTCCTGAGTCCGTCGAAGGATTTATTGCAGGGTTTCTTCATTACGATTTACTGTGTGTGTGTTTGATTAGCCCACGGCATCGCCGTGGGTTTCTTCGCCCAAAAACCGCAAGCCCCCAACCCTATCCTGAGCGTAGTCGAATGGGCCACGCCTTAGGGGGTTCTTCTTTTCGTTTAGCCGTCGCCGAAACGGCGACGTAAAATACTTAGCCCTGCAACCGGTCCTGAGTCCGTCGAAGGATTTATTGCAGGGTTTCTTCATTACTATTTACTGTGTGTGTGTTTGATTAGCCCACGGCATCGCCGTGGGTTTCTTTCCTTTTTGAATCCCTGCACCGCAGGGGGTAGGTTAGATCCGTCATCTTGATGACGGGGTTTCTTTGCCTGCCTCGGCGTAGTCTCGCCACTAAAGTGGCGGACGAAGACGGGTCATTGCGAGGCCGCCTGCCCTGAGCAATGTCGAAGGGAAGGCCGCGGCAATCTCCAAATTATTTAGCCCCCAGTCCTGTGCTGGGGGGGTATTTGTATAGTGGCCCCTTCGCCCCGCCAATCCAAATCTAATCGTTGTGATTTTTTGTGTTATCAATTATCCTGCCTAAAGTCTCCATAAACTTAGTTAGCCGTTTTTCATTAAGTCCATTCTTGACAAGTTCTTTGCCATGCTTCCAAATACCATCCGCAAACCCGGCCGCATACTTCAAGAGAATGATATTTACTCTCCCGCCTTCAACCTCCTCTAAAAAATACTCCATCGCTAAATTCGCCCATCCCGCCGCTTTATCCTTTATTTCCAGTTCCTTGGCCAGCGCACATGCAAAGCCTGCTGCCTGCATAAAAGAACCGACTATGTGCCTTTGGCCTTCATCGATTAGCTCTTTTAGCAAACTAACCCCTTTCTCAATATCCCCACCTGCTTCTTTCCATTGGCCTTTCTCGCTTCGTGCAACCGCTCTATTAAACAAACAGCTCTCCAAATTGCTTCTAAACTCCAGCCGACCTTCATTTTCAACAAGCTGTTTATAAATCTTAATCGCCCGGCCGTAGTCTGATATCGATTCATCAAGCTGACCCTTATCTGCCAACGCAAAACCCCGGTTGTTGTAGCAACTAGCCAAGTCGTTTCTAAGCTCTAATCGCTCTTCCTTTTCAACAAGCTGTTCTCTAATCTTAATCGCCCGGCCGTAGTCTGATATCGATTCATCAAGCTGACCCTTATCT
>CAYUIE010000005.1:178576-193168 GCA_964444665.1 uncultured Pirellulales bacterium
GCCAACGCAAGACCCCGGTTGTTGTAGCACATAGCCAGGTCATTTTTAAGCTCTAATCGCTCTTCCTTTTCAACAAGCTGTTTATAAATCTTAATCGCCCGGCCGTAGTCTGATATCGCTTCATCAAGCTGACCCTTATTTACCAACGCATTACCCCGGTTGTTGTAGCAACTGGCCAGGTCATTTCTAAGCTCCAGCCGCCCTTCCTTTTCAACAAGCTGTTTATAAATCAAAATCGCCCGGCCGTAGTCTGCTATCGCTTCATCAAGCTGACCCTTATCTACCAACGCAAGACCCCGGTTGTTGTAGCAACTAGCAAGGTCATTTCTAAGCTCCAGCCGACCTTCCTTTTCAACAAGCTGTTCTCTAATCTCAATCGCCCGGCCGTAGTCTGCTATTGATTCATCAAGCTCCTCCCTGGCCCCCAACGCATTACCCCGGTTGCTGTAACAACCAGCCAGGTTATTTCTAAGCTCCTGCCGACCTTCCTTTTCTACAAGCTGTTCTCTAATCTCAATCGCCCGGCCGTAGTCCGCTATCGCTTCAGAAAGCTCACACTAAAGTTTTAATACTCTTATTTAGTTATTGTAGCATGCGGCATCAAGATATTATGGGATTAATCATTTTATTAGGTAATTCCAAACAGGCTTCTTCTCAAATATAACGATTTTTCTATTCTCCATCGTAGGTATTTTTGTTCTCATCAAGCCTTTCAGCAAGATATCCAACCACATCCTTAGGTAAGAATATTACTTCTTGGCCACGTTTTCCTTCAATTCTGAAAGTTAGTTTCTTGCTACTTTGCTTCTCGAATTGCTGAATTATCTTGATAGCCTTCTCGAAGTTTGCTAACTCCTGGGATGCGGAATCCGCGTTCAATTTACGGGTTTCTGCTTTCGTTTTTTTGCGTTGTACTCGCAGGTTCTCCTTTTCCTCGTAGGTATTTTGGATCTGGGCCTGTTTCAACTGATTCTCGATGGTTTGCCTGTCTAACTGTGATTCTAGTGCTTCGAATCCTTTTGTGGTCAGCTTTGAAGCCTCACTCGCGACCGTTTCTCCCGTATTCGGGTTAATCTTCGTTTCAGCAATTTGATCTGCCGCCCTTCGCAGTGCACGAACTAATGACGCTTTGATCCTCACTCGCCACTTACTCTTCTGGTGGCCACTGAGATCCATACGGAGAACATCTTTTTCCATTCCCTCTTTATCCATAGTTATACGTCCACGGGTTCAAGTGCAAGAGACGGTTCAATCATCCCCTTGCTTTCGATGACAAGTCGGTCACCTGTCATCGATTCATATAGATCAGAAAGTAACTCAATCAACTCAACTACATCTTCCTCATCGTATTCCGTCATATCAATATAGATCCTGAGTGGGGTGGCAGTAGCTTCCTGCTGATCCCACCAGTCTTCGATTGCTGTATGCAATTCTCTTGCCCTCTCTTGTCCCATCCGTTCTATCAAATACTGCTTGATAGCTATATGCTGCTTAACATTACCCCATTCAAACTCTACCATCTGCCATTTTATAAGCTCTGCAATCGCCTTTCGAATCGTCCCCTCATCTAATCCCAAAAGCTCTACTAACATCTCTACGGGTACAGACCTCATAGAACAGGCTACTAACGACAGCAAGCCTATATCTTCTTGCCGATGTTCGATTATCCTCTCAAATAAGCCTGCAATTTTTGTTTCTTCAAGTGGATTTACCTCTTTCCAACGTGATATATCCGCGTCATATAAATCGTGCAGCAATACCCCGAGTACGTGCACTGCATACGGATGGCAGCCATACGCCTTTACCGCCTTCAACATAATCGCGTCATCCCCACTTACGCCCAATTCCTTAAGCAGCGCGACCGCCTCCTGTGGCTTCAAATCGACAAGCAGCGTTTGCCTGCCGTGTTTTTGACCAATCATAACAGGCGGATTCTCATCAAGCGCGCTGGGTATCGCGCGCGTTGTAAGCAAAACCTTTGAACCGTTATCCCAGAAGCACGCGTGTTTGATGAATTTATCGAATGCTTCTTCCACCGCTTCCCTGTCATCTACGGTTGGCTTCTCAATCTGCGCATCAGGTTCGGCCGACCATCGCTTAAGCCATCGCTCCGCCCCGTCCAGCACAATCCAGCAGGGCTGTTGCCTGAGTGCATCCTGCACCATCCCGCTGCGGGCGCTGGCGGAAGTAATTTCCTGTCGGTTTATATGCTCGCCCGTAAGGTAAAAATAAAAGTCATCCAGAAAAATATCGAATGTGTATCCCGGCTCATAAAGCTTCCGCCAGAATAGTCCTGTCCCCTCCGCAGGTCTTGCGCCCCGTTTATACCACTCACCGGCCAAACAGCTCTTTCCCTGCCCGGCCAAACCTACTACAGCAATGATATTCTTATTCCCACCCATCCCCGCCGAAAGCTCTTTTAGCTCATCCTCCCGCCCCGCAAATGGAACCGAAACCTTAGGACCACTATCAGGAAACGAAATCCCAGGCCATACGGCCCGCATTTCCAAACCCCTCAGTCGCCCCTCCTTTTCTAAAAATTTTCTAAGGTTTTGAAACTCCTTTAGTATTCTTTGCTGTCCACTCTGTGAAAGATTTATTCCAATACTCATCACACTGTACAAAGTCTGAATAGTGCTTCGTGGGTCCTTGAGTAGTTCGCTTATTAGTGCATTATTGAAATAAGAAAAGACTTCCTTCGCTACCTTCAGTGCTGTCTTTTCATCACCAAGATAAAAATCCCCCAGAATTGCAAACTGCCGAGCCAATTCGTCCCCATCGATAAATCCTTCACCTTTTCTGAACCGCTCGATTTCCCCCTGACCGATATTTCCTTCCAGCAAAGCCGTGAAAGGTCCGATTTCTATCTCAATATCTTTTTTATGAAAATGTTGTATGGTTTTATCAATTGCGGTGTAAACAGGGTCATTGAATTTAATCCATTTCTTCCGCCCCAGGTTATAAAGAATCGCTGCGATTAAACTACCTGTTATTTCCATATCCCAACACCTTTCTGAACGAGTTATTTACCTTTTCAGCGATGCCGGATTTATTATACTCCCCAAATCCGATATTGAAAAGCATAAATTTAGAATCCTGAGCAAGCGTATCTGTGGTGAGCTTGCCGAATCCAGCGCGTCGAAGAGCCTCCTGCACCAGCTACCTAATGCAGAAAAACACTCCCCTCAACCTTAACGGCCGATTTTGGCACTACCTGTTATTAACAGGTAGTGAAACTATCATCCTTTCTACTCCCCTGTATCCTAACAATTTACTGCTTATCGGCACTAACTGCCATTGGCAGGTAGTGCTCCAAAGTTAGTTTTAACTTTGAAACTGTAATTTTGCCTTTTTACTTTTACCTTTTTACTTTTCCTGCCTGCCCTGAGTCCCGGCCCGGCTTCGCCTTCGGTTGCGCCGAGGCGAGCGCGCCGGGATCGAAGGGCCTCCGCCAGCAGCTTTTCTCAAATTTCAAATGTGAAATCTTGAATTGACACTCCTCTCGACTTTAACGGCCGACTTTGGCACTACCTGTTATTGACAGGTAGTGAATTCTTTTCTCCCTTATATCAATCCCGCTTTGATAAAATAAACTATTTATTAGCACTAACTGTTATTGACAGGTACTGAAGCTCACCTCCCTTGTACTATTCCTTAATTCATACATTTTGCTGTTTAATCGCACTATGTGTTAATAACACCTACTGAAATTCCCCACAGTTCGTTTTGAATTTCGTATTTTGGTGATTCTAATTTGTTTCGTATTTCGATATTTGGATTTCGCGTTTCAACCCCCTCTGTCTTCCGTCATCGAGTATCTTGAATCCAGAATCGCCTGTCCGCCGAAGTTTTGCCGTAATGCATCCTGTGGATAACGAAGGCGGAAGCATCTAATTAACTAATTCACCAATAACCAATTACCATTAACCAATCAACTAATCCACTCTGTTTCCCTGCGCTAGGTGTCATTAACACCTACTGAAGGCACCACTCTTTTATATTCTCCCCCGCATCCATACAGGATTCTATTCCTTTGCGATAGATGGTATTGCCATCTACTGAACGCTTCACGCTGTACGCTACACGCTTTCAATCGAGTATCCAGAATCCGCCTTCGCAAGCCGTTTTTTCATATCTAATTACAAATAGTGTAAATCTGTGTTAATCCGTGTCTATCAGTGTTTTGCTTTGGCATTCGTCGCGTAGCGACCGTGGACAAGTCTGGAAGATGGAGCAAATTCTAAATTTGCGGAAAGCTTCAAGGCGAGAACACAAAAGGCCTTCACGGCCACCGCCAAAGCTCTGCCTTCCCTCTGCGGTTATAATTAATCTGTGTCAATCTGCGTTAATCCGTGTCTATCCGTGGTTAATTAATCTCTGAGTCCTCGGTGCTCTCTGTGGCTAAAACTATCCGCGTCCTCTTTAGTCTGTGTTTGTCCGTGTCTCCTCAGTCCGTGCCCGTCCGTGTCTAAGGTAATTCCTCACATAATCCCCAATCCCATCTTCCAACGATGTAATCTCCGCGTCGTAAATTGATTACTTCTCTCCTTCATTTTTCCCCGGCTCCTCTTCAAGCCGAATAAACGCCTTTAGTATTTTTCTAAATCCTCTTCTTTCCAAAGGAATAAGAAGAAAAGCACTAAAAAACATAAAGCATGTAATCACATAGAGAGTGCCCATCCTGAAAGCTACATTTGTTAAAAGATCAATGTAGTTTTCTATCACACCGGGTGTTAAAGGCATAGCAGATTCTGTCCCGGCCCTGTACACAAAAACCACCTCATCAGGCACAATATTGGCGTACTCTCTCTTAAGCCGGTAATTCCAAATGCTTAAGCATACACAAATAACTCCAAATGCAAGCAAAAGGAGCACGCTCATCCTTGTCCTCTTAATATGGTCGGCTATAAATTTCCACTGCTTCTCGGTCAATTTTTCCCGTGAAGTGCCGAGTGAAGAAAGATATTTTTCCGTAGCCCTTCGAACTCTCTCGGAAATTCTCTTGTTAGCCATCTTTAATCCCTCTTTTCAATGACTGATATGGAATTTAATGCCTAAAGTATCTCGGCCTTCTGGCGTTACCTGTCAATAACAGGTACTGAAATTCCTTAGCCGCTTCACGCTTCACGCAATACGAAACGAGCAGCGGTCAACCAATCCGCCTTCGCAAGCCGTTTTTTCATATCTAATTACAAATAGTGTAAATCTGTGTTAATCCGTGTCTATCAGTGTTTTGCTTTGGCATTCGTCGCGTAGCGACCGTGGACAAGTCTGGAAGATGGAGCAAATTCTAAATTTGCGGAAAGCTTCAAGGCGAGAACACAAAAGGCCTTCACGGCCACCGCCAAAGCTCTGCCTTCCCTCTGCGGTTATAATTAATCTGTGTCAATCTGCGTTAATCCGTGTCTATCCGTGGTTAATTAATCTCTGAGTCCTCGGTGCTCTCTGTGGCTAAAACTATCCGCGTCCTCTTTAGTCTGTGTTTGTCCGTGTCTCCTCAGTCCGTGCCCGTCCGTGTCTAAGGTAATTCCTCACATAATCCCCAATCGCGCCTTCAAGTGGAGTACATTCTTTTTTATAGCCCGCCGAACGCAGTTTTTCCATCTCGGCCTCCGGCAGCATCGCTGAAAAATTGAGAGAATAATCGTTTAAAATTTCTCCTGTTTATTAATTACTCACGCACCTTGCCACTAAATGCCGAAAAAAACAATCCGTGGGAAATGCGGGATTTACCACGTACTTCAATATCTCTGCTTTCAATCTCTATCTTGTTAGTAGCTATAAGCAAATCACAATCTTCACAACATACTATCTTAAGCAGGTTTTTGTCGTACGATATTTCGTTGAAAGAATATGTTCCGATTCTCGACCTGTTATCGACTTCATATCCCTCGACATTTCTGATGGTGAGAATTGCCCGGATGACATCGACCTCGTATGTACGGTAGATAATCCAGTTACGAATCAGTCGGCTTGGATTACCATGAAAAATCCTGCGATATGGAATAGTGATAATGCCTTCCTCTTTAGAGAAATTAACACTATCAAGCTCAAAGAACTCATCGTGAATATGGCCGATGATATAATCTAAACTGTCCGCGATCCTTACTACGATTGGCTCTTTTTGAATTATATCATCTTTATCCATTTGAATTATTGCTACTTCGTAGACACTGATAATAATTTTTTTCTCTGTGCTCTTGTCATCATCCCGACACCTCGGGGCTGCGCTGTCTGCTCTACGCCAAACGCTATTAATCGAGAATCGAGTATCCATTTAACCAATTACCATTCACCAATAATCAGTTACCTACCAATAAGGTTGTTCTGTATATAGTCTTTTATCGCATCTTCTAAGGAAGTTGTTTGCTTTTCGTAGCCCGCCGAACGCAGTTTTGATATGTCCGCCTGTGTGAAGTACTGGTACTGGTTACGGATAGAATCAGGCATATCGATATAATCGATTTTGGTCTTTCTATCCATCGCGGCAAACACGGCCGATACCAAATCGTTCCAGGTCCGTGCTATGCCCGAGCCGACATTAAAAATCCCTGCCGCCTTCGGATTATCGAAGAAAAACAAGGTCATATCGACCGCGTCCCTGACGTAGAGAAAATCTCGCTTCTGCTCGCCATCGGCAAACTCCGGCTTGTACGATTTGAAAAGCCTCACCCTCCCGGCCGCGTTAATTTGCTCGTATGCCTTCAGTACAAAACTTCGCATATCGGCCTTGTGATATTCGTTCGGCCCGAACACGTTGAAGTATTTAAGCCCCACGATTTTATTAAGCAGCCCCTTGCGTTTCGCCCAAAGGTCGAATAACTGTTTTGAGTAACCGTATATATTCATCGGCCGCAGCTTCTCAATATCTTCTTCATTGTCTGAGAATCCCTGCGAGCCGTCCCCGTATGTCGCTGCGCTCGAGGCATAAATGAAGCGCACTCCCTGATTAACAGCCCACCTGGCGAGCGACTTTGTGTATTCGTAGTTATTTTTTATTAGGCCGGACGCATCGGTCTCGGTCGTGCTCGAGTTGGCGCCAAGGTGGAAGACTGCCTCGATATGGCCGGGCAGCTTATCTTTTAGAACCATTTCGAGGAAATCATCTTTTTCGAGATAGTCTGCGAACGCAAGGCTGCGCATATTCTTCCATCTCTGGTCGCAGCCTAACTGGTCAACCACGAGGATATCTTCAATACTTCGGCCGTTCAGGCCGGCAACAAGATTTGAACCTATAAATCCTGCACCGCCGGTAACTACAATCATTTTAAAGCCCCCTGCAAAATAGTCTGCTTAAAACAGCACAGCTTATACTTATTAAATCATGTTGGTATTAGAGATTCTCAGTTTAGTAATTTCGGGTAAGCTTAGCGAACGGGCATAGCCCTGTCAAACTCAAAAAGGAGTATTGTCAGGCAGGATATGACTACAGCGCAAAACAAAGGCCGGTTCCAAAAACCGGCCAAGCTAACTCATTTTAAGGTTAGACTTCTGGTCAACAAAGAGCGATATAACTCGCGATAGCAAGAATCAAAATCCGTCTTTTGTTGGAGATAAACGGAAGCCACACCTTGTAATAGAAATCGGCCATCACCCTCACTCCTAAAGCCAGTCTGTTCGAACTGCAAGAGTATTATAGCCGAACGCGGCAGAAAATTCAAGGAAAAGCCCTGTTTGTGCAACGTAATTCCTTGATAATGCTGTAGTTATGCACTCAGTGGAAAGGAGTTTTTTTCAGGCCAAAATCGCGTCACTCGCCCAGTAAAAGCGAAATATCAAGAAAAAGGCGACAGGAGCTATCCATAAAGCCGCTCATCCTCTCCAGATACCTGCGATTCGTGCCAATACGAGGATATTACGAGACTTACCCCCCAAACTTGCGGAATAGTTGGGAAAATCGCTCAGGAGTGGGCAAAAACGAAATCGAAACACGCTGATTTAGCCGGTTCTCGGAGACCTATTCCCGCCCGATTAGCTTGAAATTCAAAATCGCAGTACGGCCTACTTCCCCACTAAAACTATATAAGCCCGATTAGCTTGCGGTTTAAATTACGATACGGTTTGCTTTCTCACTAAAAACTATTCCAGACTGGTTAGTTCCCGATTCAAAACTGCGATGTGACCCATTTCCTCACTAATAATGGCTTCAATTTTGTCCCTGCCGGCCGGGGAATCGACGAAATCTTTCAGGCCGAGATAATAAACGATGGAATCCTTTTCAGCGCCGATGCCCATTTTCAAGATATCGGCGGCAGTTTCTTTTCCTGTCAGCTGCTCGGTGGGGTCCTTTTTCAAATTGAAGACGTGGCCGCCGGCCATCGCCTGCAGATAAAGTGCAGCCTCGTTTTCAGGGTCGAAGGCCATAAGCTCGCGTTCCTGCTCGGAAAGGGCCTTTCTCATAGCAGCAAAAGTCTTCTCGTGCAGGTCTTCCATATCAGCCAACTCCAGCAAGGTCTGCGCGAAGCCTGCGTTTTTAAGGGTTTTGGCGACGGTACGATAGAATCTGGCGCCGTTTCTCTCAATCTGTTCGGCTATTTCGTAGATTTCAAATGCATTAAGAGTTACAGTCATTATTTATCTCCCTTATTTTTTGGCGGCTTAAAAACTCTCCTAGCAAGCTCGCGGTCAATCATATAAAGCTCCTGAGACTTGTAATCTGTGAGCTTTAGCTTCTGTAATACTTCGTCAGCAGACTCCTCCTCCTCAGCCTGTTCGTCGACGAACCACTGAAGGAAGGTACGTGCATCGTCGTCCTTCTGTTCGGTTGCCAGTTCCATCAGTGCTTTAATCAGGCCTGTAACTTTCTGCTCGTGTTTGTAAACGGCGTCGAAAACGTCACGCGGCGAGGACCACTCGGCCGGTGGGGCGATAATTGCTTTTAGCGAAACTCTGCCGCCACGCTGATTCAGGTAGTCGTAAAACTTCATCGCGTGCGACTGCTCCTCCTGGGCCTGTACGAGCATCCAGTTGGAACAGCCGGGCAGGTTGGTCGAATGAAAATAAGCGGCCATAGACAGATACAAATAGGCTGAGTAAAGCTCGGCATTGAGCTGGTCGTTAAAGGCCTGCTGCAGCTTTTTGGTAATCATTTGTACGCCCCTTTCCATATTGAAAATGCGTGTTTTAGCGGGGAATTCCCTTCCCGGATGTATAGAGTAAACTGCCAATCTTAACTTAATAAATATCAGCGATGGGGCTGATTTGCATAAGATTAACTATTTTCGGCTTTTTAGTCAATACCGCAAATTTCAGCAAAAGTCGTTCACATTAAGTTTAATACATAGACCAGATGTTATGATTCGGGGTAAAGTGCTGTCAGTTTTCGGCACTTGTGAACGGACAATGTTAGAGAAAAGTGGATTAGTTAGTTAGATGCTTACACTTATCGCGGTTCCTGACTGAAGCCGCGATGAGGAAACAAACGAAGGCACGTTGAAAACGTGTACAAAATAGATTTCCGAACTGAAGGCAGGACCGCGATAATCTTAAAAAACCACGTTGATGATTTTCTTCTTTATTTATGTCCGATTAGTCGTCATAATATTGAGTTAACAACAGCTATGTCGAAGGGGACTTTAGATGCTCTTAATGGCAGTTTTGCCATTCTGATGAAAAGAAATTCTTTTTGTTCAAAATGGTGTCCAAGCAAAAAACTATATTTTTAAAACATTTCAAACGGAGAGTATCGGATTATGAATGCTATCGAACTAAAAAAAGAGGAAGCAGCATTTTATTTTAATCAGGCAAGACTCAACATTTCAGGACTTGATGAAATTATTGAAAAGCAGTTACCACATATAGGTAGTAACAGGGAGAATGCGAAAAAAACTGTTGATATGATTTTGGATAATCCCGAAGTCTTGAAGAAGATGGAAAATTATGTCTTTAACTCACGAGATATAGCAAAGAACGCAAGAGGTGAACTTGAAGCATTGTTGTTGAAATTAGTAGAACTGCGTAATTTTTATTCACATTATGTTCATAAAGATGATGTTAAGACATTGAGTTACGGAGAAAAACCTTTACTGGATAAATATTATGAAATTGCGATTGAAGCGACCGGAAGTAAAGATGTCAGACTTGAGATAATAGATGATAAAAATAAGCTTACAGATGCCGGTGTGCTTTTTTTATTGTGTATGTTTTTGAAAAAATCAGAGGCAAACAAACTTATCAGTTCAATCAGGGGCTTTAAAAGAAACGATAAAGAAGGCCAGCCGAGAAGAAATCTATTCACTTACTACAGTGTCAGAGAGGGATATAAGGTTGTGCCTGATATGCAGAAACATTTTCTTTTATTCACACTGGTTAACCATTTGTCAAATCAGGATGAATACATCAGTAATCTTAGGCCGAATCAAGAAATCGGCCAAGGGGGATTTTTCCATAGAATAGCATCAAAATTTTTGAGCGATAGCGGGATTTTACATAGTATGAAATTCTACACCTACCGGAGTAAAAGACTAACAGAACAACGGGGGGAGCTTAAGCCGAAAAAAGATCATTTTACATGGATAGAGCCTTTTCAGGGAAACAGTTATTTTTCAGTGCAGGGCCAAAAAGGAGTAATTGGTGAAGAGCAATTAAAGGAGCTTTGTTATGTATTGCTGGTTGCCAGAGAAGATTTTAGGGCCGTTGAGGGCAAAGTTACACAATTTCTGAAAAAGTTTCAGAATGCTAATAACGTACAGCAAGTTGAAAAAGATGAAGTGCTGGAAAAAGAATATTTTCCTGCAAATTATTTTGAAAATCGAGACGTAGGCAGAGTAAAGGATAAGATACTTAATCGTTTGAAAAAAATCACTGAAAGCTATAAAGCTAAAGGGAGGGAGGTTAAAGCCTATGACAAGATGAAAGAGGTAATGGAGTTTATAAATAATTGCCTGCCAACAGATGAAAATTTGAAACTCAAAGATTACAGAAGATATCTGAAAATGGTTCGTTTCTGGGGCAGGGAAAAGGAAAATATAAAGCGGGAATTTGACAGTAAAAAATGGGAGAGGTTTTTGCCAAGAGAACTCTGGCAGAAAAGAAACCTCGAAGATGCGTATCAACTGGCAAAAGAGAAAAACACCGAGTTATTCAATAAATTGAAAACAACTGTTGAGAGAATGAACGAACTGGAATTCGAAAAGTATCAGCAGATAAACGACGCAAAAGATTTGGCAAATTTAAGGCAACTGGCGCGGGACTTCGGCGTGAAGTGGGAAGAAAAGGACTGGCAAGAGTATTCGGGGCAGATAAAAAAACAAATTACAGACAGGCAAAAACTTACAATAATGAAACAAAGGATTACTGCTGCATTGAAGAAAAAGCAAGGCATAGAAAATCTTAATCTTAGGATAACAACCGACACCAATAAAAGCAGAAAGGTGGTATTGAACAGAATAGCGCTACCTAAAGGTTTTGTAAGGAAGCATATCTTAAAAACAGATATAAAGATATCAAAGCAAATAAGGCAATCACAATGTCCTATTATACTGTCAAACAATTATATGAAGCTGGCAAAGGAATTCTTTGAGGAGAGAAATTTTGATAAGATGACGCAGATAAACGGGCTATTTGAGAAAAATGTACTTATAGCGTTTATGATAGTTTATCTGATGGAACAACTGAATCTTCGACTTGGTAAGAATACGGAACTTAGCAATCTTAAAAAAACGGAGGTTAATTTTACGATAACCGACAAGGTAACGGAAAAAGTCCAGATTTCGCAGTATCCATCGCTTGTTTTCGCCATAAACAGAGAATATGTTGATGGAATCAGCGGTTATAAGTTACCGCCCAAAAAACCGAAAGAGCCTCCGTATACTTTCTTCGAGAAAATAGACGCAATAGAAAAAGAACGAATGGAATTCATAAAACAGGTCCTCGGTTTCGAAGAACATCTTTTTGAGAAGAATGTAATAGACAAAACTCGCTTTACTGATACTGCGACTCATATAAGTTTTAATGAAATATGTGATGAGCTTATAAAAAAAGGATGGGACGAAAACAAAATAATAAAACTTAAAGATGCGAGGAATGCAGCATTGCATGGTAAGATACCGGAGGATACGTCTTTTGATGAAGCGAAAGTACTGATAAATGAATTAAAAAAATGATAATAAAAAAAGAATAAGAGTAATTCAGATATGATTTTTAAAAGAAGAATAAAAGATAATTGCCTGCTGCAAAAAAGGTTAAGTGATGACGGCTGTGATAGGCCTCGATTTGTGGGGTAGTAACAGCAACGTAATGGTCTCGCAAATGCTTCTGTGCGCTGTGATAGGCCTCGATTTGTGGGGTAGTAACAGCAGACTGATTGCCTTCAGTACCTCACGTCCGGCTGTGATAGGCCTCGATTTGTGGGGTAGTAACAGCGACCACATAAAAGCCTCCTTTCTTTAACTTGCTGTGATAGGCCTCGATTTGTGGGGTAGTAACAGCACCAAAGTCAATCCATACAAGGCCGATGTTGCTGTGATAGGCCTCGATTTGTGGGGTAGTAACAGCATACACACTATCGAGTGTGCTGAGCCAGTTGCTGTGATAGGCCTCGATTTGTGGGGTAGTAACAGCCCCCTGACTATTAGGTAATAACCTAAAATTGCTGTGATAGGCCTCGATTTGTGGGGTAGTAACAGCCCGAGTCGAACAATACCGACTCACCTGCATGCTGTGATAGGCCTCGATTTGTGGGGTAGTAACAGCGCTTCCGTTGCTGTATCATTTTTTCGTTTAGCTGTGATAGGCCTCGATTTGTGGGGTAGTAACAGCGATTTGAATATCAAGCAGTCGTCTGGATTCGCTGTGATAGGCCTCGATTTGTGGGGTAGTAACAGCCATGCCGTAAGCCATGGCCGAATCCACTTGCGCTGTGATAGGCCTCGATTTGTGGGGTAGTAACAGCTGATAAGCTATTGGTGGATAATTGTTTTTGCTGTGATAGGCCTCGATTTGTGGGGTAGTAACAGCTACTCATCCGTTTTGTGTAACTCTTCGTATGCTGTGATAGGCCTCGATTTGTGGGGTAGTAACAGCTCCCGAGCCACTCCACGTTCACCGACTTTTGCTGTGATAGGCCTCGATTTGTGGGGTAGTAACAGCTTCAGGTTTATCTTTTTCAAACAATGCTGTGCTGTGATAGGCCTCGATTTGTGGGGTAGTAACAGCTTGAGCAGTTGCACCAACATCTCTTACTTTGCTGTGATAGGCCTCGATTTGTGGGGTAGTAACAGCTCGGCGGCCGTTGGGAGCAACCGCCGAAATGCTGTGATAGGCCTCGATTTGTGGGGTAGTAACAGCGGTGGGAGGTTAGCCAGTGAACTTATATCCGCTGTGATAGGCCTCGATTTGTGGGGTAGTAACAGCAACAGTCTGGGTATGGAATGGCTGTGCTTTGCTGTGATAGGCCTCGATTTGTGGGGTAGTAACAGCCTCTCATTCGGCTACTCGCAGACAATGTTCGCTGTGATAGGCCTCGATTTGTGGGGTAGTAACAGCTGGTAAACTTAAACCTCAATATGCACTCATGCTGTGATAGGCCTCGATTTGTGGGGTAGTAACAGCACCTTTTCTTTTTACTATTGTTATTGTACCGCTGTGATAGGCCTCAATTTGTGGGGTAGTAACAGCGAAACAATTTCATATTTCAGATTTCAGATTTGAGAGAAGAAAACACCGTGATAAATAAAAAAGAAGAAACCCCCAAGGCGTGGCTTGGGGGCTAAATAATTTGGAATCCTGCATGCGCAGGAATGACAAATCACCTGCGGTGCAAAACACCACCCAAGGTGTGACTTGGGGGCTAAGTGAAAATTACTGTTGTCGGAAATGTAATCCATAAGTTATTATCCAAATATGACAAAAAAATTAATCGGTTATATGATTACATGGACAACTTACGGCACCCGGCTGCAAGGTGATAAACGCCAATATGTGAAAGACGGGAAGATTTGTAGTGCTAATGAAAAGCTGGAAGTAATAAACCGACAGGTACAAAAAGGTGATACCGTGAGATTGACAAAATGGCAGCGCGAAACTTTGAGAAAAGCCTTTTTGGAACAGGCAAAGAAAATGACTCAGCAAGTGTACGCGATTGCGGTTTGCTGCGACCATGTGCATCTGGTGCTGGGTTGTGTGGATGAGCCGATTGAGCATGTGGTGAGACTTTATAAAAACGCGGGATATTTTGCGCTGCGCAAGAAAGGACCCAAAGCACGTGTATGGACAAGAGGGTATGATAAGAGGTTCTGCTATGATGCGGCGTCATTGCGCAACCGAATTGATTATGTGCAGAGGCATAATAAACCCCCAAGGCGTGGCTTGGGGGCTAAATAATTTGGATTCCCGCGTTCGCAGGAATGACAACGTCGCCGTACCGGCGACGGCTAAACAAAAAGAAACCCCCAAGGTGTGCCGGGATTCAAAAAGGAAAGAGACCCCCTGCATAAATCCTTCGATACCGGCGCGCCGGGGGAAAGCAAGTGAACCCGCCGGATAAACCGGCGGGCTTCAGGAAAAGAAACCCCCTGCAATGCAGGGATTCAAAAAGGATGTGTCAACCGGTACATAGGTAACAATTTATGCCGACTACATGGGTAACACTTT
>CAYUIE010000006.1:0-187419 GCA_964444665.1 uncultured Pirellulales bacterium
GTTACCCATGTAGTCGGCATAAATTGTTACCTATGTACCGGTTGACACATTTTTTCAGTTATGGTGGGGCAACGGCTTTACCCCACTCGGGCAGTTCTCAGGCGCCTCTATTTCGCGTAAAACTTGTGCACGGTAAGCTGTGTATATTTTTGGCCAGGCCTTAGAATTGAGTTGGGAAATTGTGGTTTATTCGGCGAATCAGGGAAACGCTGGGCCTCAAGGCAAAGGCCCGCGTGCTTATTATAGACAATACCTGCCTTGCCTTTTATACTGCCGTCGAGAAAATTGCCCGAGTAGAACTGGATGCCGGGCTCGGTAGTATAAAGCTCCATTACCCGACCGCTCTTCGGCTCATGGACGCGCGCCGCAAATACCAGTTCCTTTCCACCGTTATCCACCACGTAATTGTGGTCATAGCCGCCCCTGACTTTAGCAATGTTTTTACCAACCGCGGTCGGCTCGGTGAAATCCATCGGTGTATCTTTCACAGGTTCGATTTCGCCGATGGGGATGGAAGTTTCGTCCACAGGAGTAAAGCCGCCTGCATTCATCGTAAGAACATGCTCGAGAATACTGCACGAGGCATCGCCGGTAAGATTGAAATAGCCGTGATGGGTCAGGTTGACCGGGCAGGCCTTGCTGGTCAGTGCCTCATAACTTATTTTCAGTTCATCATCATTTGTCAGGGTATAGACAACCGTTACCGACAAATCGCCCGGATAACCTTCTTCGCCGTCCTTGCTATGGTAGGTAAATTCGACAGCGGGCCCTTTCTCTTTTTCAAGCTGCCTGCCTTTCCACACAACCTTGTTAAAACCCTTAAGACCTCCGTGCAAATGATTAGGCCCATCGTTCACGGCAAGTTTATATTCAACGCCGTCGAGCGTGAATCTGCCCTTCGCAATGCGGTTTGCATATCGGCCAGCAGTCACTCCGATATAAGATTTATCGTTGATATAGCCGGCAAGTGTATCGTACCCGAGCGTTATATCAGCCAGTTTACCATCGCGGTCGGGCACCTCAAGGCCGACGAGAATAGCCCCGAAATTTGTAATTCTTGCAATCAGACCATTTTGGTTCGTCAGCGTGTACAAATCTATCTCTTTGCCGTCGGCAGTTTTCCCGAAACTCTCTTTTCTAATGCTCATTTTCAACCTTTCTTCGAATTGAACAGCGTTCTTTCCCTTTACACAGCCACTAAACAATACGCACAAACTCGCAGCCACGCAGATTAAAACACATCCATTATTCATACTCAACCTCTTTTTCGCAAATTCTACATCATCACGTTATCGCTTCAACTAAAATCAAGTATTGAGCACGAAATTCTAAAGTGAGTCCTCCCCATCACTTACTTCACTGGATATCGCTTAAGCCAAAAAAAACCACTCTCCACAGCGTCCGGCTCCGATGTAGCACAGATCCAAAGCCGTGCTGTGGAGAGTGGTCTCAACTCAACTATCAATCCACTAATATCTATTAAACGGCTAATCCTTCAGCCGGCCAACTTTTATGGCTATTGCGTTACAATAACCAGGGCTTTTCACATCTGCCGTCACTCGGCTCGATGCATCGCCACCAGTCAATACCCATATCCTTCATATCTTCGAAACCTATTCTGCAGTTACCGCTTTTATCAGCGGGTTTGTTCCAGCCGAACTTGTAAATCTGTTCACAGGTTTCCGGCGTCCATGGCTTTGCGGCCATTCCTTCCAGGTAGTGGATGAGTACACGCTCCTGTGGCAGGATGTAGCTATATAAGGCAAACTCATCTACCGTACCCTTCAGGCAGTTGTACCGACCGGCAGAAGTGGCTTCAGCACCAATAAGGAATTCCCGGAACTCAGGTCCCAATATGCCGGTAATATTAAGAGACTCGTTGGGCTCCTGCGTACGAGTGTTGAGTAGTGCCCCATCAAGGTAAAACTGCATCACGATAGGCGGGCTGTTCGGCGAGCTGTCATTGACATCGAATGTAGCTACCGCGTGGTGCCAATCGCCGTCAGCAACTCCGGTCTCCTGGCATGGATCGGCATTTTCGTCAAATCCCGGATGCTGAGCCCACATTGCGGCTTCAACTTCTGCAATTCCCTCAACTCCGGCGAATATACCATACGAACTGTAGGTCACCATTACTCTTGAGGATTCACTATTCGACCATGTGCCGTTATTAGAGAACAGCCGTGCCCAACCAAGTTCTCCACCTTCTTGATATGAGTCATATGGGTCCGACCTGAACCACACCTCGACAGAAATATCAGCCGGTGTCAGGGCATAACTGTGAGAATAATCGTCGCCGGTGCCATCGTAGCCCGGGCTGAAGATAACAACGGTCTCAGAGTTAGGCACGCCGTGAAGGTAGACACCCTTGCCAACCTTGCCGGGGGCAAAATATGGGTCTGCCCCAACATAGTTGGCCTCAACGGCAAGGCTGCCATAGTTTACGACGTTGACGTCTTCTGCAATTTCCTCTTCGAACCTGAAGTATATCGAGGGATTATCAGCTATAACTTCATTTGGATAGCCATTCGGCTCGAATATACCCTCATAGGTTACTACTACGTGGTGCCAGGCACCATCGTTGATGTCGGGTGTGGTGGCAAAGAAATCTGTGGTGCCGCCGCCGATTACGCCCACCTGCATTACACCATTAACATCAGCATCGGTCATTGCACCATAGGCTGTCTCAATTTGCCAATCGCCGTTATGTTGGAACAGTCTCGGATAATTGTCATCGAGATGCGTAGACTTCACCCAAACCTCGATTGAGACATTATTATGCGAAAATGACCCGTCGCCATCCCACAGGTCGATGCAGCCCGCATTGCTGTCGCCGCCGAATTTCGCGGCTTTATCGGTGCCGAATACACCTGCCACCTGCATAATGATGTTGCTGTCACTAATGTAAGTGCCGTTCCTCATTACAGCACTACTGGCATCGGGGTAGACGGGTGCATTACTATCACTGTTGGGGTCATTTAAGCGAAAATAAATCAAAGGATTATCAGAGGCAACTTCGGCCGTGTAATTCGGCTCGTCGACTTGGGCAGCTAAATAGTGGTCATTAACATCATCAAGGCTGAGAACACCCTCATAAATGGCAAACTCGTCAAGCGCACCGTCAAGAACATTGTACATACTCCACCTGTTTCCTTCGCTTGCAAGGGTTACACGGTCGTATGTGTAGGTAAGCGCCTGTACAGTGTTGCTTCCCATAAAGGCACCGTCAATGTAGAGTCTCTTTGTGACAGAGAAGCCGGCTAAGGACGGTGCGGCGATAGCCACACACATAACCGCCACAAAGAAAAGAAATAAACATTTATGTCCGCTTCTCATCATGTTTTCTCCTTCCGTATCAATAAATTCTTATAAACGTTTAAACAATCTACCGCTCTTCACATATTCAGTTTCTCGCGAACTATACACGTTCAACAATTCAATGACTGTAGCATTTATTATTTGGAAAGTTCGATGATAAGCGTAAGAAGCTTTCTGACTACTCTTCAGTTACAACATTCAGTATATGCAGTATAACACAAATGTCAAGTAAATTGCAGAGATTTCAGACATTCTGGGCTATTTTGGATATTTACTGGCCTGATAATCAGGTCAAAAAAACCGCACCGAGTAAGTCAATAACAATTCTTTGTTTGTTTTTTACTAATAGAATATCGCTTAAGCCCAAAAAAAAACCATTCTCCACAACGTCTGGCTCCGTTACACCACAAAGCCATGCTGTGGAGAATGGTGTACAATCAATTCGTAATTCACTAATATCTGTTAATCGGCTAATCTTTCAACCGGTCAACTTTTTTTATGGCTATTACGCTATAGTAGCCAAGGTTTCTCACAACTTCCGTCACTCGGCTCGATGCAGCGCCACCAGTCAATACCCATCTCCTTCATATCTTCGAAACCTATTCTACAGTTACCGCTCTTATCAGCAGATTTCTCCCAGCCGAACTTGTAAATCTGCTCACAAGTCTCCGGTACCCACGGCACTCCGGCCATTCCTTCTCTGTAGTGTAAGGCGATACGTTCCGGCGACAGGAGATAGCCGTACAATGCAAACTCATCTACCGTACCCTTCAGGCAGTTGTACCGACCGGCAGAAGTGGCTTCAGCACCAATAAGGAATTCCCGGAACTCAGGTCCCAATACGCCGGTTATAGACTCAGACACATTGGGTTCCATCAAAGTACTGCCCAACAGTGCCCCATCAACGTAAAGCGACATTGTTAAAGGCGGACTGTTTACATCAACATCGTTTACATTGAACATAGCCACTACATGATGCCATTTGTGGTCACCTGGTCCGGTGTCGCACGGGTCGGGGGTATTGGGGTCATATTTTGGGTCTTCAAAATAAAAATACGGACAGTCCCTATCATCGTCTTTCTGGCTTCCGGCGACGATAGAATACCCGTTGCCGGTGAGGTGCGACCGTCCGCCTTCCATGTATCTCCAATTACCATTGTTAGAGTACAAACGGGCCCAGCCTGTTGCTCCACCTTGTTCGTAATCTTCTTGTAACTCGCTTCTGAACCATAACTCGACACTCATATCTCCTGGTGTCAGGGCATAGCTGTGAGAATTGTCGCCGCCGGTGCCATCATAGCCCGGGCTGAAGATACAAATGCATTCCCAACCAGGCGAGCCGCTAAGGTAGCAACCTTTGTCAACCTTACCGGGGGCAAAGTATGGGTCGGGTCCAATATAATTTGCTTCAACGGCAAGACTGCCATAGTTTACAACGTTAACGTCTTCCCCCATTTCCTCCTCGAACCTAAACCATATCAGGGGGTTATCTAAGGATATTTCATTTGGATAGCCGTTCGGCTCGGCTACGGCATCATGATAGGCTACAACTATGTGATGCCAGTTGCCGTCGTTGATGTCAAAACTGTTGACATCAAAAAAGTCCGTACTGCTGCCGCCAATAACACCAATCTGCATCCCATTAACATCGTTAGGTTCGGTCATTACGCCATAGGCCCATTGATTTTGCCATCTGCCGTTATGCTGGAAGAGCCTCGGATGGTCTGTCCCAAGCGCTGTGGACTTAACCCACACCTCGACGGAGCCCTCTTCGAACGAAAGTGCCCGGTCCCTGTCTAAGATGTCGACGCAGCCCTTTGCACTATTACCGGCGAACTTGGCGGCTTTATCGGTTCCATTGAAGATACCCGTCACCTGTGTGATGTTATTACTGATGTAAGTGCCGTTTCTTTGTATCCTGCTGCAGGGGTCGGCGAAAGCAAGCGAGCCATTGGTGGTAATGGGGTCATCTAAGCGTAAATAAAGCAGCGGATTATCGGCTTGCACGGCCTTCACGTAATTTGGCTCGTCATTAGCGTCACCCAAAGCATAGTGGGCCTGTATGGTGCTAAGGGGTAGATTGACGTCATAAATGGCAAACTCGTCAAGCGCCCCATCAAGGTTGTTATACATATTCCTTTTGATTCCTTCGCAGGCAAGGATTACCCGGTCAAACGTGTAAGCAAGGTCGAATGGTGCTTCAACGCTGCCGACATATTGACCGTCAACGTAAAGGGTCTTCGTGACCTTGAATGTAGACGTAGCCATGACCGGCGCGGTAAACGCAACACAAATTACCGCTACTAAGATTTGAAATAAGTATTTCTGTCCACCTCTCATCATGTTTTCTCCTTCCGTATTAAAAAAGTGTCCATTTTAATAATAACTTTTATAGTCACCCACCGCAGGTCACTTCTACTATTCTAAAGAATAATCAACATTATCACTAACTACCTAACTGCTTATTTATACCGCTACCGAAACCAACTTAGCCCTTCCAACCCAAATTTTCTTCGTATTGATTTTCTTTATTTCCTCCTTTTACTTTGGTTAGATAAATTCCGTCCTCCGAGCACCCTGACTCCGCGCACACAGACTTCATATCAAACTTTACATCCAACTTATATTTTATATGCATCGATGGTCGTTTGTCAACAAATAATTGATGCAAAATAGCCTAAATTATCGGAAAAAGTTAGTTTTTCTTTAAAATTCCGACATAATCGACCTCAGCCAAACAAAATACGAAATCCGTCCTTACCACCTGTTTTTATACTGCCAAGCCGTTATTAGCCTATACATAGGGGAAAAAATGAGCATCTTACATCCAAAATCCACTTATTCAGCCCCGGCAAACTGTTCCTATTGCATTTATACTGAGTAAAACTGCTCTTTCACAATTGGGTTGCCTGCTGCGTAATCAGATAATCGCGTCCAATTATCCTGGTGCCTGCTTAGTGCTTTTCTATGAGGAAGAGGAATTCTTTATTGGGTAACTCCGCATCACGTACCCATTCAGATGTCCATCGCATATCCGCCATAACGTTTTTCTTATAGTCAACCTCTATCACTTCTTCTGTTTTCCCACATTTGCGAATCGAATCATTCACCTCGTCGGCAGTAGCTCTCCCACCCGAACTATATGACAGAATTATGTGTCGTGCGCGCGTATTCTTCAAAAGACGTTCGATTGCTTCCACTGCGATAAACCTGCCTGTCTTTCGGTTCCGCCGAAACTCTTCAAAAACAGAGGCGGAAACTCTGTCGGAAGTATCGACTCTTCTTCTTGCTTTTCCAAACAGCGGCGGATTGTCATTCAAACAAATCGTCGTCCAGATATGGTAATAGGAAGCATATCTTACGCGCGAGGGCGGCATCTTCTCGTTATTGGACCCATACGGAGGGTCAAAATATGCCATGTCGCTTTCGGCCTTATCAACAACATTGAAAATATCATCCTGCAGAACCTGGTGCTGATTTTCTGAAATCACGAAGTTGGGAATTTTCAGCAACATCTCATTATAAGACCGGCCCGACCAGCCGTTCAGATATGCTGCATAATGGCCTATCGTGCTGTCAACGGAATCGAGTGCCAACATCAGACTCGTCAACGCAACCGACCGTTCGACTTCGTCTAAGGCAAGTTTATCGATTTCCTCACGAATCGCATCGAGCCTGCGAGTGTTGTGTATCTGCCACGGCCTTTTGAGATTGTCGGCCTGCCTAGCGCTGCCCCCATTCGGCACACCTCCATAGTTTTCAGTAAACCAGCCGTCTTGGCCGGGTAAGGAATTTAGATGCTCAATCAGAGTCCTGTAGTGTTCCCTCGGATGATTGTTAAGCAGATAGCAGGTTGCAAATACCTTCGACCAAATTGCGCTGTCATTTGCGATAACCCTATACCCGCAGCGCGCAAGCGCCTGAGCAACTCTCGTGGTTCCGGAAAAGCCGTCAAGTATGGTCTTAGGTTCCACCTTTCGCGTCAGTTCAAGAATATAAGGCAGCAGTTTCAGCTTAGAACCCGCGTACTTGACACCTTCCGTCGCAGGAGCATCCTTAAATACTTTGAGCTTTCCCATCTTTCGCTTTATACCACACAAACACATCTTCCCTGCCATCCGGCATTATTTTAGTTTTTCAGGATTATTGCAACCAGGATTTTGTTTAGCCCGCCGATTCATTCGGCGGGTTTCCCCCACCAACCCAAAATTTGATTAGCCCACGGCACCGCCGTGGGTTTCTTTTTGTTTAGCCGTCGCCGTTCCGGCCCAGAGCCCCAAGCGTGAGCGCGGGGTCACCGCCGTGGGTTTTTTTGTCTTCACGATAATCTTCGCATACTGATAATAAATCAGGTCCCGTATTGTCTTAACATTCCTATCCGGCATACAATATCACGGTTTTAAAAGTTTATTAAAAGCCGTACTTCTTTCTTCGTAAGTCAAATGCTTTTTTACCCCCCTCCATTATCGTTGTAATAGCATCTCTTATTTCCTTTACATCAATTGAGCCAGTATTCTCAATTTTTCCTTTATTTCTGTTTGTTTCAGACTCATAGTCGCAATGAATAACAAGCTCAGCATCACCATTTACGACTAAATTAGCATCATGGCTGGCAAAAATTATTTGGCGTTTTTGTTTTGCTTGCCAGATACTTCTAATAATTTCCTCAATTACCTTTTTATCCAAATCATCTTCTGGTTGATCAATTAGTAATGGTCCTCTTTCCTCCTGCAGCAGAACTTTTAACAATGCAGTTGCTTGTTGTCCCGCCGAAGCATCTTCAAATGGTATTGCATCTCTGTTTTTTTGATAATAAAATATTGGTAAATCATTAAGACTTGTAAAAGCTATTTCAAACCATTTATCCGGAGAGAATTTTTCTATTACGACACTTTTTGCGGTATTTGTCAATTCCCATGAATTCAGTGGCGGAAATTGTTCTTTGTCTATTATGTCATCAGCTTCCATTTCAGCAAAGTCTCTAAGCTCTTTTATTATTTGAGACCATTTTTCGACAGGACTTTCATCTTTTACAATCGTGTTTCTTAAGCTTTCCCAGCGGTCTTGAAAGATTCTTGCGCCTTTAAGTGCTTCATCTAATTTATTGATAGCGTTTTCGATATCTGCCCCGCGTTTCAGTTCGGCTGTGATTTCCTCCCCTGACTTTTCACTTAACCTTCTACATTGTTCATCTAATAAATTGGCCTTCTGATTATGCAAAGAAACCCAATCATTCAATTTGTTCGTAAATTTATTTTCTGCACTTTCTAAGCTTTTAATCTCTTTCTCTAATTCCTTAATTGTGTTTTCCGTGTTACTTAATGAATCCATTACTTCTTTAAGCTGTTGAATTTTGCCTTTATGAGCCAAAGTTTTTTGGCTTGCATCTTCATATCTTTGCAAGAAATCAGTATGTCCTTTTTTGTAATTCGCAACTAAATCACCTAAACTATTTTTACCCTCGGAAATCTCACCCTTTAATTGTTCTATTGTGATCATAGCTTTCTCAAGCAATTCATCAGCTTTATTGAAGATTGGGGTAACTTCCGGAGTAAACTCTTCTACGCCTTCAGGCAGACTGAGACCAGCAGATATATCTGTATGTAATTCGTCAATAGCCGCCAACATATCGTTTATTTTATTTTCACAAGACTCAACAAGTGCCAAACCATTTTTTCTATGTGGGTATTCTTCGATAATGTTTTTAGTATCTTGATCAATTGTTGGTATTGATCTCTGGATAGCTTCTTTTTGTGATTCCAGTGATTCCTTTTGAGCGATTAGGTCTCTTTTAGTTCTTTCTTTTTGGCGTCTTTGTATTACTTCCTGATACAGATTTCTACATTCAATGCGAAGATTATTTATTTTTTCATCTACTTCTTTGACGAATCCTTGTATTGGTTGAATAATAAATCTTTGTAGTTCCTCTGTTCTGTTGCTAACCGTTGATAATTGTTTTTGGCTATAAGATTGAATTGGGAAGTTCTGCCTAATATACTCTTCGGTTATTTCCTTAGGTCGCCCTCCTTCAACCTGAAGATACTTACTGTTTGTTTCGAAATTATGGACTATTGTTTGATTTGAACCTTCTATAATCCAATGTATCTTGAGAACTGGTTTCAATTTTAATAAAGTATCGTCTATAAATTTTCTTCTTTCTTCAGATAACTTTTGGTCATGTAGGCCGAAACGCAAATATTCGAGAATAGTTGATTTTCCGGTTCCTCGCCCTCCTATCATAGCGTTATATTGTGGATTAAAGTTAATATCTATCTTCCCCATGAAACTACTATTACTAACCTCGATTTTAGAAATGAATTTCGTTGGCAATATTGGTTCACTCTGAGAAATCCGTGATTCTTTTGCTAAACAAGCTTGCCTTAATGCCTCTGCAGTTGGTTGTGCAAATTTGACCCATGTATTTCTCTTGCCCAAATCCGCGAAATTTTCGTGTCTAGAATCAGTTGTTTGAAATACACCAATGGACTTATTACCGTAATTTACATCTGTTCCAATAAATAGATGCTTTTTTTGGTGTTCATCCCAATCCTGTTCAATATATCCGCCTACACAAGGCATCTGTGCAAAATGGTGATTGAAGCCATCTCTAAGGATTGTCTTATAGCCACTGTCGCCAACATGAGGTAGGATTATATATCTTCCTTTTAATCTCCTGCTAGCATATGTACTTATTTTCTTATCTAGTTGTGAAAGGTTCAAATTTATTGGCTCAATTGGAGGCCCATCCTTGTGGTTATCAGAATATGTGTTACCAATTCCGATGGCCTCTAGTAATTCTGCTTGCGTTGTAGGATCTGCGTCTGCGTCTAACAAAATGATACATTGACATGGAACACTTAAGGTAACCTCAATACCAGGAAAAATTATGGGATTTTGTTTTTCTGGTCGGATTAGTATATTATCCCAATTTGGAATCCCAGTGTCATTATTTCCTTCTTGAGCTGCGACCTGAAAATATTTAATAAAGCAAATATCGTGATGGTCTGTTATACCTACAGCTTGAATTCCTAACTCTCGACATTTCGCGATAAATTTTCGAGCGAATAACAATCTTTCTTCATAAGAAACAGGTTTTCCTTCTGGCCAAATTGTTATTCCGTCACCAAACCATGCGGTATCTCTTGGTGAATGAATTTGAAAATCTGTTTTATAAAAATGTGCTCCCTTATCCATGATTCCCCTCTTAAATTATTTGCTTTGCATCCTCCAGTTCGGACCTAATTCACTTACTACGTCCCGATAAATCGGGACTGCGTAATACTGAATGACCCTCATCGCGGCCTCCGGATGCTGCAGCAATATTATGTCTTCTCCCAAAGCTGCTCACATAATTTTACCCCATTTTTCTATATTTACACAACTGAAAATATCGACAATTTTGCTGTTTTTTGAAAATCATCAATACCTGTCCCGAGCAGCGCCGAGGGAATCACTAATCAATTATCAATCGAATGTCCCATCCCCAACCCCCAATCCCTAAACACTGCCCGCCTCGGCAGCTTCGTGTTAAATGGTGAACGGTTAAATAGTTAAATACAAACAGTGTCAATCCGTGTTAATCCGTGTCTAATTATAAATAGTGTCTATTCGTGTTCACCTGTGCCTTAGGTATTCGTGGTTAATTATTCTTGTCTGCATCCCGACACCTCGGGGCTGTACGCTATCCGCTTTTAATCGAAGTCCCGACCCTGCCAGACTCAACTGACGGGCCACGAGGCACGGGCGTCGAGCGACGAGATAACGCCCTTGATTTTCCGCTGCCGAGTCGTTATAAGCATACCACTATAACATTTTAGGAGGTTAAATGATGATGTTACGGCCGAAGTTGAGTATTTTGACCTGGAGTCTTGCAGCTATGTTTCTGTGCCTTCACGGCTGTGGCGAGCAAGGCCGGTCCGCAGCCAAGACCGGAGGAAAGAACCGCGAATTCAAATACGTGGAGATGATAACAAACAAAGGCAGATTTGTGCTCGAGCTTGATGCGCAGCGAGCGCCGGTAACGGTAGCCAACTTTGTGCGGTATGTGGAGGAAGGTTTTTACGACGACTTGATATTTCACAGGATTCTTCCGGGTTTGATAATACAGGGCGGCGGATATAACACATCTATGATGAGCAAACCCACACACGAGCCAATCATTAACGAGTCCCGCAACGGCCTGAAGAATAAACGCGGCACTATATCAATGGCACGGTCAAGGGACCCGAATAGCGCGACCAGTCAGTTCCTTATCAATGCGGTCGATAATCCCACGCTTGATTATGCCGGCGAAGATAAACCCGGCTTTGCGGTTTTCGGCAAAGTTATCGAGGGAATGGATGTAGTCGAAGCAATCGCGAACGCCAAATTAGGGCGGAACGGCCGATTTATGGAGATGCCGACTACACCGATAATCATAAAATCAGCTCGCTTAATTAAATATAAAAATAACAAATAGCCCTCGATACTATGGTGTCTTTCAGGCCGGCGTTTTAGCAGCCGAGCAGCTTTGTGCTTGACCGCGTAAAGCTGCATAACTAAGATAGCTGCACAGTTGGTGATCGGCTGGAGCATCGGCTAATCTAAAAGGTTACCAATATGATTGTTGACTGCCATACGCATATCCGCTGTTCTGTCAAACAGACCGATCGTGCCGAGCACCTGGCCGCTGCCGGCTCGGTTAATGCATGTATAGTACTCGGTTCTCCCGTCGAAGGGACCGATACCAACAAAGAAATTTCCGAATATGTCGAGACCCACAGGGAAAAGATGGTCGGATTTGCGTTCCTGGACCCCTTGCGGGAACGGGTGGGATTCAAGTGTTTAAAGTCTTTACAGGAGGACTTGCATCTTAAAGGCTGCGTCCTTTATAACTGCGAGTGCGGATTCCATCCCGCTCATAGCCGGGCAATGTTTTTTTATGAGTTAGCCGAGGAGCTCGGACTGCCGGTCTTTTTTCATAATACCCCGCCGTTCGCATCGGACGCGGTACTGGATTATGCTCAGCCGTATTTGCTTGACGAAGTCGCGCGTACGTTCGGCTCCCTGAAAATTGTGATAGGCCGGATGGGCAGGCCCTTTATAGACCAGACGCTGTGTATGGTAGAGAAGCACAAAAACGTTTACGCAGATTTAACAATACAGCCGGACAACCTCTGGCAGACTTATAATGAGGTAGTGGCGGCCCACGAGCAGGGGATTATGGACAAATTAATCTTTGGAAGTGGTTTTCCTTTCGCCCAGGCAGGGCCCTGTATTGAAAGGCTGTTGGGCCTGAACAAGTTTTTGGGTGATACGAGCCTGCCGACCATCCCGCAAAGCCGGATTCGCGGTATTATAGAACGGGACAGCCTTGCCATTCTGGGTATAAAAAAATAAGGCCTTAGCACTAATTACAGGGAGGTAGCTCTTATGCCGGAACCCCGACAGGTCGGGGAGCTGCGGGAGAACTGGGGGACGCGAGGGGGATTTGTGCTGGCGGCGGTGGGCTCTGCGGTCGGCCTCGGTAATTTATGGGGATTCCCTTACAAATTGTACAGTTACGGAGGCGGTGCATTTCTTATCCCGTATATTATCGCTTTGCTTCTGGTCGGCATTCCGATGATGGTGCTTGAGTTTAGCCTGGGCCATTACACACAGCGGGCGGCGCCTGAGGCCTTCAAACGCGGCGGCCGACGCTTCGAGCTCGTCGGCTGGTGGAGTATAATATTGGGTTTTGTCATTATAACGTATTACCCGGTCATCCTGGCATATTGCTTTAGCTTTTTGGGATTCAGTATCCAGGGCATATTTACGGGTGGGGAACTGCCGTGGGCGGGAGTCGGCGTCGAAGGTGTTGAAAAGGCAAAAGACTTCTTCTTCAATCAGTACTTGGGTTATCAGAAGGGCGAGGCCCTCGGCGCAATCCGCTGGAACATCGTCTGGCCGCTGATAATCACCTGGTTAGCAATGTACTTCTGCATCTTCAAGGGCGTTCGGCTCGTCGGTCGAATAGTGTGGCTCACCGTCCCTCTGCCGTGGCTGATGCTGCTGATTCTTACAATACGCGGCCTGACACTCGAAGGCAGTATGAAGGGGCTGGCATATTATCTCGACCCGGTCTGGTCGGAGCTCGCAAGGCCGACGACGTGGCGGTTCGCGTTCGGCCAGGTGTTCTTTTCACTCAGCCTTGCATTCGGCGTAATGGTAACATACGCCAGCTTCCTCCACAGACAAAGCGACCTTAATAACAATGCCGCGATTATTGGACTCGCGGATTTTGGCACAAGCTTTGTTGCGGGACTGGCTATTTTCGCAACGCTGGGCGGTATGGCCTACGCGACTGAGGCCGCGGGCAACCCCGTGCCCGTAGAAAAGGTCGTCGATGCCGGGCCGGGCCTTGCGTTCGTGGCATTCCCGTACGCGCTTGCGCAGCTTCCATACTCGGCGTGGTTTAGTTTTGTCTTCTTCTTTGCGCTTGTAACCCTCGGAATCGACTCGGCCTTTTCAATCACCGAATCGATACTCGCCAGCATCGTCGATAAGACCGGCTGGCGGCGAAGCGTAGTCCTGCCTGTGATGAGCGTTGTTGGCCTTGCTATAGGACTGGTTTACGTCACGAAAGGGGGCCTGAACTGGCTTGGCACAATCGACGGCTTTATCAACGGCACGTGGGGGATTGCATTTCTCGGCCTGCTTGAGTGTCTCGTATTAGGCTGGCTCTGGGGTATTGAACGGCTCCGCAAACACGCAAACGTCCGCAGCGACTGGATGCTCGGCAAATGGTGGAGCTACTTTATTCGAATTGTAATTCCGATTATCCTGGGCAGCCTTTTCTTCTGGAGTCTCTATGACGATTTAACACAAGAAAAAGGCTTCTTTATAGACCTGGACGGCAACTGGATACTGCCGAACTGTATCGGCGTGGTGGTCGTTGCCCTTGCGCCCGTCCTTTCAATACTCATCAGTATGGCCAAAGGCAGGGAAGAGCAAATCGAAGAATCCGCCGTGCAGCAACCTACCGAGACTAAAAGAAATCTAAGCGGGCTGGTTGCCCTCGGGCTGGCTGTTGTTGCCGCGGCGCCGCTGATAATTAGTTTGCGAATAGGACAAGATTGTCTGTGCGGCAGGATGCTGGCCAGGATTGGGGCGGTGATGGCAATTATCGCATTGGTTATGAGTATCCGGCTGCTTAAACAATGTAAAGACTCGGTAAGCAGCCTTTGCCGGTTCTCGCGATGGGCGGGCCTTCTCGCCACGCTGGATATCGGCGCCTATATAGCTGTAGTGCTGACGGGCATTACGAAACACGTGGAGACTGAAGAGGTTTTCGTCGAGCACGAGCATCTGACCGGCGTATCTTACGTTATTTTAACGGTGGTCTTTTTGATTATCATTGGCGGCTTAGGCTGGTGTTTTTACCGTGCGCTGCTTGCCGCCAGCAGAGGCGCAGGCGAGCAACTGCCCGAAGATGCCACCGGCGAAGGCGAACCTTCGATTGATAATTGATTAATGATTATTTTAAATAAAAAAGCCAGAAAAAAACGTTGTTCCTATGGGATGCTTACGCGTTGCATCCGGAAGCCCTTCGACTCCGCTCAGGATAAAACGTTTAGCGTGGGGCGGGTAGCGTTTAGGGGGAGAATTTCACTAGGTGTCAATAACACCTAGCGCGGGGGTGTCTCGCCAGTTGAGACTGGCCTTTGTTTTTTACATAATTTGCTGAAGCATCCGGAGGCCGCGATTGGTTCGACAAGCTCACCACAGGGAGGCACATCAAGAGTTACGCAGCCCTTTAAGGGCGTAGTAAGAAGATTAAATCCGAACTGGAGGATGCAAAGCAAATGATTAATATTTCCCTTCGATGATTCTATAGGACTTATCACAAGCAGCAACAGCAACAGTTACCGGCTCGAAATCCATTAACAGACAACCAGATATGGACAAAACATAAGCAAACACAAGCCCAATGGTTACTAATACCCATTTTTTACCTGGACTTAACGGTTTCATTTTTCTCTTTTACCTTCTTCTGAGATTTAGTCTCTCCCTCTCTGCTTTCATTTTATCAAAATTTTTACGAGGATCCTCAAGCCGCTTAACGGGCCAGAAAACAATGTCTTCGACGTATTCATCAGGACATGACGAAGACCATTGGGACGTTGACAAATAAGTATTACCGGTTATCCCACCATCATCCTTAAAATCCTCGCCTACACTATATAACATAAAGTTATCCTCGGTAAGTTTATAGACTAACGGCCTGTCACTGTATGGGTCCATCGGAACAGATTGTAGGTAGCCGCTTGAGACAAGCTTATCAAGCGATTCCGGAAACCGGCCGGTGTTATTTTTACAGCGCAAAATTGCGATTGTGGTAATCAAGGCTTCTGTCTGGACTTTGACCTTGTGATGAAGTTTGAAAAGTCCACGATGACTTGTTACAAGCATTTCCATAAAAAAATTTTCTCGGAGCATTGCATCTATTTTTTCGAAGTAATCCTGCTTGTGAAGCTGCCAGGGATTCTGGGTTTTTAACAACTCGAAAGAAGCAAAAAGCTGTTCAATTTGTTCGACTATCTCGTTCCTAGTTGGACCTATGAAGCAACTCAAATAAACTTTAAAATTATACCATTCGCAGCACATAGCGATGAAGCCTTCAGCCATCCTAAAAGCCAACCTGCCGGTGCCCCTGCCATTGTCTATAAAAGTTCTTTGCACGGCATCATATAAAAAAAGTTTTTCCGCCGTAAAATCAGGAACATAAGCGTCATTATCTAATTCTGCCTGCAATGCGTCCTGAAAAAGTTTCAAATTCCCGTTATCAACCTCGGTACGGTCCAGAATAATAAGGGCATTACACACAGCAATTTGTTTATTACCGAGGCCAACAAGTTGTTCCACTACTGAAGAAGGCGTCCGGGTTTTTTGCCGACCTGCACGACAACAGTCGATAACATTCTCAAACGCAGTTTGTGAGCGGTCTTTCAAAGCAGCCAGCTTTGCATTCCACATATACGCATCGGTTAATTTTCGTAGTGAAGTTAATTCAGGAAATACCATACTAAATGTACTTTTATCTTTTTTGGTCTTTCTTTCTAACCAGTAATAAGGCTTATCTGCTGCTAATTGGAGGTATTCGAAGGCCTGTGAATTTGTGGTGAGCCATTCTTCAAGAAGAGCTTGTTCGGAACTATTGAAATCAGTGGGCCAGTTTATATATGGGTTCCGCAATTCACTGGGCATTTTAACAAACGCATCAAACGCCTTTTGGTAATATGGTGCTGCATTGTTATTCGGGTCATAATCTTCCGGGCGTGACATTTTATTGTACTCAGCAACATAATCGGCTGTAACCTTGGGCTTAGCAGTAAAAAATAAGGTGATTTTAAAAATTAACAGAGAAAATAAAAGCCCAACAGCGGTTATTACCCATTTTTTATTTGGCCTAAAGGGTTTCATTATCTTCCATTATTTTATCTTAATTCTTTGATTCTTTTCCATATATCATCTTCTGAACCATCTTTAGTAATTTCCAAGAATTCTCATATCAACTACTTTGATGTTCTTTCTTCCTTTTCTCAGGGGTGGCCAAAAAACTTCATCGCCTGTGGGGGCTCCTGTAAAGGAGTTCGTACCTTGATAAATTTTTCCACCATCATCCGAAAAATCTGGGCCTACACTGTAAAGCTCAAAGTCATCGTCCAGTTGGTTATATATCAAAGGACCTCGAGAAAATGGGTCGCGTGGTAAATCCTTCAAAAAACCTTCTTTGATAATTTCACCTAAACTAAAAGGATAACGGCTGTGATGTGTGTTAAAATCAAGGATTGCTAGTATAGTGGAAAAAGCTTCCTGCCTCATCTTTACCCTGTGATAAAAAATAGTGAAAGAATGCAAAGGCGGAATAAAGTAGTCACAATATCGCGGCATTTTATTATAATCTTCTTGAAATTCAATATATTGCTGTTCTGCATACCTGACTTTCCACGGTGGTTGCACCACAATATCTTTATAATGAGTAATTATTGAGTCAACACGTGCGCGGACGTCTGATTCAGTGGGGCCCGTAACTGGTATCAGCAAGAAATTTAAGATGCTGGAATTTTCGCAAGGATAAATAAATTCCCTAAAGCGCCCCCAATATAATCTGCCGATACCATTATCCTTGTGTATAAATGCCCGTTGAATTCTGTCATAACAATCAAGTTTTTCAGCTTCAAGTCCAGGAGTATAAGAATCCAACTCAAATTGTTTTTGCCATTGTCTTTGCCATTTAGACAGGTCTGCCGACGGCAACTTATAAACATCAATTATATCTATTGCAGTATCAAGAACACGCTGTCGTTCTAAAAGGCTGCTAATTTGCATCCTTAGAGGATAGTTCGGATTTGAACACTTAATTCCATATCTCCACGCGGTAATCATATCTTCAAGAGTCGATTCGAAGTCACCATCGAAAGCTTCAAGTTTTGCTCGCCAAAAAAGACAATCACGCACCTTGATTTCATTATCGAGACATTTTGATGATCCGCACACACTTCTGCTAGAGTTACGTTTAAGTTCCATCCATATGTAGTTGCTTTCACTTGCTTTTCTGAAAGCATCCAAAGTCTTGGAATTGTCAGCTAACCACTGCTTCAACAGTGATATTTCTGTATCATTCATTTCATGAGGCCAAAGTTCCCACGCTATATTGGCCGGCGCTTTCACATAAAGTTCTGAGGCCTCTATTAGATATTTATGCCCGTCTTTATTAGGGTCATAATCTGAGGGCTTGCTTAAAGCATTTATCTGCGATGAATAATCTATTATAATTTCGGGTTTAGCCGTGAAAAATAAAATGGCTTTCAAAATCAGAATTGACACCATTAAAATAATAACAATTAAAAATGTGCGTCGTTTATTCTTCATTTTCAGTTTCCTTGTTTGGTAAACGTTACCTGGTCATAACCATAATATCGCACTTTGCTAAGAATAAAACTACCCTTGTCATTATGTTTGCTTGCATAATCCTGGGCGTGCCAATAAGTAGTTCCACCGTCTCCTAACTGGTTCCAAATATCATAACTCCACTTTTGCCAATCATCATCCAGCATACCGATAACCGAGTTCCAACTAACAAATAATTGGTCAAGAATAGGGACTTCATCGAAGTTTATCCAGTAGCGCGCCATGTCCGTATATTTGGCTTGAGAGCAGATGTCGAGGTGAGCTATCCTAATTTGATTAGTCCAACCAAGACCGAGGGAACACATAGAATGTACCCTTTTACTTGTTTCCCACTTTCCAGGCAATTCCTCGTATGAGCTTGGGACGTTATTAGGATCACCGTAGTCTGACTTTTTATATGATACAACACTGTGCTTGGAAGAAAAGAAATATTTGCCGGAAAGTTTGAAATTTGTCCTTTGCACTGTTTTTCCACCTTCAGATATGTTCGTACCTCCATGAGAAACCATGTAAACATAACTTATATTCGGCGAAGATAAAACGGAAGCAAAATTTTCCCAGTTACATTGGTTCTTATAAAGTACTACATATGCTATACCTCTGCTTTCGCATACACGTATAATTTCTGCTACAGTTCTTTTTCTACAATTAAAGTGAAATCCTACAAAAGTGGTTTTAGGCAAAAAAATAGCAAATTTATACGAGGTACTTGGTTCGTATTTCTTACTTATGGCCTTTTTCCATATTTCTTCCCAAGATTCAGCACGAATCCCACCTGTGTGTTCTTCAATGACTAAGTCATAGATTTGACCATTAAACATGGTCCCAGGGATTATGAGATTTGGGCTTCCGGAAACTTGTTGCGACCAGACAGCTGAATTGTTCCAATCAACAAGTTTTATTAAAAGTTCGTTTGTGCCCAAGTAAATACCTGAAATCTTAAACGGCTCATTTGGTTCAAAACTACCGCATACAGTCATACAGTTTAATGTGTTGTTGAAATCCACCATGACATTATCAGAAAGGGTGATATGGTCATTAGCATCAACAACAACAGCTTTAAGGGAATGACTACCATTCCTGAAACTAAAGCTATCTATGCTGAGATATCCACCCTCGTCAAAATCCTCTATTTCTCCTATAAATCCTCCATCAATGAAAATGAACGCTTGAGTTGTGTCATAATCAGAGCCTGAGATACCGACATCGATGTATCCGTTGTCTGAGTTTCCGTAAATGTGTATTTCTATATTAGGATCCGCGTCTCCTGTTTGCTTCCATTCATTAGCAAGTAATGCAAAATCTGCAGAATTGACAAGCCCGTCATTATTCAAGTCTGGCTTATCATTAAAGAACCTTTCATCAACCTGTTTTTTCCATTGTTCTGCAAAACTGGCAAAGCTGTGAAAGCTAAAATAACCAAGCCAGTAGTCTGCTATAAAAACCAAATCTCCGAAATCAATAATATTGTCATTATTAAAATCCCAATGCCAAATTGCATAATTCTCTAGGTAATCAAATAACCAAAAGTCTATGAAAAGTGAAAGGTCACTAAAATCAACTGTACGATCGTTGTTGAAGTCGGCTGTCAGTGTTGTCGAACCTGCATTTGAATAATTCCAGTTATTGTAATGAAAGCCAATGTCGGCGACATTGGAATCGGGAGCCCCGTCACTTGACGTGGTTTTACCGAGCAGGTAAGGGGCATCATCGGGAATAGAAGAATTTACATATCCCGTATCTATGAGGTTGCAGTCCTGGAGCAAATGAAAAGGGCAATGTTGATAAGTGTTCACAAAGGGGTCTTCCGCCAGGATTTGAGGGTACACATCATCGAAAGGATTACCGGGATTTTCGATAGCATAATTACCGTAATATCCGTGACAATATCTATAAGCTTCCAACATATAGCCATCCACCTGATTTAACGCATAAAAATAACTTGCGGCAATAAGGTTGTTTCCCATAAGAACCGTCCCTACGTCGTTATAATCCTGAACTCCATGAATCCTTATGCCGCAATCCTGCCCCCAGCCGTAATAAAAATCACCGACTATCGTATTTTGCTCTAATGTTATATGCGTCTCGGTCGTAGGTGGTGCATAAGGGTCGTAAGACTCCATATATACTTCTATGCCGTCGCTGGAACAGTTGATGATTTGATTATTTATAACATCCGTCAAAAATGGGCCTTGCTGAAAAATTCCATCATAACAATACTCTATTTTGTTTCCAAAGAGAGGATGATTCAGTCTGATGCCCTCTATCCAGATTCCCTTTTCTGCAAAAAGGATATAGCAGTAATTTATCCTGCATTCCGGGGAGGCTGAAGCCTCAATCCTAATTGCAAAATCATAATCCTGATGAGATGACTGCGCATCCGAAATAAACATTACACAATCATCAGGAGTACCCTCCGCGATTATCAAGCCGTTATTTCTGGCCTTTATCCACTTGGTACCGCTGGCAAAGGAAACCGTAACCCCCGGCAAAATCCGTAACATAGCATCTTCAACAGTAACCCTTCCATCAACGTGAACATCCTGGTCCCAGACAGTATTGGTGTTTATCGTAACGTTGCCGATGATTTCGATTGGTGCCAAATTCGCTTCTTTAACAGATACTTTTTCTGCTGTTTCAAATGTAGAAACTGCTTCCCATGTAGCTGTTTTACCGATGTTTTTTACTCCAACAATTTTCCTGCCGACAAATTGCTTTTCAATTTTTAAATTCCTGATGGCCTTCTCACGGTCCATTGTGAATGCAGTTTTACCTTTTTCCAGGTCCCTTGGGCAAAATTTGCTGCTTTCTTCCTTCTCGGTTCTCTGATTTTCCCAGTATTGCTCTACGGTTGAACCTTTTTTGAGCAGTTTAAAAATTGGTGAGTTTGCAAAACAGATACCAGAACAAAACAGAAAAATAAAAATTATCCTCTTTGGTACTTTCATCTTTACTTCTTCCTCAATTAAACTCCTGTGTAACTTCGACTGACATTACCCATTGTGTACTCATGGCACAAGTCTATGGATTTCTAGTGCGAAAATTCAATGTATATAAAGTGTCCCCTCTCCTAATCCTTAACAATCAAGAAGCGAATCTTGGACGTTTAATGATGACAAAAAAATTAAAAATATACTTTTAATGGATTATTTGCTTGTGACGATGGGTAAAAGGCGGAGTTTTTAGTGTTAAATTGGGGAAGCCCTTCGACGCGCTACGCTTACTCAGGATAGGCAAAATGCAGCCTATGATGAAGCGTTTTGTTGTTAAGTTGGGGGAATTTATTTGCGACCGCATATATCTACATAGCACAAAATGCGCAGGGGGGTAAGGGCCATTTCGGCAGAAAAATAAAAAAATTCGGAAGTATATACTTGCCACACAAAAGATAGTATAATCATATCTGATATGAATATCACTATAAGTTATACAGGCAAAGATTTATTGAACATTTCGCTTGATTTTGACGAATACTGTGTTATAATTCATTACGAACGAGCGGAGGATATGAGAGAGCAAGCACACCAAATAAGATTTCCATTTGAATCTAATAAAGCTATACAGGCTGTTTTGTGGCTATTACATAGAAATAACGGCTCTATGGATAAACTTCAGCTTGTAAAGCTGTTATTTTATGCAGACCATAAACATCTTATTGAATATGGACGCCCAATTCTGGGGGGAGAATATTTTGTATTGACACACGGCCCCGTTTGTTCTGAGCTTTTAGATATGCTCGATGGTATTCAGCAATCTGGCGTATCTAATTTACCTTTAAAGGCGCGGGGGCAATACGATATTATTGCTACTGAATCACCTGATAGGCAACTTCTTTCAGAATCAGATTTAAATGCTCTTGATGAAATATACCGTGAGTATGGCCATATAGACAAATGGAAACTTAGAGATATGACTCACGAAATGTTGTCGTGTAAAAAAAACGAACTTCAAGGGGGAGAAAAGCGACACGCATTACCTTATGAGGATTTCTTTGAGGATTGTCCCGACGATGAATCAAAAAGGATGCTTCAAGTTATTCTTGATGAACAAGAAGCTTGGGCTGATTTGGTTTAATGGAATTGCCTCCCCATCTTAAATTTCAAGGCATTTTAAAACAAGGACACGCATTTAAAGCAGAAGTTCAACGTGATAAATATTCTCGATATTATTTCGTTCTGAATATAGACCCTCAAACTGATACCGCTTTGGTATTATTTACAAGCACAACAAAATTTGAAGACCATCGAAATTGTGTAGGGGGCGATAATGTTCATATTGTTTTATCGAAAGAGGATTATTCAGAATTTGAAGAATCTTGTTTAATTTGTTGTGACCGTCCTATTGTTATAAACAAGACTAAACTGGAAAATTCTTTAGGCAAGCAACACTACCGGCTTTTGCAACCTCTCCCCTTGCCTGTGCTTAATAAACTACTGCAAGGCGTTTTAAATAGTCCGGTTGTTGCTGGAGACGTCAAAAAAATGGTATTAGGGAGTGGAGATTAACTAATGACAAACTGGCTGATAATATCTTAGTCTTTTACCGTCTGCGTTTTTAATTGCTGCTTTTATACGTTCACCATCATCGACCTTGCGTGTCATCCATCGAAACTCAAACTCTGACAAATACCGGTGCAAGTGCTTTTTTGATACGGCGTGAAAAGTGCCGTAGATACCTCTCTTTAATAAAGCAAAGAGGCTTTCGACTGTATTTGTGGTATCTGTTCCACGTACATATACCTTGTGGCCGTGATGTACTACGCCGTGTCCGCCAGTGAAAACCTTACCTACCCCCTTATAGACCGGAAATTCATCTGTAATAATTCTCGATGACAATTTAACATCCTGCCAGATATTTTCTTTTAGTGTTTTGCTTGTAACGTTAGGAATTACACGCAAGCGGATATTACCATTGCGTTCAACCATTCCCAAGACCGGTGCTTTTTTTGTGCCGCGCCCTCTTTTGTTCTTGCCTTTATATCGGGGCTTGCCGCCAACATAAGTCTCGTCAATTTCTACTTCTCCGCCTAATTTTTCGCTGTAATTTGGCTCGGCCATAGCATATCGGATTCTATGCATTAGGAACAAAGCGGATTTATAGGTGAGATGACATTCTCTACTTATTTGCAAAGCACTAACACCCTTTTTGCTTGAACAGGCCGACCAAAAGGCAAAACACCAGACCCTTAAGGGTATCCGAGAATCTTCCATTATAGTCCCGATTCGGACAGTGAATTGTCGCTTGCACCCGTGACAACGCCATAAAAACCGCTTATTTCGGCCACCATCACTATCTTTAACCATAGCCACGTCTGTATCACCACAGCCCGGGCGCGGACAAGCAGGCATATTACCCCATCTTTGTTTTTCTATAAACTCTACAGCGGCCTTTTCATCAATACAGGCTTTTGGTATTTCCCGAAGAATTTGGCTTTTTGCCTCACCTGATTTTCTTTGTTTCTTTCCCATTACTATTAATTATACCACATCGTATCTGTGCGTCAAGTACAAAATTAAATATTTTTCTTGCAAAATACTTTCAGTAGTCGATAAATATATGTGCCCCTGCTCGGAGTCGAACCGAGATGGCCACGCGGGCCACGACAATCCAAGTGCCGCGTGTCTGCCAAATTTCACCACAGGGGCACGGAAAAAAGGTTAGGCGCAGACATTAAGCCTGCACCTAACCCGTAGAGAGATTTTTCTTGACAGTGGTGGTCCCCGCGGCCATAATATGTAATGTATGTTAATAAGATTTACGGGATTCCGTTCCATTAAAGAATCCTTTCAAGTTTGAGCCAGACGTGTTTACGGCACTGTCTGGCTCAGTTTTTAATATTACTCCAACAAAGGTTGTTTGTTATCATTTTCCTGCTCTTTAAGGCAATATACGCCCCTTTTGAGCCTTACAAATGTCTTTTCGTCTTTTCTTAAAGACGAGGCAATCATAGGGGCAAGTCCATACTTTGATTTTGTCGTTACGCCTTTTATTTCAAGCTTTTTTGCTATGTCTGAAACTTCCATAGCGCGGCCAGTCTCTTTCATTAAAGCCACTACTTGACTGTTAAGTGAATCACCGTTGCGCCTGCGGCTTCTAATAACAGGTTGGCTGTTGGGATTTTCCAGTTGTTTAAGATACGAGAGGATGCCTTCTTGGATACTGAGCTTTACTCTTAGGTCAGCAACTTTCTTCTCGACCTTAGCTACCTGTTCTGATATATTAACCTTCATAATTTAGGACTCCTAAATCAATTTGGCGTGATAATATCATACTTATTTAATCGCGCCAATAGGGAAATTAGGTTTTAAGGAAAAATATTCACTTTTTTTTCAGGGCATTTTATGGGCAAGATGAAAAAGAAACGAGGCCCCAAAGAAGATTACCTAAAAGTTGATGGTAATTGGCAAGAAGCCCTCAAGAAGGCAGTCAAGAAAAAGAAACCTGCCGAGGGCTGGCCGGATGAAGTAAAGAAGGGCCGAAAGAAATAACACTCCTATCAGGGGGTTTCATTCCGTTTTTTCAACTTTTGTGCGTTAAGTACATACTTCCGAAAAATTTTATTCACTTTTACATAAAGACTTAGCTTGTTTCGGACCTATCCCAAAACCATTTTTTTCGCACAAAACGCGCAAGTTCGTTCCTTATTATGGAGGGACGATTTTTTTAAATCGCGTCTCGTAAATCGAGATTTTAGATTCAAGATTTGAGGGGAGAATTAATGCGAGAAGTAAGGATACTGCTGCCGGAAGTGGTTTACAAGGTATGTGTGTGGGTGAAGCTCGGATACCGCAAAATCCGATACGGCTACGCGTTTCGAAGAATAAAGCTTAGACACGAAAAATACGCAATCGTGAGTCCGCAGGATTATGAGCGGCTTGCGAGGCACAAATGGAGCGCTCATAAAGGGGGCAGAACGTTTTATGCAGAGCGATACAGGCCTATAGGCAAAGGCAGGTACAAACATATATTGATGCACAGGGAGGTTTTGAAGGTGGGCAAGGAATACTACGTTGACCACATCAATCACAACGGATTAGATAATCGAAGAGAGAACCTTCGGCCTGCGACGCCGGCACAGAACGCACAGCACAGGCGAAAGTGCAGGACGAAGAAGACCTCGAAATACAGGGGGGTGTACTGGTTTAAGGAGCGGCGGAAATGGGCGGGGCTGATACAAATGGACGGCAGGGGTATACTTCTTGGATATTTTGAAGATGAAAAGGAGGCGGCCAGGGCATATGACCGGGCTGCACGAAAGTATCACGGCGAATTCGCGGAACTAAATTTCGAGCACATGCCGGCTGTTCGCGGATGGCGGAGGGGATTTTCTTTTGTCTACTCTTTTATGTCGAAGAACAATCGCGCCGATTTGCCGTTACGCTAATGGCTTACGCCAGGTTGTATCAGGTCGGTCGGCCTTCGCTGTGGGACGGGCAGGGTATTGCCGCACTGAACGCAGTTTGACTTTTCAAGCCCTCGCTTCCTGCCGCAAACCGGGCATTTTATAACTGGTGTATGATTCAGTCCGAGATATGTCAACAATCCCGCTAAATTAAACGCTCCGATGATGATGAGCCACAAAATCAGCCTGCCCCACGATGTCCTTCTCGACCAGCCGTGCCAAAGCGCAAATGCCATCATCGCGACACTCAATATATAGTTCAGGAAGCTGCAACGCGGCTGAATTTCTGTGATTATTACGGCATATACCTGCACCATACCCATTCCCCTGCGACTGAGCTCGTAGAGGTCATCGCCAAACAGATACCACAGTAAATTGAATACCGGCGGCGTGATTTTACTTACCCATTTTTTGTATATCTCTCTGTGGTCCGGCGGATACGGCGTATCCCAGAGGGGCCTTATCCAATCAAACTGGTTGACAAGTTCCAGTTTGCCGCCGTCGGCAACCTTGTAAAGCTGCAGCGATTGCGGCCGCGGCTTACTGTTGTATTCTCGCTGATACTGTTCCAGGAGCTTATGCGATTGGGGCGGATTGAAGCCTCTTTCATAATATTCCAAAAACACGGCATTGCCGGTGGCCGCGAAATTCACTTTAGACTTCCAATACCCAAACATCTGTGTCGGCCACATTTGCTCAGGCAACTTTACTGTGATTATATGGTTCGACTCGCGCATTATCAGGTGGTGGCTGCGGTCGGCTGTTTCGCAGTCAATCAACGGTCGATACCGAATATCGGAAATATCCCGGTCTTTGGGATTCATCGGCCTCCATTGGTGCCACCGTATGGATTCAATATCAGACTGAGTGCTATTAAAAATCGTTTCGACTTTGTGGCCGCGAAAATCAATCTGGTAAATTCGTCGTTTCGTCAGCCACAGCATCACAACGGCAGAAGGGTCTTTATCTGTCCATGCTGTGAAGCCCTTAAATTCCCCGAACGGCTGTGCCCTCGAAGTTACGAATCCATCGGCCCCCAGGTAACCCATCAGGCCGCCTCCAACTTTATAGCCGGCAAATGCATCTGCTTCAAAATCGTATTGCCACACCTCTTTGACTTCTCCCCCCACCCTTACAGGCACCTCGCAAACGCCAGACATTTCAGGGATCGACGAGAACAATATATTTCTCATCTGTCGCTCGCTAAAAAACTCGTTATATTCTCCTGGCGATAACGGCCAGGCGAGGTACTTAAATGGACGTTCATCGTGAATCCCCTGCCATAAAACATTGCCGTTTACATCCGTGATTTCCTCTTTTATATAATCACCGGTGTCCTGCTCATCTATTCTGCGCACAAGGTGCATCGTTCCATCCGGAAGGAAAAGTTTTTCTGCTCTATGAATCCTCCATTGCTGGTCATCAGGAAATTTTGGTGGCGATGGCTTCTCGTACGTATACTGCCATATCAACTCCGTCACAAGCAACTGCGCGATGAACACAATAAACATAATCAGTAACAGAGTAATAACGGCCTTTGCCAATCGAGAAACATATTCTAAAAGGTTTATTTTCGACATTGTTCAGTTTCCCTTTACTAAAATTCCCTATCCAAAAACGTCTCCCACATCAAACAGAGTAAAACGACAACGGCAATTGCCAACGTAACGAAACTCCTCCAAAGCGACTGTTGTGTAAAGGTAACGATCATCCAGATTGCGAAACCGAGTCCCATCAGTTTGGTCGTATACCAACGTGCCCTGCTCAGGCCTGCAAGGCCGGCCCCCAGATAAAACATAAGCCCAATACCCACCATAAACCAACCATCGCTGAAGAGCCGTTTAGATAGTGGTACCAGTGTATAATTCGGCAAATTAGCACGCCAGAACAGATAGCACCATATCAGACCGATGCCCGTTATTAATGATATAAAGCCTGCGGATATCTTGGCTGCGAGTATCGTTGTTCTCGGGGTCGAACGATGCAAGGTGAAACCCCATAGTCCCGTAAAGTTGGCGACCCAGAATTGGCGGACACTTAGCGCAAGTCCAAGCCCTACAGCCAAAATAAAAACCAATCCACCAATACTACCCATCGGATACTTTACAAGGTTGTAGCTACTAACTCCGGAATATCGCTCCAAAACAGGATAGCGGTACTCCTGCCGATACTCTGGACCGGGCCAAAGCATAAGACTGCCGAGAATCAGCAAAAATGCTGCCGCCGAAACCGCCCAGGGCAGGCACTCACGAAGCTCTTTTTTGAGTAACGAAAAGAATCTCATATTAGATTGACTCCCATTTGAATAGTTTTGTCGAGCCGGCTTGTGCGGTATATTCGATGAACTGGTCCTCAAGATTCATATTCACCGGCTGATAGTCCGAAGCCCCTGCGGAGTTTGCCCATTTGGCAATTTTTTCGTCCGTAGTGCCGACCAGTACAAGCTCAAGCTCGTTTTGGCCGGCCCGATAATGCAGCAGCCCCTCAATATCAGCTTTTGCCGGGGGCGACTGGTCGAAAACAAATCTGACCTTCTTCAACATTTTTCTGAACTGCTCCAGCGAACAATCGGCTCTTATGACGCCCTTATCGATGACCAAAAGCCGGTCAGTGACCCGTTCGACGTCGCCGAGGATATGGCTTGAGAAAAAGATAGTTCTGCCCTGGTTCATAATAAGCTGAATCATTCCTTCCAGAAACTGTCGCCTTATCGCGGCGTCAAGCCCCAGTGTCGGGTCATCCATTATTAAAAGCTCCGGATTAGGGGCCAAGGCAAGGGCAAGCGAAACCTGTGCCCGCTCGCCTGTTGAAAAATGTTTTATCTTTTGTTTTTTCGAGAGCTCGAAGTATTCAATCATATCCCAAAAGAATTTCTCGTCCCACTGGCCGGGGAAAAACGTGCTCTGGAATTTCGCTATCTCGGCGATTGTCATCCAGCGAATAAGCCGATGGCCCTCGGATATGTAGCCGATTAGCTGACGGATTTGTGGCGTAAGGTGCTGTGAATCACAGCCGAGTAATTTTGAAGAACCGGCGGTAGGGTCAAGAAAACCAAGCAGAAGCTTAATTGCTGTTGTCTTACCTGAGCCGTTTCTGCCTATAAAGCCGCAGATGCATCCTCTCGGGATTTTTACGCTCATATTGTCCAGCGCCGGGGTGCTGCCGTAATACTTGGTCAGCCCCTGTGTTTCCAGAATAATGTCAGTCATTTTCGTCTCTCCGACTTTTTGGTTTTCATAAACTTTGCCAGCCGGCCTTTGAACATCGAGATTATCTCTTCGGACCCCAGCCCCAGGTTCAGCGAACGTGCGATGAGTGTGTCCATTCGCTCGGCAAGGATATTAACATCGGTTGCATCTTTGCCTCGCAGCTTAGGGTCGGCGACAAACGTGCCTGAGCCGGTTTTTGTGGTCACCAGGCCGCTTTGCTCGAGGATTGTATATGCGCGTGCGACCGTGTTGGGATTTATGACAAGCTCCGCGGCAAGTTTCCTTACTGCCGGGAGCTTGTCGCCCACGACGAGCTTGCCTTTGGCAATCGTCTCGCCTATCTGCTCGACAATCTGCACATAAATCGGCTCCTCAGAGCCAGGCGTTATCTGTATCCAAAGTGCCATTCGAACCTGCTTTCCACTCGCTCATTTTGCATTTGTTTGTCATTTCAATAGGTCAAAATGTATTAGTACCACTAATACATTATGTACTATAAACCAAAGCAATGCAAGAGCATTTTTTAAAAAATTTGAAATTTTCCGGAATTTTTTGCCTTCTTTCATATTCCGACTTATAATCACAACAATATATCGTTTTGTAGTGTGCGGTAAAGTAGAGGTCAGAATCGGCATGGCCGAATCCGCCGTTTTTGTCGGTATAGGAACGCTCGGGTGGAGGCGCCGATTTAACTGGTACGAGGTGAAAACAATTCGAGAAGAATCAACCTCGGTGCGATATCCGGGTGGATATCAGGGCGGAATCATGCTGGAAGGACAGCAGCGACTCAAGTTCGGCACTAACCTCAATGAGAAGCGCAGATATTTCGTACTAAATACCTTGAAGTATCTGAAAGCGAAGACTCTCTAATATCTATTTCCTTGCGATTTCCGAAAGCGGCACTAAAGTTAATATTCGCAATGGAGGTTGACAGGCTTTAATAAAGTTTATACAGAAGGTATAATTGTTGTTGTGAATAAAAAGGAGAAGCTGAAATGAAATTAAGGATATTTATCTGTTTAGCCGGTGTGCTTTTTAGTACATCAGGATGTACAAAGAGTAACCCTGCCGCCGAGCAGGCGGCCGTTGAAGCGGCACAAGCCTGGCTTGGCATTGTTGACGACGGGCAGCACGCCGAGAGCTGGGAACAAGCTTCCGAGTATTTCAAAAATGCTATTACCCGGGAGAAATGGGAGCAGGCCCTTAGGTCTGTAAGAGCTCCTTTGGGCGCACTAAAGTCCAGAGAGGTCAGGTCCAAAAAATACAGAACTTCCCTGCCGGGCGCTCCAGACGGCCAATACGTGATAATCCAATTTAAAACCTCGTTCGCAAATAAATCATCTGCGGTCGAAACCATCACGCCAATGCTGGAAAAGGACGGAAGCTGGAGAGTCTCAGGCTACAACATCAAATAGCGGGCGGACTACTCGATAAATTCCAGGCCATTTATCTAATTGATGATTGATGAACGATTCATTCGCTTGCGGCGGCAGCAAAGGGAATTTCATTATGGGATAGTGGTATTGGAAAAAAAGAGTGTCTTTCCAAAGGAAAATTTATAAAATACGTGTCGTTAGGTTTTTTTTAAACGGACTGATTTATGACTTTAGATAACAGCAAATCATCCGGACGGCAAAGAACCGAGGAATCCATCAAGCTTCTTATAAAGCTAAGGATGAATCTGCTCAGTGATGATATATCAACCGCAAGGCAGGCGGCTTTGAATCTGTCATGGAAACAGGAGGACGGCCTGGCTATACTCAAAGAGACGTTGTTCGGCGACTATCCGAGAACGGCGAAAAAGGCCGCGGCCTACGGACTGAGGAGTATGAACGGAAGAATGCGAAAAATGGCTTCGGAAGTCCTTGAGCAAGGACTGAAACATCGCGACCGTACTACTCAAGCTGCGTGTGTTAAATCCATAGCCCTGATGAAAGGTCTGGCTTCGGGTAAAGGTTAAGAAACGCGAGTCATTTTCAGGAAAGGAGAAACAGATATGGGCGACAAGGGAAAAAGAGATAAAGGCAAAAGAGAACAACAGAAAAAGGCACAGCTTAGTCCGAAGGAAAAACGAAAACTAAAAAAAGAAAAGAAGAATAAATAATTTCCCGGTGAAGCTGCAGGCCAGCTTTTTACCCCGGTGAATTCTGAGCCTCCTTTGCCCTGGGTACTTGTGCCGCAGGTACTTGTGCCTAATGTAGAAATCCATCCAATTAATTACTAATAATTCTGTATTTTTTTTTAACTACTTCGACTGCGCTTGCAACAGATGCGTTCAGGACGGAGCCAAAAGAAATCCTTTGCATAAAGCAAATCAGCGAATATAATTCAGCTTTCGACTTGCGGCCGAGAACCGAAGATAAATTGTTACCGTGTCGGGTTTGTTTTAATGGCTCTGAAAAACCGGACAGGTGAGTGACAAATATCGCAGGGCCTCCAGAAGCAATATAGGGGAGCAAGATATGAACCAGGCAGAACCTCAGATAAGCGTCGATTACAAAGACGGAGCAACCGTGGTCACGTTCAGGAAAGAGAAAATCCTGGATGATGCAGACATACAAATACTTTCCGAGTCGATGTTCGGACTACTCAAAGATATCCAAAAGGTCAATCTCATACTGGACTTTCACCACGTCGGATTTATGTCCTCAGTGGTCTTAGGGCTTTTAATCAGACTCAGCAAAAAGGTGGCCGAACAAGGCGGCCAGATAAAGCTGTGCGGCATAAATAAGCGGATTTATCAGGCATTTGTGATAACCGGGCTGGACAAGGTCTTTGACATTTATCAAAACGTCGATGATGCATTGAGTGACGCCCTTGCCGGCGGCGAGGCATAGCATTTTCAATCGAGACGCCCGGCAATGTATTCCATCACCGGATTCGGCCGCCGTTTTTGAGAATCCGCGAAATAGATTCATCAAAAAAAGTTTTTCGAGACGATATATCTTATGCCTCCAGAGGCGCAAATTCGTAAGTTGGTAGTTGTTGCCGGAACGGCCTCGGCAACACGAGAAGTTTGTCAGCAGATTTTATCCCAGATTAGAACATATAACTACAGCCAGAACGATATCTTTGCGATTCACCTTGCTTTGGAAGAGGCATTCACAAATGCTGTCAAGCACGGCAACAAGATGGACCCAAATAAGGAGATTAAAGTCGAATATGCTATTATGCAGGACAAAGTTGACATCTCAATAACGGACGAGGGAAACGGTTTTGATTCGGGAAAAGTGCCGGACCCGCGGATAGGCGAGAACCTGTATAAAATAAACGGACGAGGCTTATTCCTGATACAGTCGTATATGAATGAGGTTGATTTTAACAAGGCCGGCAACCGCATACATATGATAAGGTACAAAGACAATATAAGTAATTAACAACTTGCGATATCCGGCTTAACGCGGCGGTTTTCAAAATAGAAAAATTATCAAATAATAAAGTCCAGAAAAATGGAGAAGGGCAAGAATGACAAAATGGATTTTTCCGGCGTTTTTTTTGTGGGGGTTGTGCAATATATCCGGATGCGTATTTGAAGAAGTAGGCGACCCTGCCATTGTTTTCGATTATAGTTCGCATATTACCAGCGTCGAAAAGTTAAAACAGACATCACCTTCCTGCCCGAAATCCGCCCAGGGGACCGAGCTGTTGACAATAGACGTTCCCGATGAGTGGATACCACCGGCCTATTGTGAAAAAAAATGGACGGCGATTGTGCTGCACCACTCGGCCACCGACAAAGGTAACGCCGCTTTCTTCAATAAGGCGCACGAAGGAAGGTGCGATGAAAACGGCATTCGCTGGAAAGGCATCGGGTACGACTTCGTAATCGGCAACGGTACGATGAGCGCAGACGGGCATGTCGAGGTTACTTTCAGGTGGCGACAGCAAATCACCGGCGCACACTGCAGGACGGACCGAAGTAACTGGGCCAACAGGGACGGGATTGGGATTTGTCTGGTGGGCAATTTCGACAAGACCACGCCGAGCCGGTGTCAGATGGACTCACTCGTGCAGCTTGTGCAGTTCCTACAACAACGTTACGGGATTCCAAAAAGCCGAATCTACGGCCACGGCCAGACACCCGGGGCCGGGCCGACCGCCTGTCCTGGCAGGAAATTCCCAATGTGGTGGCTCAAATCCCAGCTTGAGTTCTAATTTATCAATCGACACAGCAATTCGAACAACCAGATTCCCGATTATGCTTACGGCTCAGATATCAATAAGCCGATATATATGATATACGGAATTTCTTATAGAAAAATGACTAATAAAAACTTTTCGATACTGCTTTTTGTTTTACTCGCCATTGCTACTCTACTGCTTTTGAGGTTTTTGCCGGTGGGGATTTGGCCTTGGGTAGAAAACTTTTTAGTAGAAAGGCTGCATCTTTCCAGGCAGACTGTTACAGCGTTTAATATCAGCATATGGATAATAGGAGCTTCACTTATTTTGCTGGTTTGGCTGAAAAAGAAAAAGGCAAGTTAAATGTTATCGAATAAACAGATTGAAGCGATTGAGAAAACCAGGGGAAGCAAGCTTCCTTTAGACGCTCGAATTATAGGATGGTTTGTATTTTATGGCGCGATAACAACACTTATCGTTAGTGTACTTTTAATCATTGGTTTTGGCCAGCCTTTTTCGAGCAGCAGAAAGACTGCGGTTTTTAGTTTGGTGTCAGTAGATACGGAATTATCTTACGGCATATACCTTAGCTGTATTGGATTGGTTAACCTGGTCGCTGGATATGGGATTGCCAAGGGATATAAGTTTGGTTGGTACACAATGTTCATATCATTGATATGTTTTATAATCGACTTGACATTAAGATTAAGTGACGATTTTATAATTATCTTTGTGTGCATTTCAATAAACTTAGCTTTTTTAGTTTGGTTAATCTGGCGGAGACGGTACTACAACATTAGTTGGCAGCGAAAGAACTCGGATTAAATACCGAGATTAAGGCCAAATCAAAAAAACCTTGTGCCAGCAGGGGAGATGGGGTATAATTTTAACGATAATATGATTGCCAGGGGAGCGATAGTCTGGCGCTATTGCTGAGAGGTCCCGATAAAGCGGGATGACCCTAAGAACCTGATCAGGTTAATACCTGCGAAGGGAGGCAGGCTTAAGGTATTTGAGACGCTCCTCTACGGCAGGGGCGTTTTTTTATGGCTATCTGATGAACTGGACAGGGAAAATGGATACGCTGAAAATAAACGGCGCTGAAAAGGAGTTCGCCGAGGGTAAGCTGCCAGGGACGCTCTCGGAGCTTTTAGGCCTGCTGGAAATAAACCAGGCCGCCGTCGTCGCAGAGCTTGACGGCCAAATCATCGAACGCAAAGACTTCGGAGTAACCGGCCTGAAGGCCGGCCAGTCAATCGAGATAATCCGCTTCGTCGGAGGAGGATAAGAATATGGACGAACTGATAATAGCCGGCAAGAAATTCGGTTCCCGCCTGCTTATAGGCACGGGCAAGTTCGCCTCCAACGAGATTATGGCAAAGGCAATCGAGGCCTCGGGCTCACAGATTGTTACCGTCGCGCTTCGAAGGGTGGATATCAATAATACCAAAGACGAGTTTCTTGCAGCAATCGACCGGAAAAAATACCTGCTTTTACCAAACACGTCCGGCGCCCGCGATGCCGGTGAGGCGATGCGTCTTGCGCGTCTTGCCAGGGCGGCGACGGGGATAAACTGGCTCAAACTCGAGGTTACGCCTGACCCGTATTATCTTCTGCCGGACCCGGTCGAGACCTTAAAGGCGGCAGAGGGCCTTATTAAAGAAGGCTTCGTTATTTTGCCGTATATCAACGCCGACCCGGTGCTGGCGAAAAGGCTCGAAGATATAGGGACCGCTACGGTGATGCCGCTTGCCAGTCCTATCGGCTCGAACCAGGGCCTTAGGGCGCGGGCCTCGCTTGAGATAATAATCAGCCAGTCAAACGTTCCCGTCGTTGTCGACGCGGGGCTTGGACTTCCCTCGCACGCAGCCGACGCAATGGAGATGGGCGCGGGCGCCGTTTTGGTAAATACCGCCATCGCCACGGCCGCAGAGCCTGTAAAAATGGCAATCGCCTTTAAGCAGGCCGTCGAGGCCGGACGTCTTGCCTATAACGCCGGCGCGCCGGCGAGAAGTAAAACCGCACAACCGTCCAGCCCGCTAACCGGCTTCCTGACGGATAGGTAAAAGGATGCATGTTATGATAGTAGATAGATTTTCAGATTCTCAGTGGCACGGCCATCTTGGCCGTGTTTTCACGGGCTGGAAGCCCGTGCCACAAAATGACAATTAGCCTTACCCACAAACTCGGCATTTACTAATTGATAAAACATGATTACGGCAGAAAAAACAAACCAGTCAAAAGATATAGAAAAGAGGCTTGCCGAAACTGGACTTGACGGCAACGGCAATTGGCAGGAAATTCTGCTAAACATCAAACCCGCCGATGTTGAAAACGCGCTGTCGCAGCCTGTCGGTTTGTATAATTTGAATAAGCTTGCGGCGCTTATATCACCGGCCGGCGAGAATTACCTCGAGCAGATGGCCCGGCTCGCACATCAGCTAACCCTGCAAAGGTTCGGCAGGACCATACAGCTTTACGCGCCGCTTTATTTATCCAATTACTGCATAAATAGCTGCTTATACTGCGGATATAGCACGGCCAGCAAATGTGAGCGAACCAGACTGACTCTCAAAGAGGCCCTTGAGGAGGCCGAGGTAATCGCATCCGAAGGTTTCCGGCACATCCTGTTAGTAAGCAGCGAGGACAAAGAGTTTATCACGGTAGATTACATGGCAAAGCTTGCGGAAAAACTCAAAAGCAAATTCAGCTCCATATCAATTGAAGTTTATCCAATGAGCCTGGAGCAATACGCCAAGCTTTACCAGGCCGGCATCGATGGCGTTACACTCTACCAGGAAACATATAACCGCAAGGCCTATGCTTATTTTCATCCTACCGGGCCAAAGGCCGATTACAACGAAAGGTTGGCAACCCACGACCGGGTTGCACAGGCTGGGATGCGAAGATTGGGGATTGGGGCCCTGCTTGGCTTAAGTGATTGGCGGATAGAGACGCTGGCTTTGGCTGAGCACGCGCACTTTCTGATGAAGCATTACTGGCAATCGCAGTTTTCTTTTTCTCTGCCGCGGATATGTACCGCTTACAACGTAAACATAAATTACGAAAATCTACTTAGCGACAGGAATCTCGTTCAGATGATGCTGGCCTTGCGGTTGTGCTTTGCCGACGCGGGGATTGTCATTTCCACGCGGGAACGGTCGGAGCTGCGCGACCGGCTTGTCGGGCTCGGTGTAACCAGAATGAGCGCAGGCAGCAAAACAAGCCCCGGCGGATATACCGGCAAAACCCGGGCCGTCAAACAATTCGAGATTGACGACCGGCGCACGCCGGCCGAGGTCGCAGCGATGATTAAATCACAAGCTTTCGAGGCCGTGTGGAAAGACTGGGACGCCGCTTTCGGCCCCGATTAAACGGAAGAGATTTTTTACCTCGCAGACCATTTACAAAATCAACCACCTGCAGGCTGAGGTAAGCGAAAAACATTTACCCAGCCCCTGCGAGAACCAATTTGCGTAATGAAACGATATGGACCAATATTCTGCGGCTTTTGAAGCATAGCGATATTATCCAGCCGATACAAATTGTAGTTTTCACTGCCTGGATTGAGCATTTCGCGAGAGGCCCATACGACATAAATAATATTCTGCTTTTGACACTCCTGCACAAACTGTTCGGGACTTTCGGTTGTGGGAAGGCTGACGAAACTGGCCTCATATTTGGGAGCGAGAATCCTGGGGACCTCCGTGAGATAAAGGGCCATCTTCTCGTCCGGCTCGGCATTCTTAATATACCACTGCGTCAATTGAACAAATTCACTGTACCTTTGTCCATCGCCCAGTGTTCGGACAAGAACAAACTGATTCGAGACTACAACCAAACATAAAAAAAACCAGATAACCAAACTTCGGATTGAACGGGCCTGCCTGTACAGATAAAGGCTCGCTCCGGACAGAAGGCAAACTACTATCACTGCAACCCAGCCAAAAGCCGAAGAGCCCGGACTGGCCGGAGCAATCTCGCTTAAAAAAGGAAGCAGCCGGATAATCCAAACGGCTAATACAACCAAGAAAACCACCTGCAAAACAACAACTATGGCCGGCGGTATTGCCAGTTTACTCTGAATAATTTTCCACAAACCCTGCAAACCCAGGATTGCCAACAAGACCACTATCCAATGTACGGTGGTGTAGTACCTAATGATTGGATAAGGGTACAATGAGTGGAGAATGAAGTAGGGTACAAGAAAAATAAACAGCACTAAAACGTCCCATCGCTTCTTAATCAGGCCGTATATCGAGCCGAACGCAAAGGCGACAAAGGCCAAAATCTTGCTTGTTATCATCAATGCACCAACGGTTCCGGCGGCGGCTTTCGGCGACGCCGATAACAAGGGGTAAAATGCAATCTGCCACAACAGGCCCAGATTTTTTCCCAGGCCGACCCGACCCTCAGTCGACTCGGAAAAAAGCTTCATATAATCATCGGTAAACACATTAAGGTAGTGAGTCATTCCCTGGGACTTCCAGTTCAAGGCTGTACCCAGCATCCAAAGGCCGAGCGGCACACTGGCCAGGGCCGAGAGTAGTAAAGCATTGATACGTTTTCTGCGCTGCTTGTTAGTCAGCACATCAACCACGAACGCGGCCAGAATCAGGGCCGCCCCTTCGTAACGCACCATCGAGGTTATCGAGGCGAACAGATAACTCCAGCGTGAACGGCAGAAAATGAAATAAACGGTCAACAGCACAAAAAACAACAGCGTGGTCTCGGCAATGGGGTCCGTCATAGATTCTATTATCCAGGGATTTATTACTACTATGAAGGCAAGCCAGATTGCCGAACGGCCGATGATTCTTTTGCCGACCAGCCAGAGCATAACAGCAATCAAAGGATGCAATATCGCGTTCAGTAATCTGCCGGCGGTTAATTCCGGTGTCCGACCAACGATGAGATAGCTCAGGATTGTCTGAAGCATACCCAGGACCGGAGTGCGTTTGAAACTTGTGGGCATTTGCAGCGAGAGAATTTGACGGCCGGTCTTGATAAAGGCCGGGAAGTCCGAGGTCGGAACAAGCTTATGGCCGAAGTACAATACGGAATGATATACCCCAAAGGCCAGGAGAATCAAAATTGCGATTATCTCAAAATACCTGTCCCTGCTTGCTTCGTCGAGCAAGTCGATTCGCAGCTTCGGCTGCCGGCGAGATTTCGACTTTGGGCCTTTTGGTCTCACCACTTTTCCTTACAAGCAAGAAAAATCTCTATAGCTTCCGCTGATATTAACACGCCGGGGAGGATGCGGCAAATTCTTTCCGTGTGCAGAGTATACTTACGTTTCGATGATTCGAGGAGGTTTTATCGCGAGTCCGGCCGGGTAAAATTATGTCTTTTGGCTTCTCGATATAGCCGAGTAAGCCGAGACGACCGTTATCGCCAGGGCAATTATCAGCGTTATAGTTGTAAACCAGTAACCCCACGCGGCGCCCTGAACATTAGCCGCCCTAATCGTCAGGGTCCCGATAGCAAAGGACTGAACAAACATCTTTATCTTGCCGGCTATGGTGGCGGCGAAATTCACACCTTTTGCCTCGGCAATATGCCGAAGGACAGTAACAAATACTTCCCGGGCCGTTATAATTCCGGCAACGGACCATCGAATTAAATCCATAGCCGGCGCTGAAAAATCAAAAAGCTTTGGCTCATCTATAATCGCAAAACAAATAAACGCGCCGCAAACAAGCACTTTATCAACAAACGGGTCGAGCATACGTCCGAACTTGCTGGCTACATTCAGCTTTCTCGCGATGTGGCCGTCTATCATATCCGTAATGCCGGCGATAACAAAAATCACAAACGCTATATCCAGAAATAACGGCCGAGACCCGACAGCAACGGCCGGAGAGTAAAGAACCATCCCCAAAAATATGACTGTCAATACCGCCCTGCCAAACGTTAAAATGTTCGGTAATTGCTTTACCATAATCACTAATAAAGTTTACTCCACAACAGCCATAGTTCAAGACTAAATTTGTTCTACGAGAAAATCGTAGCCCTCTGTGCCAACAATTCTTACTTTAGTAAACTCGCCCATCCCGGCTGAACACTTCTCCATTAGGCAAACACCATCGATGTGCGGCGCCTGCCCGTAATACCGCCCCTGTCCACTGCCATCACTATTGACCGCATCGACCAGACAGAGCAGTTCCCTGCCGAGCCAGCGACGCATTTTTGAAAAAACGATTTCCTGCTGGGCGGTCATTACTTCGTCAAACCGCTGCTGCTTGACTTGCCCGGGTACCTGGCCGGGCAGTTGTGATGCGGGCGTGCCGGCCTCCGAATAAAACGTAAAACAGCCAAGGGCGTCAAATTCCGCCCACCGTATGAAATCCAGCATCTCGCGGAACTGGCCGTCCGTCTCGCCGGGAAAACCCACTATCATGGTTGTACGCAAGACAATCTCAGGCACAGCAGCGCGCAGCTTTTCGATAAGTTGCCGGATTTGGTCCTTAGAGCCTTGCCTGCGCATATTTTTCAGGATTTCATTGTTTACGTGTTGAAGCGGTATATCGAGATATTTTACAACTTTTGGGATGCCCGCAATGGTCTCAATCAACGAGTCACTCACCTGTGTGGGGTAAAGGTACATAAGCCGAATCCACTTCAGCCCATCGAGTTCGGCCAGTTCTCTGGCAAGCATATCCAATGTATTACCGTTTTTCAGGTCCCTGCCGTAAGAGGTGCTGTCCTGCGCGACTAAAATTAACTCAACGGCTCCATAATCAATCAATTCCCTCGCTTCGGCCAAGAGCATTTTCGGCGGTTTACTCCTGAACGGTCCGCGAATTGCCGGCACGGTACAAAATGAGCACCTGTGATTACAACCCTCGGCGATTCGTAAGTATGCCCAATGCCCGGGCGTAAGAAGCATCCTGCCTTTGTCATTGTGCACGCCCTGAACAGGGCCATCGAGGTAAACCTTCTGATGACTATCTACCAAAGCTTTCTTGATAATTGACGCAATGTTATCCCGCTGCTCCAGGCCCATTATTACATCAATACCTTCAGCCTCTGAAAAAAGCTCTTCACCCAGCCGTTGCGGCAGACAACCGGCGACGATTACTTTGCCCACCTTGCCTGTTTTCTTATACTTTACTGCTTCTTCGATGACCTCAAGGGCTTCGGCCTTCGCAGGCTCAATGAATCCACAGGTATTAATCACAATAACATCAGCCCCATCGAGCTCAGGGGTTATTACGAAACCTGCCTGTCCAATATGGGCCAACATCTTTTCACTATCCACCATATTCTTGGGACAGCCCAGTGCAACAAAACCCACCGTTACCACATTCTTACTCCGCTTTTTAGCCATACCCGGAAACAATAACATAAAAGGTTAGCACTGTCACCATATTCTGAGTTGAATCCCGGAAGGGGCGAACAAATTAAAATTGAGTACAAACAATAGGATTGACAGTCTCGGATTATTGCGTTATCCTGCCAAGCGCCAGGTGGTTTTCAGGGACAAATTAACCGTTGAAAGGAACTGATATGAGCAACATATTAGGCTTTTTCCGGGTTGGCGAAGTAGGATTCTACCTACTGATTCTCTGCCTAATAGCAGATGTCGTACTCTACATCCTGTACCGCAAACAACAGTTGTAATTTCCCACAGGAAATCAAAGGCGGCACCAGAATGCAATTACCCTCGCCGGGTGGGCACAGCAGTCTTACAGTATCTCGACCTCAGTATCGTGAGGCAGTCTTTCGAGCGGGCAGCCCGTGCATTTGGGCCTTGGCCTGCAGAATTCCTTGCCCACTCGCACCAACAGGGCATGATATTCATTAAATAACCGAGTCTCCTGCGGCAAATTACCCTGGAAAAATTCCCTTAGCGATTCATAATCGATACCCGGCTCAATAAGCCTGTGCCTTACAGCCACCCGTGCGGTATAAGCATCAATAACAAAAACAGATTTTTCGAAGGCATAAAGTAAAATCGAATCCGCAGTCTCCGGCCCGATACCATTAATCGACAAAAGCTTTTCGCGCAGGCTCTGGGTATCAAGCTTTTGCATCTCTGACAAACTGCCATCAAAATCCCCAACGAGGCAATTTATAAAATTCTTCAGTCGTTTCGCTTTAAGATTATAGTAGCCTGCCGGACGAATAAGCTGCGCCAAATCAGGCACATTAATATCGTAAAGTCTGCGGACGCTTAAAGACTTCGCGTTTTTAAGGTTCCCAATCGCCTTTTCCACATTCTTCCAGTTTGCATTCTGCGTCAAAACAGCCCCGGCAATAATTTCCAGCACACTTTGGCCGGGCCACCAATGCTGGGGGCCAAAACGCCCATAAAGCAGCTCGTAAATCTCTGTCAAAATCTGTTGTGTCATTATACTAACATCCGCACTTTGAGTCTTGTAATCGCGATCACTTTCAAGTACACTTGCGAAAATACTTAAGACAAAATATATGGACAAAAGGATTTGTAGTCTAACTGTGTAACTATGCCCAAAAGCACAGACAGTAACAGAAGAAGTCAACCCTTAGCTTTTCCTCAGGGCACTTACCTCGAACGTACCTCCCGTCCACTTTACGCGCTAATGTTCCTGCTCCCCTTTTTAATATTCTACGAGTTCGGCACAATCTTTCTCAATAGCGAAAGCCTGTTTCAAGACCAAAGACGTATCGTTGCATTCGTATGGCTGCAGAGTTTTACCGAGTACCTTGGTTTCAGCAACCTTGTGGCTTTCATCATTACTCCTCTGCTTGTTGTAATCATTCTGCTTATTCTGCAAATTACTTCCCGAAAAAGCTGGCGGTTTCGCTTCGGCGACATATTGCCCATGGCCGTTGAATGCCTTCTGCTGGCCATACCTTTGATACTCCTGAACTTCCTTCTCAACAGGCCGGTACCACCCCAGGACGCAATAGCCGCCGGCAACTCTACTGTTGTTGCATCCCACATTCAGCCTATTCAGTTTCTCGAAAACAATACACAAACCACTGCACACACTACGTCCGTCGAGCAAATCTCCGACAGCGGCCTGCTGGCCGATATCGTAAACGCAGTCGGCGCGGGAATCTATGAAGAACTTGTTTTTCGCCTGATTCTTATCTGCCTTCTGATGCTGTTCTTCCAAAATATTTTATCCTTCAGCCGGAAAAACTCCATCATTCTTTCGGTTATTATTGCCGCTGCTTTGTTTAGCGCGCACCATCATATTATTTATATTAACGGCCAGCTTTTCCGTGTGGCTGCATTTAGCTGGCCTCAGTTTATCTTCAGAACCATCGCCGGTGTATACTTCGCCATCCTCTTCGCAGTCCGCGGCTTCGGTATCACCGCCGGAACCCACGCCTCTTACAACATCATTGCCGCCCTGGTCAATCTGGCTTTAGTAACATCTCATAACTTTGGCCTCAATTAAACCGCCGATCCGAACTTTTCAAACGATTCCTGCAAATTCAATAAATTTTTCTCCTGAACGTTACTCTTTTCAACTACCGCTTTTGCAGGATAATAGTCCGATAAGGCCGGATATCGGTCTTTTCAGTACTGATATTCTCCTTGAAACTGGACGGTTGTTTGTGGTATAATTATACTGAACTTGGAAGGACTTTACGGCATTTGATTAAGGCATATTATACTTATGGAAACTCCAAGAGCAAATGTAGCTGTCAGTGAGCTTATTTTCTCATTATATCAAAGATCTTTACATCCGGAGCTGTTCAGCATCTTCGAGAAACGACATCTGAGAACCGAAAAGTATGAAGTAACAATATGGGTTACCGACTGCTCACATGTCGTCAGTGTCTTTGCAAAACAGACCTGCCTAAGTGAGCTGATAAGCACTCCCAGCCAGCCTCTGCCAAAACGTTGTTTGATTGAGCGCTTTCAGTTCCGCGGACAGCGTTCCCATAAATGCACACTAAGCCAGGGCATCAGTTATGTGACCGACTTCCAAGTTGAAAAAATGAGTGCAAATCTCTACCGGCAGAGTCATTATGACCTCGAACGTTTTGCCCGCAATCGTGGTATGTTCATCAACTTCTCTCCCAAGTCCGACAACGGACTTGAACCGTTTAGCTATATCGATTTCGAGGCAAGGCGCTCAGAACTGCACATACATGCTTTCCACGCTTACCCCGACCAGCTAACCATTATCAAAACGCAATCTCTGTTTGATATATATTAATCCACTACTATTCCGTCTGCAGCGAACGCTGTCTGAGGATGTCTATTTTCCCCCGAATCTCCTGGGCCATTCTGCTGTTAGGAAAATCCCGAATTATCTGTTCACCCGTTTCTAAGGCCTCAGCCCATTGTTCATCCGTAACCGCAAGCGAAAACTTAACACCGAGATTATGCAGCTTGGTTCGGAAAACGTCTTTGGCAGATTCCTGCAGTGCCAGCCCCTCATTAGGAGTCAAATACAAATCCAGCTCCTTCAAAATCTCCAGACTTCTGTCCGTTTCACGTCTCTTGACCATTTCATCCCAGGCTGCAAGCAATTCTTTCTTGCGTTGTTCCTTCCTATCAAGCAGTCGCTGACGAAGCACACTGCCCCTTTCCGGCTCGTCAAATGTCTCAACAAGCCTGTCTATCTGCGCACTTGCCTTGGCCCATTGACATTGTTCAAAAAGCTTCTCGATGTGGGCTGTAAACTGGTTTACCCGCTCCTCTTCGCTGGCATCACGATACTTGTCTGCTTCAAGACGAAGCTGCTCGGCCAGGTCACTGTAACCGGGCTGCCGTCCGATTTCTCCAATTATCCTGTACGTGCTTTCAAAGTCCTGCTGATGGAGTCTCTCTTTGACTATTTCAGTCAATGCCTGGCGGTCCGTCTCGCCGAAAACAATTGTTTTGGCTGTCTCACTGAGACGAACAGCTTGATTCAACTGGCCAAGCACCAGACGGTTCTTATTAAGCAGTGAGATAATACTGCCGAGCTCTTCGGATTGGCCTTTGAGTATGTTGATATTCTCATAAGTCAGCAAAAGAACCGCAAAGATTATGGCCAACACCGACGCCGTGAAAACCCCGGCGCCGAACGCACAGAGAACAAGAGGCAGCCCCGTCAATTCCACTTTCTTCGTAAAAAGCATTATAGCCACCCCGACCGCCGCCAACAGCAGCGCCGCGGCCATCATACAAACCACAAGAATATGCCATTTGAATCGCACCAAAGACTCTTCTATGTCAAGCTTCATAATAATCCTCGCTTAAAAATTCAAATCTCCTTCTGTATCAACATACTAACATAATAAGTTCGCTGATAACACCTGTCAATTGTTTACAAACCTGGTTGCGAATTTGGCTTCCCCAAAACTTTCAAGACCTAATAATCCGCTGCAACTTAATAGGTTGGTGTCCCGCCTAAAGTCGGAACTATGCTATTGCAAAGAGCCCGGCCGAGGCCGTTGAATTCAACCTTGTGGCTGCTGTGGCAACGCACGTCTTTATCTTTTTGATGGGAAGCTGCTTACCGATAATACCGGTCGATGCGACAAGGACGTTGTGAGGGTCGGTTTCAATTAATCCGGCTGTTTCGCTGCACATCTTTATCGCATTTTTCATACCTGCCTGGCCTGTGCAGGCGTTTGCGTTTCCGGAATTGACGACGACCGCGAAGATTTTATTGCTTTTTATATGTTTTTTGCTGACCTGTACCGCTGCCGAGGGGAGCTCGTTGGTCGTAAAGACCGCCGCTGCCTTTGCGCCACCCGGGCAAAGGAGCAGTCCCAAATCGTATTTGCCGGATTTTTTAATGCCGCAGTGCATACCCGTCGCCAGAAATCCCTTTGCCGCCGTGATTGTATTATTTGCCATTTGTTTTCTCCATCTGTCATTCCTGCGAAAGCAGGAATCTACTCAACTTCCAAAATTCTAATATAAACACCAAGAATAGTCCATTGCTGAAACAAAAAAGAGCTTTACATTTCCACGGAGTGTTATAATATTTTATCTACCGTTTTCCGTTTGAATAGCTGAAGTGGCAATGAAATAATAGCTAAGAACAGGTGTCGTCGCTATTTACTCCAGATGGAGGCTGCATAGATGGAAGGGCTAATCGGATTAGTGATAATAGCAGTAGCAGTGATGCTGGGGCTAATCTTAAGACGAGCCTTAGCTATGCGTGAAAACCTTAAGCAAAAGGTATTTCGCGGCTGCTTTATTTTCATGGTTTCTATAGCCGGGATATGTGCGATATTTGTATCTATAGAATTAGTCCCAAAAGCTTTTGGGCTTTTATGGCTGGCAGCTCGTGATATCGCACAGGTTCCAGAGAAAGTCGCCCGTACAGTTGTTGAGGATCGTCCAATTACAGTGACAGGCAAGGACTTAGAAAGAGAGGGAGTCACCGTCTTGGGAGTGATTGTTGCCTTTGTAAACCTCTCTATAGTGGTACTTATGTGGGGGGCAACCGGCCTCTTTTTATATGGCGCAATTGTAGGTCTTGATGACTTTGCAGATCTATTTCACTGATTCTAAGTGGTTTCAGGAAAGTTTTTAGAAGTGACCAGTCACGTCGTCCGGTTTATGACGCTAAAAACGGCCATTTTTACAATATCTCAAGGAACCGCGCCTCCACAACATCAAAAGACTTAGGTAAAACCGCTTAGTGCCGTTTACATTAAATAAGTTTCACTTTTGTTGAGTCTGGTTATTGCGATATCTGACATATTTATTCAAGGCCATTTTAATTTACCTTTAGCTTCTATAAAAAATAAATACGGTGAGCAACCTATATTAAAGACTCGTTCTATTTTTCGATTGGGGGCCTTTTAAAAATTTTTTGGACCGTTTGATAGTTGTCACGCAGATACCGGAGGTTCAAAATCAGCCATTTGGACAAATAGAGAGATAAATGTGAACAGCCAGCCTTTTTCATATCTGGATTGCTTATTTAAAGCCAAACCACCTCTTTAAGAACGTGTCGAATCCAGGGATTGTTCTGCTCTTGCGTTTTTTCTATTTCTTCGCTGGTGTAGGGAAAAACGTCGCAGCAGATTGAGAGATTGTCGGGGAGAAAATCTGGGATTCTGTCCAGGAAGCGTTTGCTGTTTTGCTTTAGAATTATCAGCAAATCTACATCGCTTGCCGGGCCGTATGTTTCGTTAGCGTAAGAGCCGAAATAACCAATCCGTTCCACTTCCGGGTGTTTTTGTTTGAGGTTTTTCGCATAATCTTTTAACTGACGCAAGACCTTGGCCTTGTCAGCGAACACAACCTTCACAGAATTCGATGATCTCTCGCGCATTTGTAATGGCTTCCTCGGAATCTTTTTTGGTGTAATAGTCACCCGGGGCTCCGGAGTCAAAGCCGTTGGGGTAACGTGTAGGGATATAATGCTTGTCCAGAGCTTTGGCCGCATCTAACAGCGGTTCCGGGACAGGGATCATCTTGCCGAGGTTTCCTAACAGGCCGTAAACCGAGTGCCCCCAACCTTCGCCGTGCATGTGTAGGAACACTGCCTTAACGGCCTTTTCAGCCGATTGCTGAGCGCTGAAACAGGACCATTCAAAGTCACTGTCTTTACAGGCATTTGCCGCGTGGTTTAAATCCCGTTTGGCCTGGGCCAACCAATCTCCCGACCTATCTGACATTTTTCTATTCCTTTCTGAATAGGTTCCCGCTTCTCCTCTTAATTTGAGTCATTATAAATCTAAATGGCTGTATTAACCAGCCTTTTTATTATCGGAGCAGTTGGTTTTCAAAGCCGAGTAGTGATTTTTGAGCGCTCATCCCTGATAATCTTCGGGTTGCTGGTCAGGATTCCGCTCATTGCCTGGTCTCTAAAAGGTCCGGAGGCATCATAGAATTCTTTGCTCAGGTCAACCGTATCAAACATTATGCCCGGCCTATGCTGCCTAAGCTGAGCGACGATTATGCCGTCCGGCTGGATAAAGCAGGATGGGTACGACTGGTAATAGGCGCTGGAATTAGTCATACTAACCCAGAAATAATTCGTTGCCGCTCTGCACTGCATCGTCTGTCGCATAATGTCGATGTGAATGGTTCGGCCTTTCTGTCGTGCATTATAAAACGACTGAAAAATACAGTCCACCCCGGCCTTTTTCAGCTCGCGATAAAGCTCCGGAAAACGCAAGTCGTAGCAAATCAGAAGTGCGCACCTGACTTTGTTAATAGTGAAAATTACAAAGTGGTTGCCGGGCGTGTAATACTGCAAATCGCAGGGCATACAGAACCTCTTATCATACCGGTCGGCGATTTTGCCCTTTGGATTTATAAGGTAAAGGCTGTTATGGGGCTTATTCGGCCAGGTCAATGGATGGCTGCTGCCGAGTACGACCCAGAGCGATAGCTCCGAAGCCAGGCGCATAATTTTTTGTGTTTCAGCCCGCAGATGCCGCCAGTCGTACCGGTCAAATGATTCAAAATCAACCGGTGCGTAACCACTCAGCGCGCACTCTGAAAAATGGACGATGTGGGCCTTTCCTTTCCGGGCCCGCTTCATAAACGAGCGGATCTGCTCGGCGTTTCGGTTTATCGAGCCGGACACCGCAAACTGACAGGTTGCTATTTTTAAACACTCTTTAGCCACAGAGTTTTCCCTTTTTTATTTTAAGCCACAGAGATAGCAGATTTGTTTAGTTTTGTTTTCTTCAGCCATCTCTATTCTCTCGGTTAAGATTTTTTTAAGAAATAACTTGGCCTTTATAATTATTTTTCTCTGTGTTCTCTATAGTAATAAAGGTATTCTCTTAGTCTGAAAGGGTTTTTAACAAGTCAGTAGCTTTCACTTCAACGAATTCAACGTTTTAGCTAAATGTATCTTTCCTTCAAGGCTTTCCTCCATAATTTCATCGCTGAAGACCCCCGCCGCCAATGCTTTTTTCAAAACACTGTCGTATACTGCGAGGCGTTTTTTATAGGGCAAGTTCTCGCTTTTTGCGAGCTCGTGTTCAAATTTTTCGAATTTTTCTCTGTTTTCTATCACGGCGAGCCTGTTCCTCGATTATTCTGTAAATAATATATTTTATATTTTAGCTATGCCAGACCAAGGATTTCATCGAGGCTGCAAATGATATTCATATTCCGGATGGCCTGGCCGGAGGCGCCTTTTACCAGATTATCAATTGCTGAGAGGCAAATAACTTTGCCCTTTGTGACGGTAGCATAAACGTGGCAGTAATTCGTCCCGGCTATTTCCTTTTATTGAAGCGCCGACTGCAAACTGACAGGTTGCTATTTTCAACATATCGGCAGATTAATACTCAATCCATACCACGTCAAACTAAAATAGCTGGTTAGATTTTATTTTTGGTTTAACGGCATCGACCCATAGCCAACCATTATGGATTGGAGCATGCTCGGGTATTTTAGGTGTTCTTTCAAAATATTTAATTTGAAAACCAGCCCGTTGAACCTCTGACAGAAAATCCTGTTCTTCCGAAAGATAATAATATGGAACATTATCATGGTACAAACAGTGAGTCTTCGGGTCAAAATAGCTCTGCTTGTTTAAATCCGGAGGGGAAGTGAATTTTGTGTTGAAAAGGTTGGCTCCTCCCAGAAAATAACCCCCTTGCTTTAGAATATGGAAAATATTAGCCAGGCATTTTTTTCTGTCGGCACCAATAATACAATGAAGAGTCTCCCCGTCAAAAATAAAATCAAAGTAGTTATCAGGATAATCGTCTAACTCCACAACATTGCCAATTTTAAAATCAGCTGTTGTATTTGCTGACGCCATTTTCTCCTTTGCCCATCGAATAGCTTCGGGAACGAGGTCAATACCGTGGGCTTCGAATCCTTTTTTAGCCATAAACAAGGTAATATTTCCGGCTCCACAGCCTAATTCAAGAAACCTGCTGTTCTTTTGTAAAGGATTCCGAGCCAGAAAACTATTGACTCTTTCCTCTTTTGCTTTATAGCTGTCTTCGTCGGCCCATCCAATTTCACCGTTGTCTTTACGCTTGATGTATCGCTCCGCCCAATCCTTCCGATTAGAATAATCTATTTCCACACGGCTTCCTCTAAAAATGTATCCCTATGATGAGATACTATGCAAGGCCCGTCGTTTCATCGAGGCCGCAAATGATATTCATATTCTGGATGGCCTGGCCGGAGGCGCCTTTTACCAGATTATCAATCGCTGAGAAGCAAATGACTTTGCCCTTGGCGACTGCCGCGTACACGTGGCAGTAATTTGTCCCGGCCACGTCCTTAACAGCAGGGGCCCGGTCCAGAACACGCACGAAATGCTCCGAGTGATAAAAATTACGATAAAGCTCAAGCAGTTTATCATTGCTTAGCTCTTTTGTCGGCTCACAATAGACCGTTGAGAGAATCCCTCTATCGAAAGGCCCGACGTGAGGTTGAAACAAAATATTGACATCGGTATTGGCGATTTGGCCGGCGATTTGCTCTATCTCCGGCATATGCCGATGGGAGCCGATTGCGTATGCAAAAAAGTTTTCATTCATATTGGGAAAGTGGAATCTCGAAGACGGATTTCGCCCGGCCCCGGAAACGCTGGTTACCGAGTTGACGATAATGGAGTTTGTTTTTACCAGGCCGTTTTTCAAAAGTGGCGCCATGGCAAGGGCCGCTCCCGTAGGATAGCAGCCGGGATTGGCAACCAGCTTGGCCGGCTTTATCTGCTCGCGGAACAACTCCGGCAGCCCGAAGGCGGCGTGCGGCAGATTCTGTTTATCGGTGTGTTTGACATTGTAAAACTTCTCGTAAACGGCTATGTCTTTCAGGCGGTAATCGGCACTGAAATCAATCACCTTAAGGCCTGTATCCAGCAGCTTTGGTACAAAGCCCATCGAGACTTTGTGCGGCAGGCAACAAAGCACTATATCCGTCAGCTCAGCCAGTTTGTTAAAGTCCAGCGGCTCGATGTGCAAATCACATCGGCCCTTAAACTGTCCGAAGACATCAGCAAGCACTCCACATTCTTCCGGCAGGGCGGTCAAATAAACCGGCTTTGCCTCCGGGTGACGTAAAAGAATCTCGATTGACTCCGCACCGGTATATCCGCTTGCGCCGATAATCGCAACTCGTAGCATTGTGAATTCCTTTCCTGTTAAAAATATCAGCTAAGAATATCAGTTTACTTTTAAGCGGTCAAGACTTCCTGCCGGCCAAAACAGTCGCACAGGACCCAACGACCAGCATCGACCCCAACAGACAGAAAAATGTAAGAGCCTCACCGAATATCACAACGCCGGCTATAAAGCAAAGTACAGGGTCGAGTAAAAGAAGCAATGAACCGATTTTAACCGGTACGTATTTCATTCCCTGTGTCATTAATAACTGGCCGACGGTGATACTTGCTCCCATACAAAGGAGGATAAAGACCGCCTTTGGCCCGACGACTATATCGCCCCTGAAAGCCGGTATTATGACCAGCCACATACCGACTACACACTGGGAAAAATAAATCGCCAGTGAGTCATCAGTATCGTGGAGCTTACGTATGCAATTTAAAGCTACTCCTGCAATTACGGCTCCCAAAACCGCCAAAAGCTCATATCTGCCAAAGACCAGTAATGTAAAATCCTGACCTTTTTCATAAGCGATAAAGTATAGTCCCAACAGAGCAGTCAAAACAGCGGCTATATTAATTACGCGCAGCCGTTCCTTCAGGAAAATCGCACCGAAAATGCTCGCGAAGATGGGGTACGAGCTTACCAGAACCATTCCCTTGCCGAGACCAAGTTTAGTAATGGACAATATCACTATACAGACGCCTGTGCCGCCCGCAAGGCCGCGCAAAAACAGTAGTTTCTTATTATTAAAAACAAGCTTTACCCGCCCCGACATTGCAGCCGAAGCAATCAGACACAGCCCAATGGCGAATCGAAAAAAAGCCAGCTTATATACGCCAATATATGAACCGAACTTAATCAAAGAGCCGGCCACACAAAAAAATCCGCACGCCGAAAATATCAAAGCTGCTCCTTTTGTTTTATGCTCCAATCTTGACATCGAAATATACTCCATAAAAAAAGCCACCGGAAATTCCAGTGGCTCTTTGAAAAGTCTAAAGATTTGTAATTATCGTTTGGAGAACTGGAATCTCCGCCTTGCACCTCTTTGCCCGTATTTCTTTCTCTCTTTCATCCTCGGGTCCCGGGTGAGGTAACCGCCGCTACGCAGGGCCGGCAGATAATTTTCATCATAACTCTTCAGGGCCCTTGCTATACCAAGCATAACCGCACCGGCCTGGCCGGAAGGACCACCGCCTTTGACGTTCGCAAAGACGTCAAATGACTTGTCCGCCTCGACTGCCTGTAACGGTGCCAGGATGGCCTTTCTATCCTGCTCCTGGGTGAAATACTCATCCAGCTTACGATTATTTATGGCTAATTTCCCTTCGCCGGGACGTATCCTTACACGGGCAATAGCCATTTTTCTTCTGCCTGTCCCCCAGGAGTATTCGGATTTTGCAGCATTTTTCTGTACTGTTTGTTTTGCCATCAGGCTATTTTCCTCAAATTTTTACAATTCAACTTTTTCCGGCCTTTGGGCAGTATGATTGTGCTCCGGACCGCGATAAACCTTTAATTTCTTAAGCATTTGTCGACCGAGCCTGGTTTTCGGCAGCATCCGCCTTACGGCCAGTTCAATTACTTTTTCCGGCTTTCTTGCCAGCATTTCCTTGAAGCTGACATACTTGTGGCCGCCGGGAAAGTGAGTGTAATAATCGTATTGTTTGCTCTCGGCTTTTCTCCCGGTAACTTTTATCTTCTCGGCATTTATAACCACAATATAGTCGCCCGTATCCACGTGTGGTGTATAGGTCGGCTTGGTCTTACCCATCAGAACCATCGCCACTTTCGCGGCCAATCGACCCAGAATAGCATTATCGGCATCGACGAGAAGCCATCTGCGCTCGAGACGCTCTTTTTTTGCCATAAAACTCTTCATAACTAAATATTCCCGCAAACGTCAAAAAGATAAAAGTATATGAATTTTACCGAAGCTGTCAAACTCTTTTTTCCGGTAAAAAAGCCCACCTGAGAATACAATCACTTTTCACCGGCCCCGGATGGGATTAGTGAGGTCTCAATATAAGGCTTGCCGGCTTTGTATAACTCGAGCCGTCGGCTGAGCAGCTCTGCCTGCCTCTGCTCTCCTGAGGACAAGGCCAACTGCAAGGCCCTTTCTGCGGTCTCGAGAGCCTCGTTAAACCGGCCGGCTGCCGCATAAGCGGCCGCCAGAGCATCCAACTGCGGGGACTTTTCATAACCAGTCAGTTCACAGGCACGCTGGGCCAGTCGAACCGCTTCGGCAGGATTACGAATCCCGGCATCAGGATGAGTGGCCAGGAGCCAGCCGAGGTTGTGAAGTATCTGATAATCGTTCGGCCTGATTTCCAGCAGCTTTTTCCAGCAGTCGGTGGTTTCGGTAAACCTGCCTTGTTTATAGAATGCTATTGCAAGATTATTATACAGCGCCGGGTTATTCGGTTCACTCCGCAATAGTTCACTCCAATGTCCAATCGCTTTATCAAAATTACCATGCTGAGCAAACTGCTCAGCCATCAGGTATCTTAGATGCCTCCGGATCTCCGGCTGGTCAACGGTTAGCTGCAACGCTTTATTCCAGTGTGCAATTGCTTCATCGAACCTTCCCTTGTGTGCCAGTGCCTTTCCAAGATTCATCAACAAGACTGCATGCTCAGGCATTTTCTGCAGGGCCCTGGTGTAGTGGTCAATGGCGAGGTCAACATCACCTTTATCGTAAAACAAGTTGCCCAAATCCAGATGGAACTGAGGTTGGTTGGGCTCTATGCGAACGGCCTCGCTTAGATATGCGATAGCCTTATCTGTTTTTCCCTCTTCATATAATACTTTTTTGAGATTTTCCAGCACATCAACCTGGTTCGGCTTCAGCCGCAACGACTCAGCCCAATGTATAGCGGCCTCTTCGAAATTACCTTGAAGGCTCAGAGCATTTCCGAGATCGCGGTGTGCATCGGCGTAGTCGGCTTTAAGCTGTATTGCTCGGTGATAATGGCTGATTGCCTCGTCAGGCTTGCCTTGAGATTGAAGGGCATTGGCGAAATTGAGGTGTAAGAGGGCGTTCTCGCCGTCTATTCTCAGCGCCTCTTGATACTCCTTGGTCGCTTCCTCAAAATTGCCCTGCAATTGCAGGGCAGCGGCCAGATTGTTATGAACCAGAGCATCATCAGCCTTGTATCGCAGAGCCTGATGATAGTGCTGGATTGCCTCCTCAATCTTTCCTTGCGATTGAAGAGCGATACCCATATTGTAATGTGCATCACCTGCGGTCGGCTGGACTCGAAGCACTTTTGTGAGCCGAAGAACCGCCTCGTTATAATCCTGCAGCTCCAGTGCGATGTTGGCCAGGATAAAGTTGGCTCTGTAAGAATCCGGACGCTGCTGAAGCATCTGTTCACACATACTTCGGGCTTCATCGTATCTTTTGTTAGGCAGAAGATCCCTCGCCATTCTGTCAGAGGAATAAAAACCTATTAAATCTTTGGGGTCTTCCTTGCTCGGGTCAATCTCAAATTCCTCCCTGATCCTACCAGCAACATAACCAAGCGACTCGAGGCGTTTTAGCGACTGGCGATCTAATTCTAATTTACTCTCGGAATCCCCCCTGTGAAGATGCTCCTGGAGAATCCGCTTTAAGCTGTTCCGCAGTCTGTTGGCCTGGCTGGACTGCTGAGTTATCAGATTGTTATATTCCTTGGGGTCTTCGATCAAATCGTAAAGTTCCGAACGCGTGGTGTGTATGTATTTGAACCGGTTGGTGACCACACCGAGTAAAGGATTAGCATCATATTTCGTTGGCAGGAAGCTTTGGCAGTACAAGTATCTATCCTGTCCGGGTGGGAGTTTCCCGTGGAAGTAAGGCGAGATGTCCTCGCCCCGCACATGCACAGGTGTATCGAGGCCGAGGAAGCCGCAAATCGTCGGGACTATATCAACAAGACCCACAAGCTCATTTATTACTTTCGGCTTTTTTTGGCCTGGCAACTTGAAAATTAAGGGAATATGGATGGCACTTTGATAAATAAAATAGCTGTGTGTTTTCTCGCCGTGTTCATTACGCATCTCACCGTGGTCGCTGGTAATGATAACCAGGCTCGAATCGTATAGCTTCAACTCTTTCAATCGGTCGATGACCTGGCCAACACAGTGGTCGGCATAGGCGATTTCCCCCGCGTAAAAATCAGGCTTAAACAAAGAGGCGAACGGCTCGGGCGGTTGATATGTAGCGTGGGGGTCATAGTAATGCATGAAAAGAAAGAATGGCTCGTCTCGATGGTCTTCAAGCCACTTCAGCGCGTAACGGTTTACCTCTGCGCCCCTTCGCTCAATAATTCCTATCGTATTTAGTTCCTCATCGAAACGATCATTATATGTATCGAATCCCTGCGCAAGGCCAAATTGGGATTGCAATATGTAAGAGCCGATGAAGGCGCCGGTTGCGAAACCGTTACGGCCCAGTATTTCGGCAAGGGTCTCGGCAGACTGGCCCAGTTTGTAATCCTCATTGTCGTGCACACCGTGAAAAGGCGGGATGGTGCCGGTTAGCATAGTGCTGTGACTTGGTAACGTCAACGGCGTGGGCGCGACGGCGTTTTGAAACAAAAAAGCCTCCTCAGCAATGCTGTCGATACACGGTGTAGTTAAACGCGGGCAGCCGTAACAACTTAAATGGTCAGCCCGGCAGGTGTCGATGCTGACCAGGATGATATTACGCGGCCGCCTTCGCGACAGGACTGGTCGTATCAATAACCACACGGCAGCGATGACAAAAACCAAAACCACCGGCCCCAATATACGAGGCCATTGGCGAGAAGTTTTTTTCTTTTCAGCCATTTCAACTTGATAGGACCAACGCGTTTCTATTCACCCGTGTTTGCTTCGGTACTCATCAGCCGGCGCGTTTAATCGTCTCTATAATTCCCTTCACACCGCTTACATCGAGCCTGTCCGGGACAATACTATTAAAATCTCCTCTTATCAGCAAGAAAGCTGTCCGCTGCTCGTGCTTGCCGGTAAATATGGGCTTGTCGGTCAAGTTATGTGACGTTAGTTTTGCCTTTAGATTAAAGCCTTTCGTCGGAAGTAGAAGCAAATCCGGCGCTTGTTCCAAAAAAGGACCCGAATAAAGCTGCTCCTTCCTGTATATTTGTGCTATCACTTTTTTGCCGTCGACTTCGAGCAGGCTGAAAAGCTGCTCGAGGTCCCGCAAAATTTTTTCTCTGTCGGTTTTTTCTACACTGCCGGCGGGATACTTCTCTCTTGAATTCAGGTAAATCCTGGCCGGGTCAAGGGCAAAGGCCTTTGTGCCGCGCTCAATGCCTTCCAGGGTCGGTTCGGCGGTGTTTGCCAATTTCAGAAAACCCTCCTGTTTCAGTAAGTGAGGGATATAAACATCTTTTTCGAGCAATTCGAATCCATGGTCGGAGATCATAACCAGCAAGTCATCGTCACTAATTTCCTCGCTGACCCGACCGATGACTTCGTCGATTTTACGAAAGTGCTCAAGGAAATTGTCGTGATATCGGTGCTGTTTATCTTCATAAGCCTGCCATAGAAAATGCATAAGTCTGTCTGTGCCGGTGAAGATAAGGACAAAAAGCTGCCAGTTTTGGCTTTCCCATAGATAGCGATAGGCCCTGATTCTTGCCTGGAGTGTCTTATCAAGGTCGGCCAGGAACAAATCCAGAGAGCGATGGCCCAGGAGAGAATCGACATCGAGCCGATAATCAAATCCACTCAATGTCCCGACCAAATCCCTCGGCCAGACACTTTTTTCTATGTCGATTGAGACAAAGCCGGAGATATGCACACCGTTCATTTCGCGAACCGGGTAAGTTGCGGGAACGTTAATTATAACCGCCTTCTGGTGCCATTCGTCCCAAAACGTCGGCGCCTTCAGGTCGGCATAATTCGGGAACCTTATACGGTAAGAATTTGCAGCCAGGTCGGTAAAGCCGAAGATACCGTGTTCACCGGGATTCCTGCCCGTAATCATCGACGACCACGCAACTGATGAAATCTCCGGGATGCTGGAGTGCATTTTTCTGAAAGTCCCGGCGGAAATGAGCGCCTTGGTGTGAGGCATTATACCGGTATCGGCCAGGTCCCTGAGCAAATCGAAGGGTACGCCATCCATGCCTATTATTACTGTTCTTGACTTTGACATAATTTAATTAACGGCGGTGATGATACCACCAGCGCAAATATTCTGGTCCCTTACCAACACAAACCTTCCCAACTCTGCCACATCATTGAATTCCTTGATGGCCAGAGGCTTTTTGGCGCTGACCACCACTTCGCCCACTTCAAGATTCTTCAACAACTCAGCATCTTCTTCAGTCACCTGTAATGTCGATGAATCGATTCTTTTTTTGATTTGCTCCATCTTACAGGTTGTCTCCTGCGTGGCACAGCGGATAATTAGCTTTTCTTCCTTTTTAAAATCAGCCTTTGAAAGCCAGAAAATAGTGGCGTGAAATTTGTCGGTCAAAGCAGGCTCCCTGCCCAGTAAGCAGACTACATCTCCTCTGTTAAGGAATAGTGGCTCTTCGGTAGTTATGCCGATACTTTGGCCTGCACAGGCTCGAACCGGCTCCTCGAGAAACTTCTCGATGGAGTGTACTTTTGTTGTTTGGCCGCTCGGTAAAATTTTTACCTCATCCGCCTGTGTGATTATGCCGGACTCAACTCGTCCGACGAAAATCCTTTTGTCATCCACTTTGTACGCATCCTGAATCGGGAAAAGAAGCAGTTTGTCCTCGGCGTGCTCCTTGTTCCTGAGTGTATCAAGCGTCTCCAGGAAGCAAGGCCCTTCGTACCAGGCCATCTTATCAGATTTCTTCGCAATGTTTTCACCTTCCAGCGCACAAATCGGAACATACAATTGTGGATGGATATCAATAGATTCCAGAAATTTCGCTACGTCGGCTCTTACCTGGTTAAACCTTTGCTCGGAGTACTCGACGAGGTCCATTTTATTCAGGACTACCACCACCTGGCCAAGCCCAAGAAGTGAGAGTATGTAGGCGTGGCGTCTGGTTTGCTCCTGGACGCCTTCCTTCGCATCAACAATAAGAACCGCCGCTTCGGCCTGCGAGGCGCCGGTGGCCATATTCTTGACAAACTCTACGTGGCCCGGCGCATCGATGATTACATATTGCCTTCTGCCGGTCTTAAAGAAAACCTGCGTCGTATCGATAGTAACACCCTGCTGCCGTTCCTCTTCGAGATGGTCCAGCAGATACGCGAATTCGGTCTGCCGACCGAGGTCTTTGGAAGTTTTCTTTATCTCCTCAATCTTGTCGGGATGCAGGGAATTTGTGTCGTAAAGGAGCCTTCCAATAAGTGTGCTTTTCCCATGGTCAACGTGACCAACAATAACAAAACTAAGTGCTTCCATTTGAACCCTCAGATTAAAACTAATCCCTAAAAATCACATATAGCCAAGCGCTCGCAGCTTCTGCATCATATAGGCAGCTTCTTTGTCCTGTGCTCGGCCGCTTCTTTCGGAAACCGTTGTAGTCTTTAGTTCCTCAACTATCTTCTCTATAGTATCGGCATTGGAATCGACAGGATTGCAGCAGGTATGACAGCCGATACTTCGGTAGCGCTTTCCATCCTTGGCAAAATACAGGCTGGTGACGGGAAGATTTTCTTTTTGTACATACTCCCAGACGTCAACCTCCCGCCAGCCCAATAGCGGATGAACCCGCATATGTTCCTCCTCTGCAGCCTTGGTTTTATACTGCTCCCACAGTTCCGGCGGCTGGTTCTTGTAATCCCATTCAAAATCTTCGTCTCTCGGAGAGAAAATCCTCTCTTTAGCCCTGATGCCGTGCTCGTCTCGTCTTATGGCCAAGTACAAAGCCCTGAATTTATACTTGGCAATCGCCTGTTTCAGCGCATTGGTTTTCAGCTCCGTACAGCACTGCAGCGCGCCTTTTTTGGGATTCATACCATTGTCGATTGCCTCATTGTTCCTTGCAACTATCAGATTCAGCCCCCATTCCTTCACATATTTGTCCCGAAATTCATAAATCTCCTTGAATTTGAAGCTCGTGTCGATATGCATAACAGGGAAGGGGATTTGGCCGAAAAAGGCTTTCCTTATCAGCCACAGCAGACAGGTTGAGTCCTTCCCGATTGACCACATCATAGCCACCTTCCTGAACTCGCTGTAGGCTTCCCTGATAATAAAAATGCTTTGGCTCTCCAACTTCTCCAGATGAGATAAGGTTGAACTGTTTGTAGACATAATTATCTTTATCCTCTAAAAACACGGTTAAGAACATACTATTATATGTTTTTTTGCCCCTCTGTCCACAAAAAATATGGTACTTGTTCCTGCCGATTTCTTAGGTCGGTCTAAACCAGGTTTTTCTTAACTTATTTCGCAGCAATATCGTGAAAAATGGTTTTTTTTAGGACATTGAATCGTATATAATTTCATAGATTACCCGAAAGGGTGGACTTTTTAGCCACTCAGCCGATATTAAGATAAACAAAACTAACATAAAAGGGCATATAAATGTGTGGAATAGTTGCTTATTTGGGCAGAAAGCCGGCTCAGCCCATCCTGCTCGAAGGACTTAAACGACTGGAATATCGGGGTTATGATTCGGCCGGTGTGGCACTTCTGGGGAGTGGCAAAATCAGAGTCACAAAGACCAGCGGAAGAATCAAGGCCCTGGAACAAATTCTTGATAAAACCGATACCAACGAGATGCTCGGCCTCGGACACACGCGCTGGGCTACACACGGCGCACCAACCAAAACCAACGCACACCCACACCTGGACTACACCGGCAAGATTGCCGTGGTCCACAACGGTATTATTGAAAATTATAGCACACTGAAAATATGGCTGCAAAACGAAGGAGTTAGTTTTTCCACTGAAACAGATACAGAAGTTATTGCCAATCTCATAGGATACTTCTATTCAAAAAACGATGAAGACGAGAAATCTGCGGGGCAGAACAAATTCGAGCAAGCGGTACAGCAGGCCTTACGAGAGCTGCACGGCACTTATGGGCTGGCCATAATCTGCTCCGACTTTCCCGATATGGTCATTGGCGCCAAAAAGGGAAGCCCTTTGATTTTAGGAGTAGGTGAGGACGAATATATTCTTGCCTCCGATGCCTCGGCGATTGTCGAGCACACAACTCAGGCAATTTATCTTTCCGACGGCGAGACAGTAACCGTCAATCCTCAGGGATTCCATACAAAGACAATTAACAACATCTCCGTTACCAAAGACCTCGAACAAATTGAGTTTTCTCTCGAACAGATTGAACTCGGCGACTTCCCACACCATATGCTCAAGGAGATATTCGAGCAACCCCGCGCCCTGAGTACCTGTATGGGCGGTCGAATTGACAGCCAAAATTCAAAAATCATACTCGGCGGCATTGCTGAGCACTTACGCGAACTTACCCGCACCAAACATCTCATCCTGACCGCCTGCGGCACAGCTTTCCACGCAAGCCTTGTCGGTGAATTTTTGTTCGAACAAATGGCGCGAATTCCAACAGAAACAGAATACGCCAGCGAATTCCGATACCGCAATCCAATTATCGAGAACGACACCGTAGTTATATCAATAAGCCAGTCCGGCGAGACCATCGACACACTTGCCGCGGTCGAGGAAGCTAAAGAACGTGGCGCAACAGTACTTGGTATCGTCAATGTAGTCGGCTCGTCAATTGCCAGGAGCACCGACGCAGGCGTATACCTGCACGTTGGACCGGAAATAGGCGTTGCCAGCACAAAGGCTTTCACCGCCCAGGTTGCCGTACTGGCAATGCTGGCGATTGAGCTGGGCCGAAGAAAACATATCAGCAGTGAATTGGCCTCATCGTATATCACCGAGCTTGAGGCTATACCCGAGAAGATAGAACGCGTGCTGCAGCAGATGGAAAATATAAAGCAGATTGCCGAGGCCAACATCAACAGGGAAAATTGGCTGTTTCTTGGTCGAGGCTTCAATTATCCGGTTGCGCTTGAAGGCGCTTTGAAGCTGAAAGAGATAAGCTATATTCACGCTGAAGGTCTGCCGGCCGCAGAAATGAAGCATGGGCCTATTGCACTTGTTACTAAAGATATGCCCGCTGTTTTCATAGCCACCAAGGGTCCTCAATACAGCAAAATAATCGGCAATATTGAGGAAGTGCGGGCCCGAGGCGGCAGGACTATCATTGTAGCGACCAAGGGCGACGAGAAAATTAAGCAGTATGCCAACCACTTAATTACTGTGCCTGATTCACCCGAACCGCTGCAGCCGATGCTGACGGTAGTGCCGCTGCAGCTTTTGGCTTATCACGCCGCCGTTCTGCGGGGCCACGACGTTGACAAACCACGCAACCTCGCAAAAAGCGTAACAGTCGAATAGATTTGTAGACGTTTTTTGTAGGTTGATTATGACCTTCTGGAGCCAAGTGAGCGTCTTACGGTCGGCCCGGATTTTGCAGACTTGTTCGTCCTGGTCTGCAGAATTTTCACGGCTTTCTCGACGTCCGCCACTTTCAGAATCCCCGTAGTTCGCCCCCCTTTGGCGCCGGCGGTGCAGTATGCGTAAGCGATATTTATATGATGTTTTGCCAGCTTCTCAGCCACCTCAGCAAGCGCACCGGGTTGATTTGATAAGTTCACGCAAAGGACCTTTGTCTCCCTGAAGGGCATATTCAGTCTTTTCATAACCTTTCTGGCCTGCTCCGGAGCGGTGGTAACAATCCTCATAACACCCTGTTCCACCGAGTCCGTCAAAGTCATCGCTATAACGTTGATTTTCGCCTGCGCAAACTCACCCAGGACCCGGGCCAGCACCCCTGGCTTATTAACCATAAAAACCGAAAATTGTATTTCAGTGCTCATAATTTTATCCCTCCCACAAATTCAACTCTCACGCCGTACTTATACTTTTCAGCGCGCTTTGCCTGTCCGGAAAAAACTCAAAAATCTTATCGAGATTCGTTATTTTGAAAACTCTGTGCAATTGCGGATTTATGCCGCTTATCACCACACGTCCGTCATAGTCCTTTAACCTCCGCCATATATCCATAAGCAATCCGAGGGTCTGGGAGGTGAAGAACTTAACTTGATGGAAATCAACAACAATTTTTCTCGGGTAGTTCTCTTTTATGAATTTTGTCACTTTTTCCGATGCCGCCAGGACCTCATCCACTCCACTTATACTGGCAGCACTGAAAATAACAAAGGTAACATCTTCATTAGTGGTTATATCTACTATCTGTTTCTCGTCCATTCAGACACACACTCCGTCGCGGCAGGGCCGCACTTTCCACACGCTCCGGTTCCTCCATAATTCTCATTACTCTATTCAAATTATATCCCCGATAATCCTCACGGGCGACATTATTTTCGATTTTGTTTTACCCCTCAGATTTCCAGCAAGCTACCAAATGCCGGCCTATTTTGCCCTTTTGTTCCAGTTTTTGTACCTGCCGACTACATCGTGGCTCTGCAAGAGGGCATCTGGGATGAAAAGGGCAGCCGGCAGGGGGTCTGGCTGCATCGGGCATCTCGCCGCCAAGCTTGGTCCGGCCACCGCGCGAGGCCGGCTCAACCTGCGGAATAGCCGAGATAAGAGCCCGGCTGTAGGGATGAAGCGGATTTTCGTAAAGCTCCTGTCCGCCGGCGTACTCCACTATTTTGCCCAGATACATAACAGCCACAAAATCACTGACATACTCCACGACCGCCAGGTCGTGGGCGATAAATAAATACGTCAAGCCGAAATCCTTCTGCAAATCCTTCAGCAAATTGAGAATCTGTGACTGAATCGAAACATCGAGGGCACTGACCGGCTCATCGCAAATCACAAGTTTCGGATTCAACGCTAATGCCCGTGCCATACCGATTCTTTGCCGCTGGCCACCCGAAAATTCGTGAGGATAGCGATTTATATGGTCGGCTGAGAGCCCGACTCTCTGCAGCAGCCACGCCACGCGGTCGCCCAGTTCGCTGCCTTTCGCGGCCTTGTGAACCTTCAAAGGCTCAGCCACAATACCGCCCACCGTCATACGTGGATTAAGCGAGCCGTACGGGTCCTGGAAGATTACGGAAATATCCCCGCGAAGCTTTCGCAGGTCTTCGCCCCGGGTCTGAAGGACATCGACGTGGTTAAAGGTGATTTTGCCGGCCGTCGCCGGCACCAACCGCACGATGGTCCTGACGACGGTCGTCTTGCCGCAGCCGCTCTCTCCCACAAGACCCAATGTTTGGCCGGGCTGGATATTGAAGCTGACGCCGTCGACTGCCTTGACATGGCCGACCGTGCGGCGAAGCAGACCCTTCCTTATCGGGAAATAGGTCTTCAAATCCTCGACTTCAAGCAAATTATTGTTTGTTTCCGTCATAAAAAACCACAAAGTTTTTGATTACAGCTTTGTAACGCTTCACAATTTTTCTTCGTATCCCGGTGCATACCAGCACGCGACAGACCTACCTTTCGTTACTTCTCTTAACTGCGGCTCGACCGTCCGGCACCTTTCGTCATTGAAGCCTATCGGGCAGCGGGGATGAAATTTGCAGCCGGCCGGAAAATGCAAAGGCTCAGGAACTGTGCCGGGAATTACGGGCAGCCGTTTGGCTTTAAAACCCAATTGCGGTAAAGATTTCAGCAGCCCTTGTGTATAAGGATGCAGCGGCTGCGCAAAAAGTGAGTCGCAATTGCTCTGCTCCACGATTCTTGAGGCATACATCACGGCCACGTCATCCGCCCGCTCAGCGACTACGCCTAAATCGTGTGTAATCAACAAAATGCTCATCTCGCTGTGCTTTTGCAGTTCACCGAGAAGGTCGAGAATCTGGGCCTGTATAGTTACATCCAGGGCCGTTGTCGGCTCATCCGCGATTAATAACGAGGGCCTGCAACTGACCGCCATCGCAATCATAATCCGCTGCCGCATTCCTCCTGAGAGCTGGTGAGGGTAGTCACTAATACGTTGTTTCGCACCGGCGATACCGACTTCCTTGAGAATCCGAACGGCGGCGGTCCGGGCGCGAGGGCTGCTTAAATCCTGATGCAGTTTTATCGCCTCGGTGATTTGATTGCCGACGGTGAAGACCGGATTCAGGCTGGTCATCGGCTCCTGAAAAATCATAGCGATTTTATTGCCGCGGATTTCGCGCATCTGCTTGTCACTCAGCTCGAGCAGATTTTGTCCGTCGAAGATTATCCTTCCTCCTACAATTCGGCCGGGCGGAGCCGGTATCAAACGCATAATTGAAAGGGCGGTAACACTCTTGCCACAGCCGCTTTCGCCAACCAGGGCAAAAGTCTTCTGGCGTGGTATCCTGAAGCTGACATCCTGCACCGCCTTTGCCACGCCTTCTTCAGTGAAAAAGTGCGTCGAAAGATTCTCGATTGAAAGTAATGTTTCGTTGTCAGCCATAAATTTACTGAGTCCTCAGTTTCGGGTCGAGCGAATCGCGAAGGGCGTCACCGAAAATATTCAAAGCCAGGGATATGAAAAATATGGCGATTGTGGCCGCGAGCATTTGCCACCAGACGCCGCGGGAAAGCTCAATCCTTGCGTCGTTTATCATTGCGCCCCAGCTTGGCCGATGCGCTTCGCCGAAGCCAAGGAAGCTTAAAATAACCTCGGCGTGGATGAACGCCACGAAACGCAGCGAAAAATCAATAATGACCAAGTGAAAAACGTTCGGTATCAGATGTTTGAGTATTATTCGGCCTTTACTGCAGCCGTAACTTCTTGCGGCCAGGATGTATTCACGGTCTTTATGCTTGATGACCTCGCCGCGAATCAGCCGGCAGATTCCGACCCAACTGGTAAGGCCGATAGCTAAGTAAACGGCGGCAATCCCCGTAAGCTTGTGGCCGAAAAGAGTTTTATCACGCAGCACAACAGCAAAGGCCAGAATCAGCAATATATACGGAATTGAACTTAAGGTCGAATACACCCAAACAATGATTTCATCGACAAAACCGCGGAAATAACCAGCGATAGCACCAAGCGGTATGCCGATGGCCAGAGAGATAAACGAGGCACAAAGCGCGACCGTTAGGGAAATTTTTGCGCCGTACAGGGTCTTTCTGAAGACCGATTGGCCGAATATATCGGTGCCGAATATGTTTTGTGCGCTGGGCTTCTGATAGGACTCGCCAACCTGCTCGGACCACTTTATGGGCCCGACCTGCCAGTCGAAAAACTCCGCCAAATACATAAACGCCGTCAGGGCAAAATACAGCAGGACAATGCAGAAACATACCATTGCCAGTTTGCGCTTACGCAGCCTTCTTAGCCCGTCGGCCCAGGGGCTTCGGCCCTTAGCCGGCTGCGCCTTACCTGCACCTGTGGCATAAGCTGTAATTGTGCTTTTCTGCTCACTCAAGAGAGACCCTCGGGTCAACCAGTGCGTAGCATACATCCGTTATAAGATTGAAGATGACAAAAAGTATGGCACTTATATAAGTCATAGCATTTATTACGCGAAAGTCCCGCGAGCCAATTGCCTCAATCATAAGATACCCCAGGCCCGGGATACCAAAGAATCGTTCCAATAAAAGTGAGCCGAGGAACAGGAACGGTATCGCCAGAACCACCCGAGTAATAATAGGTATCATCGCGTTTTTCAGGACGTGCTTGAATAAAACACGCCTTGCAGTCAATCCCTTCGCGAAGGCGGTGCGAACATAATCGCTGCGCATTTCATCGAGCATCACCGTGCGATAAAACCGCAGGTTCGAGCCAAGGCCTGAGACAATCCCGATAATTACGGGCAGTGCCACATACTGCACCGGCGATAAGTCGGGCGAAAAAAACACAGGAAAAAGGCCCCATTTGTAGGCGAGAAAATACTGGCCGAAAAGAATGTAACTTAAATATGGTATGCTCATCCCCGCTACACAAATTACAACCGCCGTCGTATCCCATCTTGAGCCGCGGACAAAAGCAACAACCAGTGATAGACTGATGGAGATGGTAAGCAGTCCGAAGAACATCGGCACAGTGAGTGATAATGACGGAAATATGCCGCGTTTGATTTTAGCGATGACCGGCTCACGGTCATAGGCCCTGCCGAAGTTGAAGGTAACGGCATTCTTCAGGTGGTTTATAAACTGGCTGTCCCGGGAAAAAAACAACGGCTTGTCGAATCCGTATTCTTTTCGAATCTCTTCGATGGTTTCTTTTGACGCGGCCTTGCCCGCAATTTCCGCTGAGACATCACCGCCGACCACATTGAACAGAGTGAAAGTAACTAACAAAACGCCGAATATGATTGGTATGGTGTATAAGAGCCTTCTTATAATATACGTAGTCATCTTCCGCCTTCATAAGCTGCTCGTTTAGCCTGGTCTATCCTGCGATACTTTGACAGCCCGTAACCAAAGGCGTGTGGCTCATAATTGTGGACCCAGTCATGATAAAGCACGAACGCGACTCCGTGAAGCATAAAGACGGCCGGGCAGTCCTTTACAACTATTCTCTCGGCTTTACGATACAGCTCGGTACGTTTTGGGCTATCCTGCATAACTGCCGCCTTCTCGTATATTCTGTCAAACTTCGGATTTGAGTAATTGAAATTGTTCGAGCCGGGCGAGGCGTTCTTGCTATAGAAAAGCTGCAGGAAATTCTCGGCGTCCGGATAGTCGGCAATCCAGCCGAGGGAAAATACTTGAGCGCTTTTAGATTTGATTTTATCCTGAAAAGTCGGCCAGTCCATATATTCCACCTCAATTTTAATGCCGACCTGTTCAAGATTATTGCGTATAAACTGGCCTATTTGTCTGAATACAGTGTCGGTACCGGGCAACGAAAGCTTAAGTACGGGTAGCTCACTGCCGTAAATTTTTTCGGCCTCTTCGATAAGTTGCCTGGCCTTTTCGGGATTATAACCTGTCTCTGCCGCCTCTCTAATAGCGGGGTCATAGGCTTTCATCAACGGCGGTATAAAACCATAAGCAACCTCGCCCCTATTATTGGTGAACAGTTCTATATATTTCTCGCGGTCGACGGCACAACTTATAGCCTGCCTTAGAGGCTTATTAACGCCAACGACCGGGTCCTCCATATTAAAGCCAAGCCAGTACGTACTCGGGTCGCGGAATATTTCCAGATGGATATTGCGTCCCCTCATTTCGGGAGTTAATTTGCGCTGCGGGTCAATCGCCTGGCTGAAATTATCCTTAGGTATGCCGGAAGCATCGATTTTGCCGCGTAAGAACTGCAGCCAGCGGGGCTGGTCCTCCTGGATAATCATCCAGTTTATCTTGTCAATCAAAGGCATATCCCTGCCGGCATCGGCCAGCATCCCCTTTTTGAGGTCTTCATTTTCGCCTTCGACCGGATATTTTTCACCCCGCCAGTTTGGATTCCTGATTAGTTCAAGGTAACTACCCCGGTGCCAGACTTTAAGCGTAAACGGCCCCGTGCCGACCGGGTTGTTAATGATGTCTTTCCCATAGTACTCAGTGGCCTCTCTGGCCACAGGTGTTGTCGGCTGGTGGGCAAGCAGATAGGTTATCTGGGGCCAGGGCTTCTTAAGCTTTATTACAAGAGTGTAATCATCGGGGCATTGCAGCCCTTCAACCTGACGTGAATAATCAACATCTTCTGCTTTCTTACAAGCCTTTGTATATTCGCGAAACTCGTCAAGACCTACGATTTTTTTATCGAATATCCACCAGTTTTTGCTGAGGTATTTAATATCCGCGATTCTCTTCCAGGCATAGATAAAGTCGGCCGTCTTAAGCTCTCTGCCTTTGCCGCTCTCGAAACAGGCATCGTCCGCAAAATAAACACCTTGTTTTATTCTTATAGTATATTCCAGACCATCCCTGCTAACCTGCGGCATACCCTCGGCAAGCTGCGGAATTAATTCATAAGGTCTTTTCAGATAATGGTACTGATAAAGACATTCGAAAATCTGGCTTGCCACCACCGCCGATGTTGTATCACCGATATCTCCAGGGTCAAGTCCCCGGATTTTAGCACCTAAGGCGCTGTGGAGAGTGATTTGATTCGGCTCAGATTTTGAGGGTGAACGGCCGCATCCTGCGAGGATTAACAACGCCGCTATGAGCGTTACCGATGCGAGTTTCCGTGCAAAATCCATTCTGAAACGGCCTCTCTTACTCGGCTCCGCCACAAGCTTAACCGGCGGCGAGCCATCCAACAGCCAGATGAATCCTTAGTTTTATTGTGCCCCTTCGGGCCGAGGAGGCAGGATACGAGGAACTAACCGCCTGTTGCCGTCAGGGTTTTGCCCATAATCGAAATCCAGGGCCTGAACGAGTCGGCCGATACTGTTCTCATTGCCGAACAGCGAGTTATGCTCATCGAGTAAAGCAGATGACCTGTCCTTTTCGACAGCGGTTTTGATTGTTGACTGGCTAATTCCCGTAAGCTTAACGATACACTTCTGCTCGACATCCACCAACATCGAGGCTAACTGTTGTTTCTGATTATCATCCAAAAGAGTCTGCTCATCCATAGCTTTAATATACCTTTGCATTGCAAAGGAATATAACTGCGCAAATCGGCGGCAAACATCGGCTTTCCCTTCGCGCTGTGAAATAATAACATCGCACAGGAACTCCAAAACCTTATTATCCAAAAGTTCAGTATCGACCGTCCAGCTCTCATACTTTCGTATTCGATTATCCGCTATTTCCAAAAGCAACTCTCTGCCTTCAGGAGTTTTCAGGTTTCCGGCAAAGTCAACAATCAGCGAAAGAATTTCCGGGCAATTTTCTTTGGTAAGCCGGTCCTTGAGCCTCTGCGCGATCTCTTCTACGAGTTCCGAATTATCCTCGGCGACTGAATTCAACTTCGCGGCTATGACGGGATTGGTTACAGCGTGGACCGCCCAATAACGAACGGCAGTATTTTCTTCATCCAGCATGCCGGCCGCCAGCTTCGCCAATCGCAAATCCTCCATACTATCCAGCAGAACCATCAGGTTTAGCCGTATCTGCCCGGCACGTTGCTGTGATGCAAACTCCCTGGTTTTTTCGAAAGCATCCTTCAGATACTCGGCGGCTGATGCAAAAAATTGCTGGGCATACTGCTCCTCGGCGCTGATAGTGCCGGAGCTGCTGCGGGAGAGAATGACACTGCGGGCAATTGATACAGAGCTAAAGTCGGTAGTTTGGAGCAATTCCTGTATGGCTTCGTTGACAAAGGTATCGATAATCTCGAAATCCGCCGAACCGAGAACCTCTTTCCTGCGGACTTCATCAATTTGTGCAGTGTCCACGGCAAGGACATTTGAACCAACTAACAGCAATAATATTAAAAAAGAACAAATTGCACATCTCTGGATGTTAATCATTTACAAAAATCCCAAAAAATAGCCCGTCCCCGCCTTATCTCGGCAATTTACAGTACTTAGAATACATTCGTATGCCGTTTTTGTCAAGCTAATTTGAGGATTGCCTGGGAGAGACAGAAGGGCTAAAATGATTATTCTTGAACTTGTGAAGGCAACTTATCTATGAAAGGGACTTTACCGAAAGATTGAAGTGTATCGAAAAAAGTGATAGTATGAGGTGTTTGTATCTTATTAACCAATTTAGTTTTTTCACGGTGTTATTATGGGAACTCGGCTTTATATTTTTATCTTAACAATCATGGGTTTGTGTATTATATACGGCTGTAATGATAAAAGCCCAATTACTGACCGGCGGGTCAAAACCAGGCAGGACCAAGAACCTAATGAGGCCGTAGAAGCTGCCTTATTACCGGACGTTAACGACAGGCCCCAAAGCAAAACAGCCCCGCCGGCCACCTTCAATAAGAATCTGGCGGAACTCTTAAACTCCTATGTTGATGATAAAGGGATGGTTGACTATAAAAAACTAAGGCCGAAAAGATTGGAACTGATACAGGTACTGAGGGAATTTGACCAACTGGACCCAAAAGAATACGACTCATGGCCTGAGACGGAAAAAATCTCGTTCTGGATAAACGCCTACAACCTTTGCATGTTAAAAGTTGTTATTAACAACTATCCGATTAAGGCCTCGCGTTATATGACCCTTTTCTACCCGGCAAACAGTATCCGGCAGATTTCGAAGCCGTGGTCCAACTACGAATTCGGCATAATGCAGGTCAAATATACCCTGCGTGAAATCGACCGGCAAATTCTGTCAAGGCAGTTTGATGAGCCGAGAGTATTCTTCGCACTGTCATACGCAAGCATGGACAGCCCGCCTTTGCGTAACGAACCATATACAGGCCCCAAACTCGACAAACAATTAGACGAACAGGTCAGAAATTTCATCAAAAACACACGAGGATTCAAAATCGACAGGGAGGAAAAAGAAATCTATCTATCAGTACTATTCAAATGGTATTCGCGTGTCCTGGCCAGAAAATTTAGTACCAACAAGAAATTCACTGACCGGCAGCCGGACATTCGGACAGCCTTGAATTTCATCAGCAATTATATTTCGAGAACAGACAGAGATTATCTGGAAAGAAAGGTCTACTCAGTTAAGTATATAAAGTATGACTGGGCACTGAATGAGTAATAGTCCAGCCGGATTTTTTACAAGAACGAAAAAACGATGGCACTTTTTAGTGTTATTTCGTAAGATTAATAGTTTACAGGAGGAATAAAAGATGTCAAAAAATCGCACCACCGGTAAAAGTAATCGTAACCAAAGAAAATCTTTGTTCACAAGCGAATCAGTTACAATGGGCCATCCCGACAAGGTTGCCGACCATATCTCTGATGCCATACTTGATGCCTGTCTGGCACAGGACCGGACAAGCAGGGTTGCTTGCGAGACGTTGGTTAAGGACGATATGGTTGTAGTAGCGGGGGAAATAACAACAAAAGCGGAACTGGACATACCACTTATCGTTCGAGATACGATAAAAAAAATAGGTTATAACGACCCCGAGCTGGGATTTAGTTCCGACAGTTGCGCTGTGCTGGTATCGCTGGGCAAACAGAGCCCGGATATTTCGCAGGGCGTCACTGAAGGTGCCGGATTGCACAAGGAGCAGGGAGCGGGTGACCAGGGTCTTATGTTCGGTTATGCATGCAGGGAGACGACGCAGCTTATGCCGATGCCTATTCAGCTCGCTCACGCGATTACAATACGGCTGGAAAAAATGCGACAGACTAAAAAGCTGCCGTGGCTTCGTCCCGACGGCAAAAGCCAGGTGACGGTTGAATATCACAACGGAAAGCCTGCGCGCATTCACACCGTAGTCGTATCGACACATCACTCACCTAAGATTGAATACCGGAAATTACAAAAGGAGATAGTCGACAAAGTTGTAAGGCCGGTTCTGCCGAAAAAGCTTGTAGACAAAAAAACAGTTTTCCATATTAATCCGACCGGCAAATTTATCATAGGCGGGCCCAAGGGCGATTGCGGACTGACCGGCAGAAAAATAATCGTCGATACCTACGGCGGCAGAGGCTGTCACGGCGGCGGCGCCTTCAGCGGAAAAGACCCCAGCAAAGTTGACCGTACCGCCAGCTATATGGCCCGATACATAGCAAAGAATGTAGTCGCAGCGGGGCTGGCCGATTCGTGTGAGCTGCAGTTGTCCTATGCGATAGGAGTTGCGCAGCCTATTTCAGTACTGGTAGATACCGAGGGCACAGCGAAGGTTAGCGAAAAAATCATAGAAGAAATTATCCCGGAGATTTTCCCGCTAACGCCGAAAGGAATGATTAGGCATCTTAAGCTTAATCGGCCCATATTTGCTCAGACCTCTCACGGCGGGCACTTCGGACGGAATGGCACCGACTTTACGTGGGAAAAAACCGATGCAGCAGCTAAATTACGTAGAGCGGCAGGCCTGAAGCCCAAACGCAAAAAGTAACCTAAATCATATAGGTATCCCGACTCGTCGGGACCAGCTAACGACGAAGGTAAAAGCTGCCCCTTATATCTCAAAGACGGGAAATGGAGGATAATTTCCCGTATGCCCCCGACTCGTCGGGGCACAAGCCGGTCTAAGGAATAAACCGGACTACCGGAACAAAATGCTGCTGCCGCTTTATTTGCTGGTCCCACACAATGATACCAACTCCTTTTATTTTCGGTTCCGGTTTGATGGACTCTAAATGAAACTCTCTGGGATATTTTATGATAAGCCGGATGCGACTATCTCCATTCAAAATATATTTCAATTGAAATACATACAGGCCGGATTCGACCTGTATTAATCCTTCCTGCCGTGCTATTATAGTCAGTCGACTGGTTTCAGGGCTAAGCTGGTCATAGTCTATTGTAATTAAATCGCTGTCCCCAATCGGCCATTGGTCAAAAGGAATGTCAGAACCATCTTCATCGATTACCGAGAGCACATTACCATTGACCAACATATTGAACGAATTTGCATCCGGCCTTTTTCCCGGGACAGACCGACTTAGGTGGGCGATTACATCAAGCTCCCGGCCGAGGATTACAAACGACTCAGAAAGCGTATCAGCCTGTGGCGTCTCTCTGTAGATTACGTCTTGGCGCAAAACAGACAATTGACCCAATCCTGAATTATCTATGAGAAAATCTTCTGCTGTTTCCTCCAATATATTACCACTTAAAACCGAACCATCCTTCAAATAGAGGATATCTGCAGCAGCAGTTTGCCCTAAAAATAGTGCAAAGCAAATTAACAGCAAAAACAAATGTACGAATTTATACTGAATTTTATTGCAATATGTCCTGTTTTCCATAGCTCTGCTCCCGATATATTTACACTAAACGTGTTTACCATTATCCTCCAAAGGTCATTGAATAAAGCCGAAGCTTTCGATAATCCTGTCGAAATCCTTTTCCAGAACCTTAAAATCGTCCGGCTCAATACACTGACAAAGAATCAAATAATACTTGCCGTCGCGGATAAGCGTAACCTCCTTAACATAAAACTGCCCTAATCCTTCGAGATAATACTTATGAACTGACTCGATTCCCGGCGTTCCACTAATTGTTATATCTTTTCGTGATGATTCGGAAAAATTCTGAGTTATCTCTTTCACAGCATTGAGTCTTTGTGTAAAGATGTCGTTAAGCTTATCTGTGGGCTTCAACCCTTTCGCCGCGAGAAGCCTTGCGATAGACCTGCCTTTGATATATTGCATCTCCACTAAATGGGCAGGATTAGGACTGGTGCGAACTTCCCATCCTGCAGGGGCCGCAATGAAGCAGTTATATTCCTTCGAAGAATAGACTCGGCCGGTCACTGAGCCTTTGGCCTGCTCAGCGGCCACGGCTTCCTGGCGCGTCAGTTCCTCGTCGACAGGCAACATACTAAGGCTTTTTATGATAGCCTCGAACCGGGGGAGTAATGAGTCAAATTTTTCCGGGCCAATAGCATCACAAACAAAGAAGTAAAGCATCGGGCTATCCGAGAAATAGGCTCGCATACGTTTGCGTTTCGCAACATCCTTTTCCTTCGGCTCGAATTCCGTGATAAGCTTATAACCTTTCATATCAGCTAACGATACGGGGCCCTGTTCATGAATGGCATATTCGACCGACTCTCGCTTCTCCATAGCCGTATCCGCCTCCACTCCCTTTTGTGCCGTTGTGGTATCATCCGGCCCGAGCTTAAGCGGCAGCTGGACAAGGCCCATCATAACCTTTGATTCGAGGTCGGGGGCCAGTATCGTAATAGATTCCGGCGTCAGACCCCGTAATAACCATACCCCCTTCAGCGGAGTCCATCCTTCAGGGATATTCAGAGAAAACTTGCCTTTATTACTTTTATACACACCGGTTTTTACATCGAAGTCATCGGAATCCAACTGCTCATAAAAACCGCTGATAAGAAGCTTCTCCTTGTAAGGCTTAAATACATACAAGATATTACTTTCATCCTTTTTTTCGCCTCTTATCTTTACATCAGAAACCCAGGCAGCTATTTTCTCCTCATATACAGCAATTCTCTGAATGCTATATTCGATTCCAAACGGCTCTTCTTTTTCAAACTCACGCCGCAATCCGTGTTTCAAAAACTCTTTCGGCGGCTCCTCGCAGCCCGGATGAAGAAGCTTTAACATTCCATTAATATCCTTTTGTTTATATCTCGTATTCCAGGACTCAATCACATCGCGCACCTTTTGTTCCATTTGCGGTGTAACCTTTTGAGAAGATGCGAATCCTGTCATTGTAAAGATAAAAGCCGCGAAAGTTGTAAAAACTAATGCCAAATGTTTAATCCGAAACATAATGTTTCCTCCTTACAAACTTTGGTTAATGAAATTTAGTTTTTCCGGTTGAGGTGTTGTTTCAACCGGTATAACACCGGGCGCACCTAAAATGATGACAAGAGAAGTCGGAGCAGCTTCAGGGCTTACTCCAAAAAAGTATATCCCTTCTTTACCGCCATATTGAACCTGAACAGCTTCAGGTCGAACAGAGACGGGATACGATTTCTGTCTACCTGTATGGGAAAATTCTATTCCCTGAAGAATTGTTTTGTCGGTTTCGGCCACGATACTTTCAGAATCCCGGTAGATACTAAGCCTTGTTATATTCAAGAAAAGTGAGACTGCCAGTATGATAAAAACCGCGGCTGCTACACCTACCGGGACTCTGATTCGATGGATAACCAAAGCGGGCAGTCGATTCCAGAGGCCGAAACGTCTTGTTTTTTTATCGCTTCCTAATTGAGCAATTTGTGTCATTACACCAGCGGTGATATTTCGTTTTAAGTCCGGAACGCTCCACTGATTCAACTGGTCCGACAAGCCTTTTGCCTGCTTGAAGTACTCCCGACACTCGGGGCACTGCTGGATATGGTCATACATCAAACCGCTTTTTATCTCTTCCCTGAACTGACGCTCTGACAATCCATCGATGTATTCCTGAACCTGCCGACATAATAGCTTTCTGTGTTCCATTTGAATCGCTCCTGTTTATCTAATCTGACCGGTTCCATTGAGAAACTTAATAAGCATTTGCTTTGCACGGGCCACACGCGACTTTGCCGTTCCTTCATTGCAGTGCAACACTTGTGCTATCTCGTTATAACCCATCTCCTCATAATATCGTAAAACCAAGGCGCTGCGAAACGGCTCAAACAGCTCTTCCACAGCCATTGAAATGCGCGCCGCATTCTCTTTTTGCAGGGTCGTTTGTTGTGGATTAGCCAGTCTCTTATCAGGTAAATCATTCATAGCTTTATCTTTGAATTCTTTCTTGTAAGCATCCTTCTTTTTCCTGCGCATTAAGTCGATGCAATGATGCCGTGCAATCGTAAACAACCATGTGGAAAAGCAAGCTCCCGGGAGGTGTTTAAAGTCATTTATGCTCTGATAAACTTTTAAGAAAATTTCCTGCACTATATCTTCCGGCTCCAGGTCAACCGTACCGCAGCCCAGGCGATATACATAAGCAAACAGCGGTCGTTCGTATCTCTGGACCAGCTTGGCAAAAGCTGCCACATTTCCATTCTGGCACTCGGAGAGAATTTCTTTTGAGATTTCCTTCATCTTCCGCTCAATTTATCAATCAGGCACTCATTAAAGCAAAACGTAAAAGACTCTGAATGGTTCCCGATAAAATAAAATTTTCATGGCTGCCGGCCCCAATATAGACCGTTAGAACACGGTTTTCAACACACTTAAACTCAACGCACCTTAGGTTTTCTTATTCGGTCAATATGATGCTATATGCTTCATTCACCAGAACCATCAGAGAAGAAAGGAGCAGGAGCCAACAGGCTGCCTATTTTTCAAACGCCGAGCATACATAGATGAATGCAGGAGGAAAATTGAAGGGCATGAATTTCATTTTGACATCCGAAAAATAATTCCTCAGCTCCTTCGTCATCAGGGGGGTATATTGCAATTGTATATACCTCCTCGATTTACTTGCTATATCAAGAATTTTATCCCTTTTAGACTTTGCAAACAACATAAGCGGCAGGCCGGATACAATACACTCTAAAGAATCGATATACTGCTCACAATTCCCTGCATCATCATTGACTACTTTTAGTCTGGAGTCATCCATTCCTTGCAGGGATTTACAAAAACTTGGATTTGTCTCAAAACATACTAAATGACCTTCTTCAGGCAACTGCTTCAGAATCTCTAAAGTTACAGGGCCAATCCCTGGGCCAAATTCGATAATATTAACACTCCCGTTGATTTGATAAGCGATTTCTTTAGCAAGAAACTTAGTGCTTGGAGTAAATGTCCCAATCTCATGAGGGTGCTTGAGAAATTCATAAATAAATAACGCACTTATCATTCTATACCTTTAAAATTTACAAGCGAATTGTTTTCAATAAATCACCAATCGAAGCTACCAAAATCCGCTCTTTTATTTCCAGCAACATAATAATAAAAAAGAATCAGCACGTTAAAAACACAACTTTGATATAAAATCTTCGGTTGTTTTTGCAGGATTGCCCGAGTTATCCCGACGGGCGAGACTAATAGTCCCACCACCCAACCTCCGGCCGCCTGATTTAAAAGTACATAGCCTAAAAAACTTTTATCGCTGGAAGATATTGCGTATATGAATCCAGGAAATTTTACTCCCAACTGTGAAGAACACAAAGAGGTTTTTTCAGTGCTTGAACAAAGTTTTTGGAAATACTTTCAGGCCATATCGTCTTTTCTCGGCAACCTTATCGCTTGTTTTCTCACCACCCCGGGAAAGAAAAAAAGAAAATTATGTTGCACAATCAGGTCAATGCAACATAATGAAGATTTTAAGAACCTAACGCCAGCCGTGAATAAGGAGAAGTTGGCAATGGGCCCCATACTGTACAGTCTTATCAAACTTCAGAGCGTAGAGAACCGCCTGCGAGCAGTCAAGGCAAAATTGTCCAGATGCAGACGAAACGTCATTCTACAGGAAAATCAGGTAAGAAACCTGCAAAATATCCTTGAGGCCAAAAAAGAAGAGTTGACGCTAATGCGCGTTCAGGTCGACCGGCTTGAGCTGGAACTAAAGAGCCGGGACGAGACTATAGCGAAACTTCGTGCAGCGCTGAACATGGCCAAGACGAATAAGGAATACGCAGCGGTCTTGATGCAACTTAATACAAACAAGGCAGATAACGCAAAAATTGAGAATCAGATACTGGACCTGATGAACAGTATAGATGCGGACAAAGCAGAGTGCACAAACATCCAGTCACAAATCGAGGAACAGAAACAAAAACTGACTCAGGTTCGTGCAGAAGCTGAAAGTTCTGCAAGCAAGTATGAACTTGAGATGGCTGAGATTCAGGCCGAATGGGAGAAACTGGCCGAGAAGATACCTCCGGAGCCGTTGCGTGTGTTCAAACGCGTTGCCGAGACGTATGACGGCGAAGCATTGGCCATAGCAGAACGCCAGGACGAGCGAGTCGACGCATATTCCTGCGGTGGGTGTTTTATGGGATTGACCATAGAGACCGCGAACATGCTTATGACCAAAGACGATATAATCCGCTGTCCTAATTGTACACGTATCCTCGTTCTTAAGACATCGGAGAGTTGAGCCGTTGCCGGAGCAGATAACTATTTATACAGACGGGGGAAGCAGGGGGAATCCCGGACCGTCAGCGGCCGCATATGTTATCTTGGATGAGAGAAACCATCGGCTCGAAGCACGGGGATTTTATCTGGGTCAGGCCACAAACAACTTTGCGGAATATACCGCCCTGCTGCGGGGACTGCAAAGAGCAAAGCAAATAAAGGCAAAACGGGTGACGGTACGCAGCGACAGCGAACTGCTTGTCCGGCAGATTAATGGAGAATACAAAGTCAAAAACACCGCCCTTCAAAATCTCCACAGCCAAAGCCTCACACTTCTCGAGCAGTTTTCAGACTGGCAGGTCAAACATATTGCACGAGAGAAGAACAAGGAAGCAGATAAGTTAGTAAATAGGGCTATCAATTTGCAAAGAGATACACAGAACGAAGACCAAAAGCCACCGAAGCGAGGCAGACCTTTACGGCTCGGAGTCTTAATAAGCGGCGGGGGAACGACGTTGATGAACATCCTCGAATATATCGACACAGGCAAACTAAACGCCAAAGTTGCCGTTGTAATAAGCTCACGCGCAACCGTAAGCGGCGTTGAAAAAGCAAAGAAAGCCGGGTTAGAAGTGAAAATTGTTCGTAAAAAAGACTACCCCGACATCAATGAATTCAGCAGGCGAATCGAAGAAGAGCTCGATGCTGCGAAAGTCGACCTTGTCGTCCAGGGCGGCTGGCTCTGCTTGTGGCAGATTCCGAAACAGTACGAGAACCGTGTTATGAACATTCACCCGGCCCTTTTGCCGAGCTTCGGCGGGCAGGGAATGTGGGGACATCATGTTCACGAAGCGGTCTTAAAAGCAGGATGCAAGGTTAGCGGCTGCACGGTACATTTTTGTACAAACGAATACGACAAGGGACCAATAATTGTGCAAAGATGCTGTAAGGTCGAGCAGGGCGACACCGCTGATAGCCTTGCTGCAAGACTTTTCGAACAGGAATGCCTGGCATATCCGGAGGCAATACAGCTATTCGCCGAGGGCAGAATTTCAGTGCAGGATTATATTACGCAAATAAAAAAATGAAAAGCGTTTAAGACGTGAGCCGATGAATAAACGACAGAAATCATTGGTGCTGAATATTATCCTGGTATTGGCGATTACGACGGCGTTCATCGTGCTAATGATTAACGTCAAAGACCTGCTTAATAAAAAAGAGGCGATGCGGGCAATGCAAATAGTCGGACAGGAGGTGCTGAGTTATCGTAAACAATATGGCTCTCTGCCGCCGGAGTCATACCTTGCTCGCCTTAAAGAACAATTCGTACGTCTGGGTAAATTACATTATCGTGCGCAGTGGATCGGCTTCGATTCGGAGCCGAATACGATACTTGCATACACTAAACACGATTTTCACTCGTTAGCGGCAAGTGAAGGTTATGTTGTTCTTCGCCTGGATGGCCGAGTTGAGTGGATGGACACAAAGCAGTTCGAAACACTACTTACAAAACATCAAACCTCGGGGGAACTCGATATCTTACAGGAATAACTATCTATGAGGATAGCTCCTCAGGAGGAAACCTTCAAAGACGAAACAGGAAAATTCAGCTATTTGTTCCGTTCAGACCGCGCTGCAATGTGCTTGTCTTTTTCAGGTTGTTTTTGCTCTTCGATAAACACACCTTCAAATTTGAGGTGCTCTTCGTCAAGGACATCAATCTTTATAAGATTCTTGCCCTTAAATTCAGCCCGCAGTAAAGCCTCAGAAAGCGGGTCTTCTATGTAATGCTCGATCGCTCTTCGTAAGGGTCTGGCGCCGAACTCAGGATTATAACCCTTATCAATGAGGAACTCCTTCGTCCGCTCGGCGGGCTCAAGCTTCAGGCCGTGTTCTGTAAGCCGCTTGAAAACTTTAGCCAGCTCGTATTCAACAATCGTCTGCAGATCCTCCCTTGTAAGCGCGTGGAAGACTATTATCTCATCGAGACGGTTAAGGAACTCGGGCCTAAAGTGCCGCTCGACCTCTTTATTAAGCATTTCCTTCATTTTTTCATAGTTTGCCTCTGCGGTACGTTTGCCGAATCCGAAGCCTGCCTGGTTCTTAATCAAATCAGCACCGATATTACTGGTCATAATGAGGATAATATTTTTGAAGTCTACGTTTCTGCCGAAGCTATCGGTCAATCGGCCTTCTTCCATAATCTGCAGTAGCATGTTGTAGACATCGGGATGTGCCTTCTCAACCTCGTCAAGCAGAAGCACTGCATACGGCCTTCTCCTGACTCTCTCGGTCAGTTGACCGCCTTCCTCATAACCGACATATCCCGGAGGCGCGCCGACGAGCCGGCTGACATTGTGTTTCTCCATATACTCGCTCATATCAAGCTGCATTAGTGCATCTTCGTCACCGAACATAAATTCGGCCAGGGCCCTTCCAAGAAGGGTTTTGCCCACGCCGCTTGGACCGAGGAAGATGAAACTACCCATAGGTCTGTTCGGGTCTTTCAGGCCGCTTCGGCTTCTTCGGACGGCCTTCGCGACGGCGTTTATGGCCTCGTCCTGTGAAACAACGCGCTTGTGCAGCTCCACTTCAAGTTCGAGCAATCTTTGAGCTTCTTCCTTTTCCAGCCTCGTCAGCGGCACACCTGTCATCTTGCTGACGACTTCTGCTATAACTTCGTGATCCACCTTGCCGATGGCCTTTTTGTTGTCCTCATACCACTTTCTCTGCAAAGTCGCTTTTTTGTCCAGCAGTTTTTGTGCCTCATCTCTCAGGGACGCTGCGCGCTCGTAGTCGGCTTCTTTAACGGCCTGGTCTTTCTGGAGCTGGAGTTTCTCAACATCCTCTTCGATTTTCGTCAGGTTGGGCGGCCTCGTCGTATTCTTCAACCGTACTCTTGCCCCAGCCTCATCGATAACATCAATAGCCTTATCCGGCAGACACCTGCCGGTGATGTACCTTCTGGACAGCTCGACCGCCTGGTAGAGGGCCTCCTCGGTGAATTTGACTCTGTGGTGTTCTTCGTAACGGTCGCGCAGCCCCCTTAGGATATCGAGCGTCTCTTCTCTTGTAGGCGGTTCCACAATAATCGTCTGAAATCGTCTTTCGAGTGCTCCATCCTTCTCGATGTATTTTCTGTACTCATCAAGGGTAGTAGCTCCGATACATTGTACTTCGCCCCGTGACAGGGCCGGTTTCAATACGTTCGAGGCATCAATAGCCCCTTCTGCACCGCCGGCTCCGACCAAAGTATGTAATTCATCAACAAAAAGTATAACATTTCCGGCCCTTCTGACTTCATTGATGACCGCCTTTATTCTTTCCTCGAATTGGCCTCTGTATTTTGTGCCTGCGACCATCATAGCCAGGTCAAGGACGACTATTCGTTTATTCTCAAGAAGCTCAGGAACCTTCTTGTTAATCGTCTGTTGGGCCAAACCCTCCACGATAGCTGTTTTCCCTACTCCTGCTTCACCAAGAAGAACGGGATTGTTTTTTGTGCGTCTGCAGAGTATCTGAATGAGTCTTTCGATTTCATTTGTTCTGCCAATTACCGGATCAAGCTCCTGCTTTGCGGCAAGTTCGGTAAGGTCACGCCCAAAGCTGTCAAGAGCCGGGGTCTTACTCTTTTGCTTTTGCACAGTAGGTGGACTAACTTTCATTCCCAGGCCTGAATAATTATTCTCCACACCTGCACCTAACAGATTGAGAACTTCCTGTCGTACGTCTTCGAGCTTTAGGCCTATATTCATAAGAACCTGAGCAGCAACACCTTCTGTTTCTCTAAGCAGGCCTAATAGTAAGTGTTCAGTTCCAACATAATTATGGTTCAGTGCTCGTGCTTCTTCTATAGCAAACTCGACGACTTTTTTGGCCCTTGGTGTTTGAGGTAATTTTCCCATTGTGACCATATCCGGCCCGCTTTTTACAAGCTTTTCTACTTCGAGTCTTAGCTTCTTTATATCAACATCGAGATTCTTTAACACATTTGCCCCAACTCCACTTCCTTCTTTAACAAGTCCGAGCAGTATATGCTCGGTGCCGATATATTCGTGATTAAACCTCTGGGCCTCCTGGTTGGCCAGTGCCATTACTTTTCGTGCTCTGTCAGTAAACCGCTCGAACATATTTTCCTCATTTTGAAACTATGTTATACTTAACTTCTTCCGTCGTATCCAACCTTATAACAATTGTATCACACTTTTCGCTTCTGTCAAATCTGACAGTTATTTAAATGTCTATTCTTCTTTTTATATTTCTTCTGGATAACTTTTGTTCGTTTTACATTCCCACTTTTTAAGAATTCAACCTTTAATTCTTTACTTTTTAGGGCTTTATTTTACACCGACTATATCGACAAAATATTGCTGCTACTTTTCTATAAGTCGTTGGAAAATCAAAGTTAAAGTGTTTAATACCAGAATAGGCTTGTTTTAAATGTGGCTCTTTTTAACTAAGCATTTTTTTGCCACATATCTGATTTCAAGAGAAGATTTTTAGTTACTCTCCTCCAACATCTTTCTCAAATATGTATTTTCTCTTCTTGTTGCTTCCAGGTCAAACAATAGATACTTAATGCTTACCCGGAGGTAATCCAGTGATTCTTGTAGGCGGTCAACGCTGTTTTTTAGTTGTTTGTGGCATTCTTGGGTTTGCTTAGCTAAATTTATTAGCTTCTTTTTATTCGGTGACGGGATTGAACCTATTTCTTCTACTAATTCTCTAAGTTTGCTTTCAAAAGCAGCCTCATTCATCTTTACCCTCTCTCCCCATAACTTATTTTATAACTTTTCTTTTTCCTCTTCCTTTTACGTTAAACTTTATAGCAAAAACTGTACCAAAATGCGTTTTTAATGCTTTTATGGCCGATTTTTCGTTTAAATTATCTTCTTTGGTCCAATATCAATCTTTTTTTATATGGTGTAAAGAATAACTATTGTATTGATTTTTTAACTATGTTTCATTTTTTCAACACTGATGAAATAAACTTCTTTTTTTTAATTGATTTATCTTATTTTTTTCTTTTTATTTCGTCTTCGTTGATTTTAGTAAACACATCTATACATTCGATATTCTTTTTTTCTGTTTATAAATCAAAATTTTGCATCTATGTTTTATACAAGACTATTAATAATTATTATTGCGATATATAAATTTATTATTATACTTAATGTAACTTACATGTCAGTATAATCACATCTATATATCCATAGTGTCGATATTGTCCTTTGTTTTCTTATTCTCTTACAAAATCTTTTAACCCATAAAAATTATAACTACAAATACACCTTATCACCCTTTTTACGTTCTACCAATCATTATGAAATTATTAAGCAAATTGTTGATTTCATTCCAGACGTGCTTTTAAGCTTGTCAGAACCATAATTACGAACCATCTTTAGCATATTGTTACATATGTCAAATTGTTTATAATGACATTTTCTCAGTTTTTATGTTTAAGATAACTGATTATATCATGATTCAAAGCTTGTATATTCTCTTCAGCCAGCAAGCACAATATTATCTACATACTGAAATACTTCACATGCCTTGCTATAACCTCGTTGATTCCTTAAGTCGAGATCGACTCAACTCTATAAAAAACGTTTTACTAAACAACAAATAGGAAACTTTTGCCAACGCAAAAAACCATTGTTTGCTTATATAACGCCCAAAAAGCCTTTCTTGAGGCTATTTGTCATTGTGTCTTGTAACGGCAAGCGCGCTTTTACAATTACTGAGATAAGCCCTTTAAGCCTATTCAAACAAAGAATGAAACTCCCTCTCACAAGAAAACTGTTAATAATCAGACCTGTTCAAGTATAACGATAACACTGCTACAAGCTCCTATACTTAAGTATAATTTCATAAAAACAACAAAAAGCAAATTCGGTTATCCTGCAAAAAATCTAACTGCTACCCGCAAATAGCATGGAGTATTTGACTTTTTTTGCAGGATACTAACTGAGGCTCGATATTGTTTCACGTGAAATTTAATCATCTGGAAAAATTTTGTTGTGGTATTACTAAACCATTTTTGCTAAATATACCGATTAAATTTTATGTTGTAAAAATTTTTTTCTCTTTATTTGTCAGAAAATATTTAAAACATTAGAGGGATTAATGAAGGAGCTTATAAATGAATCCTAAATCAAAGGAAAAACCAAAACGACTCGGCAGGGGCCTTGAATCCCTTTTAGGTCCGATAATATCTAATAAATCTAATGGTATACGAGATATTGGCGACACAGAAAAGCCTTTATCTTTCCCGCCAGATGTTTCTTTAGCCCAGTCCCTACAGCATCTATCCATCGATTCAATAATGCAAAACCCGTATCAGCCACGTAGTCCAATTAATGATGCTGATTTAAGCGGACTTGTCGACTCTATCAGAACTAACGGCATCGTTCAGCCGGTGATTGTACGACCTATGGGAGATAAGTATCAACTTATAGCAGGTGAACGCCGACTGCGAGCTTCGGTGCTTGCCGGTCTGGATAATATCCCTGCATTGGTTCGAGATGCAAGTGAAGAGGAGATGCTTGAGCTTGCGCTCATAGAGAATATCCACCGCAGCGACCTGAATGCTATAGAGCGAGCTGAGGGTTATTTAGTTTATATTAACAGATTTTCGCTAACCCAAGCCAAGGCAGCAGAACGTCTTGGCGAGGACCGTTCAGTTATTGCAAATCATCTGCGACTACTCGAACTGCCTCAAGAGGTCAAAGATATGCTCATTGACCGTCGATTGAGTATGGGGCACGCACGTGCACTCCTTGGTCTGGTGACAGACGAGATACGCCGCCAGATTGCCAACCAGGCAGTGGCAAAACATATGAGCGTAAGGGAGGTTGAACGCCTTGTTCGGCGAAAACTCGCCAGCTCGCCTGAAACAGGCCCGCAGTATACCAAAGCAGCGCATATTATCGACCTTGAGCGAAAACTCAGTAGCGAGCTTGGCACAAAAGTTGCGATTTCAGTCCGGAAGGGCGGCCAAAAGGGAAAAATCATTATAGACTTCTTTTCGATTGACGAGTTTGAGAGGATAACCGAGAAAATGGGGCTTGAAACGGTCGGCGAGACGTAAAATGGGTCCCTGGGCCGCTTATGCGGGGCACGCAATAAACAGATATTCCGTCAATAATTTAGCTCTGCTTCTCAAAGATTTTTCGACAAAGAGCGGGCATTGCAAATAGGAAGGCATGAAATTGCGATACTGAGTGATGTTATGTTATTTAATCCTCCGTGACGGAATGCTCATCAGGGATGCTTCACGAGATACGAGAGGTTATCTCATCACCCAGTGTTTTTCCGTGAATCTCAATTCCTGTGCGTCACGCTGCACCGGGTCACCGCCGATTTTATACTTCAATTCCAGGCTTTTACGTAAAAGGACCCGCACAGGCCGGCCTCGCCCATCCTTTTTCAAGGGATGGTCTATCGCTGCCGTTTCGTTGCTAAGGCCCGCTATAAACAGTGATACCCCCTTCGCTTTCGTGTCGAAGTCAGGCCATATAATTGCTATATCCCTGGCGTTGTCCTGCCCCTGTAAAACTTTATTATCCGCATTTTCAAGCGATTCGAGAAATGGATATTTTCCCTGATGCCGTAATCGAATCCGTTCGAAAACCTCACCTCTGACGTCCTTGCCGGCAGGAATAATCTGGAAGCTGTCCGTCATTAATTCGCATCTCGGATAAAGACTCACCTCCCGGCCGGTGTGGTTCGTTAGCGTCAGGATAATATACCAGAACCTTCTGACCTTGTTCTCTCCCGGCAGCTCAGCTATAATTTGTTGAGGATGCTCGTAGATTACATCAAGCGTCCACTCATTCGCACGTGGGACCGCCGCCGGCTTGGGGGCTGCAAAGCAAACTACAGCCACTGCACAGACTAAAAACAAGAACCAAAATCCCCTCATTCAACCATTCCTCACAAATTATCTGTCAGCACACAAGCTTAAGCTATCCATAGATTTTACACTAAATCCTCCAAATTTCCAAGAATATTTTTTACCGGCTCGATATTATAACTACCCCTTGCCCACGCCGTGAATTTGAGCTATTGTATCCTATGTATTGGTTTTTCGCAAAAAGACGGGGCAGTTTATGGTCCATGAACAAAAACAATTGCTCGAGCAAATTAAAAATTTAAGTGAATTGCGCGACCAGTCTGCATTGAAAGCCCTGCTTGCCGAGCAACGTGACAGTGACATAGCGGAGGTTGTTGAGCTTCTGGACAATGAGCAGCGGCGCGAGGTTTTCAACGCAATGGACATAGCCACCTCGGCCGGCGTTCTCGAGAAAGTTGATGAAGCAACCCGCGCGGAGTTATTCGAACTGCTTGGGAATAAGGAATTTGCCGAGCTTGTTTCTGAGCTTGGGCCCGACGACGCCGCCGACATACTTGCCGAGCTGCCGGCCGAAGAAAGCCAGAAGCTCCTTGAGAATATGAGCCCGGCAGCCTCAGCTCGCATCAAGGAATTAATGCGCTACAGTGAGGACTCGGCCGGCGGGATTATGGACCCGGTGCTGATTAGCGTCCGCGATGATGCCACCGTCGCTGAGGCGGTACGTAAAATCCGGGCGGCACAGATTGATGAAGACTTTTATTCCATCTACGTCGTTGATAAGGCGGGCCGATTCCTCGGCGACGTCCGTATCCGCTTTCTCCTGACTGCGCCAGAAGAGACGCTGATAATGGACCTGCTCAATGAAGACTGCATTTCCGTTACCGCCGAGACCGACCAGGAAAAAGTGCGAAATATCTTTAATAAAAACGACCTTATCGTCGCGCCCGTCCTTGATAAGACCGGCAGGCTCGCCGGCAGAATCACCGCCGACAGGATTATCGAGGTCGCCCAGGAAGAGGCCGCTGAGGACGTCTACGCTATGGCCGGCACCGACGCCGATGAGCTTGATAGAATATCAGTCCTGCACGCAGCGCGCGTCCGAATGACCTGGCTTTTGCCCTGCCTTGCCGGCACCGCTGTTACCGCAATCGTCCTGTTGTTGTTCAAGGACATCTTTCTGCAAAAGGAAATTTTTTACATATATGCCACGGTTGTCGCATTCGCACCTATGATAGCGGCCATAAGTGGAAACGCCGGCCTGCAGACATCCGCCATCGTTGTTTGCGGCCTGGCCACGGGCGACCTTGCCGCCCTTAGACTCGGCCAAGTCTTTTTCCGGGAAGTGCGGGTCGCTTTGCTCGTAGCATTGAGCTGCGGGCTGATAGGGGGCCTGGCCTGTGCACTGTTGCCTCAACTGCTGGATGGCTCCACTGCCGTAGCGGCCGGCCCGGTAGCCGGTTCTCTGGCACCGGTGGAATTCTCGAATCACATTCGGATTGTCTTTGCTTTTGTAATTGCGATGTTTTCTGCCATTATGGTCTCGACGACATTAGGCTTGTTTTTGCCATTTTTATTCAGGCGAATCCACATCGACCCGGCCATCAGCTCCGGCCCGCTTGTAACGACCGCCAACGATTCCATCAGCGTAGCGATATATATGAGCCTCGCCCTGCTGCTCATTTAGATAAACTAAAACCACCAGCGCCGACCAATTTGCCGAAGATTCGATAAACCCCCTGAGTATTAAAGATGAATAGCCTGTGAACCCGAGTGTTTTAATATGAACCGATGAACACTAAACTTGTGACTTCAGGTTGAAGAAAAGCAATACAAGAAGAAAGAGCCCGCCGGGAAATAAAGAAATACCTAACAAAATGCCAAACCAGGAACGGCGTATTTCTTTTCTCATAAGAGATATGTTCTCATCAGGAGCGGTTTTAGACGGCAAAACGTTCTCAATAAAACGCAGGCCGCTCCAGTTTCCTCCGAAAAAGGAGACCGACTCCCGCCCGGAAAGATTCAAAAAATGTTTCTTGATATATGAATCATGCTTGTAACACAGCATTGTACATCTGACCATAAAGAAAAACCATGTGCCAATAACTATTACAGCCGCACAATATAACAATGTTGCTATGTTATTCGTTTCTTCCATACTTAAAGCTTTCTGTGACTAAGAATCCTTTAAAGTGTAAGGATGGTTTTTTTCAATAAGCTTGGACACAAAAAAAACCCTCAGCTATCTCTATTTCGGCTTATAAACTCCCGGGCAATAAAGAATTTATTCAATAAAGTAATGATTCTGTCAAATTACGCAATCAAATGGGCGCATAAGTTTAATAATCATTCGATTTGTAGTGTAGATATGGGCTTTTTCGTTTTTTATTTTTCGCTGCTGCCTATCTCGAGCAATATCACCGGCAAATCCCCAACAATATCAACAATGTACTTACGAGCCGTCGTAGTCTGGCCGTCGCTTGACTGCTTCCATACCTGGTTACCTACCGGGTCGTATTTTATACTTATGGATTTATTGCCACTCTGCCCACTGCGCAGCCGGCCATCCCAGTTATACACAAACTCGCTCGTGCCCATTTTGAATTTTTAAAAGAACGTAAGTCTACTTTTTCCGTCAATCAAACTTATGTAATTCATTAGGGTTAATCCCTTCTATTTGTAAGGAATGGTCTATTAAGGAGGCTGGTGTAGGATTTCGTGTACTCCTTCTCGGACCCTTTAAAACAAGATGTTTGGAGGTATACCAATTACCGGCAATATATGTAAAGGGTTTTGCAGCATCGATTTCATCGCCGTGTAAATCATTTGGATTATCTCCATTCAATGAGTAAGCCACTCCTGGTCCAGACGGGAGAATGTGATTTGCATTTTTAAAAAAAAGAATAATATTATTAACCCTCTGTAACTGATAACACATAATGCCATTCAATTTACTCGCAAGAGGTCTTGCATCACGAGTTAGTTGATAGTATTCTTCTTTTGTGATATCTCCTAGATCGTTGAACCCGTGAAAGTCAGCTACAGGATTATATGCTACCCTATGCTTTGGTAACACCCACCCACCCCAGTAGATAATTATGTCGTCATATTCTTCATGGCTTCTAACAAAGCTAATACATTCGTTATAAACAGATAAACTTTTCGCTGTAAGAACAGGAGGGGTGTAAACATAGGGTAGTATTCTACTAATGAAAGTTGGAATAAAGATTAGTAATAAGGTAACGAGAAAAATTGGTATTATGCGAAGTATTGCAGGTAATCCTTCACGCCAACAAAGATAGAATGTAATACAAGTTGATATCGAGATGGCAATAAGGATTAATACCATACGTAAAGAGGGAGATAAAATAAGAATCGACAAAATAAAAGTCAATCCAGCGCTAAGGATTGCCACTATTGGAAGAAGAATACACGCCCATTTCTGTTTCATTTGCCTATACTGGTAAAGGCACGCCCCTGACAGCATAGCAGTCACGGAAGGAAATGCATAAAAGTAGAATACTACTACCACTCCAAGTAAGAATCCATTAACAAGAAGCTCGTCCCAATTTAGCATGACCAATAAGAACACGATAGCGCTCAAAGCTATCACCAATATTGTTATTATTCTCTTGTCGCAATCTTCCTTCCCTTCAGACATATTCTAAGCCCCTTGTTTAAACTTTTTGTATTTCTTTATCCATCCACTTATACTATCTTTGGTTAGTCTTTAAAAAAGATCAAAGTCCATCATAAAAGACGTTGCCCAGCATATTGTCTCCATTTGTTTCAGGCGATAACGATCCAGACTATTTACAAAACTATTGTGAGTATCTCCACTCAACAAGCCGGCGATGCCAAACCATAAGGAATCACTTAATTCTATGTTAGTATCTAACGCACCCTTTGTTATCCAGTACTGGCTTCCAACCTCCTCAGCAATTGGACGTTTCGACTCTCCTTCTATCCACTCTCCACCAGCATAATAAATGCCCACAGCACGGGCTGCAGCTTCCCCTCTCATACCGTAGTTATAATATGTTGTATATCCAGCTAAGTAGTTACCGAACTGTGGTCCCTCTAAAGGAAGAGCCGCCGAGGCTATCCTAAACGTATCCCCAAACCAACGATTACTATGCTTGAAATCGTAAACGCCATGAAAACCAGGACCTAATATTCCAAACGCAATTTGTGGCCCAATGATGCGATTTGTCCCCACCAAAAGTGTGGCACGATCGATTATATCCTGGGTTTCCTCAAGTGTATAGTCTCGTAAACGCAAACCAGAAGGATCTATTCTATTAATTGGCTCATTTATGCAATAAAGATACGGATGCAGAGTGAGTGGCTCGCTGAATTTGCCGAAGACGGGGTCTCTTGAGTTAAACCTGCGGTTATAAGGGGCATACATACGGGCTCGCATATAATACCAGCTAATCTCAGGGTCATACCATTGACCAGTGAATCTGAATGGATTGGATACCGTCTCCTCGCATTCCTGTACAAGCTCTTGGCCGAACGGCTGGTACGTATAGGTGTTTACAACATAGCCGTCAGTGTCAATAATCTCCCTTACACTGCCCAACCGGTCATGTAGATAGAAATACTTATTGTCTGTCGCAGGTGCACCATCGTGCTGGGCGATTATCTGGCTGTTGGCATAGATATAGGTCTTTTCGATGGTGGTGCCATCGCCGGCATCTATCTCGAGCAATATCACCGGCAAATCCCCGATACCTGTGGCACAAGCGATATCAACTATGTACTTACGGCTCGATGTGAATGAGGTTTTGGATTCCGTATTGCTGGGCAATCTGCGCATCAATCCGGTCAAGATTCTCGCGGGGAATAACCACGACGGGATTGTCGTTTTCGAACTGGATGACGTGATATTTCGAGTCGCTATTTAGCTGCTTTGCTTCGATTATATCTTTGATGCAAGTTATATCTTTGCCGTTGAACTTGCTGACAACGATGTTGCTCAGGCCATGGTAGCCCAGATTGACCATAGCGGGCAGGACATAGCTCAGTATCACAATATCCTTTCGCTCGTTGGTCGGCTTATAGGCAAGGTCGCGATAGTAATGATATACATGAGGGTCGGCCTTGCCGGCCCAGCCTTCACCCCTGGCCGAGAGATAATCGCGCGTCAGTTTTTGCAGGATGAAACCGCCGATTATCACGTACTGCGGCTGTTTGTCGTATTCGTAATAAGGCACAAGCATCTCGGATGCCTTGAAGTTGGCGGCCTTGACTTTCAATTGCTGTTTTTTGCCGTCACGCCAGATTTCAAAGCCGATTGTCTCGCCGACCTTGCTGCTTGTAATGAGGTGCTGAAACGATATTAGCCCGAATTTCGGGTGTTTGAATCTGCCGTGCGCGTCGATAGATATTCTGTCTATTTCAAGTATGACATCGGCCCGCTGAAGCTCGTCGCTGCCTGTGCCGAGGTTATAAACGTCACTTACATAAATGCCGTTCCGCAGCGATTCGGGCATCTTAAGATAACGCCTTCTTGTCGGGTCAATCAAACGCCCAGCGGTGAAGCCGGATGCGGGAAATCCTTCGTACCGGCCCTGGGCGGTATCAGCAAGAAAATGATTTATCACTTCAGCGCTAATCAGGCCCGTTTCCTTTTCGTCCGACCAGCATGCTATCCCGATTGCCTTTTTTCCGAGTAAGTACACTTGTCCCGAGCTTGTTCGCTGCGATGCGTTGCTGACTATGTAATTCAGAAATCGTGCATAAGAACGGGAGGATTTTAAGACTTCGGCACGGTCAATAAAACCCCGTCCGCTCAAGGCTTGCCCTTTATAGGAGAACCAGTAAGATTCAACTTCGGCCCCCTTTTTAAAAGACGTGCTGAATTTTATCGGCACCAGCGGCTCGGTCAGCTCGTTCGGGTCCAGTTTCAAAAGGCACAGGTCGCTTTCGTAATCGACAACCTCCACTTTGGCGGGGATGTATTCGTTTCGGCCCTCTACACGTATGTTTATGAATGTCGCATCCGGAATATTGTAGGCGGTGGTAAGGACCTTATATGGGCCGATGGCACAGCCATACATAGACTTTTCCTGGACGTCGGTCTGCTTCCAGGGCCGAAACTGGTCATACGAGTAAGATGATACCTTTACATAGACAAGGGATTCTTTGAGTTTCTCGGCCATCTTCTCGCCAGCGGACGCCGCCGAGAAGCAAAAAGAGCCGGCGCAGAATAAACAAAGGTATTTCAGAGCCGCTTTCATTCTCAAAATCGTCCCTCCGCTCGCATTTCAGCCGGTATCTGGTATCTTTTCAGTATTGGCTCGTGACGCGCCAAGGCCTCGGCCGCATCGATAACCAAAGGTTTGTCTATGCCCATAAATTTTATGACGCAAAAGCCGTCCCCGGCTTGTCGGGACCTGCAGGACTCTGCAACGTCAACAAGGCTATATACGGCGGTGCCGTTGACGGTCTCGAGGACCCGGTTCTTGTAACCGCTGCAGTATGAATTGACCTTGTCCGGCATAATTTCCGAGAGCACGACATATCCTAAACGCTGCCGTTCGGTATGAATCTGCTGTGAATAAGTGAACAAATATCGCAAATAGAACGGCACGTCGCTCAGCCATGTCGGCCCCCAGTTCTCGAGGAAATTTCGCGTCAGCGGCACAAACGTCAGCCCGGCAAATACCACATAGCCCGGTGCCTGGTCAAAGCTGCGGGCATACTCCAGGACCGGCCGATTAAGGGCGATGGTTATACTTTCGCGTTTCATTTGGCCTTCTCGAAAGAACGTTACTTCCACCGGTTCACCAATCTGCTTTTGCTCGATAACCTCGCCCATACGCAAAGTCAGGCCGTAAATTTTTACCATTCCGTCATCATCGACGTTGTAATCATCAAGGCGTGTGATAACATCACCCGGCTGAAGCACCTCTTCGGAGGACGAATTCATCGTAGTCCCGAGAACCACGATGCCATCCTGGTCCTGCGGCACTTTAAGGTAGTCCTTGTATCCGACATTATGCAGGCCCCGGTAGTACGAAAAACCAAGCGAACCGTAACTGTCATAACGCCCATCATTGACATCATCCAGAAAATGCTCAATGACTGTGGTCGGAATCATATAGCCGATGTTCTCGGCCATCCTAATCCCCTGAAACGCCACACCGACTACCTTGCCGTTCTGCATAACCGGCCCGCCGCTGTTTCCGGGATTTATGGCCGCGTCAGTTTGTATCACAAGGTGCGCATCGGCCCCCGTGTGGCTGTAGACGTCCATCTGGATTCGCGATACCACCCCTTCCGTCACCGATATATGCTGGCCGCCCATAGGAAAACCGTGAGTAGAAACGGTCGAATTCACTTTGGGAATGCCGCCGATTTCCAGCGGCCTTGTGCCTTCAAAAAAGCTCTGGTCAAACACCTGCAAAATGGCCAGGTCGCAGTCGTGACCGATAAATTCCACCATTGCCGGGTATCGCCTCGCATAGTTCTGCTTTTTTAGCTCGACGTACTTGATGTTGCTGACATTGTGGGCGTTGGTAAGAATTCTGTTTCCGTCAATGACAAAACCTGAGCCCACACCCTGTATCATCGCGGTCTGCTTCCACGGCGTGATATAGTCAAAGTCCTGCTGGACGCAGCGAATCAGAACCACCGACTGCTCAATACTGTACTCCTCCCCGTCAGGGGTTCTTAGGACATCCTCGGCTGTAGCTACGTTATGCGCCCATATACTAAGCACAATAAAAAGCAGACACGCCGCCCACAAGCCGGTCGATTTATTCCTTAAAATGCTCATACTGCGTCACCACATAAATCCATTGGAAGAATACCAACCACTTCCTTACTCTCCCAGCGGACTCCACTTGATTTCCAAATCATCAATGTAGAAGTTAACGTCCGCCGCCGGTCCCTCAACATATAAGTTAAAACCCTCCAAATATCCAGTGATATCTGGCGTAAAGCTGCCTGAGAGCTGCACCCACTGGTCGTTGTTTGCGGTAGCCTCGCTGACGACGGTGTAGTGGGTCCCGCTGCCGTCGGCTTGCTGGATTGTCATTTTCACATATCCGCTGTCCGCGTTATCCAGCTTCACCCACGCCGAGATTTGATAAGTATGGCCGTCCTTGAGCACGTCAATCAAATCCCGTACCGGCCCCTGCCAGGTTTCGGTCCTTTCTGTCATATATCCGCTGTAATCACCACTATGAGCCGTGGTTTCGGAAGATGTTAGGTCACCTTCCCATACGGTCCATCCATCGGTAGTTCCATCCTCAAAATCCGGGTTCAGCAAATCACCCAGCATCTCTTCAGCCGCAACTTCATCTACAACCTTGATGAAAGCCCGATTAAGAAAACCCTCCCATCCAAAAAGTGTTTTCCCCCCGTCCACAAGTTCCAGCTTCGATTTCGGCAGTGGAAAAACGTTTTGCCCGACCTGAGCCTTGACCGTAAAAAACTTTTGCTCACCCGGCCCAAAGAGTACCTCGCTCCGGCCCGCATACCAATCGTTCTTTCCCGACTCGATTGTTGCTACTGCTTTTACCTGCTTATTAGTTGGATTTTTCAGACCAACCTCTATCTCCAGCTCACCTTCTTCCGGCAGGCTCTCAAACGGCCGCACGATTAAAGAATTCTCAAGGGCTTGTACTTTTTCCGCCGTAACGCAATCCGGCGACAATCGCCCTTCCGCTGTAACGACACCGAAGCTGCTCGAAGAGCCTTTAACTGTAACATCCAGTAAGTGAAAAAAGCCGCCTGCCAGCTCGTAAGGCGCGGTTTCCGCCCCGGCCCCGCCGGTAATAACGTAACGAACGCCGTCTCTCGTGGGATACAACGTATATTGATGCCAGTGGCCCGCGAAAACCGTATCTACACCGTACTTCGCCAATAGCGGATGCACCTGTTCATTCCACCGATTTCCCTCGGTCCACAGTGGCTTGTGCAGGAAAACAAATATCCGCCCGGCGTTTTCGGCCCCGGCCAGATCATTCTTTAGCCATTCAATCTGACTACTGGTAATTATATTTGTTTCACCTACAATCTCCGAGCTCAAGGCGATGAAATGGCAATCCTTATGGTCCCACGAAAAGTATTCAGGGCCGTATCTATTTTGCCAAATATTCCGGCTTTGCTCATCCCACACATCGTGATTACCAACAATGAGATACACAGGCATTTCAAAGTTTTTACACACCTCGTCAAAGGCATCCCACATTTCGTTTATAAGATTCGAATCGTCCGTGTAGCCGTATATCAGGTCACCTCCTATGACCACAAAATCCGGCTTCAACGCGTTGGCCCGTTTGATATTTTCCCTGAAGTACTTGTTTTGAGTTATGGTATCGTCTCCATTCCACCAGGGCCGATTATCTCCCATAACCACGAAATTAAATCCCTTGACATCCTCTGCCTGTACCTGTGGTACAATCTTCTGCGGTCCCGTCGTCTCGCAGCCGCTGAATAAAACACAAACAAGCAGCATCATTATAATTTTTTTCATATTCTCTTCTCCCGCGGCCCAAACTCAGGCCATCTATTCAATAACTTCTTTTTTTCTGTTTTACGCTGCTTTTCTACGGCGGCATTTATCGCCGACTGTTTTTAATGCTTAAAGTGGCGTTTTCCCGTAAAGACCATCGCGATGCCGTGCTTCTCGGCAGTCGCTATGACCTCATCATCTTTTTTCGAGCCGCCCGGCTGAACTATGCAGGCCACGCCAGCCTTGGCGGCATTTTCAACGTTGTCAGGGAACGGGAAAAAGGCATCCGAGGCCATCACGCAACCTTTTGCTTCTTCGCCGGCCATCTTAAACGCTATAAGGCCGGACTCAACCCTGTTCATCTGACCGGCGCCCACACCGATGATTCTTTTATCTTTTGCCAGCACGATTGTATTGCTTTTTACGTGCTTGCCCACAATCCAGGCAAGCCGCAGGTCTTCAACTTGCTTTTCACTCGGCCTGTCTTTTGTCGGATAGCTAAGCACGTCCGGCTCCCACGCAACCAAATCCCTTTTCTGCAAAAGCAGTCCACCGACAATACACCTCACATCGTACTCAGCCGCATCGATTTTGACCCTGTCGATGGGCCCTGTTTCCATCAGCCGAACATTCTGGCCCCAGGATTTCAGCGTCCTGATTGTCTTTATCGCATCGTCGTCATACTCGGGCGCGATAATCACTTCCGCAAAGAAACCACTCGCTCCCTTCGCCTTGCCGAACCGGCTGAATGATTCCATAATTGTCGTTGCCAGCTTGGCATCAACCTTTCTATTCAACGCGACAATACTGCCGAAAGCGCTTACCACATCACCCTCATAAGCCTTTTGGTAGGCAACCTGGATATCGTTGTCAACCGCACAGCCGCAGGGATTCAGATGTTTCACGACAACCGCGGCAGGCTCGCTGAATTCCTTAACCAGCTCAAAGGCAGCGTTGACATCCAGCAGATTATTAAAGCTGATTCCCTTACCCCCTTCAAGCAGCCTGGCGTTTCCTATGCACGTCTCACCACTGGCCGGCAGCTTATAAAAAGCCGCGCTTTGATGGGGATTTTCACCATAGCGCAAATCATTTTCTTTCGTTAATGCCATCGAAACCCGGCACGGATATTCAACACTTGCCTTCTGGTTGAGATATTTGGAAATGGCCGTGTCGTAGCAGGCGGTAAGACCAAAGGCAATCCTTGCGAATTCGCTTCGCGTCTGTTCGCTTATTGCCCCCTTATTCTTTTGCATCTCGGCGATTACCTGCTCATACTGAGATGGGCTTGTAACAACCGTAACATACTTATTATTTTTCGCGGCCGAGCGAATCATACTCGGTCCGCCGATGTCGATATTTTCTATCGCCTCCTCGAGCTTGCAGCCCGGCTTGGCGACAGTCTGCTCGAACGGGTACAGGTTTATGCAGACCATATCAATCGGCTCGATATTATGCTCTTTTAATGCCTGAGCATGTTCAGCCTTTTCCCGCAGCGCCAGCAGACCGCCGTGAATTTTGGGGTGCAGGGTCTTGACGCGCCCGTCCATCATCTCCGGAAAGCCGGTAACAGAATCAACACTTACGACGGGAATCCCCGCATCGGCAATTTTCTTTGCCGTCCCGCCCGTGCTGATTATCTTTACGCCCATCTGTGCCAGGCTCTGTGCTAACTCAACGATTCCGTTCTTGTCTGAAACACTAATCAGTGCCACTTTAATCTTAACATCCATTTTACTCGTCTCTCCTAAAAAAGTTTTCACCGTCTAAAATACAAGATGTAACAAACAACTCTGCGCCTTGTGTTGCTTCAGGGCGCAGAGACTTGACCAGCATCCAAATTTCTTCGTTTTTGTCATTGTTTTTATCTGGTCGGTTTCAGGCAGGCGAGTCTGCCCAAACCGTCACCGATATAAATGTGTGAGTCAGGGCTACCTGAGACGTATATTGAGACGCCTGCAAGATTAACTGAATACAATTTTTTGCCGGTCCGGTTATCCACTACAACAATAGCATTATCATTTGTCATTACATAAGCCTTTTCACCTGCCTCAGTCAGCAAATCTACGCCCTCGTTTAATTGCCAGATTTGTTTGCCGCTTTCTTTATCGATTGCGTACAGGCCGTGACGACGGGCATACTGATAAACTTTTCTTTCAGTTACCCGGACCGTGCTAACAAGTTTTGCGCCCGTGTGAAATTTCGATATCATCTTGCCGGTTTTGGCATTTAGCTGATAGAGGTTCGTATCTCGGCTGCTCACAAACACAGACCCATCATCGGCAACGAGCCGTGCTGCTTCGGTACCGGCCGTGTTAAACTGCCACTTGCGAATCGGCGCGCCCGGCAAGATACTGACTACGTTACCTTCTTCAGTGGAGAAAACCACGTATTTGTCATCTGTGACAACTGAAGTTATCATAGAATCGTTATCCGCGGCGACCTGAAATTCTTCAAGCTTGCTTTCGGCATCGAAGATGTGCAGACGTCGGTCGCTGCCGGCGACGTAAACGTACTTCGCATTTCGCACGATGGGCACGGCTACTGTAAACGTAAAGTGCTTTGAGTTGACAACCCGGCCGAACTCAGTATCTATTTGCAGCAGCTTATTGCCTGCGGTGAAAAACAAATCATTTTCGAAAAGCTGCGGCCTAAAGACGGAAAGACCCTTTGATGCAAGAAGTTTCCCGAACCTGATTCTGCCGTCCCTCTTATTCAGGCCGTACAGATAATTCTGGTTCGTAAGTGCGTAAATGCTATCACCTCGGACAAACAGACACCCAAGGCGTTCCGGCCTATCCAGGGCCAGGTTACTTTCCCACACAACAGTTAATCTTGCCCGCTCAAGCAATTCTGCCTGGACAAGCGGCGCTGGCTGCTGCTTACTCGGCCGTACTTGTTTCGAATAAAGCCATTGCGGCGACGTGCACAATATAAAAATGATGACCCCCAAACAAAATCTGTCTCGAAACATTTTATGTATCCTTTATAAAAAACTGGAAGAAACAGAGCCTCCGATTAAGCGAAAAACTACATTAACTACAAAACCCGATGCCGTCTTTCAATATCGAGCCTGCCTTTTCATCTCAGGATTTACAACGGCTAAACGGCTTTTGCCGTGTTAGTCCTATGGACTCCTGACGGAGAGCCAAGTCAATCTTCCATGTTCACAAAGTCTGTCAAATCGACACTGTGCTGCCTCTCAAAAGCCTGCATTTGCTCTATTCTCTCTATGTCGTCTTTGATGCGGCTGGCGAGTTTGAAAATATAAGGCTTGCCGGCAAGGCGATTCTTCAAATCCTCGAGCATCGGCTCCCAACTGCCCTCATATAGCTGACCCTTGAGAATAACCAGCATACGGTGCTCTCTCGTGAGCGTTTTGACAAAATCCTGAACCGCCTGATTAGTAACCGAATCCCTGCTTTTATCGTTATATGAGCCCGGCTCTGCCATTTACAACCTCGCTCGGCCAAATCCTAAAGCCCTGTCAGTGGGATTTCAACAAAAAAATACCAAATGCGGAAAATGCGAAAAACAATCTAAAGCTCGATAAAGCACTAAATCCGGCGGCTATTTCAGCCGCCTGTCGTCACAGTCAGCATCTTGTATGCCGCCGCTATCGCCAGTAATATAAATGCAACTCGAACAACATCTCGTGGAAGCGTGTGTGTCAGGCGCCCCCCAAAAAAACCGCCCACTGCCGCTGTTGGAATAACAACCGCAGCAATCCTGACAGAGTCCATTATTTCGATATTATGGCCGCCAAGGGTCAGGTTTTTATACAAGGCCCCAATCAAAGAAATGGAAATTATTGTAGCCGCGGAATTTGCAATCGCCCTTCGCAACGGCATCCTGAGCAGAAGTTGCTGCAGCGGCACGCAGATAGCACCGCCCCCCATTCCTAAAAGTCCCGCTCCCAGGCCTGTCACAAACCCGCTTAGAATTGTCAATGGCATCGACCGGCGAACGTCCGAAACCGTTCGGGCCGCAGTACCGTTTACAGAACGTACTAACCGAAAGCAGTTATAAACCACAACATAAATCAGAAATATTCCGAACAACCTCGCAAGAAGATAACTCTTTCCACTTGCAAAAAAGGCGCTGTTGCTCAAAGCTACACCAGCCAATACTCCCACAACCGCCGCCGGTATCAGCAATTTAATTATATCCCCCATCAAGGCATTGGCCTTCCTGTGGGACAGCGCCGACGAAGTCGCCACAAAAAAGTTACATATCATTGCCGAGGCCTGATATAAATGCTGATTCTCTCCCCACAGCAAAACCAGAGCAGGAATCATCACGACCGAGCCGCCAATGCCCAACAACCCCCCGTAAAGCCCCATCAGAACACCAATCGCCGCTAAAATTAAATGGTCCATCATTCCAAATCTAAGTCGACTGAATTTCTCACCACCGGCACGTCATTTAACCTTCAGCCGAAAAGCTCCCTGAATTTCTCCGCGATGTCCGGCTTCTCACAAAGCGTCTGGCCAATCAAAACAGCACGAGCCCCCGCCGAGATTATCATTTCGACGTCCTGGCGGCTCTTTATCCCACTCTCGGTAACCAGCTCAGTTTTATTGTCAATCAACTCCGCCAACCGTACCGTTGTATTTACGTCAACCTTCATCGTCTTCAAGTTACGGTTGTTAATGCCAATCAGGTTGTAGTGTTTCTTTGGGAATCCTATCATGCTTCGGACCGTTAAAAGTGTATCGGCGTCGTGAATTTCCACCAGAGAGGTCAACGTAAGCTCCGCCGCTAATATCATTAAATCGATAAGCTCGCCCGGTTTCAGCGCCTCGGCAATAAGCAGAATCGCATCCGCCCCCGCCAGCCGCGACTCATAAACCTGCCACTGGTCTATGATGAAATCCTTGCGCAATACTGGCAGGGCCACCGCCTCTTTGATTTGACTTAGGTACTCAAGCCGGCCCTGAAAGTACTTCTCATCCGTAAGAACACTAATCGCGTCCGCCCCACATCTTTCGTAAATTTCCGCAATCTTTACCGGCTCGAAATCTTCCCGAATCATCCCCGCCGACGGCGAGGCCTTCTTTACCTCGGCAATCACGTTAATGCCTCGCCGGTTCGGTTTCGTAACCGCCTTGTAAAAATTACGGCACTTCTCCAGACTCTGCGCCCGTGCTTTTAGCTGCGCAAAATCAACCTGGCTTTTTCGCTGCTCTACCTCAGCCCGCTTGTCGGCAATAATCTTATCTAATATTGTCACCGGCTAATAAACTCCTGAAAATATCCACAGCGAGAAGGCAGCTCATTCTGAGACTTTAACATACAACATCCGTAACTGGTGCAGTGCTCCATTGAGTATCTCGGCTTCCTGCTCGCTGAGGTTGCCCTTTGTCTTTGCCTCCAGCGCCTCCAGCACATCAATATGATACTTGGCTAATTCCAGGTCCGGTTCTTTCTTCTCCTGCCCTTCCGGCGCTAATGCTCCAATTGCAAACAATGCCTGCGTAGCCAGCATACTAACCAGTCCTGCAAAATCACCTGTCGGCAGGGGGCCCCGGCGTTTCTCCTTCACCTGCTTCTGCTTCTGCCGTTCTGCGCTCTCCTGAGCCATCATAACTTCCTTTTCCTTACGTGCCTGCTCTTTCCAGTCTTCATCGATTATTATCTTTTCCTGTTCTTTCTTTTCCTCTTCCACAGTAACAGACCCTCCGTCTGGTTCCTACTTTACTTTTCGCCGATACTTTTTCATACTCCTGTCAATATCCCGCCTGAGCTCTCGTCGTTCGATTTGTTTACGCTTGTCATATTTTCTCTTGCCTTTCGCCAGTCCCAGCTCGATTTTTGCCAGACCTCGCGCGTTAAAAAATATCCGCAGAGGAACTAACGTAAAGCCTCGTTGCTCGAGCTTGCTTGTTATCTTTTTTATCTGTCGTTTGTGCAGCAGTAACTTCCTCTTCCTCTCCGGCGGATGGTTATGAATACTCGCCTGTGGGTACGGTGATATTTTACTGCCCACCAGCCAGCACTGGCCTTCTCTTATCTGGGCATACGCCCCATCCAACTCCGCCTGCCTGGCCCGCAACGATTTAACCTCTGTACCCAACAGCACAAGGCCCGCCTCTATTTTCTCCGTTATCTCGTAATCGCGGAAGGCCTTCTTGTTGACTATTTGCCCTTGTGCAGGCCTTTTTTTGCCTGAACCTTTTGCCATTCATTGTATAATACCAACAAAACCAGCCTTTGCAAGATAAGTGATTTCAGATGCCTGCCCCTATAGTGCAGGATACAAAACACGCTATTTACGCAGCCCCGATTTATCGGGAAAGAATTATTACACCCACACTAATCAGTAATTTTGCAACGAAGCGCATAGTCAGGCCTTCCACACATACAGCCCTTCCCCCCAGCGCACCCTGAAGCGGAATAAAAACGTCGAGACAGCTCCCGCCCGCCGTTTGCCCACCGGGCCGGCGCAAGGCAAGTTTCGGCCGTGCCTACTTTATGAATCTGATACTGACCGGATAGCGATAGGCTTCGCCACTGTTCGACTTGACGCTTGCAACGATACAAAACACAAGGTCCGCAATAAACACCGCAGGAACCAGGGCAAATCCTATGCAAACAAAAATCAACACGGGAGTTAGAACAGAAGCAACTGCAAAGGCAATTGCCACCGTAATCTGAAAGTTCAATGCCTCCTTGCCCTGGTTGTCTATGAATGCGTCCTCATCTTTCTTGACAAGCCAGATGATAAGCGGACCTACAAAGCATGTAAAAAGGCCCAGCAGGTGACACCACATCGCCCACATCCGCGCCTCCTTTGTGGTCTCCTGCGGCGGCTGCTGTTCGGCACCCTCGGACTCCGCGGCGCCTTCGCCACCTTTTACTTCCTCATCGCCCGCCACATCTTCCGGGTTTTCGTTTTTCTTGTCCATTGGCTCTTCCCCTAATTGTCGTTATTAATTATCTGCCGGCAGCAAAGCCGGCAAAAACTTCCAATTTTCTACCCAATCTGCAAATACCAGTCAAGAACAATTCCTATATGTCCGGGACAATACCTGCGGGCCGGATGCTGGATACCGCACAATACTGCCTTGAATCTGTTGTCAGATGCAGTTCCGATGGGCTATAATAGATTTGTGGAGCGAGCTTCTTATAGAATAATTGATGCCAACTTCAACCGGGCCCGTGAGGCAGCTCGGCTGATTGAGGAATTCTGCAGGTTTGCCCTAAATTCCGCCCAGCTTAGCTCACGGGCCAAAAAGCTTCGACATGAGCTTTGTACGGCGATTGCCCGGCTAAACACCGCCAGATTAATCACCGCGCGAGATACGCCCGGAGACGTGGGGACGGATATAAAAGTCCAGGGGCAATTACAACGGGCCGAACTGAGGGATTGTGTGACGGCGGCGTGCAAACGCCTTACCGAGGCGCTTCGAGCACTGGCCGAAATCACCCGCACGGTGGACCCAAAGACTGCCGAGAGCATTGAAAAACTGAGATATTCGGCCTACACACTCGAAAAGGACGTCCTCATCTGTAGCGAAGTGAGAGAAAAGTTTAAATCGGTCAGCCTTTATGTGATAATCACCACTGATTTACCAGTTGATGTTGTCTACCTGGCAAGCAATTGCATTGCCGGCGGGGCGGACTGCATCCAACTTCGAGCTAAAGCTATGAACGACGACAGTGTCTTTGCCCTGGCGGTTGAATTAACTAAAATGTGCCGTGATGCCGGTGTGCTTTGCATAATAAACGACAGAGTTGATATCGCGGCAGCAGCCGGTGCCGACGGGGTACACTTAGGCCAGAGGGACCTGCCTCTGCGTGAGGCGAGAAAACTCGAGTTGACGCCGCTGATTCTGGGAAAAAGCACACATTCACCTGCCGAATTGGATACCGCAATTGCTCAAGGCGCTGATTATGTCTCACTTGGTCCGGTTTTTGTTACCGATACGAAACCGGATACCCCAGCGGTTGGGCTGGATTTCGTAAAGCAAGGCGCGGCACAAGCTGATGCTGCGGGGATAGGCAGCGTCGCGATTGGTGGAATTAAGCTTGAGAGTATTGATAACGTTCTAAGGACCGGCGTAAAAACAATTGCAGTCTGCTCAGCGGTATGCAATAGCCGTGAACCCAAACAGGTATGTCGATTATTGAAACACAGATTAATTGATGCTGATAATTAGTATCTCCCCTGCTGATAAGAAATTATGGTCTTTTTTGCTATTCGCTAAAATACGATTTTCTACAAGTTATCCACGAAACAAGGTCTATCCTGCCCATCTTAGCCCGAAGGTTGGATTCAAGAGTGAATAACGGCTAAAAGCAACCGACCGGTAGGTATAGCAGGGCTAATCGGTTATAAGGTGTACACAAGTATATTAATAAAAGGAAGTTGCGCACAATAAAAAAAGAGATGAGAGTAATCAGCTCACCTGTAAAAAACCTTGACCATTTTGACATGGATGACGGGTAGTCTGGACTTAGCAAACCTCTCAAGCCGATATATACGTTATTAACAAGTTATCCACACGGCTTAGACGGCCATACTTATGCCGGATTTGGGATACAAGACAGCAGGTAAAAAATCCCGAATCCTACATTTTGTCATTTTACGCACAAGCTCTTGTGGTGTTATAGATTGCAGAGCTACAACAATTTGGGTGTTGAAAAAGAATCGAAAAAAATGTATAAGTTCCCTCTTGTAGTAGTTCTGAAAAATACCGGGATAAATACATTTCTCAATGCTGGAAAATTAATATCGTTGAAGATTTTAATAAATTCATTTCTGTAAGGAATTATTAATGACCAAGCCGTTTATTGTCATCGGTGAATCCATCCACGCTTCGATTCTCCAGACTGGGCAGATAATGAAACACCTGTACGAATCCGGTCCCGATGCCTACAAACAACCGAGTCGGGAACTTGACTACATCAGGAACCTGATTACTTCCCAAGTCGACCAGGGCGCCGACTATATCGCCGTTAACGTCGATGCTTTCGGTGAGGCAAAACCCCAGACAGCGTTAGATATGATGCTTGAATATATCACACTCGTTCGCAAGTGGAGTAAAGGCATCGCAGTTTGCATCGATAGTAGTGACCAGAATACTCTAATCGCAGGTTTAAAGCATTGGTACGGCGGCGATGAGTCGGGGGTAAAGCAGCCGTTAGTTAATTCGATTAAACTACACACAATGCAAGAAATGATGGAACTGAAGAAAGACTATGATTATGCGTTTGTCGGCATGCTGATTAGTGAAAAGAAGGCCGGTGAGCAAGACGGCTCCGGATCGGTTGAGCAATTGTACTCCTTAGCCCGGAAGATGTTCGAGCAGGCAATCAACTCTGGTTTCAAAGCAGATGAGTTATTCTTCGACCCCGGCGCTTTCCCGCTGGCAATAGATATGCCGATGGAGCCCGGCCAGTCGGGATACACCTATCGGGCATTCGAGACGATTAAAAAAATCAAAAGCGACCCGGCAATGAAATCCGCCCATTGCATATTGGGAGTTAGCAACGCAGTCCGCGACCTGCCGGGGCGGAAAATCGGCCTAGCCAGAGCCTACGTTGCAAAGGCAATGGAGTATGGTCTTGATGCCGGCATAGTTAATCCCACACATCATCTTAACGAACGCAATGCCGACCCAAAGCTTCTTGAATTGGTCGATGCCTACGCTAAGATAGACGGCACAGCCGAGGCAATAAACCGGGTGATGCTGCTTATGACCCAGTTCTGCCAGGCCGCAAGAAAACCAAAAGCATAAGCTATACACTGAGCCAAACCTGAGCCCTTGTGCCTGCTTTGTAAAATTCTGTGTTTGCAATGTCCAATTTGGTTAACATAGGCAATTTGTTTTTTTTGTGCCGGCCACAGAAAATCTTCATTCTAAATAACCTTTTCTTTTATGAGCCTGGAAACGCTGACAGAATACTACAATGGGGAAATTAACATCCTTTAACGGCCCTGCTGCGAACTGCCTTGTTCGTCTCGGCGTACTAAATAGGGTAAACAAGCAGCACTTGTTGTTAAAGTGTTGCTTGTTTTTGACCGATAAACAAATACGGAAAGAGTTTTCTCCCCTCCGGAAAACATCGGGTAATCCGCACGGGTTCTCGATGTTTTCTTTTTTTTATCCCCTGCTGTTCTAATCCAGCCAGCCTGTAAACCGCATCTGCCCCCATAAAAGGATTCGCCCCATTAGGCCTTCTCAGGCCCAATGGGGCGGTGTCCGCGGGGTTTCCCACTTAAAGCAGGAAACTTACCCTTGTTATGACAAGCCCACAGACACGGATTAGTTACAATACTTGACTTTTATCATATAATACCTAAAATAGTCAAGTCAAAATTTCAAAAAATCTATTTCCGTAGAGGATAGATGATGACTGCTTACACACTTGGTCTGGATATCGGTTCAAAAAGCATAGGATGGGCACTGCTCGATGAAAAAGAAAACAAAATTATAAATCTGGGTGTGAGGGTATTTCCAGAGGGAGTAGACAGAGATACAAAAGGGCTGGAAAAGTCAAAAAACGCCACGCGGAGAGAAGCACGAACGGCTAGGCGAAATCATCAAAGGCGTAATCTGCGAAAGGAACAATTATTAAGAACTTTGCAAGCAGAAAAATTACTACCATTGGGCAATTCGGGACTGAAATCTCTTTTTCACACAAACCCATACAAGCTACGCAAAAAGGCGCTGGATGAGAAGCTGGATCCATACGAATTTGGCAGGATACTTTATCACTTAAGCCAGCGAAGGGGTTTTAAGAGTAATCGTAAAACCGGTAAAACCAAAGAAGATGGATTTATCATTAAAGGCGCGAATGCCCTGCAAAAAGAAATGGACGACAAAAATGCCCGGACAATAGGTGAGTATTTTGCAGGACTAAATCCGGACGAAAAGCGGATACGGGGGCAATATACATTCCGTTCAATGTACGAGAAAGAATTTGATTTACTGTGGACAAAGCAGACGGAATTTTATCCGGATATACTGACCGAAGATTTACAAAAGAAAGTTCGTGATGAGATTATATTTTACCAACGGCCGATGAAATGGAACCCTGAAACGATAGGAAATTGCGAGTTAGAGTCAGGGGAGAAACGCTGTCCACGTGGGGATTGGTATGCGCGAAGGTTTCGCTTGTTGCAGGATGTGAATAACCTGATTATTCAAAATTCTGATGGCTCTGAAAGAAATCTGAATGATGAGCAAATGAAAGGAAAAAGAGAAAAATTACTTTCAGAGTTAAGCAAAAAAAAAGATATAACCTTTGACAAGATCCGCAAATTATTAGGGCTTATAAAGACCCAGAAGTTCAATGCCGAATACAAAATAGGCAGAAGTGGCAAGCATGTCAAATCGTTAAAAGGCGATACTTTTACCGCTGGTATGAGGAGCAAGAATGTCTTTGGAGTTAAGCGATGGGATGCTATGGATGAGCATGAGAAAATGAATCTTAACAAGTGGCTTATTGAACTTGAGGATGACCAGCTTAGAGAAAAGCTACGAGCGAAATATGGTTTTACTGATAATCAGATAGAGGCTGCTTTGAAGATATCGGTGCCACAGGGGTATATGAGCTTCTCGAAGAAGGCGATAGTAAGTTTACTTGAATTTATGGAGCAAGGAGCCCTCACAAGCGAGGCGATAGCCCAAGCGTATCCTAACAGAAAAGCAACAAGCGAAGAAAACAAAGGCCTTGACAGGCTGCGCCCTCCGGAGAGTTTACGTAATCCAATCGTTAATAAAGCGATGTTTGAGCTTCGCAAAGTGGTTAATGCCATTGTGAGAGAATATGGGAAACCAGCAAAGATTAAAATTGAAATGGCAAGAGATGTGCAAGGCAGCAAAAGGCAAAGAGAGGAATTGCACTGGAAGATATTTGAAAATGAAAAGAGAAACGAGGAAGCACGCAAACGCCTAAGAGAGGATATAGGGATAAGAAATCCCAGAAGGGACGATGTCATCAAATATAACCTATGGGTGGAATGTGGAAAAAGATGTCCATATACGGGCAGGCAAATTTCACAGGCGGCATTGTTTGGTCCAAACCCCGAATTTCAAATAGAGCATATTCTGCCTTATGACCGGAGCTTAGACGATAGCTATATGAACAAAACGCTGTGTGCAGTTCGAGAGAATATCCATATTAAAAGAGATCAAACACCATACGAAACATATGGTCATCACCCAGAGCGATACGAGCAAATAAAGCAAAACATAAAACATTTGCCGTGGCCGAAGCGACGGAAATTTCTTCAGAAAGAAATAGATTTGGACCAAAGCATCACCAGAGAGCTTAATGACACCAGATATATCTGCAAAGAGGTAGTTCGATACCTTAAAAAACTTGGTGTATATGTAAGGGGGACAAAGGGTAAAATTACAGGGGAGTTGCGGCACCAATGGGGCCTAGACGGAGTTTTTGACGAACTTGAGACCAAGCGTAATGATGACCATCGTCGGCATGCCGTAGATGCGGTTATTGTAGGAGTTACGGAGAATGAACATTTACGCAAGCTGGCAAGAAGCAAATATTCGGTAACCGGTGCAAGATTTGAGCCGCCTTGGCCGGATTTTAGAGAGGGTATTAGAGAGAAAGTAAAGCAGATAAACGTTTCGCACCGCATGCAGCGGAAGGTTTCAGGGAAGTTGCATGAGGAGACAAACTACGGGATGACCGGCAAGAAAGATGAAAAGGGGCAGGAGTATTTTGTATATCGCAAAAAGATTGAGGATCTGACGGTACCAATGATAGAGAAAATAGTGGACCCCGTAGTTAGAGATATTGTCAAGCAGCGGCTTACTAAAAAAGGAATCGATTTGTCAAAAAGAGGAAAGATACCAAAAGAAGTTTGGAAAGAACCCCTGTATATGAAAACAACAATAAGTGATAATAAAATTACAATTAAGAAAATTAGAGTGCAAGAGGTATTTAACAATATGATTGTGATGAATGATATACAGGGTAGACCTTATCGCGCTGTAGCACCTGGTAGCAATCATCACGTGGAGATATGGGAATATACTGAGGGGCCGAAGAAGGGCAAACGTGATGCAGAGGTTGTAAGTATGTTTGAGGTGGTTAATCGAAGTCGGCGAGGGGAGGAAGTGGTTAACCGAGAGCATGGTGTAGCAATGCGGTTCGTATGTTCGCTTGCGATCAACGATATGGTGATGTTATCAAATAATTATGGGGAAATGGACTTGTTTAGAGTTCAGAAAATGAATGTAAACAAGCAGGTCTATTTCAGACACCATACGGCTTCTCAGATTGACGACGATACGACGGTCATTCGAAAGCAGGCGAATCTTTTCGATGGGTATAAAGTAACTGTTGATCCTTTGGGACGTGTCTGGCCGGCAAATGATTAAGCGGTGATATTGGACGAAAGCGGAAAAGCCAGTACCTGATATAGCCGATATGGAAGAGGCAGGTTTGGGGCTATATCGGGGCCGGCGGGATGATAAAAAAAATCATCGAAATCTCAGAATCGGGGCGGAGATTATCAGTTAGATACGGACAACTGCTCATCAAAAATAAAGATGGCGAGGCATCGAGCATACCCTGTGAGGATGTGGGGGTTTTGCTGGTTGACCATCAGGGAGTAAGTTATACACATTCGGTCTTTACGGAACTACTAAGGTACGGCGCAGCAATAGTGCTGTGCAGCGGCAATCACCACCCGACGGGAATGCTCCTGCCGCTTGAAACTAACTCCCTTCAGTCCGAGCGCTTCGCACAGCAGATAAGTGCAAAACTTCCGGTGAAAAAGCAACTCTGGAAGCAGATTGTAAAAGCAAAAATCAAACACCAGGCAAAACTTGTTCGCAACGATACAGTTACTTACAAAGCCCTTATGGCTTTGCGTGACAGGGTTCGCTCAGGCGACCCCGACAACATCGAAGCAAGGGCAAGCAGAAAATTCTGGCCTGCATATCTGCAGGACATGGCTTCGACAGGCTCGCCACAGGTACAATTCCGCAGAGACATTAACGGCTCACCCCCAAACAATCTACTCAATTATGGATATATGGTTATGCGTGCGGCCGTGGCGCGGGCACTCTGCTCGGCGGGACTCCTGCCGGCCCTCGGAATTCACCACCATAATCGTTACAATGCCTTTTGTCTTGCCGATGATGTGCTCGAGCCATTCCGTGGTTTTGTGGAATCAAAGGTCAGACAGATATGCGAATGTGAAGGGGCTATTCAAGAATTAGACCAACCGACCAAGGCAAAGCTTTTGGAAGTGCTCTACGAGCCGGTGACCATAGCAGGTTTTAAGGGGCCTTTAATGGTGGGAATGCATCGAACGGCAGCCTCGTTACAGCGATGCTTTGCCGGTGAGCAGAAACACCTGGATTTACCAAAAATATGATTATATCGGGATACAGAGCCGTGTGGATTTTTGCTATGTTCGACCTGCCGACGGATACGAAGAAGGCAAGAAAAGATTATACTTACTTCAGGAAAAATCTTCTCAAAAACGGCTTCAGTATGTTACAATACTCCGTGTATGTAAGGCATTGTGCGAGCGAGGAAAATGCAGACGTCCACTACAATAGGGTCAGGAATTTTTTGCCTCCTGATGGTGAAGTTCGCCTGGTTACTATCACCGATAAACAGTTCGCAAGAATGCAGACTTTCTGGGGAAAAATGCGAAAGCCAGCCCCTTTACAACCCCAACAGCTCGAATTATTCTAACGAAGCTCGCACGCAAGCCCTTGCAAAACAAGAACTTGCGTGCGAGCTATTGTAACTAATCCATGCCTGAGAGCAAGTCACAACATTCTTGTGTGTAATTTCAGCTCTATAGGTATTGTAACTAATCCATGCCTGAGAGCAAGTCACAACGATATATCCCGAACATCCCGTACTACTAAATTGTAACTAATCCATGCCTGAGAGCAAGTCACAACTCGATTCGACTAATATCGTATAACTGCAAATTGTAACTAATCCATGCCTGAGAGCAAGTCACAACTCGTGCCGGGCAAACCATGCGAAGGTACGGATTGTAACTAATCCATGCCTGAGAGCAAGTCACAACCGGCTCGGTCGTGTTGAAAATGTACATTGATTGTAACTAATCCATGCCTGAGAGCAAGTCACAACTAAAATGTATAGGCCAACCCTGAATGGGAATTGTAACTAATCCATGCCTGAGAGCAAGTCACAACCCCTCTTGATATGCGTCCCAGCCGGTGATTATTGTAACTAATCCATGCCTGAGAGCAAGTCACAACCAAACAATGATTTCCCAAAGTCCGCCAACAATTGTAACTAATCCATGCCTGAGAGCAAGTCACAACGAAGGAAAGTGAATAACGCTCTCCTCTCGTATTGTAACTAATCCATGCCTGAGAGCAAGTCACAACGCAGAGCCCGGCTTATAAAAGCAAAAAGAATTGTAACTAATCCATGCCTGAGAGCAAGTCACAACTCGCTTAGAGCAATGACCAGGTGGGCGAAATTGTAACTAATCCATGCCTGAGAGCAAGTCACAACGAACCCGATGCTATTCTTTGCTGTAGTCCAATTGTAACTAATCCATGCCTGAGAGCAAGTCACAACCGGCGGCGGCCTTACCAATTGCACGACCCAATTGTAACTAATCCATGCCTGAGAGCAAGTCACAACCCGCAGCGGCCTTACCGATTGCATGCCCCAATTGTAACTAATCCATGCCTGAGAGCAAGTCACAACCGAGTGCGCTGCAGTCGGACTCATCACAGAATTGTAACTAATCCATGCCTGAGAGCAAGTCACAACGCCTTGTGCTGCGTCTGTTACCGGAAAATAATTGTAACTAATCCATGCCTGAGAGCAAGTCACAACGACTAAAGTGGGATATAAAAGAGCTTCAAAATTGTAACTAATCCATGCCTGAGAGCAAGTCACAACTACGCTGATGTTTATCACATTCCATCCACTATTGTAACTAATCCATGCCTGAGAGCAAGTCACAACACCAAGCCAGTTTTTAGTAGCGTCAAACTCAATTGTAACTAATCCATGCCTGAGAGCAAGTCACAACTACGCTGATGTTTATCACATTCCATCCACTATTGTAACTAATCCATGCCTGAGAGCAAGTCACAACTGCAGACGGCGAAGACCGAACGGCTTGAGCATTGTAACTAATCCATGCCTGAGAGCAAGTCACAACATAACCGTCGGCAGCGTTGTGTTTGCTGTAATTGTAACTAATCCATGCCTGAGAGCAAGTCACAACGTTCGGGCGAAAGACCCATTAATGCCTGCTATTGTAACTAATCCATGCCTGAGAGCAAGTCACAACACGGAATTGCTGAGTATAGAGGTCGATAAGATTGTAACTAATCCATGCCTGAGAGCAAGCCACAACTATGTGACACTTTCAGCCAAATGCCTAACTGTACATGGCAGATTTACGATACCGTATTCATCAATTAACCTGGTAAAAAGTGTTCCTCGCCTGCCGGCTGATTCGAGTGAATCTTTCGAGGCTATCTCAACGGCCAGCTTCAAAGGTGGACCGACACGCCGGTCAGGAACAGGTATTGTCATTCTGACGAGATTATCATCGATGAATTCATTCTTTCTGTCCCAGGTTAGTATTCTTTTCGTTCCATCGCGATTTGTCAATTGCATTGAAATATTGGCCAAACTCATACGCTCAGCAGCCAAACATACAGCCTGCCACCACTGGTCAAAATTCCCGGCCTGCAGCAAACAAAGCTGCACCTTTTCAAACTCCTCTATCTCTCTTTTTATCTGACTGGTCAGAGCATATTTTTTCTGAATACCCCTGATTGTCTCCAGCAGGCAAACCGAGCCAACAACTCTGAATGCAAGCACGATAAGCAAAACAATACAAACAAAAACTATTATGCTCTGCACATTTCGAGTCAAAAGCATAAACATCCCGAGGCCGGACGTTAGTAAAGTCATCACATAAGCAATAATTATCACGTGGCGTTGTTTGAATCCTAACGCCAGTAATCTGTGGTGAAAATGGTCTTTATCAGGGGAAAAAACCGACCTTCGATTTAGAAACCTCCGGAGCATACTAAAAAGGGTGTCAAAAATCGGGATACCCAGAACCAGAATCGGCAAAGTAAGAGCCACTAAGGCATTGGACTTTGCATTGAATAAAACACTTGCAGATGCGAGAGTAAAGCCCAGGAACAGGCTGCCACAGTCACCCATAAATATTTTTGCAGGATTGATATTATAAAACAAAAAACCGATCAGCGCGCCAAGAAGCGCCAGCATCATTACCGCCATAGCAGACTGATGAAAGTAAACTGAAAGTACCACCATAACACCGCAGGCGATTGCAGCGATGCCTGCCGCCAAACCATCAAGCCCATCAATAAAATTGACGGCATTTGTAATGCCCACAATCCAGATAATAGTCAAAGGCCAGGAAAATATGCCGAAGTTAAGAACAAACCAGCCAGAAAAAGTAACAGAGCTTATACGTATCCCAAAAAGACACACAACAATTGCCGCGATAAACTGACAAATCAGCTTAAACCTTGCCCTTAAACCTCTAATATCATCAATCAATCCTATTAAAAACATAAACGAAGCCGAACAAAGCAAAACTATGACCCTGGTTTGAGAGGCCTGTAAATTATCTACGCCCAAAATATCCGAAAGCAACAATGCGAATACAGTTAAGAATATCGAAGGCAAAAAAATCGCCACACCACCGAGACGAGGCACCGGCCGAATATGAATTTTCCTTACATCGGGCGAATCCGTTACACTAAACTTAAAGGCAATCTTAATCAAAACCGGAGTTGCCAAAACAGCCAATAAAAATGACCCAAGAAATGTAAAAAAATAAGTATCCATCATCTTATTTTCAAAATTAACACCAGATTTTAAGGGCTAATATCAACAGATTCAAAACTTTCAGCCAAAACGCCGGGCTCTACTGAAAGCCTGGCGATAAGCTCCCTGGCCGCCTGGAAATCCGGCCGAAATCTCAGACATATCCTTGCTTCGTGCATTGCATCTGATTTTCGCCCCATCTGGGCAAGCAACTGGGCCAATGAAAACCTCCAGTTTACCTGGCTATAATCAAGTGCCAGGGCGCTTCGATAACATCTCTCAGCCAGCTCGTTACTTTTGTACTTGCGATACAGACCCGCCAAGGATGCAAAAGCCCAGGCCGGGGTGTCGGGTATTGAACATTTATCCTCAAGGAGGCTCTTCGCCTTTGCATCTATCTCCTCGACTAAATGCTCGTAGCTGGTGTTTCCCGCCAGCTTCCTGCTTACATAATTAAGTCTCCTGGGTTCTTCGCCGGCGAGAGTCACAGCTAAATCAATCCTGTCAAGACCGTCAATGTACATATCGGCGATGCTGTTAAAAGAGCCGCTATCAAGGCGAACAACTCTGTCGAACTTTTCAATTGACTGGTCTATTTCCCCTTCTTCTACATCCAGACAACCGGCAACAAAACAAGCTGCCGCGTCGCAGGGAGCCAAAGAAAAACCCTTTCTTATGTTCTCGGCGCCGAGAGCCTCCCCAAGGACAGATTTCTCAATCTGGCCAAGAACACAATAAGTCGGGCCATAGGTCGGGCAAACAACGCAGGCCCTGCGTAGTTGCTTCACAATATCCCGTACGACCGGCATCGAATCCTCGGCGATTAGCGCTTCACCGGTCTGGGGGTTGGTTTGCCGGCTTACCGACCGCCATCTGTAAACATTAAGCCAATATAGATAATTTACATTCCTCGGCTGATAATTCGACGCCCTGGAAGCAAAAGAAATCAGGTTTGCATACTCTGCATCTCCCGACAAGTCGGGATTCCAGTTTTTCTCAACAAGACTTCGTTCAATCTCAAGAACCTTTCGCCAATTTGACTCGGCAAGGCGCGCTTTATCCGCAGAAACAAGTGACCACAACCAAATTCCGGATATCAATATAAGAACCATCAGACGCACCGACCTGGAGTTTACGAATAAGTTTATCCCTTGTGCCGTTTCTTTATTTTGTCTCGTATCCGCCACGGCGGATAAATATGACAAAGATATAAGTAAGGCGCAAAACACAGCGGACAAAAATGCGTTTGCGGGAATATGCTGGCCAAAATCACTCAAACTATGAATAAGAATTGCCAACAATCCAAATCCAAGACCATAAGCGGCAAAACGGATGCTCGAGCCGGGCTGTTTTATATTTCGTACATAATTTCTCCACACAACCACACCCAAAAATACCAAGGCCGCTAAACCAATCAGGCCCGTTTCCTCCATAGCCTGGGCATACTCATTTTCTGCGTGCGTGGCCAACGCGGTTATATACGAGCGGTCAAACATAGGATACACTACTGAATGTGTCCCAAGCCCGGTTCCGAGCACGGGAAAGCGCGCAAAAGCAGAAGTTAAATCCTTAAGAATCTGCCATCGGCACTCATACTCCTGCAAGTTATAAAGGCTGGCAAGGCGTTCATAAACCACATCAAAACCTATATAAAGAACACAGCTAAACGCAATAAGTGCCATAAGAACCATCATCCAGGCCCCTCTCCTGAGTGAATGCCTCCGTGAAAGCATTAGTACCGTAAAGGCAAAAGCGATAAGCATACCGACAATACCGCCACGAGTAAGAGAAATAAAAATAGTCGTCAAACCGACAACAATCACTCCTACAAGCAGCCACAAACTCCCTGAGTCAGCGGAACCCAAATAAACGAACACATCAGAAGGTACAAAATGTTTTGATTTAAACTGTTCATGTAACTTCACCATAACCAGGCCAAGGGCCGCTCCAATTGACAAATTCATAAACTGGCCGTAATGACTGTGGTTAATAAAAGGGCCTGCTTTAACGCCGCTGTATTTGGTAGCAACCAGCCAATAAATTTTCCCATTCCAAAAAAGATACTGGGCCAACGCAAGAAGACAGATAAAACCACCAATTAATGCAATAAACATAAGCAATTTTTTAATCTGGACCGGCCTGCGGTATACATTAACAACAACCACAAAAACCGCTAAAATTGCCAATAACAAACGAAGGTCGTGTAAAGTTGCGTTCGGATACAGGCTTAAAGGCATAAACCCAAACGGCCCCTCGGCATCTGGAATGCCGCTTAAAAGCTCTCCTCTCAGCGATACAGTACCAGGTGAGATTATCCTTAGAAAGGCACAAGGCAAAGGAATAAGCTGCAAAACAACAACAAATAAAAATATCCCCGCAGGCAAATACGCCCACGTCCAGATGATTTTTTCTTTGGGATGATATATGAGCTTAAGTAAAAAACAGATGACGATAGCACCCGTCAATGCAACAACAATTTCCTCGCCCCATGCATACACCGCTCCAAATGCAAGAGGCATAAAAACAAGAAGGCCGACCAGCAGCCACTCAATAACCTTATCAAATCGGCTTATTTGAAAATCCGTATTGTCATAAGATAAAGATAGCATATGTATCTTCACGCTTTCAATCGACCACGATACGAAAAACTCTTTAGCTCATCACCCTCTAATACTCTCAAAGGATTTTCAATACAAACCAGTCTTGCGACAGACCCGCCCAGCTTAGCGCTTATGCACTGAAAAGCACTATCCATCCGCGGCCTTCGGCTGTGCAGGTTATGAGAATCCGTTGCTACAAGCAGTGCCAAGCCAGACTCCAACAACTGCCATGCAATTTTCTTAGGGACAGGCCCAAAATCCCCAAGTAAACTGGCGGCCGTTATCTGCAGAAAAGTACCGTTATCAAGCCATCTAAGTAATATATCACGGCGCCTTGGAAGAACAGGATGCCGTTCCGGATGTGATATAATTGCCCTGATCCCCAGAGATGAAAGTTCAAAAAGCAACGGTTCGATATCTATAAAAATCTCGGCAGGCAGTTCGAGAAGGATATATTCTCCGCCATCAGCAAGTGTAAGTATTCTGTCTTCGTTAAGTAATCGGCAAATTCTCTCATCAACACGAACATCGCCGCCCGGCAAAACCGTTAGCTCTACACCGTTATTCTTCAACTGCTCATTAAGACTACAAACACTTTCTCTTATTTTTTGAGCATCATTGAAACAATCAAACCGGCCAAGCTGATGTGGTGTTGCAATGACAGTTTTTATACCGTCGTCAACTAAAGCCCGGCAAAGCGCCAATCCTTCCGGCAACGTCCCCGGGCCGTCATCTATCCCCGGAATACAGTGGCAATGAATATCAATATAATGATTATTCCTGAACGCCCCCACATAAGCCCCCATCTGGAAGTTAAAGTCAACTAACTTCCCAACAATTCATCGCACATTCACGCCAAAACATCTAATAACAAGCTTCCACACAGGCAACTTAAACGTAAGCAGCCTGCTCCTCAGGAGCCTGTTTAGGTTCCTGCTTATCTCTCTTCCTGCTGTAGCCGTAGCCATAGTATCCATATCGATAATACCCGTAGCCACGATAATAACCATATCGGCCAGTTCCTAATGGGACGCCGTTTACAATTGCTCCCAATATCCTCGCCCCGACATTGACCAGGCTGTCTCGTGCATGTTGACTAAGGCGCTTCGTTGACTTTTCAGCCCTGAGTACGAGCAGTGTGATGTCGCAAACGGCCCCAAGAATCTGGCTGTCTGCAACAGGCATCACCGGGGGTGAGTCTATAAGTATCCGGTCATATCTCTCTGAAAGCTGGCTCAATAAATCTATAAAGGCGCTACTATTGAGCAACTCGGAAGGATTCGGCACTTCCTGTCCACAGGCAAGGATATCAAGCCCCTCTACAGAACCTGACTGTATAGCCTCTTCAGCAGAAAGACTGCCGGAAAGCACATTTGACAGACCATTTTCAGCACTGATTTCGAAAATCTTGTTTTGCACAGGTCTTCGAAAATCACCATCGATAACAAGCGTTTTTTGACCGGCTTGCGCCATAGCAATACCGAGGTTACTGACGAGGGTGCTCTTGCCATCGCCCGGCGCGGGAGAGGTAACAACAATCGTCTTTGCCTGTCCATCAGGCACACCAAAAAACACCGATGTACGTATTGTCCTGTATGCCTCCGCTACGATAGATGTAGGCTTGAGGAGCACCTGTGTGCCCCGCTGCACAATAGCTTTTCGTTCCAATTCTTTTCTTCTGTCCGCAGAGCTGGAAGGGCCAAAATCGGCTCTTTTTGCTCGCTTACGATGTTTAGTGACAGATGTTGAAGCGGCCCCGGCCCGATGAGCATCGCTAAAACTAAACATAGAATCAACATCCGTGGAATCATTTCCGTCGCTCCGAGATATGTCAGATGATATGGCCTCCTTGACAGCTCTACGCACCTTATCCATAACTGGCTGAAGCCTTAACTGCATCCTCTTTGTGAAAGTCGAAATCTCTGCATATCTGTTCCTGCTTCCGTGAGGTTTCTCAGGCCGGACATCGAAACGCTTTGATGTGTCTTTGGAGAAACAGGCACACATAACCGCATAAGGGCCCCTGATAACCTTAGCAATAAGGGGTTTAAACCCGAACCAGGCTTTATGTCCGTGAGCGGTAATTCCTTTATCCTGTGTCATCGACGGAACAACACCGAGAACCGGAATTCTAAGAACGGAGGATATTTCCTTTGCAGAACATAACTTGTAATCCCGCCAATCTCGGAACAATCCTACAAAGAAGCCGAAAGCAAGGCCCAGCACTAATGCCACAGCCATCACTTTGGCCTTTTGCGGCTTTGAAGGAAAATCTTCCGGACGGGCAACCTCTAAAATACTTATATTCAGCGCCCCTGTATCTTCGGTAACATTAAGCTCTTTGATGCGATTATCAAGAATCTCACAAATTCTTTCTGAACGGTTCAATTCAGACTTAAGCACTGAAAACTCGGCGGCTTTAACGCCGACATTTTGAGCCTCTTTCTCCTGGTTTTGATATGAACTCAGGAGCTGCTTCTTTCTCAGCTCGGCCGCAATCCATCCCTGCCGCATCGCTTCAATATAGCTCTCAACGAATTTCTTCTCATACTCGGCAAGCTTTTCCTTGATGTGGTCAATCCTTGCGCGAGTCGCCTTGATGGAGGGATGGCTTTGGGTGCAAAAACGCATGGCGTGTTTAAGTTCAATCTCAAGGTCTGCCAATTCCTCGCGCAGACGAACTTCTTCATTCGTCGGAGCCATTTGCATTGAAGTACGGGGATTTTGCGCCATTGCGAACTGTCTTACTTTAGCAGGATCATTTGACATGCCCGTCGCAGCCTCATAATTCACCTTTGCATCGACAGCTTCCAACTGTGTCTCTGTAAGGGCCTCCGACAATTTAGCCAACCTTTGAAAGGCAATATGTCCCTCGGCGTTGTCAGAAAAAATAACACCACTGTCTCGTGTAAAATCAACCATCTTCCCAAGTTGCTTTGAAAGTTCCTCATCACGCTTAATCTTCTCCTTCTGAAGCAATCTCACAACTTCAGATACTGTGCTGCGTTTGCGTTTGGAGTGATACTCCACATACGAATCCACTACGGCATTCACGATCTGGGCCGCCTCGGCTGAATAGGGAGAATCAAAGGATGCAGTAATAATATCATCCTTCTTGCCGACCGTAACCTCGAGATTCTTCTTTATATACGCCACCGGATTATCGATATTTCTGAAGGTTTTCAGTTTTCGTACCTCCCCATCCTTTACCACTTCAGAAACAATCGGCGTTGAGGTTACAAGCTCACTCTGAGTATGCAGGTAGTTTTTTGACTGTGTCATAAATCCTTCATACTCAGAGATAATTTTAGGCCCGCTCTGCTCGACATAAACTCTTGCTGTGCTCGTGTAAATCGGGGTGGCTTTTAAAAGATAGAAAAATGCAATAACCAAAAATATTATCGTTGTTAATAAAATAGCCCATCTGTGCCGTAAAAATACTTCGAGTAAACTTTCATGGGGCAAGACTTCGTCATATTCACTATTTTGTTGAAAATTGGTTTGTCTGGAATTCAAATCATCATTCATCCCTGTGTTGAATTGTCTGCCCATTATACATCTCCATTTTGATTATAATTCTTATAAATCATCCGTTTGAAAACTAGCGCCAACACTTATACGAAAAATATCAGACAAGAACATATTAGCCCTTGTTCGAGGTGTAATTTCTACGGATACAATATCGCCCGGCCTTATCAAAACATTCGCGGAATCTGCCAGGCTCTTCTTGTCGATTTTGAAGAGGACAGAAACTACTTTACCTGCTGAATCACGCCTGTGTATTTTTACATAACGCGGGTCCGCGACCATATTAGTACCCCCGGCAAAGGCCAGCGCATCCATCAAACTGTAGCGAACATTAAGCGGATAAGAAAAAACGCCGGGCTTGTTAACAAGCCCCGTCACAGTGAAACTCCTTTCCTGAACATGCTCCTCAATTTTACAAACTACGGCTGGTTTGGTAACAAGATATTTCGGAAAATAAGCTTCCGCCACGAGTTCTTCTATCTCGGCAAGTGTCCTTCCAGCAACATTAATCTCGCCCACTATCGGCATCGCGATAGTTCCGGGATCGCTCACTCGACACAAATAAGACTCAATGGCCTGAAAAACATCGGAAGATTCCAAGGAAGGAGTTCTCAAAATAGCAGGCATCTGAAACTCAAGTACATCACCGGGAACCACTCGGTACGGCCCAATTCGAATTTCAGCTCTACCTAAGTTGCCCTCCATGTAACCGCCCGAAGTACTTTGCCCCGCAATTTCAAATCGCCTTACTTGTTGTGCATCAGACGGCACCATTTCAGCACAGCCCGGCGTAAGAATCAATAAGAACAAAATTGCATATATAAAAACAATACTTCTAAGCTGATAGCCTTTGAATAATCTGTCCATTAGTTAATCCCCTAATTTCCCGCCCAATCGTTGCATACGAACTATTCGTACTAACCACTCTAATCGGCATTCTGGAAAGGCAAATAACCAGAGTATCGATGGTTTCTGCCCTCCAAAACCCTGGTGTTATAATATAACTTCATCATTGATTTACAAATTGTCGGCCCTTAACGCCGACAACTGACAAAATCATTGACTCTACTTACCAAAAAGTGGTATAATATCACCAACGCATATTAGGAGGGTGGGTACGAAAATCTCGTCGGTCCAATTCACAAGAGATATTCCCCGTGTGCCGCGAGTGCGCCTGTATTCACTCATACAAGATTCGGTTTGCACATGCCGACCATTTATTTCCATATCTCGAATCACTTTGATTGTTGTATTGCTCTCAATCACGAGCTTGTATGCAGGCTGCTCATACTCTCCTGATAACCAGATAAACGGGAATCTTCATACGTATTCGGTAAAAGGATTACAAGGAAACGATACTATCCCGGATTCCTGGTGGGAAATAGAAGGCCGAATAGAGCAGGAAAAAATATGTAGAGTCAGGTTCCATGACCTTTATCACAAAAATTTTTATATGGTCGTTGAGGGCCAGGTTGGACAGAGCTTAAAAAAATACCCCGTGATATTAGACACGGGCGCATCACAATCCATAATCGTCGAAGAAGCCCACGTTTCAGCCCACAATCTGCCAATTTATTCAAAGGATAACGATATAATCAACTCCACTGGCAAAAGTTTCGGCCTTTGCTACCTGCCTGAGTTAAACATAGGCGAAATAACACTTTCTAATTTGCCGGGCCTGTATCTAAAGCGAAAAAACTCGTTTAATCTGCTGGAATTATTAGCTCCAAGAAAAAAAGTCGTCATTGTCGGGCTGCAGACACTTATGAAATTTAAATATATCCTGTTTGACAATCCCCAAAAGGAAGTAGAGCTTTCAAAGGAACATTTATTCAGGCCGAAAGAACGCAACTTATGGACACGATATTCTTTTGAGATAGAACGGGACCTGGGAGGAAATGCATTTCTTTTCATAACGGTTCCTATTGCCGGAGAAGAGATTACTTTACAGCTTGATACGGGCAACGGCCGGAGTCTGGCGATTAAAGAAGAACTATGGGGAAAATTATCTGACAGCCTCGGTTATATTAAGCTCGCCAAAGACAAAGATTTATACCCCTATATTGGAAACCTCGTTTGCAAAAGGGGGATTATTCCGCAAGTCAAAGTCGGTGATTTAACCGTACGTGACGCAAAGATTTCGGTCTTTCCAGATGACAGCCCGCTTGTAGAAGATTGCGAGGGTTTGCTTGGAATGCAGTGTTTCCAGGATACGACAATCGTTCTTGACTTCGAACGGAATCTGATGTGGGTCAAGAACACAGACAAACAAGTCTAATTTCTCTGCTGCCCCGCTACACAACCAAACGATAACACGCCCTCCTCCTTAAAGCTGTGTACACGCTCGCTTATTGTGATGGGCTGCGCGAGCTGCTTGAGCTGCTCGAACTACCGGCCGCTATGGCAACGGTTCCACCAGCTATGGCAGCACCTTCCACCAGTCCGATACCCATAAAAGTCGGTGCAACGGCAATCTTCATACTCGCTACTCCGGGCACATCTCTTGCCAGAACCTTGCTAACAGACATAGCGTCCACCGTCTTCGGCGATCCCAGGCCTTGACGTTTAACAACCTGAGAGGTTGGCATAAAAACCGTTGCAACCGGATTGGCAGCCCCTTCGCAGGCCGTTGCCGTACACACATTAGCTACCTGCGCGACATACAAACCTTGAGACTGAGCCCAGTAAGGCAGCACTGTCTTTTCCTTAACCTCAAGACCTTTTTCCTTTAAGCCGAGGTCTTTGGTAAATTTCCCGAAATCCCTGCCCAGGCCACTCAGGTCAACAGGATTTCCCTTGGCATCCGTCTTATATGTCGCAACCTCATTCCGTAAATTTTCTTTAAAACCGTTGATTTTGGTTACAGCATTAAAAATGGATATGCTCATATAAATCTCTTCTATTTCCGTATCAAACAGATAAACAGCACCCGTACTGCACCGAACAGAGCCCTTATCTCCATCGCTTTCGATAATACTGAAATTGAAAGGCTCCGAAACAGCCTTGACCGCTATTAACTCTCCCAGTAAATCCGATTTCAGTTGTATGGCCTTTAAAGTCATCTTTAATTCGCCGGGCAGTACCTTATCAACACCCGAGAGGTTGAAGGATTGCTGCCATGTCTGACCAATATTTTCCCTGGTTATCTTCTTTAATGAGTCGACGCACGCATTATTAATCTTAGCCAAAAAAGCCACGTCCGATTCATCGGTTGATAAACCTCTGGTTCTCTTGTCGATAATAAAGGAAAATTCTTTGGGAACAGATAATCTTCCTGCGCCTAAACTTTTCCCCGCCAAATCAACGCTTTTTGCAGAAAGAGAGTAAAGCACCTGCTGGTCTGACAATGGACTTTCGCTAACAGTGAATATCATTTCCTCCTGATTCCGGAATTGACCTTTGCCGCTATATTCTACGTTCGATATCATCTTGAAATGCTTAACCTTTCCATCTCCTTCGTCAGCAATGACTTGCGCAGATATAGCCAATGTTATACACAACACCATCACCGGGAAAGAAAATCGCCGAAGTCGTAAAATTTCCGGGAACTTACTATTTCCAAAAACCATGATATGCCCCCTTTCAAGAAAACAGTTTTTCCTTAATATGAAATACGTTTTAGCAAATTATCGGATTTACTAAAACACAACTTAACCAGGGTATTCCTTGTTAAGAAGCTCGAAAAACCTTGCAGCAGATATGAACGGCTTTAACTACAAAAGGTCATTTAGTCAATCCGGGTTTTGCCTTGGGCGTCCCATAGGAAGACCCGGAATCAAGAACTATAAAACTGGATTCCCGCTCCTTCGACCTTGCTCAGGACAGGTTTCGCGGGAATGACAACAAATGACAGTGGCGTAAGCCATGCTGTGCATTTTTTTAGAAATGGCAATAGGAATGAGCTGCTCTCGTGTATTATTAATTCAGGCACAGGCAGGTGTCAGCCCCTCACTAATCGCATATTTGACAAGTTCTGCTATGCCTTTAGCCCCAACCTTTTTCATAACTTGGCTGCGGTGCCATTCAACCGTTTTAACACTAACAAATATCTCCTTAGCAATGGCCTTAGTGGTTTTACCTTCTGCTATCAACTGAAGCACTTCGCGCTCCCTGGAAGTTAACAACGAATAAGCCGAATTATCCTTTCCCTCCACCCGATGTATATATCCCTGAACAACCATTTCACTTATTTGCGGACTGAGGTATGTCTGGTTGGATACAACAGCACGAATGGCAGAAACAAGCTCCTGAAAGTCAGACTGCTTCGGCACAAAGCCGGATGCCCCGGCTTTAAGCATTTCACGCACCGAGCGCCTATCCGCATACTCCGACAATGCAATTACCTTAACGTTCGGTACTTCCTGTATAATCTTACGCGCGGCTTCGACGCCGTTCAGACTCGGCATAAAAACACTCATAATAACGACATCCGGCTTCAATTCTTTTACCACGTCAATAGCCGACCGGCCGTCCCCGGCCTCTCCAACAACTTCCATACCAAATTCTTTATCCAGCAAACAGCTAAGTCCCTGCCGCACCATTTTGTGATTATCCGCCACTATAATCCTTGCCCCCATACTAATCTCCTTTGGATTAGTGAAATATATAGAACTTGTGACTCGCTGAAAAAAAGCTTACAGACAAATCAGATTAAACCACGCCCCATTACGAAGACTGTCCTTCATCTACTATATCGTTATAAAACAGACTTCTCCAATAGCATATTTTGTTTATATCCGAATAAATTATCAATAAATATATTCTCATCCCGACCCTATCTTTTTCCCTGTTTTTCGTACTAAAAAAGGGATTTTTTGAGAAAATTACAAAAGATTTTCATTTTTTCTGAATCTTGCCCTTGACTTTTATGTTACACGTGTAACAATATATATGTTACAGTTGTAACTTTTAGGAGATGACTCTATGGAAGACAGGCCGAAAATATCAGACGCTGAATGGCAGGTTATGCGTGTATTGTGGCGAAAATCGCCGTTGACCGTTAAGGAGGTGATTAAAATCCTGTCTAAGAAAACTGCTTGGAAACCTGAGACCATAAGGACCCTTATCAATCGGCTGACAAAAAAGAAAGCCATCGGCTTCGAGAAGAAAGGCAGGCGTCATTACTTCTTTCCCTTGCTGCGCGAGCAAGAATGTATAAAGGCCGATGCTGAATCTTTTGTCGCTCGCGCGGGAACGGCGATACTCAAGCCGATACTGGCGGCGTTCATCGAAAAGGAACAATTGTCAGATGAGGAAATCGAAGAGCTTCAGCGGATTCTGGATAAGAAAGGCGGGGCAGAGTAATGGAATCTTTTGTTACAGAATTGTCCTGGTTTTTCAGGTGGCTGCTGGTCTCAACGATGCAGGTAAGCGTTTTAGTTTGCCTTATACTCACAGTGAAAGCTGTGGTGCGCGGGCGGTTAGCCGTTCGCTGGCATTACTGGTTGTGGCTGCTTTTGCTGGCACGTATGGTTATACCATGGGCTCCTGAGAGTAATTTTAGTGTTTTTACATGGGTAACACAGGCAAAAAATATCGTCGCTGAGCAGACCGAGAAAGTAACACCACAAATAAGGCAGGCCATAACAACAAAAGCAAGCTTCCTTTCACGCGATCAGGAATCAGTCGCGCCTGCAGAAGCAATGCCACAGACAACTCGGTTAACTGCCGGCACAAAAGCGAATTCTTTTGAAGTTATTCATATATTATCTTTGCTTTGGCTCGGTGTTGCACTGGCCCTGGGTATTTTCGCATTGGCGTGCAACTTCAAACTATGGAGGATTATCAAATCAAAGAGGCCGCTAACTGCAGGAAGGATTCTCAACTTACTGGAAGACTGTAAGGCCCAGATGAACGTACGGACAATTTTAGGGATTGTTGTAACCGACAGGGTCAAAAGCCCGGCTCTTTTCGGCGTTGTTCGGCCGAGGTTGCTGCTGCCTGAAGGGATGCTTGAAAAGCTGGATAGAGAACAGCTGCGTTATGTTTTTCTCCATGAACTCGGTCACCTCAAACGCCACGACGTTTATCTTGGCTGGCTGATGGTCATTCTGCAGATACTGCACTGGTTCAATCCGCTGGTATGGCTGGCATTCGGCCGAATGCGGGCGGATAGGGAACTGGCCTGTGACGGACTGGTACTCTCAGCCATAGGTACGGGCGAATCGCAGACGTACGGCCAGACGCTGGTCAATATTTTTAAGGGCTTTTCCGGATTGCAGTACGCCCCGGGAATAGCAGGGATACTGGAAAATAAATCACAGTTGAAAAGGAGAATTACAATGATTGCACAATTTCAAAAAGGCTCGTACCAATGGTCAATGTTAGCGGTTGTTCTCTTGGCGGTGTTAGGTGGTGTGGCTTTAACAAATGCAGAAAAAGCAAATAACTTATCTGACATAAATGCTAAAGTAGACCAGCTGGACATCAACAAGGCAGTCCTTGATGATGTTATTGAGGTTTTTGGTGAGCCGCTAAAATATATATGGGGTCAGGAAACCATACCGAGAGAGAAAATTCCTACAGACCGTTATTGCATGGTATATCCGCGTGGCTTCTCGATTTTTATGCTTCAGGACTCCATAGCTGAACTGAGATTTGAATCACCTGAAGCTGGATATGTTTTCCACGATGAAATTTACGTGGGCTCTTCCCTTGATGAAGTACTGGCTGTCTTGGGTGAACCTGCCAAGACTGTCGAAGGTGAGCCGATTGACTGGGTAAATGTAGATAGAGTTTTATATTTGGACTTTGAAGGTGAGGAAGGACGTTGCTATTATCAACGGCCGGATTGGAACGTGAGGATGTTCTTTGTTAATTACAAGGTAACTGCCTTATACGTAACAAGTAACAGAAGTCCCGACAACAAAGAAAAGCTTCGCGAAGAGGACCTTCCATCGACCAGCTCCATTAACGAAGAAGGGCATATCGTCGATAAAGTCGATTATCCCTTTGTAAACGACCCGGAAGTGATAGGTTGCTGGGAAACGGTGGGTATTGTAAAAAATATCGAAGATTTCGACCCCGATAGAACAAGCAGGCGGCGAGACTTCTTCCTTAAAGAATTATTCATATTTGAAAACGGCGGAACCAGCTTTGCCTTTTCCTGGACAAAAGGACTGATCCTTCATTTGAGCAGCAAAAGGGCTTCAAAGTATATGATAGAAGAAATAGACGGCGCGACATATATGTTTTTCGAATGGAAGAGTGGTGATTATAGTATTTACCATATAAAGCCTAAGTTGTGTGTTTTAAAGAAAGTGCCGGGTAAAGTATATGTTGAAACCAGAACTTTTGATAAAGTCGACTACCCATTTGTCAACGACCCCGAAGCTATCGGGACATGGGAAGCAATAGACTATGTCGAAACGCCTGAACAGTTTGACCCCCGCAACAGACAATGGCCGGGAGGCGAATTATTTATCAAAGAACATATAATTTACTCAGACGGCCAAATGTTTCAATTCTTAAACAGTCAGGCCCTCCGGGACCAGCAAATGGAGATAAAAAAACTGAGCGAATCGTTTCTTAAAGAGCTTGGTGTAAACCCTGACGGGCAAATGTCTGAGATACTGAATAAGAGTTTATCCGAGATTGAACAGGCCTCGGTAAAAGCTTCTGGCGAATCATTCCTGAAGGAACTTTCTGTCGATGGGAATATGAAGCTCTCTGAGTTCCTGAGGACAGATGGGGCCTACCTCAAGCAAGCTAAAGAAAAAGGGCTCAGCGAATCGTTACTCTCCCGGACCTTTGAGCCGGAAACCAGGATACATGAAACCATAAATACCATGATTAACGAAATATCCAAAATCCGGCTGGTCTGGACAAAAGGACTGATTATTAGTCCGGCAGGCAGGACTGCATCCAGGTATTACATTCAGGAAATAGAAGGCTCGACTTATATGTTTTATGAATGGAAAAGCGGCGATTATACGCGTAGACAAATGAAGCCTAAGTACTATGTTTTAAAAAAGAAGTAATTCAATATGAATTAAATCCGTCGACCAATTAGGTTTCCTTAAATAACCGCAGTATGTTTATCGCAGCCTGTGCAGGTGGTAGGCCGTCAACTGACTCAGGTAATCACGTTTGGTATCCAGCAGCCAAGGCCCCCTCCACTGGCGAGTTCTCCAGTCTATCGAGAGCTGCTTATCGAACCTTTTCATTATCGCCTTAAGTTCACAGCGTCTGAGAACCATTTCTCGAATCTCTTCAAGAAAAGGTCTTATCATTACCCGGACTTCTTCGGCGGCTGCAAGGATTTCGGAACTCTCGATGTGCTTATTCAACTCGTCCTCAACCACTTTTCGGATATAACCGGGTCGCGTAACCTCAAGGGCGTGCAGCTCGGTAGTTATTCTTCCGTTGTATCTGGTAAATTTAAACTTTCGGCCCGGATTGTCGGGCATCGGGATACCCGGCAGCCTGAACTGCTTGCACTGGTGTCTGTTTAACATTAACGGCCGGAGCTTTATGTCGATTTGCCGGTTCAGCTTATACTGCCGTGTAAGAAATTCTATCTTCCTGGACACACTTACCGGCATAGTCTCCCCGGCAGGGTCAAAATCACTGATGTAGAATACACGGACGGGTTTACTGCTGCGGCGAATTCGCCTAATAAACTGCCAGACAGCCGTTAACGACAACTCACCCAGGGTTGTAATGATACGAATATTGTATTTCTTGCTTATCGGCCGAATCAAATCTGCCGCAGTGGACTTTTCCACCCAAATTTCAATATGATAAGGCATTAGCTTGCTTAATATGAGATTCATTTGATTACGACACAAACTTTCTACTGACCTGCTGACCAGTTTATCCCACTGGCTGGGGCTGTCAAAGCCGACCTGTCCGTCCGGCAGGCAAACATATCCGTCTGCGGAGACGGCCTTCGCAGTGCTCCAGCGGTCGACAAAAATATCATAAGGAAGGATTTGAAGGTAACGCGCATATTTACAGGCATCGCAAAGGAACTTCCAGTCGGAACTTGTGTTTTGATAGACTTGCCCATTGGGTTTGACGTGCTGGGGCTGAGCGAGCGCAAAATAGTGTAGTCTCCTGATGTGAACTTTCCTCGGCCTGTTCATAATAACGTAAAGTTTCCTGGCCCACTCCGCTGCGGCATAATGTGACTTCGAACCGATGTAAAACGGGTCGTTAACCTGCGTCAGGACGAGCATATCTTTTGCCTTTTTGCCGGTTTTTGTTGCCAGTTGCTTAATTGCCCAGCGTACTTTCATTTGCCAGCTCTCCAACTACAATAATACCCGAGGCCAGGCTGACACGGTCACAGCATCCGCTTGCCTTAAAAAGGCAAACCCGGCTTTCGGGTATTAGTTTATACTTTTTCGTTAGCATTGCTGTGATTTCGTCAAACATAATTTAGAACAACACAGATGAAAACGAGAACAATAAGGTATGGCACAGTGACAACCTTGTGTCATTGAAAATAAAAAACCGGTGGCCTTACACATTTCCACCGGTTTGCGACTCGGATTTTGAGGCTCCGGAACGGCAAGCCTCAAATCAAATCCATCCCTATCAGCGTAATTCCTGATCAATCCAGTTAAGTAACTCTTTCAAGTCGTCAATTGTGATATCTCCCATATGCGCGATACGGAATGTTTGTTCCTTGAGTTTGCCGTAGCCGTTGCCGAAGATTGTGTTGTGCTTCTCCTGGAGAGACTTTATCACCTCTGCAACATTAATGCCGCGGGTATTCTTAATCGTTGTCAGCGTGTTCGAAGCATATTTTTCTTCACAGAAAAGGACAAATTTCTCCCTCGCCCAGCCTCTAACAAACTCAGCCATATCTTTATGTCTTTCCCAGACATTTTCCATACCCTCTTTAACCAGTCTGGAGCACTGATAATTCAGGGCCATAATATGGGGAATGGCCGGGGTTGTCGGGGTTTGGTCCTTCTGGGCGGATTTGGCAAATTGCTGAAAGTCGAAATAATAACCTCGGTTGGGCACTTTCTGACTCTTCTCCATTGCCCTGTTACTTACTGCAAAAACCGCCAGGCCGGGCGGAATCGCAAAGGCTTTCTGAACAGAGGCGAAGGCAACATCCCAGCCAAGCTTATCAAAATGCATAGGCAGCCCGACCATAGCACTTACCGCATCGACAAAGACCAGCACATCGGGATACTTTTTCTTCATCATTTCACTAATTTCATAAACCGGATTCGTAAGGCCGGTGCTTGTCTCGTTATACACTAATGTAATCGCGGCATATTTTCCGGTTTTAAGTTTCTCATCAATCAGTTCCGCCGTTACAGCCTTACCCCAGTCCACTTTAAGCTCATCGACATTGCGTCCGCAGCTTTTAGCCACGCCGGCCCATTTGTCGCTGAACGCACCACACATTGTGCAAAGAACGGTTTCATCAAACCCGACGCAGTTGCGTATGCTCGCCTCCCAGATACCCGAAGCACTGGAGGTGCTTAGAAAAATGTTCTGCTGCGTAAACAGAATCCTTTTCAGCATATCCACCGTCTCGGCACATAACTGTGAGAATTCCTTGCCGCGATGGCCCAAAGTGTAACGCGAAAGCTGTTCCAGCACCTCCGGCAGGACATGTACCGGCCCGGGAATGAACAACTTTGGTGGATTTTTCCAATCGGTCATTGTTTGACTCCTAAAGTTTATTCAGCCTTTCATCTTCAGCCGGCGATTTTATGCATCGCCAAACCAGTAAAAATCTTCGGGTAAAAAAAAGTTGACTTTTGCGGCATTTTTTCACCATTCGAAGCTACGGCCCAGACCTGTTCAATCCTGGCCGGGTTCATAAAAAATATCGCCTGTCTTTGGCCGCTGTCAACCTTGTCAATTGATTCGGTGATTGCATTACCAAGCTCAGATATATACTCGATATTAGTTTGACTGGCTATGGCTTCCTCTGTGATACCCAGGATTTTTTGCAGAACAAGCCTATGCAAAATTGAGACATTCAACCGGCCCAATGCCCGGCTGCATTCCTCGATTGCCTGTAGCGCCTGTACATCTTTCAGCATAGCGGTATAGAAAGCCCCATTTCCGGTGTAAATACCGAACGTGATTTCGCCCTGCGCGAACCGGGCCTTTAAGTGTTCAAAGGCCTGCTCCTTTGCAACTCGCTTTTGCTCCGACAAGTCGGGGTTAAACTTAAACTCGGTAATCTCGAAGTTATCTTTCAGATTTGCGAGCAACTTTTTGATATCGAAATTTTTCAGGTTTTTCAGAACGCGATGCACCGGCAGGATTATCAGTCCCTCGTTATGTATATTAACGAATGTCATCATACGATATTGCGCCTCAGGCCTGCGGGTCTGTTTGTAAAAGTCCAGGGCCGTCTCGTACCGGTGATGTCCATCAGCAATTATAACCTGCTTATCCGTCATCATATCGCTAATGGCCTGTATGTCCGGTGGATTTGTTATCTTAAATAATCTATGGCGAACACCATCACCGTCAACGAAATCGACTGCCGCAGGTTGTTCGAGGATCTTTTTTATAATCCCGTCAGCAATTTTCTCCCGGTCATCGTAGAGCATAAAAATCTGCCCAAACTGTGCCTGGGTGGCCTGCATAAGATTGAGCCTGTCGGCCTTTGGCTCGTTCATTGTTCTTTCATGCGGCCAGACGCCGGCACCAAGCTCTTCCAGCCTGCCCAGCGCCACAAACCCGCTGCGGTAATACGAGCGACCATCGAGGACAAAATCCTGCACATAGGGGTAAATTGCCTCAACCTGTTCGGTCCTCAGGGCACCTTTTCCAATCCATTCCTTAAAAAGCCGGGCTGCGCGTGTATATTGGTTATCAGTCGCTGTGTCCTGTGGGCTTATTTTTCCCTTTGTTACACGGACAATATTATATTCGCTGCTGTTATAAAGCTGCTCCTGCTGCCGGGCATTGATGACATCATAAGGCGGAGCAAAACATCGACCAACCTCGCCTACGACGGAGGCATCGAAACTCAACGCCTTAAACGCTTTAACTTCCATTCAGAACCACTCCTGAACCTTAATTGACTACATTTCCGGAACCGCAGAAGCATTAGAGCGGGATAACATACCAGAAACCACAGGCAATGTCAAAGAAGCCTTCATAACATACTAATTTACCCCCTGCTTTGGGCCGTTTTCAGGCTGAGGTTAATGGAAAGGTATTAGCTGCAATTGAAGAACCTTTTTAGTCCGAGTTGTGAGCTTAGTTTCTTCACAGGCCCTTATAGGCGCAAGCCAGATAATTTTTTCCTCGTCGGCTATCACAAAAAGTCCATCGCGTGACTCCTGAGGCAGGCGTGCGGCCGAGACAAACTTTCCCACCCGTTTTTTACCGGGCTGGCCCATCGGCCAAAAACGGTCACCGGCCTGCCGAGGACGCGCAACCAACGGCAGGTGTATCCTGTCCAGGTCAAAACACTCGATATACTCTGTCTTACTTTTTTTAAATTTCTCGAGCTTCAGGCTCCGAGCGTCGATAATTCTCGCTTCAATCTGGTAATCAGCAAACCTCGTTCTCCGTAAGTCCTCTAAGTGCCGTAAGGTATCCTGTGGAGGACGCCTCACGGCGGAGTCCCCAGGACTGCCGGGGATTTCTAAAGATATACTTTGACGTTGCGTTTGTGGCTGCTTCGAAGTTAATTTTTCGAAAATTAAATTTTCACATTCTGTTCGGACGCAAAAACCACCAGGCAGCAGGATTTCCTTGCCGGTGACATTCCCGCAAGCCAGTTGAATAATTCTACTATAGTGCCGGGCTGTTAAGTCTCGTTCGCCGCTGCCAATTTCCGTCAGGCAATGCCGAGCCAATTCGACCTTCACGGGTTCAGGTTGAGTTGAGAAAATTCGTCTATTCAATATAATGGTATCCTTTTCCCGGCTTACAGTAACCTCTGGCCAAAGCTTCTCTACCCGCCGGCAAAGTAAAGCATAAAACCTGCGGCTATTCTCAGCCAGCTCGGCCAGGTTTTCTATTAGCGAGCCGATGCAGTCTTTTTGCAACTCAGGCAACAGAACGTGACGAATATAATTTCTCGTGTAGCTCAAATCCTGGTTTGTATGGTCCTTCCTCCAGTCGATCTTTTTTTCTCGCAGATACTGCACAATCTGCTCTCTTGTCGCGCACAGCATCGGCCGGACAAAGGCCAGATTTCGGGGAAAGTTTGTTCTGGGTCGGATGCCGGCAAGGCCGCGAAACCCGGTGCCGCGAAGAAGTCGGTGCACAACGGTCTCGGCATTATCGTTCTTGTGATGGGCGGTGGCGACCAAAGAAAAGCCGGTAGTTTCAGCAATTTCAAGCAAAGCCTGGATACGTAACCTGCGAGCGGCGGTTTCAATAGAGAGTTTATTTGACCGGGCAAAGCGATAAACATCGATTCGCCTGACGGTTACGGGCAAATTGAGCTTATGCGCCTGCCCGACAACGAATTTTTCATCGGCATCGGCCGCAACACCCCTTAGCTGGTGATTAACATGCGCGACGGACAACTCCATCCTGAGCAGGCCGGCTGTCCTTAATGAATGAAGCACATACATAAGGGCGAGTGAATCGGCGCCGCCTGAAACGGCCAGGACAACTTGCCCGCCGGGAGGAAGAAGCTGACCGGACTTTACAAAATCCATAACGATATTTTCAAGAATCGGCTGCATTTTTTTGTGCATAGAAAAACGCGGGCCTATCACTGTGACAGGCCCGCGGCCGGATTCGTTCGAGACTTCAACTTTGTTTAAATTACTTCTCGGCCTGTTTTTGAAGACCGGCCAGATCACGAATTCTTCTTTCAACATAATTCTTATACTGTGGATGTCTATTGATCTCTATCTCCATTGCCTGTTGGTACAATGGCAGAGCGTCTATCCTGTTCCTCAGATATTTGTCAAGAACATATGCCGTCTTAAACCGGGCCGGATAAGTTGTCTCCGGGTCCCACTGATATGCGCGGTTGTAATAAACAGCCGCTATCGAATACTCCTTAAAATGCTCATAGATTTCACCTGCCCTGAAGGCCGCGTCGTCTATCTTATCACTGGACGGATACTTTGTTATCAATTGATTAAATTTGTCCAGGGCGGTACGCAGCTTTTTTTCATCGACAAAAAGCATCAGTTCCTTCGCCTTGCCGCAAGAGTTTAACGCTTCATTAAATAGTTTGTCGGCATCTGGAATAGATTTGGTGGCCCGAAGGTCTGGTCCAGCGATCTCGGCTTCGAAAAGATATCGATACTGTGCTATAGCGGCCATACCATCAAATTCTTTTTTAGCCCATGTCAGTTTCATATGATTACCGGCTTTCGAATAGTAATCCACCAGCGATGCAAGAGCCTGACGATAGGCCTGACGATTGGCAGTAAGCTGCTCGACAATGTCTATCTCACCTGATTTCACAATTGTCTTTATCGGTGCCGATGCCGGCGATACTTCTAATGGGGGAACAAAATAAGTCTCTTCTCTGGGTGGCCTATAGCATCCGACCTGCACAGTCACCAGCACGACAAAAGTTACAAATAAAAGTATCCTTGCCATTTCGGCCTCCTTTCAAACTTGGGTTGTAGTTAGCTAACCAGATAGTAAAACATTAACCATTTATAACGTTCTGTCAAGTATTAAGCTGAAAAATGAATCCATTAAAAAAACTGCCATTGTACCCCGTAATAAGGGTCTATATAGCCCACTCACAGGTAGTTTATCATACCAAACCGCCAAAAAAAAGAAAAAAGGTGGGGTGCCACCCGTCTATCTTTCCGCCTTATGCCTTATCAGGAATATACTCAATTAAATCACCCGGGCTGCAGTTTAAGGCTTTGCACAGACTATTCAAAGTGGAAAACCGAACCGCCCTTGCCTTGTTTGTCTTCAGAATCGAGAGATTGTTCACCGCCAGCCCTGTAGCCTCAGCCAGGTCCTTTAGTTTCATCCGCCGGTCTAAAAGCACATAATCCAATCGAATTTTAATCATTTCTCTTCCTCCTTTAGACCAGTGTCTTCGATTCTTCGATTACGGGCAGCAATCGATGCAATATCATACCAATCCCGACCAGAAGCAGGACTTTTGCCAGAGACGGTCCCAGTAACGGCTGCACTAATAGAATCCGGGCCGACTCTGACATTTCCGAGATTGCGAGAAGCCTAAAATTTACACACCAGAGGCTGGCGCCGAAGACCTTTACGGCACCGAAGGCCCTTAGAATCACAAAGAAGGCATAGATGTAGCACAATTTGTCTGTCATTCGCAGGATAAGACGTGGCTTGGCATCAGGGCGGAGCAAATAATCCAAGAGGCCCCCGACAGCAAAGGCCAGAAAGCCGGGAATAACAAAGTCGTAAGTAAAGCTATAAGCAATGTAAAGCAAAATATCGATATGCTGTTCATCAGTTTCAGGGACCTCAATTACATTTCTTGTAACTATCGCAAAAAACCAGACAATCCCTCCTAAAATCAAAAACCAGCCGATGACACGGGCAACAATCCCGTATAGCCGTAAAAGTCGTGAGTTTCTTTCGATGAATTCATTCATAACTCAAAACCTCCTTTTTATCTTGCTTTATTTAACCTAACATCGTGTAAATATAAATGATAATCGTGTAATATTCAATGAAATTATAAGTTTTTTGTGAAATTTTATATGATTTATTATTTTCAACGGCTTGTTTTTTACGTAACTCGATGTGTTAAAAGCAGTTACATTACCACTGAGCCTCATGATAAGGGCCGATGTAGCCCTCCTTTTTGGGCTTCGGACGGGCCTTCAGGATGGCCTCTGCAATGGCAATATCGCTTTTCCGGGTAATCTTGATATTGGACTGGTCGGTCTGAACAATCGCCACCTCGCGGCCCAGGGCCTCGATAAGCTGTGAATCATCGCTGATTTTGCTTTTATCGAGATTTTTTAGATTGGCGTAGGCCTCTTTCAACAGCGAGGACTCGAAGACCTGAGGAGTCTGTGCCTCATACAGGCCGGCTCGGTCGACGGTCTGGATTATGGTTTGGTTTTCTACCTTCTTCAGTGTTGCTACGACCGGACAGGCCAGAATCGCGGCCCCTGTTTTTTCCGCAGCGTTTAGAACCTCATCGAGCCACTCTTTTTTCAGGCAACATCTGACGGCATCGTGCACAGCTATAAGTTCAACTTCAGGTTTGATATGTTCCAGGGCGTTTGCGACGGTTTCGAATCGCTCGCTGCCGCCGAAACAAATTTTGACGCCGTGAAAGCTCAAATTCGGTCCCCACTTGACCTTTACCAGTTCTTCATCATCAGGCCCGATAGCCAGCAAGACTTGTTTAACGTCGTCGCGGTTGGCAAATAGTTCGACGCTTCGCATGAAGACCGCCCTGCCCGCTACATCAACGAACGGCTTATTCCTTTTTCCGCCGAACCGGCGGCTCGCACCAGCCGCACAAATAATTGCAGCAATACTTTTACTCACAGCTAAAGCCCTGTTTAAACTCTTGCTTCTATATTAACGTATAATCCGTCCTGAAAGCCGAATAAAAAAGTGATTTATCACTAAAGGGCAAAATACTATTTAGCCTTTAGCTTCTCTATCATCTCGTTCACTTCTTCCTCACCGTCTTTGTAGAACTTCTCTTCGTCGGGTGCAAGGTGCTTAAGCAGTCTCAAAAATTCACCCGCGTGGACGCGCTCTTCATCGGCGATATCCACCAGAACGTCCTTTGCTAATTCCTCGTCGGTCGACTCAGCTAACTGCATGTAGAGCTGAACAGCTTCGTATTCAGCCGAGACCATAAATCTTATGCCCCGAATCAACTCGGCTTTCGTGACTTTTCGTTCGGCCTTCATACCTGAAAATGGATTTCCAAACTCCGGCATAATAAACTCCTTTCCAAACTTTTCCTATCCCGCCGCCCTTTACCTTTGCGTCCAAGGCCGCGCTAAGGGACACATACTATTACAGCAACTTTGCGGACATATCATCGAAATCTCTTCAATTAAGTACAGGATAAACAATCACCGGCCGTTGTCAACACCCGCGGCCAGCAGCTTCTCCAGCACTTCAGCGCTTTCATCCCCACTTGAGTAATAATTCTGCTTAATAACCTTACCTTCTTTATCAATCAATACCATTGTGGGGAAGCCATTAATACCATAGGCTGCCGTTGTCGCTCCCGAAACTATCTTTTTTATTCCCTCAACCTTACAGTCCCCACCTCCGTCCAACGCGACAGGTATCATTTTGCCATTCCAATATCTTATGTTCAATTCTTCAATCTCCTGTTCAAATCCCTCTACCGAATTGTACGAATCATCGTGAATGCCGATAATGACCAAGCCTTTGTCGTGGTACTTCTCATGCAAGTCAATCAACTCCGGCATCATCCTAATGCACGGACCGCACATCCTCCAGAAAACCAGCAAAACAACCTTTCCTCGAAGGCTGGCTAAATTCATCGGTTTGCCGTTTATCCACCTCTTTATCTGCCGCAATTCCGGTGCCTGTTTTCCAGCCAGATGTATCAGATGGTCTGCCGGTTGGTCAAAATCTATCTCCAATTCCCCTTGCCCGGTCTCGATCCTGACCCGCTCTTCTTTATATAGTCTGGTTCCATGCGCCTCTAATCTATACCTGCCGTTCGGAAGAAAAAACTCAAATTCTCCCTTTTGGCTCACACACGACAGATACGACCTGTCAATCTCGCTACGAATATGGACGTTCGTCCAGTTCATTTTCTGTCTCACATTTGTTAATTCTGTACTTTTAATTTTACCGTAAACCCTGCTTGCCGGTTCCAGCTTTAGTTCCACCACTTTGTCGAGGTCGCTGGTTTTCACAACCACAAAGCCGGCCAGTTTATCCTCATAAAGGCCGTACAGCCCGGCGCTTTCCCATCCCCTGTTAAATAATTTCGATTCAGGCAAACGGGCCAGTCCCTTCTCATCACAAACATATAACTCTTCTTCACTGTTCGGTTCTCTGTCATTAACAAAAACATTCTTATAGATTTTAGCGCCTGGTAATGCCTTCCCGTCCGGCCCAACAACCTTCAAAACAACCTGTTTAACCGAGGCGCCCGGGCCCAGCAGCTCCTCCAACATCTCAATGTCCCAACAGCCCCCGTAAGGCACTTCAACAACCTTGCCTTCTTTGTCAATCAGAACCATCGTCGGCCAGCCCTGTATGCCGTAGGCTGCTGTGGTTGCCCCCGAAGCCGTCCGTTTTGTCCCTTCAATCTTACATCTCCCGCCTCCATCCAGCGCAATAACAAATGGTATCTCTCTGCCATTCCAGTGTTTTTTGCTGAGTTTTTCAATCTCTTCTTTTAATTCCTTCATCGAATTCCACGAATCATCGTGGATACCGATGATAACCAGACCTTTATCGTGATACTTCTCGTGCAGGTCAATCAGCCCCGGTACTCCCCCAACGCACGGGCCGCACCATGTCCCCCAGAAATCCAACAAGACGACCTTGCCGCGAAGGTCTGCCAATTTTATTGGTTCACTGTTTATCCACCCCTTTACCTGCTGCAATTCAGGCGCCTCTTTTCCAATCAGATGTGCCAGCCGGTCTGCCGGCAGGTCAAAATTTATCTCCAGCTCTTTCTGCCCGGCTTTGACCTCGATATCCTCTTCTTTCTCATATAATCTCGTCCCATACGCATCTAACGTATATTTGCCGTCCGGCAAAAGAAACTCAAATTCTCCCCTTTGGCTCGAATATGATAGCGGACTGTCATACGTGCCATAAAGGTAAACGTACACATTTGTCAATTCCACCTTCTGGCCCAGGTTATTCAGTTCTTTGCTGTCCAGTTTGCCATAAACCCGGCACACCGGCGTCAGCTTCAACTCCACCTTTTTGTTGAGGTCATCTGCGCTGACTTTCACAAAACCGGCAAGTTCATCCTCGTAAAGTCCATAAAGTACGAGACCCTCCTTTCGTTGCCACTTGGAATGAAATACTTCGTCCTCAGGCAAACAGATTATGCCTTTCTTATCGCAGACATATTCCTTGTCATCGCTTCTCCGCAGCTTATCATCTACTGAATAGCGTCGATAGATTTTGGCGCCTACTAATGCTTCCCCGCTCGATCCAACGACCTTTAGAACAATCTGATTACGCCGCGAAGTATAAGGAGTGTAATAAGAAATCACTACACCACAGAGCAGCAGCAGGACTGCAATAATAATTAACTTCCTGCTCCATGAATATGATTGGCTTTTTGATACCATAATTTAGGCCCCTGCCTGATACAAAACAATTTGTGCATCTGCCGGTACTTTTATGCCATTACAAACACCGACAGCAGAAACGCCTAAAATTCTATTCCTTGCCTGGCCTTAACACCATTGTCAAACGGATGCTTGACGTTCTTCATTTCCGTAACAAGGTCGGCCGCAGCAATCAATTCTTCTGTTGCGCCTCGGCCGGTCAGGACAATCTCCACGCGCGTGTCTCGTTTTTTAATGAGTTTTTCGATGTCCTCAAACTCAGCCAGACCACTCGAGAGACAAAATACAATCTCATCGAGTATTAACACATCATAAAACCTTTTCTCTGCCGTTTCCGCCAACTGTTCAAGGGCCCGGCCAATCGCGGCCCTCATATCAGCAACCGCTTCGGAGTCCTCGAAGGATTTAGCCATATCCCAGGGCAAATCCAGCGCCTCAACTCTTATCCGCACAGCCCCTAATTTCAGGGCGAATCGCTCGCCTATATCAAGTTCCGGCGGTTTTAGAAACTGGTAAATCAGGACCTTATTGTTCTGGCCGGCCGCACGCAGCGCCAGGCCGAATGCTGCTGTGCTCTTGCCCTTGCCGTCACCTGTATAAACCTGCACAAGGCCTTTTTCAAGCATAGCCGTATATTAGCCAGGCATTCTTCATTATTCAACCCCGATTAATCGGGGCTGGCAATTCCTCAACAAAAATAATATAATCCGAGAAATCAAAAGGCCGGTTCTTCACATTGCTTAATTGAACAAGGATGTAAAGAATATAACTAAACTACCACTGTTTGCGAAAGGAGATGCGAATGCGTGGATTAAAAATTTGTCTGTGGATAGCCGCTATAGGATGTCTGCTGAGTGTAATTGGAATGATTCTGCCCTTCTCAACATGGGAATCTATTGCCAAATTCTTTGGTATGGAATTACTTCCAACCTCACCGCCGGTCCTCTATGTATTACGCGTAATGTCGGCCACATACGCTGTGGTGGGCGTGTTTTTTATCATTCTTGCCCTCCAACCAATGGATTACGGTATTATGGTGCCTTTCTCGGGCCTGGGTGCGTTTGTCATAGGCAATGTCTGTATGATAACGGGATTCGTAGAGAAAATGCCTAACTTATGGTTTCTTGGCGATGGCTTAAGCTGCATGGTGATTGGCCTTTTGATACTTATGTTCTGGCAAAAGGCACAAAAGGCAAACTCTGAAAAACCGACAACGTCATAATAAACAGTTAAGATGTGCTGCCCCGACGAGTCGGGGTAAGCAGGAAAAGGGAAGTGTTCCTCAAAGAGTCTCTTGTTTTGTAAAGCCCGGCATTTACGCCCTGCGTTTGCGCAGTAGCCAACAGCCGCCAAGGCCCAAAAGGCAAATCGTCGTCGGCTCAGGAATAGTGGCTATCCAGGCTTCAGTCTGGCCGCTTGGATTTATGCCATAGCCGACAAGCGTCAGGCCGTCGTCTGATATACCGTTGCACGATTCAAGCGCCCAGCCGGTCAAGTCGATTCCGAGGCCGGTCAGCACATCGGAAACGCTTTGCATACCGAAAACAGAATCCCAGATAAACGCGTCCCTGCCTGAAACAGAATAACCTTCTCCCACAATAATCGACCCGTCCGCCGAGACAGCGAGCGCATCGCTGCCGTCTCCGCCGTTCAGATACCCCAGTCCGGCCATAAGGTCGCCCTCCCAGCGAAACGCCTCCAAATCGGGGTCATTATAATCACCGGCTCCAACGATTACCAAACCGTTCGCTGAGATAGCGCGTACTCGGCTGCTGGACCCACCGGACAGATATCCTAACGGGGTCATTACACCGCCTTCCCACCGAAACGCCTGCATATATGCTTTGTCAGAGCCACTGTTACCAGCAACTACCAAGCCGTCGGCGGACACACCCCATGCCTCGCTTGCAACCGCTCCGGGCAGAACACTCAACGGGGTCATTACACCGCTTTCCCAACGAAATGCCTCTATGGGATAAAGACTCTCGCTCACACCAACCACTACGGAGCCGTTATCGGAAACATCTGTAGCCCAGCTATTCCCACCGAGTGTTCCAAGACCGCTCATAGTACCACCCTGCCGGCGGAACGCCTCCCACACCGCACCGGTCGTACTTACTCCCACGACTACGGAGCCGTCAGCGGATGTACTCCACGCCTCACTCGCAACTCCTCCGGCCAGATAACCCAACGGAGTCATTGTTCCACCTTCCCAGCTAAACGCCTGAACATACTGCGGGTCCGGCCCGCTGCGTCCGACAACTACCGACCCATCGGCGGAAACACCGGATGCCTCGGTGTAGACTCCACCGGCCAGATGACCAAGGCCCTGGAAGCTGATTAGCTGTGCCAATGAAGGATTGGCAAGACCGGCTATGGTTAATGAAATTACGACAAGTCTGATTCTCGAAGGATATGATAGCTTCATCTTTCTATATCTCCTGAAACAGTTCCCTTGGTTACACTGAAAGAAGAGTCTTCAAAAACATTGAATGAGTAGAAAAACACTTACGAAAAAAACAGGAATCGGCGTGTTTTCCTCTAACTCCCCCTCTCCATCTTATGAACCAAACATTATAACACAGATTCGCCCATATTTCAAGAGCAAAAATGCAGAATTCAGCAATTCTTTGCCTTTTTTTTGGTATAACTTTCTTAAAACTCCTCATTTTTTGCTGAAAAGCCGTATTACTCACCAAAAAGCCAATAGCCCCAAAAGTTATATCTGACCTGTCGTACGGTTTCAGTAATGAGAGATTGAACGCTTGCTTATTACTCTTTTCCGGCAAAAGGTAAATCGAGCCGCTTGACAAAATTGAATAGTACGACTAATCATAGCTTAACGCAGGTAACCGGCAGACAGGTACTTCTACAAGAGGTGAACCTATGCAATACAGTCAGTTAGGACGCACGGGCTGGAAAGTTTCCGCCGTAAGCTTTGGCGGCTGGGCAATTGGTGGAACGTGGGGGCCGGTCGAAGACAGCGAATCAATGAAGGCGCTGCACCGGGCTATTGAGCTTGGCGTTAATTTCTTCGATACCGCCGACGTTTACGGCGACGGCCATAGCGAACAACTGCTTGCGCAACTGCGCAAAGAGAGCAGTGAAACCATATACATCGCCACCAAAGCAGGGCGAAGATTAAATCCACACACCGCGCAGGGCTATAATCGCGAAAACCTCACGGCCTTCGTGGAGCGAAATCTAAAGAATCTGAAGACTGACACAATTGACTTGCTGCAGCTGCACTGCCCGCCCGCGAAAGTTTACGATATGCCGGAGGTTTTTGGAATCCTTGATGAAATGGTCGAAGCCGGCAAAATCCGCTATTATGGCGTAAGCGTCGAAAAAATCGAAGAGGCGCTCAAGGCAATAGAATATCCCAACGTGCAAACCGTACAAATTATCTTTAATATGTTTCGGCACCGGCCGGCCGAGATTTTGTTCGAGCAGGCAAAAAAACGTAAAGTCGGCATTCTGGCGCGCGTGCCGCTGGCTTCCGGGATGCTCACGGGAAAACTAAAACCGGATACCGCCTTTGCGCCCGACGACCATCGGACCTTTAATCGGCTCGGCCAGGCCTTCGACCGCGGCGAAACCTTCTCAGGTGTCGATTATCAAATCGGCCTGCAGGCCGTTGAAGAGCTAAAAGAAGTCTGTCCTGCCGAAACGACTATGGCTCAGTTCGCACTGCGATGGATTTTAATGTTCGATGCCGTAACCTGCGCCATCCCCGGCGCCAAGCGCCCCTCGCAGGTCGAACAAAACTGCGCCGCGGCAGACCTGCCGACTCTTTCCAGCGAGACTATGGCTAAGGTGCGCACAATCTACGACCGCCATATCCGTGAATTAGTACACCACTGCTGGTAAACTTAACTTCAACCGACTAAAATGATTCCGCATACTTATCGCTTAGTTTTAATTAACCGAGATTAAGGTGATATGAAGATAGTCATCGCAATGGACTCATTTAAAGGCAGCTTAACAGCACAGGAGGCCTGCCGGATTGTGGCTAAGGGATTCGTATCCGTTCTGCCTGATTTAGAGATTGTGGCCCGACCGATGGCGGACGGCGGTGAAGGTACGGCACAAACTATGATTGCGGCTCGCGGCGGCAAGTGGATAGCGGCCACGGTTACAGGCCCGCTGCCGGGGATGCGCGTCGAAGCAGGCTTCGCATTCTTTGAAGATAACCAGACGGCTCTCGTGGAAATGGCGACAGCAAGCGGAATGCAATTGCTCTCGGCCGAGCAATTGAATCCATTGAAAACGACAACTTACGGCACGGGCCAACTGATTAAGGCCGCTGCCGATTACGGCGCAAAGCGGATATTGCTGGCGGTCGGCGGAAGTGCAACGGTAGACGGCGGTGTGGGAGCAGCAATGGCTCTCGGATGGCGTTTCCTCGACGAAGATGGTCATCACCTCGGACTTGGAGGCGGCGAAATTGAGCGCATCTGTAAAATAATCAAGCCGGAAGGATTAAACCTGCCGGAAATATGTGTTCTTTGCGATGTAAACAATCCACTCTGCGGCAGTAATGGCGCGGCAAGGATTTTTGCCCCGCAAAAGGGCGCGACGCCTGAAATGGTCGAGCGACTTGAAGAAGGACTGAGACATTTAGCGAACCTGGTCAGCGAGCAACTCGGTTTTGATATTGCGAATATGCCGGGCGGCGGTGCGGCGGGAGGTCTTGCCGCTGGTGCGGCAGCCTTTATGAATGCCTCGCTTGTGCCTGGAATAGAAACTGTTATCGAAGCGAGCGGTTTGCGAGAGGATATTAAGGATGCCGACTGGGTGATTACCGGCGAGGGAAAATTCGATAAACAGTCGCTGCACGGCAAGGTCGTTTCCGGAATTGCCGAACTGGCAAACGAAACACAGGTAAAAGTAGGAGTAATAGCGGGCAGTATGGAACTGGACGATGAGCAATGGCAACAATTGGGAATCGCCGACGTGGCTGTCATTCGCACAAGGCAAATGAGCCTGGATTATGCGATTAATCATTGCAAAGAATTGTTGTGTAAAAAAGCCGAGGAATTCGCCCGAAGGCATTTCGCGCCCTAATTGTAAACCGCATCGCATTTTTCTTAAATTCTGCTTCGGAGATTAGTGGTGACACAGAGAATATTACTGGTGAATCCGCCTGTTTACGATTTCAGCGCATACGATTTCTGGCTAAAGCCATACGGCCTTTTAACAGTCGCCGGATTTCTTCGTGGAAAAGCCGACCTGCTTCTGTTCGATTACCTGGACCGTATGCACCCCGCGGTTCCGAAAGACCAAAAACTTCGCTGTGACCAATGGGGCAGGGGCGAATACTATTCGCAGAAGATTGAAAGGCCAAGCTGCTTCTCACATATTCCACGTTACTACCACAGGTTTGGATTGCCCGGAAAAGAATTTGAAAGTTTTTTAAGCAGGCAGAATGACTTTGATTGTGCGTTAATCCAAACCGGGATGACTTACTGGTATCCGGGCGTAAGAGAAACCATCGAAGTGATTAAAAAATTTTGCCCGGCAGCTAAAATCGTTCTCGGCGGTATATACACAACGCTGTGCCCGGAACATGCTGAATCTCTCGGAGCGGATTTGGTTGTTGAAGATTCCAATTTGCAGGAATTGTGGCGGTTATTGAATCTCTGGCCAGAACTCAAGCAGCTACCGTTCTGGGAAGGATATGAAAAACTTCCCGTGGGAGTTTTGAAACTAACGGACGGCTGTCCATTCCAGTGTACTTATTGCGCCGTACATAAGTTTTATCACGATTTCAAGCCACGACCCTTGCAGCGGTCGTTACGCGAGCTTGAATTCCTTGTGGCCCGCGGTGCCGGGAACATATCGTTTTACGATGACGCTTTACTTTATAAAGCACAGGAAATTTTGGTTCCATTTTTGCGCGAGGTGATTAAGCGAAAAGTGCGCGTCAATTTTCACACACCGAATGCGCTGCACCCTCGTTACATTTCCGAGCCCGTAGCCAAGCTAATGCTCGAAGCGGGTTTCAAAACTTTTTACCTCGGCTTCGAGAGCTGCTCTGAGAAGTGGCATCAGCAGACCGGCTCGAAGGTTTCCCCTGCCGAGCTTGACGAGGCAGTCAGGATTTTGCTTCGTGCCGGAGCCAGGCCGGAGCAAATCACGGCATATCAAATGCTGGCTCATCCACGTTCAAACGCGCAGGACGTCGAGACATCGATGCATTTTGCTCACAATCTTGGTATCCGGGTTATGCTGGCTGAGTTTTCACCTGTGCCACACACACCTGACGGCCAAGCCTGCCAACAATGGGTTGATATTGACGAGCCGTTATGGCATAACAAGACCGCGTTTCCTATCGTGCTTCTGGGACAGAAAGAAGTCAATCGCTTAAAGGACCTGACCCGGCGCGGCAACCGAAAATGCGGCACCAAATAAACAGCACTCAATAAAAACCGCAAGCATTGCTAAACGCTGATAAGCCTTAGCGTTAACAGGAAAATTTCACTTGTGGTTACCGAGAAAGTGTGTTACAATTTCGATAATCCATTGGTTGACTTGTCGGCAGTGTATTAAAATGAGGGCCTATGTGGAGTAACATGCAAGGAGTAGTTTTTAGAGGATTAGTTCTCATCGGACTGGCGCGGGGCTTTGAGTTTGAAACGGTTAAACTGCCGTTTAATCCTATCAAGCTCGCGGGCCTTGTGATTTGGGTTTACCTGTGCATTTACTTCGTTCAACACGTTGAGTTCAGTGCTCTGGTACCGAAAAAACACAAGGGGCTGGCGAACGTCGCCACACTATTGCTGGGCCCTATACTCCTGCTGGCCTTGTTTTTCATTAACCTCACAAGAAGATACATAGAAAGTGGACGGGGATTAGCAACGTTCCTCAAGCGTGAAGCTATAAATGCCGTCGAGAGCATAAAAACCCATAGATTCGTCGGTTCCAGAGGTAGTTCCTCGGTCGTCCTGCTTGACCCGTCAGGCAAAAGTCTCTCCGAGGTATATGGGAAAGAAAAGCGCATTCGCGAAAGAGTTACTATCACGACACGAATTATTTCGGACGCCATAGGACACGAGGCCAGTGACATTCTTATAGACCCGAGAGACACTGCCAGCTATGCAATCAGATACAGAGTAGATGGTGTTCTAAGGGAAATTCAACAGATCAATGTGGATACGGCCAACGTCGTTGTCAACAGCATCAAGGCCATCTCCGGTATGGACATATCCGAGAAGCGCAGGCCGCAAGACGGGGGCTTTACCGCCAAGCTATCCGAGAGGACAATGTCATTTCGTGTCGCCAGCGCGGGGGCCCTGAACGGCGAGAAGCTGGCTATAAGGGTACTTGGTAATTTAGCCGGTGTGCTTTCTCTAAATCAAGTGGGCCTGTCGCAGAAACAATTCTCGACTCTTGAAGGTTCGATTGTAAAGCCCGCAGGAATGATTCTTCTATGCGGCCCCGCCGGCAGCGGCAAGACCACAACTCTATACGCTATGCTCGACTCGATTGACTTCTACACGCGAAATGTAGTTATGGTAGAGGACCCTATCGAGTATGTGCTGCCGCATGCAAGCCAGATTGAAATCAATCCGAAGGCGGGCATTACCTTTGCAAAAGCCCTGCGAAGCATTCTTCGACAGGACCCGGACGTTATCTGTGTCGGCGAGATACGAGATGAGGAGACCGCCGATATTGCTATGCGGGCTGCGCAGACGGGCCATCTTGTCCTGGCCACGATGCACGGCGGCAACCACATATCGTCTCTTGTGCGACTGCTGGACCTTGGCATAACTACGTTGTTGTTATCAGCGGCCCTTAACATTGTCATCTCACAAAGGCTGGTGCGGCTGTTATGCAAAAATTGTAAAACGCCGGCACAATTGACGGGCGAGCAGGCCGAGCGTTATCGCAGATTCGGCGTTAACCCGGCGAAAATCCACCGGGCAAACGGGTGCGACAAATGCCACGGTACAGGCTATAAAGGCAGAATAGGCATCTTTGACATACTGGTTATGGACAATGTCTTAAAAGACAAAATCTTAGGCAACGAACTTTCCATTGCCAAGCTCAAGCAGTATCGAGGCAAAAGGGCTATGAGCAACCTCAGGCATGAAGGAATGAAAAAAGTTTACGCCAGCTTAACTACCTTCGAAGAGGTTGATAGAGTAACAAACGACTAAGCGGGTAGTGATATGGTCCTATTGGCAGGTATAACATTCAGTCTGGTTTTTGCGGCCGTTTTAATAAAAAAAGGCTTGTACATCGGCTGGGTGAGGCTGGTCAACACTGTCTTCGCAATTTATCTATCAATATTCCTGACGCCGAGCATCAGTCGCTGCTCTGATTCCATCTCCGATATGAAATACGGCTATCCTCTGTGTTTGACAATAATTGCCGTTGTATTATTTCTGGTTCTGCACGGTCTTACGGTCACGTTTTTTACCGGCATATTCAAAGTCACATTTCCAAAAACTCTCAATACAGCCGGTGCGGCGGTACTGAGCTTCGTCTGCGGGCTGCTCGTATGGAGTTTTGCGTGCTTTGTTTTTCTGCTCACGCCGGTCCCACACCATCCACTTGCCCAGGGGTTCGAATTGCCCGCACAACTGGTCCAAAACTCAGTGCCGCCCCTGCGGTTAACCTGCGGATTTGTTAATATCTGCTCCTTCCAGGGTAAGCAAGCCGATGCATCCAAGGTACTTGACTCACTACTCTACGTTGAAAGTGAGCCACGTCATAAGGACAGGCCCCGGATTAAAGATGCGCTGCCGGCCGAGGCAAACGAAGTAGTTTACGGTGGTCATTCGTTATTGAAAACCTGCAAACGGCACGACTCTTAGCTTTGCAAGCCTTTCTGCCTCTCGTTTAATAGCCCGGTATTTTCGAATCGTCCAGACCTTCGTAACTCGGCGTCTCGTCCACAAGCCGGCTTATTTCAAAAAGGCTAACCTCGTTTTTCGAAAGAGTAAACTTCAAATCGACAAGGCTGCCCTCTGCCCTGGCACGCCGGACTTCCAGGCCGGGCACTGCAGCGTGCTGAAGCGCTCTTGCCTGCTGCCTGCCGGGGAATCTCGGCCGGCCCATCTGGCGCCAGACGTTCCAGGCGTTGCCTTTTTCCTCGCTGACCGTGCAGCGCTTAATAAAAACTTCGGGTGAGTTTACCGGAATTTGCAGGTCGAATTTACGCTCAAAGCCGGTCCCTTTCTCCTTGACGTCGTTCCAGGCCACAAAAGCAATCGAATCATCCCGCCTTGTAACCATAATATGCTCATCACGGTAAAGCAGCTCGTTACCAAGTGCCGCAAAAAAGGCATAAAGATGGAACGTGGGCTTTAAGATACCGTTGAGCGCCACCAGTCCGAAGCCTCCGTGAAACTGCGACTTTGGCACATCCCCTTCGGCAAAAACGTCACTAAACGTCCAATAGGCGAACGAGTCAACATAATCACCGCCCTCGCTGAGTGTCCTGGCGAGATACGCGGCGTTATATGCCGTATCGTGCAAAGGACACATCGGGCTGTACGACGTATTATACTCTGTTATATGCAGCGGCAAGTCGGGGAAGGGCGAGTCCTTGATAACCTGCCGTGTTTGTTTGAACTGGCGCAAAAGCTCGTTAGGCTCCGGCACATCCTGGTACGTAACGTGCGGGAAATACTCCGGCTTCTTGCCGCAGTAAGCATGATGTGCGACAAAATCGACCGGCACCTTTTCCTTCTCGCACATCCGAAGCAGTGCCGTTATCCAGTCGGTCGTAGCGGGACTGGTTGCCGGGCCGCCCACGGGAATCCCGGCATCAACCTCTTTTATCGCCGTCGCAGTCTCGCGATATAATCTAAAATACTCCGCCTGGTCGGCATCCTTCCAAAAGAAATGAAGGTTCGGCTCATTCCAAACCTCGAACGGCCAGCGCCTGACCTCGTCGATGCCGTAGCGGGATACTAAGTGCCCGACAAAGTTTTTGATTAGCCCCCGCCACATACCGTAATCCCTCGGCGGCGTAACATTGCCCTGCCAGTAAAAGACTGTCTGCTCGCCGCCGGCAAGGTCGCCGGGCATAAAGCCGAGTTCGACAAAGGGGCGTATGCCCTGTTCGAGAAACGAATCATAAATCCTGTCGATGTACGTGTAGTTATAAAAGGGCTCTTTGAATTGCTTCGAGTGATGCCCGTGACGAAGCTGCGCTCGGTAAAGCCCCATGCCGTCACTAAGTATGCCGTGCCCGCGTATATAATCGAAGCCGATTGCCTCCTGGACTATCTCCAGCAGGTCCTGGTATTCTTTCTCGAGCGCAAGGCCCATATGCCCGCTCCCCACGCACCGCCGCCAGTTATCCGCAAATTTCGCCCCTTTCGCGTCAGCCGGTATTGTAATCTTCGCCATTAATTTTGCCTCCTCTTATCACTCATCACCCATTCACAAGGTCTCATTTTGTCATTCCCGCGGAATTTATCCTCAGGGGAGCGGGAACCTGGCATTTACCTTGGCATTGTGATTTTACACGAACATCCCTCTACCAGAAAGGTTTTTTAAAAATCCCACCTTAAATAATCAATTATCAATAATCGATAATCTATTGTTACACCCTCCTATATAATTGCAATTAACTTTCATTACTCGCCACGGCGCAGTCACTTGACGAAGCCGGGTCATTCCTGCAACGCCGACGGCCGCAGCAACCTCCATACGTCAAACATTGCATTCCAATCTTCCCTTGCTTTTTAGCGAAAGCTGTGAGTAAAATAAACTTGTAAGCGGTTTCGCTCCTGTATATTACATGATAAAAGCAAAGACAGTAATTGTTATATTGGTAATGATGACAGGGTGTTCTAATGCACCTTCAAATCCGACACCGTCGGATAAGTCTGCATTATTGGCAGAACCATCAGGGAAAAAACCCATAGCTCTACAAGCTGCAGATGTAAGTCAGGTATCAGCACAGCAGTTCACATCTATATTGGTGGTTTCCCCATGCTGCACACACTACAAGAAATTCCTCGGCTATGAAAATAGCCTGGCCTATCTTGAAGTAGGGCAAAGAAGGAATGAAAAGTTGAACAAAGAGATATATTGCACGCCAATAAATGACTTGCCGAAACATGTGATAGATTCACTTGAATCGATGGCAAAGCAGTAAAGCTTAATAACGAACGTTTATAAACCTCTGCAAAACAATCAATAATCGATAATCAATTGTTTTACACTCTCCCCTGATTGCAATTATCTTTATCAGAAGCGTTAAGTAGTTATTACCTGCAATTCGGACTCCAATTTCCCTGAGGCTCCCGATTTCGGAGCGCAGCTAAGATCCCGACCCCTCGGGGTATCGGGGTCATCGCGACCTTCAGGATGCAAAAACAAGCATTCCATAGTGAAAACTGCATTATGTTTCCTCTTTATGGTGCCTGATGGATCTATCGCGGCGCACCGGTAACCACTGTGGGCTTAAACGCCTCAACGAAATGGGCATTTTACATTAATTGAATTCTCACACAGAGTACCTCGCCATACTGCGTCGACTATGGAATAGTCAGCCAAGTCAATCACATCATCGCAGTTAACATCACAATCACGAAGCGTATATAAACCGGCGGAGCCGTTTCGCCAGAAGGCATTGACTATCGAACGGTCCGCCACATCAACGAAGCCATCGTTATCCACATCGCCGAGAAGGGCTATTCCGAATTGTCCCTCTAAGACGCAGACGTTGCCGTAATCATCACCAATAACGGTGACCTTAATCGTAATTGGCTGGCCGGAATCGGATATGCCATTGGTTTCATCGCAGCAGGGCGCTGCGAAGCTGCAGAATACATCCTTGGCCTGACCACCTGCAATTATTGTCGGCGGCACATTCACATCATCCGGCAGGATAAACTCCCACGCGTACGTGTAGCTGTTATTGTCCATCGGGTCGCCAAAATACATAATACTCGCTGTCAAACTGGAATCATTAACGTCCGGCCGGTTTTGATACATCCACTGGTGGTCTAAATTAAAATCACCGATGTAAATCAGCGTAGGCAATCTTAACCAGTCTTTTGCAAGCTCAGCATAATCTTTGAAATCAACAGAATTATCACCCAACGGCGATGGGTATATATCAGCGCCGGGAAAAGCCGGTACATTAAGCCAGCGCTGGATTAACAGCTTCAGGTCAAATAAATCAACCTTACTGTCAAAATTCATATCACCAGGAAAGCTGCTCTTAGGCCGTATTAAAGCTATACTATAATTACTACCGGCCCCGATTGCTATGCACTCATAGCCGTCCGGTGGAGCGAACTCCTCCGCTGGGCCATTGTGGTCCCACTCAACGAGATTGCCGTTTTCTCGTAAACAAAGGCTACGATAATCACCTGCGGCAATTGCAACAAAATCATTACCATCTGGTACGTAGGTATACCCACCCCAGCTTATTACGCTTCCATCGTTCTTTAATGCAAGATTGTGATAACCACCTGCATCAATTGCTACAAAATCATTACCATCTGGTGCTGCTGATTGGCCACTATAGTTACTTCCCCAGCATAAGATACTTCCATCTTCCTTTAATGCAATGCTGTGATGGCCGCCGGCGGAAACAGCAGTGAAATCATTGCCTTCGGGCACATTGATTTCTCCGTAGTAATTCCTTCCCCAGCCAACAATACTGCCGTCGTCTTTTAATGCCAAGCTGTGACATGCAGATTCTAAAATCCCGCCCGCTGCAATCGCGACATAATCATTTCCCGCCGGCGGTGTCGCCTGACCATAATAATCATTGCCCCAACCGACAATACTTCCGCCTGTCTTCAGGGCAAGGGCATGATAATCACCGGCAGCAACAGCCACAAAATCATTTCCCTCAGGCACATCTGTTAGTCCATAATTCGTTTCCCACCAGCCTTCCAGGCTGCCGTCATATTTTAAGAAAATCCCAAAATCCATACCTGCGGCGATATCGACATAATTATTGTCCTGAGGAAAAAAAGCCTGTCCACTTAGATTGCTTCCCCAGCCGATAATAGTACCATCCTGTTCTAAAGCTAAGTTATGCCATGAACCCGCAGCTATTGCAATAAAATCGTTCCCATCCGGCACATCATCTACCTGTCCGCCTTGGTTATTACCCCATGCAACAACTATACCATCCGATTTAAGTGCAAGACTATGATAACTACCGGCATCTATTGCGATAAAGTCATTTCCATCTGGTAATGTAATTTGTCCATAGTTATTTCTACCCCAGCCAACAATGGTTCCATCACTTTTTAACGCAAGGGCGTGGTAATCACCGGCGGCTATGGCAACAAAGTCATTGCCTTCGGGTGGCATTGTTTCTCCATAGCTGTTGTAACCCCAGCCTGTTATTGTGCCGTCCTTCTTTAGGGCAATGCTGAATAAAAGTCCTGTATCTACTGCTGAATAATCATTACTATCTGGAATTGATAACTGACCATGAGAATTGCTTCCCCATCCGACAATATTACCATCTGCCGTCAGGGCAAGACTTTGGTTAAAGCTTGCCGCAATAGCTATAAAATCGTTTCCATCCGGTACATCTGTTTGCCCATTACTATTCCAGCCCCAGCCGATTATACTGCCATCTTCCTTCAAGGCTATACTATGTCCCTGACCACCGGTAACAGCGGTAAAATCATTTCCATCAGGGGGTGTGGCTTTGCCATGATAGTTGTCTCCCCAACCGATTATCCTTCCAGCCTGATTGATAGCAAAACTGTGATACCAGCCTGCACCTATGGCCTTGATATTAACAAGCTCTTCATCTGCTGTTTTTATATCACCCCAGGATATTATCTTTGCGCCAAACGAACACGAACAGCAAAATAGAAGGATAATTGGAATAAGAGTAATGGAGATATAGAATTTCTTCATGTGTCCTCCTATAGCGACTTCATTATATATAATACACCATTATAGACAAAAAACACTAAAATATCAACCAAATAATCAAGTACACCGACCTTATTGCCGTGGTATTCGTAAATGTACCGGTATATCGGCGTGTTTGAATGAACATCGGGTAGCATCACTCCCGCCAACCTCCCAGCCGGACTATTATTGAATCACCGCTTCGCCCTTATGAGTTGAATTAAATTCTTTTTACCGCCTGCGGTTCGGATTTCAATTTACCTAAGGCTCCCGATTTATCGGGACGCGTCGAAGGACCGCAATACTTGTCTGCATCCCGACACACAAAGGCTGTGCCTATTCTACCATTTATAACCAGTTACCAATTACCCATACGCTGTCCGCCGTACGCCAATTCAACTGAGCCCAAAAACGCCCTCGAAATAAACCCTTTGACACCCGGCTGGACATCCGTTAGAATCTTGGGCTGGTTTGTGTCTATTAGTTCCGATGTCTTTTGAAACAATGAAAGGAAATGAAAATGGCTGAATATTTTCCCGAAGTGAAAAAGATAAAATATGAGGGACCCGACTCGAAAAATCCCCTTGCGTTCAAGCATTATAATCCGGAAGAGGTCATACTTGGCAAAACTATGGCCGAGCACCTGCGTTTCTCAGTATGCTACTGGCACACCTTCAAAGCTCTAGGAACGGACCAGTTCGGCGGCGAAACTATCATTCGCAATTACAATGACTCGTCCGACCCGATGAAGGTCGCGGATATGACCCTTGAAGCGGCCTTCGAGCTGTTCACCAAGTTAGGTGTTAATTTTTGGTGCTTCCACGACAGAGACATTGCACCTGAGGCGGATAATTTAGCTGAGACCAACAAGCGCCTCGACAAAATAGTGGAAAAAGCCAAGAAGCTCCAGGCTGATACCGGAATGAAGCTGCTTTGGGGCACAACCAACGCTTTTTCTCATCGCCGGTTCATGGCGGGCGCAGGCACCAACCCGTCACCGGAGGTCTTTGCCTATGCGGCAAGTCAGGTTAAGAAAGCTATGGAGATAACAAACGAGCTGGGAGGACAGGGTTATGTCTTCTGGGGCGGGCGCGAAGGTTACGATACACTGCTCAACACCGATATGAAAATGGAACTGGACCATTTGGCTTTGCTTCTGCAAATGGCGGTCGACCACAAGAAGAAGATAGGCTTCAAAGGCCAGTTTTACATAGAGCCCAAGCCGAAGGAGCCAACGAAGCACCAGTATGATTTTGACGCAGGAAACTGTTTCGCGTTTTTGCAGAAATATAATCTACTCGATCACTATAAGCTAAATATTGAGTCCAACCACGCCACTCTGGCCAGCCATGATTTTTGTCATGAACTGGCATTTTGCGCCGCCAACGGCATACTCGGTTCGGTCGACGCCAACCGGGGCGACCTGCTTCTTGGATGGGATACGGACCAGTTCCCGAACGACATTTATGAAACAACAATGGCTATGTACATTATTCTCAAAAGCGGCGGTTTGACTACCGGCGGCCTCAACTTCGACGCGCATGTCAGACGTCAATCAATAGAGCCGATTGACCTGTTTTATGCTCACATAGGTGCAATGGATATCTTCGCAAGAGGTTTGAAAAACGCTGCAAAAATCATCCAGGACAAGACGTTCGACAATGCCGTCGCGGAGCGTTACAAAGGTTGGAGCGGAGAGCTCGGTTCTAAAATTGAAAAACGACAGGCCGGATTTGAGGAGCTTGAAGCTTACATTCTTAAACACGGTGAGCCGAAGCTTCAGAGTGGTCGACAGGAGCTGCTCGAAAACCTCCTGAATGATTATATCTAAATCGAACCTATTTAGGTTGTGCTACAAAATCAAAAACAATGGTTGAGGTGAGGAATCGATTGCGACTCCAAGCATGATATATCATATTGAAGCTCCCAAAGATCACTATGAGTCATGCGAGGATGATCCAAAAAATTATGAATTTCTCCACGAAGCTGGCGGAGAATATATAACTCTTGGTTCGTATGATTTCCTAATCGCCCAGGCAAGGTACTTTGCATGACCACATCTCACATACGAGACCTTGGCTGCAACTATTGCTCACGAGAACGCCCACAACACTTTGACAATGGCTACGGCCCTTGGGCACTTGAAGCTCCATATCAAGATAATTCTGGAGCTTACACCAAAGATCCCACCTGCCGACAAACCTGCCAAGGCGCTTCGAATGTACCTTGGTATCATTATCGAATCCAGCAAATACGCTCAGGAAACTGCCGCTACTATGTCGGCATACACTGCCCTCAGGGGATCCTATGGGCCGGCGGTTGCCGACCAATATCTCAAACGACTTAAACGTCCATCTCCCTACACAACATTTGTAGATCCTGCCATTGATCTCTTCAGTAAGCACAGTGTCCCCTACCAGCATTGGGGCGGATACATGATGTTTCTCGCCTCTCTCGCAATGAACACCGACATCAACCACGGCACACACATAAACGGAATGAACGTCGCCATCGCCGGCCTTATTCAGCAGGCAAAATTCGCACGCTGGAAAGGCCATGATATGCAGCCAAGGGCATACGACAACGTCGAGCAGGCAATCGACAGGGTCGTGCGAAGTGTGCTCATCTGGGAGGCCTGTGAGAATGCCGCCAGAGAGCTGGACACAAAGGCGCTAATGGGCGTACTTGCCAAACGCGAAACAGCCAAGGCCGAGGATATGATGAGAGCCGCTGTAGTTAGCGCCCAAAAGCATTTTGATAAAATGTACAAGTAGGCTTTAGCCTGTTTGTTTTGTCTTTTCAGTAAGCTGATAAAGAAGAGGCTGGCTGTTTCTCAGTCAGCCTTTTTGTTTAACCTCCTGTCTGTCACTCTTGCCCGTACTTTATGGAAGTCTCAAGGCTATACCAAAATCATAACCGGCGTCGATATCATCAATGTAAACCGCCTCAGGCGGAGCCGGCCTTTCAAAATAATCAAACGGAAAATCACCAAACGGCCAATCCCAGTCGAATGCCTTGCCGTCACAAGTAAACGCCACAATATGGTCGCTGCCGGCGGCGATGGCCACAAAATCGTTACTATCAGGCTGGCGATAGTGATAACGTGGAATATCAGGTTGTATCCAGTCGCCTCCACCCCAGCTTATAAGCATATCATCATCTCTCATCAAAAAGCTGTAATTCTCACCTGCGGCAACGGCCGTATGCACCTTGCCTGCTGCACCTCCATAAATCCTGGTCTGGCCGTGATTGTTATTTCCCCATGCCTTGACAACGCCGTCGGACTGCACTGCCAGGCTGTGATAATCGCCTGCGGTTATCGCTACGAAGTCGTTGCCGTCCGGCTTGTCCGTGATTTGATTTACGTTATCTCGGCCCCATACAACTATCTCGCCAGCCGAGGTCAGTGCGACGCTGTGGAAAATGCCAGCGGAAATATCAATATAATCGTTGCCGGGCGGAACGTTGCATTCCCCGTGCGTATCATACCCCCAGCCGCCCAGTGAACCGTCCGACCTTATCGCCAGGCAGTGCCTTTTACCCGCAGCGACAGCGATAAAATCATTGCTGTCCGGCACGCCGCTTATCTGGCCGTAGTCATCACGGCCCCACACAACTACCGGATATCCCGGCCGAAAAACAGCAACAGCCAAAGCGTTCGGGTCGCAGGGGTCCGTCTCAGTCGGATTCTCGCAGATATCGCCCCTGTAAACCAGAGTGTATGCCGCTGCATCAGCCGGCTTTGTAAACGTTGCCGTTACTGGAGTGTTATAATCCAGGACGCTGCCCGGCCCCCAGCCTGAAACCACAAAATCATTCACATCAGCCCTATCACCATTTGTTTTGTCCCAATACAGTTCGAAATCCCCGCCCTTCAGGACCTGCGGAACGCCTGAGTTATTCGAGTCGTTGATGATTGTTAATATCACGATATTGGGGTCGGCCCAGTTCGGCTCAACACTCAGCCGACCGCGGAAAAAGTAATTAATCAGCCCCGTTGCATAATCAATCGTCCGAGGAATGGTTATCTTGCCATAATCATCAAAGACAGTCTTTCCAAGTATACACCAAGCCTTATCCAGATGGTCGTGGACCAAGTGATGCTGTGACATAGTTTTCCGAGCCAAATAATCCACTCCATAGCCATATAAATACGTACGACCAGACTCAACTTTTGTGTTGCAATGGATACGCATGGGATTAAGAAAATAATAAAGGCTATTAGTATCAGAAATAAATATCGTGCTAAAGGACAAGAACTGATAGTTTGTCACTTCTGCCAATCCCCAGGTATCAGGTGGTGAAACGCCTTCACCAAGGTAATCATTATGGTTCCTGGTATCAGTATCGAAGTAATCAGCTGTCTTGTTATAAACTTTAGCTGTGGGCGTCCACTCAGATGAAACCCATCTTTCTAATGAGCCGTTACTCGAAATCATTTTCTCTACCCAGGACTCGAATGGATTATTATAATCTTTACGTTTTCGATAATGAGCGAAGAGGAAGTCATTTCTTGCATGTGCTGGCACGCCAATATCTTCAACCATATGCAAAACACAACCCAGAGACAAAAAAGCCTCAGCTAATAATTCCTCTCGATTGCTCTCGCTGGGATTCGTGAGTGAATCATAAAACTTACTTCTGGCATCTGTCCAAGATTGGTCGTTAATTGTAGGATTCTTTTCCGCAGTTCCATTTATTGCCCAAGTCGCAGCCGATTCGCCGGTAAAATCATATTTCCAAGCAGGGGCATATTTCTTCCACTCGGGATGGTCCGTCTTGTTGTCCAAGCCAGCGTTCCGCTTTGAATCGTGAAAATGGTGCCGTGCCCTACGAGGATACTTTGAACCGTCTTCGTCTTCGATTGTACTTCCTATTTTAGTCCATTCTAATATAGTTCTGGTAGTTTTATCAGGATTTGCTTCGCCTTCTTTTATTCGTTTCTTTATATCTGTTGGAAAATCCCAATTTAATTCCGTTGATATTCCATCATCCAAACCCAACTGTGTTTTTAAAAAACCATCTATCAATGATGCGCTAATCGCTTTATCTGTTAATGCAGGGTGTGTTTTCTTGTTCCCCCATCCATATAGCTTTTCACAGACACTGAGAAATATACTCAAAGCTAACATTATTATTAGAATCTTTCTCATATTGTTTAAGCCTAATAAACTTCAAAAACTAAGTAATATTACTTCACCTCACTTATTTTTAAGTTGTCTTGTCTTTTCTTTTTCAAAATAAATAAGATTAAAGGAATAGTGACACATAAAGGTACAGTATTAAACAAAATGCCACGAAATATGCTGCCGTCAACAAAATAACATGTTACATTAAGAATAAACAAGCATACTATAACCGAATCGAAGAGGAGACAAAACAATGTTAAACACGAAATTAGCCTACGTCTTAACTCCCGAGAGATAGACCACGCAAGTACCGACAACAGAACGGCAGTATGACTTAGCAAAATGCCTATAGTACAGTAAATAAGTGATTGGGCAAAAGCTCCCCAAGACTCTTCGGTTGGATGCGTAGTTAGTAAAAGAGCCCACAGGCCTAATAATCCCGTGGTGATAGATGTAACACACAGAGTTACACTCCAATAAATTAATTTTCTCTTTCTGAAAATTAAAGCGCCGATTACCACAGAGACTAAAAATACAACAATTCCAACAATGCAATGAAACATATCTTCCGAAAATCCGTAAATGCCCAAATCATAATAGCTTTTTTCTCTTACAAGAATGAATAGCTCTATAATACCCAATGATATTAGAACGGAACCAATTATTCGCTTTCTTTCCAAAATCCAAAACTCCCTATTCTGCGAAAAGCTACTTATTTTATTTTTTTAAAAATATATGTAAAATTTTCATTGTAATTTCAAAAGCACATTTGAAAATCAAGAAATTAGAATTTGCTGATTTTCCAGTCACCGTCGTCATCCAAGGTGAAAACAACTGGATAGAACAGTGTGTTGGTACTGTTGCTAATCTCGTATATTGCTATACCTCCATCTATAGACTCTAATGATAATTCTCCCATGTCATTTACCATATTCTGCAATTTGCCAATGTTTTCGTTAAATATAGCTTTATAATCATCCGCAACAAAATCAACAAAATAAGTAATCGCCTCATCTATGTTGCCTGCTGCTAGTGCTGCTTTGAAAGATTCGAAAATATCTTCGGGCCGGGAACCTGATAGCCAACAATAACAGAGGTCTTCGAGGTCATAGAAATCAATCATGCTGCTATCATCAAAGTCACAGTATGAGTCCCAGTTTATATCATTGGTATCACTTAGCCAAGCATCAGCAAACCTCACAAAATCAGCGAAATCGATTATACCACTTGGGGCAATATCAATCTTTTCACACTTCCATTGTTCAGTTAACCAGTGATAAGCAAAATATGCTAGGTCGTCTGAATTGACGATGCCACCTTCATCAAAATCCCCTTGTAGGCCTGTCCCTGTTTTGAACCAATTTAAAGCCAACTCTGTGTAATCTGTAAAGTCGACCAAACCGTCGGCATTCAGATCCGGCGAAGGGTAATCTTGGGCATAAAGATAATCCAAAATAGAAAAGAGGGTTACTACGATAACTAATATTGCTGAACTTCTTGTGGGCATAGCATACAGTCCCCTAAATAATCTTGTTCCTAACACTGAATTATACTTCTAAAACAACCAAATAAACAACTTGTTGTAGAATTTTTTCTGAATTTATATATATTCATCCTTCCCTTTTAGACAAAAACTGGTAATTGGTGCATTCAGCCAAACCCCAGTTACCAGGTGGTGAAACATCGCCACCGAGGTAATCGTTAGGGTCCCTGGTATCAGCATCGAAATATTTAGTTAATTTGTCAAAAACAACCGGCCCGGAGCCAGCCCAGGGGCACTGCCCACCATTGGCCTCAACCTGCTCTTCGACCCACGTTTCTAACGGATTGCCCTTGTCATACCAAGACCGGTAATGTCCAAACAGAAAATCGTTCCTTGCATGTGCGGGTACACCCATATCCTCCAAAAGATGCAACACGTGTCCCAGATTCAGAAATGTCTTAGCCAGAGATTCCTCACGCGCAGATTCACTGCTTTCAGTAAGCGCCTTATAAAATTCTTCTCGTGTCTTACCCCAGTAATGATTGTTTGTTGTAGGTTTCTTCTCGGCTGTTCCTACTGCTGCCCAATGTAGGGCGGATTCGCCGGTAAGATCAAAGCCGGTTTTGGTACATGCATAATCCTGCCAGTTGGGATGGTCAGTTTGATTATCTAAACCGGCGTTGCGAATTGGGTCATGAAAATGGTGCCGAGGTCGAATAGGCCAATAACGGCCATCTTCGTCTTCAATTATACTGCCCATACGAAGCCAATCTAAAATACTTCGAGTTGTTTTGTCTGGCTCAGCCTTCCCCATGCGTTCCTTTATATCCGATGGAAAGTCCCAGTATAATTGCGCAGATAGCCCATCATCAAAACCTAATTGGATTTTTAAATAATCATTGAGTATTGCTGAACTAATCGCCTTCTCTGTTATTGCAGGGTGTGTAAATTCATTTCCGAAACCGTATAAAATTGGGCATAAAAACAAGCACATTAGCAAGTAAAATGATATCACAGAAACGTTTCTTCTCAGGTATTTCATAGATTTTACCCCTCAAATCAACAAGGACACTCTTAAGAAAGCATCACTTACCACATTCTGCTCCAAGTATATATTAAATACAAATCGGTTACCGCAACTGCTGATAAAGTAATCAAAACAGAGGTTACAATCGACTTGATTCTAAAGCTCTTCAAAGGCAAAACTTTAATCAGAACCATCCACATTGTGTTCAAAACCACAATTAAAATAATAGCCGTCCTTGGGGAAACTATGCGCCAAGGCAAATCATACTCCTTGCCAAATATAAAAAAGACAATACCCATGTAAAACGCCAGTGATAATATCACCGTCAAAATGATATCCCATAAGCGTTGCTTCATTTTAATTCTCCTAAATTTTGCTTTGTTTTATTATCCAAGCCAGCATTTCGAATGGGGTCATGAAAGTGATGTCTTGGTCGAATAGATGGGAGTATAATGCGACCATCTTCATCTTCAATATTACTGCCTGTTTTCATCCATTCTAATACAGTTCGAGTTGTTTCTTCAGGTTTTACGCCACCTGCTTTTATCCGCTTTTTTACATCCAAGTAAGATGAAAAATCCCAATTCAATGAGGTTTGTATCCCGTCAGTCAAGCCCATTTGTCTCTTCAGGTAGCCGTCTATAACTGACATACCGGCTGCTTTCTCTGTTAAAGCCGGGTGTGTTGCTTTGTTTCCGAAGCCGTATGCAAATGTGCAGAATCCCAAAGATACGCTAAGGAATAATATCCCTATCTGAACTTGCCTCAGCATGATTTGCGGACTCCTTTAGACCAAAAAACTTACATTTATGTTGAACCTACCACCTGAACATTCTCATTATATTTAATAACAACCAACACGTTAGTATAGAGGCAGATAAGGAAAATACTAATAAAGACGGGATTCTAAGTATTATTCCGGATTCTGACCTTGGACGATTACGTGATCTCTTTCTAATAATCCAGAAGACATCGAAACCGAGTACGATAAAGAGACCTAATGGCCCAAAAAACCAAACTGGCATATAAGAAGCGATTGGAAAATATAAAAACCAAATTGTTCCAAGATAAATCGCTATTGCTAATATCACAAGGATAAAAATCTCAAAGCAGCTTACCGGCTTTTTTTGTTCGTTGTCTTGCATTGGTTATTCTCCTTGCCAGCGTTTAGCCATTAATCAGAAATTGTATATTTTCCAGTTTCCCTGTTCATCCTGAATAAAAATAACCGGGAAAAGATATGTCTCCGAACCGGCCTGATGTAGCATTTCGTATTTCACTTTTCCTGCCTCTTGCGAATCCAGAATCAAGTCGCCCATACCGGCTGCATAATCCGGCAGGTTCGGCTCAATTATCTGAAATATTTCGGCATATCTGTCTCTCGATACCTCCGCTATGAAAGTAAGGGCCTCGTCGACATCACCGGCTAACAGCGCCTGTTTGAATGCTTCCCAGACGCACAAAGGGCGAGAGCCCTTTAGCCAGCATTCCGCCAGCACATACAAATCGTTGTAATCCACCGAATTGCTGTCATCGAAGTCACCAGCAAATCCTTCGCCCGTCTCCAGCCAGTTTTGCGCCAATTTAGCCACATCCTCAAAGCCGATTATCCCGTCGCTGTTAAAGTCTGCTGATTGGCACTGCTGATATTCGCTGTATTCAGCAAGCCAGTACCAGCAAAAAATAATCAGGTCGTATGTATCTACAGTGCCGCTGTCATCAAGGTCTCCCTGAAGCTTGGTTCCGATTTGCCGCCAGTTGCCTGCTAATATTACAAAGTCACCGAGGTCAACTATATCGTCATTGTTTAGGTTCGGAACGTTCGGCTCCGGTATGCCGAGAGGGAAAGCAAGTCCTGAAACTGCAAGACAGATGGCCCCCGTAAGCACAACAACTTTACGAATGCTCATAATTTCCCCTCCTGTCCGGGCCTTAATTAGGTTAGTGTATAATTCATACCATAGCACAGGATAATATCAATATATATTTTCACAATATACAAAACCAAACCGGCTGCGGGAAATAATAATCGGCGCCATGATTTTTCCTGAAGACGGTAATGACTTGTTAAGATAAATAGATGTCTTTGCTTTATGCTTCAATCATCGGGACATCGGGCCTGTGAGCTGTCACTACCGGTGGAATATGTTCTATTACCCGCATTGATTTCCATTTGCCGCCCAGAAATCGCGCTAGAAAAACCAGCGCCAGCACACACACATAAACCGTCAGAAAGCTCCAGACGACCTTCAGCCCCAGGCCCATTCGGACGCATATATACGTCGGAATTATAAACATCACCCAGCTAAGAGACACCGACAATATCATCACGAACCGCGTATCGCCCGCGCCTCGAAGCGCCGCCGTAAAAATGATGTTGCCGGTATCGAACAGGCAATAGAACGCCACGAAGCGAATCAGCATAATCACCACAGGCCTTAACCGGGCAAATTCGGCCGCATCCGCCTGCGCGGCGAACGGGTACATAAAAAGCTCAGGCAAAAACCAATAGCCGACAGCAAGGGCAGTCATATAACCAAGCGTCAGGCTCGCCGCGGAGAATGTGCTTCTCTCGGCAAGGGCCGGGTTGTTATCCCCGAGCGCTTGGCCGACCATAGTATTGACCGCCGTGGAGAAACCCAGCATCGGTATGAAGGCCAGCCCGTTAATCTGGAACGCTATCGCCGTTGCTGCCAGCGAGACATCATCAATTCGGCCGACAAAAGTTACAAAAAGTGTGAACGACAGCACATCGAGCATAATATGCATACCGCTCGGAAATCCGTATCGAAGCAGTCTGCCGAAAAGGTCACGTTCCGGTTTATAGCCGGCAAGCGCAGCGTAGTTCCGGCGGTTCTCGGCCCTGAAGAAAAGTGCCAGAAAAACAATCGCCGTCATCACATGTGCCGAGACGGTTGCCCAGGCCGCGCCGGCAATCCCAAGTCGCGGCATATACCAATGACCGAAGATAAGCGCGTAATCCAGAACAATGTTCAACGCGGCGGCTGCGAAACTTACCCACATCACAACGGCCATTTTACCCCGGCCGGTAAAAAATGACGAGACCGCCGTCGCGACCAGGCTCGGCACCGCACCAAAGCATAGAATCTTAAAATAGATTATCTCCTGCTCCCGCAGCGGCGAAGGATGCCCCACCCAGTTGAATAACGGTCTTGCAAGCGGTATCAGCCCGAGCATCAGAACGCCAGCGGCCAGTGCGAAATATATTCCCTGCCATACCGCTTTGCCCACCCGCAGCGGGCGGCTGGCACCGGTGTACTGCGCAACGAATGTATTAACATAGGCGGCGACGCCGAGAAAAAGTGCGAATATTGTGAAATGAGTAATCCCGGCCTGCAAATTGGCCGACATCGCGTCTTTCGAGTACCACATTAGAAAGACACGGTCGATGAACATCTGAATGCTGGCCGCGCCCGTACTGAGAATCAAAGGTGCCGCCATTCGCAGCACCGCCACGCAGCCGCCCTCGCCACTCCAGTTGACAAATTTTCGTAAATTTAATAACCGCATAAAGGCCGAATGCTAACGATAAGCACCGTCTCCGTCAAAATAATTAAACAATACCGGGCGCATTCGGCCTTGCAAATCTCCCGATTTCAAATCCCCATATTATCGGGATTATTTCAACACATCCTGCATCATAACCGCGAGATGTCGCAGGCTTTCGGGATTCTTATGCGTTATTTTAACATATTCATCGATGTCCCACGCATGAGCGACAACACTATACAATTGCTCGGGCACGATAACCTCCGGCTTCGGCTCCGGAAAAAAGTGAAGAAACCAAATCGGCTCGTCATTAGTTTTTTCTCCTTTCTCTTTTGCTGCTCCCTGCTTGGCCTTCCTTTCCGCAAGAACCTTTTCGCGCGCCTCCGCAAAGCTCTTCATATCGTCAAGTATCTCCTGTCCTTTAAGCTCCATCATTACAACTCGGTCGCCATACAACATCGCCAATTTGTCCATCTGCCGCGTTTGACCGGGCAAAAACGCCAGTTCACCGGATGGCCGCCATAATACACCGTACAGGGTGAAATCCGCACCAGTCTTTTGCTGCAGATTACGTGCAAACTCCTTGGATTTACTAAGCTCGCTGCAGAGCTCCTCTTCTATCAAAGGCGAAGCTTTATAACCTTTTTCCCATCCCCAGCGGCTGTCAAACCGACGCGCAGCTACGAGCTGCTCCTCTGTCGCGCGCATCACGAGAAGGTCAGGCGCGGCCGTGTTCCATTGTTGAAACTCCATTAAGGGCGTCCCCAGTCTGTAGAATTCAGCCGAATCCGACCCAACCCAGTAAATCAGCCGTTTTGGTGCCAAAGGATTGTAATACAAAAGTCCCACTGCACAATCATTGCAGTCCCAGGAAAGACCGTCATTAGCACTGACCCGGCCGTCCTTGATTTTCACCGGAAGGTCTTTACTCAATTTTGCAACTACCGAATTTTGCTTTGCCGTGCCTATCAGAAGCAAGTTATATTTTTGCATATCAGCTTCGGTAAGTCCGCCGTCCGGCTTTCCCGGCAGCCTGCCGTAAATGGTGTATACCATCGGCACACCTTCTTTGATTTCCGTGGCGGCAGGCCAATTAGGTTTGCACGACTGACGAGCGACCTGCGCGACCTCATACATCTTCTTGTTTGTCTTTTTATCGCCGCCTGTGCCCCAGACTATCATAATCGGCTCACCGTGATAAAGCGCTGTCGCTCCGCCTGGAAAATGCAGCCGCTGGCGAGGTTGCTTCGGTTTATCTTTCGTAATAAGCCATCCGTCTTTTTGAGCAATTATATACAGCGCATCATGCAGCGCCGCTTCAACCATCTTTTCTATATGGCGATTAACAACCACCATCAGCGGCGTCCGCCTTTCTACCGGGCAGGAATTGAGGTCTATTTTCAGTACACCCACATTATCGAGCGCTAGGTATAAAGTATTGTTTGACCCGATACGGGCGTCAATCTCGGCCGGCCGGCCTTCGGGCCCCCACTCAAGCAGCTCTACCCAGTAAGCCTTGCGGGCCAGCTCATCCATCGCGGTATAATGTACCCGGTCAACATTCTTTTTGCGTACAAGGCCGCCGGCCCACTTTTGCGCCCGCGCAAGCCCTTCATGATAAAGCCAGGTCGCATGGCCCAGGCCGTCGGTTTCATCCTGAATCGCCGAACCACCGAACTTTTCAATCGTGCGCGTCGCAATGCGACTGTTTGAGACCGGTACAAGATAATCATCCTTGCTGTGAAGCGCATAAAAGGGCAGATGCAGCGCATTTTCCATCGGCAGATGCGCGCCGCCGCCGCACTTTGGTATTGCCGAGGCAAAAAGGTCGGGAAACCGACTGCCCATACTAAACGTCCCGTAGCCGCCCATACTTATGCCCGCCAGGTGCACACAGTTCGGGTTTATTTTCCAGTGTTTCATAACGTAATCGAGCGCCTCGAGCACATCCACCTCGGACAGAGCTATATAGCTGCCAGCCCGGCTGCGCCCCAGTGGAAAAAGCTTTATACGGTCCGACTCGGCGCTCTCGAATGAAGTAAAGTGCATATGTGTCAGGGTGCGGCCGTGAAGCTCAAAATGAAGCGAATAGCTTCGCTTAGGGTCGTAATTCTCTGGTATAGCAATCAGGAAAGGCTGTCCCATACCATCAGCCTTCGACAGGTATGCCCATTCCTGCAGGCCGCGAAGTTTTGAAAGGATATTCGGGTCATCCGCAATCTTCGACATCCAGTCGGTAAGTCTCGATGCGGCCTCGATTGTCTTACCCGACGGCGTATCGCCTTCGGTCGCCATACCTAAATCAACCTGTGTTGCGAGGTAATCAATCCAGCCGGCATAATCAGCCATCCTCGGCTGTGCCTGCATTCTGCGTGCGCGGGCAACCATCTGCTCGATTGCCTCTTTGGCATCGCCCACGATTATCATACGCTCCAGTTGAAGCTGCTCGCCGCAGTAATCCGGAATCTCAACAGCAACGCGGGCAAATCCCGTCGGCAGCATATAAGCATCCCCGCTTCCAACGCGACTATCACTGCCAACAAGCTCCTTGCCGCCGGTATCAAAGACTTTAATCTTTGCCGGAATCTCGGGTGTCTTCTCGTCAACCCCCTCGGCCCTAAGAAGAATCCCAGTTCTGCCGTCCGCAAGCTGTTTGGTTTGTACCTCTACTTCGGGGGCCACAATCGCATCATCTAAATAAAAATTTGCCTCCGCAGCCTGGACCTGACAGTAAACGTCTAATTGCTCCAGATTCCCCTGGACCTTTAGCTCAAACGTTCCCGACAACTGAACCCACTTGTCATTGTAAACCGTCTTTGAATCAATCAGGGGATAGTGCGTTCCCGAATCGTCTTTCTGGCGAATATGCAGCCAGGACTCATGGGTCGGCAGGTTTTCAAGCCTGACCCACGCCGAGACTATGTAGCGCTGACCCGGCTTCATTTTGCCGAGCATATTCTGGGCCGGCCCCTGCCAGTTCCCTGTTCTGTCGTAGCAATGCACGCTGTACTTTCCTCGATGGGCCTGCTTGTCGGTGGCCTTCAGGCCATACTCGCCCATAGTCATCCAGCCGGTTGAGTTGCCGTCTTCAAAACCGGGATTCGTCAATAGGTTCTGCGCATAAAGGGGCTGCGACATTACGCAACATAGTAACAAAAAACAGACAACCATAGCACATTTCGATAGGTTAGTATTGTGTCCCATCCTCGCTCCTTTCTGTTAAATGGAGGACTCTTTTACGCCCATTTGGCAAAAATAATACAATACACTCGCATCCCAATCCTGTCAATAACTACTGACAAAACCGACACATGGATTGACCAATAAACATCCCACCGCGGCGTTTACTTAAAGGTTGACATTGCCGTGCCAAGGGTTATAATTCCAAACAAACGGGGAAAGCAACCAAAGTATTGTTAAGCTGACAGATGATTGTCCGGTAACAGAGAAGTGACCAAGCAAGAGTCATACTCCTCTATACATCCTATTTGCTTTCAGCTATAGGGAACAAGTATGAAGACGAGCAGGATAAGCAGAATAGTAAAAATCCTAACTATACTACAGTCCAACCAAAGTTACTCACCGGAAAAGCTGGCGAAGCTTCTGAATGTCAGCCGCCGGACGGTTTTTCGCGACTTAAACGAATTGCAGAAAGTTGGCGTGCCATACTTCTACGACCAAAAAGGCGGCGGTTACCGTGTTGAGCCCACATTCTTCCTGCCGCCTATAGACTTTACACTCCAGGAAGCGCTAAGTTTGTGTCTGGTAACAAACAAAGTCCGGGGACATCTGCCGGTTCCTTTCAAATACTCGGCTGTGGTGGCGGCACTCAAAATTGAGAACAATCTACCCACTACAATCAAGGATTATTGCCGACGCGCGCTGCGGCAGGTTTCGATACAGCCGGAGGCATCCGTACCAATGCAGCAACTGGATAAAGTCTTCTCGCAACTTCAGCGGGCAACGATAAAAAAACGTAAGGTACGACTTGTTTACTCATCGCTTTACGAAAGAAAAGAGATAACTACGGACTTAAGCCCGTATCACCTGATGTATCACAGCCGGGCGTGGTACGTACTGGGCCACTCGAGCCTGCACGACAGCATCCGGACATTCAAGCTCAACCGGATAAAAACGCTGGAAGTGCTAAGCCAAGGCTTCCTCGAACAGAACTTCGATGTGGATGCGCACCTGGGCCGGGCCTGGGCGTTGATTCCGGAGGGCAGGATTCATAACGTCAGGCTGCGTTTCCTGCCTAAGGTCGCGACAAATGTCTCGGAAGTCCGATGGCACAGCACGCAAAAAGTCACTCACAACCCCGATAGTTCGGTTACAATTGATTTCCGGGTGGATGGCCTCGGGGAGATAAGCTGGTGGATTCTGGGTTACGGTGACCAGGTGCAGGTTCTGGCACCACCGGCCTTACGACAGAGAATAATAAGAATGGCTCGAAATATGATTAGCCTAAACGAGCAAATCAGCCCCGACATCGTGGAGATAAGACAACGCACAAAAACAGCACAAAAAATTGAAAAAAGCCCGACTCACCCACATCGAAATCCGCCGTCGAGAGATTAATCCCGATTCATCTGGATAAGCTCGGCAGCGGTAAGGTTACCGCTTTGCCTGCAACGAACCTGCTCAACAAAGGCCTCAAGCCGGGTAGTCAACGAAGGATCTTCCTGACCATCAAACGCCAGATTCAGGATAGGAATATTATCACATTCACGACTAATGCGGTTAGTCTGCGTGCTGACAATAGTCGAGGGCATACAGGTAAAGGGCATTACATTTACGACACCGCCAAAACCGTCGTGAGCATATTCAAGTATCTTACCGATACTCAGGATGGTCTCGCCTTCAAAGGAATGATGCATATACGGTTTTGCCAGCTCGATTACATGCTCGGTGGGCCGCTCGCTAAGCCGGCCAAACCTTTCTTCAAGCGGTGCAGCAAGAGTCCTTTCATACCTGTGCTGAAAATAATCCTCCAGGTTATTCTCGATGCGGTTCAGGAGCAGCCCTCCGCGGATGGCTTTTTCCCTGCGCACAAAGTTCGTGTAGTATATCCACTCTGCAATTGGTGCTAAATCGCACGCGGCACCAAGCTTTTCGAGCCTGTCAACAAGATACTGATTAGCATAATCATGACAGCGAACATACACCTCGCCGACAATTCCAATTCGGGGCCTGCGGGTGGTACGGTCAAGCTCAATGGTCTCAAAGCGCTTCGCAACGTCTTCAAAAATGGCCCGAAGCTCCGCAAGGGAGCTGCGCTTCTCAACTGCATCACACCAGTTCTTAAGAGACTGCTCATAAACCGTTTGTGCATAACGGGGCTGAGCGGCAAAAGGTCGAAGCTTTAAGATTACCTTACGCAGCAAATCGACGCCAACACAGGCAATCCAGAGGTCTTTTGTAAAACTTCCGGTGGCCTTGGCACCAAGTGCCTGCCTGATTTCTCTATAGAACTTTGAGTCCTGATTGGGGCTTACCACAGGCACGTCTGGTGTGCCGACATATTTCAAAATAAGCCGCTGAAGGCAGTTATACATTCCGAATCTGCAAGGCCCGGAGGCGTTAGGCATAAAGAATGCGACACGCTCCGGGTCGCATTCAGGATTATTTATCACTTTGAGCATATCGCCGGTGGTCATGGCACAGGGCAGGCATTCTTTGCCGGTGGTAAACTGCCTTCCATATATAAGACTTTCCGCATCAGCGATGGGTAAGACTTCTGCGGGCTGTCCGTACGCCCTGAAACAGGCGGCGACTCCGTATGCTGAATCGCCCATCCAGGGAATATAAAGCTTCCGCCGCGGCGTTGCTGAGTTGGGGCTGGGCGCCTTACTAACTGTTGCCCTACGAGTATCCACAGCACCGCCGGGCTTTGTTGAGCTGAGACCCTCTACCGGCTTGGGATGATAATTCTTCAAACTCTCAAGAAACGCCTCCAGACGTGTAATTACGCCGGCGTCGGCCGAATGCTCGTCAAGCTCGAGTTGCAGACTGGGTTTTTCACCCATTATGTCCTTGAAAAACGTCAGTATAAATGAATCCGGCCCACAGGCAAAATTGGAAAGGTAAACCCCATACAGACGCGGGTCTCGGTAAATAATCTCCGCGGCACGTAAAATATTCTGGCCATATTTCCAATAGATATGCGAATGAAAATCCGCATCGGAAAGCTGCGCCTCAGCCAGGTCCAGCATATCCATTGGAATAGTGCGGACACCAAGATGCGCAAGTTTCCTCGGCATTTGAAGATTCAGCCCGAAATCACACCCGTTATACGGGCGCGAGACGATAACAAAAAGTTTTTCCTCCGGACCGAGATTGGCAATGACCTTTGCACCCTCGCGGCGAAGTGCCGCCTCGAACCCAGCCTGAACGGCCAGCGCCGCCTTCAGAGCTTTTCGTGCTACGGATGAAGAAATATTTAACTCCTCTGCGATTTGAACAAAACCTTTGGTTAACAGCTTCAAGCCTTCGCCTAACCGAATCGGTGCGGTAAGAATTTTAGTTTCGCCAAGCCTCTCACCAAGATTTGAGGCCACCTGGTAAGGCAATGTTTGGACATACGGACAGAGTTGATTGTTCTTGTTCTGTGGGTAATTATCCGGCATAGAAACAATGCTGGGCAGGAAAAGGTAATCAGGCCGTTTTCCAAGCAGCTCGGCGATGTGCCCATAAGCAACCTTGACGGGAAAACACATCTGGGCGGGAACAGTCTCTACCCCGTTTCTGATTGTACTCTTGTTTGTATCACCGGAGAGAATGATGCGAAAGCCGAGAGACCGAAAGAAGCTGGCAAACAAAGGTAAGAACTGCCAATTACTCAGGGCCATCGGGATGCCGATAGTCCGGGCGTTACCGGCCGGGCTGATCTGCCTGCCTTCCAGGTCTGCATACTCAATCATTAATTGTTTACGGCGCTCAAAAGCAGCGGTAAGCTGAGAGGTATTTTCTGTTTGACGTTTTTTAATGTTATATCTGTCGCAACGAGAGCCATAGCACAGCGGCTCTGAGCCGGGAATAGTAACCCGCTTTACTTCACAGTGGTTTGGGCAGTGTTCGCAGGTAAATGTCTCGACTGTGTAGTTAACAGCAGCAAGGTTGTCGAATCCCTTGAATTTGCTCTCGGCTTCACCTCCTGTCTTAGTGGCCAACTCTTCCATATATTTCGCGGCGATAGCCGCGGCACCGATGGCACCGGTAACTTCATGGTGGTCGGGAACCATAACAGGCTTTCCGATTATCTTCTCGAAGGCTGCCCAGACGGCGTGGTTAAAGGCGGTCCCTCCCTGAAAACAGATATTGTCGCCGATCTTCCGGCGGCCAACAACACGATTGAGATAATTAGCGACGATAGAGTAACTAAGGCCGGCAACCAAATCCTTTGTTGCAGCTCCCTGCTGAAGATAACCCAACAGGTCGGTCTCCATAAATACGGTGCATCGCTCACCGAGTCTTATAGGCGCATCACTTGCGAAGGCCAGCTCGGCAAACTCACGGTTAATGTTAATGTCCAGGCGCTGGGCCTGCTCTTCCAGGAACGAACCTGTGCCGGCGGCGCAGGCATGGTTCATCTCGAAGTCAACAACCACGCCGTTCTCAAGTGATATATACTTACTATCCTGCCCGCCGATTTCAAAAATGGTATCTACTTCCGGATTGACTATTGCAGCGCCGGCAGCCTGGGCCGTAATCTCGTTTATAACGATGTCGGCACCAATGAGATCGCCGGTCAGATATCTGCCCGAACCCGTCGTTGCCGCCCCGAGTATATTAACCTTGCCGGCAACCTTCTCGTTGACCATCTTCAGGCCCTCTCTTATGGCTTCAAGGGGTTGGCCTGCGGTCATCAGGTAGGCCTTCGTGAGGAGGCGATTCTGCTTGTCGATCACGGCGACATTCGTACTTATTGAGCCGACATCTACACCGAGGAAAGTATCAATGGGTTTTTGGGCATTATCGAGCAAATTCTCATAAACAGGGCTGCGAGGCGGCGGCAGTGTGGGCTTAAGCAATCGGCCCCGGCGGGCGGCAGTCTGGGCCCCGGTTTTCTGACTGCCGAGCGCCGAGATGATTCGCTCAATGTTAATCAAGCCGGCCCCGGCTCGACGAGAGTCCTCACGAGCCATTAAGATCGCCCCAATCGCACCGGTGAAGAAATGCCTCTCCGGGACAAGAAGCTCATCACAGCCAAGCTCAAAGACTTCCCGCAGAGCTCTTACAACACCTGCGTTTGCCGCGACGCCTCCGGTAAAGATAACGGGCTTTTGAAAATCTCTGCCCGCGAGCAAATTACTCTTCATGTTTCTGGCCAAGCCCAAACATAGTCCGGCGATAATCTCATGCATAGGAGTAGCCTGCTGCTGAAGGTGAATCATATCACTCTTGGCGAAGACCGAGCATCGGCCGGCAATCCTTGGTGGTGAGGTGCTCTTTAAAGCAAGTCTGCCGAACTCACCTTCAATATCAATCCCCAAGCGCTGGGCCTGCTGGTCGAGGAAAGAACCCGTTCCTGCGGCGCAGACTGTGTTTAACTCGAAATCCCGGACACGGCCTCGGCCTTGGCCCAGGTCAAGGAATATCAATTTGCTGTCCTGGCCACCCATTTCAAGAATAGTTGCTTGCTTCAACTCAGGATAAAGAAGATGTACGGCGGCGGCTTGAGCCAGAACCTCATTGACGAACGGCATACCGACAACCTCAGAAATCAAACGCCCCGCTGAACCGGTCGCAACCACAAAAGCAGGATGTTTGACACTGCATTGTTCCAGGAAAAGGCGAAGCTGGTCGGCCAAGGACTCGGCCGGCTTACCCAAGGTCCTTCTGTAATTACAAAAGACAATGTTGGAATCACCATCCATAGCAACCACGTCACTACTTGTCGAGCCAACATCGAAGCCAACATAAATTGTACTCCGCGCTTGAGTAACACGGCTGTGTTCCTCCCGGACAGTGGTCGGCCTTCGGAAAGACGAGCTTACCTGATCCACGATTAGCACCTCCATATAACTGACAGTTCCTGTTTAGAGCCGGCATTCTATCACTGGTCTCCCTCGTTTTCAACGCCATATTTCAAATTTGCCCACACGCGGTGCCTGTTAGCTCAACTGTTAGCCCTTTTGTTATATTACGCTGCTATATAACAGGGCAGGAGGCACCCAAAGACCCCCAGCTTCCGAACAAGAGGCAATTCACAAGACAAATAACAGGGCTGTGAGGAGCTAACGCACGCATTGCCGTCATAAGTCGCCAAACCTCCTGCGGTTAAACCTTCACGCCTATTTGATTAACAAAATCACAGGTTATACGAATACGACTAATAATGAATTAGGTATTAATAGAAATAACAGTACCTGTAGTAAAAACAAGGCAAAAAATTGTCACTTCTCATGGCAAAATACTTTCCAAAGGGGTTGTTTTGTTGTAAACTACACGGGTTGTTTTCAGAAGAAAAAGCAATAAGGTTTATAATATTAGGATTAATTATGAAAGTAAATTTTAATAAAACAGCTCTTCATGAGGCCCTTGGTCTGGTAACAAGTGTTGTGCCGAGCCGAACGCCCAAACCCATTCTGAAATCCATCCGGATAAATGCCACCGAAGAAAAAGTGTGTCTCTCCGCAACGAACCTTGAAACAGGGATAAACTATGATTTGAACCAGGTTGAGGTAGCACGGCCGGGCGATGCTGTTTTGCCAGCGGATCGGTTTGCGGCTATTGTACGGGAGAGTACCGATGATGTTGTAAATCTGGAGACGTCGGAAGCCGGCTGCAGGATAAAAGGCGCGGACAGTCAGTTTACTATGTATACGCAGGACCCGCAGCAGTATCCTGCGGTGCCGGATTTTGATGGAAAACCCGAGTTGGAGATTACTCTTGCAAAACTACAGGAGGGTATTGGGCTAAGCTTGTTTGCTGTGGCAAAGGAAAGCACGAGGTATGCATTGAATGGGATTTTGTGGGAGGCAAAGGGGAAAAAACTATCTCTTGTTGCCACGGACGGAAGAAGACTAGCGCGAAGCAAGGTTGAGATAGCAGCAAAAGCTACGGGACAATTGGCATCAGGCGGAGCAATAGTACCTGCAAAAACGATGGCCTTGCTGGATAGGTTAGGAGGAGACGAGAAGGAGATAGTTGCTGTGAAGATTGCGGGCAACCAAATTCTAATTCGCTGTGGTAACGTCGTTGTGAGCTCGAACCTTGTGGAGGGCAACTTCCCGCAGTATGAAGATATTATACCCGAAGGCTATGACAAGAAACTTGTGTTGAAGACGGAAGCGACGCTGAGTGCGGTAAGGCGAGCGGCGCTTTTGACCAACGAAGACTCGCGCGGCGTAAAAATGTCTATTTCGAAAGACACTCTGGTTTTTACTTCACGGGCGCCGGAAATGGGTGATGCCCAGATTGAAATGGCGGTTGAATATAAAGGCGAGCCGATAGAGGTAGCGTTTAATCCGCAGTTCCTGATAGACGTTCTGCGAGTGATGAAATCTGCTGAGTTTGAGTTAGAACTGGGACAACCGGATCGGCCGGGCTTGTTTAGGATTGGTGCAAACTTTATTTACGTAGTAATGCCAATTAACATAAGCTGAGTTATGGATAGGTTGGAGGAAAAGAGGGCTACGAGCTATTTAAAGGGCAATCGGAAAGGCGCAGACATTGTAAGGCGGCCGGGCAAAGAGAGCAAGCTTGGGGAAGTGGTATCCGAGTATATAACGCAGCATGTCAAGCCCCGGCAGACGTACTTCTCCGAGATAGCGGGGATATGGAACGAGTTGCTGCCGGCCGATCTGCGGACTCACTGTGTCCTGAAGGATTTTACCGAAGGTAGGCTGTATGTGTCGGTTGACTCGTCGGCCTATATGTATGAGCTGAAATTAATGAGTAGTGATTTGCTTCGGGAAATTCGGCAAAGATTACGGGGCACTCAAGGTAGTAGAGTTGGGCAGGCGGCAGAAGAAATAAAACCGATTCGGCAGCTTAAGTTTATACCGGGATGATGGTATAGGGATTTTATGGGGGATAGGTAAAACGGAACAATGAAGCAACACAGGTACGATGCAAGTAATATAAGAATCCTCGGCGGACTCGATGCGGTGCGCAAAAGGCCGGATATGTACATTGGTGACCGGCAACAGGGTGGGCTGCATCATTTGCTTTATGAGGTTGTCGACAATTCCATTGACGAGGCGATGGCCGGACAGTGTGATAAAATAATAGTCAGAGCGAGCATAGATGGAAGTTGTTCAGTCGAGGATAACGGACGGGGAATACCCGTTGAGGAACACAAACAGGCGGGGAAGAGCGCTTTGGAGGTGGTGCTTACTACTTTGCATGCAGGGGGAAAATTCGATAAGGAAAGCTACCAGGTATCCGGCGGGTTGCACGGTGTTGGACTGAGTGTTGTCAATGCACTGTCGGAATGGCTGGAGGCTGATGTTTGCCGTGACGGGAAGGAATATCATTTTGAGTGCCAGCGCGGCAAGGCTAAAGCGCCCGTCAAAGAGGTCGGTACGACGAGTAAACGGGGAACAAGGATAGCTTTTAAGGCGGATGAAGAGATATTCGGGGAGGTAGAATTCCAGTACGATACGCTGTTGAAGCGCCTCAGGGAGATGGCATATCTGAGCGCTGGCGTTCAGATTACCTTTATTGACGAGAGGGTGGGAAAGAAAGAAGTATTTGAATTCGACGAAGGTATCAAGGCCTTTGTTAAGCATCTTAATGAGGGAAAGAATCCACTGCATCAAAGGATAATATACTTTGCGAAGGATGCACCGGGCGAACGGCTCAATTGCGAGATAGCGCTGCAGTATAACACAGGATATACGGAAAATATCCTGGCGTTTGCCAACAATATCCGCAATATCGACGGAGGGACGCATCTCTCAGGATTCAAGACGGCTCTGACGCGGACAATGAATGTCTACGCGAAAAATGCCAACTTATTGAAACATTCACGCGGAATGTTTGGTGAGGACCTTCGTGAAGGGCTGACTGCAGTTATTTCGGTGAAGGTTGCCGAGCCTCACTTTGAGGCTCAGACGAAAGTGCGTTTGAGCAATCCGGAAGTCGGCAGTTTCGTGGAGACGACAGTTAACGAGCAGTTGGGGCACTTTCTGGAGGAGAATCCTTCGGAAGCCAAGCAGATACTGAACAAGGCGTTGCAGGCGGCTGCGGCCCGGCAGGCGGCGAGAAAGGCGCGCGAGCTTACCAGGCGCAAGGGGGCACTGAGCAGTGGGAGTTTGCCCGGCAAGCTATGGGACTGCTCCAAGAAAGATCCGACGGATACCGAGCTTTTTATTGTCGAGGGACCGTCTGCCGGTGGGTCGGCGAAGGCCGGAAGGAACCGGGAAACTCAGGCAATTCTGCCGCTGCGCGGCAAGATAATAAACGTCGAGAAGGCAAGGATTGAGAAAGTGCTTGGCTTCGAGGAAATAAGAGTTATCATAAGCGCGCTCGGTACGGGAATCGGAGTTGATGACTTCGATTTGAAAAAGTGCAGGTACGAGAAGATAGTTCTTATGACAGACGCCGATATCGACGGTGCGCACATAAGGACACTGCTTCTTACATTTCTCTTCCGTCAGATGCCTGAGTTGTTATTCAATGAAAGGGTGTATATAGCCCAGCCGCCGCTTTATGGAATTACTTTCAAGAATAATAGAAAGACCGAGTACGTTATCAGCGAAGCCGAGATGCGAAAGCGGTTGATAACACGAGGCCTGGAGGGAACAAAATTTATTATCGGTGGCAAGCGCCGTATTGAAGTGGCCGGCGAGGAGTTGGAAGAGTTGGTCAAGATGTTCAGCGAGGTGGAACGCATCATAACGGTATTGAGCAGGCGCGGTATTATTTTCCGTGACTTTGTAGAAAATTACTATGACGGCAGAAGAGTGCCGGTTTATTTTGTTCGCGCCGAGGGCCGAAGGGAATTCTGTTATGACGAAGAGGAATATGAGAAGCAGATTTCGCAAATGAGAGCGCAAGCCGAGTTTGATGCCGATAGTGAAGGGCCTGGAAGTTCGTTTGGGGAGGAATTGCATGAAGTTGTTCGGCTAAACGAAATGAACAGTCGGTTCCAGGAAAGATACGAGCTTGATTTGCGAGATTTTTTGACTCGTTCGACGGAATCAGCCTCGGGGGAGGAAACACAGGCACGTTTCAGTCTTGTTAACGATGGCGATAGCTATGATGTGGGCAGTCTGGCTGAAATTTGTTCTAAGATAAGGCAGATTGGGGGCAAGGGAATAGAGATTAAACGATTCAAAGGTCTTGGTGAGATGAATGCTGATCAGCTTTGGGAGACAACGATGGACCCCATGCGACGGACGCTGCTGAGAGTGAAGATAGAGGATGCAGGAGAGGCAGACAGGCTTTTTAGTATTCTGATGGGTGATGACGTCGAGCAGAGACGTATCTTCATTCAGGAGCATGCGCTGGAGGTTCAAAATCTGGATGTGTGAGTTCTGCCCCACCGTGGGGCTCTCGAGCAGAGGGACAGTTGTGAGTTTTCCTTGCAAAAACCGGTTGCCGTAAAGAAAATGGATTTGGTCCCTTTAGTTCTTAACGGCAGGAAGGAGGCGCAAATGAGTCGCTTGGCTTGTGTATTAAAGGATATTAGGCAAGACTCTCGCCGTGAGCGAAGCTGGTTAGTTAGAGCCTTGGTTTTGTCGGTGGTAATTTTCTTTGTGGGTTGCGGCGGGGTTAGACGAAGTGCTGGCGAAAGGCGGCCTGAGAAGGAGGTTGGCCTAACGACGGTCGAGCAGAGGGAAGCCGCTCTGATTAGGCGGATTGAGCATAAGTTTGAAAATCCGGAGGCTCATTTCGAACTGGGCAAACTGTATCAGGCCAGAGGCATGTGGGAAAAGGCGGATTACGAATACAGTATTGTGCTTGGTTTGATGCCGAGCCATCGAGGAGCGCAGGCAGCTTTTGTCAAAATGATGATAGATCGCGGTGAAATGAAAAAGTCGGCCATTTATGCGGGTAATTATATAAATAAAGCGGCCGGCTCGGCGGAGGGTTCACTTGCGCTGGGCCGGGCATTTCAGGAGCAGGGATTAGTTGATTATGCGAGTGTGTGCTATCAGCAGGCGCTGCGTTTGGCGCCTAACTCAGCAGCGGTTCACAAGCATATGGGGTATTATTATCTGAGCAGGAATGATAAGGCCCGGGCGCTGGAGCATTTGAAGCGCAGTTTTCAGCTTGACCCATACCAGCCGGAGGTTGCGGGCGAGCTTGGCCGGCACGGCATAGTGGTCAGGGTTCCGCGAGATATGGAGCCGGCCGCAAAATAGCTGTACAAGACCTTAAGAATGCAGAGAGAGTAAATTGGAAAGTAGTTAAGAAATCCTTCTTCATCATTTCAGGGCTGGCTTTAGGATGGCAATAAGGGGGAGTCGGGAAATGTGCAGGAAATAGAGTCTGGTAGCTGGAGAGATTGCTTACGGGAAGTTTGGGACAACAAGCTCCTTATGGCCTTTTCTTGCGGCCGAGTCTTAGGCCCTGGTGGCCTTGCGAAGACAAAGATATTAAATATTCAACTATTTCTAAGTTAATCGATGCGGGTTAAGGTTCTGGTTCTTCTACGACGCAGTTAGGATCTTCCGGATTGTTGCACTTGGCCCAATCCTCAACAACGAGCTTCAAGTCCTCGAAATCAACATAACAGTCACCGTTGACGTCACCAACAAGGCCAAGGCCGTAAGGCAAAACAGAGGCACCAGGATTATTGGGGTCGTCACAATAAGCAATTAAAAGTTGGTCAAAGCGGCGAAATTCAAAGGCTATGACGTCGAAGAAGGCCTGATTTGCCTTCCACTTGAACCTGCGTACTCCTCCAAATAAGTTAAAGGGAGTGGCCCAGCCGCTCCAGAAATTCTTATCGTTGGGCTCCGGCGTTTCCTCCTCGATAAGAGCCAACTGCGTACTATCATCGACGTAGAGACCTATGGAAGCATCTCCGTACTTGCAATTCAAGAAGGCCCTTACTTTGTACAGACCATTCGTGTCACTAGTAACATGGACGTCGTAGACCATCCACTCGTCGGTGTCGATATAACGGACATCGCCGACGTTCCAGTCGATATCAGGCCCATCGTGGTCAGATTCACCAGTTCGCGCGTTCGTTTCATAAGCGACGTCGTAGTCACCGGCGAGAATGAGGGTGCTGATGCCTGGCGGCTCAAGTTGTATAGGCGTTTCATCCGCCCAGATACCCGAAAAATTGGGGTCATCAATAGTGTTAACCTCAAAAGCTATAAGTCGTCTCTTTGCACTTTTAAGCTGGATGCCGTTAATCATGTTGCTATAGCTAAGCACAACGCAGTTGGGATCCCAAAGACATGGTATAGCTGCAAAGTTGGGGTCCGCGTCAATCCAGACATCGCGGAATACAATGTAGTTCTTGCCTTCTATCCATGCAGCCTCGGTACCTCCGATCAGAAAACCGCTTTGAAAGGTTCCATTGGAATCCCTGATAGTGAAGCTTCCGGCCTCACTTGCCAGGACGTAAACATCAAAGATGCCTCCGTAAGCCATTGTGCCCCATAAGCATAAGCCGGGGTTGGGGTCAGTCGGACCGCCGGATTTAACAAAGCCGTCGCCGAGTAGGTCGCCCTCGCCTCCGGTTATGTAGTCGTGCGTACAAGGGTCGGCGATGAAAATGGCCCTTGCATAGGTTCCCGGAGTTCCGGGCTCGTTGATATCCTCGCATCTGGGCGAGGCCATCAGATTGCCTTCGCCCTGATAATAACCGTTCCAACAAACGATAGTCCATTCTGGATTTCCAACCGGTCCTTGGCCGCAGTAGCAGGGGTCGGATGCGTTGCCGTTTATATCGATATTAATCACTTCATAAACAACCGGCCCACCACCACCACCAATCCAGGGGTGCTCGCAACTTCTATCGCCCGGCTCGTTACATCGCCACCAGTCATCACCTATATCTTTAATATCTTTGAAGTTCACATAACAATCAGCGCTGAAATCGCCGGGCAGGTTCCAGCCGTACTTGTAAATCTGCTCGCAGGTCTCTGGCTTCCACGGCTCCGTGGCTGGAGTGCAAATGTTGCTGATGAGGATAATCAATAAAATGAAAAAAGACTTTTTCACTGACATTTTCGTTCCTCCTTTTGCGTTGACCGTTTGCAATTCTGCAAAATTATAGTTTCTTTCTCCTGCCTTCCTCTGAGAGCTATTTTTAATAATCCTTATCTTACAATTTGGCCGGCCATCCACGAGATGCGCTAGATTGGCTTTCTGTTCCATTAATTTTATCCCTCTTTCGGATTTTTCTTACTTTTAATTGGCCTTGCTTCCGCAAAAAAAACATTTGTCAAAGAAAACGGCAAAAAAAAGCAGAAGCCTCCTCTCAATATTTTCTGTTGTATGGAAGCATTGTAGATATTTACTATATCCAGAGGCATTTGTCAAGCTAATTATGGGACGTTTAAGGCCTTTCTTCTTCATTTTGTGGCCCTTTTGGGGTGGCAGCAAAAGGTCTGAAATGTGCAGGAAGAGCAGAAGGTTGGCCGATATAAAATAAGCGCTATATTCAGGAGGGTGGGTATAGTGCGCTAAAAACGCAGTTGATTATCGGACGACCGATTAGATGGCTAAAACGAAGGCGAAAAATACAGAAACGCGGTTAAGGGCACTGCATCTGCTTGGATTTGCGGTGTGTGTGCTTTTAATTTGCAGTTGTTTGAGCTTCGATATCGGGGATGTGCCGAGCAAGTATGTCTGGCCTCACAATAGTCCGCCGCAGAACTGGTGCGGTACGGCGGGAGCGTTTGCGGCGTATTATCTGATGTATTATGTCGGTCCAGGTGTGTTTGTGCTGCTGGGCTGTGCGGGCGGTCTTTTAGTGGCAAGGCTGATAGGTAAAAACATCACTCAGCCGATTCTGCGTTCGGTTGGCCTGGTGCTGCTCACGACTGCAATGTCGACAAGTTACTATTTGCTGTGGCCTCACAGCGGGAACGGTTTTCCGACAGGGACGGGAGGAGTAATAGGCATCGCAGCGGGTGTCTTTCTGAAGAGTCATATAGCAGCCCTGGGGACCGGCATAGTGTTGGTAAGCACGTGGATTGTGGGGACGATGTTGCTTGCGGATAGTTTGCTGATTGGTGCAGGGCGGGTTCTGTTGATAGCTTCAGGAGGATTGTTTGGTATTGCCAGGCCGGCGTGGTCGGCGGCAAAAAGGAGGACCGAGAAGCTCTCGGCGATATGGCGGAGGTTGAGCTCGCGTCAAAAACACTTAGCGTCGCAGGTTAGTGCGGCGGCAAGGAGCGCTATAATGATTCCAATAAGGCAGCGCGAAAAGAGTATAGTTATTGAAAACAGGCACGCCAGGCCGGTTAAAACAGTAGTGCAGGAAGTAGGTCCTGCCTCAGCCCACTCCGGCGGTCAGAAGGCAGGTGGACAGCGGTCAGGGTCTTATCAGGCTAAGGAGTATGAAGATTACGAGCTTCCCGGCCTGGAGCTTCTGGCTGAGCCGGAGCGTGGACTTGGAGCGGTACAGGAGAAAGTCGTAAAGGCCAAGGCCTTTACGGTGGAGAAGCTTCTGGGTGAATTCAGTATAAACGCGCGCATTGTTGCGGCGGAAACGGGTCCCGTGATAACAATGTTCGAACTGGAGCTTGCCGCAGGCATCAAGGTTAGTCAGATAAGCAATCTGGCAAACGATATTGCTCGTGCGCTTGGGGCGCCGGCGGTGCGGGTTGTTGCGCCTCTTCCGGGCAAGCATACGATAGGGATTGAAGTGCCGAACAGCCAGAAGGAAAAGGTGCGGATTAAGGATGTTTTGCAACTTGCGGGCAATAGGGTACTGCGGATGCAGATACCGCTGTATCTGGGCAAGGACTCGGCAGGCGAGGCGCTGGTTACGGATTTGGCGACTATGCCGCATTTGCTTATTGCAGGCACGACGGGTTCGGGTAAAAGCGTTTGTATTAACAGTATTGTAAGCAGTATTCTTCTTACGAAAAGGCCGGACGAGGTGAAATTGATTCTGCTGGACCCGAAGATGGTGGAGATGACGGCATTTACCGCAGTACCTCATCTTATGTGCCCGATAGTTACGGAAATAAAGCGTGCGGAGCAGATTCTGGAATGGGCGGCAGTGAAAATGGATGAGCGTTATGCGCTTCTGGCCGAGGCAAAGGTGAAGAATATTGCCGAATATAACAGTCTTGGCGCCGAAGAGGTAATAGCGAGATTTGAGCCGGGCAGCCCCGAGGAAGAGGCGCAGATACCGAAGAAGCTGCCGCACATTGTGATAGTCATCGACGAACTGGCTGATTTGATGATGACGGCGGCGAAGGAGATAGAGGCGTACGTTGTGCGGCTGGCTCAGAAGAGCCGTGCAATCGGGATACATTTGGTGCTGGCGACTCAAAGGCCGCAGGCGACGGTTGTAACGGGTCTTATAAAGTCAAACCTTCCGACGCGGATAAGTTTTCGCGTGGCGGCGCGGATGGACAGCCGGATTATACTCGACCAGAACGGGGCAGAGACATTACTTGGGCAGGGAGATATGCTGTTTCTTCAGCCGGGAACGAGCGACCTGGTGCGTGCGCAGGGTACGTTCGTGGATGAGGTTGAAGTTAGACGGATTGTCAAGCACCTTAAGCAGATTGCCGAACCTCAGTTCCATCCGGAGCTTACGCAGATGAACAGGATAGACCCGAGCGAGATGGGTAAAGACGAGATGTTCGAGGACGCGGTCAGGATTATCCTGGAGACTCAGCGCGGCAGCGTCTCGCTTTTACAGCGGAGGCTGGGGATTGGCTATGCGCGTGCGTCGCGGATAATAGAGATGATGGCCGGGATGGGTGTACTGGGCGAGCACAAGGGCAGCCAGGCCAGAGAGGTTATGATGACTCTGAGTGATTATGAGGCGGTGCGTGAACGGATGCAGGAAGCCCAGGCAGATGAATACGAGAATGAGGCAGAGGGGCGGGAAGAGAGGATAGTGTGCAAAGAAACGCCCAGAGAAGGGGTGCGCGGATATGCCTCAGTGCAGAGCGAGACTGATTAACGTTGGGTGTTGAAAATTGGGCGGGCAGGCACGTCTTTAGTGTTCACAGGTCTTGGCTCAATTCTGCGAAACTTTAGGGAAATTGACCTGCGCCCTGATTTCAGATATATTGTTGATAGATCGTGGGAAGAAGTTGTGTCTCTATAATGTTTTTTAGGCATGGAAGGGAGGTTGGTCCTGATGTGGAAGATGTGTACTATTCCGTGCTGGCCGTTGTCGCCGGCTCTTGGCTGGGGAGTTTTCAGTGGATTGTTGGTGCTGGCGGGATTTATTCTTTCGATACTGATGTTGATTGATTGTTTGAAACGCAGCCCGTCAGAATTTTCAAATCCTATCACTGAAGAAGGCAAACACGACAAGAAGATATGGGCCGCGGCGATCTTATTGTCCTTCTGGTGCTATTTTATTGGTGCGATTGTGTATTTTTTTGTCGTGAAGAAGGCTAGGCCGAAGCCCAAGGAGTGAAATGAAGGGCGACAGAGTTTTTTTAAAAAAGGCTTGAGAGTTGTGGTTAGAGGGTGTATGGTATAGGGCGCTTTGAGAATAGCCCTGTCGCACGGGGTAGAAAGGGAAAGATAAAAGCGAGAAGTCAAAAGTAAAAGGTGAAGACCGGGAACTGGGCGGGTATTTTTGCAGTTGTAGTTTTTTACTTTAAACTTTGAGCTTTTACTTTATGTGGGGCCGGCAGTATTCGCGGCTTGGCCGGCTCAAGCCTCCGACAGGGCCAAACCGGTCTGCGTTGTGCAGACACCGCGACTTCTGAAATTGATGATTGATTAATGATAATTGATTATTGAAACGGGGCTTTACTGCCTGCGTTATTGTATAGAAATAATCAATAGTCAATAATCAATGATTAATTTAATTGTTACCCGGTGGTGTAATAGGTAACACACGAGTTTTTGGTACTCGCATTCCAGGTTCGAGTCCTGGCCGGGTAGTGGTTCGACGCAGTATTCACGGCGGGCCGTGAATACTTTGGGCTTCGACTGAGCTCAGCCGAATGTCCTCACCATTTTGTGTCGAACCATCCTGAGCAAGTCCCGATTTATCGGGACGCGTCGAAGGGGTGAGCGATAGTTTTTGAGTTTAGATTATGCAGAGAGTCGCAATAATATTAGCGGCAGGTGAAAGCACGCGGATGGTTACGCGAATGCCTAAGGTGCTGCACGAGGTTTGCGGTCGGCCAATACTGGCGTATGTGCTTGATGCCTGCAGGCAGGCGGGCATTGAGAGAATTTACGTCGTTGTCGGCTACGGCAAAGAACAGATAATCGAGCGGTTCGACGGCCAGGATGATATTTGCTGGGTCGGGCAGGCCGAGCAGAAGGGTACGGCCCACGCGGTTATGTGCTGCGAAGAACATTTGGCGCAGTTCGACGGCCAGGTGCTGATACTTTGCGGTGATGGGCCATTGATACGGGCCCAGACGCTGAAGGAGCTGATAGAGAAGCACGAAGCAGAGCATTCAGTAGTAACGCTGGCTACGGCGGTTCTTGATAATCCGAGTGGTTATGGGCGTATCATTCGGGATGGTGACGGCAATATTCAGGAAATTGTCGAGGAGCGTGACTGCTCCGAAGAGCAGCGGGCAACCAGGGAGGTCAATCTGAGCTATTACTGCTTTGAGAAAAAGATTTTATTTGAGACTCTGCAGAAGGTCAGGCCGGACAACGTCAAGAATGAGTATTATCTGACAGATGTGATAAGGCTTGTTCTGGAGACGGGCGGCAAGGTCTCTGCCGTGCAGGCGGTAAGGCAGGCCGATGCAATGAGCATTAACAGCAGAGAGCAGTTGGGCAGAGTTAGCGAGGTTATGCAAAGACGGATTCAACAAAGACTTATGAATGAAGGTGTGACCATCGTCAGCCCAGATAATACCTGGATAGATGCGCAGGTGCAAATCGGACAGGATACGGTAGTTGAGCCGTTTACATATATTCGCGGGGAAGTGGAAATAGGGCGGAATTGCCGGGTCGGGCCTTTTGTTTATTTGACAGAGGGGACGGTTTTGCCGGATAATGTCGCGCTCGGCGAATCATCGCGAGGCGCCGGCGGGACAGCTGGGGCAGGTATGGGAAAAGCAGGGAAGGCTAAATAATGTTTTTAAGCGATAGTTTGAAGATATTCAGTGGAACGAGTAATCCGGCACTTGCCGAGAAGATTTGCAAATACCTTGGTATTGGTCTGGGCGTCGCAAAGGTCAGTAAGTTTCCCGACAGCGAGAAGATGATAAAGCTGGAGGATGACGTTCGGGGCCGTGATTGCTTCGTGATTCAATCGACCTGCAGGCCGGTCGACGAGAATTTGGTGGAGCTTCTTATTTTTCTGGATTGCCTCAGGCGCGCCAGTGCCAGACGTATCACCGCGGTGATACCGTATTTTGGCTATGCCCGGCAGGACCGAAAAGACGAAGGACGTGTTCCCATCACGGCTAAACTAGTGGCCAATTTGATAACCACCGCGGGAGCCAATCGGCTTCTTGTGGTGGATTTACACGCCCAGCAGGTGCAGGGCTTTTTCGACATACCGGTGGACCATTTGTTGGCAGAGCCGGTTATATGCCGGTACCTGAAAGAAAAGGAGATAGGAAATCTGACAGTAGTCTCGCCGGACGTAGGCAACAGTAAGACTGCGTCAAGGTATGCGGCCAGTCTCGGCGGTCGGTTGGCGATTGTGTATAAGAAGCGATTGTCGGACAGTGAGGTGGAGGCCGAGGAGCTTATCGGAGAGGTTGAAGGCAAAAACGTGGTGATGTGCGATGATATGATTACAACTGCCGCGACGGTGTGCCGGGCAGCGGAACTTGTCAAGCAAAGGGGGGCAAAAGACGTTTACGTGGGCGCGACCCATGGCGTCTTTGTGGGTCAGGCGTTAAGCAGGCTGCAGGAGGCGCCTATTTCCGAGTTGATAATTACCGACACGATACCGTTGAATAGGGAAATAACTAAGCCGGCGAATATGAAGTTACTGAGTGTAGCGGAGCTTCTTGGTGAGGCGATAAAAAGGATACACAAGAATGAATCGGTCAGCAGCTTGTTTAATCAGCGGTGATGGCCGAGAGCGTAGTAAATCGGCCAGGCCGATTAAAATTGTAATGATTTTTTGTTGGTGAGCAATTATGGAACGTGTGGAGACATTGAAAGCGGAACCGAGAAAACAGGCGGGTACGAAACACGCCGTGCAGATTCGCGGGCAGGGGAAAATACCGGTGATTGTCTATGGCCATAAGGAGGAGTCGGTTGCCATTTCCCTGAATGCGCACGACTTTAACGTGCAGCTTCATCATGGTCGAAGGCTGTTCGATGTGGCTATAGGTGGCAAGAAACAGAAGCTGCTGGTTAAGGACCTGCAGTATGATCACCTGGGCAAGGAGATTATACATGCGGATTTGATGCGAGTGGATTTGAGCGAGATGGTAAGTGTAACGGTGCCGATTGAACTGAAGGGTACTGCGGTCGGTACGCATGAGGGCGGTATTGTCGAGGAGCATATTAACCATTTAGAGGTGGAGTGCAGGGTAACGGAGATTCCAGATATTCTAACCGTTTCTGTAAAGGATGTAGGTGTGGGTGATGCCTTGCATGCAGGACAGATAGAGTTGCCTGAGGGTGTTAAGCTGGTAAGCGATTCGAGTTTAGTGGTTGTGACATGTCACCTTGTGGCCGCTGCAAAGACGACGGAAGAGATTGAGGAAGAGATTCCAAGCGCGCCAGAGGTGATTGGCGAAAGAAAGGAAGAGCAGGCGGAGCCTTCAAAGGACCAATCCGATTGAACTTCGGTTAAATGAGTATTCGAGACTGGTTGCGAACGTTTAGTGGTACTGGAACCTATTCGACGGACCGGCAGGGCTGGCCCAGGATGGTTGTCGGGTTGGGAAATCCGGGCAGGAAATACGCCCGAACAAGGCACAATGCCGGTTTCTGGGTAGTGGATACAGTGGCCGATTTGCTGGGAGTTAAGCTTACCGGAAAGAAGTTTGGAGCAGTGCTTGGTCGCGGCGAATTCGAAGGTAAAAAGTTAATACTGCTTAAGCCGCAAAAGTTTATGAATCGCAGCGGCGAGGTGGTGAAAGCAGCCATCGGTTTTTACAAGCTTGAGCCGGCGGATATTCTTGTGATAAGTGACGATATGGCTCTTGAGCCGGGCCGAATGCGAGTACGAGCAAAGGGTTCGGCAGGCGGACATAACGGACTGGCGGATATTATCCGTCATCTGAAAAGCAGCGATTTTGCTCGGTTGCGAATAGGCATTGGCAAGCCTGCCTCGCCCGGTTTCGGTGGGCGGATGGCGGGCGGAAGTGATGTTCAGCCATGGGAAGATTATGTTTTGACTGGGCCGACGGACGAAGAAAAGAAATTGCTGGAAAGGTGTGTGCATCGTGCCCACGAAGCTGTTTTATGCTGGCTTGCCCGGGGCGTGGAAGCAGCAATGAATGAGTTTAATAGTTGAAATTCGGTGTTGTGATAGGTCGTGATTCCTTTAGGAGGTAGTTGATTGAGTGGCGAAAAAAAGCAACTTTATGAGGCGATGTTCCTTGTGGACTCCGCTGTGGCCGTTTCCGATTGGGAAGCGCTCAATGATACAATCAGAAAGATATTAGACCGGAACCGGACCGAGGTAGTCTCGCAGAGGAAATGGGATGAGCGTAGGCTGGCTTATAATGTGAAGGGCAAAAGCAGAGGGACGTACATACTGTGCTATTTTCGCGCCGATGGCGAGAGCATTGCCGGCATTGAGAGAGATGTCAAGTTGTCTGAGCGAATTATGCGTGTTTTGATTTTACGGGTGATGCCTGGTATGACCGGATCCGGCGAGGAAGAAAGCGCCTCTGAACCGGTGGCGGCGGTCGAGGAAAAAGGGCCCCAGAAAGCCGAGAAAGGAGCCGAAAAGTCCGGTTGAGTATGCCGGGCTTAGGGCAAAACGGCTCGTTTCACGTCGGAAGATGAAGAGTGAATGTTTTGTGTCGGTGTTCGGTAATCAATAAACGGATCGTTGAAAGCCTATGTGAGGGAAGGAAAGATGGCTGGTTTTAATAAGATTTTTCTGTTGGGTAATCTTACTCGTGACCCGCAATTGTCTTATATGCCGAGTCAGGCACCTGTGGTTGATTTTGGACTGGCGGTGAATCGGCGCTGGACAGGGCAGGACGGTAACTCGAGAGAAGAGACGTGTTTCGTGGACTGCAGGGCGTTCGGCAGAAACGCGGAGAATATTAACAAATATTGCCGGAAAGGCCGGCAGCTTTTTGTAGAAGGCAGATTGACATACGATACCTGGACGGCGCAGGACGGCACAAAGCGTAGCAAGCACAGGATTACAGTGCAGACTTTTCAATTTATCGGCGGTGCGGCTTCAGGAAGGGCCGGCGAGGCGGGTGCCGGCACGAGCGCTGCGACTGCGGAACAAGATGAGGTGCGATACGAGCCGGAGTCGGCAAAAAAAAGCGACGATGATATACCGTTCTAAGTAATAAGTGTGGGATTTGAGATTTGAACCCGTCCCCGCCGCGGCCCAAAGGCGGCGGGGAGTGAATTCGGAATGTGAGAGTTGTAATCTGAATCGGAGGTTAAGATAAAAATTGGTGCAAAGAAGAGCCAAACAAAAGGTAATTAGACATAAGGGCGCCGTGAGTATTCGTGAGCAGACCCAGTGCCGGTTTTGCAGAGAAGGCAAGAAATATATCGACTATAAGAATATCGATACCCTTGGCAAACTGCTGACTAACCGTGGAAAGATATTTTCTCGGAAGCGCAGCGGTAATTGTGCAAAATGCCAAAGGAAGGTTAAACAGGCGATTAAGCGGGCACGATATATGGCACTGCTGCCGTTCACCTATTAAAGTCTTATGCTATAGCTTGGGGATTTGGATGGAAGCGGTAACGGCCGGTTCTGCCACAGGTAAACACGGACAGTGTGGAGACAGATATGAAGGTTTTACTTTGTGAGGATGTTGAGAAATTAGGCTGGGTTGGTGATGTTGTGGAAGTCAGCGATGGTTACGCGAGGAATTACTTGCTGCCTCATCGGCTTGGGATAATACCTACGAAGGGCAATCTAAGGTCGCTGGCTCAGGCGAAGGCGGAAAGAGCGGAACAGCTAAAAACTGTTTGCCAAAGGGCCGAGCAGGCCGCTTCGGCGGTCGCCGGAGCCGAGGTAGTCATCTCGGCAAAGGCTAATGAGCAGGGACATTTGTTTGGGTCAGTCGGCCCGCTTGATATAGCAGCCAAGCTTCGGGAACAGGGCTTTGAGGTTGCTGATGAAGCAGTACGTATGGGTGAACATATCAAAGACGTCGGCACACATGAAGTTGAGCTCGTGTTTAAAAAGCCGGCCGAGGGCGGCTTGGTTGCAGACCTTACGGAAAAAATTAATGTAGTGGTGGCCGCGGAGAGTGGCGAGCCGGACGTACAAGCAGAAGAAGCGAAAGACCAACCGAGCTCAGCCGCGCCCCAGCAGGCAGGTGAGCAACAGCAGGACAACCCAGTCGCCTAGTAGTCTGTCACATCTAAATTACTGGGTATAGTTTTTTCAATTTTACACG
>CAYUIE010000007.1:0-180416 GCA_964444665.1 uncultured Pirellulales bacterium
TCGTGTAAAATTGAAAAAACTATACCCAGTAATTTAGATGTGACAGACTACTAGCGGGTAATCGACTGAGCAGAACTGTCGTCGTGGAAAATGCTGTTGTTGGTTCGCAAACACTTACAACGGAATATGCATACGACCCTAATACTGACCGACTTCTAATTGAGTCTAATACAGGCCCGAAGTGGGCGGTACTTATGGATGACGGGCCGATGTATGCTTATGCGAATAATGACGGGATTGTGTATAAAGGTGGCAACGGTCGGATAGGAGAGTTGAAGGCGTTCTTCCTGGGATTACCTACAAGAATTTCGCAGCGTGTGCTTGCGATAATTTTGATTATAACACCGATAGCTTTCTTTATGCCGGTGATTGTTGTTTTGATGATTAGGCTGCGAAGAAACACATTACAGAAAGCAAAGCCGAGATTGTCCTTGTTCTATCGTTGTTTGTCGGTTATGTTGGCATATATGATGCTGATATCTCCTGCGTGTTTGCAATCGCTGGCTGAGGGTGCGGACCAGTACAGTGAGCTTGACAGCAGACATTGGGCTGAGGGGGATACAACGATAGAATATGATTACGATGACAACGGCTCATTAGTCAGCAAAATCACCAAAGCGACCGGCATCGAGGTCGAACGCACAATCTACGAATACAATCTGCAAAACCGCCTTAATACTGTCAAGACAAGCTTTGACGGCGGAACCAACTGGGACAGCATCACGGAATACAAATACGACCCGGATGGCAATCGGGTGCAGAAGACCGTCGACGGTGTTACGACAAGTTACCTCATCGACAGCTTAAACCATACGGGTTATTCACAGGTCTTTGTAGAGGATGGAGGAACATACCAAACCACATATATTATTGGGGATGATGTTTTAACGCAAGCCACAGGCACCGGCCAAACTGACATTCAATATCTACTCTACGATGGTCACAACTCAACGAGACAATTAGCTGATTCCACAGGGAACCTGATAACCAACGAAAGCTACAGTTACGACGCTTATGGTGTCATGCTGGGCGGAAATCCAGCCTCTCCGGTCGGGACAAACTTACTTTACTCAGGTGAATGGTTTGATACAAAAGCTCAGCATTACTACCTGCGAGAACGCTGGTATGACCCATTAAACGGAAGGTTTAGCAGCATTGACCCCTTCGTGGGAAATCATCAAGACCCACAGTCACTGCATAAATATCTCTACGTGCATAATAATCCGATTAACTCGATTGATCCAACCGGCATGATGGAATTTAGCCTTAGCGGATTGTTAATAACATCAGTGATTGCAGGCCTGATCTCATCGGTTATTGCCGGAGAAGTAGTACGGATAAGGGGAGGGGCTACACAGCAAATAATAGATGCTCAATGGAGATGGTTCTGGAGAGGTTTTATTGCGTCTGCTGCAGCATATTCAATTGCTTGGACAATCCATTCAATTTGGCTTTGGCTCTACGGAGGCAGCCAAATGGCTTCAAATCCAGAATTTCAAACACAGTTGCATCATTTTGCTTCTAATAAGCACAGCTATTGGACACCTCAATATGAAGATATTATAAGCAAATATGGTTTGAAATTAAACGAAGCATGGAATCTAAATCCTTTTTCTACTCAATATCACTCCGGTCCACATCCTGAGGCGTATCATCAATGGGTCTTTGAGCAGATGACACAAGCGGCTCATCAAGCAGGTGCATCGGCGATTCGGTTTATAATATTATTTCAAGAATATATTGTAACGCCTGTTATGGAAAATCCCGAAATGTTAAGATCGAAGTTCTGGACAACAGGTGGCTAAGTAGCTCTTACAACAAACTTGTGTGGAGAAAGAGAAATGACTGAGTATTATGATATTTTGCCTGGAGCAGGTATTGGAGGACAAGCTGGAGTTGCTTATATAAAAAATGGAACAGAGTTCAACATTCCGTTTAAAGAGGGATGGATAAAAGAATGGCAAACAAAGTACTTTACTCTCAGAAATGGAGAGTATACGGATTATTTGCCTGCTATTGGTTGCCGTCTTTGTTCGGAAAAAATGCGTGAAGTTTTGGAAAGATGTAAATCTGAAAAAGATGTTCTCCAATGGCTGGATGCGAAGGTAGAATCTGAAACCGGAGAAAAACGGAATTACTTCGTACTGCATTTTCCAGTATTAGAAGATGTGCTTGATAAGAAGAGAAGTAAATATGTAAGAAATATCTTAACAAAAAAAGTTATTAATCCAGAAGCATGTTTAGGTCATGAAGTATTTAGTTATATTGAAGAATCTTCGATTTCTTTTGTTGTATCGCAAAAAGCAAGAGAAGAATTAAAAAAATCGGGTTGCAGAGGATTGATTTACATACAAATGACACCTCAAAAGAAATCTTACCCGCAAAAAACGATCCGAAAATTATATCGTATCTTTCACAAAAAAAGAGTTCAAAAAGATGAGAAAAAAATAATACAAAGTAAGGAAAATATTAATTGGAAGCAGATAGAAAAACTAAATCTCCCTGCTGATTTAGTTAATTTTATCAGCCATGGTAAAACTTTATCTTACGATGAAGAAAAATGTAAAATTGGTAGGACTAAACTTGTCTCAATGGATTCTCTGATTTTTGGTAGAATCTATGTGGAACCCAAGGAGAAAAGTTCGAAAAAAGGTTATTATATCATTCCTGCCGTAGATTTAATTGCTGAGTGCAAAGGTTTTGATCCTTGGGGAATTCTTGTTTGGATTCCTGATATACAAATGCTTGGTACTTGGGATAGCAATCACAGAATATTAAGGGTTTTTCACAATGCGGTTTGGGACGATGTGGTGAGTGATCCTATAAAATATTTAAATGGATTATGGAATCCTCAAGAAGTTGAAAATATAGTTTATGAGCCAAATGATAAATACTCTTTTGTTGAAGAGGCTTAAAGAACTAACTATTCTTTTGCTGCGGTAGGCCGCGATTGGTTCGACAAGCTCACCACGGGGAGGAAACATAATATTGATTTTGCATCCGGAAGCCGCGATGAGGAACTTTCAGTATTACGCAGCCCATTAAGGGCGTAGTAAAAAAGGTAACTCCGAACTGGAGGATGCAAAAATCACCATACAATAAGAAGAAATAATCCGAACCGCAGGCAGCAAAAGTAAAACATTCAACAATTTAAAGACTTAGTATACAAGCCTTAGCGCTGCAAGCGGCAGCTATTACGCCGAGTACACTTACGACCTTGTCGGCAACCGCACGCTGCGAGAGATTACAGTCAATTCTCAACCTTTGACTACTGAATACGAGTATGACCCCAACAACGACCGGCTAATAACCGAAACACAGTGCGGGGCAAGCTGCGCGCTAGATATAAATAATGAGCGTTATTACGCCTATGCCAGACCAGATGGTAAGGGCTTTTATTATCGTGATACCAATGGTAAAGAGATAAGTCACGCCCGTGCATTCTTTATGGGTCTGCCGTCAGCTTGGTCAAAATACCTACTCTTACTTACGATAGCGATGCTGCCGGTGATGTTGTTCGGCCCGGCAGCAAAAAGGCTGATTACACGCTTACTCTTCTGTCATGGTAAGCCGACACGGCTGCGCGTACGGGTTCCCAAGAAAGGTATATGCCTGCTGGTTGCGTTTGTAATGCTGCTGAGTCCGGAAGGCCTTGACACTCTTGCCCGGGCTGAGGCTCAATATGCCAATCTTGGCACTTCAAGCTGGGGGCAGGCTAATCGCACAATTCACTACAGCTATGACGCTAACGGGTCTTTAGAAAAGAAAATTATAGCACTGACGGGCGAGCCGGACCCGGAAAACAACTATATCGAGAAATACGTGTACACCTATAACATTGCCAACCGCCTTGAAACGTCAACTTGTTATTCAGATGAGGGCAATGACCATGTCAAGACCGTTACAGTTTATACTTACAATGACGAGGGCATCCGTGTAGCCTGCGACAGTGAGAAATACGTCGATTATTATCCTGCTTATTCAGGTTATGAGCTTGTAGAAGAGCGCAGCACAACTTACCTTGTAGATTCATATAACCACACGGGGTATGCTCAGGTATTGGAGGAGGCAAGCGAGGTAATTACTTACCCAGGCCCTTCAACTGCCAATCACCTGACTACCTATCTGATAGGTGACGATGTAATCGCACAGAGTGTTGACGGTGTTACCCAATATCTGCTATATGACGGCCATGGTTCAACGAGACAACTGGTCGAGTACGACTCGGCCGTTACGATTGTCGATACATATTCGTATGATGGTTATGGCGTACTACTTCAGAATGAGTCGGCAGCTTCACAACGTCCCGGTAATGCATCCCCGCAGGCTACAAGCTTACTGTATGCGGGCGAATTCTTTGATACTGATGTTCAGCAGTATTACCTCCGCGCAAGATGGTACGACTCGCTAACCGGCCGATTCAATAGAATGGACCCCTTCTCCGGAAATATAAACGATCCGCAATCCTTACACAAATACTTATACGTGCACAACAATCCAGTTAATTCAATAGACCCGAGTGGCCTTAGCTTTTTGTCTCTTACGATACAGTTGGCTGTAATGTCTTCATTAATGGCAACTATCATCCCGCAAGTTTTGAGGGGCTATTCAGCGGCAAAGCAAATACTTGAACTGACTGATTTAGTGAATTTAGTCCGAAGACTTGCTAATCGGGGTATTATAGAATTTATAGTAGCTGAGAGTATCAGAATTGAGGCATTCCGCACCTTTACCGACCTTCTGGGCGCTATTGGGAACTCGATGCTATTAATCGCCAAGGAGATAGCTCTTCACTATGGCTATAGCATGGCCTTTGCCGCAGTTACTCATGTTGCAATGGGAGGGATAAAAACAAGCGTACGTTTAACCAAGATGGGGCTGGCAAGGCTTAAGTTTGGCAATGTATTTATAGACAAACATCACCTTGTGTTTAAGTGTGCCGTAAGAAGCGGGGTCAGACAGAGATTATGGTATCTGCCGAGATCATTACACAAAGGGGCTGGTACAGGTCTGCATTCGAGAATAGCTAGTCATCAAACTTTCAGGAATTTGCAGCCCCGAAGAGGAACTAAGGTCGAACAAGTTATTCTAGATGCTGGAGGACCTGATAAATGGTTAAACAAGCTGGGAAATTGTTATAAATGGCTTGAGATGCAGGATTCAAATTATAAGGGTATTTATGAAGCTTACAAGAAAGCTGTCCTTGACATAGGTGGCGTTGAGGGCATAATTGAAGTTGGTACATGAATGTAAAAAAAGCTAAAGGCTATAGATATGAACTACAGGTTACGTTTAAATATTGGAAATGATGGAAGCAGGGGGACTTGGGATGATTTTTTAAAGGAGCGTGAGAACTTTTATAAAAGCATCCTGAAGCGTTTTAAAACCCATCAGGGCAGAATTGATGATATATGGGTGGAATTACCAAATGGTACACCGGAAGTAGCTAAGATATTGAGTCAAATATCAGAGTCTAATCGGTATAACTATGACATTGGAGTATTCGTCGACTATACACCAAAGGAAATTGAACAAGCTCGTTTTGTACCTCTTATGGCATTGGGTAATTATGTCGATCGTGATAAAAACCATAAGTTTTTAAATACTTATTCAAAAATTGAATGCTCTCATTGTATGCGCCCGGACTATAATTGTCTTCCCGATCCCTATTTCATACATGAAATTGTTATGAAAAAGAAAAAGGATATTTATTACGCAGAGAATGGAATGATGATTCTATCGGAACGGGCATTTGATTGGCTTCGGAATGATATTGGGCCCTGGGTGGATTTTGGCAGTCCCTGCATTGTAGATAATGAGCGAAATATTATTTCAGATGCACCGAAGCATTTCTGGATTCGACCAAAATTTGTGGTTGGTCGATACGTGAATGAAGAAATATTACAACGTTGCGCAGAGTGTGGTGAGCCGATTCAAATTGCGAAGGGCACGGACGGAGATATATTTGAAAGAGGAAAAGAGGTTATAGAATCCTTTTGTGAAACAAAGGCCCCTATAGTTCGAACTGAAAGCTGGTTTGGCTATTTCCCGCCAGGTTCAGCGCATAGCAGGAGTTATGAGGTATTTGTAAGCGGCTGGCTACATGAAAAGATTAGGAAACTAAAGCTTAGGGGATTTGTAAAAGCCGACTATGCTATCCACGCTGCAGATGAGCCTTACGAATGGGACCCACTAAAGGATTATCACCCTTGTCACTAAAAAGTTTTCGTCGCCATGAGATAAGTTAGCCCAGCAGGGAGTACCTCTTTGAAAAAATCCACTTTACGAATCGGCTCCGGGTGATGGTTACGAGATTACCTACACTTATGACCTTGTAGGCAATCGCATGAGCCGGACGGTTACCGTAGACGGGCTGGATTTAACCACTACCTATACTTATGACCCGTGCACCGACAGGTTGCTGACTGAAGTACACGATGGGCCGGAACTGGCCTTCTACTGGCACGACCAGCCGGTGTATGCTTACGCAAGCGGCGGAAAGATTACGCATTACCGCCTCCAAGGCTTTTTAGTTTTATTTCAATATATTTTACAAAGCCACAAGGCCTGCATTTAGGCTGTGGCTTATTTCAGGAACTTGAACATTGACAGAGCCTTTTCAATAATCGATAATTATTTATCGATTGCTCGGCCGAAGTGGCGGAATTGGCAGACGCGCGGGATTCAAAATCCCGTCCGGTTCACCCCGGGTGAGGGTTCGAGTCCCTCCTTCGGCAGTGCATTTCTATGCTTAAGATTAACAGGAATGGAAGCATCTTTGCAATGAAAGATGAAACTCTGTTTGCCGTCGCCAACTCGCGGGTGATAGTGTCCCGCATTTTTGGATTAATTATCATATTGCTTCTTGTTTTTACTACTCATTCCTTTAGCCGGGAAAGTTTTGCGGACATTTTTTCCGAGATGTTGGGATTGTTTCTGCTTTCAATATGTAGTCTCGGCCGACTTTGGGCGCTTATGTATATAAGCGGTAATAAAAGTCTTGGGATTGTAACCGAAGGACCGTACTTGATAGTCCGCCATCCGCTGTACTTTTTTAGTTTTATAGGTGCGATAGGGATCGGGCTGGCATCGGAAAATCTGCTTATTCTGGCGATGATAATTATCTTTTACGTATTCTATTATCCTTTTACCATACTGGCGGAAGAGAGAAAATTGACTGTTAAATTCGACGAAACTTATGTTGAGTATATGAAACGAACGCCCCAGTTTTTCCCGAGGCTCTCTCTGTATAAAGAACCGCTTGTTTATCAGGTAAAGGCCAAAAGCTTCGTGAAGAACTTTGCGAATGGAATGTGGTTTGTGTGGATATTCATGCTGACGCACATTATCGAAATGCTTCAGGAGTCGGGGTTTCTACCTGTAGTCATGCGAATTCCATAGTCGATGGTTTTCATAGTATTGGAAAATCTTCAATGGCCCTAATAGAAGAATTCAGATGCACAGGACGTTGGTTGTTCAGATGGAGAAGCTTTCTGCCATTACTGGCAATATCCCTTTTTCTGGTCTCTTTAAAAAATTATACATACCCGCAGGGCAATCATACGCTGGATATTCTTTGGGAGATATTTTGTTTTATGGTTTCCTTCACGGGATTAGGGATTCGTATTTATACAGTCGGTCATACTCCCAAAGGAACATCCGGCAGAGGGACAAAAAGTCAGAAAGCAAGTGTTCTGAACACGACAGGAATGTATTCTATCGTAAGACACCCATTATATCTGGGTAATTTTTTGATATGGGCGGGTATCTCCTTTTTTACACATTCGTTTTTCTTCAGCATTGCTGCGATATTGCTTTTCTCTTTTTACTATGAGCGAATAATATTTGTAGAGGAAGAATTTCTTCAGGAGAAGTTCGGAGAGACATTTAAGAGTTGGGCCGAGAAAACACCTATGATTTTTCCTCGTTTCAGGAACCGGCAAAAATCTGCTCTGCCTTTTTCTATTAAAACCGTTTTAAAAAGAGAGTACGCCGCTTTTTTTCTTATAATAGCGACATTTACGTGCCTGGAAGTAATCGGTGATTTCTACTATAAAGGCAAATGGCAGATCAGCTGGTTTTATAGCATGTTATTCTGCTTCGGCCTGGCTGTGTTTCTTATTTTACGTATTCTGAAGAAAAAGCATTTCCTGGACGTTGAAGGACGATAAACCACTCCTGCAATAAAAGTGACAAAAGGCCGAATCCGAACTATTTTGTTACAAACGGTGATAGTTCGCGAAGGCGGTTTACGATTTGGGGCATTTTTTCAATAACAAAGTCGATTTCCTTTTCGGTGTTGTATTGTGATAGGCTGAAGCGAACCGAGCCGTGGGCGGCAGTAAAGGGCACGCCCATTGCGCGCAGGACGTGCGACGGCTCTAATGAGCCGGAGGTGCAGGCCGAGCCGCTCGATGCACAGATGCCGTAGCTGTCGAGTATAAGCAGGATTGCCTCGCCCTCGATGTATTCGAAGCTGATGTTCGACGTGTTGGGCAGACGCTTCTGTTTGTCACCGTTAAGGCGACAATCGGGGCAGTTAGCTAATATTGCGTCCTCAAGCTTGTCTCGCAATTTCTTAACACGGCTGTTTTCATCCCTGATATTTTTGCCTGCCAGCTCGCAGGCCTTTCCGACCGCGATGATTCCGGGTACGTTTTCTGTTCCCGGTCTTCGGCCGGCCTCCTGATGGCCGCCAAACATAACGGGAGATATGCGAGTTCCCTTTCTGACGTAAAGGACGCCTATTCCCTTCGGGGCGTGCAGCTTGTGCCCGGAGAGGCTGAGCAGGTCGATTGGCGTTTGTGCCAGGTTAATTGGGATTTTGCCGATGACCTGAACGGCATCGGTGTGAAAGATAGCACCTTTTTCCTTGGTGATTTTAGCGATTTGGTCAACGGGAAAGAGCACGCCGGTCTCGTTGTTTGCGTTCATTATGGTTACCAGCGCGGTATCGTCGGTGATACTCCGGCGAAGCTCATTCAAATCGAGCATTCCACTATTATCGACACCAAGCTCAACGACGTTGCAGCCGTGGTTTTTTAGTTCGCGGCAAGTGGCCAGAACCGCAGGGTGCTCGACACGGGTCGTTATGACTGTGCGTTTGTTTGGTGCCGCGGCCAAGGTGCCGTTAATGGCGGCGTTGTCGCTTTCAGTTCCGCCGCTGGTGAAGAAGATTTCGGCCGGATCGCAGCCAAGCAGGGTGGCAACGTTCTCGCGGGCCTCGCGGATTTTGCGGGCGACCTGTCCGCCGAAGGTGTGCATACTCGAAGGATTGCCGTACATCTCAGTCAGGTACGGCGTCATCTCCTGGATAACCTCATCGGCCACCTTTGTTGTGGCATTGTTGTCGAGATAAATTGTTTTCATTTTATATTTCCCGATGCAGATGGGGCTGCTCTACCGAGTCTTTTTGTTCTTCGACGAAAAACTCCTCACTGACAAATTCTCTCAGTCTTGCCTCAACTACGTCTTTGATAGTAAATTCCGCCATTCGACATTGAGCGCACATGCCCCTGAAGGCCACAATGACCTTATTTCCCTCAACATCTATCAGTTCGATATCTCCACCGTCGGCGCGGAGAGCGGGGCGGATTTGCTCGTTAATCGTTTGCTGAATCATTTGAATTTTCTGGATGTTTGTGAGCTTTACCGGCTTACGGGCCGGAGCTGGATGTGCAGCGTGTGCTTTTTCGCCCTGCAGAGTCTCGATGATTTTTTCGATTTGGCCGTGGCAGCCGCCGCAACCGCCGCCGGCCTTACAATAATTTGTTACTTGCTCGACGGTAGTAAGGTCGTTATCACGAATTACTCTTTCTATTTCGTTTTTAGTAACCCCGAAACAGGTGCAGACAACTTCTCCCTCTAACTCGTGTTTTTTAGTGCCGCCGCTGCGATAGTTCTCTATGGCGGCCTCAAGAGCCTCTCTTCCCATAACCGAGCAGTGCATTTTTTGTTCGGGCAGGCCGCCGAGATAATCGGCGATATCTTTGTTGGTTACTTTGGCGGCTTCTTCGAGAGTTATTCCTTTTATCATCTCGGTCAGGACGGAAGACGTTGCGATGGCACTGGCACAGCCGAAGGTTTTGAATTTGGCGTCTTTTATCCTGCCTTCCTTGTCCAGTTTGAAAGTCAGGCGCAGCGCGTCGCCGCAGGCTAATGAGCCGACCTCGCCTATACCGTCGGGATTTTCAATCTCGCCGACGTTTCGCGGATTTAGAAAATGGTCAATTACTTTATCCGTGTATTCCCACATTTTTTTGGTTCACAATTTTTAGTTATTATTGGCTGGCTTCAAGGGCCTGCTTGAAGTCAGCAATTATATCATCAACGTGCTCGGTTCCAACCGAGGCGCGAATATAATCATCAGTTACACCAGCTGCAAGCTGTTCTGTTTCTGTTAGCTGCTGGTGGGTCGTGCTGGCCGGGTGGATGACCAGTGTCTTGCTATCGCCGATATTGGCAAGATGGCTGGCTAATTTAACACTGTTAATAAATTTAATGCCCGCCTGCTTACCGCCTTTGATACCAAAGCCGAGGATTGCCCCTTGGCCTTTGGACAGGTACTTTTGTGCGAGTTTGTAATCAGGATGTGATTTCAAACCCGGGTAGTTTACCCAGTTGACAGTATCCTGCTTTTCAAGCCATTGAGCGAGTTTCAGGGCGTTTTCAGAATGCCTTGGCATCCGCAGGTGTATGGTCTCAAGGCCCTGCAAAAACAGAAAGGCGTTAAATGGTGACATACACGAGCCCATATCCCGGAGGAATTGAGTTCTTGCTTTTATGATATAGGCCATTTGTGCAAAAGTTTCCACGTATTTAATACCGTGATAGCTGGGGTCGGGTTCGGTTAATTCGGGGTATCGGCCGTTAGCCCAGTTAAACTTTCCCGAGTCCACGATAATCCCGCCGATACTGGTGCCGTGGCCGCCTATGAACTTCGTGCAGCTATGAACAACAATATCAATACCGTAATCAATGGGCCTGAATAATATAGGTGTCATAACTGTGCTGTCACATATTACTGGCAGGCCGTGGTCGTGAGCGATGTCGGCTATTTTTTCGTATTGCAGGATATCATTCTTGGGATTACCGACGCTTTCAATGTAAATTAGGCGGGTCTCGGGTTTAATAGCCTTTGCGAAATTGTCAGGCTCTCTGGGGTCGACAAAAGTGGCGTCAATACCAAGCTTTGGGAACGTTTGGCTGAAAAGCGTGTACGTGCCGCCATAAAGGGACTTTGAAGAGACTATGTGCTGGCCTGCTTTGCAGATATTGAATATGCTGACGTAAATGGCGGACTGGCCTGAGCTCAGACCGAGGCCTCCTACCCCACCCTCGAGTGCGGCAAGGCGTTTTTCGAGAACATCGGTGGTTGGATTCATCAGGCGAGTATAGATATTGCCGAAATCTTTGAGCGCAAAGAGGTTTGCAGCATGTTCGGTATCTTTAAAGACGTAACTGGTCGTCTGATAGATGGGCACGGCCCGACTAAGGGTTTCAGAATCTGGCTGGTGCCCGGCGTGCAGGGCTAATGTCTCTAAATGATGATTCGTTTCTTTTGCCATCGTTTTGAATCCTTATCTAAGTTGCTGGTAATGTTTCAACCATCCGGTTCAGCGCTTTTGTTGCTTTAAGCCTTATCTCTTCCGGGACTTTAATATGATACTTCATATCTTCAAGTGAGGCGATAACCTTATCCAGAGTAATTTTCTTCATATTAGGACAGATTCCTTTCTCGCTTGCCGGGATAAATTCAGCATCAGGTTTTTTCTTTTTCAAGGTATGGATGATACCATTCTCAGTGGCAACTATGAATCGTTTCGCGTCGCTATGCACGACAAAATTAAGCATCTGTCCGGTGCTTAGTATCTGGTCGGAGAGCTGCTTTACAGGTTCGGTGCATTCCGGGTGCGCCATAACAACAGCATCTGGATATTTTGCTTTGGCGTTTTTGATATCGTCTTCAGTAATCACGACGTGTACATGACAATAACCAGGCCAAAGGATGAGGTCTCTGCCGGTTTTTTGGGCAACGAATTGGCCAAGATGTTGGTCGGGAACGAAAATGACCTGCTTATCATCAGGCAAAGAACCTACCAGCTCGACGGCGTTAGCACTTGTACAGCAATAGTCACTTTCAGCTTTGACTTCGGCAGGGCTGTTGACATAACAGACGACCAATGCATCGGGGTGTTTGGCCTTCAGTTCACGAAGCTGCTCTGCCGTAATCATATCGGCGAGCGGGCAGCCTGCGTCTTTGGCCGGCAGAAGAACCGTTTTCTGCGGCGAAAGAATAGCAGCCGTCTCGGCCATAAACAGAACGCCGCAAAAGACAACCACTTCCGCATCGGTCTGTGCAGCTTTTATACTCAGGCCTAATGAGTCTCCAGTGAACTCTGCCAAGTCTTGTATCTCGCCGGGCTGATAGTTATGCGCAAGTATTACAGCTTTTCGCTGTTTTTTAAGCTTTGCAATTTTTTGGAGCAAGGCATTATCCAACAGGGAGCTCCTAAATTAATTTTCTGCTTTTAAAACTTTTATGAACATTTTACTGCAAACTATCCACTAATAGAATTATACCCAATCATGCGGGGTTCCATTTCGCTGAAAATAATCTAAATATTAGAGTATCTACTTTTCATGTTGATTATTGAAAGACCGTTTTTAAGGTTATCGATGCCCTCTTCCAGACTAAGTGCATCAGTTCCTCCTTGAGTCATGTTTCAAAATAAAATCAAAATATTTTACGGGCTGCCTTTGCGTTTTTTATAAATCAGGTCCGCCTTTGGAGTATTGACGGTGACGCCGGCCGGCACCGACTCTTTTATCCACACATTACCGCCGATGACCGCTCCTTTGCCGATAACGACATCACCAAGTATGGTTGCTTCTGCATATATAGTAACATTGTCTTCGATAGTTGGGTGGCGTTTAACTCCACGAAGAGACTGACCCTTGTCGGGTGCAAGGGCGCCCAAAGTAACGCCCTGATAAATTTTGACGTTTTTGCCGATAGCGGAAGTCTCACCAATTACAACTCCGGTTCCATGGTCGATGAAAAAGTTTTTGCCTATTGTAGCACCGGGATGTATATCGATGCCGGTTCTTGTGTGTGCGCATTCGCCCATTATTCTTGGAATCAGGGGGACCTGTTTTAGATACAGCTCATGGGCTATACGATGGGTGGCGATGGCGGTGATGCAGGGGTAACTTATAACAATTTCCTCAAAGGACTGTGCGGCCGGGTCACCTTCATAAGCAGCTGCAACGTCGCCCTTAAGCAACTGCCTTATTGCAGGCAAACGTGAAAACAAGTGGTTTGTAACACTGCGACCCATCTCGCTGAAGTCACAATTGTCACATTTTTTTATTCTGCAGCCATAGCGGAAAGCACGTTCTGTTTGTTCGGTTAGTTCCGAATATACCTGACAGAGTATATCACCGATAATGAAACTGATATTGATCCGCGTAGTAGTTCTCTTTCCTGTATATCCCGGGAATAGAACTTCCATTAGCAGGTCGAGGATTTTGACAATATTATCCCTGAGCGGCAAATTAGAGACGTCAATAAAATTTATACCGGAATCGCCGGTATAAGTACGCACAAGGTCTTTTATGATTTTCTCTATATTTTTGGTCTCAGGTGTTTTTCGACTCATTATCTGGCTCCAATAATTTTGTTATAGTTTTTGAGTTATATGATTGTCTCTTTGTAACTTGTCATTATATCGCATCTTGTCGACTAAATCCTGCATTGTTATTGACTTAAGAACCTCGGCTATTGCTTCCTGGAGTTTTACCCAGGCCTGTCTTGCGACACAATTTTGGTATCGTGAGCAATAGTCTTGATTTTCAAGGCATTCTACGGTTGCACCAGGCCCTTCAAGAGCCTTGAAAAGGTCATAAAGTGTAATTGCTGCAGGATTTTTAGCAAGGAAATAGCCGCCTTTAGGGCCTCGGACACTTTTAACTATCCCTGATGACTTAAGCATAGAGATTAATTGCTCGAGATATTTCCTGGATATTTCCTGCCTGCGAGCGATAGTTTTTATCTTCAAAGGTTCCTTGTCGTGCTGTATAGCCAGTTCAAGGATAGCCCTGAGTCCATATCTGGTTCTTGTAGAAAGTTTCACGTAAGTGTCCCTATTCCTACCGGAAGAGTAGTATATTTTAATTATAAAGTATGTCAAGCTTTTTTGTGGAAAATTGTAATTAGAAATGGTGTAAAGAAGGCATATCAAGAGTTTAATTAGAATATGTTAAACTCGGTGATTAAGGAAAAAAAGATAAAAGTTACTCGTGCGAAATGTACAGATATCCTTATTTTTTTAATGATGAGATTTGTGTTTGTGAAGTAATAGCGAGTCTGGGTAGTATAGGAAATCAATCAGGTTAATACTTAAGATATCAGGAAATCTGTTTATATGGTATTACTTGCTGGTATTTTTGGGGCTTGTTTTGTTATTTAATCTGTGTAACACCGAAACGCACTTTAAATTTTTGTCAAGTTGTTTTAACGCGAATGTTTGCGTGTGAATTATACTTGACAGAATAAGGATTGATGTTAATATATCGTATATCAAGAGTTGTTTAATTTCCCCGAAGGGCATAATCTATGGCAAGGAGCCAAAGCAAAAGAGTAGTTTTTATCTCCTCTTTTTTGCCCCGAAGGTGCGGTATTGCCACATTTAGTTCAGACCTTATTAATAATATCAAGTTGATTGCGGGTGTAGATTTCGAGCCATTAGTGGTTGCGATGCAATCGGATTATGAACACCAATACAGCGAGCCTGTAAAATTCGAGATTCGGCAGAATGTTAAGAATGACTATTTATGCGCAGGTGATTATATCAATTTCAGTCATGTTGATGTAGTTTCTATACAGCACGAATTTGGCCTTTTCGGGGGTGATGGGGGCTCGTACTTAAATCTGCTGCTTGCCAGATTAAACGCACCGGTCATCACGACTTTGCATACAGTTCTTGCTGAGCCGGCTCCAGAGTATTACAAATCGCTGGTCGATGTGTGCGAAATGTCGCATAAAGTCGTAGTTATGAATAAGCGCGGCATTGAGATGCTTCACGAAGTTTACGGAATATCGACGAATAAGATAAGTCTGATTCCACACGGCATACCGGATTTGCCGTTTGTAGACAGCAATTATTACAAGTCTAAATTCGGAATGGAGGGCCGCAGGACGATTCTTACGTTCGGGCTTCTGGGACGTAACAAAGGCATAGAAATGATGCTCAAGGCAATGCCGAGCATAGTCGAAGCGGACAGATCCGTCATGTACATAATATTGGGTATGACCCATCCTGAGGTGGCTCGGCAGGAAGGAGAGTCGTACAGATTTCATCTGCAGCGTATGGTCAAGGACCTGGGTGTCCAGGAGAATGTGATATTCCATAATCGGTTCGTGAGCGATGAAGAACTTCGGAATTTTTTATGTGCAGCGGAGATTTATGTTACGCCTTACTTAATGAAGGAGCAACTGACCAGCGGCACACTTGGTATTGCGGTTGGTGCGGGCAAGGCTGTGGTTTCAACGCCTTATTGGGCGGCGCTGGAATTTCTGGCGAAAGGGCGGGGCAAACTGGTCCGATTTGAGGATTCGAGACACATTGCCAAGTCGATAATCGAATTACTACAGAGTGACGCGCTATTTTATTCTATGAGGCGTCGTGCTTACGATTTCGGGCGGACAATGATTTGGCCGAAAGTTGCGGCACACTACTGGCGGCTGTTCACTGCCAAGCGCCTGCCGGCCCGTATGCCGGCCAAGGCGATTGCGGCTAATCAGACGCCGATATCGATTATCGAACTGCCGGAACCACGTCTGGACCACCTGATAAGACTGACGGACACTACGGGATTATACCGGCAGGCGACTTTTACAATTCCAAATCGCAACGGCGGATACTGCACGACAGATAATGCGCTGGCGCTTGTAGCTATGACGAAGTTCTGGGCACAGTACGCAGACAAGGAGGCGCTTCGGCTGTTCGGAATATACTTGTCTTTTATCAGCCACGCACAGAATAATGACGGGACAATGAAAGACTTTATGAGTTTCGAGAGACGCTGGGTGCCGAATGAACCGGCACATGATGCCCTTGGGCGGGTTCTGTGGGCCTTCGGCACAGCGATGGCGAAACCACCATTCCCGGCATACTTATCCATAATCAAAGACTGTTTCGATAAATCCGTAAGGCATATCGCGTCACTTTCTCCGAGGGGTATGGCGTATTCGATACTCGGGCTGTCGGATTATTTGAAGCAATTTCCTGGCGCTAGCGATATAAAACGGGCCTTGGCGACAACGGCTGACGGGCTGGTAATGCAGTACGAAATGGGACGAACAGTGAATTGGGATTGGTTTGAGGAGATGGTAACTTACGACAATGCCGTCCTGCCTCATGCATTATTCGTTGCTGCTGTGGCGCTTGGCGAAGAAAAATATCTTTCGGTGGCCAATAAGACGTGTGAGTTTATCCTTGAGAAGACTTTCAATGGTTACCATTTCAGTTTTGTAGGGACCAACGGCTGGTATAAGCGCGGAGGACAAAAAGCGAACTTCGACCAACAACCGATTGAAGCGGGCAGTACTGTGATGATGCTAAAAACAGCTTATGAAGCAACAGACGACGATATGTTTTTGGCACTCTGGCGAAAGGCGTTCGATTGGTTCCTTGGAGAAAATGACCTGCACGTTCCGGTATATGACTTCAAGACCAAAGGCTGCTGCGACGCGCTTGAGCAGAATGGAGTGAGTATGAACCAGGGGGGAGAAAGTATGGTAAGTTTCCTTCTGGGGCTGTTGTACATAGTCGAGAGTTACAGTGCTGTCCCGAGTGCCGGAGATGTGAAGGCTGATATTGTGGATGAAATACTAACGGCCGAGGAGCCAAGGGGGACCCTTATTGAAGAAGTAACCGGTCGTAAAAAAGCTGCCCCGGAAACGACGGTGGATAAGCTTGGCTGAGATTTTGAAGTTTCAAAAGCGACGTGGTGGGGGCGGGGGCCTATCGAGGACCTCGAGACGGGGAGAATTGTTTAAGTGAAAATCGCAACGTTTAATGCCAATTCGCTGCGCTCTCGGCTGCCGATTGTGCTCAAATGGCTCAGTGAGAACAGGCCGGACGTTCTGTGCGTTCAGGAAACGAAGGTGCAGGACGTTGATTTTCCCCGGGAAGCATTTGACAAGACGGATTATGAGTACGCTTTCAGGGGGCAGAAGAGCTATAACGGAGTGGCAATTTTCAGCAGAAGCAAAATCTCGAAGGTCGAGTTCGGTTTCAAGGATGAGCCGAGAGATGAGGCAAGGCTGTTGAAAGCGGTGATTAGGGGGGTTGCTATAGTCAATACGTATGTGCCGCAAGGCTATGAGCCGGACTCGGAGAAGTTTCAATACAAGCTGAAGTGGTTCCGGCGGCTGCGAAAATACTTCACGTCAAATTTCAAACCCGGCGGTCGGGTAGTATGGGTGGGCGATTTAAATATTGCGCCGGATGCCATAGATGTCTATGACCCGGAAGGGCTGCTGGGGCACGTCTGTTATCATCCCGATGTTCATAAAGAGCTGAAGAAGGTTATGGCGTGGGGCTTTACTGATGTTTTCAGGATGCACTGCAAAGAGGCGAAACAATATACGTTCTGGGATTACCGGATGAATGCATTCAGACGCAATCAGGGGTGGCGGCTGGACCATATTATGGCGACAAAGCCGCTCGCGAAAAAATGCTCCGCCTGCTATATCGATATAAAACCGCGAACTGTTGAAAAACCGAGCGACCATACCTTCCTCGTGGCCGAGTTCGATTTATAAAACTGCTGTGGAAGGAGGGCGACGACCGCCGGTTTTTAATCCCTGCTATCAAGTAAAGATTTATCCTGAATTTTGTATAAAATATACAATCAAAATCCAGGTTATTTCTTGACAAACACGCTTGAATAACACATATTTGTAAAATACATCCTTGAGGTACCTATTGCTCAGTGGGGTCGAAGTAAATTAGGGGAACTACTAATGTTTTTTATAATTCCCTTAGAATCGGTGTTTTGTGAAAGCAAATTCAGGAGAAAGAAACTGCAATTTAAAACTTCAATCTATTACTTAAACAAGGAGGAACGAAAATGTCAGCGAAAAAGTCTTCATTTATTGTATCACTAATTATTCTCACCATCAGCATTTGCAGCACAGCCGAGGCAAAGTACGTTTATGCAATCACTGACCATCATGCCACACAACTTAGTGTTTATGAAATTCTTGGTGACCAAATAGAATATTGGGATACTGTTGACGTTGCAGATTATGCATTAGGTGCTTCCGATGTATCAATTGATTCGAGACTGAAACGTCTTTTCATAACTTACGAATCATATTCCGGGATTGTTTGGGCGAATACTGAGACTATGGAAGAAGAAGGTTCTATAGACGTTGCTAACTATAACCTTGCGGGAATTGTCGCAGATGAGATATATCATAGAGTATATGCTGTAGAACGAAGCAGCGATACACTTTATATTTGCGAATGGTACGAACCTAACGAAGCACTTGTGCTGATTGACGAGGTCACCTTGACAGATGTGGGTGGTGCTTGGGGGATGGCACAGGACAGAATTACTCGTCGGTTGTATGTCACGAATAATACCACTATGGTACATTATTATGATGCCGATGACCCTAATTGGACGCTTCTGGGAACGCGTGATGTGGGACGCGCTGCATGCGATATAACCGTAGACTTCCAAAGAGGATACCTTTACACCGGTGCGCTGTATAGGGGGACTGGCCAAGGCCATAATTATCTGGTAAAGCATGACCTCGAAGACCCATGTGAAAGCACGTGCAATGTTGAGACAGATATCGGAACGGTACCAATAGGAGTTGCTGTTGATTCAGCAACCGGATTGGTTTATGTTACGACATCGAATAGAGAAGTACGTGTCTATGACTGCTCGGGTCCTAACTGTGTCTGCACTGACTCAAAACCCACCGGTGGAACGGGATCAGGTCCGGCAGGGATATGTGTGGGGGAGGTGGGACCATGTTGGGCGAAGCTTACCAAAGTTGATGATGTTAATGATGGTGATTGTGTCGGGCCGGGCGATGAAATAACGTACACGATTTGCTACAGTTATACTGGTGATTCGAACTGCCCGGATATCAACGATGTGAATATTATTGACGAACTGCCGGAGGAAGTAGAATATTGTTCATCAGGCCCTTATGGAATTTATAACTCTGACGACCATACCGTCACCTGGAATATCGGGACGTTGAAGCCCGGCGATGCAAATTGCGTTACGCTGAAAGTCGAGGTAAAAGAATGCACTGAGCCGGGTGGTGTAATCATAAACTGTTGCGAGATGAAAAGCGGAGATACTCCCTACAACACGGCTTGCGAATACACGCCTGTATGCTGCCCGATGCTTACGAAGGTGGATGATGTGAATGACTGTGTCGGTCCTGGCGATAATATAACCTACAGCATCTGCTACGCTGCCAACGGTTATGGCGATACTAATGTTGTAATCACCGATGACCTGCCGCCCGAATTAGAGTTTGTCTCGGCCACCGGTAACTATGAGCATATCTCAGGCACCGTTACTTGGGATATTGGCACGATGGGGGCTAATGATTCTGATTGCCTTACGCTGACAGTCGAGGTGAAATGCCCTGTGCCCAACGGTATAATCACAAATTCTTGTCAAATGCAAGGGGATTGTATCAATTTGAATTCAGAGGAATACACTCCCGTGTGTGGTCCGCCGACGCTTACCAAGGTTGATGATGTCAGTGGCTGTGTCGGTCCCGGTGATGAGATAACCTACGACATCTGCTACGCCGCTAACGGATACGGCGATAATAATGTAGTAATTACCGATTCCCTGCCTCCCGAAGTTAACTTTGTCTCTGCCAACGGTGACTATGAGTATCTCTCCGGCACCATTACCTGGGATATTGGCACGATGGGGGCTAATGATTCTAATTGCCTTATGCTGACAGTCGAGGTGAAATGCCCTGTGCCCAACGGTATAATCACAAATTCTTGTCAAATGCAAGGGGATTGTATCAATTTGAATTCAGAGGAATACACTCCCGTGTGTGGTCCGCCGACGCTTACCAAGGTGGATGATGTCAGTGGCTGTGTCGGCCCGGGTGATAATATAACCTACAGTATCTGCTACGTCGCTAACGGTTACGGTGATAGCAATGTTGTAATTACTGATTCCCTGCCTTCAGAAGTGAACTTTGTTTCAGTTTCAGATAATGGGATTTACAATCCCGATTCTCACGCCATTACCTGGGATATTGGCACAATGGAGGCCAATGATTCCAATTGCCTTACGCTGACAGTCGATGTGAAATCTCCTATTCCGGGTGATACAATCACAAATTCTTGTCAAATGCAAGGGGACTGCATCAATCTGTACTCTGAGGAATACACTCCTGTATGCTGCTGTCCGACGCTCATCAAGGTTGACGATGTGCCCGATGGAAACTTCATTGGCACTGGCGATATAATCACATATACCATCTGCTACGATGCTAACGGCTACGGCAATACAATTGTTGATATTGTTGATTATCTGCCGGAGGAAGTAAATTACGTTTCATCTTTGCCTACGGGAGATTACAACGATGTTTCCCACACCGTTACCTGGTACGATATAGACTTTCCGGCAGATGCTTACGGTTGCATTGAATTGGTTGTTGAGGTCAATACAAAACCTAAGCCGTGTGGTATACTAAGGAACTGTTGCGAGATAAAAAGCGACGAGGTAGTTTTAGTCAGTGCTTGTGAAGATACTAATAGGGCACCTGAGACCTGCGAAGGGATTTACGCGTGCGGCTGGGCCTTGCCAGCAGACAAAAATGGTGACTGTAGAGTGAATTTCCTGGACTTTGTTGTTTTGGGTAATGACTGGTGGCGGTGCATTGAGCCGGACGATGCAAGCTGTGAGAAGCCCTGGTTGCTTTAATCTTAAAGAGTTAATTAATGATGGCTGGTTCGTGGTTTTCTTCGCCCGCAGTTCAGGTCCCGATAGAATCGGGATGTATTCGCCGCAGATTGGCTTGTAATCAGGTTGAGAATGCCCAGAACAGACCTAAAAACACCGCTATCAGTGCCAGCCAGAAGACCCATTTTAGTACATCAGTTACCTCCATATCTGCTCCGCCTGGATGTACTTTATGGTTCGGATTGTAATCAAGAGTGTTATTAATAAAAGTATGATGATTATAACAAAATGAACAAGGTTGTCTAAAATCCGGTCTTTCCAGGAGTAATAACCCCCTTCATTTGTAATGTTTTTTCTGGTCCTCTGCATTTTCGGCCTTTCCTGCTACTTGCAAGCCGGATGTCAAATACCCCTGATATCCTTATTAAAACAAACCTATAGTATCTGGTCAAGCAGAAAATAAAATCTTAAGACTATGGTTGTTTAAAATGGGATTAAATCTCCAATTGCTTTCGAATAGACGGTAAATTAGCTGTTTTTAAGGGCATCGGTGTAAAATGCTTGAAAATAGTCGGGTTTGGGATTATTTTTAGCGCTCCCTATGGGATGGCCAAGCCATTTATTTCAGGGGTAGGGTGTGCATCAGTAAGGCTGAAATCCGGTGTTTGCCGGGAGAGAAGGTAGTTAGGGACATTTTTTTAAGTGAGGAATTTTGATTATGAGTAAGCTTCAAGTAAATCCGGGTTTAACAGAGCTTGATGAGCTTTGTATTCAGACGATTCGTTTCCTTTCAGCGGACGCGGTCCAGAAGGCCAATTCCGGACATCCGGGAATGCCGATTGGTATGGCGCCGGCGGCGTATGTTCTGTGGACCAAACATCTGCGTCACAATCCGGGCAATCCGAAATGGCACAACCGGGACCGGTTCGTCCTTTCGGCAGGACACGGCAGTATGCTGCTGTATTCGCTTTTGTACCTGACCGGCTACGATGTCTCACTGCAGGATTTGAAAGATTTCCGGCAGTGGGGCAGTAAAACGCCGGGGCATCCGGAGTGTGCGCCGGCGCTGGGGATCGATGTAACGACCGGGCCTTTGGGACAAGGAATCGGCAATGCAGTGGGTATGGCGATTGCCGGGAAATATCTGGCGGCGCACTTCAACCGTGAAAAACTGCCTATCATCGATTACAAAGTTTATGCGATTGCGGGTGATGGATGTCTTCAGGAAGGAATCTCTTCCGAGGCGTGCTCGCTGGCGGGACATCTCGGGCTGAATAATCTTATTGTTATTTATGACGATAACCATATCACTATTGACGGCCAAACTGAGCTTGCATTTACCGAGGACAGGGCGAAGCGATACAAAGCCTATGGCTGGAATGTCCAGGTGGTGGATGGCGATGGGAATGATATGGCATCTTTTGAAAAGGCCCTTAAGCGAGCGCAAAGAGAAAAGCAGCGCCCCTCGCTTATCCAGCTTCGAACACACATTGCGTACGGCAGCCCCAATAAGCAGGATACGGCCGAGGCGCACGGTGCTCCTTTAGGAGCCGATGAAATCAAACTTATAAAGGCAAATTATGGCTGGGACCCCGAGAAGACCTTCCACGTTCCCGAAGAGGTATTAGAGCATTGCCGGAAAGTAGCTGAGAAAGGCAGAAAAGAGCAGAAGAAGTGGCACAGAAAATTCAGAAAGTACTCAAAGGCATATCCAATGCTGGCCAAAGAGCTTCTGGATGCAGAGGCAGGAAGGCTGCCAGTGAGCCTTGAGGAAATACTGCCTGGGTTCGAGGCCGGCAGCTCCATAGCAACGCGTAAGGCGTCTGGCAAGACCCTGGATGCGCTTATGCCGAGGCTGCCGTTGGTTCTGGGCGGCTCAGCAGACCTTACGCCGTCGAATAACACGAAGTTTGCAGGTGCCGAGGATTTTCAAAAGGACCGCAGAGACGGCAGGTATATCCGCTATGGCGTCAGAGAGCATGCTATGGCGGCGATTATGAATGGGATAGTAACGAGTGATTTGCTAAGGGCCTATGGCGGGACTTTTCTGGTTTTCTCGGATTATATGCGGCCTGGGATTCGTATGGCAGCACTGTCGAGGCATCAGACGATTTTTGTATTTACTCACGACAGTGTTGGCATCGGCGAAGATGGTCCGACACATCAGCCGGTAGAACATTTCGCGGCACTCAGAGCGATACCCGGCTTAATTGTTATTCGTCCGGCCGACGCGAACGAAACCGCTTATACGTGGAAGTTTGCTCTTGAGTATCGAGATGGGCCGGTGGCGTTGCTTCTTACCCGGCAGGGATTGCCGGTTTTAGACCAGAACAAGTATGCTCCTGCAGTTAACCTTGGCAAGGGCGTGTATATCCTTGCCGGCGCGGACAAGCCGAACGTACTACTTTTAGCAACGGGCTCAGAGGTTCAATTAGCATTAAAGGCACAGGAGCAATTGTCGGCCGAGGGGATATCGGCACAGGTGGTTAGTATGCCATCATGGGAGCTTTTCAGGAAACAGGATAAGGAATACCGTGACTCAGTCATACCGCCGGGAGTGAAGGCCAGAGTAGGAATCGAGGCGGGCGTTGCGCAAGGCTGGGATGAATGGCTGGGCGATAACGGAATATTTATAGGGATGTCGTCGTTCGGTGCATCAGCACCAGGCAAGGTTTGCTTCGAGAAATTTGGAATTACTGTTGAAAAAATAGTTGAGGCGGCAAGGAAAAGTGTCGAGGTATGCAGATAAGATGGCAAAGGACAAGGTTAAATCGATAGCTGTGCTGACAGGTGGGGGGGATTGCCCGGGGCTTAATGCAGTGATACGCGCGGTTGTAAAGACCGCAATCACGAAGTATGGATTGGAGGTCTGGGGGATTGAAGACGGCTATCTTGGTTTGATAGAAGGGCGGATGCACCCTTTGAGCTACAACGATGTAAGTAACATCCTAACTGTGGGAGGAACAATTCTTGGTACGAGTAATATAGCGGACCCGTTTAGATTCCCGGTGAGAACAGCGGATAAAATGAGGTATCGAGACCTGTCAAACGCCTGTATAAGGACCCTGAGGCAGAATGGTATTGATGGGCTTGTGTGTATCGGCGGCGACGGGACTATGGCGTCAGCGGCGAAGTTTGCAAAAAAAGGTTTTCCGGTTATGGGAGTGCCGAAGACGATTGATAACGACTTGTACGGCACGGACGTTACTTTTGGTTTTAATACGGCGGTTACGACGGCAACAGAGGCTTTGGATAAAATTCATACGACCGCAAGCTCACATCACCGCGTAATGGTCATTGAGGTTATGGGCAGATATGCCGGCTGGATAGCTCTGCATTCTGGAGTGGCAAGCGGTGCGGATGTCATTTTGATACCGGAGATAGCTTATAAGATTGATAAGGTCTGTGAATTTGTCGAGGAACGTTCGCGGAGAGGAAAGAAATTCAGCATTATCGTTGTAGCTGAAGGCGCAAAAGAAAAAGGCGGTCAGGCTGTGATTAAAAAGAAGGTTGACAATAGTCCGGACCCGATACGTTTAGGCGGTATTGCAAATAAACTTGCCGGACAGATTAACGAGCATACCGGGCTTGAGTGCCGGGCGGTGGTTCTTGGGCATATTCAGCGGGGTGGAACGCCGACACCATATGACAGGGCACTGGCTACGGGATTCGGATTTATGGCGGTCGATTTGCTGATGAAGGGTGAAAAGAATCGACTGGTTGTTTATAAAGACGGGCAGTACGGAAGCATTCCGCTTTGGAAGGTTGCCGGCAAAATCAAGGTAGTGCCGAAAAATCATCCGTTGATAATGGCAGCGTTGGCGGTAAGGACCTGCTTTGGTGTATAATGGCATAGAATAGTTAGTGTATAGCGTATAATTGCAAGCCGGTTATACGCTGTTCGCTAACTTTATGGACCTGAGCAGAGATAAGGCGGTAGCAAAGATTATTTCCCGACTGAAAGCTGCCAAAGATGGTGACAGGGCGGTTAAAGTCGAGGGAAGCTGGGGATCCTTTGCGCCGTTGCTGGCAGCATACGCATCAGCGCAGCTTCAAAGGCCGATTCTCTATATCACTCCTCATATCGACGACGCGGATAACCGAGCCGATGACCTGCAGACTTTCGCGGAGTTGGTTCACGGCGACGAGAGTCTATCAGAAACACGGAAGATAGTTACACAGGTCGAGACATTTCCGGCGTGGGAGGCAGAAGGGGGTTTGGGAGAGGCGAGTGATGAGACGGGCATTGAGAGATTAAGAATTGCGTTGGCATTGGTCGGCAGGAAGGCGAGGGGCCAAACTGGGAACGGTCGGGAGCTTATCATTTCAACATCCGTGCAGGCAATCTGCCAACCTATTCCGCGTGTTGAGCTTCTCGAAGGAAAGTCGCTGGGATTAGAAGTAGGCGGGACAATTAGCCCGGAAGAAGTTATCGAGTGGCTGATTGGAAGCGGATTCGAACGGGTAGAGAGAGTTGAGCTGCCGGGACATTTCGCGCGACGGGGTGGAATCATTGATATTTACGCACCGCTGACGGCTGAGAAATTTGGGGCCGAAGGCCAGTTCGACAGTGATGCGGTGAGGATAGAATTTTTCGGCGATGTGGTCGAGAGTATTCGCAGGATTGATTTAGACACACAGCGTTCATACAAAGAGGTAGAGAACGTAAGAGTGATACCGCCTGCGGGCAATGGAGGCAAGGTGGAGGATGAACTCTTTATTAACGTGCTTCCGGAGGATACTGTCATCATTCTTGAGGAACCGGTTGACGTGGAGGAAGTTGCCGGTGTTTTTCTTGACCGCGTTGAAAGGCCGCAGCGGCTGTACCAATGGCGTGATATTTACAAGGCTATTGAAAAGTTTACGCAGTTATATATCTGCAGGTTTGCTGCATTGGAAAAAGCGGCATATTTGAAAGTGGATGTGCACACCGCCGGCCAGTTTGAAAATAAAGGTGGGCCGATATGGGCGGGTAATGAGACGGCGCTGAGAGAGTTGGTCGGGGCGGCAAAGAAAAAAAAGGTTTTTCTATATTGTCAAAATGCTGCCGAGTCTAAACGGATAGTGGAGATTATTACGGAAAAAGAGGGGCGGGTGCCGGCGAATTTGAGGTTGCAGGTGGGCTTTATTCATCAGGGGTTTATCCTGAATTCACTCGATACCATAATAGTAAGTCATCATGAGATGTTCGGGCAGTACGCCGTAAGAAGACGGTTACGAAAGATACGTGCGACTTCTCCGATAGATACTCTTTTTGACCTGCAGCGGGGTGATTACGTTGTACATGTCTCTCACGGTATTGGTAAATTCCTTGGAATAAAGACCATTACGAAAAAGGACCAGATCAATGAATATCTGACACTGGAATATGCGGACAAAACGCATATTTATGTTCCGATTAAAAATATAGGCCTGGTGCAGAAATATATCGGGACAATGGCCAGGCGTCCATCTCTTAGCAAAGTGGGCTCGAAGAGATGGCAGCATCAAAAAGAGCGTGCGGCCCGTGCGGTGCAGGACTTGGCCAGCGAGCTGCTGGAGCTTCAGGCAAAGCGTGAAACAATGGGTGGGATTGCGTTTGGCAAAGATACAAACTGGCAGCGGCAGTTTGAGGAATCGTTTGCTTATACGGAGACGCCTGACCAGATTACGGTATTGGAACAGATTAAGGCTGATATGCAACGTATGGTTCCTATGGAGAGACTGGTTTGTGGTGATGTGGGTTACGGCAAAACAGAATTGGCGATGCGTGCGACGTTTAAGGCGGTGGTGAACAATAAACAGGTGGCAGTACTCGTGCCGACAACAGTGCTTTGTGTCCAGCATGGCAGAACTTTCGGGGAGCGATTTGCGGATTTCCCAGTGAACATAGAGACGTTAACGCGTTTTAAGACGCCGAAGCAGGCCAGAGAAACAATCAAGCGCACCAAAGATGGTAAAGTTGATATACTTATCGGCACACACCGGCTTTTAAGCGACGATGTGGGATTCAGGGATTTGGCGTTTTTGGTTATCGATGAAGAACAGCGGTTCGGAGTGAAGCACAAAGAGAAGCTTAAGAGAATTCGTGCCAATATCGACGTGCTGACGATGACGGCGACGCCGATTCCCCGGACACTGCATCTTTCGCTTTTGGGTATTCGAGATATAAGCTCTCTTGCCACGCCACCACTCGACAGGCGAAGTATAGTTACAACGGTTTGTCGGTACGATAAAGATCTTATAAAAAAAGCGATACTGCGTGAGCTTAACCGGCAGGGCCAGATTTTCTTCCTGCATAACCGGGTTGGCTCAATCCAGAGAGTGGCGGATGAGGTTCAAAAGCTCGTTCCTGATGCGCGAATTGCAGTCGGCCATGGACAGATGCCGAAACACGAACTCGAAGAGGTTATGATAAATTTCGTGATAGGTAAAGTGGATGTTTTGGTGTGCACAACGATTATCGAGTCAGGCATTGACATACCGAACGCCAATACAATTTTCATAAATAATGCGGACCGCTTCGGTTTGGCCGAGCTTCATCAGCTTCGCGGCCGAGTAGGCAGATATAAACACCGCGCGTATGCGTATTTACTGCTTCCTGCTAAGCGAACAATAACACCTAAGGCGGCAAAGCGGTTAAAGGTGATAGAGGAGTATTCACATTTAGGAGCGGGCTTCAGGATAGCTCTGCGGGATTTGGAGATTCGGGGAGCGGGTAATATACTTGGAGCGGAGCAATCGGGTTATATCCATGCGGTGGGTTATGAGATGTATTGTAGGCTGTTGGCTGAAGCGGTGCGAAGTTTAAAGATTCAAGCGGCCGAGGTTGCCCCAGGGACGATTGTCGGGGAGCCAAGCACAGTAATAGACCTTGGTTTCTCTACATATATTCCAAAGAGCTATATATCCGATGACCGGCAGAGAATAGATATTTACAGGCGGCTGTCGGCGGCGAAGTCGGTAGAGGATTTGAGGCAGCTTGAAAAGGATTTGGCGGACCTGTTCGGGCCGATGCCGGAAGAGGTTGATTTGTTGCTGCAATGGGCGGATTTGCGAATCAGGGCGAGTGGATGGGGCATAAAGAGTATCGTTGTTTCAGAGCAGGACTTGATATTTTCATTGGAAAATGGGGCTCCTGCAGGGGCTTTGTTCGAAAGGGCTCCAGGGATTGTGAGGGCGCCGGACTCGGAAACAGTATGTGTTCGATTGGAGGAACGATATTTCGAGCCGAGAACGCTTGCAAGTATCCTTAGAAAAATTTTTCGCACACCGGCAGGTAATACCATATAATATCAAGCGAAACCGAAATCCAGTAAAGGAAATTATGATAATGAAAAAGATACATATTCCGGTGGAAGTAATTTTAACGTTATCCCGACTTGTCGGGACCATTTTAATTTTATCCCCGATTTTTATCGAGGGCTGTGGCGATAAAAGTAGCGGTAAATTTACAGAAGAAGAATTGGCAACAATGCCGCTTGCTCAAAGGGATGGTTTGCCGGCCTGTTCGGGCGGTCTGGTTTTGAAGGTTAACAATGATGTTTTAACGATGAACGAGGTGGTTGTGCCGGCGAGTAAGGTTTTGGGAAATTTGGCACAGGGAAGTAGTCTGGAAGAATTTGGGAAACTCGCAAGGCCGCAGTTGGAGCGATTTGTTTGGAACAGAATTTCCGACCTTCTCCTTTACCAGCAGGCAAAGAAAAGTCTTCCCGAAGGTGTAGATGAGCCTCTTGAGAAGGTCGTTGAAGAGGAGGTGGGCAAATTTGTCGCGGGATTCGGCGGTGACTACGCGATGGCGGAAAGAGTTCTCAAAGAAAGAGGACTTGACTGGAAGGAGTTTCATAAAGAACAGAAAAGGTTTATTATCACACAATCATTTCTTGCAGAAAAGCTAAGTGAGGAGAAATCCGTTACACATAAAGAGCTTTTGGATTATTACGATGAGATTAAAGACAGGTTGTATGCGATTACTGGCACCATCAGGTTCAGGTTGATTGATATCCAACCGGGCAGGCTTGTTTCTGCGGACACATCTTTCAAAGAGCCGCAGGAGGCGAGAGAAGAAGCGAAGAAACTGGCTGAGCAATTAGTCGAACGACTGAAAAAGGGAGAGGAATTTGGTAAACTGGTAAGGGAGTATTCCCATGGTCACCGTGCTTCACAGGGAGGACTGTGGAATACAGTTCAATTGGGTTCATTGGCCGAGCCTTATGATGTTTTGGAAAAAGAGGCTGAGAATCTTCAGGCCGGTCAGATTGCCGGTCCTATAGAAGCTGTTGGTCACATCTTCATAATGAAGCTGGAAAATAAACAGCAAAAGAATTTCCAGCCATTTGAAGAAGTTCAGCACGAGGTGGAGCGGCGGCTCATAATTAAAAGACGACAGGAAACTCTCGGAAATCTTATAGACCAGTATATAAATCAGGCTGATATCGGTGATACCGAAACGTTTATAGAAATGTGCCTGCAGGAAATTCATAGAAGAAATAACAAGTGATCAGGCCGAAGAATTATTTGGCACAAACCTGACATAGTTTTGGGAAGTAATAAATGAAAATCGTGGCGCATGGGATAGATTTGGTCGATTGTCCGCGAATAGAAATGATGATAGAACGGCATGGGGAAAAGTTTGTGAGCAAAATTTTTACCGCTGCAGAGCAGGCGTATGCGGATTTGAACAGGGACAGGGTCGAGAAGCTGGCGGGGCGATTTGCGGCAAAAGAGGCGGTCTTAAAATTGATGGGGACCGGATGGCGGGGGAAAATTGCCTGGACGGATATAGAAGTGGTGAACAATGCGACAGGCCAGCCGGAAGTTACGCTAAGCGGCGAAGTTGAAAAAATTGCCGAGAAGCTCGGTATTAAACATGTAAGCGTTAGCATCACACACACTGCCAATTTTGCTATAGCATCGGCAGTGGCACTGACGGGAAATGAAGATAGTTAGAAAGAAGTTTAGCCTGTACCGGTAAAGGTCTCGGCAGAGGTCGCCTCAAGAGCGGCTATTTGTTCCTGCGGCGGGCTAAGCGACCTTAGCATTTCAGTAATCGCCGACTCCGGCTGTGTGCCGGCCCACTTCCATTCGTCAAGATTGTCGATGTTAATCCTGCCGCCGACCTCACATCCGGCGAAATCGTTGCTAATACCGGTTGGGCGGTGTTTTTCATCGCAGTCCACACGGGGGACGAAAACGACATACGCTTTGCCGTTTGAGTCGGTTTTGTGTATGAGATTAAGAGTGTTGTTGGTGTGAATAGCACACCACTTGCTTATGAATTGGTCCATTTGCGAGAGTTCATCGGACAGTTGCCCAGAGGTGGTTATGACGCGATATGCCGGCATTGGCCATTCCAGCCGGACAATGCCGGAGTTAGGCAGTTTCTTAATAACGGGCGCCTCGAATATAGGGAAGTCTTCCCTAAGTGTCTGGTAATGGAAGTGCTTGATAGAATTACCGGCACCTAAACTATTGAAGAAGGTGGTATGTTTGTCTGAGGCTAAGCGCCTGCCATGTTCCTGAAGCCATAAAAGGGTATCTTCCGGCCAGTATTTCTGCAAAATAGGTACCCTTGTCCATACCGTGAAATGGCAATGCCCGAGCGTGGCGAAGTTAGCGCCATACACAAATTCCGAGTTGCCGAGGTCTACAGATACGAGGACTTCATTGGGATTTGCTTCATTTGCGCTGCACAAAAAGCAAATGTCTTCGAAGTCATGTTTTTTTGCCGGATAATGCTCGTATCTGTCACCTTCGAGTTTCTCATATACGAATTTTGGGTGCTGTGCAAGAATGCCTTGTTTTATCAGGAAGGGTACATTTCTCCTGTCCTTCCGCGCTGGACTGTGAATGAGCCTATACGGGCCGATGTTTCTCGATAGAAACTTCCCCGATAAATCGGGGTTCAGATTCTGGCCTGCAGATGGGTTACCAAGGATGAAACCAATTGTCTTCTGCTGTTTCCAGAGAGCCGAAAGTGCCACACCCAGACTGTTCTGTGCCGCAAAAATTTCAACTAAATCAATCAGTTGCCTTTTTTCCTCTCTGGAAAAAACGCATTTACGCGGCTTAAAATTGATGATATCGTCAGCGTGTATCATAGTATCCCTCCTATAGCTGAAAACCTTATGATTAAGTGATTCTCTTTAGGAATCCATGATATTATTAGAGAAACGACATCAATTGTCAAAACTTGATTAAAACAGCTCGTATGGCTGTGCTGTATAATACTACAGAACAATTTGGAGCTTAGAATTTCCGGACGAGATCTACTTCTATCTCTATCAAATACGGCTGGCAGTGACCTCCCTTTGGTGAATGACCTGCTTAAGCGTGCTGGATTGTATTCAATTTGAGTCTCCCAAAGCACATAACGTTTGATTTGAGGCGCTGAAGGTTGCGGCGCCCTGTAAATTTAAATTTGCACAGAGCCATTCAGTCACGTTGAAACCGTTGTTAGCCCCTCATTTCTACTTTTTAACAGATTTCTGCTAATGTTACGGTAGTCGATATTTGTTTTAAAAGCAAACATTGATGAAGCAGAATCTTTTGTGTTTAATAGTGTATTTTGTGCTTTCCTTAATATGACCGGCAGCGAGTAAATTTGTACATTTAAATCATCCATTATTTTTCCTAATTCATCTGCTGTCATTTTTAATGGGCGAAAAACGACCTCTATCATGTCATAGTGATTCCAATCATCAGGAAAATTCTGAAAAAGCAATCGGTTGCTTTGTTTATATTGTTGGAACAATCGCGTGCCGGGCAAAGGAGTTAAAAGTGTGGTTTGGATTACGTCTATTTCACTTTTCATACAATATTGGGCTCTGTGAATAAGCTTTTCCCGGTCATCGCCGTCCATACCGAAAATAAACGAGCCAAGAACAGCAATCCCTGCCTTTTGAATTTGACGAAATACTTTATTATAAGAGTCAACACCTATCTTTATATTCAGGTTTTTATTGATTTCTTTTAGGGTGTCTGTTTCTTCCGCTTCAATCCCTAAAAATACCATTTTGCAACCGGCTTTACCCGCCCAGTATAACAATTCGTCATCGTCAGCAATGTTTAAAGAAGCCTGACAAAACCACCATTTACCAAGATTTAATTTTACCATACCTTTGAAAAGAGCCATCGTTTGCTGGCGTGATTCCTTTCCATAACCTACTATATTATCATCAACGAAAAATATCAGCTTTTGAGTTATTGTTTCCAGCTCGGCAAGTACATCTTCAATAGGACGACGACGATATCGGTTACCATTAAATGCTGTTACCGAACAAAACTCGCAATCCATGGGACAGCCTCGTGAGGTCTGAATTGAGGCAAATTGATATTCGGGATTAAATAAATCTCGTTGTGGCATCACCATATTTTTCAAATCTATCCAACTTCCCTTATAAAGTGCATTGAGATTTCCTGCTTGAAAATCTTCGATTACTCTGGGCCAAACAGTTTCTGCTTCTCCGACTACTACACTATCAACGTATTTTTGAGCCTCATCGGTACATAATGAAGCATGTATACCCCCCATCACGACTTTTACATTGTTATTACGATATTTCGCTGCAATTTCATAAGCCCTGTTTGCTGAGGACGTAAAAGCAGTAATACCAACTAAATCCGCGTCTTGATATGTAAAAGGAGCCCAGTTTTCATCAATCAGCGAAACATCCCATGATTTAGGGGTTAAAGCAGCAATTATGCCCAAGCCGATTGGAGGAAAACGTGAGGTTTTATTAATAGTTAAACCATTCCGTACCGGATTAACCGGATTAATCAATACTAATTTTCTTTTCTTCATTGATTTAGTGATTATCTCAATTTTTGGTTTATTGCTAACTATGCTCGCTTATATGGTTTGCGTATAAGACACCCTAACAATATACACTACACTGCACATCCTGATACTATTATTCGGGAAATGACATCAATTGTCAAAACTTGAATAAAAAAGGTCAAGAAGCTATACTGCTTAAATATGTCCGGCATCACGAAAACAAACCAGTTCGATTGCATTGTCATAGGTGGAGGTCACGCCGGTGCAGAGGCGGCTTATGCGGCGGCGACAATCGGGGCCAGGACCTGTCTTATAACCATCAGCAAAGATACGATAGCAAAGATGAGCTGCAATCCCGCGATTGGTGGGCTTGCAAAGGGACAAATCGCCCGCGAAGTTGACGCATTGGGAGGGATTATGGCCGAAGCGATAGACGCGACTGGTATTCAGTTTCGTATGCTTAATCGGTCAAAAGGGCCGGCTGTGCAGTCACCGCGGGCCCAGGCTGACAAGCACAAATATAAGAATTACATCCGCCGGCGGCTCGAAGCAACGCAAAACCTGACCATCGTTGAAGCAACGGCGGAGCAGATACTTGTAAATAAAGGTAAAGTTCAAGGAGTACGGTGCAAAGATGGCAGCACGTACCGGGCGGGCGCTATGGTTCTTACCACAGGGACGTTCCTTGGCGGCGTAATGCATATAGGGACCGAGCAGTTTAGCGGCGGCCGGTTAGGTGAGCCGGCCAGCGATGCGCTTTCGAGAAGTCTAAGAGACATAGGGCTTCGGGTTGAGCGGCTGAAAACGGGTACCCCCGCCCGACTGGATGCCAAGACAGTCGATTATAATAAGTGCCAAATTCAGCTCGGAGACGAAAAGCCGAGGCCATTTTCATTTATGACGGAGCAAATAAACCGGCCTCAGAAGCCCTGCTGGATTACCAGCACCAATGAAAAAATACACCAGTTAATCCGGGATAATCTGTATCGGGCACCGCTGTATTCGGGCCAAATAAAGTCGGTCGGGCCGCGATATTGCCCAAGTATTGAGGGGAAAATTGTCCGGTTTGCCGAGAAGAATCACCATCAGGTTTTCCTCGAGCCGGAGGATAAGGAGATATCAACGATTTATTGTAATGGGATAAGTACGTCTTTGCCGCGAGACGTTCAACAGGAAATGCTAAAACTTATGCCTGGGACGGAGAATGCCCGGATATTGCATTACGGCTATGCGATAGAATATGATTACTGCCCGCCCGTCCAACTGCAGGTGAGTCTGGAGACAAAGAAAATAGAAGGGCTGTTTCTGGCGGGACAAATTAACGGCACGAGTGGTTATGAAGAAGCGGCAGGGCAGGGGGTGATAGCTGGAATAAATGCTGTAAGAAAACTCTGGGGCGCAGAGCCGTTGGTTCTTGGAAGAGACCAGGCTTATATCGGTGTACTTATAGATGATTTGCTGACGAAAGGTATTGATGAACCTTATCGGATGTTTACATCACGTGCGGAGTATCGGCTTATGTTGAGGTCCGATAACGCGGACAGAAGATTGACTCGAATTGGCAAATCGGTCGGGCTTGTGACTGCACAGAGATGGTTTAGATTTGAAAATAAACTTAAGGCTGCCGTAAAACTGGAACAATATCTTAAGCAGAGCCGGTCGGAAGGATTTAGTTTGTGGCAGCGGTTAAAACAACCGAGCAGCCAAATGGCCGAGAGGTTACATTCAGACGGTGAATTAAAACGAATGGATTTTAGTGACGAGGTGGTCGAGACAGTGATAATAGACGCCAGGTACGAGGGCTATTTGAGTAAGCAGGCGAAAATGGTTGCTGATTTTCGCACCCTGGAGGATAAAAGGGTGCCGGCAGACCTCGATTATGACGATATTTTGCATCTTCGTGCGGAGGCAAGAGAGAAGCTCTCGATGCACAAACCCTATACGCTTGGACAGGCGAGCAGGATAGCAGGGGTAACGCCTGCCGATATTGTGGTTATTCAAATTCACCTGAAAAAGAAAGCCAGACCTGCTCCCATACGGAGTGACATACCGGCCTGATAGAAGTGCGGCTATTCAATTCTTCTACCTGCCTTGAGCAACTTTCCAGCGAAACGCGTCTGATTCCCAGTGGTTAATGAAGTCACGCTGGCGTTTGTTCAGGCTTAAGATGCCGCCCATTCGGAATGCGTTGGCACGAACGATAAATGAACTTAGGACGATATCCCTGACGATGTGAGCTGTTTTAGGTATGGATACTATGAAAAGGCCGATGTCCTTGATGAGAAAAGCGATAGTGGGACTTACATTCCTATCAAGCTGCCGGGCGATTTTGCGAACGATTTTTTTCTCGTCGGGCCTTTCGAGCCACATAGCAGGTCCGTTCGAATAAAGCAGCTCATCAGGCGTCAGGGCCGGGGGGCGTAGCATTACAGGCGCGTTTTTTTCCCTCATAAACTCGGCGATACGGTTGTCATAGAAATAACTTATCATGACGTTATAGCCGGTGGCTTCATGAAATGCCCTACGAATAACCAGCTTTGCCTGGTTAATGATTTTTCGGTCAACTGGTTTTATTTTTACAATTTTCGATTGTTTCAGCTTGTTCTTACATCTTGCTATAATCATTCGGACAAGCCTTAACGCGGAGTCCGGACTTTTTGCGCTGACAATCAGGCCGTGTTTTTCAAGGAAAAGAATAGCCGGCTTTTGGTTGAATCGATTTTGATAATCACCAATCAGTTTTAAGATTTTCTTCGCAAGTAAAAATCCCGGGGCGGCATATGGTACCCAAAGGGCGGGAGGTTTCTGGTCTTTGAATAATTTAAGGAGCCGGGCCTTTCCCTCTTTGGCATTTAAATATGCGATAATGACGCTTGGGTGCAAATGAATAACACATTTACCGAGATAGGCGTGCAGGTGCGCTTCAACGGAAGGGCGGCTATTGCCTGTAACATTATCACGACAGGCCAGAAGGAGCTGATTGACTACCTCGGCCTCTCTTGCCGGCACGTCCAGTTGCCAGACTGACTTATCTTTTATGATAGATAAGACCGAGTCGAGATGCAGTATTCGCCAGCCGGTTCGGTGGTTCATATCTTTAAGAGGTGTGCCGCTGGCCTTGATGTACATATATTTGCCGTCCTCGGTTTTTACTGAAGTATTTCCGCCGCCGCCCTGGACGAGGTAGCTATCGCCGCCGACGGCCTTGGATATTCTAACAATATCTGATAAAGCCTTTCCCTTTTTATCTCGGCGTTGCATCGGGCAGGCCTCCGTCCACGGGAATTGTTGCGCCGGTAGTAGGTGTTTGGCGTGTAGCAAAAAAGAGGACCGCATTTGAAACGTGCCGGCCGGTAATCCTGGCTTTTAGTAAATTTCTGTTGCGATAATATTCCTCCAGGCCTTTTTCATCGAGGCCGCGGGCCTTCATTCGGTCGGGACCGATTTGTTCCCACAGGCCGGATTTGAACTTGCCTTCGGAAAATACGCCGTCCGGTGCGACCATATTCACGCGGACGCCGTACTTGGCCAACTCTATACTTGCGATTCGGCCTAATTGATGGCAGGCGGCTTTGGTGGCGCTATAAGCGCCGAAGCCTGCCCCAGGGCTGGGAACGTTCTTGGTGGAAATAACGATGATATCACCGCCGATTCCCTGAGTGATAAAAAGCCTGGCCGCTTCGGTAAGCGTTAATAACGCTCCTTCAACATTTACCTTTTCCAGCTTGCGAAATTCATCAAGGTCAATATCCTTCAAATTTGCAACTAATGGTATGCCTGCATTAACAACCACGATATCGATGCTGCCCCAGGCCTGGATAATACTTTGGAAGCCCTGACTGACAGAGTCCTTGTCGGTAACATCAATAGCCGGACCTATTACCCTCTCGCCGGCTATCTGTTTTAGGTCAGCTATTAAATTATCGAGTTTTTTGCCCGGCAGGTCTGTAGCGGCCAGATAGCAGCCGGCTTCCAGGAGCCCACGGCAAATCCCGTAGCCGATGGCACCGGCGGCGCCGGTTACCAACGCGACTTTGTTATGAAGTGGTAAATTGGGGCCATCTTCGCTTTGGTCAACATACAACACTCCGAGGTTTTGAATACATACAATTTGGGGCTTCGATTTGTGCCGGGCAGAATAATTTGAAATGGCGTCACTTAATTGCTTGCGAGTATTCTCTGGTGAGTCATTTATATCCACAGCATCTAAAAAAAGTGGTGGCCTTTGCCCTTTGGCTAAAGGTGCTGGATACTTGGTTGCATCTACATTCCCGGTAGCGGCAAAATCGAGGGCTTCCTTGTTTGTTAAGGATTTCAGAATGACAGGTTTGTACGGCATATCCTCGTTGTCAGTTTCCTCTGCCAGAAGCCCGCGAATAATGGGTGTTATCTTAGCCAATCGGTTTAAAAGGTTCATTGTTTTCCTTTTCACTTATTCAGCAGTTATATTAATGGGCTGACTTATGATATACAGAATTACTTACGACACTCATAATAAACTTAGCGTTTTCCAAAGGTGATTTTCCATCAAACACCGCGCTTCCGGTAACGATTATATCAGCTTCCATTTGAGCCACATCTGCGATGTTATCGTGAGTAATGCCGCCATCAATACCAACCAAAATGTCTTTCTTTGCGTTACTAATTATCTCTTTTAACTTTTCCAGCCGGGACTCGGTGGAAGGAATAAACTTTTGGCCGCGCCAGCCGGGATTGACTGCAAGGAGAAAAACCATTTCAAGTTCGTCAATAAGTGGGGCAATAACCTCAAGCGGTGTTCCAGGATTCAAGGCAAGGCCGCGTAAAATACCTCTATTGGAATCATTTGCATTAGTCATTTCGCCAAGCTTCTGCAAAACACGGTGTATGTGCAGGCTGGATTCGAAGTGAACGGTAATCATATCGGCACCGGCAGCGACGTAGCCTTCAAGCTTTTCCAGAGGCTCATTTATCAGCAGGTGTACGTCTTTTAGTAGTGGTGTTTTTACAGCTTTTATGAAGCCGGGCCCGACAGTCATCATAGGGCAAAAGCAGCCGTCCATAACATCGAAGTGCAGCAGTTTTACTCCCGTGCTTTCCATAAGTTTTAATTCTGAGCCCAGAGACATCAAATCCGCTGTAAGCAAACCCACACTTATAAGCGGACAGGCCTTGCGCAGCTCGTTTAAGAGAGGTTTATTTTTCATTTTTGAGAGCTTCGTATAACTCGTACGCCTCTTTCGGCTTTGCGTTTTCGTGAACAATTTTGCGAATCGCCTGCATCATAGCCTTGGGAGCATCGCTCTGGAAGATATTTCGGCCCATATCCACACCCACAGCTCCCTGCTGGATAGCGTTGTAAGCCATTGTAAGGGCGTCAAGCTCGAGGATTTTCTTGCCGCCTGCCATAACAATCGGCACCGGGCACGAGGCAGTAACAGTCTCGAAGCCATCCTCGATATAATAGGTCTTCACGAAATGCGCACCAAGTTCGGCACATATTCGGCAGGCCAGGCGGAAGTACCTCGCATCTCGGATCATATCTTTGCCGACCGCGGTAACCGCCATTGTCGGGATGCCGTAACGCAGGCCCATATCGATAAGGCGTGTCATATTATGCACAGAGCGAGTTTCGAATTCGCCGCCGATGAATACCTGCAGTGTAACAGCCGCGACGTTCATACGAATGGCATCCTCGATATCAACGGCCAGCTCTTCATTCGAGAGTTCCTTGAGTATGCTCGGTCCGCCGCTGCACCGCATAACAATGGGTTTAGTTAAAGTGGGCGGGACGGTTGTTCGCAGGATGCCGCGAGTCAGCATTATAGCGTCGGCATAGTGCATCAGGGGTACAATCGTCAGGTCGATTCGTTCCAGCCCTGTAGTGGGGCCCTGGAAATAACCGTGGTCGATGGCAAACATTACCGTTCGGCCGCTTTCGGGATTGAATATCCTTGAAAGCCTGTTTTTCATCCCCCAGTTAAGAGAACCTGCTCCTTTAAGAAAGAAGCCCGGCGTTTCCATCGGGATATTTTCGTAGAACTTTTTTGCTTCTTTTCCAGCGTCGGCCTCAGGCATAATTCCTTCCTTTCCTATATTAAGGTTTGTTATGTATAGCTTTGATATTTATGCGGCCTAAAAATCATTCTTTCCAGGATTCGAGAAGTTTTTTTTCCGCTTTCAGGTTCCATATTTCGTTGTGAAGCTCTTTTGCAACTTCAGGAAGTTGCTCGCTGAGCCTGTTCAAAGTCAGCAAAGGTAGTCCCTTGCAACAGGGATAGACCATTATTTTACCGGCAATCGAGCGATTTTCAATGGCCTTGATTCCATCAGCCACGCCGTCTAATCCGCAGACGGCAGCAACGGATAGGTTAGTATCAATCTTTTCTGATTCGAGTTTTCTCACGATACTTTTCATATCTTCGAGTATGGAACCGCTGGTACCAATGAAATATAGTTGTTTTTCAATGTAAGTATTCAGGTCGATTGTTGCAGAGGTTTCGGCTGGTATGCCGGCAAAAATATTAATAATGGCTTTTTCAGCGGCGGTTTGAACGGCGGAAGCAACGAGCTCGGACGCAGGGACCATCAGGACTATGTAACTGAATTCTTTATGCAACTGATTTTTAGCTGGATTATAAGGCTGAAATAAAAGTTTGTTTTTCTCAGCCGGTAAGGCTGCAATTCGTGTCAGGTTTTTTAATCTATTTTCATCGGTATCACCGGCAAAAACTTCGATATCCTCCAGGCCCTGACAAAGATTTCGTATTACATGCATTATGCCCATCGGACCACCGGCGCCTATAATATTAATTGTATCTTTCTTTTTTATTTCGCCGGATGCGGGGATGTATCTCATCGACTCAGCAGGGTCTTGTCCTTTAGTGCCAACAATTCTGGTGCCTGCGTAATGAATCCTGCCGAGATTAGTCATAATTTCTCTATCAAGCCGGCCATTGCAAAGAACGATGTTGAATAATCCGCCTGCGGCGAGTTTGGAGAATAAGGCTTCAACAGTTTCCGCAGAGAAGCCGAAATATACAATGTCATCATAAAAATCGTATTTCGTTTCGGCCTGTGATGGAAATTCTATATATTCGATTTGCGCAGGAGTGCCGAACTTTTCGAGAAAGGTATTAAGAAGGCCCTTATCGTATTGTGCTTCTTTTACAATGAGTGTTCGCCCATTTGTTTTTAGTTTTTTTCGCTGCTTTTCAGCGTAGGCTTCCTCGACACAGGCCCATGGCTCAATGAGCGCTATGGCAGATGCGGATAGTTCCTCTGGAGCAGGCAGAAGCATTGATTCACCGTCAGGTGATGTTATGACCCTCTCATCCATCAGGACATATTCCTGCAGGGCGCCTTCGAAATTATATCCGAAAGAACCATTGGAGCCGGCGGTGGGCAGCCATCTGTAATCAGTCTGTACGAGGTATCGCTGGCCGGGCTTGAAAGATTTAACATCTTTGCCGATGGCCCAGATTCGGACAACCGCCTCGTGGCCTGGCACAGTGGGCGCATTGCCGGGGGCATAGCTGGGTATCTCCTTAAGAATATGCTGGGAAATTCCGGAAATTATTTCTTTCTTTCGGGGGTGCTCGGAGAATTTTCGTAAAAGTTTCAAATCGGAGAAACATAATCCCACGGCCTCCACATAGCAGAGAATCTGGTGCTGGCCGGGGGCAGGAACGGGTTTGGCGGGATTTAATATCAATTGGCCGGGGCCTGTCAACTGTATGGCGTGCTGTGTATTTGGGATAGCATTGTCCATAATGTTATTTTATTGTTTCCGAGTTTCAATTTTTACTAAAATCTGACGAATCACCATTTTTTTAGAGAATGTTATTAAGGAAGTAAACTACCGGTGTTATTTCGTTGACAATTTCAGGAATGATGGGTAGTTTTAATTGTCTCATGGTAAGCGTAATGCGGGCGTAGCTTAATGGTAAAGCTCTAGCCTTCCAAGCTGGTCATGTGGGTTCGATTCCCATCGCCCGCTTTTTTATCGGGATTTGGCTTAATATAACTTATCATTGTGAGTTTTGTGGGCTGCTTTTTATTTCATGTTGGCCTTAGGAACTAATAATGGAGCAGGGGGGTAGTTTTTCATCCATTACTTAATAAGCGAAAGAAGCGTGTATATGGGCGAGTACAACGTGATTTCAGTAGCTTTGTAAACGGACAATCTATATGGCAACGAGGAAAGTTAGGCGGGATAAACCGGCAAAGGCGGGGAAAACTTGGGATTCAAGCCAAAAACGCATATTTCAGTGGCATCGCGAGGGACAATATCAGGACAATTCCTATTTGTCACTAAACGGCAAAATCGGGGTTTTTGTGCCAGTTATTTGGCACTAAATTACAGGCCATTAATTCACCATAAAGGGCGGTTTAAACAGAGTTTAAATCATTTATAAAAAATGGACTAATGTCCGCAGTAATGTCCGCCTGCGGACATGCAAACGGACATTATTTCCGTTATATACAGACTCAGCGTATCAATAATATGTTAAAATAGGAGGCAAAAAATGTAAAATGGGAAAGCAGCTTACAAGGGATTATTATATTGGTATCAGAAAAACAAAAAATATTTTAACTTTTTTTACAAAAAGCTTATCTCGCGTCGTGCAGGGCCTTTTCTACCCATTCGTGGTCCTGAGCAATCTTACTTAACCGCGCTTGCCGCCACTCGATTTCACCTTCCAGATGCTTCATAAGTTCCGTCTTTTCCTTGCCTTTATTACGAGACCTCTCCTCTAAAAGCTCTAAGGACAACGACTCCCTCTCGTCTAATAGACGAGCTATTTCCCAAACAATGTAAGTGGCGAGCCGGACAATAATTTTATGATTCTCGGCCCTTAGTTGCTTATCAACAGTGTAAACGGACAATCTATATGGCAACGAGGAAAGTTAGGCGAGATAAACCGGCAAAGGCGGGGAAAACTTGGGATTCAAGCCAAAAACGCATATTTCAGTGGCATCGCGAGGGACAATATCAGGACAATTCCTATTTGTCACTAAACGGCAAAATCGGGGTTTTTGTGCCAGTTATTTGGCACTAAATTACAGGCCATTAATTCACCATAAAGGGCGGTTTAAACAGAGTTTAAATCATTTATAAAAAATGGACTAATGTCCGCAGTAATGTCCGCCTGCGGACATGCAAACGGACATTATTTCCGTTATATACAGACTCAGCGTATCAATAATATGTTAAAATAAGCCCAAAATAATCCACCTATTTTACCTATTTTCAGGCTTAATATAGGGGAATCTAATAGTAGTTTCAAAAAAATGATTTTTTTGGAAAAAATTTTGCATCTTTTATCGTCTTGTTTTTTTTCTGCCCATCAACAACCTTGGCATAGCCCCAAAGTACGCCCCTGGACGGGCGAAAAAAAAATTAAATTTACTGTGTTTGAGCTTGCAAAGACGGTTACATTTTATAAAATAATAACTGGCTTTCGGAAGGGGAGCGAAGAAAAAAACGGTGATATATATCACTGTTTTACACGAAAGAAGCAAAGGTTTTTAGGCAGATTTTATTATGAGCACGGACGTTCAAACCAAAGAAATTACAGGCCTTCACGTCAAACAAATCGATAACGAAAAACGGCAGATTCGCGTACTCGCGAGCTCAAAAGATTTAGACCGTTATGATGAAATTATTTTGCCCTCAGCATTTCGCGAGCACCTTGATAATTATATGCGTAATCCTGTCGTACTGTCTGCACACCTGCCGCGTTCAAGTAGCGGAGAGCCGACCATTGTGGGTCGAACCATAAAAATCTGGATTGACAAAACAGGTCTATGGGCAATCATTGAATTTGCCCAAACAGATTTTGCCGAGGAATACTGGCAGCTTTACCGAGATGGGTTTATGAAAGCCGTATCCATCGGCTTTATTCCAATCGAATCAAAAGAGGAACGAATAGACGGGAAGCAGGTTCGTATATATACACAAGTTGAGCTTCTCGAAATATCTCTTGTGGCCGTACCCGCCAATCCTTTTGCCTTAGTCAAATCAAAGCAGCGAAAATCTGATTTTGTTGAGGGCAAAAGAGTTTCGCGATTTAAATATGAAAAATTTCTCAATGAAATAACAGCAAAGGCCGAGAAAGCGAGCAGGGAATTTGATGAGCAAGAATTTCTTGCCGAGCTAAGGGCAGAAAATCCTACTTTTGACGAAGAATGTAATGAGTTCGCAATGGCCCTTTCAGAGACTATCGGAGAAGGCGAGACGACCGGTCTCGACATCCCAGAACATGACTTCGCAGAGATTGTAAGCGGCAAGCCTAAACATAAAGATTTTGCCGCCTTGGTATATGGTAAATCGGGCCAATAGGCCGTGTTAATTTTTGGCCTTGAAGGCTTGTTATGTCCTGCGAATGCCGGTATCCCGCTACTGCATTCGCCCGCATGCAAGCCTATGCGGGGCAAGGTGAAGCAATCGTATAGTAAATCTGGCCGATAGGCCGTGTTAATTTTCAGCCTTGAAGGTTTGTAACGAACAGGCGAAGGCCGGTATCCCACTACTGTATTCGCTGGCGTGCAAGCCTTTGTGGAGCGAGGCAAACCGTAGTTATTCCTTTTAGCGTTTTCGCAGGGCGGCCTTAACCCTTGCGCCGCCCTGCGATTTGTAAACAAAAAATTATGAGGTGTTAATATGCCACTTACAGAAAAAGCAGTCGCCGACGGCTTCCAGGCCGCAGGCGAAAGAATGAACGAATTAGAGACCGGAGTCCAGGAAATAAAATCCTTCGTCCAAGAGTTACAACGAAGCCTTAAATTAATCACCAAGGCAAGAATTACGGGCGTTTTGGGCGGGCAGGAATACACATCTTTTTGGCCGACAGAGGCCGAGGCCAAACAGTTCGGCGAGATTATTCTTGCCGCCGCCCGCCGCAAGGCTATGGGCGAAGGCACTAACACCGGCGGCGGGATTTTAGTCCCGACAGAATTAAGCTCGCTGATAATTCAAAAGATGGGCCAGTACGGCAAGTACCGTAAAAACGCCACGGTTTTGCCGATGGGCAGCGACCGGCTTGACGTCCCTAAAGTCGAGGCCGACTTGACTGTCTATGCCCCAGGTGAAGGCCAGGATATTACCAAGTCAGACATGAAATTTTCAATGGTTGGTCTGACGGCTAAAAAATTCTGCGCACTGGCAGCAGTATCCAGCGAGCTTGAGGAAGATTCCGTTGTTGCTCTCGGCGAAATCCTGGGCATATCAATAGCTCGCTCGATGGCCAAGAAAGAAGACCAAATCGGCTTCCTGGGCGACGGCACAAGCACGTACTTCGGAATGCTCGGAATCTGCGGAGCATTGCTGGGCGTTGATGCTGTCATCGGCAATATCAAAGGATTAAAGGTTGGTACGGGCAATCTCTATAGCGAGCTCACGCTTGACGACTTTGAAGGTGTTGTTGCCATTCTACCGAACGATGCGGACGACAATGCAAAATGGTATGTAAACCGCAAATTTTTCTTCTCCGTTATGCACAGGCTCGCGCGTGGAGCGGGTGCCGCCGATATGTTTGCGATTCTGTCCAGCCAAAAAGAGCGGTTCTTTATGGGCTACCCGGTCGAGTTTGTCTCTGCAATGCCGAGCACTGAGGCAGACTCGCAGATATGCGCAGTCCTGGGAGACCTACAATTAGGTGCTTACCTCGGCGAGCGGCGGCAGTTGCAAATTAGCCGCAGCGAACACGTGTATTTTAAGAACGACCTAATTGGCGTTCGCGGTATCGAGCGTGTTGACATAAACGCCTACGGTGTCGGCGATACTACCGAGGCCGGTCCGATTGTCGCCCTGATTACCGCCCCAACGTAACCGTTGATGCTATTGTCGAGAGTAAAAAAGGAAGGGCAGAAAATTCGCTGTTTACAAACGAGCGTTATTTTTTGGAGTATAAAAAATGATTGAAGTTCAAAATATGAAGATGGGGATATTAACGCCCCCGCAGCTAAAAGATAATGGCGACCTGGCAGGCAACGCATACGTTGACACTGCGGGTTGGAATCACCTTCGAGTCCTGTTTATTATAGGCACACTCGACGCCGCCCTCGGCTCGGCTGCCGAAGGTACTGCTCCGAAGGTCGAGGAATGCGACACAAGCGGCGGCTCTTACGGTGACGTTGCCGACGCTGCCCTGGCCGATGCGATTGCGGACGACGAAGACGACAAGCTGTTCGCCATTGACATTGACCTTACCAAATCGCACAAGCGGTATATGAGAGTGAACGCACCACATGCTGGTGACGGCACCAACGGTGTGAATGCCGCGATTATTTACATTCTCTCGCGTCCTGAAATCGGCCCGAAAGACGCAGCCGGCCAGGGACTGACCGAGCACATTACAGCCTGATTGTAATTTAACGCCTGCCCGACGATGAAAAAGGATTCGGTCGGGCAGGTGTTCTTAAAAAATTCAAATTGAGAAACGAAGCTTATGCCCGACAAAGATATAAACATTCACGTTAGAGCAAAAGGTACAGGCCAGACCAAACGCGAGGTAGATTCCGTTGCAGGTTCAACTCGCAAGATGGGACGAACCACAGAAGATACCGGCAGCAAGATGCAAAGAGTTTTCGGTAGGCTTGCCGGTATGCTTGGTTTTACCGGCCTGGCAACTACAGCGATAGCGGCAGGAAAGAAAATCGTACAGGCCCTTAATGATATAAAAGCCGCTGCAGACGATGCGGTTAAGAGCCTGGCCGAATTACAAAAACAGTCAACGGATTTATTTGAGGCGGTCGAAGCTTACGGCCCCGGCGAGCAAAAAGAGGCCCTTAAAATGGCCCACAAACTTACTTTTGAAACCGGCCTGGGCTTACCGGCTGCTCAATCGTTGCTTGCAGAATACAAACGCGCTTACGGCAAAATCGACTTGCAAGGCGTTCGGCAATTCGCGGCATGGGAAGCAACACCAGGCGGAGCTCCTACGGCCCCGCTTGTAAGATGGATGTCGGCGGAAGGTATAAGCTCACCTGGGCAACAGGGACAAATCCTGCGAATGATTTCAACAGTTGCCAGGCGAGCGGGCTTATCAGACCAGGAGCTTGCCGAGGCAATCACACAGCGCTCAACGGAGTTTAGAGCTTTAGGCTGGTCACCTGAGCAAGCGATACAAAATCTCGGAACGGTTCTATCAGGTGTGTCCGGCAGAGAGGCACGCAGGGCAATCAGCGGACTCGGAACGGGCTTTATGGCATTCACCGAAGAAAAGGCCCGCGAGTATAAAGTGCCCCCCAAAATAGCCGGTGATGCGCAGGCTCGTATGGCATGGGCGGCTATGACATTAAGCAAGGCTTCACCAGCTAAGCAGGCACAAATCGCAAAGGATTTATTCGGCCAGGAGGCCGCACCTTTTGTTACAAAATTATTGACGATGCAAATGCCCCCCGAAACCTTAGCTGCTATTGAATTCGCTAAGAGCGCAGCAGCCGCAGAAGAAAGCGAAAAGCAACTACAGGAATATCTACAGACGCCCCAGGGAATTATGGCAAAAGTTAAAGCGCAACGCGGGATAATGGGGCTCGATGTATTACAAGAGGAAACTTACGAGGCAGCAATCAGAGAATTCGGTGCGGGCCGTCTTGACTGGCTTAAGCGCAGAGACCGGCTGAACTATGAGATTATCAAGCTGGCGTTTCTTTCAGAGGGCGAGAAAGAACAAGCCGCTATGGAGGCCTGGGCCGGTTACCAGGCGGAAACAATCGGCGGGCCTACGGGCCGGTATTATAAGCAATGGCGAGGTATGAGACCAGAGGAACAATGGGGAGCTTTAGAGGCGATGCCGACAGGCGGCGGCACGGTTATCATAAACAATTACAGCTATGATACCCACCACTATCCGCCGAGGCAAGAAGCAAGGCCGCGCTTTGTACAGGACTAAAAATGTCAAATAAAAAACGGAGGTTTTGGTTTAACCGCCTGCCTGGCAATAGGCAATATATACAACTCACGTCAGCGGGCCCACTTTGCTTATGCAGACTCGGCAATGCCGAGCCTGCGAATACAATCAGGCCTTCGGCCTGCGATTATATATAGTTTAAATGAACGATAATCAGGCTTTAATGTAATTATAAAATGCTCGAAGCTACAGGTGAAAAATTCTGCTGGTCATGTCAGAGGAAAAGGCCTCTTGCTGAATTTAGAAAGAATATATCAAGCCTTGATGGTTTTAGCAGAACTTGTAAAAATTGCCAGGATATTCTTAATGAAACAGGTAAGCCGGTAGTAACTAAAATCGAAAAATTATATTGTCCTCGATGTAAACAGATAAAGTCCACAGGAGAATTCAGTAAGGACAAAAATCACAAAACAGGATATACGAAATTCTGCTCAGAATGCTTGAAATTTTTAGTTAGAGAACAAAAGGCCAAAGAAGCCGAGCAAAAAATACGTGAGAAGCTTACTGATATAATGTCAAAAAATAAACCCAAAAGAGCCTTTCGACTTCTCAATTCGGAACAGGTCGGTTTGGCTTTGAAAGAGCTTTCAGAAAACGAAATGATTATGAAGGCCGAAAAATCAAACTGCTACCAGCAGATACTAATAATCAAAGAAAAAAGCGACAAAGTTATAAAATCCTTACAGGCAAGGCAGGGATAAATTTTTCAGATCCTTGAAGAATACGTTAAACAGAATTTTTTCAATGACAGCCTGGCAGTCAAGAATACACAATTTGGAACATTGATAGTCCGAAACGGCGAGGTTCAGGTAATACCCGATATAAATGCAGCCAGGTTGGCACAGGATTTGGCATGAGAGAGATTTTGAGAGAATTAAAATGCCTGTTTTTGGCACTATTGAGGCTGCCGGTACTATGCCTGGGAATTTTCGCCGCCTGGGCAAATTTTCACTTGACAAAGGCCGCCCTCAGGGCCGATAATACAAATATCATGAAACCAAGTATGAACAATTATTTTGACTCGAATAAGTTGCCGCCATTGGCGGTGGACTTGCCTCTCCGTAAGGACGGCACGGCTTTACTTGGGCCGCATGAATCCATCGCCAATTGCGGCAATTTTTGTGCGCACGCACAGGAAGGAAGCGAAACCATGGAACCAAGTAACGACAACGAAAAACAGGAGCAAATCGAGAGTCTTATTGGGGTGATACAAACGATGTCCCCGCTGATGGTAACAATTTTGAGTGTGTTATTCGAGAGGTTTGCTGACAGGAAAGCCCCAGCAACCGGCCAGAGTGAGGACCCGCAATGGAGCGCCCTTCAAAATGATTCAATGAGTAGAATCGAAGCCTGCTTAAAGAAACGCAGCGAGCATGATATTCAAAGTATTATGGATGCAACACTTGCTTATGTAAGCGTTTTTGATTTGTTAAAAAGGACAATAGTAAGTGAGAGTATCAATGTAGCCGGTGATGTATGCGAGGAAGTGGAACGCGAGAGGTATATTTCAGCGATTCTCGATTACCTCGATGAGCTAAGCAATGCGAAAATAAAAGGGTTTCGCGTAAAAATCGAGAAAACAAAAGGCGGTAAAGAGGCGGTAAAAAATAATCCCAATCGAAGGCTTTATGCAGTAGCAAAACCAGACAAGCAGGAAAACACCGAAAGGATTATTGCAGCGTTAAGGCTGCAAAGTACCAATTTTCTTGCGGCTATTTGTAATAGTTGTGACATTGAAGTAGAAAGTTGAAGGCCGAAAATTGTTTGACGATATGGCGGAAAAAGCACAGTATATTTCGATGATTCACGATTACCTCGACACGCTAAGCGACGAGGCGATTAGAAAAATGCGTATCAAGTTTGAGGTAACAAACGCGGGCAAACAGGCGATACGAGAGAATCCTGAGCGCAGGCTTTATGCTGTATTAAGGCCTAACAGAGAGGAAAACATCAAAAGAATTATCGCCGCGCTGGAAAGGGAAAGAATCAATTTTTTGAAGGTCTTTTGTCGTCATTGCGGGCTGTTAGTTTGACAACTTAATAAAGGGCAGGCAGCATGTATGCTGTTACCAAAGAAGCCGTCAAAAAAGAGGACTGGAGAATTGTTCAGGTGTTAGGGCATTTAGGCTCGCTGCATGCGACTGCTATTGATGTATTACGCAGCAAAATAGAATGTACCGACGAAGCTAATCGCATGCGGCAAGCCAGCCCTGACCTTTATTCGATAGCAGAGCCTACAAGGGAAAAAAGCATTAGACGGATAGAGGGCGTTCTTAAAGCCATGTATGGTGAAACGCTTAAAAAATGGCTCGGATTGATTTATGAACTGTTGCCTCTCTTTATTGAAACGAGTGATATTTTGCGTCGCTATGATGCGGGCGAGTTGTCAGAAGAAGCCTTTGTGGCAGTATTGATGGACTTAAATAAAAAACCAATATAATGAACGATAGAACTGGTTATAAACTAACGTTTTCAACGCCCAACAGCGAATGTCGTATTGAGGCCGATAGCATCGACGAGCTCGTGCGCATTGTGCCGAATTATGTCGGCGAGATATTAAGTAAATGCCTTATTCCCAGAGTTAATATTTATGAAAAAGCAACAAAAATTCATCAGGATTACAACCGAAGATTCCCTTTATCTGGCAGACATTATGCTCGCTCTGCAGCAGCAAGGGGCGGACATGAGCTCGACGTAATAGTGTGCTACCTGCTGGGATGGACGGCACACGAAACGGTACAATGGCTCAAAAAACATAGGAGTTTTGTTGTAAGCAAAAGCAGCATTAGTAGGTATTTTACTAATTTACGAAAGATGAAGGTTGTGCCTGTAAGCGACTTACAGGATAGTAAAATTCAAATAAAACGCTGGTTAAGACCCAGGAAAAAGGGCAACAAGAAACGTCAAAAGGGCCATAATTAGCGGTTCGGCCTATTAAAAATACTTATAATGGGCTAAAAAGGGGGATTTTTACTATGGGGAGTACCAGCCTTTTTTTCCAGTGCCATTTAGGTGGCACAAATTGACAAATAGCTTGTCTTTCTACACCGATATAAAAATTTTCCTGAATATTCAAAAAAAACGAAATTTTTGTATTGACTTGGTGGTAAGAAGTGGTATATTTTCCCAAGAAAGACAAGTTAAGTGGGACGTTTTCCATGCTGTTACTAACAGGCGAATACGAGCACGCGATTGATGAAAAGGGCAGAATCTTCATTTCAAACAAGCTGCGAAGTCAGATTGATGCAGATGAGCACGGTAGCAATTTTTATCTTGTGCTTGGTGCGCATGGCATCTTGTGCTTATATCCAGAACGATACTTCCAGCAGATCGCCCTTGCCGTGGCTCCAGGGACGGCTGCCCCGGATGAAGCTGTTGCTTTCGAGCGGATGAGCTTCGCTTTGGCCAGCAAGGTTGAGCTGGATCGGCAAGGACGATTGCTTTTAAGCGAAAAACTGCGAAGACGAGCGGGGTTGAAAAACAATGTTACATTGGTTGGTGTTAGGGACCACATCGAGTTGTGGAACGCTGCCAACTGGGATGAGTATCTTAAACAGCATATGGATCAGTATCAGCAGCAGATTATGCAGGCAAGGCAGGCTGTTCTACAAAAGCAGAGCGAGAAGCTCGCGCAATAGGGAGAAAGCGTATGTTTATGATGAGACGGAATCACTTTGAAATTGTGAAAGACAGTTTGTACGGCCGGATGGAAACCAATGAGCATACGTTTGCCTCAATTGAGGTGCTTAAGGAACGTATGGAAAGACTAAAGCAACTGGATAAAAGTTTTGCCGACATTGAATTTTCGCCGTTTGTATGGAGTTTGAAAAGACAGCGAAAAGAAGTAGCGGTTGGCTGAGTTCCCAGGTGGTCCAAAGTTACCAGTTTATCACTTCAGTTGGGCTGGCATGCTGTAAGGTGTGGAAATGGCAAAGCAGCCCATAGTTCACATACCAGTGCTTACAAAGGCGCTGAGAGAACGGATAAACATACCAGATGATGCAATCGTAGTGGATGCTACTGTGGGGCAGGCGGGTCATGGTTTTTTATTTGCAAAGAGGTTAGGACGAAAGGGGACTTTTATTGGACTGGATATTGATGAGAAGTGTGTGGAGGTCGCAAGGCAGAAACTAAAGGAAATTATCTGCAAAGTGGTCTTAGTTCGTGAGAATTTTGCGAACCTGAAAGAGGAGTTGGAAGCACTGAAAATAAAGAAGGTTGATTTTATTCTTGCTGATTTAGGTGTTTGCTCGTCGCAATTAGCAGATAGCAAAAGGGGGCTTAGTTTCCAAGCTGATATGCCCCTCGATATGAGACTTGATGACAGATTAACGAGAACTGCAGCGGACATAGTTAATAAGTCCGATGAGAAGTCGTTGGCGGATTTGATATATAAATATGGGCAGGAAAGGGGTTCGCGGCGTATAGCCCGTTTTATTGTTCAAGAACGCCGGCAAAAGCCGATAAATAGTACGGTACAACTGGCTGGGATAGTTTGTAAGGCGCTGGCCAGGCCGGTGAAAAAAAGATGGAGCAGAATACACCCTGCCACGAGGACGTTTCAGGCGTTGAGAATAGCGGTAAACAGCGAGCTGGATAACCTCCAGAGGCTACTTTGCACAGCGCCGGCTTTACTACGCAAAGATGGTTATATAGCCGTTATCAGTTTTCATAGTCTTGAGGACAGACTGGTTAAGGACAATTTCAGGCAGAACAGCCGGAAAGGCGTTTATGAGATTATGACAAAAAAGCCGATTAGGGCATCTCGTGAGGAGGTTGATGAAAATCCGAGGGCAAGAAGCGCCAAATTAAGGATAGCCCAGGCGCTATAGGTGAATAATAAAACGGAGTGTTTGATTATGACGACTGATGCAAAAATCGGATTGTTGTTAAGTTTGATTTTCATATTCATAATCGCCTTTATAATCAATGGATTGCCTAATTTCATCCGGGGGGATGATAGTAACAAACTTATGCAGGATTACTTAACAAAACTGCGAAATTACGAGCCGGATATAACACAAGGGGCCCGTGAGGTTGTTGAAGTTGTTAATAATCAGGGATATGTTAAAAAGGTTGAGGTCGAAGAGGGTCGTGGTGAAGAAGATAAGGTGATTCGCTATAAGCAACTACTACCGAGAGTTGTCCCCGTTATGAGTGATAGCGCAGTAACGAAAACGACTGCTTTACAGGTAGAGGAGCGCTCGAGAGAAATTCAGTCAGCTTCTTCAGCCAAACCGGCCGGTCCTAAAATTTATGTAGTACAAAATGACGACAACTTGTACCAAATAGCAGAGAAATTTTACGGTCCGCAGGAAGGTAGCAAGAAGGAGAACATCGAAAGGATATTCCAGGCAAATAGAAGTGTACTTTCGTCGCCTGAATTGATACCGGTCGGACAAAGGCTTGTAATTCCTACCTTAAGGCATTTTAATGAAGGTACACGGCAAGCAAATGCAGAATTTAAGAAACGGCTGTTCGAAAGGACGGAAGAGGCTGGGACGAAATCCTTGCCTTTGGCCAGCATTGTTCAGGCCAAAACCGAACGATACCGGGAATATGTTGTGAGGGAAGGAAACAGTTTGTGGCAAATTGCGAAGGAGCAGCTTGGCAACCCGGACCGGTATGTTGAAATAGCCCGCCTTAACAATGATATTATTGATGATGAAGAGCTTTTGGCGGTTGGTATGCGCATAAAGTTGCCAGGCAGGTAATTTATTTTCACGGCTTGATTTGATTATGCAATCCCGGTTTGCTTTTATCTTTATCATTTTCTCTCTCGTGGGGGTTTCAATATTTACTGTCCACGTGCGATGTGAGACGGCTCGCAGTTTCTATAAGCTGAGGGTCACGAAAGTAAAGCAGAGCCGTATTAAACAGGAGCTTTGGCAAAAGCAGCTTAGGTTTGAAAGTTTAATTAATCCTGGTGCAATATCGGGGCACTCGGAACCACAAGGAGAGGCTCTGTGGAAATAAGGGAACATTTTGATATTGCGGACCGGCGGATAACAATTGTGGTGCTGTTGTTGGTTGTAGTATTTGGACTATTGACAGTGCGTTGTTTCTTTCTGCAGTACTGCAAGAAAGATTATTGTCAGCAGGTTTTACTAAGACGCCAGCTTCGCGTTCCTGAGTCACCACGGCGTGGTGTTGTACTTGACAGATGTGGTCGTGTTCTTGGAGCGAGTAACAAAATACAGATTGTTTTCGCTGAGCCGAGGTTGATAAATGATGTGAAAGAAACGGGGAGAAAGCTTGCTTCGATTCTCAATATGCCTGCACACGAGATTTGCCGGACTATTATGGGAAGCAAGAATCCTGGATTTATAAAGATAAAGTCGGGCATTTCCGCAAAGGAAATTCAAGCGATTAGCAGCGCTCGAATAAGAGGAGTTGGGATTCAATCCGATTGGCGAAGGTATTATCCCCTGGAGGATTTGGCCTGTCACGTTTTGGGTTTTACGAGTGTGGACAATCATGGTCTTGATGGAGTTGAACTGCAACTTGAGCAGAAACTACGTGGCGCGGCGGGGGAGAATATCTTTTTTGCAGATGCCCGGCGGCGGCCTATAGGATTAAAAGGCTGCGGTAGCCTTTGCGAAGACGGCACAAATGTCATTTTGACTATAGATGCTGTTATTCAGCAATTTGTCCGGTCAGAGCTTTTAAAACAGTACAGAAGCTACGATGCCGAATCTGCAACGGCAATCGTGATGGAGCCGCACACAGGAGCGATATTGGCTATGACCTCGCTACCGGATTTTTCACCTGGTAATCCCGGTGCTGCCGACATAAATAGTCTGCGTAATCGGGCTTTGACGGATGTGTTTGAGCCGGGAAGCATTCTAAAACCTATTGTTGCATCTATCGCGATTGATACAGAAAAGATAAGTATGGATGAGGAAATTTTGTGCGAGAACGGCAGCTATGCGGGAAAGGGTTTTGGTAGGATTGGTGAGTATGGCAACCACCGGTTTGGTGAATTGACGGTGCGCCAGATTATTGCGAAATCGAGCAATATCGGGATGGCAAAGATTGGGCAAAAGACGGGCAGAGAGAAACTCTATTCCGGGCTAAGACTTTTTGGATTTGGCCGAAAGACCGATATAGATTTGCCGGGTGAGGTTACCGGTTGCCTGCGGCCTGTTAGTGAATGGACCGGCTATAGCGAAACCCGGATTCCATTCGGGCAGGAGATTTCAGTGACGGTGGTGCAATTAGCCCGTGCTTTTTGCGTATTGGCCAATGGCGGACGAGCTGTGAAGCCATACGTTGTCCAGGCAATAGTTGATAACCAGGGAAAGGTTACCAATTGCAGACGTTGCTTACCTGAGGCTGGCTTCATTGTCAAACCTGATGTTGCTATGTGGATGGTAACTAAGGCTATGACCGCTGTGGTGAAGGAGGGGACGGGTAGAAGGGCTGCTCTGGAGAAATTGGAAGTATTTGGCAAGACAGGTACTGCGAACATAGCAAAGGCGGATGGGAAAGGTTACGAGGAAAATTGTTACGTGGCTTCCTTCGTGGGTGGTGCGCCGGCAGAGAATCCTGCCGTTGTTGTGCTGGTTTCGATTTATAAACCGAATGTTGCTCTCGGCAAAGGCTACACCGGAGGGACCGTAGCTGCGCCGGTGGTTGCGAAAATAATCGATAAAACGCTGAATTATATTGAAAGGTATAAGCGTTAATTCTGGGAAAGAATACGTTTCGTTATAGTTATAGCCCAAGAGCTTTAGGATTTATTGGGAGTGGTATATCATCCTTCGTGTAAGGTATACCATCCGGCCCAGGGCTGAATATTTTTTCTTTTTCCACATCAATAATATACTCATCACTGTAAGCACGTGCTTTCAAGTTAATTTCCTTACCGAGTCTTTTGTTTAAGAGAATTTGAAGCAGGTCGTAATGTATTTCCAATCTTGTTTTTAACTCACATGTCCTTTCCGAAGCGGGAATCATAATTCTAATCAGCGAAGAACCTATTGGATTATATACTTTGTAGTACCAAGGGATATTTCCATCTGAATCAAACTTTACCGGTAGCTTTGGATAGATAGCTGGCCATACTGTGAGTTCTTTAATTTCGTCCTGATTTTCTTCAAGCTTAATCTTTCTGTCATAAGAGTTTTTATATAATCGTAGTGATGAATTAAATTTGAGTGGAGAAAAACTTGCGTTTTTTAACTCAGGTTCATTGAGTATTTTGCCTAACTCATTCTTGAACATAAGATATTCGAATATGAGTGAATTTTTCAGGGAGAGTTGTTTTTTTGTGAGCTGTGTAAAATGTCCTGATAGGAGCACCAGCGAATCTTGAGAGGTTTGTGGGTTATTTATTATAAAGTTTGCTGTGTAAATATTTGTAGCAAAACAAGCGATGCACGTTAACTTGGCGAGAAAAGAACGCGCGTTCAAATCTAACTTTCTAATAATATTATCCAATTTCAAAAGCTCATTTACAGCAATATTTTCATCTTCCTGATAACTCTGTAGACATATATAGATTTTATAGAGGGTAGCTAAGTGTATAATGTTATTATTTTTAAAACTTAGAGATGCGGATTTAATGTTTGGTTCTGTCAGGTCAGCTATTTCAGGAAATGTACTGAGCTGGTCGAGGACTTTTCTGCTCTTAAAGGCATTATGCCAAATTTGGAGGATTTCGTCTCTGTTGGATTCAAGTTCTGCGCATATTTTATTGTAACCTTCTTTTTGAATAACCTCACTCAATGCTTTTACTTTGTCAATTTCATTCTCTGATAGACCAATTACCGCACCTTTCGGCAGACCATTGACATCGGTTAAGCTTTGTAACAACTCAAAACTTTTATTATATTTGGATGCTGCAGATTTGATATCGGAGATTGTGTAGTCATTAGGTATGGGAGTTGCGTCAATACGCCAATAGCTTAATAGAATTACTTGTATAGTTCCAACAATAATCACCGCAATAGCAAGGCTCTTGCCTATTAATTTTTTCTTGGTTTTTTTAATCACTACGATGCAGTCTATCGCAGTAAAAATCCCAAATAATGCTATATAGAAAGCTAAAGAAGGACTTACAAATATGCTCAATGCCCCAGCCAGACCTACTAGAACTGCTGAAAGAATTGCCATTTTGCTTATTTTTGCTTTTTGAGTTGTCTTTTCTATGGGGCCGAGGGATAGATCGCAATTGCAGGAAAAGCATATTTCGACGTTATCAGGATTTTCTGTCCCGCATTTTGGGCATTGCATCTAAATCGTACCTTTCAATTTGAGATTCGGCCGATATATCCGGCTTCGATGCAGAATTGGGTGATATCGCGTGCCAGAGGTCCTGCGTCGGTTGAGCCATGTTGGCCGCCCTCGATAATCACGGCAATGGCGATACCGCGGCCCCGGCTATCCTCGGCAAAACCGGCGAACCAGGCATTGTCGGGCTTTTCTGTCGAGCCTGTTTTGCCATAGACCGTTACACCCTGTTCAGCGAAGCCGCTATGTTCAAATTCCTTGTAGGCCGTTCCGCCATATTCATTAACAACGGCATACATTCCATCCCGGACAAGTGCAAGTGTTTCAGGACGGATTCCGAGGTCAACTAAGTCATAGTTTGAATCATTAGTGTCCTGAATGAATAGCTTAGGTGGTTTGTAGAGCCCTCCTCGGGCGATAACAGCCATTGCATTGGCTACCTGTAAGGGCGTTACTCGCAGGTTTCCCTGGCCGATACCAAAAAGTCTTTTTTCACTGGCCATAATTGGAGGTAATTGACCGGGCTGTGCGTACGCGTCCGGACTTGAGATGAGGCCCTGAAGTTGCATTTGTATTGTGGTCTCAGCGGCAAAATCTCGCTTTGTTTCACGGTCGAGCTGAGGTCCCTGCAAAATTTTCCTCCCATAGCCAAATCCCATTAACCATTTTTGAATCACCGCAGAATGCAGTCTGTGGGCAAGCCGTGAGAAGTATATATTGCAGCTACCTTTGATGGCGTTACGGGCGTTATTGCTGCCGTTCCACTGGTCATCATGACAGGTATTCCTGTACTTCTTAAATATCCAGCAGCTCGGCCAGCCCGGCGGGGCCGGCTTTGCCGGACAAGAAATGACCTCGTAGGGAGTAACTTCGTTTGCCTCCAGGCCGGCAATGAGTATCACGGGCTTGATGACCGAACCCGGCGGGTATTGTTGACGTATTACCCGGTTTAGCAGAGGATTATTGGGGTCATTAATGAGCAGATTATATTTCCGGCGAATGCTGTTTAAATCAAACGAAGGCAGGGAGACCATCGAGATAACGTTGCCTGTGGCGACCTCAATGACAACTGCCGCGGTAGGACTGTTGCAATTTACATTTATCGAGCAGTCATTCAGATACTGCTGTATTCTTTTCTGCAGGTGTATATCAAGTGTCAAATAAATGTTACTGCCGAGTAGTATTTCAGTTTGTTCGACAAGCTCATCGTCGAAATTAAAAGTAAGCTTGCCTCTTTTCCCGCGAAGGATACTCTCGCAAATATACTCGATGCCGTCTCGACCGGCCAAGTCATCCCGCATATATTTTGATAATTCATCATCGGCTAACGGCAGCTTATATGGTTCTCTGGCGGGGCCGAGCCATCCTATGATTTGAGCGGCTACCGGGCCGTATGGATATATTCTTGTGGTATAAGGCAGAATTTCTATCCATTTCGAATCGATGAACTGCAATTGAGCGGCAAGAACATCATCGTCTGTTTGCAGTTCGATGAGTGGCCAGGTAGTATGCATCTCGGCAATATTGATTTTGTCGATGAGTATGAGTTGTTTGGCGGCCTCAGGGATTTTTTTTTCGAAGTCTGTTATTGCTTGTGAAAGCTGAATGCTTTGAATATTATCGCTGTGCTTCTTTAACAGTTCCGAGTCCTGGCAATTTTCCCGCCAGGCCAGAAATGTCCGTAAATTCCATACGCGTTCGTTTATGTTCCGGATTTTCTCCTCTATTTCCTCTCGCTGCATACTGAAGAGTTGTGTGCATTTATATATAACGTCCTGCAGGAGCTCGATATCATCCTTGCGTTCGGCCTGAAGCCGGGCTAAAAGCTGTTGTTGATTTTGATGACCGTCGGATTTTTTAAGCAGTTTTGCCTGCCAGAACCTTTCATCCATAAGTTGAATCAGCTTGTAATGGATACACAACTGGAATCGCGGCACATCCATCGCTAATTTTCTGTCCTTACTGTCAAGTATCGTCCCTCTTATTGTCGAAAGGTGTCTGGCTTTATTCTTTTGAAGTGCTTCAATGCGACTTCGATAGTAGGACCGGGACAGCAACTGCATCTGAACTAATCGAATCAGACAGATAAACAGCAGCAGTGCAGCCAGAGCAATGAATATCCTTAATCGCTTACCGTACATTACTCACCTGTGAATTGTCCTGAAGCGATGTTGTTTTATACCGATCCACCTGAGCGATGCAGAGAAAAGCCACCCGAGAAAGAGCCAAATTACGGCGGAATATATTGCGGTTCCGAAGATTAATCCGATGGTGTTTATTGTCATTGGCTGACCGGCCAGAGAGGCCAGAAACCGTGCCAGGCTTTCAGCCAGCAGGCCCGTAATAAAAATTGCAATTACCTGGTGAAATGTACTGTTGATTATCATGAAGCCCCGAATGTGAGCCAGAAGAGAACCAAGGAGTCCGAAGCTAATAATGTGTGGTCCAATTGGTGGTCCAATCAGATCGGCTGCCAGGCCGGCGATGAAAGAGATAATTATTGCATCATAGCTGCTACAGCGTACAGCAAAGAATACCATAGCAACCAGCAGGAGATCAGGTTTGATGTTAAGGTTTGTAACGGCAAGCCAGTCGAGTATGATACTTGCCTGCAGTGTTGTAACAATCAGGATAAAGACAGCGAAACGTGACCAGCGCATCTTTTCTCCTTGGCTTTGCCTTTAAATCGAGCGGTGGGTGCTTGCGATTTTCAGGGATTCATTACAATCACCGCGACGCTGCTCAGGTTTTCAATATCGCAGACGGGTTTGACAGTTATGTCCCACAAAAGCGGATTTTCCTCGTCTGGACGATAGCTCTTAATTTGACCGACGATGACGGGCGTATCAAGGAAACCGGGCTTTTTGTCGGCATATACGATATCATCTTTTTTTATTTTATGTTTTTGTGGTAGCATTCGAATACTTGTTCCTCCTTTACCGTTACCCTGCATTTTCCAGCGAATATAAACATCTGAAGCTGCGATTTTTACCGGAAGTCTGGAAGTAGTGTCGGTTACCAGAATTACCTTTGCAGTGCCTGTAGAGACGTCACTTATGGTGCCGATTACGCTGTTTTCTCCGAGTACATATTGTCCCTTATTAACGCCCTCGGCTCGGCCACGATTAATAATTAGTTCCTGTCGGCCGGCGTCAATCGAGAGAGTGATTATATCAGCCACTACAAAGGCCGCCGTCTCGAAGGCGAATCTGTCCCGCAATCGAGCCAGTGTTTCCAGTTTTTTATGTGTATCATCAAGTTCGGCACGGAGGTTTGCAGCGTGGTTTTCCAGTTGGACGTATAGCCTGCGGTTGACGTAGCCGGAAGAGGATTGACTTATGGCGGCGGTGGAGAGAGTTCTTAAGCCTGCATTCAGTATAGGCAGGGGTATAAGTCTGATGAAGGCGAAGTGGATTTTATTTGCGATTCCCTGGGGGCTGAAAAGGCAAATCAGGCCGGCTAACATAAACCAGGTGAATAACATAGCTTTGGATATTCTGATTTGTCTGCGTGCCATATCATATTGCGCCGATATCCGGAATTCCAAAAACTTCTGGCGTGCTGGTGCGCCGCACAGCTCTATTTTTTCTTTTCAAGAATGATGAGTTCTTTTTATCGACAGCGAATTTCTTGTGAATGTTAAACGCTTAAAGAGATATTGTCAATCCCATCCATAGCCTTCGTGGTCCATTGTGTCCTTCCACATTTCGAGGTTTTCAAGGTATACACTTGTGCCCCTTGCCACACATGTTAGCGGGTCCTCGACCCTTGTTACTTTCAGTCCGGTGGCATTGGCAAGGACCTTATCCATTCCTCGCAGCAGTGCCCCGCCTCCACAAATATGCACGCAGTTTTCGATTAAATCGGCCGCCAGTTCGGGCTCAGCTTTTTCGAGAGTGCGAGTGACCGTCTCGATAATTCCGGCAATCGGTTCCCTGAGTGCTTCTCGTATTTCTTCGCTTGTTACAACAATTTTTCGCGGCAGGCCTGATATTGTATCTCTGCCGGCCACCTCCATTGTCAGCTCTTCTTTATCGAGCGGGCAGGCTGAACCTATCTGGATTTTGACCTGTTCGGCCCTTGATTCACCGATAAGGAGATTGTATGTTCTCTTTAAATGGTTGATGATGGCTTCATCCATATCGTCGCCGCCGATTCTGACGGATTCGCATGTGGCAATATCAGCGAGACTCATTATAGCCACTTCTGTAGTTCCACCGCCGATATCGACAATCATAGAGGCGGTTGGTTCTGTAATCGGCAGATTAGCGCCGATTCCGGCGGCCATCGGCTCATCGACCAGATAGACCTTACGGGCTCCGGCCCTTTCGGCACTATCAATGACGGCTCTCCTTTCGACCGCTGTTATCCCGCTTGGGACTGCGATTACAATACGAGGCCTGACAAGTCCTCCGCGGCCGCCGTGGACTTTTTTGATAAAATAGCTTAACATTTTTTCTGTGATTTCGAAATCGCTGATAACCCCGTCTTTCAAGGGTCTGATTGCGCTGATGGAGCCGGGAGTTTTGCCAAGCATCTCTTTTGCAACGAGTCCGACGGCCTCACCGTTGTTGAGGACTATATTTGTTCCTTTGCGGACTGCTACGACGGAAGGTTCATTAAGGACGATTCCCTCATTTCGAACACAAACGAGTGTAGTGCACGTCCCCAGGTCGATTCCCATATCCGTACTAAACCAGCCTAAGACCGTATCCAGTAACATAAAGACCATCCGTATCTCTGAGTTTATTTAAGTTTAGAACAAACTTTCACACAACGAAAGGGGCTTGAATGTTTTCACCGGGCAATTCTAAAAAATAATTCCGTACTGGACGAAACATTTAAAGGCCACCAGCACACTGGTGGCACAGACTGCGCTGAGAGCCAAGGCCAACATAGCTGTATAGACGTTACTGGATATAGCGACTTTTCTGCCCCGATTTGCTTTATCGGCACTCATTTATAAGCCTCATATAATTAAACTTTACCGCAAGGAGCAACGGCTGTTGGTAAGATACCAGGGGCCGTTATTCCTACCAATTTGTGACGGCGTTATCACCAATTCTTGGCTGATATTGAACCAGTTCCAGTACACCCGCTGCCTGGTCCGGCTCAACATCCGTAACCAGAATATCACATACGAATAAATCACCACGGATTACATGGAATCTTTGTCCTTCCCTTACGCCGTCAGCAGAGCCGATAGATATTGTAGCCAGAGAATTTTTCATGTCTACATTCGAAACTAATGCCTGCAGCGAGACTTGGTCTGTGGTTGGCCAGGCAGCAGAGGCCTTATCCTTTGGCTGAGTAACGGGCTGAGGCTTTTCAACCTCTTCTCCTGTGCTACCTACAAACTGCTCAATCAAGCTCTCCAACGTAACTTTTTCTTCGAGAAGTCTTCTTCTTTCGGCTTCCAGCGATTCAAGCTCGACTATTTTCTCATCGAGTGTTGCCGTTATCTCATTAAGATATTGGCGGTCAGTTGCGCGCTGCTCTCGAAGCTTGTCCAGTTCGGTTCGTGCGAGTCGCAGCGATTGATCCATATCTGATACCGTCTGGTTAAAACCGCTAATTACCGCTGCATAGCCGGATATCCTCTCCTCAAGTTCCACTCGGCTTCTTTCGGTGTTGCTAAGCTTGGTTTGCAACTGGTTCTTTTCAATTTGAAGCTGCTGAATTTTCTCGTTCAAGTTGTCGACCAGCTGTTGGTGTGCGACAGTTTGTTCATTTCTTTGCCGTATAAGCGCGGCATTTTTCCCCATTATTGCCTGACTATTTGCCTTTTCTTCCTCGTATAGGAGTTTGTAGTTTTCAGTCGTTGAGACATAGGTTACCACAATCCCCGTGAGAAAAATCGAGGATAACGTCAGTAAGACTATCAGCACTTTCGTAAGCGTACTCAATGAATGCTCCTTTCATACCCTGTAAGGCAAATTGACCGGATTATCTTACAATACCGGCCTTAGTGAATCAACAGTTATTTATTTTCTGCCGGCTATATTAACCTGACAGGATTAATATATAGAAATTCCCTTTATTAAGATTTTACGGTTATCTTCCGGTAGAGTCAAGTTAATTTTAGGATACCCCAAAAGGGAAATTGCGACACCAGCCAGATTGACTGCTGCACTATCATTTGCAGCTAAGAAAGGTGTGATAATATGCTGATTTACTGTTGAAGCATGAAGACTGCCTGTGCTGCAGCAAGGCGTACGGCTTTAGACTCGTTTTTCAGCAGCTTCGGCAGAAATTTTACAAGGTGAGGCGTTCCTATTCGGGCAATAGCTCGTGCTGCAAGGACATTTCTACGCTCATTTGCCTGGGTATCTTCACGAGGAGGGGGATTTCTTAAAAACTCGAGGACCTCGGGTTCTCCGGTTGTCTGCTTTAAGGTGCCAAGCTGTTCGGCCGCCGCCAGACGTATCTCAAGGAGTTCGTCGTCAAGCATTGTAATGAGTGCATTTTTCGCCTGCTGGGTTCGCAGGGAGCCCATTGCTCTTATACCCATAATCCTGTCGTCAGCATAGGCGTTTATTAGCATTGCCCAGATTGTGGGGTAAATTTTCTCGTCTCCGAGCATCGCTATTGCCTCAACGGCCTGAAAACGGACTTTATCATCGGAATCCGCTGCCCGCAGTGCCCAGTACAAGTCCTTTAACGCTTCTTTATTGCCAAGTAAACCAAGTAGAAGGGCGGCATTGGCTCTGACAGTTTTGTTTTCACTTAAAATTGCGTCTCTTAGAAACCGGGTGTAGTTGCCATCGCGCAGCTTAGTCAATGCATAAGCGGCGGCGATTCTAACATTCTGGTCTTCGTCCTGAAGGAGCTTCTTTACAGCTTTTTTCCCTCCGTAGTATCTTAATTCACCTACAGCGATGGCCAAGGCAAATCTTACCGGCACAAAATCGTCATTTAGTAAGGCCACGACATTTGGCATCAAATCCATCCTGCGGCTCACTGAAACAACTTCGATTGCATTCGTTTTGACAATAGGGCTACTATCCACAAGTGCTTCGCGAACTTCTTGTGTAGCCTGTATGTTCAGAGAGGCAAGAGACTTTGAGACAAAGACGGAAGTTGTATCAGATGCTCCGGGAGGTTGTGGGGCCCATTGCTCACAGCCTAAGAGAACCGCAGCTGCGACAACTAAGAGAGATGAGTAAAAGACGAGTTTATTGTTCAATATATTTTTCATTTTATGTGTCCCGAGAGTCTTATGTTTTGCCTGTGAGTTGTTAGTTTTTTAGGTGTCATACTTATTAATTTTCTTTAAGCTTAGACTTTGAGTTTTTCTTGGCCGGGGACGGCGTTAGCGAGCCCCGTCTCACAATGAGTCTTGAAATCCAGATTATTGTAAACAACATGGGAAAGACAGCACAGCAAAAATCCAGCCATCTGCCATATTTACTGAAGAAAGTAATTCTTTTATCGATGGTTATTCTGTCTACAAGCCAGCCGCTGATACCCTGGCGGGTGACGGCCCTGAGAGGCAGAGTGCCGGTAATAAAATCGTTCCGGATTCTGCCAACAGAGTCAATAAGGCAGCTTATGCCCGTATTAACACTGCGTAGAATAGCGAGCCTGTTTTCAACGGCCCTGAATACACAGATGGCCATATGCTGTTCCAGTTCAGTACTCGGAAGGACCTTCTGGTCCTTAAACCTTACAAACCAGCCGTCATTACTTATATTCAAAAGCCAGTCGACCTGCTTTTCGGCCCGGTCTTTTCGAAAATATCTTAGGCCTGGTTGGCTGATTGCAAAATTTCTGGCGATTGCAGGCACGGTATCCTCGTAACAAATCATTACTCCGAATTTGTAATTTTTTACGGATTTTGGGGAGGATGTTTTTTCGGCGCTGCTCATTTCAAAGATGGTGTATTGTGTGCCCGCGGTCAGATTGTAGTCATAATCGTATGGAGTAAATTTCATAAGAAGCCTGTAAAGGAATGGGATAGTATCTTTGAAAGGTACGAACTCGCCAAACGGCACAAGATGAATCTTATCGTAGCGTTTTGTCTCTTGTCCGTCTGGCCGATAGAGAAATGCGGAGTTGTAATTTCCCGTAAAAGTAATGTTTCCCTGGTCTATTCCGAGCTTTGCTCCGTGGGCTCCGATGAGCAGGTATGCAGTTTCTTTGGAATGTTCGGCAAGGACCTTATCAAATATACGGGCAGGATGGGAGGCGTCGCATAACAGCAAGAATTGCTCATCCAATATCGTCTGTACCATTGTTTCGGGCCAGACGACAAGTTCCGGCCCGGCCTGCGTACTGGCGATGCTATCCTGTAGTAAGTCCTTAAATATTTTCTCGCTGGCCTGGCCCGATTCCTTGACCTCCAGAGGTACGTTTGACTGTATCGCGGCGACGAGCGGGCCGGGCTCGATGAATTGGTCGGACCGGCGTAAACGCCAGTTTCCATAAATAAAAGTTGCGATAAGAGCAGTTGAGACGATTGCCACTTTAAGAAAATTAACGGGCCTAATGATATTTCTCTTGTTAAGTGCGATTATTAGCTCCGCGGCTACGGCATTTACCATAGCAATCAAAAACGAGATGCCGGCGGCGCCGAAGATATCGGCTATCTGGATGAGCCGAGTATTCTGGTACTGGCTGTGTGCGAGAAATCGCCAGCCAAAACCCGTTAATATATAGCCTTGCAAGGCCTCTGCACCGACAAACAGAAGCGGTACAGCCAGGAGCAGCGGTATATTTTTGATTCTGCAATAGCGTAAGGCCAGAGCAAGTATTGGCCAGTAAAGTGCGATATAAAGACAGAAGGCAAACCAGCCAGCCAAGGTAACAAACGCAATCCAGTACAGATTACCGAGCCAGTAAACAAGCCCGGTCAAGTAGGCGACTGCCGCAAGACGGCGTTGGTTTGCAGCAGGTGAACTGGCGAGGATGAAAGGCACCAGGCTAAGCCATGCCAGGAATTCGAGATTAAAGGGCGGCTGAATAATGGTAAGGATTACGGCACTGGCAGCGAATGCTGCACAAAGTCGCAGAAAATCTTGTTTTTTTTTCCTTTTATCACTCAAACAGCCAAATCCTTGTAAGCAGCGGCTATTTGTTCCGGCTGGTACTTTTTGCTGTTATTCATACGAATCGAGAACTGGTTCGCCAATATGCTTAAAAGCTTTTGGTTACTAATAATATCCTGAATGGGCCAGTCTATATCGGCAAAGAGTCGCTTTAGTTCGGCAACCTCGGCCGATTCCAGTATGAGATTTGTTGATGCGCAGGTTTGTTTTTTTAATAGATCGAGGCGCTTCCCGGCGTTTTTGGCATATTCTTCGGAAATTTCTATGCCGACGTATTCTCTGCCGAGCTGGTGAGCAACTGCTGCGGTGGTACCCGAGCCGATGAACGGGTCAAGGACACAATCACCGATGTTGGAACTTGCCGTTATGATTCTGGCCAGCAGGTTCTCAGGCATTTGGCAGGGATGCCAGCCTTCGCGCTCCCTGAATGTTCCACAAACGCGGGAGTACTCGCTCCAGACGTCATCGGGCATCTTACCTTTCGAATTAGCTCGTCTGTCGTTATATATCAATTGTCTGTCGGAGGGGATACGTACAGAGTGGTCGTTAAAAGTAAAATTATTCTTATCGTTAACAAAATAGAATATATGGGTGTGCGAGCGGGCGAACTTATTTTTCGTCTGCTGGCCGAATGTGTAATGCCATATTATCCAGTTACGCATAATTAGGCCGAATCCGTCGGCTATGAGTTTGACGTCTGCAGCGTAGTCGTCGCCTATAGCTATGTAAAATGAGCCGTAGGGCTGCAGGACCCTTTTGCAACTGCTCATCCAGTCTTTAGTCCAGGCGACGTAGTTTTTTCTTTTAATTTTGTCGTAGTATTTATCGTATTTATAGCCGATGTTGAAGGGGGGGTCTGCAAAGATAAGGTCTGCGAAGGGCTCAGAAACCTTGCTTAAGACCTCAATGCAATCGCCACAGATTATCTTGTTACGAAATTTCTGCACAACGATATCATACCCCGACTTGTCGGGGTTCTGCAAGATGCAAAGTGAATTTACTTTACCTCAAGACTTTCCAGATTATTCCGTACGGTTATGGTTGTACGATGGTCGGGGCCAAAATTATATTCGAATACCGTCAATGCTCTTTGATACAAAGACTTTGCTTCGGAAGGATTACCGATATCCCTAAGCACTCCCGCCAGATTGTTCAGGCGGAAAGCCACCTTTGGATGGTCCGGGCCGAAGGTATTTTTATCTATAATTAATGCCCTGCGCAACAGCGGCTCGGCCTCGGAATGACGGTCGGTCGCTATCAGCAATCCTGCCAGGTTATTGAGCTGTATTGCAACGTGAGGATGGTCGGCACCTTTTGATTTCTCTTCAATTTGTAAGCCTCTGCGCATCATCGGCTCGGCCTGTGAAAGATGACCGGTAAATCTCAGCAATCGCGCCAGGTTATTAAGGTCTCTGGCTACTCTTGGATGGTCCGGGCCGAAAGCGTCTTCGTCTATTTTTAATGCTCTGCGCATCAGCGGCTCTACCTCGGAAATACGGCCGGTAGCTGCCAAAAATCCTCCGCGGTCATTCAGGCAAACAGCTACCTCTGGATGGTCCGGACCGAAGAATTTTTCGACGTTTTTCAATGCTCTTTGCGTCAACGACTCGGCCTCTGAATTACGGCGGGTAACCGCCAGTAATCTTGCCAGGTTGTTGAGGTAAATAGCTACCTTTGGGTGATCCGGACCCTCGGAATCTTCAACGATTTTCAGTGCCCTTCGCATTAGCGGCTCAGCATCTGAATGACGGTTAGTAGCCTGAAGCAATAACGCCAGGTTGCTAAGGGTTATAGCCGTCTTTTGGTGGTTTGGGTCGAAGGATTTTTCGGTTGTGGATAGAGCCTTTCTGAAGAGTTCTTCAGCCTCCTTATGTTTGGCCATTGTATGGAGAACGATTCCTAAACCTGTTGTGGCTTCGATATTGGCCGGGGCCTCGGTAAGAATAGTGCGGTAGACTGCCTTTGCACTGTTATATTTAGCCATATGTACCAAAGCACTGGCGTGAGAAATTTGAGCGTTGACGCTTAATTCGATATCTTGCTTGAAATTGTCCTTTGCCAGCTTTTTGTACTGATTAAATTCTGTGATGAGTCGTTCATATTGAGATTTCTCTTCGAAAGTAAGAGTTTTCTGTGCATCCTGTTGTGTCCAGACAAGAGGAACAATTTGTATGAGTGCTTTTTCAAGATCGGCTACATTCCGTTTAAGTTCCTCGAATTCGCTAAAGCCGGATTGCGGAGTCTGTGTATTGGATTCAATAGTTCCCAGGCCAATATTTTCACCATTTTCGAATCCTGGTTGAGTTTGACTGCTGAGATTGTCCTCTTTGGGCCTTAATTGTGAGTCTCGGGCAGGGCATCCAATAATCACCATAGCAACTGATACTACAATCGACAGGATAATAATCTTGGGAGTGATAGCTAATTTTGCCATAATTCTTTAACCTCGATATCTTGGGACGGTTAATCCGTAATGGGAACATTAAAACGACGACTTAATCTATCTTGCAAATTTGTAATTATATCCTTTTAGACCAAAATTGCAAATTTTATCATACCACTGATAAAAGCTAAAACAAAACCATTAAAGTCCTTGCGATAAGGGCGTATTTGGCATAGACTTTCCCGTCCTTGACATCTGTATGAGATTAGCTAAGGTGTGTTTTAAGGAGTTTTTACTATGAAGTCAAATCTGTTAAGTGATGAGCAAATAAAAAAAAACCGTACAGCAAAAGTTACATTGACTATAACCAGCAGTGACAGCAGGCCATTAGCAAACAAGGCTGTTGGTGTTCGTCAGGTTCGTCACAAGTTTCTTTTCGGCTGTAATGCCTTCGGGCTTAGAGGCCCTGAGGAAGAGACCCGTTGGCAGGAATACCGTCGTCGGTTCGTCGAGCTTTTTAACTTTGCGACCCTGCCGTTTTACTGGGGTGGTTTCGAGCCGGAGGAGGGAAAACCGATTACTGAGCAGATACAGACAATGACCAAGTGGTGCGCCGAGCACAACATAACAACGAAAGGACACCCGCTTTGCTGGCATACGCGTACGGCATACTGGTTACAGGGCAGGTCGCCCGAAGAGATTTTAGAAAAGCAACTGGCGCGCATCGAGCGTGAGATGAGGGATTTTGCCGACCAGGTTGAAATTTGGGACGTGATAAACGAAGTAGTGATAATGCCGGAATTCGATGAGCCGGAGAACCCGATAGTAAGATTATGTCAGCACCTTGGCCGTGTCGAGATTGTAAAGCAGGTCTTTATTAAAGCGAGGCAGATGAATCCCGAAGCTACACTTCTTATCAACGACGATAACATATCCGCTGATTATGAAAAACTTATCGAGGATTGCCTGGCCGCCGGAATTGATATTGACGTAATCGGCCTGCAGTCGCATATGCATCAGGGCAACTGGGACCGCGAGAAGACGCAAGACGTACTTGATAGATTTTCAAGATTTGGAAAACCACTGCACTTTACAGAAACATCTATTGTCTCCGGCGGGACGAGGACAGGCCTGAATTATCGCCATAAGTACGATGACTGGCCGACAAATCCTGAGGGTGAGGAGGAACAGGAGAAGCAAGTTGTAGAGTTTTACAAGCAGGTTTTCTCACACCCCTCGGTAAAGGCGATTACCTGGTGGGATTTGCAAGACGGTATGTGGCTGGGAGCGCCATCCGGGCTTTTACGAAATGATATGATGCCGAAACCGGCCTATAACGCGCTGAAGAGACTCATTAAGGAAGAATGGTGGACCGGTCCTTTACAACTTAAAACCGATGCTGCCGGCAAGGTGAATTTTCGCGGTTTTCTCGGTGATTACGTTGTGAAATCCGGCGAGCAGGTTGGGCGGTTCTTTTTTGAAAACGCCGGTAGTGAGGAGGTTTCTGTGAGCCTGGCCGGCGATTGACGGTGTATCCACTCAGGCTTAAGACAATAGATGATGCCGAACATCGATGCTCCACTGAAGTTACGGATAGTCCTTTTGCTGGCGGCACTTTTGGCTGCGCGGGGGTTTGCAGTTGCGAATGCAGGAGAAGATGTTATGAGTAACGAGCAGATAAATCAGCGGATAATCAGGTATCGAACGGCGGAGGTTTCATTACAGCTCAGCGATGCTAACGGTCGGCCGCTCAGTAGCGCGCCGGTTACCGTTCGGCAGGTAAGACATAAATTTTTGTTTGGCTGTAACGCCTTCGGGCTCAGAGGTCCGGCAGACGAGTTGCGGTGGCAGGAATACCGCGAGCGGTTTACCGAGCTTTTTAATTTTGCGACACTTCCTTTCTTCTGGGGTTCGTTCGAACGGCAAAAAGGGAAGCTGGAGACGAAGGATTTACAGCGAATGGCTGGTTGGTGCGCATCGCGCGGCATCGGGGCCGAGGGCACTCCGCTGTGCTGGCATGAGGTCTGGCCCGGCTGGCTGAAAGAGATGGATTTGGCACAGGTCAGGAGGCTGCAGATAGGGCGTATCAAGCGCGAAGTTAAGAGTTGTGCGCGTGAGGTCGGGACGTGGGTGGTGGTCAACGAGCCGGTCGTGATGCCGAATTGGAAAGAAAAGGACAATCCTATTGCGAGGTTGTCTCGCGAGCTTGGTCGCGTGGAGCTTATGCGGGGGGCATACGCCGCGGCGCGAAAGGGGAATCCGAAAGCTACGCTTATGCTCAATGATTACGACCTTTCGCCGAGATATGAAAAGCTTATCGAGGAGTGTATTGGTGCGGGGGTGCAGTTCGATGCCATAGGCCTGCAGTCGCATATGCACGCCGGATATTGGGGGCCGAGGAAAACATGGAAGACTATCGAGCAGTTTACCAGATTCAACAAACCGCTGCATTTTACCGAGGTTACGATTCTTTCGGGCGAGATAAGGAAGATAATGGATTTCTCGCGGCGGTATGACGACTGGCCGACGACGCGCGAGGGAGAGAGGCGTCAGGAGAAGCAAGTTGTGGAGTTTTATCGATTGCTTTTTTCGCACCCGGCTGTGGAAAGGATAACCTGGTGGGACTTTCAGGACGGTGCGTGGCTGGGAGCACCGGCAGGCCTGTTGCGAAAGGATATGACGCCGAAACCAGCCTATAACTCGCTGAAGAAGCTGATTAAAGAAGACTGGTGGACGGGGCCATTGAAGCTTGAAACCGATTCCGCGGGCAAGGTGAGTTTTCGCGGTTATCTTGGTCAGTATGTAGTGGAGTCCGGAAAGCAGGCAGGAAGCTTCTTTGTCGAAAACACCGGTCGTATGGAGATTTCTGTGAGCTTGGCTGGTGAACAACATTAAGGTAATAGTCTGCTTTGCCTGTTTGTCAAAGGCAAGAAAACCCAGATGCTTCCGGCAACTGCTGAATTAGAGGAAATTTCAGGGCTTGAACTAAAGCCTAAGGAGAAAGTGGGGGAAAAATGAGCGGTGACGAAAGCGTGTTGGATGCTTGTATGGGTAAAAGCAGACAGTTGGCATCTCTGGTCGAATACGAGGCCGATTCGATAGTTAGTAAAACGATACTGGATAAACCGGTCGGAACAATTACCCTGTTTGCTTTTGACAAGAAGCAGAAACTCAGCGAGCACACTGCTCCCTATGACGCGGTTGTGCAGGTGATTGATGGTTCTGCACAGTTAATGATAGGGGGTGAAGAACTAAAAGCTAAAGCCGGTGAAATTGTTATTATGCCGGCGAATGTCCCGCATGCTGTTACCGCTGAAGAAAAGTTCAAAATGCTGCTGACAATGATTCGAGCGTAAACGAATTCGCAAGTTATTGAAATATTTTTGCCGGGCTTGGCGTTCTATTTGTTTCTTTCATCTCGCCTGCTTTGTCGCAAGATATCCCAATATGCCCCCCTTGCACCTTTGCGAATTGCCTGCACTAATGGCTTGTTTTCATTGTAGTTATAGTTGGCGGTATCACGACTTTCTGATGTTTCGCCGTCAGTTTGGTCGTTAGGTGCGAAAAACCGTTGGTCACCACCAATTAAATCTCTTACCAATTTTGCCGGACGTTCACCCAGGGCCTTGGAAATATAGAAAGTTGGTTTAAAAAAATCTAAGGGGCCGGCATATTTTCGGTGCATATTAAAATCTTTCCCTTCCCTGAGTTCTTGAGCGGCTATTTTTCCCATAATCGTGTCTGGATAAATTCTTATACCAAGCGCAGCACCTGCACAATCGGGATTAATCTTTTTAATAAAATCAATCGTTTCCTTTACTGTTTGCGGTGTTTCACCCGGCCCGCCAAGCAAAAGGTCTATCATAACAGCGATATTGTTTTTCCGGCAAAGCTTCACCGAGGAAGCAAGGTCGTCTTTTGTGTGCTGCTGGTTGTAGGTTTTGAGCATTGAAGAACAGGCTGAATCACCTGTAAAGTCGATTCCGACACAACCGGCCCTGGACATTTCACCTGCCAACTCTTCATCAAAAGGCATAGGCAACATATAGGTATACCAGCGAACCATATTTCCGAGTGAACGTCTGTTTAACTCTTTGCAGACTTCGTAAGCATGGTTTCGGGGGACATTGAACTCGGAATCACAAATATGCAAAATATCTATTCCCTGAGACAGCAGTGACTGGACCTCATCGGCAACTTCCGAGGGGGCCCGCAGTCTAAGCTTGTTACCCTTGGCCAGCGGGTCGGCGCAATATGTACATCTGCGGTTGCATCCACGTTTGGTCTCCAGTCCACATTGTCCACCCTGTTTGAGATAATTGAGGTTATCAATAAAATTACGGGCCGTTGTTAGTGAAATCGGGCTTGGCCATGATGGTGGATTACAGCGGATTATGCCATCTTCCTGCCAAAGAAGCCCGGGAACTTCTGTGAATTTTCTTGATTGCTGTATTTGATGGATGAGCGAAACTATTGCTGTTTCTCCATCACCACGTATGCCGAAATCAGCACCTGTATATTCAATAACAGATCTGGCGAAGATTGAAAAGCCGACACCGCCGATTACAATCGGGGCGTCCGTCATACTTTGGATGGTCTTAATGGTCTCTTTCAATCCGGAAACGAACCAGTCAGCATTTGGCCAAAAAGAATCGTCAACGTTTCGAAAAGTAATACCCACCAATTCCGGCTGTTGAGTCGAGAAATATTCTCTGATTGCTTCGACTGGTTCCTCAGCCCAGGCAAGGTCAAGAAGTTCAGTATTTATGCCTGCCTGTTCGGCTGAACCAGCAATGTAATCCAAACCAATCGGGCCAATGAGAGGCAGCATTCTGTTTGCATTGATTAGAGTTAGCATTTTTTAGTCATTCAAGTTGTTTTTTATCTTAAAAAACAGGAGAGGCTGGTTTTCGGAACCAGCCTCTGAGGAACACAAGATAATGAACCCAAAACTAATTTTTAGAATTTGTAGGTCATGCTCAGACTCACCCAGAATTCATCCTCATCATTAACCGAATCATCCCATGAGGATTGATAATACACTCCCGGCGTAAAGGTAAGGCCATTGTCGAGGTCAAAAACTGTTGAGACACCCAAAACAGCATTTGACCAGTCTTGGTCTACATTGCCGCCTGTCGGACCGACACCATCGTTGTAAACAAATTCTGAGTGGAAATTCAGAGTCCTTTCTTCACCGGTAATGGGGCAGGTAATCGGTAAACCATAATCGAGCATAAAAATATGCGCAAAACCTGACGCAGTGCCGTCGGTGGCGGGAGGGGGGGGAGCAGGTGAACCTACTATTGTTCCGCTGTTTGACGGCCATAACTTGACAATACAATAGGTCGGAACCAATCCTTCAACCTGAAGAATCTTCGGCCAGGAAAGTACCGCATGCATTTCCTGCAGGTCTATGCTCCTGGTTGAGTGGCTGGACATATCTGGATAATTGTAATACACGTAGCCAAGTCTGTAATTAGTTGTATACAGTTCATCCACAAACAGGCGGTTTTGATAATATAAAGTATAATCCCAGCGTTCAGTCATTTCAAAACTGCTTGAATTGGCTCTATGTCCCAATAAGCTAACACCAAAACCAGTCCCAAACAAATCCAAATCAACCGACGGATGGATTGCGGCATGGTCGTCATAGACATCGAAACCACGCCATATATATTTACTCTTAAACGTCAAGTCAACCGAACCTTTCAATTCAGATTCCTGAGCTTGGACTATACTTGCTGCAGCTAACAAAACCACCACACTTGCCAAAATAACATTCTTCATAATCATCTCCTTCAAGAAATTACCTTGACCTTACAATCCTTTTTTACCATTTACCGCTTTTTCTCATTTCCGCCTTGGGATGGTTTGCAATATCTTTAATATACTTTTGCAGTTCCTCTTCCGGCAGTTCATAATCTACAAGCTTTCCGGACAGAAATGCATCGTAGCCCGTCAAGTCCATCAGTCCATGTCCGCTGTAGTTGAACAATATCACTTTTTCCTTGCCTTCTTCTTTTGCCTTTTTAGCTTCATCAACCACTGCTGCGAGAGCCTGGCTTGTTTCCGGAGCGGCAATAAATCCCTCTGTTCTTGCCCAGTCTAATGCAGCATTATACGATTTCAGTTGATGATATGCTCTCGGTTCCATCAGGCCTTCAACGATTGCCTGGCAAATCAGTGGTGCCATCCCGTGGTATCGAAGACCGCCGGCATGAATTGGAGGTGGTATAAAAGCGTGTCCGAGCGTAAACATTGCCAGAAGTGGTGTCGTACAGGCAGTGTCTCCAAAATCGTAAGCAAATGGTGCACGAGTCATAGTTGGGCATGCCGTTGGTTCGACAGGGATGATTTTAATGTCGGCACCATTGATTTTGTCGGCAACAAAAGGAAAAGACAAGCCTGCGAAGTTACTGCCTCCGCCGGCACAGCCTATAACAATATCCGGCATTTTCTCACCAATAATTTTCAGTTGCTTCTTTGCTTCAAGACCTATTATTGTTTGATGGAGTAAAACATGATTTAGCACACTTCCCAGAGAATAACGTGTTTTACCGGATTTATCGGTTACCGCCTCCTCGATGGCTTCGCTGATAGCAATTCCCAAACTTCCAGGTGTATTCGGTATTTCTTTTAATACTTTTCTTCCGGCATTTGTTTCAGTGCTGGGGCTTGCTACACAATTTGCGCCCCATACCTGCATCATCATCTTCCTGAAAGGCTTTTGGTCGAAGCTTATTCTGACCATATAAACCTTGCATTCGAGCTCTAAAAGCTTGCAGGCAAAAGCAAGTGCGCTGCCCCATTGGCCGGCACCGGTTTCCGTTGTTATCTTTTTTGTTCCGAACTGCTTATTGTACCATGCTTGAGCTACGGCTGTATTTGGTTTATGGCTTCCCGGCGGGCTGACACTTTCATCTTTAAAGTATATACGTGCAGGTGTGTTAAGGTATTTTTCCAGATATACTGCCCTTCGCAGCGGTGTCGGCCGCCAGCGATAAAGTATGTTCAGTATCTCCTCCGGAATATCTATCCATCTTTCAGTGCTCACCTCTTGCTCAATCAGGTTCATCGGAAACACAGGTGCAAGCATTTCCGGTCCGATTGGATTACCATCGGGCCCAAGCGGTGGAAGAGTTGGTGTGGGTAAGTCGGCTGCTAAGTTATACCATTGCCGTGGGATATCGCTTTCATCTAACGGAATCTTGATTTTATTCATTTAAATTCTCCTGAGCATAAATCTTATTCATCTGTTCTTTTTGTAACCTGTCGAATCCACAATTAACAATGACCAATATAATGTTAAATAGATTCATAGAAGTCAAACGTTAGGTTTCTAATTTTGCCCATTTTGCAAAAGTTTTTTTTCTAAGAAAACCTGTATGAAACTGATATAGGTATTTTTCACGTGAGTAATGTTGGTATGAATAAGACTTATAATCCCTTAGGCATAGCTTTAATTTGTCGGGGCTTGTCACTGGAAATAAAACACCACGCCTGAAGGGACTCGAACCCCTAACCTTCGGTTCCGTAGACCGACGCTCTATCCAATTGAGCTACAGGCGCTTAAGCTTTAACTTGTTGAACTATAGCGGGTTGTAAGAGGTGTTGTCAAGCGTTTTTTGGGTTTGAGCTGCCTGTGGGCTTGAAGTTACCTGCGTTTTTGTCCGCTGCGGCCTGTATAAAGGAAGTTATAAAAATTTTGCTTAGACCAAGGGATTATTTTGACTGTGTTTCTCAGACGAAATAGACAGCTCATTTGTCGTTGAGTAATGGTTTTAACATGTTCATTCCACTCAATAAAGGGGTCGTGAACTTGTAAGTTTTCCTGAATGTCATTATCGGACAAAACCAATATTTGAAAATTATGTTTTGCTGGACTTTTGTCTTTTTTAGTTTACAGTTGTATAATGTTCCTGAGTTAATCTGCGAGAGTGGGAAGAAAGGTTTGACAGGATACATAAAGTCTGGTACACTGGTTAGTTATGATTATCTCCATTGACGGGCAACTAATAGACCGAGGGAAAATATGGGCCGTTTTTTGCGGATAGTTAAACGGTAAACGACCAAGTGAAAGGAGTTAGAAATGCGATATCAAACCTTTTTTGTGCAGGCATTTTTACTTGTCTGTTTGGTAGCTTTATCGGGGTGTTTTTCATCTAGACCGGAAGATATTGAAGCTTTTGTTAAGCCAATGCAGACTAATGTGACGGCTGAGAATTATATTTTGCAACCACCAGATGGAATAATGGTATATTGTACAAAAGTTCCAGAGATCCATCAGCAAGTGCAGACAATTCGGCCGGATGGCAAAGTGACATTTGAGGCTTTGGGCGAGATACAAGCTGCCGGGAAAACGCCGGAAGAATTGGCAGAGCTTTTAAAAGAGAAAATCATGCTGTTGTACGCGCTGGTTGGTGATAATCCTGTTGATGTACGTGTGGTAACGTATAGAAGCAAAGTTTATTATGTTCTGGGCCAGGTATATGTACCAGGTCCAAAGGTTTATACGGGGCGTGATACTTTCTTATTTGCAATAGCAGAAGCACAACCCAATCCTATGGCGTGGATCGAAAGAATCCAGGTTATAAGGCCGTCAAGTGATGGCCTTAGCGCTCCGAAGATATTTGAGGTGAATTTAGACCGTATGATTGCTCACGGTGAGATTGATAAAAATGTTTTGCTGCAGGAAGGCGATATAATATATGTGCCACCAACCGTATTAGCTGCCGTAGCGCTGAAATTAGAGGAGTTTATGCGACCAATTGGGCGAGCTTTCTCAGCGGTTAGTATTGTAACAAGTGGATCTGTCCCATAGTGTAAGTAATGTTTTCTTTGCAGGTAAGTCAGTCAGGATTGTAAGAGAGACTGTTTATGTCAAAATGTCGTGTTTTGAAGTTGATTCATCTTGCCGGGATGCTTTGGTTTTTGCAGTGCATCGGCTATATTTTGGTTTTAACACTACGGCAGGCAGGCATACGTTGGTGGGTTATTTTTTCCCTGTCCGGACATTCAGCATTACTTATTTTTCTATTGGTAAGTTTATATCTGTTCGCAATTTTCAGGGGTGTTGCACGAAGTCAAAAAATAGAAATAGAGCATTCATTAACTACTTCAACATACTATATGATATTCTATGTTACAGTCCCTTTTTTAGGAGGATTGTCGGGTTGCCTTGGAATGATGGGTGAAAACAGAGTTAGTCAATTCCTGTCAGGGGTGGCACTGGGGACTCTGGGGGCAACCTTTTTGGTCTGGATTATTATTGACCCGTCAACGTGGATGCTGGAAATGCTGTTGACGCCTGCAAGCAGAAAACACCGCGCTGAGCGAATAGCTGAGGCTAAAGCCCAATGGAAAAAGAAACAAAAGGAACAACGGGATTTGTTAGTAGATGTGTTAGTAAAAGAAGAAATGGCTCGGTTACGCTGGCAGGAAGCTTTGAAACCGCAGGCTGAAAAACTCGTAAAACTCATGACAACGAGCAATGTAGACTTTAAGGAAGCTGAACGCGAAGCGGTTGACATAGGTGTCAGTGCTTGGCAAATCGGAGGACTGTTTTGTATGCGGCAGCTTCATGAGATGGTTATGGACTTATGCAAAAAAAAGCATCAAGATTCGATGGTTGTTGATTATGTCTCGACGTGGTGGGATGGAATTGGAAGCTGGCGAAATTTGTCCTTTGGTTAAGAGACAAACCACTGAATATAACAACGAAACGTAGGTTTTTTATCACAAGGGACGAGGGTGGAAAAGACAAGAATTTTGTTAGTCATAGCGCTTATTTTATTCATTGCTTCTGTTTCGAGCGCAGGCAGTGTTATTTATGTAGACGTTTACGCTCCCAATGATCCAGGTACCGGCACATTTGACGATCCCTTTCTACGAATCCAGGATGCGATAGACTTAGCCATTGATGGTGATACTGTTGAGATACGACCCGGCATCTACACAGCAGATCCCAATAACTATGACCTTGACCCCAAGGGCAAATCCATTACCATTCGCAGCATAGACCCGAACGACCCCAATACTGTTGCAAATACAATTATTGACCCAAATGGGGCTGGCCGGGGCTTTTATATTCAAAGTGGCGAAGATCCAAACTGCGTCATTTCAGGGCTTACAATTAGAAACGCCTGTGCTTTAATTGACCACAGTGGAGCAGGTATTTACTGCTACAACAGCAGCCCCACTGTGCAAAATTGTGTCATTCTGGGCGGATACGCCGAGGACTCCGGAGGCGGGATTTGCTGCTTTAATGACAGTAATGCAATCGTTATTAATTGCACGATAATGGACAATACAGCAGATTATTATGGCGGTGGTATAGAGAGTAAATTTTCTTCGCCAGAGATAACTGGTTGTATTATAAGTGACAACACCGCCAGCTTTGCGGGTGGTGGCATTTATAGCGGGGAGAGTAACTCTAACATCTTTAATTGCGTTATCATCGACAACAATGCCCCCAGAGGCGGTGGCATAAGTTGCTACGACTCCAAAACTGCCCGTGTAGTTAACTGCACACTTCTCGCAAACTCAGCTAACTATTTCGGTGGTGCTATATACTGCTGGAATGGAGGCAGTGCAAATATCAAAAATAGTATTTTTTTGGGAAATTCAGCAAGTTTCGGAACACAACTCGGGCTTTGGGATGGAGGTACAGCAACCGTTTCCTACTGCGATATACAAGGTGGACAAACAGATGTTTACGACCCGTGTGGAACCTTAGTCTGGGGCAGTGGGAATATTAACGCCGACCCTTGTTTTGCATCTTTCAATATAAATGGCGACCCGAATATATGGGACTTTCACCTGCAAAGTACTGACGGAAGATGGGCCCCGAATGTTAGAAGCTGGGTAACAGATTCCAATACAAGTCCCTGCATCGATACAGGTGACCCCAATTCGAATTGGGCAGGTGAGCCGTGGCCGAATGGTAAACGCATTAATATGGGAGTCTACGGAGGAACAAGTCAAGCAAGTAAAAAAGGCAATCCAGCCGATTTCGATGTCAGTAAGACTGTAAATCTTGAGGATTTTTCTGTGTTTGCAAGCAAGTGGATGATTGAGTGTAGTTGTATTGAGGATTTGAATGGTAATGGATTAGTTGACCTTGCTGATTTGGGTGTTTTTGCTGAGAATTGGCTTTGGCAAGAGGAATAGGTGATAGCCTCAAATTCGCACGAATTTGCATAAATCAAATAAATCAAAACTGGAAAATTAAAAAGGCGAAGTCAGATGACTTCGCCTTTTTAACTCTTTGTTTTTTTGTTTACCGTAGCATCTTTTACAACGTCTTTCGACTTCGCAGCCAGCCAACAAGGACGACACCGATGCTTCCCAAAATAATGGGTCCCGGTACCGGAATAACTGAAGTGTCCAATTCAACTTCAATAAAACAATTTGAGTAGTCGGGCACGTACCAACAATCCGGGTCCAGACCTATACCAAACATGCTACCACTCGAAAGGTAACTGTTAAGAAAATCAATCTCAGCCTGGTTGAACGTATAGGTAAAATCTTCCGGCGGATTTATCCACAACCATCCAGACTTATACTCATTGTCATCTTCATAAATGGTTAGCAAATCTCCGTACCCATTAAGTTCATCACCGTTAGCCGCAAAGTCAGTTCCTCTATAGATGTCACCGTTAAAGCCGCTTACATTTGACATATTCTTCGCATTGATAGCGGCTTCAATGTCAGCCTCGCTAAAAAGGCGAATATACATTCTATCATCAGGTTCTATCCGCCAGTTATTGATACCCCTGAATAAAATGCTTGCCTCTGTAATATTTTCACCGTTGGGAATCGATGGTGTTACCGTCCAGATGTAAAAATACTTGTGAGCAAGGTCAAATAAATCGGCATCACTTGGTTGAAATGTGTAATTGGCCTGCGCGTATGTCGAGCACATAGTCAGAACGATAAACATACGAAAGAAAATTGTTTTTTTCATAAACGAGCCTCCTTTTCTCTTCTCCGAAACATTTCAATCCGGGGCTCTTCTTGCCCGCTGTCCTTGATTACTTCTTTCGTTAACTTATGGTGTTCGTCGTTTTCGAAACCAGCCGACAAGACACACACCAATACCACCTAACAAAATAGCTCCGGGAGCGGGAATGCATCTTATCTCAATCACAAGGTCGTTGTAATCCCAATCAGATTTGAAAGACCATAAATCCTCAAATGCCAAAACCCAGGTGTTACATTCTTGATTCAATATCTGGAAGGTGACCATATGGTCTTTTAAATCGGAGTTCAACGAATCCAATGAGTATTGTGTGCCGCCTAAGTTACCCGTCCTGGCCCATGCCCATCTTGTACCCGGTGCAAAATCAATCGTTCCCGAACCTGAGACTATGTATCCCGAGCCACTAACATTTAAGACATTAGTGTAGCTGGGTGTCACCAAGTTTGTAGTGTAACCAAATTGCTGGGTATAACCTGCATATCGGGCTTTGGCGAAAGAACTCACAATGCCGTCAGTCCAGACCTGGTCTGTGACAGGTAGCCCTGCGTTTGATAAGTACACGTTTAGGTCATTGCCATGAGTATGGATGCTTCCACTCCAATCGTCAACTTGCGTCCAATTACCTGCTCCGTAGAGAGTATCGAGAATACCCCCGGCTGCAGTTAAATCAGCTTCTGAAGCCGGATTCAAATCAGATCTTATCGTTGTTAAACCCGCCTTTACAGGGCCGCATGCAGCCAGAAAAAGACTAATCAGGGTAATTGTTAATAACTTCTTCATCTTCATACCTACGTTTACCTCCGATATATCCGAGGACTCTCAGCATATATGGAAAGACACCACCTCTGGCACTCTTTCCCTTCTCTCCCGTCGAGCTATTTTCTTTTATCTCTATTCTTTTATAGTGCCCTTTTTCTTCGCAGCCAGCCAACGATACTTACGCCGATACCACCTAACAAAATAGCGCCAGGTGTGGGGATGGGCTTAAGATAAACTCCTTTCGTGGTGCTCATTGGGCCAACGTATATTTCAAACATGCTGAACTCCAATGGGATGGCCTCAATACCCCAGCCACAATCCCAATCCCAGTATCCGGCACCGCCACCATAAGCGGCGCTGCCTCCGTGTCCGCCATCTTGAGTACCTAAGTCAGTTTCGATAGCGTATCCGTAACCGTAGTCATCGCCGACATCGACCCATACTAAAGTGCCTGACATCGGGGACTCGCCGGTAGGTGCGTAGCGCAGGTACCAGTGGTTGTCTGTGATTTGCAACTCGTATTTGTCCCAGTCCGTGCAATCAGGATCGTACCAGTCACCCCATAAACCGGCTGATGAGTAGGCATCATGGTCAGGGCCAATTATTCCACCATCCCCGGTGTAATAGGCGTATGCACCTTCCTTTGCGTAGACGTCGAAGCCACCTTGGTCCCAGATAGACTCACCTGAACCACCAGGAACATAGTATTCACCTACGGTCATAGGTATAGTGCCAGTCCATCCGACTACATTTGAACCGTTCAGGGTTGCTATCAGTTCACCGCCATATACTTCGTGAAACCACATAGTAGAGGATTCAATAGTGTTAGCGGTTCCGTTGCTTGTTACAAAGAGTAGACCTGCTGCGGCAAGAATTATTGTTATCTTGTTCATTTATCCTCCTAGTTCTTTTGTTTCTTGCAGAACAGTTTGCTAATTAAAACCAAACGTAATAGGGAAAAACTTATATCATCCTTTTTCTGCCTATCCAGCCGACTAAACAAACACCAATGCTGCCGAGCAGAATAGCTCCTGGGGCCGGAATAGGAGTCATTACCAACTGACTTTGATGGTGGATTTTGACATCACTCGCAAGCGTGTACAGATTAACTACACGCACGTTGCCCAGATCGGTCCATCCTTCATTCTCTGCCATAGCAACCCAACTTTGTGCTTGAGCTATCATCCCAGGGTCAGACAAGACGTCACTATATGCGGTAATTTCATCCTCGATCAACCAAATAGCGGCCTGAAATGCGCCGGCTGATGCGGGATCGTTGTTGTAATTGCTGAGGGTGCCCATGCTGAACTGGGTGAATAGATAAGCGGTTCTAAAGTCAAGAGAATCTGCAAATAGACCATCTGGAGTGATTGTATCCTGGCCATTTATTCCGCCTAACACGGTGTAAGTTTCAAAATTATCAAAGTATGCATCGTATGGAGGCATAATATGCTCATTTCTTTCCAAGCAGAATGTTTGCCATGGGCCGGGGATATCCGGTATCGGACCGTTGGGTGTAATCGTATATTCTCCGCCTGCACCAAAGTAGGGCCCTCCGCCGGAACGGTCAACGTGGATTGAAAAGGCTCCCATGGCATTCGTAGATAAAAGAACTGAAGCAATCATCATGGGTAAAATAAACTTATTCATGCATATTATCCTTTCTTATATATCTTGCAAAAAAACAGGTAATTTAATCAAGGAACACATCACCTTTCAACTTAGAAGGGCCTTGCGCATTGGCCCTATCTATGTAAGAAGAAAAGTTGACACATTTAAAGTTAGGAGGGCCGCGAGGAATAATGTTAAAGATAAATGCAGGTGAGAAAAGTATATATAGCCGAGCTTGGTAGGCCCAGCATGTAAATAGCGAATTTAAGCTAAAATGTTTAGAAGAAATAGCAAGCTTGTATGTGTTTGTTTTCGATGCCCTATGTTGTATGCCCGATACTCGCAACAACTGGGAATCAGGGATTGAGAAACGAGATTTACGAATCAAGCTAATATCAGGTATGCCGCCTAAATGATGTAGCAGGCCTATGTATCGTGTACCTTCAATGTCACTACGCAGGCGCGTGGAATTTTCAAGGCAGTATGGACAAATAAGTTCTGTGGAGAATTTTTGCTCGATGTGATTTCTACTACGGCCTATCCTCAGTGCTAATTGAGGAATGGCTTGAAAGCCTGTCTGACCTGCTCCTAACACAGCGGCCAATAGAGCCAGCCAGACTTTGCGGTCTCTGATTAGTGAGATGCAAAGGAATCCTGTTAAAGCCATTAAATATGGCGGAGGAACGGGCGGTAATGTTTTTGTTTGGTCGGCTTCTGTGTTATGTAAGTCTGCTGAATCCAGAGGCGGGTTATGCAGTTCTCGGCCAATAGCAGTTAATTCAGAATTTCGTGCTGAAATGGTATTAAAATGTGTGGTTGCAAAAGCTGTATACGGCACATCGAAACTTGTAGTTAAGATGGATTTATCTATTACCGAATGCGAAGCGTTTGCAACTGTAGCAGTAAACAATAAAAGCCCAATTGAAAAAAATTGTTTAGTTACATACATGTTCTTTTTGCGCATACGCATATTAAGGTGTTAGCCGTTGCTACTATACTGATAGAGCGCAGGTATATAGACTCTCCTCATCTCCTTGGAGACACACTGAAACTTGAAATTGAATACTGGTGGGGTCCTTCCCCTCCTTTGCACAACTTCAAGACGACCACATAATTCTAACCTATTGCCAATTCCAATCAAGAAAAAAGATATCAATAGCGGGCTTAATTGAAATATTTTTTGTGTTTTTTTTATTTTTGTCGCGATTATAATGACCAGGAATACTACTTAGGGTATAATCCCAAAGTTGCTTGTTTTATGGTTTTTAGAGGAGATTTACATATTTTTCAATAGGGAGAGGATGTATAAGTTCGAGTAGTGATAGTGAAAAAAGCTGCCGTTTTAGCCTATAGTTTTTCTCTAACGGTCTTTTTTTTTATAAAAATTTTCCAATTTTTGTGTCATTCTTGCCAAAAAGCTTCAACGACTGCAGAAATGTAGATTTAAATTGTCTTCATATTTTATCATTCTGACTCGCTCAATTTGTAAGGAAATTCGAGTATCTGGTTGACTTTCATATGCATAGGATGGCCTATCCGTGTTGCAGTAATACAAAAAAATCTCTCATTTTAAAAACAACAGACAGCAAATTATTGCTGTGACTTATACACTCTTGTAGCTAAAAATCTACAAGGCAAATAGTACTTCGATCTTATTCTTCATAAAAGATTAATCGTTATTTCAAAATTGGCTTTAATGTTTTTGCGAGCTTTGTGATTTTGTTAGCCTTACGAACTTTTACAGATTATTTGACTGCCAGCTCGGTATCGTTATAATAAGGCATAATTCGTATTGCGTTATAAAAGTCTTTATCTTTATGGAAACGAGATAAGAGAGTTTTTTTTGCCCCCATCGTCTAGTGGCCGAGGATATCAGGTTCTCATCCTGGAGACAGGGGTTCGACTCCCCTTGGGGGTATTTTGTTATCGGCCAGGATTGCGGTTTTTAATGCGTCTTGGCCGTTTTGTTGTCTCTGGTTGTCTATCAATATCTCTTGTTTTTTACAGTTACTGTCCAAGCAGGTGGACAAGACAAAATTGCCGAAGTTTGGTAAGCAATTAAGTGCTTCTTGTTCAGATTCCTCAAAGGTTCTTGCGTAAGTGTTAAACGTCAAGCGGGGGTCCGAATGCCTTGCAAGTTTCTGAACAACCTTAGCTGGGACTTGGCTGTTGGCAAGAAAACTTATAAAGCTGTTCCGCAAAGAGTGAAAACATATCTCGTTTCCATCCCTATATTCTTTTAGCTTGCTAATTTTTTCTTCAATTAAACTTCTTACTTCACCTGACAATGGCATTTGTATACCTGTCTTTTTCGGGTCGGTCTGGGCAAGGGAAGGCAAGACAGGTGAATGAAAAACCTTGCCCTCGTCCAGACCGCTTGACAGGTGTACGGCCTGCCGTCCCGATAAATTTAGCTTTTTGGGGATTGATGGATTATAAGCGATTTTAGACTAAAAGGCGAGTCATAAGGGCTTATTTTAAAACATCCTTAAAAAATCGCCTTGTTCACTTTTTTATGGATTCGGAAAACTCTATTGCCTGAGTACCCAAAGAAACTGTTTCCCCCCTCGCGCGTGCGCGCGTAAGTTCGGACAGGGAGTTTTTTGCAAACGGGACGATGAGCTATGCCGAGGCTTATGACTATGATTTAACACAGAAAGGGGCTATCAATGTATGTGGAGCGTGTGCGTCCAAATTGCTAAGATTTGCTAAGATTACAGCTTATCAATCGAAACTATTGGAGGCATCCGCGTTGAATGACATTTTTGTTGACAAGGAGCTTGCTAAGGTGATTACTCAGGACATGGACTTCGGTGACAAGATCAGGGCGATAAACGAGTACAACAAACTCAGGGGCCGTCACACAAAGAACCTCAATCTTAATGTTAAGGGAAGGTTACAGGTAGCGCCTGAAAACGAGATTGTTTTTCCACAAATGTTAGGTTTTGTTAAGTTCTCCAGCCCCAAAATTTCAACTTTTCTCAACAGGTTAAATATTAGGTTTTTGCCCTTTTCAAGTGGCGACATCCGGATTATATAACCTTTTGACTTCCATTTCATATAATAGTCACAAACCAATATATTGCAGGTAGTTGTAGTTATCGATTGGTGTTGCCTAATCGAAAATTACAACCATGACTACAACTAATTCGAGATTATCTGAAAAATGTAACCCATTGATTTAAGGAGGTAGGACTATGAAAACTCTAAAAAGAAGAACACACTCAGACAAATTTCCACGAACGCTTCATCCAGCTTTTGACTTTGTATATATTGTATATATAATGAGTGTATGAGTGACGTAACGCGTATTTTGGCTGCTATTGAAAAGGGGGATGTTCGTGCCGTAGATGAGCTTTTTCCATTAGTCTATCAGGAGCTGCGTCAGCTTGCCGCTCAACGGATGAGTAAAGAATCACCAGGTCAGACACTGCAAGCAACCGCTCTTGTACATGAAGCATACCTACGCCTTGTAGGCAGCGAGAATCAGAATTGGAGTGGTCGCCGCCATTTCTTCTCCGCGGCGGCCGAGGCCATGCGACGTATTCTCATCGAAAACGCCCGGCGAAAGAAAGGCTTAAGGCATGGCGGTGATCGCAAACGAGTTGACTTCGATGAGGCGGTCCTGACAAATGATAATGACACTTCTTCGGACGAACTCATCGCTCTAAACGAGGCCCTTGAGAAACTCTCAAGAAGAGATGAGATTAAGGCTGATTTGGTAAAACTTCGCTATTTTGCCGGATTAACAGGCGAGCAAACGGCCGATGTCCTGGGCATCTCCCCCTCTACAGCTGACCGCTACTGGGCCTATGCTCGTTCCTGGCTACGTTTAGAAATTGCACAAGTTGACCAGACAACTCAAGGTTGAGCATTTTTTTGGGAATTTCTCATTTTTTATGGGGCTTTTTATCTCTTTTCCTCGCATTGTATAGTAGAGTAGCAATATAAGGAATCATTCTATGGGTGCCAGGAAGAAAAATGAAGAGGAGATTTTTAGCACAGCGATTGAAATAGACTCTCCTGCTGAACGGGCCGCCTTTGTCAAATCCGCTTGTGGAGATGATACCGAATTATTGTCCCGCGTCGAAGCTTTACTCAAAGTTCACTATGAAGACAACAGCTTTCTTAAGTCGCCGCCTTTCGGTATAGATGTTACGCTCGATGCCTCGCCACTAAGCGAAGGGCCGGGAACGATTGTCGGCCGATACAAGCTGCTTCAACTGATAGGCGAAGGTGGCTTCGGCGTAGTCTATATGGCTGACCAGGAAAGACCAATCCGCCGCCGGGTCGCGCTGAAAATCATCAAGCTGGGGATGGATACCAAACAGGTTATCGCCCGCTTCGAGGCAGAACGCCAGGCCTTAGCGATGATGGACCATCCCAATATCGCCAGGGTACTCGATGCAGGTGCAACCGATACGGGCAGGCCTTACTTTGTGATGGAGCTGGTAAAGGGAATACCCATTACAGAGTATTGCGATAAGAACAATCTCGACACACAACAGCGTCTGGAACTTTTTATCGATGTATGCAAGGCAGTTCAGCACGCACATCAAAAGGGAATCATCCATCGGGACATCAAGCCTTCGAATGTGATGATTACGCTGCATGACGGCAAACCTGTTCCCAAAATAATCGACTTCGGCATCGCCAAGGCGACGCAGCAGCGTCTTACCGAAAAAACGCTTTTCACTGAATACCGGCAGTTCATAGGCACTCCGGAATACATGAGTCCCGAACAGGCGGAGATGAGCGGGCTGGACGTCGACACACGCAGCGATATCTACTCTCTGGGTGTTTTACTATATGAGCTTTTAACAGGCACTACGCCGTTTGATGCTGAAAGGCTTCGTAGCGCCGCTTATGATGAAATCCGCAGAATCATTCGTGAAGACGAGCCGCCCAAGCCATCAACGCGGTTGAGTACTCTTGGCGATGCTTTGACCGACATTGCCAAAAACCGTAATGTTCAACCGAGCGAGTTGTGTAAGATTGTTCGCGGCGACCTGGACTGGGTTGTGATGAAAACGCTGGAGAAAAACCGCACCCGCCGGTACGAAACAGCCAGTGAGCTGGCAGCGGACGTTAAGCGACACCTCGAAGACGAGATGGTCTTGGCCGGTCCACCGAGTGCGGTTTACCGCCTGCGAAAGTGGTCTAAGCGACATAAAAAAGCATGTCTTGCTGCAAGCTTAGTAATGTTGTTCTCTATCGTTTTTAGCACTGCTGTAACGATTCAACGACAACTGCGCTTAGGGCGTCTGAATAAAATTGCACGGGAAGGCTTGGCCGATGCTAGGTTGGCTATTGTACAGCAGGATTATTCTACAGCGCAGCGTGAGCTTACATATGTGAAGGCGCAGTTAGCCGGCACACCAATACTGATGAGCCGGTACGAGGAAGAATTGCAGAATTTGCTGCTCCGCGCTGAATCAGAGCTGCGCCTATATCGCTACAAATTACTGGCTGATGAAGCCAGATTCTCGGCGCAACCACTTCTCGGCATACTGCTGGAGTACTGGATTTGGACAGACCAGCAACTGGTCGACCATCTGACTGAGGCAAGTCGACGGTGTAGGGAGGCACTATCAATTTTCAATGTGGTGAACAATCCAGACTGGCTCGAGGAGCTTGAACAGTCCTCGCTGGATGTGGCTCAGGTCGAGTCGGTCAAGCGCTCGGCAGCCGAGTTGTTGTTCCTGCTGGCCGAGACTGAATATCAACTGGGTGAGCTATCTAGTGACCCTGTTGCAGGTGCGCGGCGAGCCATTGGACTTCTCGACCAGGTTGAGATGTTGGCACCTGACTTGAAGGCGTTGTATGAATATCGCAGCAGCCATTGGGACGTGGTGGGTGACCATGAAGCCGCCAGTGCCAACGCCCAGCGAGCTGAAGGGATGCAGCCGGTTTCCTGGGTCGACCATTGGCTGCTGGCACTTAAGCTCTGGCCCCAATGGAAGCAGGCCGAAGCCTTGGAACACATTGAGGCGGCTCTGGCCCTGAAGGCTGATGAGTACTGGACATGGTATGCTTGGGGTCTTGCTCAGGAGTGGGTCATCGGGGAGGGTCAGGAGGCTCGCAACCGCTGCCGTTGGGCGATGAGCATCTGTATAAATCTGCGGCCCGAAGAGGCAGCGGCCTGGATTGGAAGAGGTTTGCAAGGAAGGAAAAGTGGGGAGCGTGGTCGGGAAATTGCTTTGGCTGATATTGCTAAAGGCTTAGAGTTAATTACTGAGACAAATAAAGGTCTAAGGGGACTGGCGTACTATGCTCGCAGCGTGATTTACGAAGAGATGGGGCAATTAGACGATGCTCTTGCTGAAATAAGCAAGGCGATTGAGATGCGCCCAAACGAAACAGAGGGCTGGCTAGTTCGTTATGAGTGGTGCCGGAAGGCGGGTCGACAGGATGAATTGCGTTCGGAGACCCCTCGGGTCTTTGAGCTATTCCGTGAACCTGATGGTAATCTCGAACACTATGTGCGGTTAGAGGCCCTTGAGACTTCCCAGCAGTGGGAAGAAATGGTTAGAGAATGCCTGGAGGTCGAATCGAAAAAGTTTCCCTTGAACCTTTTTCCGGGTGGGAGCTATGCTAAACTTGGTATTGCCTGTGCCAAACTGGGAGAGGATTATCTAACCTCCGGTCAGTTTGATAAAGCACTCGAACCTTATGACGAATCTATGAGAATTAATATGAAGGCTAAGGTCGCGGAAGTGCTTGTTGTTGGGCCGGACATTCGCGACCCGAATATAGCGCTGCCATATATCCTGCAGGCAATTAAGGCCAAACCGGACTGGCCTTATTACTACCAAATTCTTGGTATAGTGTATTATCGTCTGGGCCAGTATGAACAGGCCATCCAAACCCTTCAAAAAGCAATTGATTTACATTGGGATAAAGAATCTGCTCGGGAATCCTTTTTTATGGCTATGGCGCAATGGCAGTTGGGCAATAAAGAGCAGGCCCGCAACCTGTATTACGAGGGCGTAGAGCAGAAGGCCAGGGCCAATCTCGATGACTATTTTACCAAGCTGCTATTGCCTTACCAATATGAGGCAGCAAAGCTGCTGGGAATTCCCGGCGCGCCGGAACCAAAGCCTGATTTGGTATATCAAAAGGAAAGCGAATAATCATGGTGCTTGATCGGTGAGCAAAAATAGATTGCAGATGTGTATATAAATAAGGAGTTGCAAAATGGCTTCATTAATTATTTTGAACGGTCCTGGGAAGGATGATTACTACCCGCTTGGTCGTCGCACAAATGTTATTGGTCGAAACGAGTCACTTATGATACAGATACTCGATGAGCAAGTCTCGCGAAAGCACATGCAGATAATCTATGACAAAGACAAGGATGCATATTACGCACTGGATATGAGCAGCAGGCACGGCGTGTATATCAACCACAACAAAATCAGCGACGAAACCCCTCTCACAGACGGCGACCAAATCACTATCGGCACTACTACGCTTTGGTTTACCGTAAATGATTTCCCCGACCGGGAAAGTGCGCTGTCGCACTACAAGAAAGTTGGTGAAAGGTCGCGTTCCACTATTGATGAGCACAGAACTCCTTATTGATCTGAGTAGATGATGGACTTAGGAAGAGCAATAAAGAATTTCGAATGATGAAGTAGTCCGCCTTCGCACAAGGCTATGGCGGATTTAGAAAGACAAAAATAGTGGCCGGTGAGCTCGAACCGCAAAGCTCATACTCACCGGCCGGGCCCGAGACGGGCGGTTTGGTCTGCGCGCCCGAATCGAGGGTATTCTAATGATACTGCAAACCAGAAAACAAAACAAGTTAAGGAGAAAAAAGATGGAAACGAGAAAAGTTTTAACAATTCTGGTTCTGGCCTTGGGCCTGATGGCCTGGCTGCCTTCGGTCGGTCGGGCGACGCCATTGGGTACGGCCTTTACCTACCAGGGGCATCTGTACGATGCCAACTATGTGGCCGACGGTCTGTATGATTTCCAGTTTAAGCTTTTCGATGCAGTCTCTGACGGCAACCAGATAAGCGTCGATGTTAACAGGCCTGACATTGATGTAATCGACGCGTATTTTACCGTAAAGCTGGATTTTGGCAGCGATGTGTTCGATGGCAATGCCGTCTGGCTGGAAATCGGCGTTCGGCCGGGCGAGCAAAGCGACCCCTGCGAATATACTTTCCTTAGCCCACGCCAGGAAGTTATGCCCACGCCTTACGCACTTTATGCAAAAACAGCAGGTAGTGGTGGCGGTGGCGCTGACTTAGACTGGCAGATTTCCGGCAACGATATGTATTCAATCCCCTCAGGCAATGTCGGCATCGGGACAACACTACCGGGGGAGAAACTGCACGTGGCTGGCTCTACGCGGATTGGAAACGGAGACCCGGGAGAATGGGCGGGACTGTTTTTATATGGAGACTCCCAGTGGCTCCTCAATGCTCATAATACAACTGACGCTTTATACATTAGACATAATCAGGGAACCGTAGTAGATCCCAACTTTTCCGACCTCTTCGTTACAGTAAAAACCAACGGCAACGTCGGCATCGGAACAGTAGGTCCAAGTTCAGAATTGGACGTAGTAGGGAGTATCCGTTCGAGTGATGCGGGAGATTCAACCGGAGCAGTATTGTTAAGTGGGCCTGATGGTTCTCCGGGCCTTATTTTACTCTCAAATGATCCAGAAGGATATAGAGCAAGCATAGTTAGAGAAACTGATGGATTAGGATTCGGAATACATGCTGCGACGGGAAATCCCGGCTCTGATGAGTTTTTCATTCACAATAACGGCAATGTCGGTATCGGCACAGTAAGTCCAAGTGCAAAACTGGATGTACATGGATACATAGTGGTAACACAGGACGTGGTTTACTCATCACCCAAAACTCGATACCTCTCCATTCCATGTGTCGCGTTCAGACCTTCGACTCCGGATCAAGATTACTGGAATGGTAAATGGTGGTTAACAGGAAAAACACCGGGGCAAGCTGTGGCGTTCCAGGCACCGATTAATCTGCCGCACGGTGCAGAAATCACGAAGTATGAGGCTCTCATTTTTGATGATTCCTCCAATGATATAGAGTTTAATATGGTTTACCACAATATATCGGGTTCAACGCTTTTGATAAGTAATATAAGCAGCTCAGGCACCCCGGGGAAAATCAGGCTATCCAGCCCCGCTTTGTCGGCGACGGTCAATAACCAAGACAATGCCTATTTAATTGAGGTGCTTTGGACCACTCCGACGCCCGAAGATGATATAAAACTTTACCAAGTTAACGTATTCTACACGGTTACAAACTCGGTGCCTTAAATAAAGCTGATTGCGACATTTTTCGTCGTTTAGATGCATAAAAAAATAAGGAGAATACTATGAAGAATGAAAATGTGAAAGCGACAACACAATTGGTAGTTCAGTTAACTGTTATAGTGGTGTTGCTGATTGTACCGTCGTCTGCTTGGGCTCAGACCGGCGGTGACTATGAGCTTAGCTTGAGTACGATAGACGGCGGAGGTGGAGTAAGCAGCGGCGGGCAGTATATAGTCAGAGGTACAATTGGTCAGCCGGATGCGGCTTATTCTGAGGGCGGGCCGTATGAAGTGCTTGGTGGATTCTGGCCGGGTGAGCCTACATGCATAGTCAATTTCCGGCACTTTGCAAGATTCGCGCAATACTGGCTCAAGGCCGGAATCGGCCTGCCCGCAGACCTTTATGAGGATGATTTTGTCGACCTCTTGGATTTGGAGCTGTTTGTTTATGAATGGCTTTACTATTGTCCCTATGACTGGCCGTTGAAATGAATGCTATTACATAGTGATGGCCGATGAGATCAGGTACACTCCTGAGTTGCCTTGCGTTTTTGCTTCAGCGAGTGACTTATAACTGAAAGGGCTGTGAGTTTTACGCTTGTAGCCCTTTGTGTTTTTTATACTTAGCCGAAATCTACAACCAAATTACAACCTTTTAACAGAATATCCGTGAATTTTTCTGATACAGACATTTTATAAGCGAACTTTCCTTGTTTTAAGCTTTTGATTAAGGTTTTGATTGCCGCCTTGATATGCTCCGGCAATTTCGGCCAGCGTTCGACCACAAGTGCCAATTCGGGGTATTTTTGCAGGATTTTGTCCAAGCTAGTGTCCAAGACAGGCTCTTGACTTTCCGTAAGTTCTGTGTTTATAATGCTTTCTTGGTTTCCCTTAAGGGATTCGACTCTCCTTGGGGGTAGTGCCGGTTTACCGGCACGGAGCAGTAGAGAGTAGGAAGTTGTAAGTAGAGCAAAACGACAACTATTGGAGAATGCAAATAAAAATTAAACCTTGATAAAATTACTCTCTACCGCGGTCCACTGCTCTACTATTCCACTGTTCATAGAGGGATTTCAGAATGCCAGCGTTTGAAATCATTGATAAGAAAGCCAAAAAAGTACGTCAGAGGGAGTTTAAAAGCGAGCAAGAACTCCATAAACTGATAGATGATAATTTGTCAGAGATATTTAAAATACGTTACATAAAAGACGAGCATATCACAACGAAACATGGTCGAATTGAAACGATTGGTTTGGATGAGAGTAACAGACCCGTAGTTATAGAATACAAGAAATCAAAAGAAAGGGGGCAATTAGTCCAAGCCAATAGGTATATGATTTGGATTAAACAAAATCCTGATTCTTTTGAACTTCTTGCTAGAAAAAGCGTGGGCGGCGATATTGACCCTATTGATTTTACAAATCCGAGAATAATTTGCCTAGCACAGGAATATAGTATTGATGACAAATGTCTGGCACTTGCCTTAGGGGCAGAATTGTGGAAGTACAGATATTATGAAAATAATATGCTGATAATTATAAGAGAGGAGGAGCCTGAGCAACTTATAAAAGCCTCAAGTGGAAAAACAACTATTGAGAAATTTAAGAAAGAACCGAGAAAAGCAAGAAAGATAGAGGAGCATTTAAAAAGTGCATCAGACGCCTTGAAAAAATCATTTTATTCCTTGGATGAAAGAATTATGGATATAAGTTCGGATATTGAAAAATACACAACACAGAAAGAGATAGTATACAAAACCTCTTTGAACTTCACTTATTTTGCGGTTCAAAACAGAAAAGATTGTCTAAGATGTTATTTGCGAACAGAAGAAGATAGAATTGATGATCCTAAATGTCTAACTACAAAGATTCCTGAAACACATGGTTATGGCAACATTACTCGTTTACTTTTTATTAGTCCTACCGAAATAAAAGAAAAAAAATATACTATTGAAGATGTCATCAATTTGTTAAGACAGTCGTATAATGCCACGCAGTAACTAACATTGATTTATAGAGGGGGAGCTTAAGCTCACAAAAGAATGAATGAATTGGCTGATGACCATCGTTTTATGAGAATGGCTATTGAGCAGGCACAAATTGCCGAGGAAAACGGCGATGTGCCGATAGGTGCAATAATCGTACACGAAGGCACAATAGTTGCTAAAGCGTACAATCAACGCCAGCAGCTCCAGGACCCTACGGCACACGCCGAGATAATCGCCTTAACGCAGGCGGCGGCGGCACTTGAAAGCTGGCGATTGAACGGCTGTACGATGTACGTTACACTTGAACCCTGTCCTATGTGCGCGGGAGCCCTGGTCCTTAGCAGAATGGACAGATTGGTTTATGGCTGCGACGACCCAAAGGCTGGCGCGTGTAAAAGTCTTTACAACATTGTAACAGACGAGCGACTCAATCATCGTCTTGAAGTAATAACCGGTGTTATGGAAGAGCAGTGCCGGAAGCAATTGCAGGATTTCTTTGCTCGCAGGCGCAAGGAGAACAAAAGTGAGAGCAACTCAAGCTGATTCTTTGTTTTTTTAGGAATCCGGGTATGCAGATTGACAGTTTCATTCTCGGCGGCTTCGAGACGAATTGTTACATACTTCGCAGCAGTTCTGATGCGTCGGAGTGTCTTATTATAGATACCGAGGTGGGGGCCAGGGGCCTGGTTGATTTTCTCAGGGAAAAGAAACTACAGCCTGCCGCGATTATACTTACTCACGGCCATCTTGACCATATTGGAGGTATACCACCTCTGCGAACCGAATATCCAGAGATAAAGGTTTGTATTCACAAACTTGATGCAGGGATGCTCGACGGTACTCAGCCGGCTTCACCGTTTATGATGACGGCCGGCGTCGATGTCGGTCCTGCTGATATTCTTATAGAAAATAATCAGCAGCTACAATTCGCTGGTATAACGCTTCGCATACTACATACGCCCGGCCATACACCCGGTGGAATTTGTCTGTATTCGCAGGCCGATGATATTGTTTTCACCGGCGATACCTTATTTGCCGGCTCGGTTGGCCGAACAGATTTCCCCGGCGGCGACTACAAACAACTAATAGCTGTAATCAAAAACAAGCTGCTTGTGCTTCCCGACCAGACGAAAGTTTATCCCGGCCACGGCCCGCAGACCACCATCGAAGCGGAAAAAAGTACAAATCCCTACTTGAGTTAAGTCGAATGGTGTTTATATCCAGTTGTTCGGTTCTGCTTTGTATTGAATAATACCTGTGTACACTTCAGCAGGACTAAATCGAAAACCGAAATTATGGTAAAAGGTTGAATATTGCTTCTGGACGATTTGGCTGTATAATATATGAAGTCTGGAAGTGTTTAATGAGTTTTGGGAGTTTTAAAAATGGGCTGTAACGTTGCGATTGCGGGAGTGACCGGCGCGGTCGGGCAGGAATTTCTGTCAATTCTGGCGGAAAGAGATTTCCCAATTGATTCGCTAAGGGTGCTGGCAAGCGCGCGGTCTGTAGGCAAAAAAGTCGAATTTGCAGGCAAAGAATACTCAGTTGAACAGTTGACCGAAGAGAGCTTTAACCGTGTGGATATTGCGTTATTTTCCGCCGGTGCACCACGCAGCAAGGAGTTTGCCCCATCTGCCGTCGATGCTGGTGCAGTTGTTGTGGATAATTCCTCGGCGTTCAGGATGGATCCGAATGTGCCGTTGGTTATCCCTGAGATTAATCCACAGGCCATAAAAAACCATAAGGGAATAATCGCAAATCCCAACTGCTCGACCATAATCGGGATTGTGCCGGTCTGGCCCCTGCACAAAGCAAATCCGGTAAAGAGGATGGTTATCAGCACTTATCAGGCTGCCAGCGGAGCGGGAAGGCAGGCTATGCTCGAATTGGAAAGCCAGAGTCGGGAAATACTCGAAGGTAAAGAACCGACCTGTAAGGCCTTTCCGTATCAAATTGCGTTTAATGCTTTCAGTCATAATTCCAAGCTTGATGATAGCGGTTATAATCTTGAAGAGGTAAAGATGGTTAAAGAAACTCGCAAGATTTTCGACTGCTCTGATATCGCGATTACCTGCACCTGTATTCGCATACCGGTTTTCAGGGCTCACTGCGAGAGTATCAATCTTGAGTTTACTGACCCGATTACACCCGACCAGATAAGGGACCTTTTAGGCACCGCACCGGGCGTTTCGGTATTGGATAACCGCAAGGAGAATCGTTTCCCAATGCCAATCGATGCCACGGGCAAGGACGATATCTTTGTCGGGCGAATTCGCCAGGATGAGTCTGTGCCGGACAACCGCGGAATCAATATCTGGGTGGCCGGCGACCAGCTTCGCAAAGGTGCGGCGCTTAACGCAGTACAAATTGCCGAGAGACTTTTATAAAAGTCGACTGATGGCTTCTCGAAATATCAAAATGACTGTCAGCTGTGACGGCGTGGACTATCACGGCTGGCAGTCTCAGCCGGGTCAAAGAACAATCCAGGAAGAGCTCGAAAAGGCGGTGAGCAATCTGGTCGGCTTTCACATCAGGATTAAAGCCGCATCGAGGACAGACGCCGGCGTAAGTGCGCTCGGGCAGGTCGTAAATTTTAAAATCGACTCGCCAATCCCGACCGAGAGACTTGCCCAGGCCATTACTCAACGACTACCGAGAGATATTGAGGTTACCGAGGCTGTTGAAGAGGACGATAGTTTCGAGGCCTCGGCCTTGGCCAAATCGAAATTATATCGCTACACAATTTTCACCGGTAAAAAAAGAAATGTACTACAGGCCCGAAATTGCTGGCACAGGCCGGGTCGGCTTGATATTACAACTATGAAACGCGCAGCCGAACTTATCGTCGGTACAAAGGATTTCAAATCGTTCGCAGCGGCAGCGGATAAACGCGAGAGCTCAATTCGCACCGTGATGCAGTGTAAGGTTACGCAGGAAGATAAATGGATATATATGGATATCGAAGCCGACAGGTTTTTGTATAATATGGTGCGAAATATTGTCGGCACACTTGTTGAGGTTGGCAGGGGGCGGTGGCCAGCCGAAAAAATAGTCGAAATTCTCGAAGCTCGTGACCGAACCACCGCCGGGCCGATTGCACCAGCCGAGGGACTGTGTTTAATGTGGGTTAAATATTGAAAATTGTTCACATCATAACCAGGTTAATCTTAAGAAGTGTAGAAAATAAGTATAAACTTCAGGCGGAGTGGATACATATTAACGCTCCATAATTTTGTCGAAGGAAAATAAGCAATGAGATATCTGTTTATATCAGATGGAAGGCTGTTTATTAACACAGGCGGTGAAAATGTTGAGATAACCAGTAAATTCGCTGAAGAAAAAATGGAAGAAGCTCAACGTGAGCATTCTTTACACGGCTGGAAAGGCGATAAGGGTATGGATGCGGACCCGTATTATGGTGCGAACATTGTTTGGGGCGGCCAGGCTCGTTCAAGGCCATTTCGCAAGTTCAGATTCAAAAACGTAATGGTTAAAAGTGAGAATATAATTTATTATCTGCTTACCAACGATTTTATAACTGGACTGTTTCAATACAACATTTCTGAAAACGAGGAACTTCGGTTGTTTCACAGACATGAATTCCAGGAATTGGGAATGGACTATTCGCCGAATATAGACAAGTTTGTCGTGTCTATGGTAAATGAAGACCAAAGTGCTGATATTGAATTACTGGACAACCAAGCTGTTTCTGAAAAAATACTCACCACAGGTGATTCACGGGATTTGGATCCCTCTTTCAGCAGGTTTGACGCTGAAGATATATTATGTCAAACAGCAGGAATAGGCCGAAATGAAGAGGGATTTGTGTGGGGATATGGCCCCGAAGCGATAAACAGGGTGAATGTCAATTCAGATGAAATTACTACATTACTTGAAGATGAAAAGTATGATTTTCTATTACCTAAAGACGACAAGCAGGGGAATATATACTGCATTCGGAGACCTTATCGTGCACCGGGTTATGCCTCACCTGTTAAAATTTTTTGGTACGTAGTAACGTTTCCGGTGAGATTAGTTATTGCTATTCTGCGATTCTTGGATGCTTTTACGAAGCTGTTTAGCAGAGAACCTATGAGGACAGCGGGGCCTTTAATGCAACCACCGGTAAAAGACAAATATGTCAGAGTTTTAGGTCAAACGATTGACATGGCTAAAGTACAAAGAAATGCGAGGTTTTCAAATGAACCATCTTTGGTGCCCAAGTCATGGGAGTTAATAAAAATTGATAATAAAGGCAAAATTTCAGTAATTTCAAAGAGAGTATCGTCATTTGATATTGACGATAACGACCAAGTACATATTACTAATGGCTTCAGGGTCAAGAAGTTGGTTGGAGACCGAATTCAAAATGCTTTTAAGTTTAATATTATTGAGTCGCTTAAGGTCTTAAAGGCCATATAAGCATATCTTTAATAAAATGTAGAATATGAAAATTGTCCATATAATAACAAGGCTGGTTTTGGGCGGGGCGCAGGAAAATACACTGATAACCTGCAGGCTGCTTGCTGAACGGGGCTATGATGTTACGCTTATCACAGGCCCTGCGCTTGGCCCCGAAGGTGAACTATTCGAACAAACAAGAGACCAAAAATATAAAACAATCGTTGTTGATAAACTAAGACGTGCCATCTGCCCGGTCTATGATTCCATAAGTTTCTTACAAATAAGAGAACACCTGCGGCGCTTAAAATCCGATATTGTCCACACTCATTCAGCAAAGGCCGGGATACTCGGAAGATTCGCCGCATATAGTATACGTGGTGCGCAATATGGTATGCGAAATACGAGAATAGTACACACAATCCACGGCTTGGCATTTCATCCCTATCAAAGTGATATGCTAAATAAATTCTATATCTCGATTGAAAAAGCCGCTGCGAAGCGAACGGATTTTTTTATCAGCGTCGCCGATGCAATGACTAATCAGGCACTGGCAACAGGAATTGGAGAGCCGGATAAATTTGTTACCGCCTACTCCGCTATCGAAGAGGATGATTTTCTCCAGCCGATATCCGGAGAGCAAAAAAAGCAATTTCGTCAAAAATACGGAATTTCTGAAAATGCCGTCGTGCTTGTCACTGTCGCCCGGCTTTTTATGCTAAAAGGTCACGACTATATTATCGAATCAGCCAAAACGCTGTCGAAGAAATACGAAAATGTTGTCTGGTTATTCGTCGGAGAGGGCAATCTGTCCGAGCATTATAAACAACAGGTTAGTCAATTGGGCCTTTCTGAGCGAATCAAATTCACGGGCCTGATTTCACCGAGACTAATTCCGCTTGCGATTGCATCTTCGGATATTCTTGTTCACTGCTCACTTCGAGAAGGGCTTGCTCGTACGCTGCCACAGGCAATGCTCTGCGGCAGGCCGGCCATATCTTTCGATGTCGATGGCGCAAGAGAAGTGTTGAATGAAAACACCGGCCGCTTAGTGGAACCGAAAAATATCGAACAGCTAACACAAGCCTGTGCGGAGCTGATAGAGAACAAGGACCTCAGGGAAAAGCTCGGCGCGGCCGGCCGAGAATCCGTGAAGGATAAATTCGCACCTAAAACAATGGTCGATGCCATCGAAGCGGTTTATCAGAAACTGCTGCAGCAGTGAATAATAAATAGCATCCGACAGAAAGCAAATATGTATGGGTGATAGTTTAAGGGCCTGCTGGTTGAATTGCTATGGGCCTGACGATAAGCGGTTTCTTGAGGATAAGGAGCTTCCGGCGATAGATAAGATGGAAGATGCCATTGCTCCTTTAGATGACCGGACGAAGGCTATAAGACAGCTCATCACGCGCTTCGAGTTGTGTTACCATGAGGCTGATAAAGAGGCCGAGCGTATTATCGAAGCAATAGGAACGGGCCGACTCCCGGCCGAGTCGAATGAACGGCCACCCAAGCGAAAGCAGGAATTTCAGAATTGCCGTGATATCCTTTCGGCATGGTGTGGAGATTCATTTGATAAAGTCAGGGACATAGATGTTGGCGGTATTCCGGCAGATAAGCTTATCAGTTTCATTGGAGAACCAGACCCTCTTAAGATATGGCAGATTGGGCGAATTGTCGACAGAGTTAGCCAGGCTTTGGACCCAAACTATACCTATCACTGGTTGGTTATGGATCCTGTGGGCCTTAGTGAGCCTGGTAAATATCAACCGGAAAAATATTACGAAAAATACTCTGCTTTCCTCGAAAAAACAAGAAAGACTATCATACACGATACCGTGGATGGACATAAATCAGGAGTTTCTTTGGCTATAGCTATTGACCTGCTGATGCCGTGTCACTGGGATTTTGTCGGAAGTCTTATTACTATACTCAAGGCAATCGGCGGGGACGTTCATCCGGACAAACCTCTTGCATGCTGTATGCGCAATATCAAGCTAAGTCCCCTTTGTGATAGAATGAGGACCATATCAAAAACACTTAATGTCTTATGGAAGAATGAAAAGACAGCAAAAAATATAGACCGTAACATTATTTCGATTTTGGGGCAGTCAACACCGGAGAAACGCTGGCTTACCGCGTCTCTGGATAAGACAATAAGACTGCATTTGAGTCTGCCATTTGATGTGGATTTATCCTAAAAAGCAGTTTCAAAATGAGTGATATTACAATTAGAAAGTTCGAGGCATCTGGTGTGGGTATTGTCAGAGGATTGGTACAAAATACTATTGATGTTTGTTATTCGGGAATATATCCGGAAGAAGCTGTATGGTTTTTTAAAGATTGGCATTGTGATAAGAATATTATAAGAGATGCGAGTGAAGGATATACAATTCTTTTAGAAAAGAAACACAGAATAATTGGAACCGGTACTATCGTTAGCGACGAGATTAAGAGGGTATTTGTTGAACCTGAATTTCAGCAAATGGGCTTTGGTAAACTTATTATGCAGAAGCTCGAAGAAGAAGCTATTTCGGCAGGAGTCAGTGTTGTTAAGCTGTGCGCATCGCTGCCATCCAAGAAGTTTTATGATTCGCTGGGCTATGCAACCTTGGAGGAAACATTTTTGGAGGTCGAGAACGGCAAGAGACTCGATTTCTACAAAATGGAAAAGGCGTTAATAAAGTAATGACGAAAGATTTTAATATGGATTTCGTTGTTGAAAGAATGCAAGTTTGTGATGGCCATAAGACAAGCAGACAAATCGGATATCACATTGCTGGCAGACATTCTTCGTAAATCGTTCGCTAATGTGGCAGAGAGGTTTGAACTTACCGTCGAAAATTGTCCTAAAAACCTGGCGTTCTGTACAGAAAAACGAATCGAAGAAGATTTCGCCAGAGGTCTGAAGTATTATATCATGGATGAAGATGTGCAGTCTTGTGGGTGTGTAGCTTTAGAGAAGGCAAGCTCTGATATTTGTTATCTCGAAAGACTTGCTGTTCTGCCGGAATATAGAAGAAAAAGTTTTGGCAAATCATTAGTGAATCACATTTTTAATAAGGCAATCGAAATTGGAATACAACGAATAGAAATAGGCATTATTTCAGAGGATACAGAACTCAAAAATTGGTACAAAAAATTCGGCTTTATTCAAAAAGGCACAAAGAAATTCGACCACTTGCCTTTTGTGGTAACGTTTATGTCTGTGGAGATAGATTAAACTAAGAAACTGGTCTTTTACACTCTGGTAAAATAATGTAGCATAGATAATTGGGCTGATAAAAGAGGAAGGCATTATATTATGGAACGGTATAAAGTAGATTTTGAATCGGTGGCCTGGGAAACACCGGCTGTCGGTGTTAAATGCAAAGCCTACCAGCAAGGCGAAAAAAAACTGCGATTAGTGGAGTTTTCAAAGCAATTCGTCGAGCCGGGCTGGTGCACTAAAGGCCACATAGGCTATGTCCTTGAAGGGCAAATTGAAATAGACTTCGACGGAAACATAATTATATTCGGCCCCGGTGATGGAGTCTTTATACCCACAGGCCAGGAACATAAGCACAAAGGCCGAGTGCTTACAGATAAAGTTAAACTAATTTTGATGGAAGACAAAAAAGGAAGTATATGAACATATAAGGAACAAACATCGTGAAAGTAGTATGCCTACATGACAAAAATGAAATAGAACCGTTTTTACGCAAGAATGTTTACCTTCATATATACGGTATTGGAGATTTGGACGATTTCTTTTGGCAGAATACTGTGTGGTATGCCGGGGAAGAAAATGGGGAAATTCGAACTGTTGTAACGCTGTATACGGTGCCCCCATTTCCTACCCTACTTGCACTATCAGAAGATGAAAATGTATTGCAGGAATTACTTCAGTCAATATTTCACATATTGCCCGGCAGGTTTTATGCGCATTTAAGCTTCGGCGTAGAAAACATTTTCAAAAAACAATATGGATTGCAATCGCACGGCGAACATTACAAAATGGCGTTGAAAGATAAAAGCTTATTATGTAATCCAGATTGTTCGCAAGTGATTTCGCTGGACAGCAATGATCTGGAAGAAATTCAGCGACTCTACAAAGAAAGTTATCCTGGCAATTGGTTTGACCCGAGGATGCTGGAAACAAAACAGTATTTTGGGATTAGAGTGGAAAACAGATTGGTCAGCGTTGCCGGCATCCATGTTTACTCAGAACAATACAAGGTAGCTGCATTGGGCAATATTGTTACACATCCTGATTACAGAGGTAACGGCTTTGGTAAATGCGTAACAGCAAAATTATGCCAGTCGTTATCGCAAAGCGTTGATCACATCGGTTTAAATGTAAAAGCTGACAATGAAATGGCCATTACAATGTATAAAAAACTAGGTTTTGAAATTGTCGGGACTTATTGGGAATATATGATTGAAGCAAAATGATAGAAAAAAAACGAAATAAAACGGGTACTGAAAGCCGGCGGTATCCTTTATATCAGCGATCTATTAATAAATACCCACCAGAGAAATATCGTTGGATATAACAAATTCAAAGACAAATATGACTCTTACGGCATTTTTGAACTGCCTGAAGGTGCTTTATTAAAACATCACTCGGAAGAATAGATAGCCCAGATAACCCAACCATTTCAACGCGTAAGGTATAAAAAATTTGAAGCCACAACAATGAATGGTCATAAATCTAACGCTTTCCAATATATTGGCCGGTGCTGTAAATGACAGGACTAATTCAAGGTGAAGCAATATAAGATAGACTTTAAATCGATGACGTGGAATCACCGGCGGTTGATGTTAAATTCAAAGCTTACCAGCAAGACGATAGAAAACTGCGATTAGTGGAGTTTTCAAAAGAGTTCATTGAGGCTAACTGGTGTACTAAAGGCCATATAGGTTATATACTTGAAGGAAAAATGGAAATAGACTTCAATGGAAACATAATTGTTTTCGGCCCGGGTGATGGGATATTTATTCCCGCAGGTGAAAAACACAAACACAAAGGACGAGTCCTTACAAGTACAGTGAAAGCTGTTCTTGTGGAGGATGGAGTGTGATGTGAATGATGTAAACGAAATTAAGCTCCCTGAGGGATTTAACTGGCAGATTTGGGTTGACCGCTGGGACAAAATGCAGAACCGATGTGTGGCAAAGTGGGCTGAAGGATTCGAAATTATAGCGCGTATGGTTCGAGATACTCAGAATTCTGCGGCCCGGGTTGTCGACCTTGGCTGTGGTACGGGCAGTTTGATGTTGGAGATACTTAAAGCGTTACCCAAATCACAGCTTATCGGTATTGATTTTAATCCAACTCTGTTACCTTTGGCCCGGAAAAGGCTGGCTAAATACGATGAGAGAGTCAATTTATTTCTGGAGGACCTCAGAGAGGATAAATGGTTGCAACATTTATCCGGGCCGGTCGATGCAGTTGTATCTGCAACAGCGCTACACTGGTTAAAGCCGAGCGAGCTTGCCGAGCTATATGGTAAAATTGCCAAAATATTACGTGTTGGCGGGATTTTTCTCAATTCTGACCCTGTTAGTAGTGAAAATAAGTGTATCCAGCAAACCTGGGAAAAAAATCGAAAAAGGATGCTCAGCCAAAATAAGATGGATGAGGAAGAAGCATGGAAAGACTTTTGGGCGGGGTATATGATGACGTTGGGGCCTGATATTTGCCATGTTTGTAAAGAATTTTTGAATAAATTAGAGAGCGGCGTGGAAGAAGGGATGCCTCTTGTTTGGCACTTTGATAAATTAAAGGCCGCGGGATTTACCAGCGTTGATTGTTTTTGGAGATGTGACTGCAGTGCCATTTATGGCGGTATTTTTTCTAAAGGATGAGAGTCTTAAGCAAGTTTTTGGGTAAGTGTAAATGATTTGTAATATTCTGTTCGACCTTGACGGTACATTGACCGACCCCAAGGAGGGTATTACGAAGTGTATTCAGGAGGCACTAAGTAAGCTGGGCTGGCCTGTCCCATCGAGTGATGAGCTTGAATGGTGCATCGGCCCGGGCTTGTATGGCAGCTTTGAGAAGCTTCTTAATTGCCGGGACCCAGAGCTGATTCAAAAGGCGATAGACTTATATCGAATACGTTATACAAAAAAAGGTATCTTTGAGAATTATGTTTATCCCGGCATCATAGAGGCCCTCGATAAACTTAAGAAAATGGGCTTGCGATTGTTTGTAGCCACCTCTAAGCCAACGGTCTTTGCAAGAAAAGTTGTGACTAATCACCGCCTGGATAAGTTTTTTGATGGTATATACGGAATCAAGCTGGACGACGAAAGAAGTGACAAAGGAGAATTGATATCCTTTATTTTACGCAGTGAATCTTTAATTGATAAACAGACATTAATGATTGGCGATAGAGAGCATGACGTTATTGGCGCAAAAAGTAACAGTATTTATGCCGGCGGAGTGCTCTATGGATATGGAACAGAAAAGGAGTTAATTGAAGCAGGAGCGGATTACCTGTTTGCAAAACCAATGGATATAGTAGATTGTTATGCTGAAAATTTTTCCGGTTGAAACTAAAGAAGATATCGATGCTGTCAGGGGACTTTTTGTTGAATATGCTGATTCTCTGGGATTCGATTTGTGTTTTCAGAATTTTGAGGAGGAATTAGCTAATCTTCCGGGCGACTACGCTCCGCCTGAAGGCTGTTTGTTACTGGCAAAATATCAAGGTAAAGTGGCCGGTTGTGTGGCACTTCGAAAGCTAAGTAACGGTCTATGTGAGGGAAAAAGATTATACGTCAGACCGAAATTCAGGGGCTTAAAAATCGGCAGAAAGTTAGTAGAAGCCATTATCGAAGAGGCGGGAAAAAGGGATTACTCTTCGATTCGAGGTGATACGGTTCCTTCAATGCAGGTTGCCCAGGCTTTGTATGCATCACTTGGATTTAAGGAAATCGAACCATATTGCTATAATCCGATAGAAGGCGCAAAATACATAGAGTTAAAACTTACTAAAACTAACAGCTAATCTAAGAACTGGAGAAATTATAATGAAAAGTTTCAGAAAAGAACTGTGGTTTAATACGAAAACAAGGCGGGAATATATCAATATCACGCCGGAAGTTCAGCATTGTTTGAAAGAAAGCGGCATTAAAGAGGGTTTTGTTCTTTGCAATGCGATGCACATTACGGCCAGCGTCTTTATAAATGACGACGAGTCCGGCCTGCACCAGGATTTCGAGGTCTGGCTGGAAAGATTAGCTCCGGAAAAGCCGTATTCTCAATATCGCCATAACGGTTTCGAGGATAATGCCGACGCACATTTAAAACGCAGTGTAATGGGCAGGGAAGTAATGGTAGCGGTGACGAAAGGCAAGCTGGATTTCGGCCCCTGGGAGCAGATTTTCTATGGCGAATTCGACGGCAAAAGAAAAAAACGTGTCCTCGTAAAAATCATCGGCGAGTAAATACTAATCTGGGAAATAGGTCTGGATATTTAAACTTGGCGGAGTTGATTATTTTCTTAGCGGGTGCGGTTGTAGTATCACTCTCTGGAGTGATGGCACCCGGGCCGATTACGGCCGTGACAATTTCGACCGGCGCCCGAAACCGGCACGCGGGCGCGCTTATAGCTATTGGGCACGCCATCGTTGAGTTTCCATTGATACTTTTAGTTATGGGGGGCGCAAGAAAACTGTTAGAGTTAGAAACCGTACGTATGGCAATCGGCCTGGCCGGTGGATTGTTCCTGATAGCTATGGCGATTCAAATTATTCGCAGCGGAACCAAACTGGGTAACAAACTGGATAATACACACGAATTGCAGAGCTACAAGGGACCAATACTAACGGGCATAATTTTGTCCGGCGGCAATCCGTATTTTTTAGTGTGGTGGGCTACGATAGGTCTGGCACTGGCGACAAAGGCCCGGCAATTTGGGATTCTGGCCTTTGGTCTGTTCGCCCTCGTCCACTGGCTCTGTGACTTTTTCTGGCTCGAGGCCCTGTCCTGGGCTAGTTTCAAAGGCTCGGCACTGCTGGGAAAGCGGGCTCAGCGATATATCCTGCTTATCTGCTCGATTGCACTTCTGCTTATCGCGGCAATGTTTCTTTACGATGCCGGCGGCAGTCTTGTTAGACTGATCACCGGCAAGAACGCCGGCCTTTAGTTTGTCTGCTTTGAGCCGGAAATTTGCCCAAGGTTGTACTCAGCTAAGGTATTTTGATGGGACTGAAGTACTTGCTTTAAGCTCTCCGGCAGCTTCTCTCCCTGCCGACCGAAGCCGGCACTCGCTACCGCAGCAGTAATCTCGGAAAGTCTGATATTCTCCGGTTCAGTTGCCAGCAGAAAACCGGTTGTTGGTTCGCTGGTTTTCACTAATAAGCGATTGGCCACCAGAAGACGGAGAATTTTATCACCAAACTCGGCGGGTAGGCCCAGTTTGCTGTAAATAGTCTCAGCGGAGACCGGCCCATAGCTGGCCCGAAAAGACCTGCATATTTCAACCATAACGTCAATTACCGTCCAATCGTTCGCCAAAAAGTGCTCCTCGTCTTTTTGTTTGGCGGCAATCTCGGCGGCGTTAAGCGTTTTGAGGTGCTGGGTTGTAAATGTCAACTGTAGACCAAACAAAACAATCAGCCAGCTTATATAAATCCACAGCACGCTAAGAGGGATAAGGCCTAACGCCCCGTAAATTGTGCTGTATGGCTGATATTCCGTCACATAAAAACCAAACAACCATTTGACAACGCTCCAAACCAGGGCCGCGACCATCGCACCCCAGATCGCCGCTCTTGCTGAGACCCTTGTATTAGGAAGGACAAAGTACAAAAAGAAAAAGGCAATGGCTGAGATAATATAGGAAAGTGCCACGGGCCCGAGGTGCTGAACAATGCTTGTTTGAATCCGTCCTACTGGTGTAAATCGCGCAGTTACATACATACCCAGCGCAAGAAGCAACGGCCCCAATGTAAGCAGCGTCCAGTAATTAACTAGCCGACGTATGAAGCTTCTACCCCGAGGAACATGGTAGATATTGTTAAACGCACGTTCGATGGTTCCTAAAAGTGCCAATGCTACCCAGACAATAATGATACTGCTTAATATCGTAATTGAGCCTTTGTTGACGGCCGTGAAAAATTGCGAAGAGATATTATCAATGTGTCCCGTTAATTTGACCATCTCGTCCGAATTGGCCGGGTCGGGTATCTCAATAGTGGAAAGATGAGCCTCTTTGTACAGGAAGTTTTTTACCTTCTCCCCAAGCTCCCGGGAGGAGCCGAAGGACTGTAATATCAACAGCATTACTATCGCCAGGGGCACAATGCCGAAAATCGTGTGATACGACAGTGCCGCAGCTTGCTGGCCGGCATGGTTCTTCTTCAGAAGTTTGGCACATTGACGCCATAATCGAAGCTGGAATATAATAAACCGGCTGAACTTGCCGAGCTTTTCGGTCGGCGTTGTGACCAGTTCTTTGAGCATACATTTCCTTTCAGAAATAACGCTGATTATTTCGGTCTGAACAACCTGTCACTTGAAAATCAATTCTTCCAGTAATTTCTGCACTCCTATAGGGACCAGTTGTTTCAATTGTTCTTCAATTAATTTGCTCGTGTCAATTCTGGGTTTATCAAAGGGCCCTACAATCGGCAGGCTAATTCTCCCTGCTGTTGCTTCTTCTCCTACGTTAATTGTTTTACCCTGCAGGGTGTATGGCAGAGTTACCGTCATATCCCAGTTACCATCCAATTCAACACCGCCGCTGAAGTTGACTGGATTATCTCCAATATCCATTTGCATATTGGGATAGCTCAAGAAGCCTTTTTCCAGAACAAAATGCGTCGGTCGTATAGTGATGTTAACGTCCGGCTGCCTGATTGCAGCAAGTGTCATAATATGCCCGAGGAATCCTGATGCCTGGGTTTGAATATTCTTTACAGCGATAGTACCGGCAATTTCCAAATCACCTTTGTTCTTGCTATCCAGTGGTATGGCAAGTTTTTCACACTGAAAAGTTGCGATGCCGGAAACTTCCGCAATATCGGCAAATATCGGATTTAGATATATCAGGAGCTTAGGATTAATCCGGTCACTAATCCGGATGTCCTTAAAGACGTCAATCGGCCCAGTAGTTTTTAGCAGCATCGGGCTTTGTTTCAAGTCCACGGTCGCCGCGAAATTAGCCCGGCCGTTATTGACACTTGTCGAAAACGGCGCAATGGTCAGCAGGCCGTTGCTGATTTCAACTTTTGTCTCCATCGGGCCGAATTCCAGGCCCATATATTCGGCCCGGTCAAAGCTAAAGGAAAATTCCGTATTCAGATTTTCCAGCAATCTGTCAGGCTGTTCGGCGGTACTGCTGGTGCTAAATGTTATGCTTTCTTTCTTTTTGCCTTCAAGTTTGAGACCTTCTGGTAAGATTGGAGCCGCAATGGTACTAAGAGCGGCAAGGTCGTAATCGGCTTCGCATTTGCCCTGTATTTTGATTAAGCCCGGGCCGGCGCGGTCGAGCAATGCCGTGGCTTCTATACCGGAAAATTGTAAACTCTGTTCTTTTGAATCAATCGAGTCACTACTTATCTGCATAAGACCTTGATTAATGACTAACTCAATATGATCGAGTGGTAGGAAAGACGGTTTTATCGCCTTTTTGGTTCCTCGATTTGTTTCTGAGTATTTTTCTTCTGCAGGCAAAGGTTCAGCGAGTTTGATTATCATAGCCGGCTGCTCAATTATCGTCCGTCCAAACACAGGCTTGCCAAGAATAATCGAGGTATAGGAAGGTTTGGTGAATACATTTTTTACTGAGATTGAAAATTGTCCTGCTTTGTCAACATAACTGAAATTCGTCAGGCTGATACCTTTAAACCAGCCCATAGCAAGTTTATTGATTTCGACTTTTCCACCAGTAGATTTATTAATTTTTCTAACTATCAGGTTCCGGAAAGACTGAGAGGAGATATAAGACGGCAGAGCGAAAAAAAGCAGCACAACAAGAGCACAAACAATAAAAAACAACCATTTTAGGATGCCTGTTCTGCGTTTTGAACGCCTGATATTTGTATCATTTTGTTTCTGTTCGGCGTCCATCGGCTTTTGTCCGGGTGAAAATGTAATCTTAAAACACGGGATGAAGTACAATGACGAAAACAGATAAAGTCGTTTTTTCTGTTAAATCCGAATCTTGGATTTCCCCTTTGATTCAGAGGTTTATATTTTATTCCGAATTAGGTATGGGACTTTTCAGGTCCCCCGGATTAGTCGAGCATAATCTCATCCGATTTAACTGTAATAGTTGAGTCAACTTTATCGGTGATTTCCCTCGTAATATTATCAATATCTTTTTTACCTTTTTCCAACTCATCTTCAGTGATGGTTTTGGCTTTTTGCTCCTGCTCCAGTTGTTTGATTGCCTCTCTTCGAATATTGCGAACGCTCACTTTAGTTTGCTCAGCCATCCGCTTGACCTGGTTTACAAGCTGCTCTCTTCTTTCTTCTGAGAGAGATGGGACATTTAGGCGGATAATCTTTCCATCGAGAAGCGGAGCGATACTAAGTTCGCTGCTTTTAATTGCCTTTTCAATCTCTTTGAGCGAGGCAGGGTCGAACGGCTTTATTACAATCATATCCACCTGTGGCACCGCGATTGTTGCCAGTTGCTTCAAAGGTGTTGGGCTGCCGTAATAATCAACCTTTAAATTATCTACCAGGCCCGGCGAGGTCCTGCCTGTCCGGATTCCTCTAAATTCGTGTTGCAGGAATTCGAAGGCCTTATCCATTCTTTGCCGGTGTTCCGAGATTGTTTTCTGAGTTGGCATATTTCAGACTCCATATAGTTTTGCCGACCTCGACCCGCCTAATCCGGCTTATTACCTGCTAATCAGTCTCGCGAACCCATCTGGCCTTAAGCACTTATAAGAGTACCGATTTTTTCTCCACAAAGAACCCTGGCAATGTTACCTCTTTGGAAAATATTCAGAACAATTATGGGGATATTGTTATCTCGGCAGAGGCTGATAGCCGCGTGGTCCATAACTCTGAGGTTTTTCCTGAGAACCTCGTCGTAGGAAAGCCGGTCAATAAACGTCGCGTTCGGATTTTTCTCGGGATCGTCACTATAGACGCCGTTAACCTTTGTGGCTTTTATAAGCAGTTCAGCATCGAGTTCGGAGGCCCTTAGTGCCGCACAAGTATCGGTTGAGAAGAACGGATTTCCGGTACCGCCGGCCAGGATTGCTACTCTATCGCATTCGAGATGACGAATGGCTCTTCTTCGGATGAATGGCTCGCAAATGGCAGCCACCTCGATTGCACTCAAAACTCTTGTTGGCTGCCCAAGTCCTTCGAGCGTCTCCTGCAAAGCACAGGCGTTAATCACGGTGGCCAGCATTCCCATATAATCGGCAGTATTTCTTGGAATCTGACTGGTTTCTGCGAAAGTCTCGCCCCTCAGAAAGTTACCCCCTCCTACGACAATTGCCGCTTGTACACCAAGTTGCCGGATTTGCATAATTCTCTCGGCAATTTCGTTCAGCATCCTCCCATCAATCCCGAAACCACCTGGCCGGCAGAAACTCTCACCGGAAAGCTTCAGTAACACACGTTTGTATTTTAACTTTGCCATTTCTCGGTGTCAGATTAAACCATCTAAATTATTCTGTTGCTAATGATTCATATCATTTCCTGTTAAGCTGTACCTATTTTATTAGCTGATTTCAAATCGCACAAATCTTTTTATCTTAGCCTGACCGCCTGTCTCTGTAGCGGCCTGGGCAAGGACCTGGGCGACTGATTTATTATCGTCTTTCACGAAGGCCTGCTCGAGCAGGCAGCTTTCCTTAAAGAATTTATTCAATTTGCCTTGTATGATTTTCTCAATTATATTTGCCGGCTTGTTCTTGATTTGCCCGGCTGCGACAGATTTTTCGCGCTCGATAATTTCTGCATCTACACTGTCTTTGTCCAGAGCAATCGGCTTGATGGCCGTGATGTGCATCGCAATATCCGAGGCAATTTGTTTCAAGCTCGGAGCCGCGGCAGTTTCCTCGCCATCGGCCTCAATCTCGACCATTGTTCCTAATTTATTGTTGAAGTGAACATATGTTCCGATAACGCCGTTATCCGGGATACTGTACCTTGCATAATCACCAACCTCAATTTTCTCACCGGTCTTGCTGGCAGTTTCCATCACAATCTCGCTGAATTTTCGGCCGTCGACGGATGTCTCGAGGATATTGTTGGCTCCTTCGTCCGCACTGCAGGCCAGCGCATATTCACCCACTACCTCGGTGGCGGCGACAAAATCGGTACTATTTGCGACAAAATCGGTCTCGCAGCAGAGCATCACCATAGCCGCTGTCCGGCCATCATCGGTTTTTTTACAGATGATTCTTCCCTGAGAGGTTTCTCTACCGAGCCGTTTTTGTAGAGTTACTAATCCTTTCTTTCGCAGCAGAATCATTGCCTTGTCAATTTGGCCGTCCGTTTCCAGGAGCGCTTTTTTGCAGTCCATCATTCCCTGCCCGCTCATCTTACGAAGTTTCATAACCATTGCCGCTGTAATTTCCGTCATCTTTAAACTCCCGTGGTTCCACTTTGGAGATTTGTAGAATAGCCCCTGCTCTTACTATGTTTCACTGCGGCAGAAGCTGCATTGTTTTTGTATTTCCGCTGAGTTATTGACAGTCAGCGGATTTATCTGTCTTTAGATTACTCCGGTGGCTGATTGAGCGTCGGGCTTTCCGGCTGTTCGGCAGCAAGCAGTTTTTCTTCCGATGGCTTTTCCGCAGCGCGGGCCAGAGTTCGCCTTCTCGAGCGGACGCGGTCCTCTTTTGCCTCCGGCTTGGCTGCCGTAGCAGAGAGCATCTTGCCGAGAGCCACTGCATCAGAGAGATCTTCGAGTATCAACTTTATCGCTCTTATCGAATCGTCATTTGCCGGAATTGCCACATCAACAGTGTCGGGGTCCGAATCGGTATCTATAATTGCTACCGATGGTATCCCAAGTTTTTTCGCTTCTCGCAAGGCTAAATATTCTTTTCTTGCGTCAATTACGACCACAGCGCCCGGCAAACGGTTCATTTTCCGAATGCCCTCAAGATTATTTCTAAGTTTTTTCATCTCGCGTTTGAGTCTCGATGCCTGTTTTTTGCTTTCTGCCTCAATTGTTCCCGACTCTGCCATAGCCTCAAGCTGCTCAAGCCTTTGTAACTGCGAGCGTATTGTTCTGAAATTTGTAAGAGTTCCTCCGAGCCAGCGCTCCGAGACATAGTGCATTTCGCATTTTTCTGCAGCGCTGTGTACAGCTTTTTGGGCCTGACGCTTAGTCCCCACAAAAACCACTTCCTTGCCGGATGCGACCACATCAGCAAGCAATTTCTTGGCGATAAGAATTCCTTTTAGAGTCTGCTTAACGTCGATTATGTGTATCATACCCCGCTTACCGAAGATATAGGGTTGCATCTTCGGATTCCACCGACTTGCTCCGTGTCCGAAATGAACACCCGCATTTATCAGCTCACGCGCCAGCTGTTTAGCCACTAACTTACCTCCCACAATTGTTCTGTATTCTTTTCAAATACTGTCTTCCGTTACGACTCGGCTCAAGGAAATTAATGTAATACGCAAAATATGTCAAGAAAATTTGCGAAATACCTTATCGGAGTGAGATTTTGTCAGAAAAGCTTTGTTTTTTTATAATTATTGGATTAGAATGCGGAATTTCCGGGGCGTGGCGCAGTTTGGCTAGCGCGCTTGACTGGGGGTCAAGAGGTCGCAGGTTCAAGTCCTGTCGCCCCGATTTTGTTTGCGATACCGGCTATAGATATTATGTATTAACCGGCGGTTTTAGCGGTATTTTACTTATGGTAGCGATGACGGTGAAATACTGAGCAAATAGCTGGCCGATACTCGAAAAACGCCATTTTTTTACAAATTTTCTCCTGGTTTTTTAACCAAAGAAACTGTAACCAGAGTGTAAAGTGCATAGCAAAATGTGAATCGTAAATTTGGAGAGGAAAATCGAGTATGAAATTAGACCCAACAAAAATGAAAGACTGGCAGGTAGCTGAAGCTGCGGAAGAAACAATGAAGCCGGTGAACGACTTGGCACGAGAAATGGGGCTATTGGATGACGAGCTGCTGCCAATGGGCCGGCAACTGGCGAAGGTTGATTATCGTAAGGCGGTAGAACGGTTGAAAGATAAGCCAATGGCGAAATATGTAGACGTTACGGCTATAACGCCAACTCCTTTGGGTGAAGGCAAGACGACAACAGCAATAGGGCTTATAGAAGGATTGGGAAAACTCGGCAAACGTGTAGTGGGGGCAATACGGCAGCCAAGCGGCGGACCTACCTTTAATATAAAAGGCTCAGCGGCAGGGGGCGGACTGGCACAATGTATTCCGCTGACGCCGTTCTCCATTAGGCTGACGGGAGATATTGATTGTATTACCAATGCGCACAATCTTGCTATGGTTGCACTTACTTCGCGGATGCAGCACGAGCGGAACTATGACGATGCACGGCTGGCAAAAAGCCACTTGAAGCGAATAGACATCGACCCTGAAAGGGTGCAGATGAAATGGGCGATGGACTTTTGTGCCCAGGCTTTACGGAATATGACCATCGGTAAAGGCGGGAAGATGGACGGCTATGAAATGGAATCGGGCTTTCAGATTACGGTATCGAGTGAGGTTATGGCGATACTGGCGGTTGCCAAGGATTTGAAAGACCTGCGGGAACGGATGGCAAAAATAGTCGTGGCATACGACAAGAAGGGCAATGAAGTTACAGCAGCCGACCTCGAAGTAGATGGGGCTATGACGGCCTGGATGGCCGATGCGATCAACCCGAATTTGCTGCAGACCATAGAAGGCCAGCCGGTCTTCGTACACGCAGGACCTTTCGCAAATATCGCCGTCGGCCAGAGCTCTATCATCGCAGATATGCTGGGCACAAGGCTGGGTGAATATCATATAACTGAGAGTGGCTTTGGGGCTGATATAGGCTTTGAGAAATTCTGGAACATAAAGTGTCGTATGTCAGGCCTCAAACCAAGCGCAATAGTTATTGTGGCGACAATCCGGGCGCTGAAGATGCACGGTGGCGGACCGAAGGTCAAACCAGGTGTGCCACTCAGCAAAGAATATACCGAAGAAAATCTTGAATTGGTAGAAAAGGGCTGTGAGAACCTGGTAGCACACATCGAGACGGTTAAAAAAAGTGGTGTTCGGCCGGTTGTTTGTATTAACGGCTTTTATACTGACACAGAGTCCGAGATCGCTCTGGTACGTAAGATTGCCGAGCAAAGCGGCGCGCTTGTGGCGCGTTCGGACCACTGGCTGAAGGGCGGTGAAGGGGCAATTGAGCTGGCTGAGGCTGTGATTGAGGCGTGCAACGATAAGAACGATTTCAGATTTCTGTACGAGTTGGATACACCTCTGCGAAAGAGGATAGAATTAGTTGCTAAGGAGGTGTATGGGGCTGATGGTGTCACCTATACGGATGAGGCGCTGGAAAAGGCAAAGGCGTTTGAGGCCGACCCGGTTTCCAAAACGCTGGGTACCTGTATGGTAAAAACGCACCTGAGTCTTTCACATGATCCTGATGTGAAAGGCCGGCCGAGAGACTGGGAACTTCCTATTAGCGACATTTTGATATACAAAGGCGCCGGCTTTATTGTGCCCGTGGCCGGGGCTATTAAGCTTATGCCTGGGACGGCGTCAGATCCTGCATTCCGGCGGATTGATGTAGACGTAGCAACCGGAAAGGTTCAGGGATTGTTTTAATTGAGAAATACCAGGCTGCGGTACTTATTATGAAACCTGTATTACAATTAGCATTAGACCATGAGAACCTTAGCCGGGCTCTTAAAGTGGCACAAGAGGCGGTAGCAGGTGGGATTGATTGGCTGGAAGCTGGTACGCCGCTTATCAAAAGCGAGGGATTGGATGCCGTACGGACACTGCGGCGCGAGTTTCCTTCAACGACTATAGTGGCAGATATGAAGATTATCGACGCTGGCCGGCTGGAGACCGAATGTGCAGCCAAGGCAGGCGCGAATGTTATACATGTTCTCGGCTCGGCGTCTGATTCTACTATTAAAGAATGTGTTGAAGCGGCAAGGCGATATGATGCCCGAATTACTGTAGATTTGCTCGGTCTGCCGGATAGAGACACAATGCTCAGGCGGGCAAAAGAAGTAGAGTTGATGGGTGCATCGTTTATTTGTGTCCACACTCCCATAGATATGCAAATGCGTGGTGAGTTACCCTTTGAGGATTTAAAGGCGGTGGCCTCGGTTGTGCAGATTCCGCTTGCAGTGGCGGGAGGCATAAACTCAGAAACCGTCGTGGACGCAATAGAGGCGGGCGGGACGGTAATAATTGTCGGCGGAGCCATTACAAAATCGCCGGATGCGAAGAAGGCAACAGAAGCGATCAAAAAGGCTATTCAGACCGGCGACCGTGGTAAGACAGAGTTTTTTAAGCGCGGCGGCGAAGCTGAGATTACAGAAATACTTGCAAAGGCCTCTGCCGCTGATGTTACCGAGGCATTGCACAACACAGGCGCATTACAGAATATCAGGCCGGTGGTAGAGGGGGTTAAGATGGTTGGCAGGGCTCTGACGGTATGGACATATCCGGGGGACTGGAGTAAACCTGTAGCAGCAATAGACGAAGCCAAAGAAGGACAGATAATTGTCGTAGATGCCGGCGGCAAAGGGCCTGCCATCTGGGGTGAGAAGGCTACTAAAAGTTGCATCCAGCGCAAGCTTGCAGGAGTTGTAATCAACGGCGCGATCAGGGATGTTGCGAACATACGCCGGATGAAGTTTCCGGCTTTTGCAAAGCTTATAACTCCATGTGCGGGTGAGCCCAAAGGTCAGGGTATGATTGGCGTGCCTATAAGAATCGAAGGGCAGGATATCCGCACCGGAGACTGGCTCATTGGCGATGATGACGGTGTGGTAGTAGTTCCGCAGGAAAAGGCCGTCGAGGTCGCCAACCGTGCCCAGGTGGTCGTTGAACGGGAAGAAAGAGAAATGTCGGAAATTGACCAGGGCAGCACACTCGGTAAGGTTTCCGAATTAATACGCTGGGAACAGTTGAGGAAAAAGGCTGATGTCAAAAACAAGAACCGTAAATAACGTTTTTGAGATTGCCCAAAATCAGCTTGACGGTGTGCAGTTACTACTGGGTCGTATAGACAGGAAAACGACGCAGCGCCTGATTCAAATGATACTTCGTGCCAAGCGAATCTTTGTGACAGGCAGAGGCAGGTCGGGTGTCCTCTCGGAATGGTTTGCCGTTCGGCTGATGCAAATGGGTTTTGATGTCCACGTTCCGGGCCAGGTTACCTGTCCGAGGATAAGTAAGGGTGATTTGCTCATTGCTATTTCGTGTTCGGGCACTACGACTACAACTGTTGACCTGGCACGTATTGCCGGCGAATCAGGCGCGAAGGTTGTGGCTGTGGCGGCAATTGGAACTTCGCCGCTGGCCTCGGTAGCTAAGCATATTGTGCTGCTGTCTGTTACAGACAAGGACCTTGAGAAAAGTTACAAATACGGCATTGGACCCTGCAACAACACGTTGTTTGAGCAGGCACTGGCCATATATTTCGATTCGCTTGTTTACTGTGTTATGGAGCGTGAAGACATTTCAAAAAAACAATTAAGCAGACGACACACTAATCTGGAATAAGTCAGGTCCCTGAGATTAAGGAGTTATTGATGGCGGCAAAAATCATAGATGGCAAACAAATAGCGGCTGATATGAGGGCTGAGCTTAAGGTCGAGGTGGCCGAATTAAAGAAGAAAGGCATTGTGCCGGGTTTAGGTGTTGTGCTGGTGGGTGATGACCCCGCATCGAGGTCTTACGTTACCGCTAAAGAGCGGGCTTGCGAGGAGACAGGGATTTATTCCGATGATAACCGTTTATCTGCCGAGACATCACAGGAGGAATTGATGGCTGTAGTGAATAAGATGAACGGTGACGTGAAGATAAACGGTATTCTGGTACAGTTGCCATTACCGAAGCATCTGAATGAAAATGAGGTTCTTCTGGCGATAGATCCGGATAAGGACGTTGATGGATTTCACCCGATTAATGCCGGCAGGATAATGGCGGGCCTCAAGGCGTTTCTACCCTGTACCCCGCATGGTGTTATCCAGTTATTAATTCGCAGTGGTGTCAAGATTGAAGGGGCAAATGTAGTAATCGTCGGCCGCAGTAATATAGTGGGAAAACCGCTCGCAAATATGCTTATTCAGAAGAATCCTAATGCTAATGCCACCGTAACAGTCTGTCATACACGTACAGCAGACCTTGTGTATCATACTCAGCGAGCGGATATTTTAATTGCCGCGGCCGGTCGGCCGAACACAATCACCGCAGATATGGTAAAAGAAGGTGTAGTGGTGATTGATGTTGGGGTCAATCGCGTGGAGGACCCGACGAAAAAGAAGGGCTACCGCTTGGTTGGTGACGTCGATTTTGAGGCAGTTAAGGAAAAGGCGAGCTTGATTACCCCTGTGCCGGGAGGTGTCGGGCCGATGACGATAACGATGTTGCTCTATAATACGGTCGAGTCAGCCAAGAGGGCCGCGACTGCATAAAAGAAGGAACCGAAATGACGAAACTCAAAGAGGCTTTAATCTCGGGTAAATTTGTTGTGACCAGCGAGATTGGTCCGCCCAAAGGAGTTAATGTTGATAAGTATATTCATGATGCGGATTCTTTAAAAGAACGAGTGACCACTTTTAATGTAACTGATCTCCAAAGTGCGGTGATGAGATTCGGCTCGCTGGCTACCTGTCGCCTTTTGATTGAGCAGGGAATGGAACCGGTCTTGCAGATGACCTGTAGAGACCGCAACCGACTGGCTCTGCAATCCGACCTGCTGAGTGCCTATGGGCTGGGAATTGAGAACATTTTGTGTTTAACCGGAGATCATCAGAGCTTAGGTGACCATCCCCAGGCTAAGGGTGTGTTTGATTTGGATTCGGTTCAGCTTCTTACGGCTGCGACTAAACTGCAACAAGGCAAAGACCTGGCGGGAAATGATTTGGAAGCGGCTCCTGAGTTCTTTTTGGGAGCGGTTGTTACTCCGGAGGCGGAGCCTTTAGAGCTTCAGATTATCAAAATGAAGAAAAAGAAAGAGGCAGGAGCCCGGTTTTTTCAGACTCAGGCTGTTTATGATACCAAGAAATTCAAGGAATTTATCATTCAGATATCCGATTTTAATGTGCCGATTCTGGCGGGATTGGTGATATTAAAATCCGTCGGAATGGCCCGTTTTATGAACGCGAATGTTGCCGGCGTTAATGTGTCTGAGGAGCTGATTGAAGAGTTGAAAAAGGATAAAGAGAAGACAAAATCCGGCCAGACCGGAATAGAAATTGCCGTACGAACTATTAAGGAAATTAGGAACTATTGTCAGGGAATTCACATAATGCCGTTAGGCTGGTACGACAAAGTGCCGGCAATTCTCGATGGAGCCGGCCTGTGAAATCCTTAAGGAGTGAGAATAAATGCATGCGACTATCCAAAAACCATTAGATGAGATAACTGGATATTTAGAGGAGGGGGAAAAGGTCTTTGTTGTTGGTTGCGGCAATTGTGCTGAGAAGTGTCAATCTGGAGGGGCCAAACAGGTCCAGAAGATGAAAGACCGTTTGGAAGCGAAGAATGTGAAAGTTGTAGGAGCTGCAGCTACGGCAAGCGGAGTAAGTCTTTGTAAGCTTTCAGTTACTAAGGAGTTGCTTAACGTAGAACACAAGGCCCAGTCAGAAAAAGCAGACTCATTTCTGATACTTGCTTGCGGCCAGGGTGTGCATACGGTGATAGACGCCACAGAAGGAGCCAGAGTTCATTCCGGATGTGATACAATCTTTGGCGGCGAGACTATAGCAGAGGACTACATTACCGAGCAGTGTTCGCTTTGTGGAGAATGTATCGTTGAGTTGACCGGTGGCCTTTGTCCCCTGACTCTGTGCTCAAAGGGACTTCTTAACGGTCCCTGTGGCGGCGCTCATGACGGCAAATGCGAAGTAGACCCCGATCGAGATTGTGGATGGACATTAATATATGAGAGATTGAAGAAGCTTGGGAAGCTCGAAAACTTGTACGCATATCAAGAGCCGAAAAATTACGCGAAGTGGAATAGACCACGCAGTTTGACTAATATTAATACTGCGCCCACATTCAGGTTTGGTAAGGACGAATACTCGCCGTAGCCATCCTGATGATGTTGGTATTTTTCGGCAATTAAGTTGTTGTGTTTTTAGATGTAAATTGAACCCGGTTTTGTGCCAAAAACAGCAAGTCGCGGGATTTGGAGTAAATAATATCCACCGGCTAATAACAACTAAATAGGAGTGAGATGGGAAAAATGGTTACTAAGAAATATCCAGTAGTTTGGTTGCAGGGGGCCGGCTGTACCGGCTGCTCTGTGTCGGTTTTAAACGCGGTCAGTCCCAGGATACAAAATCTGTTGCTTGACGAGCTTGTGCCCGGCCAGCAGCTTAATCTATTGTTTCACGCGACGATAATGGCAGGGCAGGGAGAACCTGTAATCGAGGTCCTGAAAGATACGGAAAAGGAAAAAAAGGGCAATTACATATTAGTATTAGAAGGTGCGATTCCGACGGCTGAGGATGGTATCTACGGCAGCATCGGTGAGAAGGACGGCCAGGAGTTAACCATACAAAAAAGTGTCGAGCAGCTTGGGGAAAATGCGCTGTTGGTTGTTGCTGTCGGCACATGTGCCGCTTTTGGCGGAATCCCGGCGGCTAAGCCTAATCCTACAGGATGCAAAGGTGTGAAGGAATTATTTGATGAAAAAGGAATTAAAACGTCCGTAATAAATCTTCCCGGCTGTCCGCTTCATCCGGACTGGTTTACAGGTACAATATCAGTGATTCTTTTTTCGGGTCTCGAAGCGCTGGAATTGGATAATTTGAATCGGCCAAAACTTTTTTACGGCAAACTGGTTCACGAGAACTGTCCAAGGCGGGCCGATTTTGATAAAGGCAAATTTGCTTCAAAGCCGGGTGAAGAGGGCTGCCTTTATATGGTAGGCTGTAAGGGCCATTATACGAACGCGGATTGCCCCTTAAGGCAGTGGAACAATGGAATAAACTGGTGCGTCAAGGCAGGCTCGCCTTGTTTAGGGTGCGTTGAGCCGGAATTTCCTGATGGTACGTCGCCATTATACGAGAAAATTTCTTTCGAGGATATCAAATGAGCAAGACAATCAAGATTGACCCCATAACAAGAATAGAAGGCCACCTTGCCATAGAGGCGGTAGTTGACGGAGGTGTGGTCAAAGAAGCAAGAAGTGCAGGAACCCTGTTCCGTGGTTTCGAGATAATCCTTCAGGGAAGGGACCCCCGTGACGCCAATCGTCTGACGCAGCGAATCTGCGGCGTTTGTCCGACCGCTCATGCAACAGCTTCTGCTTTTTGCCTTGATGACGCATTTGGCTTGAACGGCAAGCTGCCGGAGAATGGTAAATTACTTCGTAACCTAATATTCGGCTGTAATTTCATGCAGTCGCACATTCTGCACTTTTATCATTTGGCTGCACTGGATTATGTCGATGCAGTTGGAGCGGTTGGCGAGCTTTCTCCTTTTGTGCCGCGATACGAAGGAGATTATCGCGTTTCAGGCGAAGCAAATTCGCAGCTTGTTAATCATTACCTTCAGGCTCTGGATATTAGGCGTAAATGCCAGGAAATGCTCGCTATTTTTGGCGGCAAGATGCCTCATAATGTTGCAATTGTCCCGGGGGGTGTAACCGAAAAACTTGATGAGGAGAAGATCACAAATTTCCTCTGGCGGCTGAACGAAATACGCCAGTTCATCGATAATGCATATATTCCTGATATCATAACGGTGGCAAAGGCATATGGCGATTATTTCGGTATTGGAATAGGCTGCAGGAAAGTGGTTGCCTATGGTGCCTTTGAATTACCTGGCGGAGAGCTTTTCAAGGCTGGCGTTGTCGGTGAAGATTTGAAATGCGAGCAGTTTACTGAGAAAAACATCACCGAAGACGTTAAGCATTCATGGTATGCCGATTCGAGTTCGGGTAAGTGGCCGGGACAGGGGGAAACAAAACCTGAGCCGAAGAAGAACAAAGGTTATTCATTTCTGAAGTCCCCAAGATATAAGGGTAAGGTTTACGAACTTGGGCCTTTGGCGCGGATGGTGTGCAATTACGTACAGGAAGACAGCAAGACGAAAGAGATGATTGATTCACTGCTTGGCCAGTTTAATGCGAAGCCTGACGTTCTGTTTTCCGTCCTCGGACGGCATGCGGCAAGGGCGCTGGAGACCAAGCTTGTTGCCGATACTATGGTCGAGTGGCTGCAGCAGCTAAGGCCCAGCGAGCCGACCATCGTTGAAAGCGAAATTCCAGAGCAGGCCGATGGTGTGGGCCTGACGGAGGCCCCTCGAGGTGCGTTAGGCCACTGGATAAGCATCAAGGACAGGAAAATCGCCAGGTATCAGGTCATTACTCCAACGGCCTGGAACGCCTCGCCGAAAGATGATAAGGAACAGCCGGGCCCAATCGAGCAGGCACTAACGGGGACGAAGGTGAAGGATAATAATAATCCCTTTGAAATTGTGCGAATTGTGCGGGCGTTTGACCCCTGCCTTGCTTGCTCTGTGCATATGTTAAATGCTCAGGGAAATGAGTCAGGGCTTTTGCGGATTGTTTAATATGCGAACAAAAACGAAGATTAAATCGAAGGCCGAGCAGAAAAAGATATGCAAAGAAAAACGGGTCCTTGTCCTTGGTGCCGGCAATATTCTTCTGAAGGATGAGGGAGTCGGCGTGCACGTCGTCCGAGAGATGCAGAGGAGAAATATGCCGGATGACGTCAGGTTGGTGGACGCTGGTACCGCCGGCCTTGATGTTCTGCTGTCCGCTGAAAAGGCCAGGAAGCTGGTTGTAATTGATGCCTTGAGGGCCGGGGGTAAACCGGGCACAATTTATAAAATGCGACTGGAAGCTGAGCAGAAAGACGAACTGCTGAGGATTTTCGGAGGCAAAGAAACCTCAGGAATGAGTCTGCATCAAGTCGGTCTGGTTGAGGCATTGAGCATCGTGGACAAAATGCAGTGTGCGCCGGAAGAGATTGTGGTTATTGGTATCGAACCGGAAGAAGTTGATTACGGACTGGAACTGACAAATTCGGTGAGAAGAAAGATACTGAAAATTATGAATACGGTTTTAGAGGAAATTGAAGATGCTGTTCACGAATGATAAGCCGATAGAGGAAATCATCGAGTCGCTCGGTGACGAGAAGAACATTTTTCTCCTTGCTTGTAACGGCTGTGCTGAGGCGTGCCAGACCGGCGGTGCCGAAGCGCTGTCAGGGATGAAAGCGGAGATGGAAAAGGCAGGGGAAAAAGTTACAGGCACATTGCTGGTGGATTTTCTTTGTAACAAAGTGTTGGTAACGAGCAGGCTGGCAAGGCAGATGGATGAAATTAACCGGGCCGATTCTATATTAGTCCTGACCTGCGGCATCGGTGTCCAGGCGGTTGCGAAGGTAACCGATAAGGTCGTCCATCCCGCGGCAAACACGGTCTCAATGGGTGGTTTGCAGGGACTCTGGCCTGCCGAGGAGCGCTGCGAGGCGTGTGGTGACTGTGCTCTGGACTATACCGGCGGTATTTGTCCTATCACTTCCTGTGCGAAAAGTTTGCTAAACGGCCCCTGTGGCGGTGCGCAGGATAAGAAATGTGAAGTTGACCCGGAGAAAGATTGCGGCTGGATTAAAATTTATGAGCGACTACAGAAAATAGGACGGCTTGATAATCTCCGCAAACTGCATACTGCCCGGGACCATAGTAAGATGCTGCCCTCGTCTGAATTGCGAAAAACGTCATTTTATGACGTAGAGGGCGAAAAGGAATAAATCGGATTTTACGTGCCGGTAGCTACTGAATCTAAAGTAAAACATAGGGAGGCATTGAAGGTATGAAACTCGCTGAGGCTTTCAAGCAAGGCAAATTTGTTATTACCTGTGAAGTTGGGCCGCCGAAAGGTGTAGAAGTTGAGGGGCTGATAGAGGAACTGCAGCCTTTGCAGGCCAAGGTGGATGCTTTTAACGTAACCGATTTGCAAAGTTCGGTGTTACGGGTTGGTTCGATGGCAGTGTGCCGTCTCCTTAAGGACAAAGGTCTTGAGCCGATTATGCAGCTTACCTGTCGGGACCGGAACCGTCTGGGCTTACAGTCGGACGTCCTTAGCGCCGCGGTATTAGGTATCGAGAATTTGCTTAGCCTTACCGGCGACCATCCGAAATTGGGCGATCACCCTCAGGCGATGCCGGTTTTTGACCTTGATTCGGTACAGCTTCTGGCTGTTGTTAAAGGCTTAATGGCCGGCAAGGATATGGCCGGTAACGCTCTGGAAGGCCGGCCGCCTTCATTTTGCCTGGGAGCGGCCGTTAGCCCGGGCTCGGACCCATTAGAGCCGCAGATTATCAAGATGGAGAAAAAAGTTGCGGCCGGTGCGCAGTTCTTCCAGACACAGGCGATTTATGAGGTTGACAAATTCGCTGATTTTATGAAAAAGACCAAACATCTGAACGTGCCCGTGATGGCCGGTATTGTGTTTTTGAAATCGGCTGGGATGGCAAAATTTATGAACGCGAATATAGCGGGAATTCACGTTCCCGATGAGATTATTAATGAGCTGGCCGCAGCACCGAAGGAAAAACGCGTCGAGACGAGCCTGGCAATATCAGCCCGCCTGATTAAAGAGGTAAAAGACCTATGCCAGGGTGTTCACCTTATGACATTAGGCTGGGAGAAGCACATACCGAGAGTGCTCGAACTGGCTGGATTGTAATTAAAACGGTTGATTCAGACTGTTCGTTAAAACGCCGAAAATTAGTCTGGTGTGACTTACTTATCGCTGAGCCAGCTTGGGCCGTGGCGAATATCGACCTTTAGCGGCGCGTCGAGTTTGATAGCGCCGGTCATTTCTTCACTTATCCATTCTGCGTGTTTCTTCACTTCGGCCTTCGGAAGCTCGAAAACAAGCTCGTCGTGAATCTGCAGTATCATTTTAACGTGTAGTTTTTCACGTTCGATTTTACGCTGGATGTTAATCATCGCGACTTTAATCAAATCGGCGGCCGAGCCCTGAATGACGGTGTTTGTAGCAAGACGTTTGGCCTGTGCGCGTTTGTTGGCGTTTTTGTTTGCCAGGCCGGTGATTTTTCTTCGGCGGTGCAGAATTGTCTCTGCATAACCGAGTTTTTTCGTGGTTGCGACTACCTCGTCCATAAATTTATGTATTGACTTGTAACGGGCGAAGTAACCGTCGATGAATTCTTTGGCTTCCGCGTGGCTTATACCGATTGTGCGTGACAGGCCGAAAGGCCCCTGGCCGTAGATTATCCCGAAGTTGACAGCTTTACATCGTGAACGCATCTCGTCGGTGACCTCGTCAAGAGGAACGTCGAATATCTGCGATGCAACGAAGAGATGAATATCGCGGTCGGCGGCAAATGCCTCCAGCAGGGCCTTGTCCTTCGAGAAGTGGGCAAGGAATCGCAGCTCGATTTGAGAATAATCGGCGCTCAAAATGCAGTTGTCTTTCTGTGCCGGAATAAACGCACCGCGAATCTTTCGGCCCAGTTCCGTACGAATGGGGATATTCTGCAGGTTCGGGTCACTGGAGCTTAGCCTGCCGGTGGTAGTGATGGTCTGGTTGAAAGAAGCGTGGACTCTGCCGGTCCTCGGGTTGATTAGTGAGCCGAGCTTGTCAACGTAAGTATTCTTCAGTTTGCTTAACTGGCGGTATTGTAAAATGAGCGGAATCATCGGGTGCTGGTCGCTTAGCTGCTCGAGGACATCGGCATCGGTACTTCTACCAACTTTACCCATGCGAATCGGCTCGAGCCCGAGACGGTCAAAGAGAACCTCGGCAAGCTGTTTGGGAGAATCAATGTTAAAAGTGATACCAGCGTGTTCGTAAATCTCGGACGTTGTTTTTTCAAGTGTAACTGTAATTTCTCCTGACATTTTTCGCAGCAGCTTTGTATCCAGAGAAACACCGTTGTATTCCATAGAAGTAAGGACTGTAACGAGAGGTATTTCCACGTCTTCGAAGAGTTTTTTAAGCTGGGGCTCTTTTTCAAGACGGGAGTTTAATATCTCATAAAGCTGGAATGTAATATCAGCGTCCTCCGCAGCATATTCGGCGGCAACGGAGGTATCTACCATATCAAAAGTAAGCTGGTTTTTGCCTTTGCCGATAAGGGCGGAGATAGGAATACATTCGTAATTTAAGAAATCCAGTGCAAGGTTGTTAAGTGAATGGCCTCTGCGTGAGGCGTCAAGGCAATAAGAGGCCACCATAGTATCAAAGAAAACGCCGTGGACGGGCATTTTGGCGTTTCTTAAGACGTGCAGGTCGTATTTGATATTCTGGCCGATTTTTTTAACCTTCGAATCAGCAAGTATCGGCGCCAGTTTTTTGCGAACCATATTTATATCGAGGTGCTTTTGGCCCATCGGGGTCTTGACGGGAAGATAGAAGGCCTTGTGTTTTTCCCAGGAAAAGCTCGCGCCTACGAGCTCGGCGCGCATAGGAGAAATAGAGGTGGTTTCCGTATCAAGGGCAAACAGTTTCTGTTTATTGATTGCCTTCATAAATTTTTCAAACTTCGCAGGAGTATCGAGAAGCTGATAATCGTGCTCGACGTTTTTAACCGAGGCCGGAGTGTCAACTGAGCTGAGTCTAACATTTAGGTCCGAATCATCAGTGGAGGGAGTAGCTGCCGCGGCCGGTTGAACACCCTCAGTGGGTGTCAGACCCAGCTGGGTAAGCAGGCGATTAAAGCCAAGCTCGGTGAAGATTTCGGAAAGTTTTGGTTTGTCCGGTTCGGTGAGTTTGAGGTTGTCGTAGTTTATTTTAAGAGGAACATTGCGGTTTATGGTGACAAGCTCCCTGCTAAGATAGGCTTGTTCCTTGAATTTGCGGAGACTTTCACCTCGCTTGCCTTTAATTTCATCGGCGTGTTCGTATAGTTTATCGAGAGAACCGTATTGTTGAATCATTTTGACAGCGTTCATTTCCCCGATTAACGGTACGCCCGGGACATTGTCGGAAGAATCACCCTGTAATGCCAAAACATCGATAAAATCCTTTGGATGAATTTTATATTTATCAAACAGTGTATCATCATCAAGAACTTCACCTTTTTTAATATCGAAAATGTAAATATGGTCATCGACAAGCTGATACATATCTTTGTCATTTGCGCAGATGTAGGAATCGATACCTTTTTTGCCGGCCTTTTTGGCCAGTGTTCCGATTATGTCGTCCGCCTCGAAGCCGGCCAGTCGCAGGACGGGTATGTTCATTGCCCCGAGGATCTGTTCTATTCGGTCAATCTGTAGCGGCATATCGTCCGGCATAGGCGGACGGTGGGCCTTGTATTCGGGATAAATTTTGGTCCGGAAGGTAGGCTCCTTGCTGTCCATTGCTACTACAAGCATATCGGGTTTGTGACGTTTGAGCAGACCGAGCATCGCAGTGGTGAATATATATGTTGCCTTTGTGGGCTCTCCGGCAGGACTGGTGAACTTCTGTCGGATATGTGCGAAATACGCGGCGTAAATGTGTGCATGGCCGTCGATTATGTATAAGCTTTTTGCCATCCAGGACACTGTATTTTCTTCCCGAAGGCCTGTCAAGAATATTAGCTCGATTGAGGCGGCCGGACGGGCAGGGATTTGTTGACTTTTTACTGGCTTGCGGTTAACTTATTAGGCAGTTTTTATTTATCAATTTTGGTAAGATTTTACTTCTCTATGCTCAGTACAGTAAGGAAGGTGAAATCGTATGAGCGAAGCTAAGAGTTCACAGGAACATATTGAGGAATTGCGGATTCTGGATGAGTTGAAGAATTCGTATTTAAACTATGCAATGAGTGTAATCGTTTCGCGTGCGCTGCCGGATGTGCGGGACGGCCTTAAACCCTCACAAAGGCGGATATTAGTGGCGATGCACGATTTACATTTGGGCCCACGAAGCAAACACCGTAAGTGTGCCAAGATTGCCGGTGATACCAGCGGTAATTACCACCCCCACGGTGAGGCAGTAGTCTATCCGACTCTTGTCCGAATGGGACAGCAGTGGAATATGCGTTATATGCTGGTAGACCCGCAGGGTAATTTCGGCAGTATCGATGGTGACCCCCCGGCGGCGATGCGTTATACCGAAGCGAGAATGACGGCAGCAGCAACGGATATGCTTGAGGATATTAATCTTGATACGGTAAATTTTGTTCCTAATTACGATGAGACACGCACAGAACCAGTTGTTCTGCCGGCTAAGTTCCCTAACCTGTTGATGAATGGTGTAACCGGTATTGCAGTCGGTATGGCGACTAACATCCCTCCGCACAATCTAGGCGAAATTTGCGATGCATTGGTACTGCTGATTGACGAGCCGGATTGCGGCTTCAAGGAAATTATGCAGCGCCTGCCGGGGCCGGACTTTCCCACTGGTGGAATTATCTGCGGACGCAGAGGTATCGTCGAGGCCTATACCACCGGCAGAGGACAATTGACCGTACGGGCCAAGGCACATATCGAGAAAGATAAAAAAGACAGAATGCGTATAGTCATCACCGAGATACCCTATGTCGTTGTAAAAACAACCATTGTATCAAAAATTGCCTCCTGCGTGCATAGAAACCTGATACCTGAAATTCAGGACATACGGGACGAGTCAGACCGCAAGGGTATGCGAATTGTAGTGGAATTGAAAAAAGAAGCGAATGAACAAATCGTGCTCAACAGGTTATATCAATACACGCCGCTGCAGAATACTTTTGGGGTACTCAACATAGCACTCGTCAATAATCGCCCTGAGACTTTAAATATCAAAAGGATGTTGCAGTTGTATATAGACCATCGCAAGGAAGTTATCCGTAGGCGAAGTAAATTTCTACTGAAGCGATGCAGAAACAGGGCTCATATTCTCGAAGGTTTAATTCTGGCAGTTAGTGACATAGACGCCATTATCGATTTGATAAAACGGGCGCCCAATGTGCCGGCCGCCAAGCTGAATCTTATGGAAAAACCATTAGTGCTTAGCGAATCTGAGGTTCTCAAAAAAATCCTGCCTGCCGTTTTTGTTGAAGAAAAAAGCAAGACTCAGCACTACCTCACAGGCCCCCAGGCTGACGCGATATTGACAATGCAACTGCAACGTTTAACGGGCCTTGAAATAGAAAAGCTGGCGAAGGACTATGCAGAGCTTGTGGAGAAAATAGCTGATTACGAAGCGATTCTGGCCAGTGAGAAGCTGCTGTTGGACATTGTTCGTGAGGATATTTTTGAGATAAAAGAGAAATACGCCGACGCACGCCGTACGGAAATCGCCGGGGACATCGAAGAGTTTGATATGGAGGATTTGATTCCTAAAGAAGAGGCTGTGGTAACAATAAGCCACGATGGCTATATAAAAAGGATGCCGGTTGATACCTATCATAAGCAGGGACGGGGCGGCAGGGGTATTATAGGTTCAGACACCAAGGAAGGTGATTTTATAGAGCATCTGTTTATAGCCTCCACCCACGATTATTTGCTTGTCTTTACTAATCGAGGTAAGTGCTATTGGTTGAAGGTTTATGACGTGCCGAAATTACCCCGTCAAAGCAGGGGAAGAAATATTGTGAATCTGCTGGAGTTGGGTGAGCAGAGGATTGCCTCGATAATTAATGTTAGCCAGTTCGACGAAAGTAATCTGGTTATGGCTACAAAGAATGGCCTGGTGAAAAAGACGGTGCTAAGCGCCTACAGCCATCCGAGGGCAAGTGGAGTTATAGCTATTAAGCTGGAGCCTAATGATGATTTAATAAGAGTGGCTATTACGAGGGGAGATGCTCAAATTCTGCTTGGTACGCACGGGGGGCTTGCTATACGGTTTGATGAAGAGCTCGTTCGGCCGATGGGACGGGTATCAAGAGGTGTGCGAGGCATCAAATTGCGAGCTAAAGATAGTGTAATCGATATGGTCATAGTAGAACCGGGCTCAAAGGCAACTTTGCTGACTGTCTGCGAGAATGGCTACGGCAAGAGGACCAATCTTGAGGATTACCGGTCTCAAAAGCGTGGTGGTATAGGATTGATAAATATAAAAAATACCGAGCGAAACGGCAGTGTCATCGGGCTTAAAGCGGTAAATGATGAGGATGAGCTAATGATGATAACCGCCAACGGAATTATTATTAGAACCGGGCTCGAGCAAATCCGGGCAATCGGCAGAAACACTCAGGGTGTGCGGGTTATCAAACTCGATAAGGGTGACAAACTCGTGGCGGTCGAAAAGTTAATAACTCAGCAGGATGATTCTGAAGAGAACCAGGATTCCGATGAGGCCTCCTCTTCGCAAGGATAACAGGTAATGCCGACAAAAGCTCGCAGCTCACGCCGTACTCCACAGGATGCCTTACGGCACGACGAAGCCATTTATGTTATAGCGGGCAAGGACGAATTCCTCGTCAATACTGAATGCGAGAAGTTGCTTGGCCGGCTTCTGGAGCCCGAACAAAGAGCAATGGGATTATTTAGTCCACAGCCGGATAATGTTTCGGCTGCAGAAATTTTTGACGAGCTGCAAACACTTCCATTATTCTCATCCAGGCGGGTGGTTTTGCTCAAGGGGGCCGATGATTTTGTCTCGGCCAATCGTCCGCTGCTCGAGAAATACTTCGATAGTCCCAGTAAATGTGGGATACTTGTGTTGACAGTAAAGACTTGGCTTAAGACTGCGAAGCTGGCCAAAAAGCTTCCCCCTGAGGGGCTAATCACCGTCGGAATTTTGAAAGGCCGGCAGCTTCCCCAATACCTTGTCACATATGCCAAAAGCGAACATAGCAAGGTGCTATTAAAACCGACGGCCGAAGTATTGGTTGAGCTTGTGGGGGACGAACCTGCAAGGCTGTGTAGTGAACTTGATAAGCTGGCGGTCTATGCCGGTGATGAAAAGGCGATAACGCTAAATCACCTCGAAGCTGTAATCGGCTATAATAGATTATTCGATGCCTTTGCAATAATTGAGGCTATGACGGCAGGGAGAAAGACACAAGCCCTTGAGCGACTTCGCAGGACATTATCCACTCAGACAGATGCGAGTTATCAACTCGTGGGCGCTTTTGCCTTCCATTTTCGCAGGATGTTTAAGGCCGCTGTTATGCTTGAGAAGGGCAGGACAGTATCAGAAGTTGTCTCTGAAGAGAGAATTTGGTATCAGAAAGATGCCTTTTTCGAACAAATTCGCAAGTTGGGTCTTAACAAAATAGCCTTAATTCTGGAAAAGCTGGCTCAGACGGACTATGCAATAAAAACAGGTCAGATAAGAGCCGAAGCGGCTATAGAACAATTAGTCCTGGAGCACCTTGCGCTCTGCTGAAATATCTGCAATTGTTAAACCGTAAAATCAACGGCCTGGACCCGCGTCGTTTTTGCAAAATGTTCTCAATCAAATTGCCGGAATAATCCCAACTTATCGTCGTTTTCGGACCTATTTGTTTTTTTGTTATTCGTTGGTGATACGGCTGATTTGAAATCCCTGAAAATACATTAATTACTCAAGCCAAAGGGTCGATAGGATTGGCGGGTCAGATAGTGAATTAACCAAGCGCAGTGGAGGCTTTTTCTGGAGCTGTTATTGTTATGTTTTACGGCTTAATAAAACGTAGGATAAAGTGGCAGATTAAGCCTTTTCCCATCCGTTGGTATCCGAGTAATAGAAGCTGCATAAAAATGAAACAGCATAAAGCTAAGCCCATTCACATGCCGCCTTTAATGGTGCGCAAGGCGGAATGGCGGCGTTGAAAGAGCCTTTACCGCAGTTTTAATCCCCGTTATCAATAATCCGGTTCGGCGTTAATCTCTCCTTATTGTATTTACTATTGATTTATGGTATACTAAAAAAGGTATGTTTTCTGGAGGTATTGGTCCACTTTGGAAAAGATGCGCCAGACGCTGCGAGTCAGGAAGGAAAGGGCGGTATTAATTTGTACTATTCCGAAAGGTGCGGCGCGGCACGATGATTTGATTGAGTTGAAGGCACTGGCCGAAAGCGCAGGGGCGGTTGTAGTAGACAAATTCCAGCAGAAGATTTCCTCGATTAATCCCGCGACGTATATCGGCAAGGGAAAAGCACAAATGCTTGCCGAGCGCGTCAAACGCTACAAAGCAGAGGTGGTAATATTTGACAACGACCTTTCGCCGGGACAAATTCGCGAGCTCGAGAAGCTGGTTGGAGTCAAGGTGCTTGACCGAAGCGAGTTGATTCTGGATATATTTGCCTCTCGGGCAAAAACACATCAGGCAAAGCTCCAGGTTGAATTGGCTCAATTGGAGTATACTTATCCCCGGCTTACCAGGATGTGGTTGCATTTGGATACTGTTGCCGGTGCGGGCGGTGCAACGGCAGCGGGCGTGGTTGGAGGAATCGGCACCAGAGGTCCTGGAGAGAAACAGCTGGAAATCGACAGACGCCTCGTAAACAAACGCATTACTGAATTAAAGCGAGAACTTGCCCTGATCGACAAGCGCAAGCTGCGAGAGATTAAAGGCCGCAAAGGCCTGTTTAAAATATGCCTTGTGGGATATACCAATGCCGGCAAAAGTACACTGATGAATGCGCTTACCGACGCAGGTGTGCATGTGGAAGACCGCTTGTTTGCCACACTTGATACGCGAACACGCAGGTTCAGGATAGAAGGCGGCATCGAAGTATTACTAAGCGATACGGTCGGCTTCGTACGCAACCTGCCTCATCAGCTAATTGCGTCATTCAAGGCCACTCTCGAAGAGGCGGTGAACGCAGATTTGCTCCTTCATGTCGTCGATGTTTCAAGTTGTGAAGCACCCGAGCAAATCGAGTCGGTCAATAACGTTCTTAGAGAAATCGGCTGCACCGAGACACCGATTTTAATCCTGATTAATAAGACCGATATCCTCAGCAAGCGCGATATAATTGACATGTTGGTGACACTATACCCCGAGGCAATTTCCATCTCAGCCAAGGCGGGCATAGGCCTTGAGAAGCTGCACGAAGCCATTCTGAGGATGTACCGGGGAGCCGATGTTTTGGTGCGTGTCAGAACTCAGCAGCATAACGGCAAAGTTCAAAGCTTTTTACGGTCACATGCAACCATCCTGGGCGAGCACTACCTGGACGGCTTCGTGGTGATTGAAGCAAAATTGGGGGAAAATCAGATTGCTGAGCTTCGGCGATATGCCCCCGATGCTCTTGAATTGCTCTGTTAAGCTTTCCCAAAAAGTTACTGTAGCCTTGATAGTTGTTGCAATGTGCCTCGGTATTTGTTTTAATCATCGTCAATGTTTAAGAGTGTTTCGATAATTGGCGATGGTGCAATGGGCAGCGTTTGTGCTATGCTGCTTCGAGAAAAGGGAGTTGATGTACGACTTTGGGGTTATGATGCAGCACAGTTGAAGGAAATGAAACAGGCCGGCGAGAATGTCAGGTTTCTGCCGGGACATAAATGGCCTGAGGGACTTCGATTTGAGTCTGCCGATGAAAAAATAATGGTCGGAGCGGATTTGATTGTTTCAGCCGTACCCTGCCAGTTTATGCGCCAAGTCTGGCAGCGGCTTAAAGCCTATACACCCAGGGACATTATCGTCATTTCCGTCACCAAGGGCATTGAAAACGATACACTCCTCCGTCCTACTCAAGTGCTTGTAGATGTCCTGGGAGGGGGTATCAGATGCGTTGTGCTTTCAGGCCCCACAATAGCCGATGAGCTTGCACAACGACTACCAGCTACAGCATGTGCAGCCTGCCCTGATAACGAATTGGCCATACAGGTTCAGCAAGCGTTTAATGTACCTTATTTACGGATGTACACCAACACCGATATCCTCGGTGTTGAACTGGCCGGGGCAATGAAAAACGTCATAGCAATAGCCGGGGGCATTGTTGACGGCATTAGTGCCGGAGATAATATGAAGGCGGCACTGTTATGTAGAGGACTTGCAGAGATAACTCGACTTGGCCTTGCTATGGGTGCCAAAGCGGAGACTTTTGCAGGATTAAGTGGCCTGGGAGACCTGGTGACAACCTGCATCTCGCCAAGAGGTAGAAATCGCTCGTTTGGTGAGAGAATCGGCAAAGGGGCAACTTTACAAGAAGCTCTTGATGCAACCGAGTCGATAGCTGAGGGGGTGGCGACCTGCAGAAGTGTTATGGCTCTCGCCGGCCGATACCATATCGAAATGCCGATAACACAGGCGGTTTTTGAGATTTTATTCGAAGCTAAAAGCATAGAAAAAGCCGTTCAGGAGCTAATGAGTCGCAGGCTTAAGGCGGAGTGATGATTATAGGCTGTAGCAGGGACTTGTGTTTTTTATTAAGAGAAATTTTTAGCCTTCCGGCATAATTTTCTTACACAACCACGGGAAAAAGTATGGAATTGTTTTCTTCAAATAGCTGATCACTTCCATTTAAACGAATCCTCTTATGCCGTACAAATATCGGACGTTCCTGCGGGTAAGCGACTCTGGATAGAGTTGAAATGAGGATTCGGCCAAAACAGCTGTTATTATTGGAACTTAATTCTTATTTGCCCTCGTGGCCCCGGGGGATTTGACGCTACTTATCTCATTTCTTATGTTTTAATTGGCGCAATTCGTAAATGAGATGGCAGTAACTGCCTGAAGAAGTATTAATGCAAGCACCTCATTTGAACGAATTTATCAAAAATGGCAGGATAACAGTCATTTACTCTTACGAATTATACGTAAAGACAGACTGTTTGCTTTTAAAGGAGTGTATAGTTCGGATATGATTTTTGACATTTCTAACAAATTGAAAAGACAGGTATATCCGATAGGAATTGATATAGGCAGTGATGCTATAAAGATGGCCCAGCTTGCCCGCGGCCGAAAAGGTCCTTGTATAGTTGCAGGAGCAAGTGAGAAGGTTCCACCCGGCCTTTCCTCCGGCAGTAGCGAATGGCAGAGATGGGTCGTGGATTTTATTAAGAAAATTACCTCCAATGGTACGTTTCGTGGCCGCGAGATAATAACAGCCATACCGGCGCACGACGTTTTTATCGAGCAGATTGGTGTTCCCAAAGTTCCCAACGATAGACTCAAAGAGGTTATACTTTCAAAAGTACAACAGAAGCTTGCCTTTGATTCAACAGATGCACTTGTCAAGTATGTTGTTACTTCTGAGCAGACCGGCCGTAACATCAATGGCACAACACTGGAAGTCTTGGTTATGGTTGCTGAACGTCCCAAGGTTGAAAGACATTTGGCGATGTACGAAAACGCGGATTTACAGGTAAAGGCCGTCGGCGTCTGGCCCCTGGCTATGACCCTTAGTTACACAAAATTTTTTGCCAAGCGGTCCAATGACAGACAAGCGGTCGTTATGCTTCTCGAGACGGGCGCTAGTTCAACCAAAGTGGTAATATGCAGGGGGGGTGAGTTGCTTTTTGCAAGGTTTATACCACTCGGTGTTAAGAAAATGACAAGCGAGGAGATGATAAAACGGCTAATTCTTGAGCTGTTGGCTTGTGAGAGGTTTTTCGAGTCAATACCGGGTGCTGGTCGAATAGAGCGACTCATTTATTTATCCGGCCGGGCATCGGACAAAAGCATCTGCGACCATTTAACACAACTGGCCCAACGCTGGAACATATCCGCGCAGATAGGAGATGTCCTCGGTGCGGTGGAGATCAAGTCCCGTTATGGATATGGATTTGACCGTCGAGGTTGCCAGGTTAACTGGGCAACGGTATTCGGCTTGAGTTTGTCTTAAATAAAGGTGCTTCGAAAATGCTGAAGATAAATTTTGCACCAGATGAGTATATTCAGAAAAAGCAGTCGCTTCGTATGAACCGGCTGTGTTTGGTGATGTTCGTATTTTTAATGTGCATTTTGACGGGGATGTTTGTACTGATAAAATTTCGGCAGCGGACCATCGTACGCGAGGTAGCAGAGGTAAACCTGATGATGCAGCAAGGTGCCGAAGCAATACAACAGCTTGAAGAGCTTCAGACAAAGAGGAAGATGATGATGAAAGCGGCCCTTATCACTGCGGAGTTAATAGAGCCGGTGCCTCGCAGCGTGATATTAGCGTCCCTGACTAACAATCTTCCCGGCGGTGTTTCTCTTACGCAATTAAAGCTTTCTCAACGGGAATTAAAGCGGCCTGTGGGTTCGAATGATTACTCGAATAAGTTTGAGGCCCGTAAGTCTACAATTCAATCGGACTCTGAGACAGCTGCTAAACGGCGTACGGAGACAAATGTGGAGCTGGAAGGCATTGCTGCGAGCAATATCCAGGTCGCCGCGTATATTGAGCGTCTCAGCGGTTCATCTTTATTCGAGGGTGTGGCCTTGGTACATTCGAAACAGCGCACAATTTCCGGTGAAAAGTGTCTCGAGTTTAAACTCACGGCGATGCTGAGTCGGCAGGCGGAATTGACTCGTGGCGATATGGTTTCGATTAAACAGGCCGGTTCGCGTTTATGAAACAAAGTGTAATTATGAGGTGTGATTGTTATGACCGGTAGTTTGCGGAAAATTGTATTTTTTGTGTCTTTGGCAGCAGTTGCGTACATCGCTTATGCTTATATGCTAAGACCTGCTAACCGTAATTTTTCACAGCAAAAGCTGAAGCTTGAAAGCAAGCGTCAGAAACTTGAGGAACTGCAACAGGCGAAAACGGTTGCACGTGATTTAGACCGACAGCTCGAGCAATTGGAGGATGCAATAAGCTTTTTTGAAAGCCGACTTCCTCCGCATAGCCAGATTCACAAAGTTCTTCAGCAGGTTACAGTGATTGCGCAACGACAAGGCCTTACCACAAAAAGTATACGGACGCTTAGAATGGAAGAGTGTAACGGTTATGTTGAGCAGCCGTTGAGGATGGAGTTGCATGGAGATTTTAACAGATATTATTCATTTTTACTTGAATTGGAGCGTCTGCCTCGGATTATGAAGATAAAGCAACTGGAGCTAAATAAGGACCGTGTTAATGAAGGAGAGGCAACGGCGCAGTTTGTGATGAGTATATTCTTCCAGAATGTGCCTGGATGATATAACAAATTAAAAAGGGACAGACCTGGAGCTTAACTGATGTTGCAATTTACAAATGAAGATTCCAATAACGGACGTGACCTGCGGACCAGCCAAAAAGCAGATTCCTCGGATAATCCACCTGACAAGAAAGATGAGTTGACGGACAAGAATACTGTCCAATCTGAATCGCAGCAACAACCGGATTATCTTGCGGTTTCCTCCTTTGATAAGAAGATAAAGCGAGGAACGATAGTATTAGCGATACTGTTCGCAATAGGCCTGATTTATGTTTTGCTTATGATAAAGAAAAGCAGTCCTTTAGCGGTGCTGGGCCAGCCATCCAGTGAAGAGCTTCAGATTGAGTCAGCAATTGCACAGCTTATGGGGCTTAAATTAGGCGGTAGCAGACAAATTGACCAGATTGTTAGAAAGTTTAATCAGTTTTCGGATGTGAAGAAACTGCAGGTTGAGCAACTGCAAAAGAATCCTTTTGTGCATGAGAGGTATTCTCCAAGCATAGTTTTGGGCTCGAAAAACAACGACAGCGTGTTGGCAAGGCAAGCTGAAAGTATGCAGCTTTTAAGCATTATGCACAGCAGCGAAGGCAACTGTTGTATGATAGATGATAAAATTCTCTATAAGGGTGACACAATTGGTGGATTTGAGGTGTGCAGAATAACCGAATATACAGTCGAACTTTACGCGGATGGAATGAAGTTTATTTTGAGAATACCACCAGAATATTGAGGTATTGGGGGCAATGTTTAAGAACTTTTTCAAAGCTGAAAGGCGTCACCAGGATGACTCCGGCGACTCTCTGAAGGCAGATGTTCAGACAGCCTATGGTTTGTCTAATCTGTATGCGCCATCAGATGACACCATCCCTCAGACGCGAGATGTAGCGGACGTTCTGGCAGAAATGGGTAAGATTACCAGCGAGCAGTTGACTCAGATAAGGCAGACGCAGCAGAAGAGGATAGGAATAGATGTGGTGCAAATCCTCAAAGAGCTTCGTATTGCCGGTCCTGAAGAAATTTTAATGGCGCGGGCAAGAATGTACGGCTTTGAGTTTCGCAGGATTGAGCCGGACCAGGTAAACAAGGAGACATTTGAGAAGCTGGATATATCTTACATAAAGAGTAACCACATTATGCCTATCAGCATTCATAACGATACACTGGTAGTTGCAACGAGCCAACCGGCAAACGTGTTTGTCATTGATGATGTAAAAAGACAGACAAGTATGAATGTAGATGTAGTTGTTTGTGTGGAGGAGGACATAGCGAAGGTTTCCGAGGCATTTACGGAGAAAAAGTGGGATTATTGTATTGATGATATAATAAAGGATATAGCACACGGCGATGTGGAGTTCGTTCAGGCGCATGAGCAGGAGGTTGAAGACCTTGAAAAGATCGCGGGCGAATCGCCCATAATCAACTTTGTCAATTATCTGATAAGCCACGCTATCCACGAGGGGGCCAGCGACATTCATATAGAGCCCAAAGAAAAAAAGTCCAAGATTCGCTTCCGGATAGACGGAGTGCTTTTTGATACGATGGAACTTCCGTTTGAGATGCATCCGGCGGTGGTCTCGCGCCTTAAGATTATGAGTAATATGGACATTTCGGAAAGGCGAGTGCCGCAGGATGGACGAATAGCAGTGATTGTCGGCCGAAAAAACATCGACCTTCGAGTATCTACGCTTCCTACCAGTCATGGGGAGAAAGTGGTGATTCGAGTCCTCGACGGCAGCAGTATTTTACTGGGACTCAAGCAGCTGGGTATGTCTAAAGATACATTAAATATTTTTAAGGAACAGATACACTGTCCCAACGGAATCCTTTTGGTTACAGGCCCAACCGGCTCTGGCAAGACGACAACACTTTATTCGGGCTTAAACCAGATGGATGGTAGTAAATTGAATATATCAACTGTCGAGGACCCTGTGGAGTATCAGCTCGGTTTCTGCAATCAGGTCCAGGTTAATGAGAAAGCCGGCCTTACTTTTGCGGTGGCGTTACGTAGCCTTCTACGTCAGGACCCGGACGTTATAATGGTTGGGGAGATTCGTGACAAAGAGACGGCCAGAATAGCAGTCCAGGCAGCCCTGACCGGCCATCTGGTACTCTCAACCCTTCATACCAATGATGCGCCGAGCAGCATTACCCGGCTGGTAGACATAGGTATTGAGCCCTATTTGATATCAGCTTCGTTGAATTCCGTCCTGGCCCAGCGACTGGTCCGCAAGATATGTCCAGACTGTCGTCAACGTTTGAAAGTGTCGAAAAACGTCAGAGAACCGATAGCTAAAATCGGTGTCAAGCCGGAAGAGCTTTTTCACGGCTCAGGATGTGAGAAGTGTCATGGTTCCGGTTATTCAGGCCGGGTAGGAATTTACGAGTTACTGGTGATTGATGATACTTTCAGGGAGATGATAGTGAAGGACCCGTCGATAAGTGGTATGCGGAATGTTTTTGCAGCAAATGGCGGTAAAAATTTACACGAAGATGGAATGAAGAAAGTAAAGGAAGGCATGACTACCATTGAGGAGGTACTCAGAGTTACAGAAGCGCATAGTAATGAACAGTAAGATGAAGAGTTCTGAGTACCGGGGAAATTTAATAGATAACAGGAAAGGTAGAAAGGGGGCCCAAAAAATATCGATTAAAGGCGATAAAAGGGACCAGCACTATGATTGACGTGAAAAAGATATTATCTATTGCAGTTGAAAGCAAGGCATCGGATGTGCACATAAATGTAACTATGCCTCCTATCATGCGGATAAATACCGATCTTATCGCGATGGATGGCTTTAAGGCTGTTACAAATGAAGAAGCAAAACAGATGCTTATCGATATGATAGGACCGAATAAATACAAAATATTCGAGACAAAGCGTGATTTAGACTTTTCTGCCTCGCTTGAGAAAAATACCCGTTTTCGTGTTAATGCACATTATCAGCGTGATTCAATTGCGCTTTCTTTTAGAATAGTTCCAAGTGTAATTCCTGATTTAGAGGAATTGCATTTACCTGTAATCATCAGAGAGTTGACTGATTTACCACGAGGTCTTGTGCTTGTGACGGGTCATACGGGTTCGGGCAAAAGTACAACCTTGGCCTCGATGATTAATGTGATAAATGAAAAATATAAAAAGCACATAATCACATTGGAAGACCCCATCGAATACCTTTTGGGAAATAAGCTTAGTGTGATTGAGCAGCGTGAGGTTGGCTCTGACTGTCTTGATTTTGCGTCTGGCTTGAAGCATTCGCTACGTCAAGATCCGGACATCATTCTGGTTGGTGAGATGCGGGATTTAGAGACAACAAGTGCAACAATCACGGCGGCGGAAACGGGCCATTTGGTTTTAAGTACATTGCATACTATTAATTCTTCACAGACCATCGAGCGTATTATCGATATTTATCCATCCGGTCAGCAGAATCAAATTCGCACGATGCTTGCTAATACGCTGCAAGCCGTGGTATCTCAGACACTTTTCAGAAGAATCGATGAGCCCGGTATGGTTCCTGCTGTAGAAGTTTTGTTGTGTAGTTCAGCGGTTCGCAATTGCATACGTGAAAATAAGATTTACGAGATACCTAACATTATCGAAACAAGCCGAAGATTGGCTATGCAGAAAATGGACTTTAGTATCCAGGAACTTTATGAGAGTGGATATCTTGACAGGGAAGATGCGATTGTGCGTTCGACGAATCCGGTGAAAATGGACAAAATACTCGGACCTATGGAAGGTGGGCCGGAAGACAAATCAATACGTAGAATTTCGGGACCGGAATTGAAAGCGGTAGGTTCCTCAGGCGGTAAATAATGAAGGTGGATACGAAATGACAGCAGTAGAATATCAGAAGAAGTCTGCCGATGAATTTGAATCCGGTTTGAAAAAAACAGAAACTGCATCGTCACTTTTTCAGGGGAAAGAAGGCAGACTGGTGAGTGGTGGTACAGAATCTGAAAGTATAATGAAAAAACTTCAAAGCTTCAGTATCAATTTCGGCCCCAGCCGTAAAGATGTTTTGAATTTCACCAATCAACTTGCGGTAATGACTAAAGCAGGAATAAGTATAAATGAATCGCTTGAAGCAATATCTGAACAGATCGAAAATCCCAAATTCGCTTCTGTAATTGTGGGCGTCAACAGAGATGTTTTGGGAGGACAAAGCCTTTCACAAGCTATCGGAAAGTATCCCAATGTGTTTGGGAACCTCTATGTGAATATGATAGCTGCGGCAGAAGTGTCCGGTTCATTGTCCTCGATGCTTGAAAGATTGTCTGAGTATCTTGACCAGGAGATGGACACTCGTACTCAGGTCCGAAGTGCCATGATATATCCAATTATCATAGGAGTTATGGCGGTAGGGGTTACAATCTTTCTACTTACTTTTGTATTGCCCCGTTTTACAGCGATTTTTGAAGGCAAGGAACACCTGCTTCCTAAGCCAACCAAAATAATAATGGCGCTCAGTGCATTCCTGCGTGGATATTGGTTTATCATTATTCCGGTAATTGGTGGCATCTTTTGGGGATTTTTATACTTTATAAAAACAACGATAGGCAGATATTGGTGGGATAAGGCAAAATTGACAATACCTCTGGTGCGTCGCCTGTGCCGGAGCCTTTATATAACCAGAAGCCTGCATACTATGGGGATTTTAGTAAATGCCGGCGTGCCAATCCTGGATACTTTGGATATAACTTCGGAAATATCGGGTAACGTACATTTCAGGCAAATGTGGCAAAGCGTTCAAAATTCGGTAAAGGAGGGACATAAAATTGCGCACAGTCTGAGTGGTTCTAAACTTATGCCAAGATCTGTTGTTCAAATTATTAGAAGCGGTGAAGAGTCAGGCAGACTCTTTGAAGTTTTGACTGATGTGAGTGAATTTTATGCAAGAGAGCTGAAGTCGGTAATCAAAACGGTAACCTCGATGATAGAGCCAATAATGATAGTGTTAATGGGGTTGTTGGTAGGTTTTATCGCTATGAGTATCATCCTGCCCATATTTAAGATGTCAAACGTTGTTGCGGGTTGATGAAAAATGAAAACGCTAATTTATAAAAACAGGATTCAGTCAAGTCAACGATTGATTCGTATGTGTAGAGCTTTCACGCTTGTTGAGGCTATGATTGCCATGGTGTTGATTAGTTTGGTCATTGTTTCTCTGATTGTGGCTGGCAGGGCATTTGCGCAGGTTAATAGTGCGGCAGTCAAACTGACAACGGCCGAGTTTCTTATTGACCAAATACGAGAGCTTACTACGCCGCTTGACGTCGTGGACCCACAAACTACCACAAGTGTTTTCGGGCCGGAAACAGGCGAAAGTCTTTCTGATTATGACGACCTCGATGATTTTGATGGTGCCAGCTTTTCTCCACCTATTAATGCCGACTGCCAGCAATTAACTGACTTGACGGTGTATAATCAACAGATAATCGTTGAAAATGTTGATCCTGCAGACTTTGAGGTAGTAGTGGGTGAGCATTTGAGCCCCTTTGTTAGAATAACTGTACAGGTTTATATGCAAAGTGAGCTGCTGAGCTCAAGGCAGTGGCTTCGCGCCAGATACTGAATTGTGTTAGGAGGGTAGATTATGTCCACCAGGACAACCAGGTCATCCGTCGGATTTACAATCGCCGAGATGTTGATTGCTTTAGCGGTTGTGAGCATATTGCTTACAGCGGTGGCAATAGCATTTAACGCCTCTGTGACTAATTATCGTGTGAATGAAAACATCTTCAAAAGTATCAGTGCGGCCAGACAGGCGATGCACCGTATGACGACGGAGATTCGCACCGCCGAAGCGGTTGATCCAAATGCAGGCAGCAATATCTGTCGACTTATACTTGCCGATGGAGCTACTTTAGTGGATTATCGGTACGAGGCAGGTGAGGACATACTTTATCTGGATACTGGAGGTAATTCTTATTTACTATGTGAAAACGTTACAGCGATGACGTTCTCGAAAAATATAGAAACCGGTGAATCCGGCGGCCTGTATGTGAAAAGTGTTCAGATATCGATGACAGTAACGAGGGGCAACGTATCTCAAACTATCTCGGCTGCAGCGGTAGTTAGGAGAAACCTATAACTAAGGTTTCTTCTGTTATCTGCTGCCAAATACGTTGTTTTACTTGATAGCCCGTTTCGATGGATAAATTTTTTGATTTTTTCCCCACCAAAATTTCTTGATTTCTCAAAAATCCTGGTAATAATATATAAATGTATTTATAGGGCGGTTAGCTCAGTTGGTTAGAGCGCCTGCTCGACACGCAGGAGGTCGTTGGTTCAAGTCCAATACCGCCCAGTTTAGACAGAAATTTTCATAATAGCATATCTCAAATATTTATTCCTTTCATTGTAATTGTTTGTTAGTGCTGTTAATACTGTAGAATATATGACAATGTGGCAATCAGACATTTGGATATAGTGAAGTGAATAAATATTAAAATGTGTTGTCGCACGGTGTCCGGGGGCAGAAACAACTGCCCCCGGATGCCCCCCAATGTTACTTTCATCACCATGCAGAATCTGTGAATTTAAATCTTTGCCATAAAAGTTCATCCTCGGCGAGTAAGCTTACATTTCTTGTTAACCGTAATTACTTGTCCGAAGGAATAGCCCCCTAAACTTTTATGGCCTTTCATTTTGTGTATTTTGGAAACCTTATTCATTAAACTTAGATTTTTATGTGAACAATAAGACTTTTATCGGTCGAAATAGAAGGAGAAAGAAAAAGGATTTTCCTGATTATAAGCTTCGAAAAGTCTATTATTAAACGTCTAAATCCCCCATTTTTAGGTTAGACAAAAAATAGAAATGATGTTATGTAGACAAAATAAAAAATCCCTACTTTGGAATTAGATTCAGTCAGGATAAAAAGGGGTTAAATGTCGACATTTAATAATGATATCAATACTGATAAGGCCTTTTTTAACACCTGAAAAATAATTTTGGGGTGTGATGTATTTTTTGTCATTCGAGAGACGTCAAACCTTCTCGAATGGCGTATTTGGTAAGCTCGGCTATACTGTGGATATTAAGCTTTTCCATAATTTGACGACGGTTTGCCTCTACAGTTTTGATGCTTACGTGTAGCTCTAAGGCAATCATTTTTGTGCTCTTACCCTCAGCCAGAAGTTGAAGTACCTCATGTTCTCGCACCGTAAGAATAGATATTGAACGGTTTGATGTCAAGTGCTCCACGTAGTCGCTAACTACCACACCTGCTATTTTAGGGCTAAGGTAAGTTTCGCCACCAGCCACAGTATGGATGGACTTGACAAATTCGTCGAAAAGACAATCCTTCAATATATAGCCTGAAGCACCAGCCTTGAGCATGTCCGTAACAAACCGCTTGTTGGAATGGATTGACAAGGCAATAATCTTAACTTTTGGATGATCGCTAACAATCTGGCGAGTAGCATTAATACCATTAAGGTTTGGCATGGTTATGTCCATAACGACGATGTCGGGTTCTAATTCTCGAACAAGGTAAAGGGCTTTTCGACCGTCTTCGGCCTCACCAATTACTTCCATCTCCGTTTCTTTCTCCAACAGCGAATGCAGTCCTTGACGTATAATTGCGTGGTCGTCGACCAATAAAATTTTTATGCTCATTTTTGTCCTTGTTTAGCATTTTGTTGTTTTAATGGCGCCATTAACTTAATCTTTGTACCGTGGCCGGATTGAGAATTAATATCAATTTGCCCGCCCAATTCTTCCAAACGCTCCCGGATACTAAAGAATCCGAAGCCACCTCCTTTTGCTGAACTTGAGACCACTTTGGCAACGTCGAAACCCACTCCATCATCTTCAACGCTAACTTGTATCCGGTTGTCGATTTTTCTTATAGATACTTTTACTTTGCTTGCATTGGCGTGCTTGACAACATTAATGAGAAGCTCGCGCACATTCCGGAATAAAAGGATACAGACATCCTTATCCAGCGGCTTGTCCTGTTTATCGTCCTCGAACTCAGATGTAATACCATATTTTCCCTGAATTTGCTCGACAAGCCAGGAGGCCACCGCTGCTTCAAAGCCTAATTCATAGAGTACAGGGAAACTAAGGTCGAATGTAAGAGACTGGATGTCCTGAATGGTTTTGTAAAGAATGTCGCTGATTGCCTCCAGTTCTTTGACAAGGTCCCGTGAAGGCGCAGATGAACGTAGCGTATCCAGCTTAATTTTCGAAATGACTAATGACTGAGCAATCTGGTCGTGAAGTTCTACGGCAATATGGCGTCTCTCACGCTCCTCGGCCAAGGTTAGCTCAGAAGCCAGGGATTTAAGCTGCATCTGGTAATCACGAAGTTTTTGCTCGGATTTTTGTCGCTCGGTGATGTCATAAGCAAGCCCCAGTATCCCTTTCGGCTTACCGTTTACATCCATCATTACGATAGAGAATCCCTCCCCTTGAAAGCTACTACCATCCTCCTTTAGCATTGTATATATAGTAGGGCCGATGATTGTTTTTTTCTCTTTTATTGTTTTTTTTATCGTATCAAAAAGGTGTTGGACTTCTTCGGGCGGGAAAAACTCTGATATATTTCTTCCTACCTGTGCCTCTGCCGGCTCTTTAGTAGCGTGATAGTTTACAAACTGCCGGTTACATTGCTGTATATTACCTTTTAAGTCTAAAAGGACTGTAGAGCATGGTGATAACTCGAATATGGACCTAAATTTCTCTTTGCTATCCCTGAGTGCCTCCTCCTTACGTTTGAGTTCAGTAATGTCGCTCCATATTCCCTGAATTACATCTCTGCCGCTTAAAGAAATAACTTTGGCATTTACCAGTATATCACGAATTTCTCCACTCTTTGTCCTCTGTTTAGTCTCAAATGTATCCACTCCCTCGTTGACGACCATCGTTACGTGTTTCCTAATTTCCTGCTTCGGCTCAAGGGCATCAATGTCGGATAGTTTCAGTTTTTTAAACTCTTCTCTGCTATAACCAAGTTTCTCGTGTGCTTTATTGTTGAAATCAATTATTATGCCGGTATTTGCGTCGAAGAGTACTATCGAATCTGGAGCTTGCTCAAAGATGGCCCGGTATCGTTCTTTAGACTCCCGCAGCGCTTCCTCCACCTTTTTATGTTTAGTAATGTCAACTGTAACACCCAGGACACAATCGGGATTTCCCGGAATAGCAAGCGGGATTTTCGTGGTTTGGAACCACTTGATTGTGCCATCAGGCAGTGTAAACGTTTCTTCCGGTATGAACTTGGTCTTTTTGCTATCGATGACCATTCGGTCATCGGCCAGGAATCTCTCAACTTCTTGCTTACTGGCCAAAGATAATCGGGCATAGTCGAAATCGGTTTTGCCGACCATTTCCTCCGGTGTGGTGCAATGAAGATTGGCATTCGCTTTGTTCACAAACATATAACGTCCATCGCGGTCTTTGGCAAAGATAGGATTAGGTGTGGCATTGATAATCTGGTGCACCAAATTCTCACTTTGTTGTAGTTTTTCCTCAGCCTTTTTGCGTTCGGTGATGTCGGTAACAAAGGCCTGAATGGCTGGTTTGCCCTCCCATTGAATCATTGTAGAATTAGATTCTACCCACTTTATCTGCCCAGATTTTGACAAGACTCTAAATTTCACTAATTCTTGTTTTGTTAAATCACCGGCAAGTCTTCGCCTGACTCGATCAAGAATATATGGTCTATCCTCGGAATGAATCAAAGATGTATAATCAATGTTGCTTAACTCTTCATCTGTATGACCAAGCATACTGCACATTTTGTTATTGTGGAAAACCAACTGATTATCCTGAATTACTCCGATGCCAATATTTGCGTTTTCGATTACTGAGCGGTATTTTTCGTTACTTTCCCGCAGCTTTTCCTCAGCCTTTTTACGTTCCGTGATGTCTATTGTTATTATTTGGATACCGACGATTTTTTCTCCGCTTCTTATTGGATTTTGCCGGTATTCTACAATTATATTTCCTCTCGGAGTAAATAGTTCTATCTCACCCTCGTCTATATAACCGCGAGATGTCTTTTTAAAATCCTCAAAAGCTTGGGCTTTATACTGGTCTGGAATAAAGTCAAAATGGTTCTTACCAATCAGTTCTTCTTTATTAAATCCGTATTCCTCAACCATCTTGTTGATATTGGTGATTTTACCTTTCAAGTCTAACGTAATTATTACTTCTCGAGCATTTTCAAAAATATCCCTATATTTTTCTTCACTTTCTCGTAACTTTTCCTCAGCCTTTTTTTGCTTGGTTATGTCTTGTACTATCTCGATGAATCCCGTCACTTTGCCGTTTGAATTAAAAGCAGGAAAGGCCTGGATACTAACTAATATGGCATTGCCATCATCCAGGATTCCTTTGGTCTCGGCTTCTGCCGGCATTCCTGTAGCCATTGCTATCTTACCAGGGCAATGGGGACATACTGAATCTCGCTTCTCATATTCACGAAAACACACTCGACCGATAAGCTCGGATGCAGGCTTGTGGAAATACCTGCATATCATCCTGTTGACCATAATTATTTTGTAATTGACGTCTATGAGCGAGAAGCCGAAATGCGTGTTATCCATTACGGCCCGGTATAAGTCTTTCAGTTCCTGCAGTGTTTTCTCTGTTTTACTACGCTTTGCAGTGTCTCGGCTTACAGGCTCTAATTTCGCCTTGAGCGAGCTCGGTGACTGTATTTCTTCGATGCGTTTTTTTTTGCTCATATTGAAATATCCTCCCTTTCCCATAACCCCAAGTGTAGGAAGTTGTCACCTCGAGTGTCACCGTTTACCATTTTGTCTGCTCCCTTTTGTATTACTAACCAAGGCCTTGTTACGGCTGAGCAGTTCTCCAAGAAGCAAACTCGTTACTCATTATAATAACACATCGATTGTAATAAACAACATTTTTTTCTTTTTCTGCTATTTTAAAAGAAAAATGGTGCTGGTAAAAAAATCATTTTTAGCTTAAAGAAATAATAAGTGCTTAAATTAGAGAAGATACGTTGCAGATAGCTTATCTCCTTATCCTTTTCTTTAATTAAGTAAAGCACAGTGTACTATTTCTATTTTAACAGGTTGAAGAGCCTCCGATATTATTGAAATCGTCAAAGCTAATATAACTTCAGTATTTTTTTTCCATCATCCGATACAACTTCTATGGCTCGAGATGACATTGCTTAGTATTTGAATAGATGCTTTTGCTGTTCACAAAATTGAATATAATTTGTTATCAAGCCCAACCTAAAGAACAGGGCAACTGACATTTTTCTTTAACTGATTGTTTTCTTTCGAATATGTTTTTATATTCTTAATGCCTTGTTGAAAACATTAAACGTTACATCTGAGAATCATCAGTTTGTGCGTGAGCGTCTATTTTGAAGTTGAAAAAGATTTTGCTTGCTTAAGAAATCCGGTTTAACAGTTTTTCAAAAGCTTTTTTTATCAACCTTTGTTCGGAATAATAAGAGATAGAATAATACGGAATCGTCTTTAGACAGATGGCTTTGCGAAGATAAAAGAAGTTTTTTTAGTATTTGAATGATGCCGTGATATTGGGTTTTTTAGGAACTGTCGCAAAGCCGGAATGGCTGATATCTGATTGTTGAGTAAAATCGTGACGAGTATGGAGAAGAATATTTCTAAGTTAATAATCGCTCATACTAAATTGATTGTTTTAATGGTCAATATCGGTTTATAAACCGCCAGCATGGTCCCGTGTTATTTGCTTGTTATGAAGTTAACTCTTCTTTTCTTTCTGCTACGTGATGATGACCTGTGAACCCAATAAAAAACGTATCCATAAGCAGCGATTACCTTGCATCAAACGCATAGAGATTTTGTACAAAATAAATGGTTAAGCAGTTTAAAAGATTAACGGTGTTATATAACAAAACGGCAGGATATGAAGACGCTTTCGGATGAATTGTGTCCTAAAAGATTTCATAGAGCGCACTTTTCCGTTTTTTTTCTTTACTTTTTAACTTTTTTAGGATAATGATGCATAAATATTAGAAAAATAGTGGTTTATCTATTATAAACGGATGGGACGGGGAGAGTATTTATCACTGTATTAGTACGGTATTTGGGGTAGAATATTGGTATGTCCAAAGAGAGGATATATTTATACGGACTTGTCAGCGGTTGTTTTATTCTTGAACAAGAATGGGAGTTATTGTTGCAATTTTAAGGAAGATAAATATGAAGTTACCAAAGAAAACGGAGTTGGCTGTACTGGGCTTAAGTCTATTATTAATGACAGTTTGTTTTGCTAAGACCGATGCAGAACTCAAGAGGACGGAACTGGAGAAGGAAGTAGACCGGCTGCAGGATGTTACGGAGGGTCAAAAATCCTTGACTGAATTGCCCGTAACAGAAGATGCCGGTCCGTATTTTTCTGTGAAGGAGCTGCAGATTAGTGGTAACGAACTGATAACGACGGAGGAGTTGCTGAAGAATATGCCACTTGTTTACATCGTCTCTAAACAAGAGGGCGATATAATTGTTAAGCAAAGATATGATTTTAGTGTAATTGATGAAATAATTCGTAAACCCGGCACAACTTGTCAGGTCTCGTTGAAGACAATACAAGGCTTGACTAAATTCATCTTATCGATATACCAGGATAGAGGTTATGCCGGTATTTATGTTTTCGTTCCGGCTGAAGCTGTTGAGGGTGAAGCCAGATTAGTGAACCAAATCCTACCGATAGAAGTTCTTGAGGGTAAGGTGGCACAGTTGAAGATAGGAAGGTACGACTTCGACCGTCAGAAGCTGGCAGAAGGATTTTTAAAGGATTCTCTGATTTGGTCCTGGTCACCGGCTCAAACTGGCCAGGTAATCCAAAAGAATGAACTGGATGATTTCGTAAGCCTTCTTAATCTTAATCCAGACAGGTATATTGCTGCTGTTATCTCGAGAAGTGACAAACCTGACGCCCTTGATTTGACCTATGATATCTATGAGGTAAATCCCTGGCACTGGTACATACAGGTTGATAATGCCGGCACAAAGGACAGACAATGGTTTCCGAGAATAGGTTTAATCAATACTAACCTTACAGGTAACGATGACCGGTTCAACGTAATGTACCAGACTGCTTGGGAAAAAGGTATAGAGGACGATTATTCGGTGTTCGGTAATTACAATTTTCCTCTCTTCATACCTCAATTGCGTCTTAATATTTATGGCGGCTACAGCCAGTTTGATATAAAACCGCAAGAAGCGGCCGGAATCAATTTCATTGGTAATGGCTCATTCTACGGCACAATATTAAGTTATAACGTTTTTCAAATGGACGACTGGTTTTTTGACGTCACCGGCTCATATAGCCATGAAGAAAGTAAGGTAACTCCATCGCTTGGCTTGTCAAGTGATGTTGATATGGATTTGTGGGGCGTAGGAGTTAATATCCATCATTCGGATGACATCTCGAACACTTCTATAGGATTAAACAGGAATGAGCGTATGGGCGGCTCTGACAGGGCTGATTTTGTATTGGCGCGACCGAATGCAGAGCCCGATTTTACTATTTACAGCGTTTCCGCATCGCATAACCAATATCTGGAAGAAGCCAAGATAAATCGTATTAGCGGTTCATTCAGAATGATAACTTCCGATGAAAGACTGGTGCCCGCAAAAGAGACTACTTTTGGAGGATTATACACCGTCAGAGGATACGAGGAAGATGAAATCGTTGCCGACGGGGGAATAATTGTATCGGGTCAGTATGAATTTGATTTGGTTAAATATATGGAATTTACGGATGAGGACACGACCGATTTACAGGAGGAACAACAGGAAGAAATCGAGATTAAAAAATTGGCTCCGCTGGCCTTCTTCGATTATGGTCGGGCTAAAATAAAACATCCCATTTCAACTGAGAAGGGAACACAGACATTATATTCGGTGGGAGCAGGATTAATCATGGATGTTGGAGACAATTTTACCGGAAGCGTATACTACGGCTGGCCACTTCGAGATACCGACGATACTGACAAGGGCGACGGCCGGTTTAATTTTAATTTGATAATGCGATGGTGAGCGTATTGCCCAACGAGATGCGGGCTTAGATATAAATTAAACAAACAGTGATAATGGAAGAGGAGAAAGATATGAAAACCTCGGGAAATCTGTCAAAATTCAAGCGGTCCGTCGTATATGTATTGGCTTATTGTATGTTTTTCAATAGTTCGCTGCAGCTGCTGTTTGCAGGGCCGGAAGGAGCACAAGTTGTTAACGGTCAGGTAACATTCCAGCAAAGTGGTTACAATACCGTTGTAACCGCTTCCGACAAGTCGATTATCAACTATAGCAGTTTTGATATTGCGCGACCGGAGGTTGTCGAATTTGTTCAGCCTGGCAGCAGTGCCAGCGTATTGAACAGGATACTTTCAGCACGTCCAACGAATATTAACGGAACTCTTCTGGCCAACGGCAGGGTCTTCTTTGTTAATCCCGCCGGTGTTTACTTCGGCAGGGGAGCTGTAATCAATGTAAACCAGTTGGTTGCCGCAGCTCACGACATAACTAACTCTGATTTTATAAACGGAAATTATAAATTTTTCGGTGGTTACGGTGACGTAATAAATCGCGGCGATATAATTGCGGAAAAGGTCGCTTTAATCGCAAAGAATGTTGCGAATTATGGTAATATAACCTGTCCTGACGGCTTTGTAGTGATGGCGGCAGGAGACCGGGTGTTCCTTGGAGAAGAGGGCAGCGATGTTATTGTTGAGATAAATCCGCCGTCTTTACCCCAGGCGCAGGAGTCTGCCGGCACAACCCCGGCTGTTCTTAACGAAGGTGTTATTAATGCTGCCGGAGGCAAGATTATACTTGCTGCAGCCGGTGATATCTATTCCCAGGCCATCTCTAATGTCGGCTCGTTGTCGGTATCTAAGCTTGATAATGCCGGACAGATAAAGCTTGTCGCTTCCGATGGTCAAATCACTAACGCCGGCGAAATCGAGGCCTCCGGCCAGACTGGGGGCGCAGTAACAATTGACGGCGATAACGTTACGCTTACTGCAGAAAGCGCCATTCACGCTGATGGTATTAATAAAGGTGGAATGGTTGAAATATTGGCCGATACTCTCGTTGCCGACGGTGTAATTACAGCCAGCGGCCCCGAAGGTGCATATGGCCTGATTCTGCTTGACCCTGCTGTGGTAACCATTGACGATGTTTTGGCAGGCAACATTGTTACTGCCCTTGCCGGTGCGAATTATAACGTTGTGGCAAGTGATACCATAAACGTCGAGGCTGACATCGATTCCAGCTCGCAGACAAGCAGCACTACCCTCAGCCTGAACGACGAAAATACTGATGACAACCTGACCGTTAATCTCAACAAATCAATAACACTCGGCGTTAACCAAACTCTGACCGGTGATGGAACAACAGTAAATGTTCTGTCCGAAGACGCCAGTATCCAGAATGGGATAGATGTTTCCGCTGATGGGGCTACCATTACTGTTGCTGATGGCACGTACACGGAAGACTTAACCGTGAACAAATCCGACCTGACACTACAGTCCGTCAACGGCAGGGATGACACAACCATCCAACTGGTTGATGGTGTAGGTGTCAATATTGGTTCCGGCGGTACCGGATTTACACTCGGCGGAAGCTCCCTTAGTGGCTTCGAGATTCTTAGCGGTGGTGCGACAACTTTCGACGTCCAGTTGGAAAATGCTCCTTCTGACGTAGAAATTTCCTGGAATACTATTAATACCACCGGCAACGCCACAATGGGTATATCAGTGGGTGCAGCCGGGGCGACAGGATTAAACGTCAACAAGAACATATTTACTGCAGGTGACCTTGGCGATGGTTCTATCTGGGGACCGGACATGATTGATGTGTCAGTGTCCGACAATACATTCATTGGTCCGGCAGCTAAGGCCGCCAGCGGTTATGCAGTGCAGTTTTCTGGTATGACCGGCACCTCGCTTATTCAGGATAACACCATAAATGACTACGGGATGGGCATAGTAATGTCAAATGGTACCGGTACTGATGGGTTGGAGATTAAAGACAACACAGTGGACGATTGCAGAATCGGTGTTTTACTGGCGCAGTACAGTCCTGGTACCTACGGTGATATGGATAATGTTACTATAACCGATAATATACTGACCAATAACACGACTGGTCTGCAAATTAACGACGGTGCCAATATTAAGGCCGGCAATTTCACAATTCAAAACAACAGCTTTATGGGCAACACCACAGGCTTAGCTAATAATCATACTACGGAGAATATCTCGGCGACACAGAACTACTGGGGTAATGTGGACGGCCCGAGTGGAATAGGTCCTGGTTCCGGTGACCCGATTACCGTGGTGGTAGCGGACAGCGTGGACTACAGTCCATGGTGGGGCGGTAATTATATTGGTGACCCACATACCACAACCTGGATATGGGGTACTGACGACAGCATCCAGGATGCTATCGACCTGGCAAGTACGACAGTAGCTGACAGGATAAACGTTACGGCGGGTATCTACAGTGAAACAGTAAATGTTGATAAGCAACTCGCCGGGCTTTATTTCATGGGAGATGGAAGCGTAGACTCGGAGATTGATGGTTCCTTAACTTTAAGCAATAGTTCTGCCAACTGGGACGGAGGTGTTCTTGGCATATCTACGGATGCTGATTCCGTTCTTACCCTTAATTTAATAACAGATACAGGTGTACATAGTCTGACTTTAGATACTGGAGCTGAAACGACTAACTTAGACGAGAATGTAACGGTTGGTCAAGACCTTACACTCACAAGCGACACTGTTGTAGCGGCAGGCAAGAAGCTGGATGCAGGCCGAGATGTGATTCTCATTGACGGCAAGAGCCTCGATGGCGAGGGTGCCCTGACTGTTGAAGCCGACCGTGACATTACTCTTGGTGGTGCAACTGAAGCGGCAGGGACCTTGGTATTGACGGCTGATGGCGAATCTGTTCCTGACGGTACAGGTAATCTTCATGCCAGGAGTACGGTTAAGACGACTGTTGGAGACATAGATGCGGATGGAGTTGATATTACATTTGATAATAGTGTTGAAGCGGATGGCAGCATATTTGCCGATGCTACCGGCAAGCTTTGGGCAAAGAGTACGTTATGGGCCAAGGGAGGCGACGTTGCTTTATCTGCTTCTGATGACGACACTAAGGAGATCAACCTTGACGACAATGTTGATGCCTTACAGGACATTTTGCTTAAGAATGATACTAAAGTAGCGGCAGGCAAGAAGCTGGATGCCGGGCGTGATGTGCTCCTAAGCGACGGCAAGACCCTCGATGGCGAAGGTGCCTTGAAGGTTGAAGCCGACCATGACATTATTCTTGGTGGTGCAACTGAAGCGGCAGGGACCTTGGTATTGAAGGCTGATGCTGACAATTCGGGTGGTGTTGACGGCGGCACGATGTGGGCAAAGAGCACCGTTGAGACCACGGCTGGAGATATTGACATATATGCATCGGATTCGACTATAGCGAATATAGACCTTGACGACGATGTAGATGCAGCTCAGGACTTGCTGCTGCATAATAATACTGTTGTAGAAGCAGATACAGAACTCAAGGCTGGTAATAATATCATTCTGACCGATGGCAAGACAATAACAGCCGAAGGTAGTATGACGCTTGAAGCGACCGGCGGAGGAACAGTTGCAACCGCGGGGAAAGTCAACATTGATATGGCTGCCGACGACACAACGCTGACGCTTAATCAGAATGACGCAGTTGATATGGCAGATTTCACAGTGACAAACAGTGAAAATACGGACCTCGTCGCGAACAGTACCAGCGGATACGTAAGTGCCGTAATTGGAGATGATAATCCTGCCGATGCCTGGAAATCCATAATGGCTATGGCAGGTGATTATATCACACTCGAAGGTCTTGGTGATATAACTACCAAGGCGTTACATTCGACCGGCAACAACGGTAACATTTCCGTGCAATCGATAGACTCCGACTTGATTGTCGACGGCGATGTGACCGCGGATACCGGCGGTGTCTCGCTACTCGCGAAGAACGGCAGAATTTACACTTCAGGTGGGAACGCGCTTGATGTTGCCATAACAGGCTACTCAGATGACGAAGATATAGTTGCACCGGTTGGTGTCGATTTACCTGTCGGTTTCGGCGAGAAGGCTGCAATTAAAATCATAAGCCTGGATGACCTATACCTCGGCGAGGACGCTGTTTTAACGGCCGATGGACAGTACTATTCTGATACTCATGACCAGCGTGATTATGTACGCTTCAGGCGGGACGGCGAGCCAATAGATGTGGCAATTTATGTGGCCAGTATCGATGATTCCGGACCGGGCACGGGTAACATAGAGATTGGCTCCTCGGCCATAGTAATTAATAACGGATTGATGGGAACTGAAGTTGGCACTCTTATCTTCGATGCCTTCGACACCGTGACGTTCACTCCGACCTTTGAGGACTCGCTAAGCTTGGCCGGTGCCAGCGACGTTGTCAGGCTGGAAGTTGTATCGCGTTACAGCCAGGATATAGCAATGGCAATGGGTGTCGACAGAGGTGGAGTTTACAGGCTGCCCTATGCTGACAATACTGGTGCTCTTGCCGGCGGAGAATTTCAAGCATCCGGCGGTCAATATATCTTAAGAGGGACACACGACAGCCAGCTTTTAACGTTGGCCAAGATACTCGAACTTACTGATTCCGCTCCGCTTGTGCCGCCAAGTGCTCAGGATGCACAAGATAACGGAGAGGTGGACGAGACCCTGAGTGAAGCCTTGCTGCGCTGGTTGGCTGGTGAGTTGGGAGAGTCTGAACTTCAGGCGTTCTTGCGTAGAGCTTATCCGCCCTCGCTTCGAACCGACCTGCGGCCCTACAGAGCAGCCGCAAGACTTAAAAACTTTGCAACAATCCTGCTGGATACCGAGGGAACCCAAATTGCCGCTTTGGGACAAGTAGTTGCTGAGTTTGTCCAGACTGATGCACCTCCTTCGGAAGAGCAAATTGCTTCGTTTGCCCAGGCGATGACGCTTCACAAAGGTGATACAACTCACTATGCCGTTGCCGGACAATGGTTGGATGCCATGGTTGGATATGTGGGTGTCCTTAATATGGAAATCGGCTGGTCGATTGACAAGTCTGTTGCGTTTGCTCAGGACAAGTACGCTGAGCCCATAACGGCAAGCGGTGATACGAGAACTGCCATGTTCCTGCAGACCTATTTGGGAGTAACTTTTGGCGGTTAAGAAGTAACTGCTATGCAGTTGTTTAACTTTTAGCTTGAAGCTTTTATAGCTGGACGTTTAATTGGTTTTGGATGAGAAGAGGCCGGCGAAAAAGGTGTGTACCTTTTTCAATTAAGGCTGCCTGCAATTCAGATGTGCGTAGTTTGTTGCATGTGGTTGCTATTATTGTGTTGCTCAGATGTTGCTGAGGGCGGCCAGAGTCGTATTCTTTTTTAGCTGCGCTATAGTTTCGAGCACCTGAACTACTTTCGGGTGGTCGTGCTCAAAAATCTTCCGGAGTATCTTGAGCGCCTGACTGCAAAGATGCTTAGCTTCACTATATTTGCCCTGATGCATGCGAACTTTGGCCAGGTTATTGAAAGCTATCGCCGTGTAATCATTATCTGTGCCCAGTGAATCCTCGAGTATCTTCACTGCCTGCTTACAGAATTGCTCAGCTTCTACGTACTTACCCTCGGCCAAATACAACTCACCTAAGAGATTCAGCACCTTTCCGGTGAGTGGATGTTCAGGCCCATACGTGTTTTCAACTATAGTAAATGTCTTTTTCAGGAGCTCTTCCGCACGGGTGTAGTTTTTTTTCGCATGGTATATTCTGGCCATCGTCAGCCAGGATGAAGTCAAAAAATGATGGTCCACGCCATATACTTTTTCCTGTGTTGTCAATGCTTTGTTAATCAGTTCCTCCGCTTTAGAATATTTTTCCTGCAGCGTATACAGCCTGGCGACCTGGCTTAATACAGATGCTGTATAGACATGGTCGGGCCCATAGCTGTTGTTAATCAAACTCATTGCTTGTTCGTAACAGGACTGAGCTTCTTCAAACTTGCCCTGGTCGACGAGTATGTTGGCAATCTCCACCTGAAAGGGTGCCATCAGCGGTTCTTCCTGCAGACGATTATTTCTCATCACTTCCATTGCCTGTTCAAGAACACGCCCGGCCTGACGATATTTGCCCTGTTCCCGATATATTGAACTTAAAATGCGTAACGTGTACGCAACGTACGGATGATTTTCCCCCTGGTCCAGCACTTGTAGTTCAAGCCCTTGCTTGCATAATAACTCGGCTTCGGTCAGTTTATTTTGACTTTTATACAGCCACGCCTGGTCAATCATGCACATATATAATTCTGATTTGCCTGCATCAGTACCTGTGGCACAAGTTGTTTTTGCCAGATTCAATGCTTTTTCGATGAGCGGCTCTGCCTTCGCATATTCACCATAAGCGAGGTAAACTCTTGCCATAGACCGAAGTGTTTTGGTGGAAGAGGCGCTTTTTGATACATCTGTTGCGAAAACTATAGCACTTTTAATGAGGGTCAGATTCAATAAAAGTGCGATAACCAACCTTTTGTTGACTATCTGAGTTCTTCCTCTTGCCACCATAAATTCTCCGTAGAATCATTAGGAAGTGTCCTTTTCCTGTGAGTATTTGTGGGTTCCTCCTCGAACTCTTATGTGTTATAATTCGGGGAAATTCAATTTTGACTTTAGCAGGCATTCACTGTTGTTTATGAGACCTTAAGTTCGTGTTATTTGTGTGAGTAGATATAAACGTATGGCTTGATATGCTTTTAATTACCAGACCTTAATCGGCAGTGTCGACCATACCGAAAGTAGGGATTACGCCGAGATAGTTATGTGGACCTTAAGAGGAACTGGTGCAAAGGCGGCGTTAAATGAATTATGACACTAAAGCGAGTATGTTTGAGTACTATAACGAACGTGCAGGGGAGTACGACGAGATTTATACTCTTGGAACGGGCCCGTCGTCTATTCCTGACCCACAGGCCTATAAGGCAGAAACAGGCATTTTGGCGGCAATTGCCAAAAAACTGTAAGGTTTGACTGATTCAAATGAGTTTCTAGAAATAAGCCGTTATGCCGCGGGTAGCGGTATTTGCAGGACAATCATTGATTTAGATAGATATCTGTATTTGGCGGAACACGGATATAACGTATGGTATAGGGCAGAAATGTTTGCTGCTGAAAAAAGAATTGAAGACCAAATGACAAGACGTTTTGATTGAATAACCGTGAGGGGCAATTTTTCATTTTTTTTGCCGCAAATTCACTATATTCTACACTATATATTGAGGATTCGAGTTCTCAAAGGCTTCTTGAGGTGTCGATGGCACAGAGTGATAAATACTATATCGAGCAGTGTCTGAATGGCCGTCCTGACGAGTTTCGGTATTTGGTTCGACGATACCAGGCGGTGTTAATGGCTTACTTGACGGGCAAACTTGGCAAAAAATGCAGTGCTGAAGAGGCGGCCCAGGAGACGTTTGTAAGGGCGTATTTCTGCCTGCCCGAATTGCAAAAACGTGAGTCTTTTTATTCCTGGCTGTTAGGTATCGCCGGCCGGGTAGCGAAAGAGCAGATAAGAAACACAAAGCGATTTAATGAAACAGGCTTCCCGGCACAACAAGTGGGTGAAAAAAGAATAGAAAATGACTTGCAACTTGAACAGGCGATTACCGAGCTTCCTGATTCTTACAGAGAGATGATTCTTCTAAGGTTTTACGCCGAACAGTCATGTGCACAGATAGCCGAGAAGCTAAATATGTCAATCGGTACGGTCACAAAGACACTCTCAAGAGCCTACACGAAACTACGTATATCACTAAGTGATGAAAAAGGGGTGCAAGAATGAATTGCACAGAATGCAGGAAAAAGCTGGTCGAATTGCTCGAAGGTCTTTTGCCTGATTCGCAAAGACGAATAATTGAAGAGCACCTGAAGGATTGCCGTAACTGCCAGGATGAATTGAAGGAGCTAAACGAACTTAGGGAAAGGATAACTTCAAATGGCAAAGCCTGGCAACAAGCCAATATCGAAGATGCAGTCTTCGGCCAGATTATTCGTAGACAAAGTCAAAGATTAAAACAAGCTGACAGGATGCATCGTCGGTTTAGAATATGGAGACGAATTATGAACAGCAGAATGACCCGATATGCCGCGACAGCGGTAATAATTATCACAATAGCTTTAGCTGTTAGTATTTTTAACAAGACAACCTCCACAGCATCCGCGGCCCAGGTGCTGCAGGATGCAATTGATGCAGTATCCGATTTGTGGTCGGTGCATATGAAGGCGCGGATGCGTACACTGCCGGCCGAAAACTTCTCTAACATTGGATTAGACTATGATTTCGTTGAAATCCAGATGTGGAAACGTATTGACTCAAACAAACAAGTTCAATGGCGCGTGGAGAAACCCGGCCGAGTCCTTCTTATGGACGGCCAAAACACCATTATGTTCATACGGCCGAATTACGGCGTCCTGCAGGAAGAACCCTGGCCTCTGGGCTGTTACGATTCCTGGTCGGGTCGTCTATTAAACGTGCGTGAGCTGCTGGACAACGAGCTGCAAAATGCAAAGAACCATCCCGACCGCGAAGTTTGTCTGCGGCACGAAGAAATTGAAGGAAGGGATAAAATCATCCTTGAGGTCGATATAACGACATACCTTGATGAGGATGACTACCTTCGAAACACGTTCATCTCGGATTCAGACCATCTGAAGGTGTATCAGTTTGACGCAGAGACAAAATTACTGGAAGGCCTTCAGGTGTACGTGCACACCGCAGACCAGGACGTGCTGATTTTCGAAGTGACGGATATCGAATACAATACAGAGATTGATGATGATGTCTTCACACTGGATTTGCCGGAAGATGTGATTTGGTATAAGGAGCCGGAGGTACTGCAGGATAATAAACGGTACGAAGAGATGACACCGAAAGAGGCGGCCCGGGCGTTCTTCCAGGCGTGTGCGGAAGAAAACTGGGAAGAGGTTTTGAAGTTCTGGTCAAGTACACGAATTGATGACCGTCTTAAGAAATACCTTGGTGGTCTTGAGATTGTCTTTTTGGGTGAGCCGTTTCAGTCGGAAGGATATTCTCGTTTAGGATGGTTTGTGCCATACGAGATTCGTCTGAAATCCGGTGAGGTCAGGAAGCACAATTTAGCAATCCGCAAAGACAATCCCATTAAGCGATTTATAGTCGACGGCGGTATTTAACAGCACAGTATACTGTTGAATCTATGCTATAGGCCGGTTTGCAAGAAACCGGCCTTTTTTTACTGATTTTTGGATTCAACAACCGCTTTATAAAAAATTTTCGAAAATATCAGGTTTTCGTGTTGACTTATTTTGATATAGTGTTATAGTTATATATAACAATAATGCTTTAAGGAGTTTTGGCCATTTTTATTCGAATAGAACCATCTTCCTCTGTTCCGATATACCGGCAGATTATTGACCAGATAAAGTATCAGGTTGTTACCGGTGTGCTGAAAGAGGGGGATAGAGTACCCAGCGTTCGCGATTTGGCTGCTAAGCTGGCGGTCAACCAGAATACAATACTCAAGGTATATAACGAGCTGTGCAGGGAAAATGTGCTCAAAATCGAGAGAGGTGACGGCACATACGTATCTTCAAATAAGCGGTCTATGCCGGTAGTTGAAAGAAAAAAGGCTGTCGCCAATGTGCTTCGCGAGGCTGCTGTGCAGGCCATACACCTGGAAATCTCTATTGAGCAGGCAAAAGAGCTGCTGGAGAAGGAATATAAGATTATCAAGTCCGCAAAGAACAAAACGGAGTAAATAACAATGCCAACAAACGCTATCGAGATAAAAGATTTGAGATTTTTCTACGGCCGGGAAGAGGTCTTAAAAGGTGTTAATCTGCAGGTACCAGAGGGTTCGATATTCGGTTTTTTAGGCAGAAATGGTGCCGGCAAGACAACTACAATAAAGCTGCTTCTGGGTTTACTAAAACCAAAAGCTGGAACCTGCAGGGTTCGGCAGATTGACCCGCAAGAGGATGAGATTGCTGTAAGGCGACTCGTCGGGTATATGGCTGAAGACCAGCAAATGTATGGCTGGATGCGAATAGAACAGATTGTCAAATGGGTGGAGAGTTTCTATCCAGCTTGGGATGATAAAGTTACAAATCAGTTATTGGATATGCTCGAACTACCTCTAAAAAGCAAAGTTAAAACTCTATCCAAAGGTCAAAACAGCAGATTAGCTTTGCTTCTTGCTTTGGGGCACAGGCCTGAGGTGGTTATTTTGGACGACCCGACACTGGGACTTGACCCCATTGCAAGGAAAGATTTTTTAAGGCACGTGATCGACCTTTTACAAAGCAACGGCGTAACAGTTTTCTTTTCGAGTCATCTGCTTTATGAGATTGAGCCTGTAGCCGACCATATTGCGATACTTGATAAAGGTGTAATCATCAAAACAGGTAAAACAGACCAGCTCAGAGAAAATATCCGAAAATTTATTCTTATTCCAAAACCCGGAAACGATTTTGGCCGGATAAGCGGCCTTCTGGACGTGGTAAAAGCTGGTAATAGTGTATCGCTGACTGTCGAAGATTGCGATGATGCAAAACTTACAATCATAAAACAAATGGCAAATAACAGCGTCCAGGAAACGGCCTTAAATCTGGACGAGATTTTTGAAGCCTACGTTATTGGCAACAGAGGAAAGTCGGGTTCAGTATGATAATGCCTTTGATTTGGAAAGAATGGCACGAGCAGAGATGGAAGCTTGCTTTCGGCACGGTTGTGCTGCTATTTTTTACCGGTTCTTTTTTGGCGGCAAAGGTAACTACTGAACGTGAACTTTTAGTCGTTATTTGGCTGTTGGGCGGCCTGGTCCTGTCTTTATATAGCGCTATGGGAATTTTCGCAGTAGAGAGCAGCAATAATACAACTACATTTCTTGCATCAAAGCCCGTCAAATCGTGGAAAGTTTTTGCATGTAAGTGGTTTTTCGGCTGGTTAAATTTTGCCGTCCCGATGCTTGCATGCAGTTTATTTATGGCGTTCAACGTTTTGAAAATGGGGCCGGAGTATATTTTCGGATTAAAGAGCATTATAAGAGGTACAACGGCAACGGTTTGTATGGCAACGATGTTCTATACGATGACGTGCTGCCTGGCAAAAAGGAAAAGCAGTGAAGCTTACGTTGGTTTCACGGGCTTGGTTATATTTTTCATTTTTTTCGTTCATATGATATTTACAGATAGATTAGTCGAACCCGCGCTCGACAATATAGACCTCTTTTATTTACAGGAGATATTTTTCTTTATCAATCCCTTGTTCTGGTTTACACAGATAATTCCTTCGTCTTGTGACATCCACGTCGGTATCTTATTTATCGTTCAGGCACTTTTATTTGCGGTGGTAATCTGGATTGGCCTGCGTAAGTGGCAAAGGAGCTGTTAGTCTATGATGATACTTTGGAAAGAATGGCGACAACAAAGGCCTCTTTTTTTGCTTGGTTGTTTGGCCGGGATTATTTTTCCGGTCTTCGAGGTTTTATTTGAATTAGAACCCGGATATGAACGCGGCACCAATTTCGGCGGCTTTATTGTCTTCGTGTTCGGAGCTTTTTTCGCAATCCTGCTTGCGGTTGCTACTACCTATAGCGATTTACAAAAAGGCATCGATGATTTCTGGCAGAGTAAACCCTTGAAATCATTGCGGTTATTTATCGTTAAATTTCTTCTTGCATCAGTAGTCCTGTTGGCAAGTTTTCTTTTTGTTATGAGTCCTGATATGATAACCGCCTTTTTTACTTCTTATAAGTTTGCAAGTGATAGCTGGGCGGTGTTCTTTTTTACATATCCTATTGCTTTGATGATGTTTGCTGTTGCTATGTTTTTTACCGTTTTGCTCCGCGATTCTGCCAAGGCCGTTTTAATGGCTATTTGGGTGGCTCTACTGGTCTATTTTCTTCCGCTGTTGGTAAGGCAACTTAACTGGTTGAATGTTTTTGAACAGTTCGGGGATATTTTACGTGTTTCAGTGTTGAGGTTTCTTCCGTTTGCAATCTTTACCATAGTGGTATCAATCACCTGTGTTATCTTGTCTGTTATAGCTTTTAAGAGGAAATGGCTCTGGAATCCCGGGCAAAAGACCATTGCCTGGACTTTAGGATTGTCGGCGGCATTTATTTATGGTCTCTCCGTGCTGCAGGCAGGATGTAATTTGGAATATGCAAAAATGCACAAAAATAAAGAGATAGTTTCGAAAATATCTTTCTGGGAGAAGCCGCTGAATCGATACGATTGGACTGGTGAGGTATTAGGTGATGATAGGATTTATCGCCAACGACGTAATCCTGCGGAAGTATGTTTTAAAAATGACTTAATGTTTAGAATTTCCACCGGTACTCAAATTAGTAAAGAATTGTTCGATCCCAATATCTACAAAGATATAGATCCTGATATGTCACGGTTATATTGGAAAACATGGAAAAAGCCGCTTAAACAACACTTTTTCCTTGATATCTATCACTTGCCTTACTCTAAAGAAGGCTTTCATCTTTCTGAAACCCGATTTTTTGCCACATCACCGATTGGTCGCAATGAATTACAGAAGATTCTGGGATGTTTTATAAGAGACAATCGGTTATACGCAGCTTATAGCCCGCAATCACCGGCAAATTCCGAAGATAAAGGCAAAATGGTAATAGCACCTGTGCGGCTTTTGATTGTTGATGTCAACGACCCAAACCAACCACGGCGTATAAGCGATAAGGTTATATCACAGCCGAAAACGTTACCGGGTGGAGTTATGGTTGACTATGGCCAATATTGCTATATTCACGACGGCGAGCAGCTATTGATTCTTTCAATCGCTCATAAGGATGAACCGCAGATTGTTAATCAGGTTGACAAAAACAGCTTTGATAATCGCCTTGAATATATGTTACCGGTACCAGGCCGGATTTCAGTTATCAGGAACAAGTTAGTCTGTAATGACCTTGAACGGATTATGATTTTAGATTTAACCGAGCCGGCAAATCCTCGGCCGATTTATTATGACTCAATTTCGAATTGGTGGACTCCGGGCAGAGACAATAAAATCGGTGCTGTTACTTACTCGGAAGGAATTATGTATATAGCAACAAATACGGGCTTGTTTATATTTGAACTTAAACCTGGGGAAAATGGTATGCTTTGTGCCAAAATGATTGGCCGGCGCAGGGCTACTCCGATAGAACGTTTTACTCGTAGGCGGCCTAATGAGTTAATGTTAAAGGGCAATTTGCTAATAGAGTCGGCAGAAAGTTTTGGAGTTTTGGCCTATGATGTTTCGAATCCCGTCAGACCAAAACGGATTTATCACGCAGAAACTCTCAATCATACAACTGATATAGGTACTTGGGATGGTTTGGTCTATATGGTTAATTTCGGAAAAGATGTAGTTTTCCTCGATATTCCTAAGGCCGAATAGTCTCCATCAAACGTGGCCGGTGGGGCAAACATTTATAATATATGTAAGTCGTTAATATGAAAATTCCACCTTATATTCTGCCGGCTTTGTTATTTTCTTGACTGCGTCATTCAGTCTGGAAAGCTCGATTGAAAGCCTTTTATTTATGACCTCAAGCCGCTCCGTCGATTTGAAAGGCTTAAGCATATCATCAGGATTCGAATTGAAAGGCAGGACAATATCCTTCTCATAGTAATCTTTCTTGACCCTCAGAAATGTTTTCCTTCCCGGATACGTCTCCTTTTCAGGAGATTTCTTGGAAACCGGCCTGCCGTTATACTCGGTCAGCTTATAGGCAATGTCCAAATCAGGCGCATAATGTGAAGCTGCAAAACGTGTTCCGATACCAAAACCATCAATCTGGGCTCCCCTTGCCAAAAGTTTTTCAATTGCAAACTCATCAAGCCCACCACTAATAAAAATTTTCATAAATTCTACATTTTTCTTTTTGAAGTATTTCCTTGCGAATTTTGTCAGGGATACGAGCTCGCCGCTATCAATGCGTATGCCCCTTATTTTTATTCCCTTTTGTTTAAAAAATTCCTCCGCCACTGACGCCGCGGTTTTGATTCCCTCCATCGACTCATAAGTGTCAACTACAAGTATGGCTTGTTCCTTGTAAAGCTCCGCAAAATTCGAGAACGCATGTCGTTCCGACTTGTGCACCTCAACAAAGGAATGTGCCATTGTCCCTGTAGGAGTGAAATTAAGCAATTTTGCCGCAAACATATTGCTTGTTGCCGAGAATCCTGCGTGAAGTGCTGCCCTGGCAGCCCGGATTGAGGCAACCGGTCCGTGGGACCTTCGCAGACCGAAATCGACTATTGGAATGCCGCCTGCAGCGAGAACCAGCCTGGCCGCCAGTGTGGCTTCTATTATGGAAAAACACAAAATGTTTAATATATAGCTCTCCAGAATCTGCCCATGAATCAACGGCCCGGCTACCTCCAGAATCGGCTCACCGGGGAAAAACACCGTCCCCTCGGGAAGCGCACGTATCTTTACATCAGCTCGTAAACTTTTTAAAAATTCGAGAAAGTCGTCTGCAAACTTATTTGTTGCCTGTCCTCCATTTGGAGACCTTAGGACTGAAGAGGCTTGAAGAGACCGCAGGAACTCAATGTCGTCTTCTGAAAATCGCAAGGATTCGAGGTACGATTTCAGTTCAGCAAGGCCGGCCATCACGAAAAAGCCCCAGTTTTTCGGCAGCTTCCGGACAAAGACTTCGAAATATGCACGTTCGTTGAATTGCTTCTTATAGTATACCTGTGCCATCGTAAGCTCGTACATATCCGTGAAAAGTGCAGGCGTATCTTTAAGTAACCACACCTAAGACTCCTTTCCTTAAGTCATTAAGCTCTTTTATCTTCACACCTTTTTCTACAAATTCTTTCAGAACTTTTTCTTCATCTTTTCTTTGAATGCCTTTAACAACATTTTTAAGAAGTATAACCTCTGCATTACCCAATCGAAGAAGCCCCAGGACCGTCTGATAGACACATATTTCAAGCGAAACACCAAAAACCACCACCACCTCGGGTCGAATCAATTCCAGTAGTTTCAGTGTGTTGGGATTAGTAAATACATCTAATTTATTCTTTCTAATTACAACGTGAAAAAACTTTTTGTCAACAAGGCCTTTCAGTGTTTCTGTATCCAGCTCGTCAAGTCCGACTACTTCAACAGACACTTTTCCGATGTACCCAATTCTTGACGAGCCTTGCTCAGAAGCCAGGCAATGAGTGGGGAAGCTCTGCGTAAAGTCGGGATTCTCTGAGATTTCATCATCCTGTTCTGTATGCCAATCCATTGAAGCTATGATTGGAAAGTGATTCTCGAGCGCAAACCTTCGCGTTTCGCTGACATTGGCGATTATTTTCTCGCTATCCGGTATATACAGTTTTCCCTGCGGTTCCATGAAATCGAACTGTGTATCAACATCCCAGAAAAGAATCCGTTTTTTGCCCATGCAAGTTACTTCCCTCAAACAGAACGGCTGATTCGATAGTATGATACGTAGTCCAATTGCATTTATCAAGTATGCATTTGAGTTTTAACGAGGAATGATACCTTTTTCACAGCGATGGTTTCACTCTGGCAGGGTGGGGCATATCCTGAGTTTGCCTGTCCCGAGCATTGTCGAGGGGTCGAAAGGCTTGCCCTACCTTTTGACTGTTTTCCGTCTTCCGTCTCCTGTCCTCTGTCTTCTGTTATTTTAACGGCCAGCTGTCCGGGCAGTAATCCCGCCAGAAATCAGAGAAGATGCTGTAGTCAACGAAATCAACTTCATCATTGCCGCTCAAATCGCCCGGCAGGCCGACGCCGCTTTCGAGCCAGTCATCAATGAAATTTGCCAGGTCTTCCAAGCGTACCTTGCACGCCTTAACATTGTAGCCATAGAGGTCTACAGACTGGAAATTGAGCCAGCCGATGTTCTCGCCCCAGGCCCAGCCGTCGAAGTTGCCGTCAGGGTCGATAGTTACGCCGCCGTAAGCAGGGCCGAAATTTATCCATCCGACATTTTCACCCCAGGCATAGCCGGACAGATTCCCGGCACCGTCGTTGACTACACCGCCGTAAGATGCAGGCGACAGATTTATCCAGCCGATGTTTTCCGCCCAGACGTAGCCGGTAAGCTGCGTGCCGCTTACGGTAACGCCCGGCCCCCGGCCCGGTTCGAAATTCACCCAGCCGACATTTTCGCCGTATGCATATTGGCTGTCATCTTCATAAGGGTCGATATTCTCGGCGTATAAATTACCGAAGCATAATATGAACAAGCCCACAAGAAAGACGGCCCAAATATTAAATTTAGCTTTCATAATTATATTCCACCTTTCTTTTAGAAGTCGAAGTTATCCCACGGCCCTGCGGTAGTCGGGTCTGTGCTTATCGTCCCGACCTTATTGTTTGCGACTATATCGTACTCAGTTGTGTTACCCGCGGCACTGTTCTTGACAATCAAATTGTTAACACTATCTACATCGATGCCGCGGTCGTTTGCGTTTACATTATTTCTCTCGATACGGTTGAAGGTGTTGATGACATGTATGCCCGCGCCGTCGCCGCCGATGCCGTTATTGTAACAGGTGTTCTCTGCCACTTTGCAGGCATCGCTAACCCGAATCCCATCCGAGGTGTTGCCTTTGGCCGTGTTGCCGGTCAAAGTGCTGCCAGATTCGGTGACAATCCCATCGTCGCCGTTGTCGGATGCCATGTTGCCGATTACTGTGCATCCGGATCTGGTGTAGAAGCCGAAACTACCGTTGAAGTCACACGTGTTGCCGGTCACCGTGCAGTCGTTGCTGGTGTAGATGCCGCGTTCGGTGTTGCTGTAACAACTGTTACTGGTCAACGTGCAGCCGGCGTAGGTGTAGATGCCGTGAGTGCCGTTGCTGTTACTGGCGTTGCCGATTATCGTACAGCCGTAGCTGGCGTAGATGCCCTCCACGCCGTTGCTGTAACAGTTGTTGCCGGTCATCGTGCATCGAAAGCCGTAGATGCCGTTATAGCCGTTGCCGTAACAAGTGTTGGTCGTCACCGTGCTGCCATCATCAGCAGAGATGCCATGAGTGCCGTTGTTGTAACAGGTGTTGCCGGTCACCGTGCTGCCCCTGCCGGCGCTGATGCCATTATTGACGTTTGCCGCTACGGTGCAGTCCTTAATCAGGTGTCCGTAGCCGCCACCAAAAAAAATACCTTGTTTATTGGACAAGAGTCGCATATTGATGACCCGATGGCTTTTGTTGCTGAGTCCAAAGACAGCATATGAGTCAAAGTCTCTGATTGTTCCATTGCGTATTTCCACATTGGTGCGACGTTCAATATAGACCCCGGAAGTACTCCCTGAATCCGGGCCCTTGAGTGTGAAACCCATCAGGTCAATCGTAACGTTATTGCATTCGATTATAATAGCGTGGTTGTTAGGATCCGTGAAGTATATGTCTTCTGCAAGATAATAGGAGTTAGGCTCGGTGATGGTCAGCGGCAAATCCAATGCATGAATCGGCACTCTCGGCTCGACCTCGTTGAGAGTCTTCATCGTCGGCCCCGGCGGTGCGCTCGGCTGGAGATTACCGGCATAAGCAGGTAAAAATATAGCCGCCAGCCCTGCTAAAGCCAGTAAGGTCACTACCAATCTTGTTTTTACCTTCTTCGTTTTAATTTCTTTCTCCTTTTGAAAAATGCTAATATTTTCCTCTGCCGTTTGTGCTGCCGGAAGTATTCGCATACTCAGTCGTGTTTCCCAATGTCCGGTTGTTAGTGTAAGAATTTCTACTTCATCCTGAAATAGCTATTCTCTTACAGCACAAATCGCATCAGCTTATGTGCTCTTCTGTTGTTTACTGAGTGCTGTAATAATAACCGATGACAGTCATTAAAACTTCATAGTCATCGTCCTTGGTATCGAGTTTCAGTGTTTCGCCGGCTTCGACCGCTACGCACCGGTCTGGAAAGTCGAACTGCTTATCTCCTGCGATATTCACAATCGCCCCATCAATTAAAAGACGGCTATCCACCAACAACTCCCATCCGTCGTCATTTGGTGGCTCTGCTAAGTCTTGTACATATATCCTCAGTAAGACAAATCGCTTGCCGCCCGGAACGGTTAAGATATTAGTGGGAGAACCTCCGTCTTCTTTAACGGTCGTACAGTATCCCTCTCGTTCCGAGACGCTTGATGTCGCAGCGTCATAAACCTGGTCCATCGTTTTCATCGTCGGCCCCGGCGCCCCGCTCGGTTCCAAACTGCCGGCATAAGCAGGCAGGAATATAACTGCCAACCCTGCTAAAGCCAGTAAGACCACCACCACTGTTGCTTTTGCTTTTCTCGTTTCCATTTTTTTCCCTCTCAAAAAAGTGCTTATTATCACGGCGCACCCTGCGCGCACCGACAGTCAGTCATAAAATTGTGAATAATTGACTAACGAAATGTCATATGATCTCCTCCTTTCAGCGCCTTGAAATGTAACAATATTATACACTTTTATACCCATACTATCAAGAATATTGTTTTTGAAATACGGGATGGCCACGGAATATGCGATGTGTTTTTATCTGAGGCAAGCTGACCTGGGAAAGTTACAGACTTTCGTATCTTACAATTGCGCGGTAGATACCGTTGATTCGCTCCCCGGTGACAACTATCGGCGGGTATTTTTCATTTCTGGGCTGCAAACGCACGTTGTCATCCCCCTCAAAAAAGACCCTCTTAAAGGTGGTCTCGTGCGGGCTCTTGAAGCGGACAAAGCAATCATCGCCGTTGCGAACCTCCGCGGCAGGCGAGAAAATTACAACATCACCCTGCCGATATTTCGGCTCCATCGAGTCGCCCACAACACGAACGGCAAAGGCGTTGGGGTCGTGCAGGTCCGGACAACGTACATAATCCTCGGCCACGCCGACCGGGTAATCCAGGTCGTCAAAATCGGTCGGATAGCCGGCTGAAACCTTGTTGATTACCGGCACTAATCGGCCGGGGCTGAGTGTACCCTTGCCTTGACCGGTCTCTGCCAACAGCTCATTAAGCCGGGTAGAATCGCTTTTGCCTTCAAGAACGTCCTTCAGCAGCCGGCGAAGATGCTGATTCTCCGCCTCCGACGATTCGAATTGCTAAAGCCGTTTGTCCGCAGGCCAGCAAGATGAATGCGAAAACCAGAATTTTAAATATTCCGCACCAATAAATCCTCGACCTTGCAGTTTTCATTTTTCTATCATTTCGAAGGTTGTTTACATTTCACGGCGCAGCATTGCACTCCGATATTGTTCAGGGAAATTTCAGCAAATTTTGCTGATAGAAATACACTTCTCCTCCGGGTTTATCTTGTGTGCCCGTGCGGGAACAAAGAAAACGTTATAATTATACCATTTGAGTTGAGGGACGAAAACCAACCGTATTTTTGGCAAAAGGTCTTAAATGGTCTCTATGCAGGAGATAACACGTCCGGCATTAATAGCAGCAAGTGAAAAAAGCAGCTTTTTAGCCCTTAATGCAGACCAGCGGAATAAGTTTTGCGACTTTGTGTGCAAGATTTGCCCGATGCGCTACTTCCACGACGGCGTTTACATCCTTGTAGGCCTCCGGCGCCTCTTCAGCCACTCCTCGTAATGACGGGCTGCGTATAATGATGCCGCGTTTCGCCAGATTTTTGATTACGTCTTTACCTTGCCATTGCTTCGTGGCTTGACGCCTGCTCATATTTCGGCCGGCACCGTGGCAGGCGGAGCCAAACGCCAGGGACATTCCCTCCCGGCTGCCAGCCAGTATGTACGACGCGGTCCCCATAGTGCCCCCGATGAGGACCGGCTGGCCGACCTGGCGCAGCTGGGGTGCAAGCCTGGGATGGTCGGGGCCGAAGGCCCGCGTGGCACCTTTGCGGTGAACAAAAAGCTTCTGCAGACGACCATTAATCCGATGTTCCTCCAATTGGCAGGTATTGTGCGAAACATCGTAAAGCAGTGTCAGCCGAGCTTGCGGCAATATCTCGGAAAAGACTTTTCTAACCAGATGCGTGAGTACCTGTCTATTGGCCAGAGCGCAATTTATACCACACCGCATAGCACCCAGATACGCCTGACCAACCGGAGAATTTATAGGTGCACAAGCCAATTCTCTTTCCGGAAGATGGATACCGTAACTGCCTGCTGAGTTTACCATTCTTTTGAGGAACTCTGTGCCTATCTGATGGCCAAGACCTCGCGAGCCGCAGTGAATGCTCAAGGTTATATCGTCCTTTTTCAGCCCATATACTTTCGCAATCTCGGTGTCATAGATATTAATAACCTGCTGTAGTTCCAGATAGTGGTTGCCGGAGCCTAACGTGCCGACTTCATCCTGCTGACGTTTCTTGGCGTGGTCTGAAACCTCGGCAGGGTCGGCCCCTGTAATCTTGCCGCCTTCTTCGACATATCGCAGGTCTTCTTCGTTTCCGTAGCCGGCCTTGACCGCCCAGCGGGCACCCCCGGTAAGCATCTCGTCCATTTCTTTGGGACCAAGGCGAAGTTTACCCCTGCTGCCCACACCTGCCGGTATCCTGCGGGCCAACAGGTCGGCAAGCCGCTCTTTAATTGGTTCTATATCTTTGGGTACGAGCTCCGTATGGAGTGTTCTAACACCGCAGGCGATGTCGAAACCTACGCCGCCTGCGGAAATCACTCCGCCTTGCTCGGCATCGAAGGCGGCGACACCTCCGATTGGAAATCCATAGCCCCAGTGTGCGTCCGGCATTGCATAAGACGCCTTGACAATACCCGGCAGCTTGGCTACATTAACCGCCTGTTCGAATACCTTGGCATCCATTTGTTCGATAAGCTTCTTATCCGCATAGATAATTGCCGGGACGCGCATTTTGCCGAACGGCTCGATGTGCCACTCATAATCGGATTTTCTCTTTAGCATTTTGATATCCATCACACACCTCGACTTATTCACTTATACGTCCACAACGCACTGCGCTATCCATTTTCCATCTTTATCCCGGCAGACGTCGAGGGCCGTGTAGGTGGCTGCTTTTACTTCGACCACGGGGTTATGTTTGTCACGCTGTATCTCTTCTCCCCACACCCGGGCGGATAGGCGGTCGCCCCGAATGTTAACTTCGAATCGGCTAAACAGCATCCGTCGCGTTGACATTTCATAGATAAGGGCGTTTAGCCAGTCCACAAATAAGAGCTGCTCATCTTCGGCCTGGCAGGTAATCTCAACCTTCAACTTTGACGTCACATTCTCCACATCGGTAATCACCGCTGTTAATGCCGCGGCGGCCTGAGCGAAAGCCTCGGCTTTTGTCGGGCCGAAACCGCGCAGTCCTATATCAGCCTGGTGCTCAAAATGTTCCCAGCCTTTTTTCTTCATTTGTTTCAGCCTGTAAAATTCAATATGTAAACCGGGCCGGTACTATTATAACACATAGTTCGTTAAGCAAGAAGATAATATGAGGATTGCATCGAAGCACTTTGATTTTTCAAAAAACAGCTACAACTACGTAAGTCTTTTGTAGTTATTGCACTGTTTTAGATTTGTCCGACAGAGTCTTTTCAAGCAGTTCAATTATCTGCTGCTGTCCCTTGGTAAATTGAAGTTTTACGGCAAGGTACGCTAAGGGCATATTCTCTTTGCTACCCGCCATAAAGGCCGTTTTCGTCCAGTCTTTCTCCGTTGTTAGTATCATATCGACGTTCAGGTATCTGGTTTCTTCGTAAATATCGTCAATGTCCGCCGGCGTATAATGATGGTGGTCGCCGTAAATTTTTGAAGCAACAATACTCACACCTAACTGTTTCAGCATTATCATAAACGTTTTTGGATTACCTATGCCGCAAAATGCGAAGATGCTCTTGTTCCGAAGCTCTTCAAGGCTTATCTCCAGACCGCCGGTTTGGTCAACTATACTGTCTTTTATCCTTAACATTTTTACACAGAGCGGCGCATGAACGGCACGTGCGATTGTGATGCTCGGTTTAATTTCCTTCAATTTATTCTCAAGCTGTTCCAGCTCCGATACCGAGACCTGGTCGGACCTTGTTATCACAACTGCATCGGCACGTATAAGTGCCGAGACAGGTTCTCTTAGCAGTCCGGCAGGCAGCATTCGGCCATATCCAAAGGGACATGTTGCATCAATTGTAATAATATCCAGGTCCCGCGCCAGTCGCCGATGCTGAAAACCATCATCCATAATAACGACCTTGGCGTCTGTTTGCTCAACGGCCTTGGAGGCTCCGGCGACCCTGTCAGGCTCGATTATTATTTTCGTGTCGGGGCAGTATTTAGCCAGAATTGCCGGTTCGTCGCTGAGCTTTCCTTTTTGGCTCTTATAGCCCCGCGTTAAAATCGCGCAGCGCAGGCCCTTTGATGTCAGGAGGTTGTTAACCCAGATAACGAGCGGTGTTTTACCAGTGCCACCCGTTGTAACATTTCCTATGCATATTACTTTTACCTTCACTCGGTGTTGTTTCAGCCAACCTTTGTCGTAACAAAAGTTGCGTCCTCTGACCCCTATAGAGAAGAAGAACGATGCAAATCTTAGAAGCGGCATGGCAAGCTTCGCGGTAATAGGGCGGTCCTGGCCGGCTATTATTCTGTGAATATCCAAGTTACAAACCTCACGCTCATAGTTTGTATCTGTGCCGTTGAATCTTTCTACTACTTCAGCTTCTCAATGATTGCATCTGCCATCTGGCTGGTACCTACGGCACTTGGGTCATCACGGCTCGGTTTCATATCATAAGTAACATTTCTGCCTTCAGCTATTACCTCGGCAACGGCCCGTTCTAATCTGTCTGCTTCGGTCATCTTGTTAATATGTCTCAGCATCATCGCGCCGCTGAGTATTAATGCCGTAGGATTGACCTTGTTCTGGCCCTTGTATTTCGGGGCGCTTCCATGTGTGGCCTCGAAAATCGCGCCCTTCTCGCCGATATTCGCGCCAGGCGCCACGCCGAGTCCACCCACTAATCCCGCACAGAGGTCGCTTATAATATCTCCGTAGAGGTTCGGCAGCACGATTACATCATAAAGCTCCGGCTTTTGTATTAGCTGCATACACATATTATCAACAATCCGGTCCTCAAACTCTATGTCCGGATGTCGTTTAGCAACCTGCCGGCTTGTCTCCAGCCACAAGCCGTCGCTGAACTTCATAATGTTGGCTTTGTGCACCGAGGTAATCTTTCGTCTGCCCATTTTGCGCGCGTAATCAAAGGCAAACTCGAAAATCCGCTCTGTTGCCTTTATTGAAATCGGTTTTATGCTTATACCTGAGTCCGCGGTAATCTTTCGACTGCTACGCTGGTTTATCCATTCGATAAGCTCGGCCGTATCGTCCTTACCGTGCTCAAATTCAATCCCCGCGTAAAGGTCTTCGGTATTTTCTCGAACTACTACAAGGTCAATATCCGCATACCTGCTGCGCACACCCTTGTAGCTTTTGCACGGCCTTAGACAAACATACAAATCAAGTGTTTGTCGCATATATACGTTTATACTGCGAAAGCCGGTACCCACCGGTGTCGTGATGGGAGCCTTCAGGCAGACGCCGTTTTTTCGAACCGACTCCAGCGTCGCGTCCGGCAGGGGGGTCCCGAATTTTTTCATTGCGTCCGTTCCCGCCTCAACGATTTCCCAGTCGATATCGCCGCCTGCTGCGTCGATGCACCGCCGGGCCGCCTCGGCAATCTCCGGCCCGATACCGTCACCGGTGATTAGTGTTACTCTCGTCAATACTCTAACTCCTTAAACAATTCAAAAGGACCATACTATCGTTCAGTTAAACTACTGTCAATCTTTTTGCAGATAGTCACGTTTTCTACGATGAATAATAGGGGGGGTAATCTATGCAATTTTCCTGTATCCGTAGTACTTTTCATTTGACGGCAATTAGCACTCAGATTACTGTCTAACTACGGGAAAGAATATGATTGAAATTAAACCGGGCATCGGAATTTCTGAGGACGAGCTTGTTTTCAGGGCATCTCGAAGCAGCGGCCCAGGTGGGCAGAACGTTAATAAGCTTAGCACCCGCGTTACGGCCTTATTTGATGTAGTGAATAGCCGTAGTTTTTCTGATGAGCAGAAAGAGCTAATCCTCAAGCGACTGGCGAAGCGCGTCAGCAAAGACGGCCGGATAAAAGTGGTCTCACAACGTCACCGGAGTCAAAGGGCGAATCGTCAGGCCGCGACTGAACGGCTTGTGGAATTATTGGCGGTTGCTCTGGAAACTAAACCTCAACGTAAGAAAACAAGAAAACCACGTGTAGCCAACCAACGCCGTTTGGAGGAGAAAAAGAGGCGAAGTATTTTGAAACAGCACAGGAGAAAGGATTTTCCCGCCGAATAGCTCAACGATTAACTCGGCTGTTAGTTAAGGTAAATGAAGCAGGGGCTCAAACGTTATGAGATTATCTGGCATATTACTGTACGGTTACGCGGCCGAGTGTCGAAATCGACCAGGATAATCTGCTGCCAGGTGCCCAGCGCCAGCCGACCATCAACGATTGGCACAGTCAGCGATGGGCCTAAAAGAGAGGCTCGAACGTGCGAGTGGCCGTTGTCGTCGTGCCAGGTCTTTTCGTGCTCGTAAGATGCGCTCTCAGGGGCTAATCGCTCAAAGGCAGCGGCCAAATCATAATTCACCAGTCCCGGTTCGTATTCGGTTGTCGTAATGCCCGCGGTTGAGCCGACGTTACATAGAGAAACAAGACCGTTCTTGACCTCTGATTTTGCCACGGCCCTTTCGACCTGGCCGGTGATATCAATGACATCCGTATTGCCCCTGCTTTTGACTTTTATTTTTTCGGTTTTGACCATGCATGCTATAATAAAGAAGGAACCTGTTTTGTGCAAGAGGGTTTAGATTTTGGCATCCTGTACCAGATGAATAAGTTGAGTGTTTACGAATCTTGTGTGCTGTTTTGGATTGAGAAGCGATACGATGAGCGAGAACAAAGCCTATGATAATAAGGGACTTCAAAAGAGAAACAACGGTTATTGGCCATTGGCTGTTCTTTTAGGCGTCATATTGTTTACATCAGCAATTCGAATTCGCCTCCTGGAAGTTCCGCTGGAGCGTGACGAAGGGCATTATGCCTACGCTGGCCAGCTTATGCTCGAGGGTGTTCCGCCTTATACCGGAGTATATACTTATTTTCTGCCTGGTATGTACCTCATCTATGCTCTGATAATGGCTGTTTTTGGCCAGACTCACGGTGGTATTCACCTTGGATTGCTCATCATCAACACCGCCACGATTTTACTGATGTTTTTCCTTGGTAAAAGACTGTTTGGTCCGCTTATAGGCGCGGCCGCAGCAGTCGCTTTTGCCTTGCTGTCGCTGGGTCAACCCGTTCAAGGTGTCTTCGCCAATTCCGAGCATTTCGTTATTTTTTTTGCTATCGGCGGCATCATTTTGGTGCTCCGTGCCATCGATACTCAAAGATACTTGTCTTTGCTGGCAGGTGCGGTGCTGCTCGGAGCGGCCTTTTTAATCAAGCAACATTCAGCTGCTTTCATTGCCTTTATGGCTGTGTATCTGCTTTTCTGCGAGCTTCGCCGCCGGCCGTTTACCTGGAAGTTTTTTGTGGCCAGAAGCCTTGTTTACTTGGTCGGAGTGCTGCTGCCATTTGCCTTAACCTGCTTTATTCTCTGGCGGGTCGGGGTCTTCGACAAATTCGTGTTCTGGACATTTCACTATGCACGTGAATGTGTTTCTCGTATTCCATTCCTGGTAGGCATAAAAAATTTAAAAATGAAGATAATCGAGATTGGTGGTTCAGCGCTATTACTGTGGCTTCTGGCCTGCTTAGGTTTGATTTACTCGTGCTGGAACAGCAGGATGCGACGACGCTGTCCGTTTATAGTGGGATTAACGCTTTTCTCGTTTCTGGCCACATGTCCCGGTTTTTATTTCCGTCCACACTATTTTATACTCTTTCTACCGGCTGTTGCTCTGTCGGCGGGCATTGGCGCTGCCTGCGTTCAGAATTTTTTCGCCCGGCGCCAATCAGTAATGGCGCCGAAAGCAACTCCAATTATATTAGGCCTCATCTTGCTGTTTCACACAGTATATCAGCAACGGAATTTTTTCTTTGTCATGAGCCCTACGAAGGTGTCTCGAATAACCTATGGTTTCAATCCATTTCCCGAATCGCTGGAGATCGCCAATTTCATCAGGGAGCATTCAGACAGGGACGACCGTATCGCTATTATGGGTTCAGAGCCACAAATATTCTTTTATTCGAACAGACGTTCAGCTTCAGGATATATAATGACTTACCAGTTAATGGAACAACATCTATATGCACTGCAGATGCAGCAGGAAATGATACAGCAGATTGAGGCAGCCAAACCAAAGTTCTTGATATTTGTAAATGTGTCAGCATCTTGGCTGGCAAGGCCCACTTCTGAAAAACTGATATTCAAGTGGTTTCAGCAGTATTGTAAGCAATACTACAGAAAAGTCGGCGCAATTGACATTATCTCAGAATACAATGTAGTCTATCGATGGGGCCAGGATGCCGGAAATTATCGTTTCCAGTCTCCTTTCCGTATAACTATATTCCAGCGGAACCAGTAGGCGCATTTCTCATTCGTGCTCGTATATTAGCCCCGCGGAGCAATTTTCTCAAATACGCTGCTTTATGGCCTTTCTAAGTAAATGGGTAAAGGGATTTACCTGGCCGGTGATATCGATGACATCCGTATTGCCTTTGCTTTTAACTTTGATTTTCTCGGTTTTGACCATAACAATAAGAAAAAGGATATTTCGAATTGCAGCAAACTTGTCCTTACCAGCACCTTACTGACGGTTTATGGAGAAATTCTTGTTACGATTTTCTCCGACGCTATCGAGACGATGCGAGAACTCAGCATCAGCCGCGTGGTGTTCCGCGCTGCTCCACACAACGTCGGTCTGCATGCTGTTGTTAGTCGGTAAAAAGACAAACCTCTTTTACCAAACCTTCCAGATGACGAATGTCCATGAAATTATAAAAATTGTCATGATTACAGCATAAATTACACGTTGGCTTCTCTTCGCATATCTAAGAGTAGTATGTTGCTTTAGGTTATAAATTGCTTCTATCTTTTTACATCTTTGATATTTTTGGTTCTTTATCGAATTGAACTGAAGCGCGATAACCCAAACATAAACACTTAACATAATTCCCAGAAGGCCGAGTAAGATTATTAAAGGACGAATAGAAGGCTCGTTAATCTGTGTTAGTATTAATCCGAGAAGGATTAGGCTGCCGGTCCACATAAAATTGGTGGTAGCCCACAACATGTTATCATGATGATGGGCAGACTCTTGTGCTGCTTGATATTCAACTAAAGCTGATTCTTTATCGTAATTAGTTTCAGTTGAGGAATTTGAGAGACTACCTTCTATGTCCATATTCGGCTCTTTTTCCTGATTAGATCTGTCCGACCTATGTTTATATGGTTTCTTCATAACGTCTCTGGGCCGCGAACCTAATGTATAAGACTCCTTAGCCAGTCTTGCCCTAAGCCAAGTGATTTCAAGAAGATATCGCCTTGAGGTCGCTTTCTTTGGGGTGTTATTTGGTTTCTGGGTAACAGGCCGTTTTTCTTATATAGTACGACCTTACTATATATGAAAGCTCGCCTTCGCTTGGCTTATTTACGGCGATGATGCGATATTCAAGCTCCTTTCCTCTCGGCCGCTTGACTAAAATTGATTCGGTTAAAACGGAAGTTGCGACATCTTCCCAATCTCTGCTGTTTAGGTACTCTTGCTTTCGATCTGTTGATAAGCTACCTCTGCTATATTGGCCTGTCTGCTTGCATGTTCGATAGTCATGTTCACCAGATTGTTGTCCGCATCCAAATCAACATATATATTCTCGTTTATCTCTTTGGTCTGCGCCACCTGATGGTCTGAAAACTCCACTAAAGCAGTATCTGTATCTGTAAAGTATTTGATCTTCATAATATTACTCCTGAAAGTCGCGGTCAAAGAAAGCATTGTGTACGGTTACACCGTCCGAAAGCAGGATAACACGCAAATATTTATCGATTTCTTTTACATATATCCATTTTCGAATTCTGCCGTCTTTCTGAACTTCTGTTCTTAAGGGGTTATCTATGGCATTCTGAATCCATTCTTCTTTGATATACGAACGATCCGGCCGATTTCTTGTATAAAGAAAATACCGGGTAAATTTCATTTCTATCTCTCTTGCTAAACCTTTGAATTATACAGTGCCGTATAAGAACCCGAACAAGGCTTATTATACACATAAGCAGTATAAGCCACAAGGCACGATTTACAAAACGACCATTTCTGTATTTGGAGGTTTGCCTTCGTCGGTCTCGTTTATTGCGATAAAACGGTGTTCAAGCTCATTTCCTCTCGGCTGCTCGACTAAAGTTGCTTCGGTCAGTATTGCCGTTGCCACATTGTAAACTTATAACGCAACAATGTAAAGCTTCCCTCGTCGCGAAACTTACTTTCCTACCTGTATTTGTAGGCTACGGCCTCGATTTGGAGAAGGCACTGCGGGTCAAGGAACTCTGTAAACAGCCCCGACCGGGCAGGATATCCGTCCGTGAAAACGTGTCTGTAAACTTCCCGCATCTTTTTGAAATCCCCGGTATTCTTCAAAAACACCATAGTCTTTACAATGTCATTCAATGTGGCACCTGCAGCCTTAAGAGTTTTCTCCAGATTCTTGAAGCACTGCTGCGTCTGTTCTTCAATACTCTCCGGCCATTTGCCTTGCTCGAAGTCATAACCGCCATGGTGAGATGTGAAAGTAAAGTCACCGGCAACAACACAGGAAGAGAACGTAAAGCCCCAGTCCGGATTATTAAGGTCAATTTTTTCAATTGTCATACAGCCAATTCCTTTTACTTAGTCGTTTTATTCAACCTTGTTTGGGTCGGCTGGTCCCCAATAAAATATTTCGAGTTCCTGCTTACTGCCATATGACGAGGTCATGTGAAACTCCTGCATTTCTAAATCCAGCTCGCCATCAGAAATCGGCGCCAGGAATAACTCTCCTTCAGCCTTGTAGTTTCTATCGATCCATCCTGTGACGTAAATTGTACCGGTTGTTGCCCAATTCTCTGTTTGCTCTAACAACAAAAATCCACCCCGGGTAATAAAATAGAGTTTTGATTTGTCTTCGCCCCGCTCGTCCATATAAATTTTTAAAGGTGCTGTATTGCCCTTAAACTCATTGGTATAATTGCCCTTATTATATTTACGTGCAGTTTCGTAGTATCTGTTACGGTCCGTTCTTACTCCATACGAAGCGGACCACCAACCGGCTACATTTCCCTCCGAGGTAATATAAAGATTTATTTCGCCTCGCGGCTCGTTACCTGCGTAAACGCTGGCCGTATAATGCAGGTTTTCCTTTAAAGGCGGCTGGTCGCGGAAGGGCGGCCGCCTGCCACCCATATCGTAGCCATCCAGGACATCGTTAACAAAAAAATGCCCCTCTTCCCAGGGATAGGCATTGGGGTCCGAGTATCGGTCTTTTTCTGTGCCGGCGAAAAAGTGGAAGACATTTTGCGTGTACATGCCATACATAATAAATAATATCGCCATGGCGATAAGAAGCGGCAAGAGTAGAAAACCGCCCTCGTTTTGTCTTGTCTTTGGCCTGGATGTTGTTGACGGCATAACTTTTATTCCCGCCTGTCGTTGCCGAGAAGTTGAAGGATTATTTATCATATAATACCACAATTGTGGGTGATGGGCGAGGAATAAGTAATTTATGGCCGGTTTACAAGGTAGATTTTACCCTTAAAAGACCGGAGAAAAGCCCGGAAAAATTTTCTTTTTTTCTATTTTGTCTGTTGACTACCGGCTATTTTGGTCGTAATATGTAATATTGAATTGGAGGCGGACAAGTTAAGAGCGTTGCTGCCTGGCTTGGACGCTGTTTTTATCTTAAGTGTTTTAAGTGCTCTTTTACAAGTTAACAATCGAGCCAAAAAAGCAGCGAAAGTGACGCCTGTACGGCAAAGACGCATTTGCCTTGCCGGCGAAAAATGGTGTATAGCTCACTTTCGATGCGTACCGGGATGTTTGCTTTTGCAGATTCTGCTAAGGCTGATTTCCCGGCGAAGTGATGAGCCTCAATATCGATGTAATCTGTCCGTTAGGGCAGATTCAACGAATAAAACTGAAGAGTTTGATCCTGGCTCAGAACGAACGCTGGCGGCGTGGCTAAGACATGCAAGTCGAACGGACCAGTAATTTATTATTGGTTAGTGGCGAAAGGGTGAGGAATGAATAGGTAACGTACCCTCAGCTTCGGGATAGCGTCGCTTGCCTTCGGGCAAGCTACCGAAAGGGGCGGTAATACCGGATGATATCATCTTCCATAAGGCGGATGACCAAAGATTTATCGGCAGAGGAGCGGCCTATTTCCTATCAGCTTGTTGGTGAGGTAACGGCTCACCAAGGCATCGACGGGTAGCGGGACTGAGAGGTTGGCCCGCCACATCGGGACTGAGACACTGCCCGGACCTCCACGGAGGGCTGCAGTAACGAATCTTGCGCAATGGGCGAAAGCCTGACGCAGCGACGCCGCGTGCGGGAGGAAGTCCCTCGGGATGTAAACCGCTGTCAGGGGTAAGAAAGTCCGCTTCGGCGGATTGATCTAACCCAAAGGAAGTCACGGCTAACTTCGTGCCAGCAGCCGCGGTAAGACGAAGGTGGCAAGCGTTGTTCGGTATCACTGGGCTTAAAGCGTGTGTAGGCGGAAAGGTAAGCGTTTTGTGAAATCCCCCGGCTTAACCGGGGAATTGCTTGACGAACTGCCCTTCTTGAGGCAAGCAGGGGTGCATGGAACTCTCGGTGGAGCGGTGGAATGTGTAGATATCGAGAGGAATGCCGGCGGAGAAATCGGTGCACTGGGCTTGTTCTGACGCTGAAGTGCGAAAGCGTGGGGAGCGAACGGGATTAGATACCCCGGTAGTCCACGCTGTAAACG
>CAYUIE010000008.1:0-150808 GCA_964444665.1 uncultured Pirellulales bacterium
CCACTATACAAAACTGTATATTCAACAGAAATTGGGCACTAAATTCCGGTGGCGGGATATGTAACTTCGAAAGCAATCCTACGGTAACCAACTGCATATTCAGTGGAAACGGGGCATTAGGTGAAGGTGGTGGTGGGATGTATAATAGCAAATACAGTAGCCCTACGATAATTAATTGTACATTCAACGACAACTGGGCAGATTTTTACGGCGGCGGGATATACAACAGGGGCGACTCAACAGTAAGCAACTGCATACTATGGGGTAATACGGCTCCTACGGCACCAGAGATTTTTGGCATTAATACTACAGTTTCTTACAGCGATCTCAAAGGCGGCTGGCCGGGAACGGGAAATATTGATGCTGATCCGTGTTTTGTTGATGCCAACAACAGCGATTATCATTTGAAAAGCGAAGGCTGGCGATGGGATAGTGTTCGCCGGCGCTGGGACTATGATGATGTTACAAGCTGGTGTATAGATGCCGGCAATCCCGGATGCGCTTTGGCTGATGAGCTATTGAGTGTGCCGGACGACCCGAACAACATATATGGCCAAAACATACGAATCAATATGGGGGCTTACGGCGGTACGGCCGAGGCTTCTATGCCGCCTTTAGATTGGCGAAATATAGGCGATTTAACGAATGACTGGGGTGTGGACTTCAATGACATGGCGGTCTTCAGTATTTATTGGCTGGAGAGTGGCCAATGCATCCCGAGCGACCTGAACCGCAATCAGTCCGTTAATTTCACAGATTTCTCAATTTTTGCCGACATGTGGTCCCAATAACAGTGCCTTTTCGTGCGCACGCCTTCCCTAGCGCGAAAGAACAATTCCTTGTTGAGTAAAAGCAAAAAAAAATATTTTTTAGCTTGAAATTGTCAATTTTCCACTATAAAATGTAAATAAGATTTAGGAGGGTTAATTATGAAAAAGCTAATTTTAGCTTTGACAGGTTTATTTTTAACCATCCCCTGCCAGGCAAGAACAATCATCATTAATTCAACCGGCACAGGAGAATATCCAACCATTCAAGCGGCTATTAACGATGCCAATGATGACGATATCATCGAACTCCAGGTCGGCACATACACCGGCAATGGTAACAGAGATATCGACTTTCTCGGCAAAGCAATTACCGTGTGCAGTACTAATCCTAACGACGCCAACATTGTCGCCGCTACGGTAATCGACTGCGGCGGCAGTGAATCTCAACCACACAGAGGTTTTCACTTCCAAAACGCAGAGGAACCTAATTCCGTCGTGAACGGTTTAACAATCACAAATGGCTATGGAAAAGATGAAGAAATCTCATTTCATGTGTGTGAATCAGTTGGGGGAGGAATTTTCACCGAATATGCAAGCCCTACAATTACACGTTGTGTGATTAAAGATAATCAAGCCCCTCATGGTCAGGGTGGAGGTATTTGCTGTCGCGAAGGAACTCCGGCAATAATCTATTGTACAATCTCAAACAATTCAACTACTCCATATGGTAAAGGCGGAGGAATCTATAGCTGGGACTGTAGTCCTGAAATCAGGAACTGCTTGATAACTGACAATGTATCAAACGGCTATGGTGGAGGTATATACTGCAACTTTTCAGCACCGGTTATAAACCTGTGTACAATCGTAAGCAACTCGGCACTTTATATGGGAGGAGGCATATGTGCATACGGGACAGAGAGTGCCTCGGCAGTCAAAAACTCAATTATATGGGATAATACCGCACCCGATGGTCCAGGCATTAAACTGCGAGATACGAGTTACCCGACGGTCTCGTACTGCGATATCCAAGGTGGTTTTTCCGGAACAGGTAATTTCAATGTAGACCCAAGTTTTTCAAATCCGACAGGCGGTGACTATCACTTGCTGACTGATTCGCCTTGTATCAATGCCGGCGACCCATGCTATGTACCAGGCCCAAATGAAAAGGATATTGACGGTGATGACCGAGTCTTAAGTGGCAGAGTTGATGCAGGAATCGACGAAGTAATTGTGGCGGGGCCTGTGATTGGAATCTCAACCAGAAATATTAACTTCTCGGCCGATGAAGAAGGTCCAAATCCCGAACCGCAGCTTTTGTATATCAGTAACACGGGAACCGGTTCGATGAATTGGCAAATCGATGAGGATTGCCCGTGGCTTTCGGCTATTCCCATGAGTGGCATATCAAGTGGTGAAGCCGACGAAGTTACCATCACTGTTGACATTTCAGAAGTTAACCAGGGTTTGCATGAATGTGAATTGGATGTAATCTCATCCGAAGCCAACAACAGCCCACAAACAGTTTACGTGAGTCTATACGTCTACGGTAATTTGCCGGTTCCTTCAAAATATCCAAATATCCAAGCTGCGATTAATGCGGCGAAGGACGGTGATACTGTTATCGTAGCACCCGGCACATATTCAGGTCCAAACAATATAGACATCGATTTTAAAGGCAAAGCTATAACGATGAAAAGTGAAAATGGTCCTGAAAGCTGTATTCTCGATGCAGAGTTTTTAGGCCGAGTCTTTATTTTTGACGGTGAAGAAGAGGCAAACTCAATCGTCGACGGCTTCACTATCAAACGCGGCATACTACATTGCGACCCCAACGTAGAAATATGCCCTTCTACGTTTTACGGCGGTGGAATTTTATGCTATTCAAGGCCGACGATCTGCAATTGTATATTCACCCATAACCTTGCCGATATGGGCGGCGGAATACATTGTGAGCCCTGGGGCGGCCCAACAATTCTTAACTGCATCTTCATCGACAACGAATCTCTGCTTGGTGCAGCAATTTGTTGCTCCGGAGACACCAGCATTATCAACTGTACTATCGTTGGAAATACAGCCTCGACAGAATATAATGGCAGTGCCGTAGATTTGTCGGGTGGTTCCACGATTGTAAACAGCATCGTGTGGAACAACTACCCTTATCAGTTAAACGAGTCCGGATCAGGTATGGCCACTTATAATGACATTCAAGGCGGCTGGACGGGGACGGGAAATATTAATGTCAATCCATCTTTTGCTAATGTGGGAGCGGATAATTACCATTTGAAATCCGAGGCCGGCCGATGGAACCCAATCAGCCAAACCTGGGTTAACGATAGTGTTACGAGCCCCTGTATTGACGCTGGTAACCCCAATTCCGACTGGACTGCGGAATTATGGCCACACGGCAAACGCATCAATATGGGAGCTTACGGCGGCACACCGCAGGCGAGTATGTCTCTATCAGCCCTTGGCAACATCGCAGATTTGGATAACGATGACTGTGTAGCTTACAATGATATGGAACTGTTCTCGGAAAAATGGCTCGTTCAACAGCTATTACTGCCTGAAGACCTTGACAGAAACGGATTTATTGACTTCGTCGATTTTGCCATTCTTGCCAACGAGTGGCAGTGGCCATAACATCCTTTTCCCGCACACATCGTTTAATTCGAGAAAAACATTTGGTTCTTGAGCCAAAAGCTCACTGTATATATAATCAGTCCGAGGATAAAATGAAGATGGTAGAACCAAATGACGGACCGGGAAAGAACATGCCAAAATTCAGATATACCCTGAGTATAATTACGCTACTCTTTTTAGCGGGCTGCCAGGCCGAGCAGCCATTCGAAGCGAAAAAAAGAGTCTGCAGGAAAGACATCAAAAAGCCTGAGCTAATGCGCGTCGCTAAAGAGGTTCTCGGAGAAATGTATTTTGTCGTAGAAAAGGCGGACATCGAACGCGGCCTGATAAAGACAAAACCGCTGCCCGGCGCGCAGTCCTTCGAGTTCTGGCGAAGCGACAATGTCGGACAGTATAACACAGACATGGCAAATCTGCACAGCATTGTAAGAACGGCACAGCTTACCTTCAGCAGTAATAATAATCAGATTTGCGCTGAGTGCACTGTGAAAATACGCCGATTGTCTATGCCCGAGAAAGAAGTAAACAGCACAGCCAGGGCCTACAGCCTGTTTTTTGACGGCGCCGGCTCGCTGCAAAAACTAAAACTAAGCGGCAGGCAAATAGAGCAAATGGCCTGGCTCGATATGGGCCGGGACGAAAGGCTCGAGACCGAAATCATTAATCGAATCGAAACCCAAATTACTAATTTTAAAAACGACATCCAGCTATGCGAATATTAGTCTGCGGCGGCGCGGGATATATCGGCAGCAATATGACGGCGATGCTCGGTAAGTCCGGCCATGAGTCGGTAGTTTTCGACAACCTGAGCAAAGGCCACAAGACTGCAATTCAAAACTTCCCGTTTGTTCACGGTGATTTAAACGATTACGAGTTGCTGCTGCAAACTTTGAAGAAATATAAAATTCAGGCTGTAATGCACTTTGCGGCACTTATCGAAGTCGGTGAATCAGTTCAACTCCCGCTGAAGTACTACCAAAACAACCTTTGTAATACTCACAATCTACTGACGGCGATGGAAGAAGCCGGGGTGGATAAATTTGTCTTCAGCAGCAGCGCCGCGGTATATGGGATGCCGCAGGAAGTCCCGATTAACGAACAGGCACCGACAATGCCCATCAATCCTTACGGCCAAACCAAGCTCGCTGTCGAGTGTATGTGCCATTACCAGAGTGCAGCAGGCAAACTGCAATACGCCAGCCTGCGATATTTTAACGCCGCCGGCGCAGGAAACGATTCGGCCCTTGGCGAGGACCACCGCCCCGAATCGCATCTGATTCCGCTGACCATCCAGGCCGCAATGGGTAAAAAAAGCGAGGTAAAAATCTATGGAACAGATTATCCAACGCAGGATGGCACCTGCATACGTGATTATATTCACATCGATGATTTGTGCTCGGCCCACCTGCTCGCCCTCAAGGAGCTTGAGCAAAGCAATGAACTTATTTACAACCTGGGCAACAGCAACGGATATTCCGTCAGAGAAGTAATCGAGACCGTAAAGAAGATCTCAGGCAAAGATTTCAAGATAACCGAAACGCCGAGACGGGCCGGCGATGCGGCAGTCCTTATTGCTGACGCCGCCAAAATCAAAAATGAGCTGGGCTGGAAGCCGAAATTCGAGACGCTCGAAAAGATTATCGCATCCGCCTGGGAATGGCACAGCCGGCATCCAGACGGCTACAAGGATTAAAAAATGAACGAGGTTTGCATAGGCATCGACCTGGGCGGGACCAACATTAAAATCGGCTGCTTCGATTCGGCTGTCAAATTGCTCGCCAAAACATCCGTTCCCACCGAGGCCGATTTCGGGCCGGAGCATGTGGTAGGACGCATCGACGAAGCATCGAGAAAACTGCTCGCCCAATCCGGCAGAAGCCTTGACGAACTCTGCGCAGTGGGCATCGGAACACCCGGGCCGGCAAACTATGCCGAAGGTATCATCATCCGGGCTACAAATATGCCCAAATTCAAGAATACTCCCTTGCGTGATATGGTTGCCCAAAAACTTGGTAAACCTGCGATTCTCGAAAATGACGCAAACGCGGCTTGCTGGGGTGAATTTGTCCTTGGTGCAGGAAAAGACGTTACAGATATGGTCTTTTTCACACTTGGCACCGGCATCGGCGGTGGAATCGTATCCGAGGGCCAACTTGTCCGCGGCACCAGCGGCAACGCAGCAGAATTAGGACACACTATAATCTATCCCGACGGCCGAGTTTGCAATTGCGGCCAAAAAGGATGCGTCGAGGCATACGCCTCCGCCAGCCACACGGCCCAGCGGGCAACCGAAGCAGTCAAGGCAGGAAAGCCCTCAAGCCTGAAAAAACTTCTCGACCAAAACGGGCAAATAACCTGCAAAGACGTCTACGAGCACCTCGCTAAAGGAGACGAACTTGCAAAACAAATAACCGACGAGACCGCAAAGGCGCTGGCCCTGGTCTGCATAAATATGCTGCATATTACCGAGCCGCAAAGAATCGTATTCGCCGGTGGAATGATTGGGGCCGGGCAGATTTTGCTGGACAGGATAAAGGACTACTTCAATCAACACATCTGGAAACTCAAATCAGAGTCGATCGAGATATGTTTCGCCACACTCGGCGAAGACGCGGGCATCATCGGAGCGGCCGCCCTGGCCTTAGACGGGCTAAAAACGAAGCGCTGAACCAAATAGCATCGTGTTTAACCGGCGTTATCTGCTTGACTCTCATAACAGGAACCGGTATATATTTATATATTCAATACAGCAGAATCTACATAAGAAGGTGTGAGTGGGGAATAGTGTAACGGTAGCACGACTGACTCTGGATCAGTTAGTCAAGGTTCGAATCCTTGTTCCCCAGTACTTCGACTCGTTCGCCCTTTGTTTTCACAAAGGGCTTACTCGCTCAGTACAAGCGGTTCGAAATGAAACATAAGGTGAACGAGGAGAAGTATCCTGAGCGACCGAGCAACAGCGAGGGAGTCGAAGGACGTCAAAATTATGTGGTATGTGTATATTTTAGAGTGTAAAAATAAAGCTCTATACACAGGAGTAACAAACAACATAGATAGGCGGATAGAAGACCACAAACAAGGCAACGGTGGGAGATACACTAAAATAGCTGGAATCAATAAGCTGTTGTTCAAGGAAGAATTTAGTTCAAGAACGGAAGCAGAAAAGCGTGAATCCCAAATCAAGGGATGGACAAGAAGAAAAAAACTGGCTTTAATCAAGGGTGACTTATCATTGCTGAAAAAATTATAGTGCTTTGACCCTGAGTAAAATCTAAGGCTAGAAGAATTATGCCTACCAAAAAAATCGACGGGATTTCCACTAATTTATCACTATGGTATCTTTTATAGCACAAAATCATACACAGTTAGACATAAGAAAAATATATGTTTGATGATTTAAAGGAACACTTATCAAAAAAAGCTCATCTATAATCAGGGTCATGGATAGAAAGGAACAGTTCATATGACTCTGATATTTGCGATTTACTTGAAATGCACATTAACGCTGCAAGATACTGGGACGCTCAGTGGAAAACATATTACATAAAGTTTAAAAAAGGAATCAGTATTTGGCTTGATTTGGTAAGATATAGTGAAACTTTTCTCAAAATTAATGAAGACGCTTCCAAAGAAACCTTAACATTATTTTTTATTCCCAATAGAAAACGTGAAAGAATCGAGGAGATAATCTGCGTTCAAACAAAATCAATAATAGAAAAGATTAGATTAACAGGAGAGATTGCAAGCCAATTGATTAAATTGAACAAAGCAGTTCCGCGATCGCTTAATGCACAAGCCAGTTTAACAAAAAAAGACGTGCGAAATCTGGCAGAATTTATAATACATGCCTAACAACTCATTTAATCGAGCGGATTTTACTCCATTGACTAGTACCCCCGTCGAAATCTGGAGGAATAAAGGACTGATTGGCATATAGGTTACATTCATTACCCTAAGCAGTAGCCAGCATACTCACTCAAAATAAATAATCACTCATTTTGCGCATTCCGAACATCAATATTACTTTTTTTTTTAATTCCATGTAATTTGCAATAAAAAGATGTTCAAAGGCGTCTAAGCCTATGAAAAGACAAACGAAGACCCAAAATTAAGGAGGTAAAAAATGAAAACGTCAAGAAACACATTAGCAAAATCGATATTAGTAGCAATTCTCCTGATGGGTTTGTCGAGCCCGGCATTGGCAAAGACTAAAGTACATTTTGGAATCGGCCGGGAACATACGCGTCTTAATCGCGGCGACCGAGATGGTCACAGACTTAATCGTCAACGCCCTCGCCAGAAACAGAATAGGCGGCACCGCTCTGCTCGCCGAGAAATCAGCACACTCGGCCGGAGATGGCGGTTAGGCCGGTGGCCAAATTTTTACGTTTTTGCCGCGCCAAGGATAATTCAAAGAACGCCAGTGATAGTCGAAGAAAAAACAGTAGTGGTTTCGACGTCCTCACCACAGGTGGTACAACCGGCTGAAGCGGAATACGATGAAGAAACACTGGCCCTCTTCGAGACCCTGCGAGGCAAGAAAGAAAGACTTCTTAACCAGCTCCAGACAGAAGACAAAGAAAAGCGCAAGGATTCAATAAAGGAACTGGCGGCGTTTTCTTTTGATGACACGGTCAGGCAGGTTCTCGAGAATGTCCTGCTTTTAGACCCCGATGCAGAATTGCGAAAAGAAGTCATAAAGGCGTTTGAAAAAGTAAAGAACACAAACGCTCTGGCCGCCCTGGAAAAGGCAAGAGTAGAAGACTCGGATAAGTCTGTTCGCAAAGAAGCCGATGAAGCAATCAAGAAAATAAGAGGATACTAATACCAGGAAATTTCCAAAAACACGGCCATCCCCAATCCGCCACAAGTGGATTGGGGACTGGTTGTTGGTTAATTTCAATCCTTACCGATTAAGCTGAGCGACGTAACACAAGTCCTTATGAAAATTTATGCTTGTTTATCGCCAGCCGTGTAGTTATGATAAGCAGCGTTTACAATTGGAAATTGGTACTACAGCCGGCAGCTTCGCTGCTATTGCTGTGGATTGTCGCATCCATTTATTTCTAAAGGAGCAGAAATGAAATATGACGTTAAGAGTCTCTCGCTGGCTACAAAAGGCAAGAAACGCATTCTGTGGGCCGATGCGGACATGCCCGTGCTGGCACAGGTGCGCAAAAGATTCGCTAAAAGCAAACCGCTAAAGGGCGTGAATATATCGGCCTGTCTGCATATAACCGCCGAGACAGCAAATCTCGCCCGTGCTTTCAAAGCGGCAGGGGCGAATACTGTACTATGCGCCTCCAATCCCCTAAGCACCCAGGATGATGTCGCCGCTTCTTTAGTCAAAGACTTTAAAATCCCGGTCTTCGCAATCTGCGGAGAAAACCGCCCCACCTACTATAAACACCTAAATGCAGCGATAGATCATAAGCCTGCTATTACTCTTGACGACGGTGCCGACCTCGTAAATGAGCTGCATACACGCAGAAAAGATGACGCCAAACGCATTATCGCAAGTATGGAAGAGACGACAACCGGTGTAATCCGCCTGCGGGCAATGGCACGACAGGGCATATTGAAATTTCCCGTAATCGCAGTCAATGACGCGGCGACAAAACATTTGTTTGACAACCGCTACGGCACCGGGCAATCGACGGTTGACGGTATAATCCGTGCTACCGATTTTTTGATGGCAGGGAAAAAAGTTGTTGTTGCAGGTTACGGCTGGTGCGGCCGGGGCTTCGCAATGCGGTCAAGAGGTATGGGTGCCATTGTTATTATCACCGAAGTCGACCCAATCTGCGCCCTTGAAGCAGCGATGGACGGCTATGAGGTTATGCCGATGGCACAGGCCGCTAAGGAAGGAGACCTGTTCGTAACATTAACAGGAAACAAAAGCGTTATTCGTCCGGAGCACTTCCGCGTAATGAAAGACGGTGCGGTAGTGGCCAACAGCGGCCACTTTGACGTTGAAATCGACATCAAGGGCCTGAAAAAAATGGCCAAGAAGATAAACCGAGATGTCCGTAACTACGTCGATGAATATGTCCTCTCGGCGAATAAAAGAATCCATCTACTTGCCGAGGGCCGATTGATTAATCTTGCCGCCGCAGAGGGACACCCCGCAAGTGTGATGGATATGAGCTTTTCGACCCAGGCGCTGGCCACCGAGTTTGCCATAAAGAAAAAAGGAAAACTGGAAGTTACCGTGATTGATGTCCCCGTCGAAATAGAACAGTGGGTAAGCAAGCTCAAGCTTAAATCGATGTCGATACAAATCGACAAACTTACGGAAGAGCAAATCCGGTATCTGGCATCAAGTGGGGAGGGGACATAAGGGCCTATTCGTGCCGAAGTGACTCGATGGGGTCCATATTAGCAGCTCGGTAAGCGGGATATATCCCGAATGTTATACCAACAAGCGCGGATATCCCGAACGACAATATCAGGGAAGCGCTCGTAACAACGGTGGGCATATTCACAAAACGCGTGACCAGATAGGGTATCAGGGAGCCTAAAGCAATACCTACTATCCCGCCGGTCAACGTCAGCATAACCGTTTCGGAGAGAAACTGTACGACAATATCGCGCCGCCTGGCGCCAAGGGCCCGCCTGATGCCTATCTCGCGCGTACGCTCTGTAACGGTTGCCAGCATAATATTCATAATACCGATACCCCCCACCAGCAACGATATCGCCGCAATTGAGCCAAGCACAATACTAAAGATGCGCTTCGTCCGTGCCGCCTGCCTGAGAAGCTCCAGCGGCACTACAATCTGATAATCTTTCTTCTCATGAAACCGGCTCAGCAAACTGTCCAGTATATCCCGCGTCGAAAGAACCCGCTGCATCGAGTTAACTTTGACAATGATTTCCTGCAGCTCGACTTTTTCTATGCTTTCTCTGCCGCCGGAGAATTGTGCGGACAGCTCACCAAAAGTACTCTTGAAGGTAGTAAGCGGTATATATATATTACCTAAAACACCCCCGCCGCCGGTCCTCGGCGTCGGTTGGCGAAAAGTCAAACCCGGCTCGGTCTCTATTGGTTCTACCGCGCTGACTAGACCCACAACACGATAATAGTTATCCTTTATCTTTACGTGTTTATCAATCGGCTCATCCACAACAAAAAGCTCGTTTATCACCGACTCGTCAACAACACAAATCCCACGCTTATAATGTATGTCGATGCTGCTTAAAAACCTGCCTTGCTTCAATTCAATCGGTGATATTTCAGGATACCAGGGGATAGTGCCAATCACTTCAATAGCAACCTTACGGTTACGATACCAGGCCTGCTGCGTTATCCGCCGTATAGGCACAACCACTTCCACGCTTGGTATTGTGTTGCGAAAACGTTCCGCATCATCATATGTCAGGCCGTAAATAGTCGTACGGTTGGCCTCCTCTCCGCTGGCGCTTTGTTGTTCAGCCGGCTTTACAGTCTTTACTATGATATTGCGACTGCCCAGACGCGCAATCTGCTCCTGCGCTTCCCGGCTGGCCCCCTCACCGATGGCCAACATCGAAATAACCGAACAAACGCCAAAAATAATGCCCAGCGACGTCAGTATCGACCGCAAACGGTGCATCCACAAACTCTTTACACCCAGTTTGATTAGCCGTTTGGCTCTAAAGAAAAGCATAAACAGTTACCGCCTTTTACTCTCCACCCGCTCGATACGACCATCCAGCAGATGAATAATTCGTTCCGCCCGCTCGGCCACGCTATCCTCGTGTGTAACAACAATAATGGTCTTATCCTGGTGATACATTTGGTCCATAATACTCAGGATTTCCAGGCCGCTTTGCGAATCAAGATTTCCCGTCGGCTCGTCGGCAAGAATTATCAACGGGTCATTTGCAAGGGCCCTGGCAATAGCCACACGCTGCTGCTGGCCGCCGCTTAACTCTGCAGGCCGATGTCTGAGACGGTCGCCCAGGCCGACCATCTCGGCCAGCTCGCCCGCCCTGCGATAACTCTGATCCTCTGAAAGCCCCTGATAGAACATCGGAACCTCAATGTTCTCTACTACGTTAAGCTGAGCAATTAAATTATACGACTGAAATACAAATCCTATTCGCGCCCCACGAATCAAAGACAATGCGTCATCATCCATCCTGGATACATCCTCGCCGCCGAGTATATACTTCCCACTCGTGGGACGGTCCAGACAGCCAAGCACGTTAAGCAGTGTGGATTTGCCGGAGCCGCTCGGCCCCATAATCGCGAGATATTCACCCTGTTCAATCTGAAGGTCCACCGACTGAAGGGCCTGTAGTTCCAACGTCCCCAATTGATATGTTTTGCACAGATTTTCCGTAGCAACGATAGGCATGTCCGATTCCAAAATACATTGTATATTGTCTTTATTACTACTGCGGGCCGGCTCGCTTTATTTCAGCGCTGTTATTAGGCAACGACTTCGTTTTTTCTTCCTGGGCAACCTGGCTTTCAACATATCTTGGCGGAGCAAGCAAAACCTTTTGGCCTTCATTTAGTCCTTCCTCGATTTCGATAAAACTATCGTTAAACACTCCGGTCTTGACCTGATATGGCTTTATTTCCGATGAGCCCATCACATAACAGACCTTTGAGCCTTCGCGGTTCGCCACTGCCTGCACGGGGACACTGATAACATCGCTTAATTCCTGAATGACGATTTCAACCTTCGCAGACATACCGGGTTTAAGAGAATAGTCTGTCCCCTCGATACTCACTTCCGTCGTATAGACCTTCAAACCGGTATCGAGCCAGAAGGCCTGCGGGTCAGCCAGCGGCGCAACTTTCAAAACTTCACCCTTAAAAGCCTTGTCGGGAAAAGCGTCGATTGTGATTTTGGCCGGCAAATTCGGTTCTACCTTATCAACCCAGGATTCGTGTATCTTCACATCCACCGCCATCTCACCCATATCCGGTATCGATATGATTTTCTGTCGCTCATATACAGAGCCGCCCTCTTCAATGGGCCTGTTCCTGCTGGCCCAGAAGTCTCCGCTCGTGCCGTAAACAATCATACCCGGTTTAGACGCCTTAATTACGCAGGCATTGAGTTGTTTCTGCAGTTTCTCCAATCGCTCTTTCTGCAGCTTGTACTGCGCTTCACTGCTGTCAAGTTTCGCCTGCGCCTGAGCTTCCTTCGAACGTGCCTTCGCCTCGATACGCTGAAGCTCACGCTGCGATTCCTGATAGTCACTTAATAATTTTTCTGCTTCCTTGGGAAACTCGTAACGTCTGAAGAGCTTCAAAGAAGTTCTGGCCTGCTCAAGCTCTATACCCAGACGTTTGACCTCCAGCCTGTCGGCCTCCAGCTCTGTGCGTGCAACATACTGCTTGTCATACAACTTTTGAGTCCAGTCCAGCTTGTCCTCGGCCCGCTTTAGTTTCTCCTCTGCAAGGTCAATATCAGACTGAAGTTCTCGCAGCTTTTGCAAAGCCCCACCGCCAAGCTCCGGGCCCTCAGATAGTGAAGCTATCTCATCTGTCGGGTCAGATTCCTCTTCGGGATTGCCTATAAGTTTACCCGCTACCTTCTCGCCAAGATATTTTTGAAGGTCCATCAGGCCAAAGCGCACCTTCATCTGGCCGGCCTTGATATCACTTTCGTTTTGCTTGATTTGAATCTCGTATGCCTCTTTAGCCTCGGTATAGCTGGCCTTGGCACCGGCATGAGTTATCTCCTGCTGCGAGAGCTGTTCGTTTATCCGTGAAGAGTCCAGCTCAACCAGCACCTTGCCCTCATTAACATCCTGCAAAGAAATATAAGTTCCCTCGTCCACGATACTAAGTATCGTAACCTCGCCTTCCACCTCGGATTTGATATCGAAAGTATTTCTGGCCTTGATGGTGCCCGATTCGGTAACGCTGATGGTCAATGGACCTCGGCGAACAATATACGTTGCCGCTGTGGTTTCCGAATCGCTGTTTCCAGAGGAGTTTATCCAGACCAGGAATATTACAAATACCAGCGCAGCCAACCCGCTGAAAATACCAACCATGCGGAGACGTTTTGAAATTCCGGGATGGCGCCGCTGAAACTTCCCGGGGCCAACGAAACGTGCCTGCCCCTTCGAGTCCTGCGGCTCAGACGCTCTTTGGCTTTCACTTTTATCCATTGCCACGCTTATAACTCCCAAAGCCCATCTGAACGCACCTGTAAAACACCCACATCTCTAAAAAAGTTAAGTTTTGCAATCACATGGTCAACCAAAGCCGAAGTAAGCTCATTTTGAGCACGCAGTAAATCATCCTGCGAATCAAGCAAGTCACGGGTTGTTGCCCGGCCTGCCTGAAGTAATAAAGAGGTACTCTCCACCCGTGCCTGGGCTAATTCCACGCTCTGCAATTGTATTCGATGGCGCGCAGCCGCCTCCTGCAACTGGCGATAGGCCTGCCGGACCTGCAATTTTACCTGATCCACCAACTCTTCGTAAGCACGTTCACTCTGCATCAGAAGTATCTGCGCCTCCCGAAATGCATTACGTTCGGCTGTACGCTCCAAAGGCAGGTCCAGCTCCAGACCCAGTGAGTAGTGTCCGTCATGCAACCGTAGTCTTGTAAAATCGGTATCGGGCGTAGAGCCGACGGCGGCGCTTCCAACCAAATTCAGTTCCGCCCCGAGTCCATCGGCCGCAATAAAAACTTTGCGCTCTGCATCCCAAATCGCATCATGGCTGTTGGCAAGGTCCAGCCGCTGCGTTAATGCCGCTTCAATTGCCTCACTTACCAAGTAGTCAGGTTCAGATACGCCCTCCGTCGATAACACAGCCAATTCGTTCGGGTCCAGTTGAAATTCTTCATCGGTCGGCAATGCCAATAACAGCTTAAACTCGTCCAGCGCCTGCTTATGCTCCTGCTGAGCCCGGACAAGCCGGTCCCACGCCCGCAATTTGTCCTGCTCAGCCTGGTCGACTTCGAAACGCGGCAAACGTCCCGAATCGGCGAGCATAGACACGCGCTCCTGGGCCAGAGTAAGAATCTCATAATTGTTCTGTTCGTTCTTCACTACATCAAGAAGTTGTACTACACGGTAATAAGCGCCGACTACAGAAACCACAAATGTCTTGCGGAAGCGATTAAACGTGCGAATTTGATATAAGGTGTCTCGTTCTGCTTGTGTGAGATTTTCCTGCGCAACCCTCCGACCTGCCCCACGCAGCAACGGTTTGGTAATTGTGCCGCTTAATACCGAGCCTAATGTCGTCCTCGGGTCACCCGTAAAAAACCGAGCCCAATCCAAAGCTATATTGGCACTGATTGTTGTCCCATCAGCCAAAAGCTGTTCGAAACCATAATCGGCCCCATAGGATACCGATTCTTCATCACCTTCCATTAGCTGGTCGCCCCTGGTGTAGCCCACGTTAAAAAGGCCGAACCATTTCGGCCGAAAACCGTCTCGCTCCAGAGTCAGGTCCAATGTTGTCAGGTAAAGGGTTTCCTTTGCTGTCTGGTACTCACGATTATGGGCGGTGGCCAGGGCAACGGCTCGAGCTAAACTCATAACACCGGAAGGCGGCACCATAAGAGGCGCAAAAATATCATCAGGCGAGGAAGTAACATCTTTAATCCTGTAGTTTACCTTGGGACCAAACTCCGGCCGCCATTTCTGGTCGATTATCCCGTAAACCTCCTCATCGGCCTGGCGTTTGTAATCAGCCGTACTGCAGCCGGTAAGGCAGCTCATGCCCAGTCCACAAAGTAAAATTAAACAAAGCAAGCCACTCTGCCGAAAATTAATTGTCCCCAAACCCTTCTCCAGCATAGGAATACCGCTTATTAAGGCGCACTGTCAGACCTTTTCAACATCTATATTATTGTACAAGAAAAGGCTAAAAAAAGAAAGCGAAAATGGCTCCAATTCTCCTAACACCGCTCATTTCAGAGTAAATAAGCGAGTCTCAGAAACCAAAACCAAAGCTCAATTGCCTAAATACTTCGCACACCCAATAAAAGCAAATACATCCCTAATCCCAGGCCGTTTAAATACTCTGTAAAAAGCTAATCCCTTCTCCCAAAAAGCCAAAGTGTCAAAAACTGTCACCTTATTTTCCTGAATATAAGGTGCTTTTATCGGACTGTTATTTGTTAATTTTTCTGTCTGGATACACAGATACAGTACAGTTAGCCGTAATTTTCTTGCCAAACAAGGTCTTTGCATTTAAACTCTTCGAGGGAAATTCAGGACAAACAGGCCCATTTTCGGCGGCGTAGCCAAGAGGCCTAAGGCGACGGTTTGCAAAACCGTTATTCGGCGGTTCGAATCCGCCCGCCGCCTGTTCTTTTTCACTTCAAGAAGAAGATGAAATCGGACTTGTTTGGCGTCCAATAATTCACCCGACAAAAAGTTACCGTTATATAATTGATTATCCTATAGAAAACTATATACTCTAAGCCACCACGGCAGCCTTTGCATTGTGGGAGAAAAGCGGATTAGTTAAACAAGCATTTAACAACTTTTTTTATCCTCATCACACTCCAAAAAGCTCAATTATTCTCTATTCCAACTTTTATCGGACAATCACCGATTTGACATTAGGACACTGATAAAACTCCAGCATACAGCAGTTCTTTCTTCGCTTAGCCGGTTAAACACCGAAAAACACTTTATTTTGTCCGCTACATTCACCTAAACCCTCTTCAAAAACTTGACGAGTAAATAAAAACAGGAGAACGCGTTCTTAACTGAAAGGATTGTAAAGGCTTACGGTGGTTTTCCTAAACACCCAAGGGAGTGTCTGTGGAGACAGCAGCGAATAACAATTTGCCAGAAGGATTTTCTGGTGTAGGTCAAGCCGACACTGAGCAAGCAATCTTTGTTCACAGCGAACTTGCTACCGATGAAAAAGCAGCTCAGAACGTCGCTAAAAAACACGGTGTTGAGTTCATCAAACTTTCTGAAACGGAGCTTCCTCCACACATAGTTCGACTGCTGCCACAATGGCTCGTTACGCAGAATAACGTTATCGCCATAAGATTGGAAGAAGATACACTCCACGTTGCAATGACCAACCCATTGGACCTGCCAACACTGGACCAGATAAACCTGGTAACGGGTTTCAAAGTAAAACCAATAGTCGCGACCGAACGGGAAATAATAAAAGCTATTAGTCAGCATTATGGTGTCGAGCAGATGATGAAACAAGGCCTGATTGACGCCAGATTTGATGCCGAACCAACACAAGAGGCTGATAATAAAGTTGAAGAGCTGGTCATCTCAGACGAGGGAGGACAAGTTGTCAGGCTTGTTAATTCCACAATCAAGGATGCTATAGACTCTCTTGCGAGTGATATACATTTTGAGCCGACAAGTGATGAAATGGTCGTTCGTTTCAGAGTTGATGGTATACTGCGTGATTGCCTGACGATTCCGTCGGCGTTAAGAAAAGAAGTTACCTCCCGTCTGAAGATTCTTTCCGATCTTGATATTACCGAAAAACGCAGGTCTCAGGATGGTCATATAAATCTTCATTATAAGGGAAATGATTATGACCTGCGTGTCTCCGTTGTGCCCACGATAGACGGTGAAAAAACGGTCCTGCGAATCCTCGATAGAAACAGTATGCTTATTGACCTGGCTACACTCGGTCTTGATGCTGAAGAGATTAAACTGGTGAAAGTTGCCGTAAGCAGGCCGTATGGAATGGTTCTTGTAACAGGACCAACGGGAAGCGGAAAGACAACAACCCTGTATGCTATGCTCCATAACCTCGATTCAATTGGGAAAAATATCATAACAATCGAAAATCCGGTTGAGTATCAATTAGACAGAATCAACCAGATACAGATAACTCCGGAGGTCGGTGAAACATTCGCAGGAGTATTGCGTTCGATACTCAGACAGGACCCGGACATAATAATGTTAGGCGAAATAAGAGATATAGAGACCGCCGAGATTGCGGTGCAAGCTGCTCTGACCGGCCATCTCGTCTTAAGTACGCTGCATACAAACGACGCACCAACGGCCGTCACCAGATTAAGAGAGCTCGGGATTCCTTCATTTCTCATCACTTCGTGCGTTGTGATGGCGGGAGCACAAAGATTAGTTAGAAAGATCTGCCCGGACTGCAAAGAATCCTATCAACCCGACGAAGAAACGCTGAAATTACTGGGGATTGATAAGCCCTTAGCAAAAGGATTTATTCACGGTAAAGGCTGCAACTATTGTTACGGGACGGGCTATCGCGGCAGAGAAGGCGTTTACGAGATTCTCAAAATAGACAACGATATTCAAAATGCAATACTGGCGGAAAAAAGCTCGCTGGAAATAAAAAGGATAGCTGCAGAAAAAGGAATGAAAACGCTGCTGGATTCTGCATTGTTGAAGATATCACAAGGTACAACTACTGTTGAGGAAGTAAGACGAGTAATAGCTCCGGAGAGATTCTAATGAGCCAATTTCAATATACAGCTCATGCAGTTGATGACGGCAAGGTGTTTAAGAGTACCTGTGATGCTGAAAATGAGGGCGTATTACGCTCGGACCTTAAGAGAATGGGCTATACAGTCGATGAAGTCAGGCTGCAAAAAAACAAACAAATCTTCGGACAGCGCAAGAGAGTAAAGTTAATAGACCTTGTAAATATGTGTCGAAGGTTCTCTGTAATGTATGCAGCGGGTCTGCCTTTGATGGACTGCTTAGTTTCGCTGTCGCAGGAAAATGAAAGCAAAAAACTCTCGGATTCTCTGGACGATATACGTAGGCAAATCGAGCATGGCAGCAATGTTGCAGAGGCTTTTTCCACACACCCAAAAATGTTCTCTCCATTTTTTGTCAACCTGTTACAGGCCGGAGAGGCTGCAGGCAAGTTTGACTATGTGCTCAAGCAATTGGCAGTATATATGGAAAAAGAATACGACCTGAGAAGAAAAATACGACAAGCTTTCGCTTATCCAATGATAGTTTTAATTATGATTCTCTTTGTTATTATAATGATAATGATAGTTGTTGTGCCGGCATTTTCCAAAGTTTATTTAAAAATAGGCATAACGCTGCCGGGACCAACAATTGCACTTATCTACATCAGCAATAATATAATTTACATTTTCCCATCAACAATCGCTTTAGCTGTCGGGCTGTGGTTTCTGTACAAAAGGCTTAAGACAATACCTTCAATTAAAACCAGGCTGGATAGATGGAAATTATCAATGGCAATGGTAGGGAAAGCCTACCACAAAATTGTAATGCTTAAGTTTATTCGCACGTTCAGCATTACGATTGCAGCCGGTCAGCAGGTATCCGATGCCTTGGTAATCGCAAGAGACGTTGCAAATAATGCTGTTGTCTCGGAAGCTTCCGTTATGATTCAACGTAATATAAAACGTGGTGGCACAATTACCGATGCAATTAAACTGCATGACTTTTTCCCACAATCTATCGTACATACGTTTTCAATAGGAGAAAAGGCCGGCAAGCTGGATGAAGTATTAGGCAAATTTGCTATCGGAATTGAACAGGATGTTGATGACGAAATAAGAAAACTTATTACAAAAATAGAACCGTTACTAATGGTAGTATTGAGCCTTGTTGTAGGCTTTGTTTTGTTAGCTATTTATTTACCAATTTTCGATTTAGTCAAAATGGTTCACAAATAACTTGGACTTATGTGTCCGGCAGGTAGCCTGCTCTGCCGGATTGCATGATTGAACAGGCAGGTACTTTGAAAGGGGTAAAAGATGACGGCTAAAAAAGGTTTTACTTTAATTGAGCTGCTCCTGGTGGTTGCTATCCTGGCAGTTCTGGCGGCAATTGTAGTCCCAAGACTGGCTGCCTCCTCCAGCGAAGCGAAAAAGTCCGCGTGCACCGCCGCCTGGGCTAATTTGGTAAGAGCCCTCGAACTTTATGCGGTAGACAACGATGGAGAATACCCAACGAACCAAACGACGTTTGATTCTCTTATTCTCAACAGCAGTACGTACTTTCCGCATGGTACGCCGAGCTGCCCGGTCGACGGTAGCGCGTATGTGTATGTTAATACCGCAGGTGCAGAGACAGTAACTCCGCATAGTCACCCATAGTATAGTTAGTTAAAGCAGAAAAGTGGCAAAAAAATGAAGCGAGGACCTGACTCTATCAAGACAGGTTTTACGCTGATAGAACTTGTCCTGGTTGTGGCGTTGATAGCTATACTTGTAAGTATAGCTATCCCACGTGTTGGTTGGGGGACAATGGGGAAGGTTCAGGTTGAGAGCACTGCTCAGCAGTTTTCCGGCTACCTGAAGCTTGCCCGGTCGCTCGCCATAACGCACGCCAGCAGCAACGGCGAGGGCTATGAAGTTGTTCTGACATCGTCACAACCATATAACTACTCGCTCATTAACTCCGATACCCTGGAGGTGATAAAAGGCCCGATAGCATTGCCTGAAGGCCTCAGCTATAGCGGAGATAGCACATATGAATTCACACCATTAGGAAATCTGTCAGGTAGTCAAGTATTATCAGTACAATTTTCAAAGTCGGGCTATACCTCGGGTATTACGGTCACGCCGGTCGGAAGGATAACGATTCAATGAAATGAAAAGACGAAAGAAAAAAGGTTTTACTTTTATCGAGGTTCTGGCATCAGTGCTGATATTGGCCGGGGCCACTGTTCCTATCATAACCTATGCTGCCGACAGTCTGTCTACGAGCGTAGAGATAGAGCGTAGGATAAAGTCAACTCTGCTGGCAGAAGGCGAGATGGAAAAGATAAAAAACGTGCTGAGAAAATCGTTCGGTACGGACTTTACCGCCTGGCCAAGCAGTCTTGGAAACAATTACTATGCCATCAGAACATCGACAGACGTAGAACCAACGCTGAAGATTATCGAAGTTTCTGTTGGCTACGACGTCAATAGGAACGGTTCGCTTGGAACAGACGAAATTATGATTACTTTGAAAACACAATATGCCCAAAGAAGCTGATAGACACGTTAAAAACTACAGAGCCTTCACATTAGTTGAGGTGATACTGGTGGTCGGCACGATAGCCCTGGTTGCAGGTACGTTGGTCGGACTGGTTATCAACAGCTATGAAGACTTCAAGCTGGGCAGCAGTCGTTCAACTTTACTACAGGACGGCCAGTCAGCTATAGGGCAGATGGTTCGCATTCTTCGTCAGGTCATTGCCTTTAGCTCCGTAAGCGAGTCAACCGACCAGGCCGGCTACATTACATTTACAAACATTGATGGAACCGTCGAAGAGTTCAGACTCAACACAGGAACCAGCGAACTCGAATATGGCGAGCCGGGCTCCCTAAGTGCCTTAACCGGCTCGGTAAGCAGCCTTTTTTTAACATGCTACGATATAGACGGAAATGTCCTGACAGGACCCGTCTCGGCCGGCAACGTTCAGTCGGTACAAATTGAGATGACGCTTAACGACGGCGATAACAGCTTCACCCTCTTTGGCAGAGTCTGTTGTCCGACGGATCTTTCGAGCCTTATAGCCTGGTGGAAGCTGGATGAAACTTCCGGATTAACCGCAGCAGACAGTAGTGGCAACGACAACCACGGTACTTTACGAAATATGGCAGGTGATGAATGGACAAGCGGGGCAATGGGCGGTGCGCTGAATTTTGATGGCAACAACGACTACGTGGCCATTCAAAATCTATACTACGATGGTAGCGATTACCCGGAAATCAGCGTTACCGCCTGGATCCGCACCAGCGACGGTACCAACCAAATAATCGTTTCCTACGACCGCAATGAATACTGGCGGCTGGAGATCAACGGAAATGGTGGCGGCACAGGTCAGGTAGGCTGGGATGTACGTACCAGTAGCGGCCAGGTGGATTACGGCAGCACCACCCGTGTCGATGATGGCGCTTGGCATCATGTGGCAGGTGTATTTGATAACGGCACACTGACCATCTACATCGATGGTAATCCGGAATCCCCGGATTCCGGGGGCAGCACCTTCGGAAGAGGAGTAAACACGCGATACGGTTTTCTGGGAGTAGGTTCGGAAGCAACTACTTTTGACGGCAATAAAGGTCCAACCAGTTACTTTGACGGCGATATGGACGATGTGCGCATCTATAACCGCGCACTGAGCGTACAAGAGATATCACAGTTGGCCAATATCCTTAGATACCGGGAGTTTACCGAGGCCAAGACCGGTTCCAACGTTACCTCTATTACCATTTCAACGCCTACCACAAATGAGGGTGACTTACTTATCGCCGCTGTTGCCACCGATGGCGATACTTCCTCCTCGCTGGCCCCACCTGGTGGTGAAGGCTGGACTGAAATAGACGCAGGCGATTATAACAATGAGGTTACGCTGGGTGCCTGGTGGAAACTCGCAGATGCCTCTGAGTCAGCCAGCCATCAGTTTACCTGGTCGGGCGGTCAACATGCATACGGCTGGATAATGCGGTTTACAGGCCATGATCCAAGCGACCCTATTAACGACTACTCGACCAGCGGAGAACCAAGCAGCACGCCAACCAGCCCGGCGGTAACCACTACGGTCAGCAACTGTATGATTCTCCGACTGGGTGCGTTTGATGACGATGATATTACTGAAGATGACCCCGGACTTCCCGGTCATACGGCAATCACGATGGACAAAACCACCGCTGCGATGTTTCAGGACGGATTCGAGACAAGTTTCGACCTGTGGACCGACGGCGGAACCACAGACTGGGACAGGACATTCAGCCAGCAACACTTAGGCAGCTATTCAGCACATGCCGGCTGGTGGAATACTCAATTGACGTCCGACAATATTGACACAAGTTCTTACAGCTCTTTCACAATCGATTTCTGGTATATGGATGACGACATCGATAACAATGACGATGTTTTTCTCCAGCTTTATGATGGTGGTTCATACAACGACAGATTTGAGCTTAACATGGCACCGTCTGAGGAGGATATATGGCACAACCATAACGAAACTGTTAACGATAGCGGCGGTGATGCGCAGTACTTCAGGAACAACTTCCGCATCAGATTCGAGGCCACCGACATCAATAACTGGCGTGAAAATCTATGGATAGACGACGTAACAGTGACCGTTGTCGGTGGTGGTACGGTCTCCGGCGGAGCCGGATACGTCAGGCAGTCCGCCATTGGTGACAGTGGCACATCTACCTTCACGCTTGGCTCATCGAACGAGGCGCGGACACTTACGATAGCAATAGCGCCGGCACCTTAAACATCTTAGAGAAGATAACGCCACCATATAAGCAGTCATATCGATTGAAATAAATTCAAAAATACTAAAATCGCAAATTCAAAACAATCTCAAATGACCAAAATTCAAACCTCCAAAACAGTCAAACTTATAGGACGCGTGCAAAAAAGTTTCTTTCCGTGGTAGTATGTTTTATTAACTCCGATAAAAGCTAAGTTTTCCTCGGTCGGCACTGAATTTGTCTTTCGGCTTTGCGGTATATGAATAAGACCCGAAGGATTCGACTTTTTCCGTAACAAGTTCCTTATTTCTGACGATACGATTAGTGTCTCGGAGTGTCTCTGAAACTGTATCAGTAGAGGATGAACAGTCCGATTAAATCCCGGGATATTGGATGTATATAAGTTTAACTGAAAAAAACCGGCTTAGCTATGTTAATAAGTGTCTCCTCAGCATCGGTGCTATTGGCCTTAAGTACAGGCCTTTCCTGAATGAATAAAGAAATTAAAAAAACAAAGAAAAACAAGGATGGTTTTGTTCTTGTATTAACGGCTTTTGCCACAATGATGATGGCAACACTTATTATAGCCTTTTTAAATATGACTTACATAGATTTGCTTCTGGTCAAAAACCATATGTGCAGCACAAAAGCCTATTACATTGCGGAGGCCGGAGTTGCTGATGCGATAAACGAGATGCGACTTAACGGCCCGCTATCAGATACGCAATGGGAAGAGTTTTTCCCTTCAGGTTCGTCGGACAAATATACAGTCGCTGTATCACAAAGCTCGACTATTATAAATTCGACCGGCCTTGAAGCCAATGCTAATTTCAGCAGAATACTGGAAGTAACGGTAAGTTTGAGCGGAAGCTCCTCGCCTTACAATGTATCGATTAATCAATGGAAGGAAATAACCCAGTGAATCCTGATAAAGCTATCCTGGGGATACATATTGACGGCGATTGCTTAAATATCGTTCATCTGGGGCACACCGCCGGAGGTGTGGAGTTACTAAACTGGATGAGCGAGCCTTTACAGGACGGCATTGTAAACGACGGTTTGATTATCGATGTACAAGCCGTATCGCAAAAAATCCGAGACTTTGTCCAAATCAACCAAATAAAAACTCGTAAAACAATTATATCGCTGCCGTGTTCGCCTGTGAGATTAAAGCCCTGTGAATTTCCTACGCAAACATACAAAAAACTACAGGAACAGGTCGAAGAGCAAATCGGAAAGTATTCTTTGTTTGGCGGCCGGGAGGTTATATTCGATTATTGCATATTCGAGGGAAAAATCCGGTCTTCCAATAAGCAGACGGTGCTGCAGGCAATTACATCCAGAGAAATAAGCGATGCTTATCTGACAATTGCCAACAGTGCCGGCCTTAAATTAGTGGGAATCGAGCCTGCGGTGTTAGCAATTATAAAATTGTCTTTTAACAAAAAAGCTGCAGATTCTCAGGCTGTTTCTTTGCTGTTGGTTCTGGACTCGGTCTCGGCTAACCTAAGCGTGTTCAATAAAGGCCTGCCCCAGTTTTGTCAAAATTTGAACATAAGCATAAAAGATTTATCACAGGACAAAAACAGCTTTTCCAATCTAACCGAACAGATGAAATCCGTCCTGAACTTTGCGCGCTCGCTTGACGAGACACAGCAACCAACATTTATAGTCGCAGCCGCCTGCAACGGCGAAATGGTGGACAAAATTGTCAGCCAAATAAAAAATAGTTTAAGCGACGTGACCTTTAAGTTAACAGACCAATGCCATATCACACAACAATTCAGCATTCAAGGCACGGACGAGCAGGAAGTCCCTTTATTTGCATTTGCTTCGGCTTTAACGGCTTTAGGTGTTTGTGAATATGATGGACAGCTAAATCTCGTATCACAGCAGTCAATCAACATTTATAAAACAAAGAAAGAGATATCCTTCACTGCGAAAATCATTATAGCGCTGTTTCTGCTGTCTATTGTTATCCTGGTCCCGCTGAAGAGTAAAATTAAAAGCGCTGAAGCCGAATTAATCGAGATGGCTAAAAAATTTACTGAAACAATTCCGACGAGGGATAAAATCTCTAACTCAAAAAAACAGATGGGGCAAGTGAACATCAAATTGTCGGCTTATATTGCAGCCGACAAGAAACTAACAAATCTCCCGTGGCCGAAAGTCCTGTCGGTCATAGGTGACAAAGTGCCAAGCGGAGTAAGGATAGCTGAAATTTCAACTACTGATACCGGTGATTTTATGCTGTTCGGAAAAGCACTGGCTGAGAATTATGTTCATAAGTTTGTGAAAAAACTGCAAAACGAAGAGCTTGTTGAATACGCAGAAGTGGAAGAAATCGAATATGACGAAAACCGCGGCTCAGTTATTGTTGATTATAAAATTACCTGCCATATCAAATTACCTGAAGGCAATTTATGATTACAGAGAAGTTAACAAAACTCGATGACTCCAAGAGGAAGACAATTGCCGTTTTAGTGCTGCTGGCCGTGGCAGGCACTTGTTACTTTACAATAACAAGAGGCTCTATCGTGAAATTGCAGGCAGCTAAAGCAAATTATACCGGTCTCCATGCAGTGTACACCGAGACCGAGTATCAACAATCTAATTTTTCAAATTTACAAAATAAACTCGAAGAAAAACAAAAACAGCTCGAAAAACACCAGCAGCTCAGCTTTAGCAACGAACAGGCCTCGCAGCTTTTCGAAAATATAAACTCTATGGCATCGGCACATAAATTAAGACCAATATCCAAAACAGTTTCCGAACCCATAGAACTCAGTGATAAAAAAACCATACCTGAACAGCCCGAGACAGAACATCAATTTTTGAAAACACAATCGGCAACAATAGCTGTTTGCGGCGATTATTTCAATATGGTTGATTTCGTGAACGAACTTGCCAACCGTACGCAAAAAATTTATATGACGAATTTTCATATAGATATAGCACGGGGAGAAAATTTTTACCCGAAAGCATCATTCGAAATAACCTTATTAATAGATTCGTCTAAAGGATACGAAAAATGATACGAGTGCATATGATAATGGTAGTGACTCTGGGAGTAATTATTGCGGCGGGAATTTGCTCAGGTCAGGAACCACCGAATAAGACGAACCCATTCGGCCCATTAGACGAAGCGACAGCCTTTAATCCAGCTAAAACCGCCGACAATCTTCCAGCTATGTACGATATAGAAGAACCAATTAGCACCGAGATATTCAAATTAAACTTTGCTAATGCTAAAAATTTGGAAGAGACCGTCAAAAACCTCGTATCCAATGACGGAAGAGTAGGAATTGATGAAAGGCTTAACTGCATTGTTGTCTGCGATACGGAATCGGACTTAGAGCAAATCAGCGAAGCGATAGAGAGGCTGGATGTTAAAGCACCTCAGGTTATGATTGAGGCCCTGATAGTCAATGTGAAACTTACAGAAGAGCTGAAAATGGGTGTCGACTGGACTAAACTGGGCACATTAAATAATTACCTTTCCCAGGAGTTTAATATCACAGGCAGTACAAATCCATACGGCAAGGTGATAATCTCAAAGACTAAAGACGAATGGAATTTCCAAGGACTGATAGACTTTGTTGAAACCAACAAAGACGTCAGAATCCTGGCAAATCCCAAGGTGCTGGTAATGAACAATCACAGGGCAATTATCAACTCTATCGAAGAAATACCATACCGCGAACTCAGTGAAACATCCGAAGGGGGCGCTATCGGCACAGTAGCTTTTAAAGAGGCTGGTATCAAACTGGAGGTAACTCCCCAGATCACCGATGACGGCCACATTATCATGCATATTAAACCTGAACAGAGTGCCCAGATTGGAACATTCACGATTGAAAACAGCGAGACGCCGATTATTGAAACACGAAGAACCGACACAACTTTATGCGTTAAAAACGGCCAGACGATTATCATAAGCGGCCTTCGTAAAAGCGAACCGTCCATAGTTGAAAACAAAATACCGATTCTCGGCGATATCCCGCTTATAGGCTTGCTGTTCAGGAAAGTAGATACTGACTATATAGAAAGCGAGCTCGGAGTGTTTATAACACCGCATATTTATACCGATGGCAAACTATCTCCCGAAGAGTTGAAACTAATTGAGCAAAGCAAAGAAAAAAAATCTCTTTATGAAAACAGCGATTTATTAAGATTACAGCCGAATGATGATATAAATCGCTGATCTTTAGGAAACATATTATGTTAACCAATATATTTGAGAAGAAAACAAAGACGAAAAAAATATTATTAACCGACGACGAACCGGATATAATCGCGGTCGTAAGCGCAGTTCTTAAATACAACGGATACAACGTCATAACTGCCGGCGACGGCTTCCAATGTCTTGAAAAAGCAGAAAGCGAACAACCGGACCTTATTCTCCTTGATAAGAAAATGCCGAATATGGACGGACAAACAACTTTGTTACAATTACAGGCTTCGAAGAAAACAAGTCATATTCCAGTTATAATGTTAACGAGCTGTACGGATGGCGAAGATATTGAACTTGCGCAAAAAGGCGGTGCTGCTGAGTATGTCGCCAAGCCGTTCGACCGCTCTGTATTACTTGAAAAAGTCGCTCGAGTGCTGAAATCCAAACCCAAATAAAACTGACAACATATGCATAACAGATATACAAGTTTGCGGGGGAAAGTACACAAATGGGCCAAGAATTAATAACAATCCTACATGCAGAAGATGATGAAATTGACCGCCGATTAGTAAAACGGATTTTGTCCGAGAAACAGCAGGCCCTCGAATTCGACCTCGAACAGGTAGACAATGTTTCAACGGCCATCGAATGCCTGAGGAATAACGAATATGATATCGCGTTGCTTGACCTGGGACTTCCCGATGCCAACGGCATCGAGTCAATCCAAATGGTCAAGCAAATCAATGCAGACATACCTATCGTAGTATTAACCGGAGCCACAGACAAAGACAGGGGAATCGAGGCGATAAAAAATGGAGCGACGGATTACCTCTCCAAGGACATCGCATTAAAAGAGTTATTAGTCCGGACAATCCTCTATGCATTAGAACGCAAAAAAGCAGAGAAAAAAATCAAAGAGGCCGTAGAAACAAAATCAGAATTCCTATCTATGGTTTCACATGAATTGCGCACTCCTTTGACAGCTATGAAAGAAAGCGTTTCCATTGTCCTGGATGGATTAGCAGGACAAATAAGTAATGACCAGAAAGAATGTCTGGACATCGCAAAGAGAAACATAGACAGGCTTGCCAGACTTATCAGTGATGTTTTGGACTTTCAAAAGCTTGAGTACGACAAGATGAAATTCAATATGCAGCTTGAAAATATAAACGATGTTGTCGAGCACGTTTATAAGACGATGTCCTGTCATGCAAAAGAGAAGGGATTGGATTTTATCCTTGAACTTGATGATAACTTACCAAAAGTAAAGATAGACGAGGACAGAATTACCCAGGTTTTAACAAATCTCGCCAATAACGCATTAAAGTTTACAGAAAAAGGGAGTATTAAAATTAAAACAAGCAAGGGAGAAAATATTGTGCAGGTTCAGGTGGTTGACACCGGCTGTGGAATTAAACCAGAGGATATGTCAAAACTATTTCGGAAGTTTGAACAATTGGCAACCGGCGGCGAAAGAAAAACGGGCGGAACGGGACTGGGACTTGCTATTAGTAAAGAAATAATCGAGCATCATGGAGGAAAAATCTGGATAGAATCAGAATCGGGTAAAGGATCGAACTTTAAATTTGTGCTGCCTATTGTAGAGAGACGAAAAATATGTCGAAAAGAATCTTAATTGTTGATGATGAACCGGATGTTCTTAGCCTTGCAGCATTCAGGCTAAAAAAAAGTGGGTATGAAATTCTTACTGCGACCGACGGACAAATGGGGCTTGATATGATAACAAGTGAAAAACCCGATTTGGTGCTGCTGGACTTGCGATTGCCTAATATGGATGGTATGGACGTATGTAAGCATGTTAAGAGCGATAAAGAATTACAACACATACCTATCATTTTATTCACAGCTACTGAAGATGTAAGAGTTGCCGATGTGGTAAAAGAAGTTGATGCCAACGATTACATAGTAAAGCCATTTGAACCGGATAAATTGATTGAAAAGATAAAAAGCTTCATAGATTAGAATAGATACGAGTAGTCAAAAGCTTTCCGTTTATCCTGTCTCTCTCACTATTTGCCGATTGTAATGTCAATATGCCTAATATTTCTCAAGGTTATCTAAAACTTCACCCTCTTGATTTTTCTCTTGCCTGGGGCTCTCGAAGATAGAAAGGTATCAGAGTAACCGGGTCGGCGAATTGTCCGGCTAATGCTTTCTTCCATCCGAGTCGATAAAGCTTTTTTGCATCGGCAGGCCAATAATCCGAATCCAAAAAACGCACACCTTCTGCCTTGAAGGCCTCGGTATAATACACCAAGCCTTCACCAAGCAGCCATACTGGCTCCGGGGTTCCTGAGAATCGTCTGACAAACTCCTCGGACCTCATCAGGCAGTCCGGCAGGCGTTGTAACCAGCAATCGTTCTGTCTATCGAATACCGCCACAAAAAACTGGCCTCGCTTGGCATCGAGAACAGTAGCTATTGTTTTTATCCTGATTCGCTTTTTTCCCATATATTCAACGGCATTCTCGGCTATCACCTGCATTGTATTGACTGCGACAATCCGAGTTCGCCGCGGCAAATTAGCCAGGTGTATCGTTTTTGCAAGCGTCACCGCTATTCTTATACCTGTAAAACTGCCGGGACCGGCTGAAATATACACTTGCTCAATCTGGTCACATTCCCGACCGAGTGACTTCAGGAGCCGGAAAACTGCGGGAAATAACTCGGAACTGTGCCGCATAGGTCCGGAAAAAGAACACCAGCAAAGAATCTCCTGACCGATTCCAATGGCGAGTGAACCGGCTCTGCCGGATGTCTCGATGGCTAATACAAGCGGATGAACTGTTTTTTTTGCCTTGTGCATAAATTATCGGACGAATCGCTCTGTATTCTCGCGAATTATAGCTGTGAGCAATACTCAGACGGAAAACGCCCATTAATAAGCCGGAATCAGCGAACTTTTCACTTGCAATAAGCCGCTTTTTAGAATATACTGTACACACCAGACCTTGCTTATTCTAACGATTGTTTTGGACTCTGTGAATTTCTTTTAGCTTTTTTATGTTCTTAGGGAGGCAAACGGTGAGCGAAAAGAACCTCTTACCGAAACGGACAACCATTAAAAGTAAAAGCATTTTAATGGCACTATTATTTTCTATCGGCATCTTGTCAGTAACTGCCAATCTGGTTATGGCTCGGGACGAGGCACCAGAAAAGCAAAAAGTCCTGGCGGAAACAAGTCGACAGTTTATCGAAGTAGGTAAAGAACAACTGCGACGGAATTACCACAAGGCTGCGGAGCAATCCTTTATCCGGGCCCGGCAGTACGAGCGGTATCTGAGTGAGGCCGAACGTCAAAACCTCAAGGAACTGCTGGAAACAACTCTGACCGCCCAGAATGAGAGGGATAAGGTCCAGGCAGATATCACAACCGCAGGCGAGCTCATTGCAAAAAAACAATTCTTAAAAGCAAAGGCACACCTCGAAAAAGCGAGCGACAGTCAAGTTCTTACGAAATTCGAACGCGAGCAACTGGAAGCATACATACAGGAGCTTGATACCCAGATAAACGTAGAGCAAAAACGAATGACCGAGCTTTATGAAGAAAGCATTCGGCTTTATCAGCAGGGCGAGCTGCAAAAGGCTCAAGAGGGATTTATGCAGGTTGCCCGCAGCGGTATACAAATAGCACCAACCGAACTGCCTGTAGAAGATTATCTGGCCAAAATAAAATTTGAAGCCGCACTGGGCAAGGCACCTGAGAAACAGTTGACTTCGGAAAAAATCTCTAAGCCTACAGCAGAACCCCCCAAAGTCGAACCTGACCTTGCCGCTGAGGATCAACTGCTTGATGAAATGTCTGAAAAGGAAGTAAAAGCCGAGATACAGGAGCCGGCCACCGAACCCCAAGAGCCGAGTGTTGCCGCACCGGAGGCAACCGAAGTCAAGGGCGGATACATCGACCTTGTGCTTCGTAAGAAGCGAATTCAGCAAAGCTATACACGCGTATTCGTCGATGATGCTATCGACAAGGCCAACAAATTCATCAAAAATGAGAATTTTTCCAAGGCAAAAGAAGCAGTCAACAACGCTCTTAGACACGTCAACAAAAACAGGTTATTGCTGGGAGATGAGCTGTTTAAGCAATACCATAACAGCCTGACACAACTGACCACGGAAATAATTCAAAAAGAACTTAATTTCGAACAGGAAAAAGAGAAAAAACGGCTTCAAAAGGCTCAAGAACTTCAGGAGTCGCTACGAGCACAGCAGCTGGCCGACAGAAAGCAAAAAGTCAAAAATTTAATGAGAAATGCGAAGAGTTTTCAAAAGGAACTGCGATATGAAGAAGCCCTCGGCCAGATAGAAATGCTGCTTGCGATAGACCCGTTAAACAACGATGCGTTATTAAAGAAGCTATTGCTGAAAGATGTCATAAGCTTACGCGAACAGCTCAAAGTGCAAAAGGAAACCGACGAGCAGGAGCTTAAGGTCCTGTTGGAGACCGACAAAGCCGCAATTCCATATGCTGACGAGATAGTCTTTCCAAGGAACTGGCGGGAGCTAACCAAGAAACGCGAAGCACAGGAAATGGTTGGAATCAGACCAGCAGATGCTATTGTCTATAAACAACTCTTAGAGGTCGTTGACCTCTCGGCGTTGACTCCAGATATGACTTTCGGAGAGGCCATCGATGTAATACGTAACTCGGTAGAGCCACCATTAAAGCTGTTCCCGAATTGGAAGGATTTAGAGGAAAACGCCTATATAGACCAGGGCACACCCATTGATATGCAAGGCGAGGTCGGGATGCCTCTCGGCAAAGCACTCGAGCTGCTGCTTGATTTGGTTTCGGGCGGCCTGACGGAAATTGATTACCTCGTGGAGGACGGCATAATCACAATTGCCACCCAGGAATCTCTACCCGGCAAAACAGTGATACGCATATACGACATCACAGACCTGCTTGGTGTACCCGCCAATTTTGTCTTCGATACGGTTATTGAGGAAGACAGCTTTGTCACAAGTGCCGATTCTGATGAGCTGCTTAGTGAAGAAGAGGCAATCGAGCGAGCCGAGATTATAGTTGAGCTTATTCAGCAGACAGTCGAACCGGACAGCTGGTTTGAGGCGGGCGGAGAAGGCAGCATAAGCATTTACGGCACTCGGCTTGTTGTCACACAAGTACCCGAAATCCAGGAAAAAGTCACTAATCTAATCAAAGATTTACGAAAGTCCTTGGGCCAGCAAGTGGCAATTGAGGCCAGGTTCCTGGTGGTAGACGAGAATTTTCTTGAGGATATCGGCTTCGACGCCGATTTGAATTTCAAGACCTTCGGCGGCGACCTGACAATACAGGGCTTTGGATATGGCTACAACTTCACCCAGCCGAGACCGACAAGAGTGCCCGGCTCCATTCCCCCGACTGAAACCGGGGTGATGGATATTCCGATACTGCCGGCCTTCCAGGGCGCCGGCCATATCAAGTTCCTTGATAACTTACAGGTCGACTTTATACTGAGGGCGACCCAGGCGCACAAGAACGCCACGGCATTAACCGCACCAAAGGTTACTGTTTTAGACGGCGAATCAGCCGCCCTGCGAGTACAAAGAGAAACACAATATATACAGAACGTGGATGTGGAAGTTGACAGTGAGACTGATGCGACCACTGGTCTTACGACCGTTACAGAAGTAACTGTTGACAGAGATATAGAAGTTCTGGTTACAGGCGTAGTCCTCAATGTTACGCCGACCATAAGCGTAGACAAAAAGTACGTTCTATTACGCATCTCCACTTTCACCAGAGAACTGCAGCAATTTGCCACGTATGACGCGGTTCAAGTGATTGCCGGCCAAGAGTTTACGGCACCCTTCTTTTTGCCTGAAACCGAGATAGCTGAAATCAGAACCAGGGTGATGGTACCTGACGGAGGAACCGTACTGCTTGGCGGCCAAAAATTGAGCGCAGAAGTGGAAAAAGAAAGCGGTATCCCGGTTATAAGCAAAATCCCCATTCTTGGCAGGTTCTTTACAAACCGCAGCAAAGTCAAGGACCAGAGAATCCTGCTGATACTGGTTACTCCTACGATTATTCTGCAGGATGAGGCCGAGGCCGAGGCGATTGCCGCGATGGAATGATTAAATTGATATTCTTGCAATGAAAAAGGAGCGTCTTTAAGGACGCTCCTTTTTTTCACACGTACAGAGACACTTTAACTCGCACTTCTTGCTTGCTTGTCTTTAAGTGTCTGATAACCGTAGTGGGCCATAAGATGGTCAAGTATTACCAAGGCAGTATAATTTTCAGCCACAGGCCATATCCGGGCCACAATTGTCGCATCGCGACGGGTAATGGCCGCCAGCTCTTTGTTCTCAAGTGTGTATTTATCAATTGTCTTTTGCGGCTTGTCAATCGTCGGGGTCGGCTTAACAGTAAGTCTGACAATGATTGGCTGGCCGGTGGAAAGACCGCCCGTAATCCCGCCGGCGTTATTTGAATCAAAGATAACTTTGCCGTCCGCAGAGCGCATCTCGTCGTTAGATTGAGAGCCCGTCATATCTTTAACGGCAAAGCCGGCACCAACTTCAATGGCTTTGACCGCACCGATACCGAGCATTTTACCCAACTGGCCGTCGAGCTTGTCGAACACCGGCTCACCAAGTCCTATGGGAACACCGGTAACAACAACTTCAACTACCCCACCTGCTGAATCGCCCGTTGCTGAAATTTTGTTGCATACACCGACCATTTTCTCAGCAACCTCAATGTCGGGACAGTTCAGAATGTGATGAACACCGTATTTGCTTCGCACCTGCTCAGATTTGAGCCTCGGCGCTTTAGCACGAATCGCCTCGATTTGCTGTTCAATCTCAGCCAGGATTCTCATCTTCTCAAGGAACCGCATATCCATATTGATTCGGCCGTTGATGTAAATCTCCTGGTAAAATGGGTCGAGGTCGCGCCGCATTTTCTTGTAATTCTCGGTATATTCGAAGGCCCGTTCCGCCGGCAAATCGCCACAACGAACCGAGGCAAGCTCTTTGACATAAGAGAACACCTTAATTCCGCATTTCTTCAGAATCCTTTTAGCCACGCATCCTGCGGCCACAATTGTTGAAGTATAGCGGCCGCTGAAGATGCCGGCGCCAATTGCATCATCGTTTGGGCCGTATTTCACAAACGAGGCGTATGACGCATGGCCCGGCCTCGGTGTGCGGTTGGTGTCTTGATATTGCTTGATGTGAATGAAATGACGGTCCAGATTGGGAATTAGAATTGTCAGCGGTGTGCCATTGGTATGGTTCTTATTGCCGGCGCCCTCGACAGTATCCGCCGAGTTTAGACCGGAGTAGATAATCGGCAGGTCCGGCTCTTTTCGCGGGCTGGACAGCTCATCCGCACCCGGCTTTCTGAGAAGCAAGTCGCCGTAAATCTCCTGCTCGGTAAGCTCCATTCCCGGTGGATGGCCCTGCACAACAGCCGTTAGGCCTTCCTGATAAGAGCCCCCGGCAACCGTTACCTGAAATAATCGCCCAATATGACAACCAATCATTTTCTCTTAATCTCCGTAATTTTAATTATTATTCGGTAGTTATTGTTTTCGGAATATACCTTTATTTCGAAAAAACTTCAAACCTTTCCCAAAAGTCAGGGAAAGACTTTGCTACGCACATTTCATTCTCGATAACCTGGTTACCTGTAACTAATCCCGCAACAGCGAAACTCATAGCAATTCTATGGTCATCGTGAGGATCTATTTGGGCACCATGCATTTTGGCACCGCCTTTTATAATAAGCGATGTATCATCGCATTCTGCGGAACAGCCCATTTTATTTAGTTCCGAAGCCATTACCGCTAATCTGTCACATTCTTTGTGCCTTAGATGGCCTATATTTGTAAACCTGCTTGTGCCTTCCGCAAAAGCGGCGGCTACGGCCGCAGGCGGCACTAAATCAGGAATATTACTCATATCCTGCTCGATTGCCTGTAGTCGTTTTCCCTGAATACAAATCCCGCCGTCAGTTTCAGATATTTCACATCCCATCTTCTCCATCAATGTCAGAAAAGCCTTATCGCCCTGCTTTGTATCAAAGCGCAGACCTTTTACAGTAACTCTCGCCTTACAGACGGCACCGGCCAGGAAAAAGAATGAAGCGCTGCTGTAGTCGCCTTCTATCGTTACTTCTCGTCCCGCATATTTTGCGCCATTCGGTATTTCTATTCGTTTATAGTTTATGTTTTCTGCCTTTACGCCGAATTCAGCCATCATTTGCAGACTGATATCGAAATATGGTTTTTCCGTCATTTCATCGATACACTTCAATGTAACTTCATCCTCCGCGTAAGGCGACGATATAACAATCGAGCTGAAATACTGTGAACATTCTCCACCTCTTATCTGTGCGTTGCCACCTTTAATTCCGCCGCCATAAACCTTAATAGGAGGAAAGCCCTCTTTCTCAAGATACTCTATTGTGCAACCCAATTGGCGCAGGCCGCCAACTACCTCAAGAATCGGTCTTTCGGTAATCCTTTTGTCTCCCGTGATAACTACCGGCCTATCAGACAGACAGGTTGCCGAGGTTAAAAAATTCATCCCGACTCCGGACTGACCGACGTCCAGCTCATCGCAAATAGGCGTATATCTTCCGCCTGTCCCCTGAACAATAATCCTGTCGTCTTCATTCTTGATTTCCACGCCAAGTCGTCTAAGACATTCGATAACTTTTACCTGGTCCTGGCCGAGTAATGGATTGTAAATTGTGCTCCTGCCTTGGGCCAGAAAGCTGATGATTAAGGCTCGCAAAGTGTGAGCCTTGGACGGCGGTGCTTTTGTTATAATGTCCATATTGCGGATTTTATTGACAGTTTTCATATATGCCTTATTGACCGGTTTTTGATTCTTCGTGGCTACCTTTGATTTTATTCACGTTTTTACCAGAAATAACGAAAAATTAAAAGAAGTTTTTGTTTTCGTGGTTTGTGTCTCTTGTATCCTGTCATGGAGTGGACTTCATATTCAGCGCAGAATCTCAGAATTAGGAGCGGCCTCTATCAAAAGTCTTATTGTTGAGCCGTTTGGGTCCCAGCCTTTAGTTGTAAAAAGATAGGCAGTGAAGCCGATAATGGAGGTATCGTTTGCATCATCAGTTTTTGTTGTTGAGATAGCACTGTTGCGTTGCGGCTTTAAACTAACAGCCTCAGGGCGATAGGCATAAGAGCGAGGGCTATTTATCATAGCGCCGACGACAAGGGAGCCTGCTGCGTCAGGAGAGTTTGAACCATTGACCGAGAGTAACGTGAATTTCAGCGAAAAGGCCTTGTAGTCTCTTATGTCAATATCTGTTAATAAGCCCTCACCACCATTTGTGCATGACACATAAGATATCGAGTAATTTGGGCTCTTATGGTCGGGAAAATAAATTTCAAACTCGACACCTGGCCCTTCAACATTTGCTTTTCTTATGACCTCTGACATAGAATTATGATGAAGATGTCTATCCAGCAGCATCAAATCATCATCGGATAAAGTAAACTTGTTACTTTTCCTGCCTTTGGTACAAGATACTGTACTTAATAATCCCAGCACCAGAATGACTATCACCTTTTTCATTCGTTTTCCTGTCAAAAGATTCTATTATGACCTTAAAATCTATTGAGTAAATTATAAATACTTTTATAAGCAGGCGATAGCAAAGTTGTAATTTTACAATCTATGCAGGCCCAATGGAATAATATCTTCTGCTCCTCAGGATTATGGCCGAAATTTGTCAATAAGTTTCCCCGGTTTAAGTACAACTCTCGGTTTCTTAATTACTTATGCACATCACCTCTTTGAACGACCGATAACAACTCACCTCACTTCGAAACTCACTCAAGGCCAGCAGATTCTCGATGAGGTTTTGTCCACCGGCCAGAAAGCTCAGCGGCACCACACGAATGGTGTGAGATTTAGAGGCTGGTATCGCAAAATTCCCCTTAACCAAAATTTTTTACGTAAACCCCATTTTTATTGGAACACCCTCGGCCCTGCGCGCATCCTTATAAACAAGCAATAGCATAAGCCATTCCGGCAATAACGCTCCGGACGGCTTCTTTATCTCAAGATGCCGTCGTACTAATGTACTTTTTGTCTTTAAGGTCCTGGGCGATTATTATCGCCCTAAAAGCGGAAAATCGAGGGAAAAAAACGACAAGTCTGCAACCCTTCAAAGGCGATTTTTCGCTTGACCTTTGGCATAAATCCAGGTAAAATGTCTTAGGATACTCTCCGAAAATCCTCCGGTCAGGTACGCTTGGGAGGTTTCTAAAGGGTGATTAATTATGACTCGAACGGCTTTAGTAGCATTAATTGTGCTATTTGTGGCTTCAAGTGCGCTTACTGCACCCCTTGTGCGGTACGTTGACACCAGGGGAAAAGACGCAAGCGGGTATGGTTTATTTCCTGGAATATATGCCTTTAAGACCATTCAGTATGCAATCAACCAAGTTGATGCCAATGACCCAAACTACGGGCAAGGCGTTACAATTTGGGTCGCCGACGGCATCTACGACAATAACCCAGCAAATAATGGGCATAATCGCAATATAAGCTTCCTCGGCCTTACACTTACTCTTCAAAGTGAAAACGGGCCTTTCAACTGTATCATCGACGCCAACGGCACACCATCAGACCCGGCCCAAGGCTTTATTTTTCAAAATGGTGAAGACGAAGAGGCAACCGTTAAGGGCTTCACCATAAAAAACGGATATACCGATACTGATGGCGGCGGAATGAGCTTCGATGGTGCTTCGCCAACGATTATTAACTGTGTAATAGTTAATAACTATGCCTACTGGGGGGGCGGCGGGATAGCCTGCTTCAACAGCGGCGAACCGCAACTCATAAACTGCCTGATTGCTAACAACGTAAGTGACGACTATGCCGGAGGGATACTCTGTTTCGACTCCTCACCGACAATGGAACTATGTACTATTATAGGAAATATAGCATTATCTGAGGGCGGTGGCGTATACTGTGATAACGCAACGCCTGATATTCTCAACTGCATCCTGTGGGATAACTATATTGTGATAGGCACGTTTTTTATGCAAGATGACTTGGCAGGCGGTGATGCTGAGGCCACTTATTCATGTGTTGGTGTAGGTGATACAGGCGATGGCGGTATAAGTACTGACCCGCAATTTATCACAGGACCCTTTGGCCCCTACTATCTGGATCAGCGACAAAGCCCCTGTGTAGACCACATACCCGTTCCCGAAGATAGAAAAAACATCAGAGCATACGACGAATTTGAGCTGGGTAATGTAACCACAGGAGTCTGCAATGAAACCGACCGGCATGAGATAGATATGGGATTCCATTATCCCTTCAATTATGGTCCGGTCCTCTCTCATCAACTGATTATTAACGTCATTGGAAACGGGCATGTCCATGTCAACCCCGGAAATTGCGGAGACCCCAACTACACGGTATATATCACTGATACCCACGTCCATAATGGCTGTTGTGAAATACAGCTAACCGCATTCCCCGACCCCAACCATCGTGTTTGGAAGTGGGTGGGTACAGATGACGATACGACTCATAATTTAATCAACACAATTACACTCACCAGTGATACTACGGTGGACGTTTATTTTGAGCCGGACGAACCACACACGTACTTTGTCCCTTCAGATTATCCGGGCAGTCTGCATCCGATTCAGGACGCCATTAACAATGCAAGGGATGGAGACATAATTACTCTTGCGCCGGATATTTACCGCGAGCAGGGAATTTACCTCGAGAAAGCTATCACAATTAAAAGTGAAGCTCCCAGCGACCCGGCCATTGTGGCAAGTACTATTATCGCGCAGCCGGTCGGTGAAGAGGTTGGTCACACGAGGGGGATTACTATATATAACGTGGGTCACGATACTATCTTAGAAGGCCTGACGTTCTCAGGTTATACGTACAAAGTTGCGTCAATTTACCAGGAGGATATGGAACCAGGTGAGAACGGTTACGATGGACCCCCCGGATATGGTGGTGGTATATATTTGGTGTTCGCCTCTCCGACCATCCGGTATTGCGTAATCAAGGATTGCGTTATTGAAGGAGCAAATGGGAACAATGGTGAAGGTGGTGACGAAAGTGTAACGAAAGGCGGGGACGGAGGCAATCCGGGTGAAATCCACGGCAGTGGAGTATATATGCGTTGGTTTTGCAGTCCGACCTTTGAAAACTGTACAATCAAGAACTGTACTGTTAGGGGTGGAAACGGGGGAAATGGAGGCGATGGCAATGGCTCCGACCCGTTTGGCGATGGAGGTATCGGCGGCGGATGGAATACGACAGATGCAGGATATGCCCAAGGAGCTGCTGCATATATTGGACTGTACTGCTCGCCTACATTTAAGAGCTGCAAATTCAGCGACAATCTCGCCGAAGGCGGAACAACCGGCATCTCAGGATTCAGTGAACCCGTACACCGTAGACCCGAACCGGCAATGAATTATACTATGGACAAGTTCGGCGGAGCGGTTTTCTGTGCTACTGATTCTATATCCACGTTTATTAACTGTACCTTCAGCGATAATGTGGCCGACCCGTTCAGCGTGGAGGACAATGTTCAGCTTGATGTAAGTTATGGCGGTGCGGTATGTGTCTCAAACGGCGCAACAGCCATATTCGAAAAGTGCAGCTTCACTGGAAATGAGGCTACTTCCGGAGGGGCGGTATTCTGCATCTATTCGAATCCGACATTTATCAATTGTAATATGAAAAATAATTCGGCCTTTCAGGGCGGAGCCTTGTTCGCCGTGCATAGCAATGCTAATCTTCTGGGATGCAATATTGAAGATAACGAGGCACCGGGAGTTAGCGTAGAACAAGGGGAGGCTTTATCCGGACTTGGCGGCGGGATACTCTACCAGGCGACACCGACCTTGATTAATGACTGTACTATTATTAATAATTTTGCCGGTTTCTCCGGCGGCGGAGTTTACCTGACGGGAATAGAACATGCACCCACACCTATAGAGCTCAATAATTGCCTGATATTCGGAAATTCAGCCGGTCACAATGGCGGCGGCGTCTCGTGCAGCTGGGATTCCGAGGTGCAGATTAGAAACTGCACGATATATAACAACGACGCCATCAGCAGCGATTCCAATAACTATTCTTACGGCGGCGGGCTGGCCTGCGCATACAGAACTAATACTACCGTAACTGACAGCATCATCTGGGGAAATACCTGCCTCGACCCGAATGGTCTGGGCAAACAATTCTCGTTGGGTAGCGGCTTTAGTGATCCCTGCGGCCTGAGGGTTGAAGCATCCCTTAGCGTCTATTACAGCGATGTACAGGGCGGACAGGCAGCAGGAAAAATTGACTGGCCGATTTGCGGCCCAACGCTGACCTGGGCCAACAATCTGCCTGGAACGGCACAAGACAGTCCCCTGTTTGTAAGCGGCTATTACCTAAGTCAAACCGCCTCAGGACAAGGCACTAACAGCCCATGTGTCAATAGAGGCTCCAGCCTCGATGCGGCAGCAAGTTTACCTCTTGGCAGATTCAGGTACACCACACGTACCGATAAAGTATATGATACCGACAAAATCGATTTGGGTTATCATTACAGAAGGCCGGGTACTTTCTCTCTTGGCGATATTACGCTCGACAGTGCGGTGGACTGGGCTGACTTTGTCGCTTTGGCCCGATACTGGCAACGTACTGATTGTAACTGGCCCGGTTACTGTGAAGGCTCTGATATTAATAAGAACAACCATGTCGGCTTCACCGACCTTGTCTATATAGTAAACCTCTGGCTGGCCGGTGATACCGTTGCCCCAACTCCAAATCCAATGGAATGGTCGAGTGCACCCGCTTCAGCAAGCGATACCTCGGTTATTATGACTGCCGCTGCCGCCGTTGACAACTCCGGAGAGCCGGTACAATACTTCTTTGATTGCAGAGAAGGCGGCTGCCACAACAGCAGTTGGCAGTGGTCTCGAACATATTTAGATACCGGCCTCGCAGCGGGACAGGTATATGCCTATAGCGTTAAAGCCAGGGACATATCTAATATTGAAACTGCACCGTCACCTATTGCCTACGTCATACCAGGTGTTGACACAATGCCACCACAACCCAACCCGAGTATCTGGGCGAAGCCACCTTATGCGTCATCAGCTACCTCAGTTGAAATGATAGCTTGGATCGCAGAAGACCCCAGTGGTGTAGAGTACTATTTCGACTGCACTGCAGGAGGGGGACACGACAGCGGTTGGCAGGATAGCGCGGTATACGAAGACGCGGGGCTCGTACTGGACCAGACTTACACATACGTGGTCAAGACCCGCGATAAGTCAATGTTCCAGAATATGGGCACGCCTTCAGAGCCAAATTCTGCCACTACCGAAGAGAATCCACCCGGTGCAGACCATGACCCTCCGGTGCCGAATCCAACTTTTTGGAAAACTGTGCCGTTTAGATACTTAGACCAGTGCGGTCCTGGTCCAATCGATGCCTGCGAACAGATGAGTGTTGTTCCGGCCACGGATGAGAATGGAGTCGAATACATCTTTATATGCGAGGAAGATGCCGGATTGAGCAGCAACTGGCAGACTGAAGCGTTCCACCAAGTCATTTTCGAATACAGATTTGTCAAGCATACCTGGAAGGTCAAAGCACGGGATATGTCACCGAACCTCAACGAAGGCGGCTGGTCGGTCCGCATCAGGGTCAATCAGCCCGGCAGCGGGTTTGTAGTTGATTGATTTGGGTTACAAGGATGGTGAGGCAGCGTCGAGAAATTGAGTCGAAAGACAACTAAGTCTTGTCGTGGGGATTAGTCTTCTTCGTACCAACCAGACTTGAGAAGATGTTGACGAGCCAAAATCTGAAGGTCGTTAGAATCGATAGTCCCATCCATAGTTATGTCACCAAGTAAATAACCATCCTGTGACCAAACCGGTTTTGAAAAACTGTTCATCAGAATTGTCAGGTCAATGTTGTTGACTATCCCGTCGGCATTAAGGTCGTACCACAGAATACCCTTTTCCTGCTCTGCTTCGCTGAGCTTCCAGGCAAAAGCGTATCGTTCAATCCCATTGTCCTGATTTTGCTGATGCGTATCGCTGAAAGAAATGACAAGATCATAATTTGTGTAATTAGCATCAATAAGGCAGTGAATATGCTCAACATTATCAACGAGACTATCACTGTAATCAAGCAGACGTGTGTTATTTACGTCTTTCACATCAAGGCCCCACAACTCCAGTCGCAAATTACTGTTCTTCTCGGGCAGGGGCTCGAAGGGATAAATCCTGGAATAATGCTTGTTCCAGAAGAGAGTAGCAGTAATGAATTTATCCTGTGGCTCCGAAAGTCTAACTCTGTAAGTGCGTCGAGCTGCCTTGTTGCCGATATTCAGTAAGTTGTTGTCCCATCCTTCAGGACCGACATTTCCAGGACCGAGCGGCCCGGCTACGAGAGTTTCGTAGGCACCGACAGCATTTAACAGGCCGGCGCCCTGACTGTAATCCAGCGGTGCTATATGGTCATCGTCTTTGCTCGGCAGCCCCTTATGCCAGAAAGGCAGCTTTTTTGCCGAACTCATTAAGATGGCCTTAAGGACACAATTGCCCCCCTCAGTAGATATGGCCGGGGCCAGATTGGAGTCATTTTTTGCCTTCTGCACCAGCAAGGCAAGCGTACCGGCAGTAACAGGGGCCGAAAAACTCGACCAGCTACCTGTTTCCTGATAAAAGCAAGGGATGTTAAAGTCCGCCGCCAGGCAGTTACCCGGCACGACTATGTCAGGTTTACATCGACCATCCGCCGTGGGTCCACTGCTGGAGTGCTCCGCGTGCGGCAGCGAAAAGTTCGCTAACTTCTTTTCCAGAACCTCACTGTCAACCGAGTCAACTACTCCCACGCCGAGCACATTTGCACCGGCAGCGGGGAACAAAACGGGGTCATAAACGTTAGAGCCGTTGCCGATGCCAGCTATGACCATAAGTCCCTGATGCTCAGCCAGCGATTCGATGCCCCTGGTCCACCAATCTTCAAATTGGCTTCCGATGCTCATTGTCATCAGGTCGCTTTTGTCGAGGTTGGCAAAAAACACGTTCCTGGTTACAAAGTACCAGAACTCATAAACGTCAAGTGTGGCTTTCGGCGCGGCTCCCTGATAGTTAAACCTGCCTACCAATGGGTGCAGGCCATTTGGGTCCTCGCCAATTAATACTGCCCCTACCGCCGTTGAGTGAGCCGAAGCAGTACCCGGCAATAGGCCGGAATCGTGAAAACTAACCGTCTTGCCCCTAAAGCAGTCGTGCTCCATACTGAATTGATAGTCATTTTGGGGCCTTCCCTCAATATAGCTCATACTTCGGGAGACTACCGCGATGTTTACTCCTGAGCCGGTCAGCTCAGGATGAAGCTTCCTTAAAGCGTAGGTCCCGGCATAATTTAGAGCCTGCGGCTGCAAAGTTACTTGTGTACTATCAATACCAAAAGCCGGTATGGCGCAGAGGCAAAAAACCACAAAGAGACCAATGACACCTAATTGATGCGTTTTATTGTCTCTTACCGGGGCAACTTTGCCATATGTAAAGGGCGATAGTAGTGCCGAATACACGAATTTACTGCCTTCACAAATCCAGTTTCCTGTTACAAAAACCATTATATCACAAGCAGACGGAGTTTTCAAGTGAATCAACCGTGAAAATCCCCCAACACCCTACCTCGGTTCACGTTCGATTCACTCTGAAAATCTTGCAGCCAATACCGAGACATCTTGCCCTGTCTCCTTATGGCTGTTATACTCCTACCGATAATTCGGACAATTTTAGGTTAGGGTTTGCATCAATATGAAAGTTATCCTTAATGCAGAGCAGATATCAGCACTTATCAGAAAAATGGCCGATTCCATTGCTTCCGAGGCTGCTGCCGGTGTTGATATTGCAGTGATAGGTATTCGCAGGAGGGGTGAGGTCCTGGCACAAAGACTTTCTCAGGAATTATCGGAACTTCTCGGCCATAATATTTGCTGCGGCGCCCTCGACATCACACTGTATCGAGACGACCTTAATTCCCACCAGGGACCTGAGCAACCAGAGGTCAGGACTACCGAAATAGGTTTCAGCATAGATGAAAAAAACATCATTTTAGTAGATGATGTCGTCTACACCGGTCGCTCAACAAGAGCTGCAATGGACGCTCTTATAGATCTTGGCAGACCCAAGGTAATGAAACTGGCTGTTCTTGTCGACAGGCCCGGCCGAGAGCTGCCCATACAGCCCGACTATGTCGGGTACAGGGCTGAGGTCTCTCCGGGCAAATTGGTCCAGGTAAATCTGGTTGAATCGGACGGAAAAGACGAAGTCGTGGTCGAACAAACCAAATAAAATGGCAAAAACAGGGCAAAAAAAAATTACTTGGCGGCATAAACATCTGCTCGGACTGCGTCAGTTAAGCAGGAATGAGATTGAATATATTCTCAAAACCGCCAAAGGATTCGAACAGATAAGCACTCGCTCGATAAAAAAAGCACCGCCTCTCCGGGGAAAAGTTGTAGTCAACCTGTTTTTTGAAGACAGCACTCGTACACGAAACAGTTTTACTCTTGCGGCACAAAGATTGAGCGCCGACGTCGTCGAGTTTACCAAAACAGCAAGTTCAGTAAGCAAGGGAGAAACTTTTCTGGACACTGCGAGGAATCTTGAGGCGATGGGAATTGATATTGTCGTGATTCGTCATAGCGCCGGCGGTGCACCGAGCCTGTTAAGCAAAAACATCAATGCCTGCGTAATAAATGCCGGCGACGGCTACAACGAACACCCCACCCAGGGACTTTTAGATGCCTATACGATTCATAAACTCAAAGGCTCTCTGGACGGTCTTAAAATTGCGATTGTCGGCGACATAGCACATTCACGTGTTGCGCGCAGTGATATGTGGGCGATGACGAAACTCGGCGGCGAAGTTATATTCGTCGGGCCACCGACACTTATGCCGGCACAAGTTGAACAGTTGCCGGTCAAGGTCAGCTATCGCCTGGACGAAATTATTGATAAGGTTGATGTCATCAATATGCTTCGGATTCAGTTCGAACGACTCGGCGGTAATCCGTTTCCCTCGGTACGGGAATATTCGCACTACTTCGGCCTGACGGTAGAGCGTATGAAAAGGGCAAAACCAGATATTCTGGTTATGCACCCCGGACCGATTAACAGGGGCCTGGAGATAGAAAGTGAAGTAGCCGACGGTTCAAACAGCGCTATCCTGAAGCAGGTAAAGAACGGCTTAGCTGTGAGAATGGCGGTATTATTTTTGGTTAATCAGGCGGCCGCGAAAGTAACATAAAGCGTAAAATTAAAAGCGCAAAACCCCAAGTTTTGAAGGGCAGGGCAAATGAGAAAACAAATTCTAATAGCGGCAGTATCGATGTTAATCTTTTTTCAGCCTGCTTATGCCGAGCAGGCAAGTCAGGAAGTTGTCGGCAAGGTATCAGAGGTCATAGTTTATCGAGGTCAGGCATTAGTCTGCCGGAAAATTGAAGTTAAGCCGCCCAACGATAATTTGGAACTTGTTGTGCGAAACCTCCCCGAAAAAATCATACCTGAAAGTCTTTACGCACAAGCTTCAGATGATGCGACAGTAACAAGCGTACGCTATCGTAAAAAAGAAGTGGAAGAAGACACACGCGAAGAAGTCAAGCAACTGGAAGCTGATATTGAAAAAGCCGAACTCCAGCTTCGTCATGCACAAGCCAACCGCAAAATAATCCAGAGACATATGGATACAATCACTCAACTTCAGAACTTTACCATTACGGCTCAGGGCCATGACCTGAACCGAGGTTTACTGAAGTTTGAGCCTTTAGAGAACTTTGTAAGTCTGGCTGAGACAAAACGCAACGAATACCACAACAGTACATTAAAGCTGGAGGATGAAGTTATCGAGCTGAACAAGGAACTGGGGCTGTTGCGAAAGAAGCTGCAAAAACTTCAGGCTGGACGCAGCCGGATAGAACGAGAAGCAGTACTTGTTATAAAAAATCCAGGTAATAAGAAAGCCGATATTTATTTGAAATATTTAGTAAGAGACGCAAGCTGGCTGCCGCAGTACAATCTTCGCGCCAATCAGAGTCCCTCCAAGGTCTCCATCGAGTACAACGCAATAATACATCAGGCCAGTGGGGAAGACTGGGAGAATGTTGTATTGAGTCTTTCAACCGCTCAGCCCGCAATGGCGGCAGGAGCGCCAATCCTGGAGCCTATAAAGGTGGACCTCTCCAAGGTTGGAGGAGGATATTGGGGGCGGCTAAGAGCAAGAAAGGCGGCAAAAGAACAAAAAGAGAATTTATTCGAATACGATAAAAGTGCATATAGAGACCTTAGCCAGGAGTTTAACAGGCTGCAAAGCCAGCGTCAGGAAATGGGCAGAAAAGGTGTAGCAGCGCAAAGCACGCTAAGCAAAGTAGCCTTAGACAACCAGATGATGGAATTACAGGCGGATAAGGCTGCTTTAAAAGTGATGAAAAAGGAGGCAAGGCGATTTGCCCGCACGGAGGGAGTAAGCGTTACGTATGAGCTGGGCGGCGGATTGACGATGCCCAGCCGAAGCGACCAGCAACTGGTAACTATAGCTGCTTTCGAGGCCAAAGCTGATTTTCTAATGATAGGTACCCCCCTGATGACAGATTATGTCTATCTGCAGGCTGATATAATCAATGACAGCGATGTTATATTGCTGGCCGGTCCGGCCAGTATGTATCGCGATGTCGAATTCGTCGGCAAAGGCCGAATTGAAATGGTTACTATCGGTGAGAAATTCACGGCGGGCTTCGGGGTAGATAGTCAGGTGAAAATTTCAAGAGAATTCAAAGACAAGAAGGTCGATACCCTTTGGGGCAACAGGGTGGAAAAATATGACTATCGAATAGCCATCGACAATTACAAGAACATTCCAGTTAAACTTCGACTGCTGGAAAGGATACCTTATACCGAAAACGAAGAACTGGAAATTACAGGCTTCGAAACAAACGTTTCGCTCAGTACGGATAAAGAATATCTTAGAACCGAGAAAGACAAGGGGATTTTACGGTGGGATTTGACCTTGAAGCCCGCTACAGTAGAAGAAAAGGCTACGATAGTAACCTACAGCTACAGTATGAAATACGATAATGATATGCATATTCATTCATTGCCCGGACGGTGAATCTGAGAGCTTTTATGAGTGAAGTTTTGATAAAAAACGGTCAGGTTATAGACCCGGCAAATGGTGTCAATAAAAACTGCGATGTACTTATCATCGACGGCAAGATTGCAGAGGTCGGCAAGAAGATGGAAGCCTTCCCTGAACAAAGCCGAAGGGACAGAGGACAGAAGACAGAAAAGGAAAGAAAAATAATTGATGCTACCGGTAAATTAGTAACGCCGGGCCTGATTGATATTCACGTTCACTTTCGTGAGCCGGGTGACGAGGAAGAAGAAACAATAGCAAGCGGCTCGGCAACAGCTGTTGCCGGTGGATTTACTTCGGTGGTTTGTATGCCGAATACAAACCCACCCATCGAAAATGAAACCGATGTCGAATATATCCACCGAAAGGCCAGGCAGGCCAGAAAAACTCACGTCTATACAATGGGAGCTATCACAAAAGGCCGAGAGGGAGTCGAGCTTGCAGAGATGGGATTTATGATTGATGCAGGGGCCGTCGGTTTTACCGACGACGGCAGAGGCGTACAGGACCCGGCAGTAATGCTGCGGGCTTTGAAATACGCGGCGATGTTTGATGTGGTAATTGCCCAACATTGCCAGGACAACAGGATTTCCGGCAACGGCGTGATGAACGCCGGCTACTATTCGACGATATTAGGACTGCCGGGATTAGACCACTTAGCCGAAGAAGCGATGCTGTGGCGGGATATACAATTAGTCAAAAAGACCGGCGTGCGTTACCATGCCCAGCATATATCAACGGCCGGGTCGGTTGAATTGATAAAAGCCGCCAAGAAAAATTCTTTGCCGATTACCTGTGAGGTGACACCGCACCATTTACTTTTAACCGAAGAGTGCTGCGCAGAATATGATACCAACTACAAAGTCAATCCCCCCTTGCGAAGAAACCAGGATATAAAGGCACTGAAAAAAGCAATTGCAGAAGGTCTGGTTGATGCGCTGGCCAGTGACCATGCGCCACATCTGCAAAGTGAAAAAGAGCTCGAATTTCTGGCCGCTCCGTTCGGTATCTCCGGCCTCGAGTGCGCGCTGGGCCTTTATATTAAGGCGCTCATTGAGCCGGGTATACTCGATTGGCCGGGGCTGATTTCACTGATGACCGAAAGGCCGGCCAAAATAATCGGCATCGATAAAGGCACACTCAGCAAAGGTAAACAAGGCGACGTTACAATTATTGACCCCAATGCCGAGTACACAATCGACGTAAAAAAATTCCACTCCAAAAGCAGAAACTGTCCCTATCACGGCTGGAAGGTCAAAGGCAAGGTCGAAAAGACAATCGTCGGCGGCGAGGTAAGATTCGAAGCATAAGATGCTTGATATTTGTGTGGGGCTGTCTTCTGTTTTCCGCTCTGCAGGAATTCACTTTTTGATAAAATCGGCTTTTATGATATAATCTATTAATGAGTGGGTCGGGCGGTCGCTCCGCATTTATTGCGGGGAGGAAAGTCCGAGCAGGACAGGGCACGGTGGTGGCTAACGGCCACCTCCCGATATATCGGGACGGGAAAGTGCCACAGAAAATACACAGCCGATGGCCCGAAGCGTCCGGGCACAGGCAAAGGTGAAAAGGTGCGGTAAGAGCGCACCGCGGTGACGGTGACGTCGCCGGCAGGGTAAACCCCACCGCCTGCAAGACCAAATAGCTGGTTGCTCGGCCCGGGCACACGCCAGCGGGTAGGTCGCTTCCCGCTTCGTCGGGAGAGCCGGTCGGCAACGGCCGGTCAAGATAAATGGCCGCCATCTCGCACCTATTTTGAGAGTACAGTGAAAATCTTGATATTAGAGCTTTGATAAAATTTTAGCCTTATTCGCCAACTCGACGCTGGATTCTCAAAATAGGTGCGGGATACAGAACTCGGCTTACAGACCCACTCATTTTAATTGATAATTTATTATTTATTATTGATTATTAAGTATTAAGTTCTCTCAACAGCCATTGTTTCAACATTTATTATTCCATCCTGGGAATACCTGTCGATAAATAAGTATGAGCCCTTATCTGTTAATAATTAGCCACAATGGAATAATAAAAGGTCTTTAAAAGCTTTTTGACAACAAAAGTTGCAGTGGTATAATATAGCCCCAAGTTGAATCGGCCGTCTCAAAGATATTGAGGGATAAAACATATGCAAAGCTCGCTGGGCAGCCGCAGCGCTATTATGGTGTGCATTGCCATTGGAATGCTGTTTTTCGTCGGATGTGCTCAACGACAAAAGGCGGTAGATATGTATGTTGACGCGGTGATGCTAAGAGAGATAAATGAGACCGAAAAGGCGGTTGGCAAACTTAATTCCGCAGTCGATCTGAATCCGAAATTCTCACTGGCCTATTCGCTCCTCGGCGATATCCACGAGGAAAGAAAGGAATACGAACAAAGCGCCGAATCGTATGAGAAAGCGACCGAGCTAAACGCCTGGTCGTTCCACGACTTTTTCAATCTCGGGCGCGTCAGACAGATTTTAAAAGACTTTGTCAGGGCCGTTACGGCTTATACCAGAGCCTGTGAGCTTCAGCCCAGTCATATGGAGGCGCACCTGAACATCTCGAAATGCTACCTGGAGCTTAAAGACCTTGAGAACGCGCTGCTGTACGGACAAACAGCAAAAGAGATTGACCCGAATGTGGCCGAGATAGAAAAAACGCTGGGACAGATATATCAGGCCCAAATGGACTATCATCAGTCTATCACTTCCTATCGAAGAGCCCTCGAGCTTGAAGGCAATAATCCGGATATTATGAGGTTTCTGGCTGTATCGTATCTTAAGATAGAGCGTTATACCACGGCTAATGAATTGCTGCAGGAGTTGATGCGAATTGACCCAAACGACGGCGAAGCCTACCAGTATTTGGGCTACTGCAACCTGAGACTCAAGCGGCTCGAAGAGGCGATAGATAGCTATAATCGTGCTATTCGGATCAACGAGAATGACTGGGCGGCATATAAGGGTTTAGGGGTGGCTTATATGCTCAGCGCAATTACAAACAAGGATGATGAGTTAAAGGAAAAAGCAATCGAGCAGTGGAATATTTCGCTGCAAATCAAGCCTGGGCAACCAAAGTTAGTTAAACTATTGCGAAAATACGAAGGAGACTTTCAGGGCCGGGCCGGTCGATGAAAAACGGCATTAACGGCGGCTTAAACGTGATGGACTCAAATACAGAAACACAGTCGGCCCGGCAGCAGCCGGGCGGTTTATTAAACACACTACCGGATTCCAAGACACACCTGATTTTCTGGCCGATTACGGCGGCGGGCGTAATACTCGATTTATGGAGCAAGAAGGCGGCGTTCGAATACCTGCAGGACAAAGGCGGTCCCGTTTCTATTATAGGGGGTTTTCTACAATTGAGGGCTCAGCAAAATCCCGGTGCAGCCTTCGGTATAGCAACCGGCCGACCGATATTACTAATATCGATTTCAATCATTGCGATGGTTGCGGTGCTTATGCTTTTTCTATTCGGCAAAATTCAAAAAAAACTCCACTACATAGCGCTTGCCATGTTCAGTGCCGGTGTGCTTGGCAACCTTTATGACAGAGTTTTCAACGACGGCTATGTCCGGGATTTCATTGATGTTTATTACCGGCATTGGCATTGGCCGACTTTCAATCTTGCCGACACTATGCTTTGTATCGCCATCGGGATTCTGGTTATATCGAGCTTCTGCAAGCCTACTGATAAAGACTATCAAAAACGTGCTCTGCAACATAAATAGGGATGCGTAAGGAGGCCCCTAGCGCGATGGCGTCTGACGGGCGGGAGTCGATCTCCACAAGCTTGCCATTGTAGCTTATATGTATCTTTGCATAGAATGTATGCCTGCGAAGGTCGTTGATTATGATTTTTTCGAGCTTGCCCCCCATATGTTTAATTACGCTCTCGAGCAGCTCGTGAGTCAAAGGTCGCGGTGGTTCAATTCCTTTCAAGCGACGGTCAATGGCGAAGATTTCCGTGATTCCAATTACGATGGGAAAGCTGCGGTCGCCGTCTCGCTCCTTGAGGACTATTATTTGTTCGTCGGTACTCTCATTAATAATTATACGCGACAGTTCAACTTCAATATCCATTTTTGCCCCGTATTTACATAAAACTACAGCGTTTACAATACTCCTCAGCCGTAAAAGCCGGTTTTCTCTTCCCGTTATTACGCAGGATTTTCCTATTTGTTTTACATTACGCCGTTAATTCTGCAAGGTGTTTTTCAATCGCTTTCAACTGTTCTGTCAACTCAGCCAGTCTATCCCTTGCCTGAGCAACAACTTCTGGCTTGGCTTTGGTAAGAAAATTTTTATTGGCCAGCCTGGTCTCCACGGCTGTCCTGGCTTTTTCTACTTCTTTCTTTTGCTTTTCCAACCGCCGTTGCTCAGCAACTGGGTCAATCATATCGTGAACATAAATCTGGGCCGTGTCCGCGATTGTAACAGCCGAGTTTGGGGGTTTTACAATAGCTGCCCCCGCTCGAAATTCCTTTACTCCTGCTAACTGAAGTATCAGTTCTTCATTTTCACTTAAAACTTTTACATTTTCCTGACCAAGTTTTGCGGATACTAACAACAACTCACTCTGTGGTTTATTATATTCACTTCTGACGTCTCTTATTGCCCGGATTACAGACTGGATAAGTGTAATTTGCTTTTCAGCATCCTCATCTCTCAGGTTTTCCAGGTCTCCCGGCCATTGGGCGATAACCAATGCATCAGATTTTTCTGCCTTGGCAAGGCCTTGAAGTTTTCTGACGGGAGCGATTTCGTTTAGCTTCTGGAAAATTCCTTCGGTGATAAACGGCACAAACGGATGCAACAATCGCAGGCTCTGGTCCAGCACAAACGCCAGGACGTTTTGAGCAATCTGTCTTTGCTGCTTATCCTGCATTCTCGGCTTAGCCCATTCGAGATACCAGTCACAAAAATCATTCCAGAAAAACCGGTAAATCTGCGCCAAAGGCTCACTATATTTAAATTCATCCAATGATTCTGTTACCGCGGAAATAGTTTGCGCCAGGCGGGAGAGAATCCACCTGTCGGTAATCGTCATCTTTTCTTTATCAAAGCCGGCCGGGTCGACGCCCTCAAGGTTCATCAGGGCAAAACGGGAAGCGTTCCAGAGCTTATTACAGAAGTTTCGGCCGATATCAAACTTGGGCGATGTATTTACCGTCCGCCCGTCGGGCAGCTTCATTTTTTTCACCGGCATACGTACGTCCTGCGTCTGCGTAGTCATACTGGCCAGGGTAAAACGCATTGCGTCGGCGCCGTGGCTGTTGATTGCAACAAGCGGGTCGATGCCGTTGCCTAAGCTTTTAGACATCTTGCGTCCTTCGCCGTCCTGAATCATAGCGTGAATAAAAACGTCACTGAATGGAATATCGCCGATGCAATACTGGCCCATCATTAGCATACGCGATACCCACAGCGTGATAATCTCACGCGCAGTACAAAGCACATCACCCGGATAGAAGGTTTTTAAATCATCTGTATCGTCCGGCCAGCCCATCGTGCTGAATGGCCAAAGCGCCGAACTAAACCAAGTATCCAAAACATCCTCATCGCGATTCCAAACCTGTACATGCTTCTCAAACTCGGAGCAAGCCTTTCGTCTTTCTGGCACACCTGTAATACCCTCAACCCGTTTAATACGAGGAAACGCTTGCCCCGGCTTTATTGCGCCTATACCATCAGGGATGGAAAATAGAAACTTACCAACTAGATTGAGGATATCATCACCATCTGGCGTTTCGAGACATACGTATCCAGTACACAATTCGCTTTTGGAAGCACAAACTCTGAAACCAATATCTTCGCGCCCAAAAGCACGCAATAAATCTTTAAGTGCGGTTTCAAATATTGGAGTTGGATTGGAATATTCGGAAGCACTTAAGTTGGCGCTTTTGAGTTCCATTTTCCAAATTGGTATTCTATGCCCCCACCAGAGCTGTCGGCTGATGGGCCAGTCGCGCAGGTTTTCCAGCCAGGCCTGGTAGGTTTTGGCATATCGCTCAGGGATAAACCGCAGTCGGCCGTCAAGCAGTGGTTTCAATGCCAGGCCGGCCAAGGAATTCACAGGTACATCAGTGCCCCTGATAAAATCTTCTTCAAGGCACAAGTCACGAGTCACGAGCGACGGAATCGGTTCCTTGACGGCGATATACCACTGGTCGGACAGATACGGCTCGATAGGTACGTGGCTGCGATAACTATGGCCGACCTCGTGGGTGTATTCGCGAACATCATCGAGCAATTTTTCCGTTCGGAACCACTCGACGACGGCCTCGCGGGCCTCGAACCGGTCCATACCGATAAGATTTTCAACATCGGGATTTTTAATATCTTCCCAGTCCGTCCAGCCATATTTGTCGCTGATGGAGCCGTCCGGCGCCATAACGTTTACGATTGGCAGACTATTTCGCTGGCCGATTTCCCAGTCGTCCGGGTCGTGAGCGGGCGTTACCTTCAAAAAGCCGGTCGAGAATTTGGCCTTCTCATCTTCACCGTCAGGGTCGGGCAGCACAACATGCTCATCAGCAATTATAGGAATTATGCGTCCGACAATCGGCAGCCGTACCATCTTACCCAGCAGATGTTTGGCTCGTGGATCGTTCGGATTCATTGCAACGGCCGTATCACCAAGCATCGTTTCGGGCCGGGTAGTAGCGACGGTAACGTGTGTTATTGTGGCACGGGCATCTTGCCCGTGTATCTTGCCTATCGCGTCCGGACTTACGCCAACCCACGCCCAATTTTCAAGTCCCGCCTTGGCAGGATTATTGAGGATATAGTCGACTTGGTGGTTAAAGTCTTCTTCTTCACGGATGATATGGTCGTAATATTCGTCTTGCCAGAACGACTCGTTGCGTCCCAGCAATTTATTGGCTTTGTTTGCCGTATACGATTTCCAGGAATGTAGTATGGTCGGTAATTCTTCTCCTGGGCGTGGTCTTATTACTGCGTGTACATGATTCGGCATAATCACCCATACAATCAGATCATATCGTTTGCCGTCAAAGTGCTTCAAGGCATTCTGAACCAACTCGGCAATCCTCGGATCTCGCAGATAGCATCGCCCATGTCCTGCGTTGAGAAACGACTCAACATGGTCACAATAGAGTCGCGTAAGCTCTCGTTGTTCCTTCGGTGTTGGCTCACGGCCTTGTGTCCCAGCCTGCTGAACAAACCTGTCGCGTTGCGAGTGCCAGCGTTCAAGCACCTCGGCAGGCAACGAGTCAGCCAAACGGAATGTTACAGCATATGTCGAACCGGCCTGAGTCCAATGAGGCAGATATGCACCTTTTCGCCTACGGACCACCTCATCCACGGCCTGGAAGGCCGTGCCACATGGGACCTCAACCGGCTCAACTAATGGATAGCGCATATACCAGAAATGCCCTTTTACCGTCTCGTGCTCGACTTCATCGTCGGCCAGCACGGTCTGCGTTGCGGGGTCCCAGTTGACAAGTCTTTTGCCGCGATAAATCAGGCCATCCTTAAAGAGCTGGAAGAACGCGGCCCGCACTGCCTTCGCGCAAACAGGGTCCATCGTGAAGCGCGTTCTGGCCCAGTCGCACGAGCAGCCCATCGCCTTTAACTGATTAATAATTGTGGCTTCGTATTCGTCCTTCCAGGCCTGCACATGGGCGATAAACTCATCGCGCTGGAAATCTGTGCGTTTTTTGCCTTGTTCCGCAAGCAGTCTTTTCTCAACAACGGTCTGAGTGGCGATGCCGGCGTGGTCGGTGCCCGGGAGCCATAGCGTGTTATATTTTTGCATCCGCCGAAACCGAATCAGGATATCCTGGAGGGTATTATTTAGTGCGTGTCCTAAGTGCAGCGGAGCGGTAACGTTAGGCGGCGGGATAACAATCGTATAAGGCTTAACCGCCCTGCCGTCGCCCGAAGCGCCTGTACTGAGCGTAGCCGAAGTATTGGCGTGAAAATAACCGCGCGAGAGCCAGATTTCGCTTACATTTTTTTCCGTCTGCTCAGGCTCGTAAGTTTTTTCAAGTTCTACTGACAAGTTTCGCTATCCGTTACAAAACAATAGGCGATTAACTATACTACTGCTTTCAGACAACATCGGTGGAGCAAACCCTAACCTACCAAACATAAGGCCCATAAAACAAAATTCCGGCGAAAGACATTCGCCGGAATGTTATACTAATAAAATCTGGGCATTATGTAAAGCCAACAATTATCAGGACCAGCTTCTCTCGCAGCAAGCTCCATCCGGCCGATTCGAGGTTAATCAAGGTTCATAGTCATCAGGAATTCTGCGTTAGACCGCACCTTTGAGAGTCGGCTCTTGAGCAGCTCAATGGCCTCAATCGAATTCATATCACTGAGCACACGCCTTAGCCGATATACCAGCTCAAGCTCTTTGGGCTCCAGCAGCAGCTCTTCCCTTCTCGTGCCGCTCCGGCTTATATCGATAGCCGGCCAGATTCTTCTATCCACAAGGCGGCGGTCGAGGTGCAGTTCCATATTACCCGTTGCCTTGAATTCTTCGAAAATCACCTCGTCCATTTTTGAGCCGGTATCGATAAGGCAGGTTGCGAATATAGTCAGCGAGCCGCCGTCTTCCACGTTTCTGGCGGCGCCGAAGAATTTTTTAGGCATCTGCATCGCGCCGGAGTCTACGCCGCCCGTCAGAATTTTACCCGAGTGCGGCGTCTCGGTGTTGTAAGCCCGTGCCAGACGCGTCAGAGAATCGAGAAGAATTACGACATCCTGCTCGTATTCCACAAGACGCTTGGCCTTTTCGATTACCACTTCCGATACCTGGCAGTGCCGTGCGGCCGGCTCGTCGAAGGTGCTGCTTATGACTTCCACGTCCTCGGCCGTTTTTCTTTCCATTTCGGTAACTTCTTCCGGCCGTTCGTCTATCAACAGCACAATCAACTTGACTTCAGGGTAATTAGTGCTGATGGCATTAGCAATTTTTTGCAGCAATACGGTCTTGCCTGTCCGCGGCGGAGCGACTATCAGGCCACGTTGGCCCTTGCCGATGGGTGTTACCATATCAATGATTCTCATGCCGAGTTCCTCGGAGGTCGTTTCAAGGATAAATCTATTCTCAGGATGCAGCGGGGTTAGGTCGCTAAAGACTACCTTTTCAGCGAGCCTATCGGGGTCTTCGAAATTTATCGCCTCAACGCGGAGCAGTGCAAAATACTTCTCCAGGTCCTTGGGCGGGCGAATCTGGCCTGAGACGATGTTGCCGCTGCGCAGACCGAAACGTCTGATTTGCGAGGGCGAGACGTAAATGTCGTCAGGCGAAGACAGATAGTTGTAACGCGGATTGCGGAGAAACCCGAAACCGTCCGGCAGGACTTCCAGAACACCCTCTCCGTACATCAACCCATTTTGCCTGATACGTTCTTTAAGTATTTTGAAAATCAGGTCCTGCTTTTTAAGGCCGGTATATTCCTTGAGCCCTTCATTCCTGGCGATGTTGTGCAGCTCGGCCACAGTCAGGTTTTGAAGGTCGGTTATGTGCAGATTACCCTTTTTAATTCGCTCGTATTTGGCATGTATCGATTCTTCCTCACTGAGCTTTTCTTTTTGCTTTGCCTGCTCAGGAGTCTGCTCAACCTGCTCGACCACCGTGGTTGTCGTGTCGGGCTCTTCTTGATTCGTCTGCGTTTTCTCGACGGCATTTTTCTCTTCGGAGGTCTTGGCCCTTCTTGAATTTTTTCTCCTTTTCGTCGTCCTTGTTTCGCCGTTCTTCTCATCGTCTTTAGCCATAAATTACTCCTTGTATCTTCAGGATACTATTTTTTCCGCCCCTGCTGGTAACATCACGCTACAGAAGTTCTTGGGTTTGTTTCGGATAGCTTTTATATTTAAAGAAAACCGCATTCCCTCGAGGTCTTAAACAAGCCAGCTTAACCTTCAGTCGTTATTCTGGAAAAAACACAGGCGACTTGTTTGTTTAGCACCGAGATATCAGAATTGTTACTAATAGTATAATCTGCTATTTCTGCCTTCTTGTCCAGAGAAATTTGAAAATTTTCTCGGATTTTTAGTTGATTTTCGTTGAAAATACCCCTTTTTTTCGCCCTTTCAACCCTTAATTGCTGTTTGCACTCGACAAAAACGAGTTTATCGCACCTCTCGGTCCAGCCAACTTCCACCAAGAGGGGCATATCCAGCACAATCGCCTTGACATCAGCTTGCCTGTTATATTTCGTTATAAGCTCTTCGACGCAGGCCAAAACAGGGGGATGGAGTATTTTGTTAAGTAATGAGAGCTTCCGGGCATCAGTAAAAACAATATCAGCTAATTTTTTATTGTTAATCTTCCCCGCTGAATCTAAAACGGCATCGCTAAAAGAGGCGGCTATTTTCTCTCGCACAGCAGGCTTATCAAGCAGTCCATGGACAATTCTATCTGCATCGACCACTTTGCAGCCCATCCTGGCAAACTGCTCGGCTACGGTGCTTTTGCCGGAGCACAGACCGCCCATTATTCCAATTAGGGGTTTCTCGGATACTTTGCTCACTTATCCAAAATTTTAGCTGCTCTGCTAAAATAGTCAAGTAGCTTCGCCGTAAGTTACCAAGGGGACACCCTACGGTGGATTCTCCAAGACAATGGAGAGTGAATCCCTAAGGCATAAGGCAGGTCAGGTTTAAAGATAGGCTCTTAGCCGTCAGAGTTGCTTAAGAGGGACGGCTACACACTTTGATATGCTTCTTGGCGGCATTGACGTCTATCAAGCGTCTTTTGCAAACTTACGAGCAGGTAATCCTGGACCACCCTCTGCCAGCTCATCTGCGCGGCAAGCTCAAAGCCACTTTCAATCAACTGCCGCATCTGGTCATCATTTTCAGGCAGCCGGGCACATATTTGCCCTGCGAGTTTCCGGCTAAGTTGTGCTTCGATCTGGTCTCGCCTTGGGCTGTCAATCTGCAGCATATCTTCGACGTCTTCGGGTTGCTGGCCGTCCAACTCGGTGTAGTCAGCAATGATAATGTTTTTCAGGGCTTCGACTGAGCTAAGCCGAACGTCCTCGCCAATCGACAAGATGTCTTTGATAAAGCCTGCGCAACCACAGACATTACTAATAAGGCATATGCCGCCAAAACTAAGCGGTTCAAGCTGTGCGATACCGAAGGGCTCATAAATGCTCTGCCCGAATTCGAGGTCGGTGCCCTTGCGGATATCCATAAACTCTATACCTTCGGGCATTCTGCGGCCACAAAATATCCTGTTGAAGCCGAACTGGTTGACGAAGACGACTTTAATATTTCTGCTTTGTGCATTAAACTGTTGCACGCCGGTATAATAATAAGACTCACCACCGGACATATCCGGCATCCCCTCGCGATGAGCAACCGGCCAGCCGTACTCTGATTCCATTCGGTAAATCTCACTGCTTTGTCTTCGACACACTTCGGTGGAAAGAACAAACATAACCGCTGTCTTACCACGGCTTCTAAACTCAGTCTCGAGGTGCTCAAGGACACGTAAGTCGCGCCACAGGCCCTTACTTGGCACGAGCCTGGTAACATGAGAAAAAATATAGTCAGGGGTGTACCGAAGAAGGTTTTGGCAATATTGCTGCAACTTTCTTTTCGAGGCAAGCTTCTCGTCGAGGGTAATTTGGTGAGCAGGTATTCCATTATATACAATATCGATATTTGCCGATTCGAATTCGGGGGCAAGGAATCGCAGCTCGTCTGCAACCTGGTCAGCGACACTTATAATATTATCACAATGTTTTGAAGCCTGCACAAGAACGTGTTTGAAGTAGAAGCTTTGGACGCCGAATACCTCATCGACATAAACTTTTTCACGTCTGGCCATCCGCATAACATTGTAGAACATCGTGTCGTGTCCCGGCAGATGTTCTACAAGCCGTCGCATAGTGGCTACTTCGTGCGCATAGAAAACTGTTGCAATATTTCTTTGCGGCCCCAGCATCGCGGCAAGAGCGGTAGGCATACCCATAAACTCGTGAGCAAAAAGCACAGCCTTATCCCGTCCCTGAGTTACTCCAAGCGCCTTTAAAACGGCAAGTGCCGGTGGCGCAAGCCTTACATATTGTTCATATTCCCAAAGATGCTCGTACAGGTGGCTGCGAATACCAAACTGTTCGAATAACTGCCTTTTAAGTCTATTGACCGGCCTTAAGTCGCTGCGGGTTACGTCAATAAGTATTACTTCGGGCGAACTTTTTACACCGGTGCACTTGTCAACGAACGTGCGCCTTCCATAAACTATGTGGACGTTAAAAGCTTCCTCAATCTTTCTGAAACTATTGAGGTAACTTGTCTCCACAAGACCATCGATGGAAGAGTACAACACATCTCCATCAGGTCCAAGTCTGTCTGAGACGTTTCCGTCGAGAGTAAACAGCGGGCTTATAAGGGTTGTCCGACCGACAGCTTCAAGATACGCTTCACACGTCAGAAGTCCCTCGAGTACAGCGCCAATACCTCCTATTTTTCCCGCTGCTTCGTGCGTAACGTGCACTAAAGTGGGTTTGTCTTTCATCAAACTGTTTCTCCCGAGTTATAACAAATACATCTTTCGGTGGCCTATCAGGTGTCAAACCAAGTCTTTATTGTCTCTATTTTAAATATACGAAAAGGGTCTGGTTCCGGCCAAATGTACAATTGAGGGAAAAAAGAAGATTTTTGCAGGGCCGAAAAAATCGCTATAAAATCGCTCGCTGCAGCTTTTCTTTCGGACGTTGCAAAAAAATTTTATATTAATTTGGCTGTTGTGTATCTATCTCGAGGTCGGCTCGGTAGAAGACATTCGGCTAAGCTTAGTCAAAGCCCTCGCCTAAGTCCTCAAGAAAGCCGATAACCTGTGGCACAAGCTAAAAGAGGTGCTTGCTATCCAATAGAAATGTTACGGGCCCGTTGTTTGTGCTGGTTACGTGCATACGGCAGCCGAACCGGCCACTGGCGACTTCAAGACCGGTTTGCTTGAGAAGCTCGATTGTTTTTTCGTAAAGTTCTTCGGCATATTTCGGCTGGGCGGCCTGGTCGAAGGCCGGCCGACGGCCTTTACGACAGTCGCCGTGAAGTGTGAAATTGCTGATGAGTAAAACCCGGCCGCCGGCCTCAAGCAGACTGAGGTTCATCTTTCCGTTTTCATCCTCGAAGATACGCAGGCCGACCAGCTTGCGGGCCATAAATTCGGTGTCTTCAATATTGTCATTTTTAGCGATGCTAAGATAGACCAGCAATCCTCTGCCGATTTGGCCGGTTATTTCTCCGTCAATCTCGACGCTGGCCTGTGAGACTCTTTGCACTACAGCTCGCATAAAACGGTTCCGGCCTTTCCGTTCCTCCGGAGTCTAGTGACTGCGAATAACAGTCGGTTTAGTTAGAAAAATGGGACGCCGCGAGGGATATCCCGCCGTGGCCTGACTCAAGGCGATTATACCGAGTCCGGCCCACAATTGCGAAGGATTAAACTAACAAACTGAACAATCAGGGGTATATTTTAACGTAACCTTATTAATACATAGACAGATACTATATTTATTACCTGCCCAGAGCCTGCCGCCAGAATTGTAGATTAACCTTGGGAAAGCCGGGGACGAAGAAACGAAAGAAATGAAAAAATATTTTTACGGCGGGCTCTGTAAAATAAACTGTAAGATAGAGTAGGACGTAAGGTTTATGGCCGGAAATACGTAAAATCTATCTAAATTTGCAAAATGCAGCCGAGTTGGTGGGGGTGGGGAGAAAAGATTGACAATCCTTCAGAAGATGATAAAGTAATAGGCCGATTGTGTTCTGCTCTCGAGGTCTTCCAGACAGGCCTTCGAAACGGAGCAATGCAGATTAAACGCGGAGAGCGCCGAGATGAAAAAAATTAAAAAAAATATCCTCACGGCAGGCTCTGCGAGCACGGCGGTAAAACATGTGCCGAAGCACCTGGATGCTTCAATCTACTCAGGGATGTGAGGTTTTTAAGGATGGCAAGTCCTATGGACTCGTTACGGAGAGCCGAGAGTTCCTTATCTACTATCAGAAATGAACATCGCAGTATGCCTGAATCATTAGAGGCGGAAGCTGCCGTACTCGGCTCGATGATACTTGACCCTGTTTGCATCGCCCAGATAGTACAACTGCTCAACGCCCAAGTATTCTACAGGATAGAGCATCAATTGATATTCGATGCGCTGGTCGGACTATTCGAGAAAAACACAGAGCAAGGTATCGACCTGGTCCTACTTCGTAATGAATTGAAACAACGAAAACAGCTCGAGGAGATAGGCGGGGTCGATTACCTCGTAAAGCTGGTCAACTCGGTCCCATCAAGTGCCAATGTGATTTATTACTCGCATATAGTTAAAGACAAGGCACTAATGCGCGAGCTCATTCAGGCCAGCAGCGAAATCCTGACAAACGCTTACAGCGATATCAATGACGTCGGCCAGGCGCTCGATGAGGCTGAAAGAAAAATATTCGCAGTAAGCGACCAGAAAATAACCGGAGAGCCGGAGCCATTGAAAGGTCTGCTTACTCAGGCACTTGAAAGGTTCGAGACCAAAGGAATAACGGGACTATCAACCGGCTTTGCGCAGCTTGACGAGATAACCTGCGGACTTCAAAAAAGCGAAATGATAATAGTAGCCGGCCGACCAAGTATGGGCAAAACCAGCTTCGCATTGAATATCGCCGAGTATATTGCAGTAGATAATGATGTGCCGGTAGCAGTATTCTCGCTTGAGATGAGCAAGCAACAATTAGCTGAGCGGATTCTGTGCTGCCGAAGCGAGGTTAACGCCCAGAGGGCCAGGAAAGGAATGCTCACCGCCGAAGAGATGCAAAAACTGGTAGAAAGCGGCAGTGAGCTATTCGATAAACCGGTTTACATCGACGATACGGCTGGGCTGAGTCCTCTGGAGCTGCGCGGCAAAGCAAGGCGGCTGAAAAGCCAGCATAATATCCAATGTATTATTGTCGATTACCTGCAGTTGATGAGCTTTTCGGCAGGAAGAGTTGAATCGCGTCAGCAGGAGATTAGTGCCATATCGAGGTATCTAAAGAGTCTTGCCCGTGAGCTGTCGGTGCCGGTAGTGGCGCTTAGCCAGCTAAACCGCTCCCCGGAAGGCCGAGAGGGCCACCGGCCGAGAATGAGCGATTTGCGCGAGAGCGGCGCTCTCGAACAGGACGCCGATGTGGTAATGCTGCTTCACCGTGAAGATTATTATCATCGTGGCGACGCGGATTATGCGCCCGACAACACGGCAGAAATCATAATAGCCAAACAGCGAAACGGACCTACAGGTCTGGTCAAACTCACATTCTTCGAGGAATTTATGCGGTTCGCAACCTCACACAAAGAACTACCTTTCTAGGAGAAAAAATGAAAGGCAAGAATCTGCTGTCCCCCCAGATTCCAGACCCCAGACCCCGGACCTCAAACCTCAGAGTTATGTCCTGCGTCTGGTCTGTTGAGTCTCACTATGTTATTGCTATTCTGATTTTTTTTATAGCTTCTACAACCTTCGGGCAAAACAGTTACGAAGGCATTGTGGTCGACAACATTGAGATTGTCGGTAACTATGCGGTAAGTACAACAAAGATACTCTCAAAGATCCGCATCAGGCCCGGCAAGACATTCAATTCGGCAGGCGCGGCAGACGACGCAAAGCGAATCGCCCAATTAGAAGGCGTTGAGTATGCTTATTACAATACACAACTCACAGATAATAAGCTGAAACTAACGTTTGTCGTTGTGGAGAAGAATATCGCAAGGGCCATTCAGTTTATCGGCAACAAAAATGTAAAAGTGCAAAGTCTGTTAAAAAAACTGAAATTTAAGACAGGTGAGTTTCTCAATAAATATATAGCACAGTCAGGTTTGGAAGCTCTGACCGAATACTATCGAAAGCAGGGTTACGCATTCGCGAAAGTTACGCTGGAAACAGAGCAGCTGCAGGCAGGACGTGTGATTTACCATATTGATGAAGGGCCAAGAGTTAAGATAAAAGCGGTTGAATTCAGCGGTAACTCAGCAATGCCCACCGATAAATTACGAAAAGCTATAAAGACCAAAAAGCAAAAAATGTTTTTCTGGCAGCAACACTACATTGAAAAGGACTTAAAGCAGGATGTCTCAAGGCTTGCAAGCCTGTATCAGAAACAAGGTTATCTTGACGCGCACATAGAGGTGATACCACAGTTCAGCGAAGACAAAAACGCCGTTATCATCAACTTTGTAATCTCAGAGGGCCCGATTTATACCGTAGATGAAATAATACTCACGGGCAACGAATTTTTTGATGAGCAGGCCTTGCGGTCTAAGCTTCAGCTGGTAGTCGGGCAGGTCTATAACCAGCAGTGGGCTGATTACGATACTAAAAAGATTCTGGGTCGTTACCGCCAATCCGGCTTCCTTGATACGCAGGTCATACACAGACGCAAGTTCATCGGGCCGGGGCAAGTCCGAAGCGAATTTGAAATCAACGAAGGCCAACGTTTTAAAATAGGCAAGATTAATATTGCCGGCAACAAGCAGACACAGGACAAAGTCATCCGCAGGGTGCTTGACGAGTACGACTTCAAGCCAGGCGAATGGTACAATTCACATATAGCACGCGGAGACGGTCAGGGCGAGTTGGAGAAAGCATTAAAGAGAATCGTATTGACTGAATCGGCGTCTATCAGCGCTATGGGCACCGAGCCGGACCAAAGAGACGCCCAGGTCAGCATTTCGGAAGGACAAACAGGGATGATATTAATCGGAGCGGGCATTGACAGCACAGCAGGATTCATCGGACAATTGGTATTCGAGCAGCGTAATTTTGATATCTCGGATTGGCCAAGCAGCTGGAATGAATTCATCACCGGACGGGCCTTCAAGGGTGCCGGCCAGACGTTAAGGATAGCCCTGGAGCCCGGTACCGAACAGACGCAATACTCGATTAATTTCAGAGAGTCTTATCTTGACGACAAACCCATATCGATGGATGCCATAGCTTCGAGGTATAATAGAGGCAGGGAATCATACGACGAAGCAAGGACCCGCGGATACCTCGCGTTCGAGGAGCGCTTTCGTAACGGATGGCATCGCGGTATCGATTTCAGAGTAGAAAATGTCAAGGTCGACAATATAGATTTGGATGCGCCATTTGAAATCCTGTCTGTGTCCGGTGATAACCTGCTATACAGCGTAAAGGTGCGTATAAGCAAGAACACAACAAATAACAGATTCAATCCAACTGAAGGATACACTTTTAATACCAGTTACGAGCAAGTTACCGGAGACGATGACTTCGGCGTTGTCTCAGGTGTATACCGATGGTATAAGACGTTAACCGAGGACTATGCAGAGCGAAAGACGGTTCTTGCTGCGAAAGTGCAAGCGGCAGGCATAGTGGTAGGCGACGCACCACCGTTCGAGAAGTTTTATGCCGGCGGTATGGGCAGTATCAGAGGATTCGACTATCGGGGCATAAGCACAAGAGGTCTTGCTTCGGACGGCTCGGGCAGGCGCGAGGACCCGATAGGGAGCGACTGGATATTTCTGGCCAATGCGGAGGTATCGATACCGCTGGAGGCGAAGAATTTATCGATGCTGTTTTTTGTGGACAGCGGAACGATCGACACAGGTTGTTACCGGGCGTCGGTCGGTACAGGCGTGCAGATACTGGTACCCCAGTGGTTTGGACCTGTGCCGATGAGATTCGAGTTTGCTACGCAGATGAAGAAAGATGATGAAGACGATACACAGGTCTTCAGCTTCTCAATTGGTCGGTTATTCTGACTTCGGCGAGGGCTTCGACTGAGCTGGGCCGAATGTCCTCAGTAGAGTCGATTACGGTGATAACGATATTTACACAGAAAGGTAAATTATGAAAGGTAAAAAAATTGTTTTCGGCAGCATTATTGTCTCGGCCATCCTGCTGGCAGCCGGATATGAAAGCAGCGGTAAGGAAAGCAAGCCTGGAAATACAACACTGAAAATCGGAGTTGTGAGTATCCGTTCGGTTTTCCAGGATTGCAAAAAAAGTAGTGAGCACCAAAAGAAACTTGGCGATGAGCAGAACAGAATTATTACCGAGCTGGAAAAACTATCGAAGGAAATAGAGGCGTTGAAAGCCGAATTGATGACACGCAAGCCAGGCAGTAGCGACTACTCGAAATTAATGCTGCAAATGATGGACAAGCAGGCCCAACTCGGCGCCAGAAAAGAGTTCCATCAGCAGGAGATAATGTTAAAGGACCAGCAATGGACTGAACAACTATATAAGGATATTATAAAGTCAGTGGAGCAGGTTGCAAAGACGAAGGGGCTTGATATAGTGCTGGCAAAAGAGGAACTCGATTTTCCTTCGACAAATCAAACGGAACTTATGCTTGCCATCAGGACTAACAAGCTGCTTTTCTCGGCAGACGGCCTTGATATAACTAAAGAAGTTGTAAAGCTGCTGAATACGCAAGATTAACACGCATCAGCTTTCAAAAGGTTTTTTTCGGTCACAGGACAATGAAGAACAGACACCCTACAAATATTACAGTGCGGCAGCTGGCAGAGCGAATAGACGCTGAATTGGTCGGTGACGGTTCGGGTTACATTAGTGGCGTTAACACCGTCGAAGCGGCCGATACAAACGAGGTTACTTTTGCTTCTGGTGAGAAGTACATCAGTAAACTGCAGCACTCGCGGGCCGGAGCTATTATCACATCGAAGAAAATCAATGACCTGCAGAAGACTCAACTGATTATAGAAAATGTTGAGGCCGGGCTGATAAAGGCCCTGAGTATTTTTGCACCAAAATTAGCACCGCTGAAGCCCGGTATTGACTCGCGGGCGATAGTCGCCGAGACTGCGAAAGTCGCACGAAGTGCCTATATAGGCCCGGATGTGCATATTGACCGGGACGTAGAGATCGGTGAGGGCAGTATAATTGCAGCCAGCTGCAAGATTGGTGAAAACACAAAGATAGGCGAAAATTGCCGGCTTGACAGTAACGCGGTTATTTACCATAACTGCATAATCGGCAACAATGTCATCATCCAGGCCAACAGCACGATCGGCTCGACAGGCTTCGGTTATTCATATATTGACGGAGTCCATCAGCTTATACCGCATAATGGCGGAGTTATAATAGAGGATTGTGTCGAGATTGGGGCGAATTGTTGTATTGACCGGGCAAAATTTGGCAATACAATAATTGGAGCAGGAACAAAGATTGATAACCTGGTCCAAATAGCACACAATGTAGTTGTCGGTAAGTGCTGCCTGTTAGCAGGACAAGTCGGTTTGGCTGGAAGCTGCAAACTCGGTGATAGAGTAGTTCTGGCCGGCCAAGTGGGCCTTGTTGACCATATAGAGTTGGGCGACGGCGTCATAGTAGGAGCAAGGGCTGCGGTTTTTCAAGATGTATCGGCCGGTCAACAAATACTTGGTGTACCGGCAATAGAGCGAAAAAAGGCCTTGAAAGTGATTAAGATTGTACAAAGATTGCCTAAAATAGTCGAACAACTTAGGCAATTTTCAGCAAGAATAAAAAGGCTTGAGGACACACGCAAGGACTGATACTACTTCCAGGGAGGGAGAGGCTTTAACGGACAGACTTCTTCAGAAATCCTCTCAATCTGTCTGCTTGTGGTTTTTAAACAGAGGTTTTGGAATTGGAGCTACAAAAGACAATAGAACGTGAGGTGTCAGTATCCGGTAAGGGTCTTTTCGAAGGCAAAGAGACCAAGGTGATATTTCGTCCCGGCCAGGCCGATACCGGTGTGGTTTTTATACGGACCGATACACCGGAGCCGGTGCGAATCCAGGCACTTGCAAACAACATTGCCGAGCGTTCGCGGCGGACCACGATAAAAAACGGCTCGGTTAGCATTGAGACCATTGAGCATTGCCTGGCAGCAGTAAGTGCGCTGGGGATTGATAATTTGATAATTGAGGTAAATGGACAGGAGATGCCCGGGCTCGATGCCAGCAGCAATGAATACCTGCGAGTGCTGAAAAAAGCCGGCATCACCGAACAGCACGCTCGGCGTCGAGAGCTTGTGATAGCAGAACCCATGATGGAGATGCGGGGAGATGCCTCAATATACGCGATGCCGGCTCAGGGCGATTCGTTGTATATCACGTTTGAACTGAACTATCCAAGGCATACAGGCATCGGCAGGCAGAATTTTAGCTGCCAGGTTACTACGGAGTTTTTCGAAAAGCAACTTGCCGCCGCGAGGACATTTCTGCTTGAGCCGGAGGCCAAGCAATTCCAGGCGCGTGGACTTGGCAAGCATTTGGGCCCACGCGAGATTCTGGTTATTGGTTCCGACGGACCCATCAAGAACAGCTACAGATTCAAAGATGAGTGCGTGCGACACAAGATTGTGGACCTGATAGGTGACCTGGCATTAGTGGGTCGGCCCATAAGGGGACGAATTATAGCCTACAAAAGCGGCCATTCACTAAATCTCAGACTTGTACGTAAACTCTTTGAGCTGGCCAATAGACAGGACCGACTCTCGCGCGTGGGAACCGATGCTTTGCTGGACATTCGCCAAATTGCCAAGGTTCTTCCGCACCGATATCCATTTTTGTTGGTGGACAAGGTAATTGAAGTAGAGGGGCATACAAAAATAAAGGGGATAAAAAATGTCAGCTTCAATGAACACTTTTTCCAGGGACACTTTCCCGGCACACCGGTAATGCCGGGAGTACTTATATTAGAAGCGATGGCACAGATATCAGGTTTGCTTTTTGCGCAAAGGCTCGAACTCACGGGCAAACTGGCGGTACTGCTGAGTATGGACAGAGTGAAGATACGTAAAAGGGTCATTCCCGGTGACCAGCTTATTCTTACAGCCGAGACCATCAGGATTAAAAGTAGAACCGCTCACTGCCGCTGCCGGGCGATTGTAGGCGATAAGGTGGCCGCGGAAGCCGAGATGAAGTTTATGCTGCTTGACGACGAGGTTAGATAAAACGTAGATTTTAAAATCAAGGGTAATTATGACGAAAGTGCATAAAAGCGCGGTTGTGGATAAAAAAGCCAGCCTGGCAAAGGACGTTGTCATTGGACCCAATTGCGTCATCGATGGGGGCGTGACTATCGACAGCGGTACGGTTCTCGATGCCAACGTTGTTGTCGGAAAAAACGTGCAAATCGGAAAGAACAATCGCTTGTACGCGAACTGCGTACTGGGGCGAAGTCCGCAATTGCTGGGTATAAACGAAAATACGGAAGTCGGGGACCTGGTTATTGGCGATAATAACACTATCAGGGAACAGATAACAATCCATCCAAGTATGCACCCAGGCCGATTAACCAAAGTAGGGAATGATAACCTGCTTATGGTCGGGACGCACATCGGCCATGACTGCGTACTCGAAGACAAACTCGTTCTGAGTAACTACTCGCAGATCGGCGGACATTGCCGGCTCGAGAGGGGTGTTTGGTTTAGCGGGCTGGTGGCGACACATCAATTTGTAACTATCGGCAAATGGTGTTATGCAGCGGGATTCGCAGGAATTAATCACGACGTTCCTCCCTTCGTCATTGTCAGCGGCCACTATCCACCGATGGTGCGTGCGGTGAATAAGCGCGGGATGGACAGGGCAGGGCTAAACCCGCAACAGCAGGAAAATATAATTATAGGCTTCAAACGGCTCTATCGCACACCGGGACCGCTTTTGTCCAACGCCAAGGCATTAGCCGCCCAAGACGGGCTCGACGAAAACGTTCGGGCAATGGTCGATGCAATAATCAAAAGCAGTAAGCATCGCTTCGGCAGATACCTTGAGCTGTCCAGAGAACATAGGACGGACAACAGATGAAAGACAACGGACGATGGACGAGTAATGAGCAACGCCTGCCCAGAGTGGAGTCGAGGGGAGCGACGAGGTTACGCACAGCGGTCGTAGGTGCAGGCAAGATGGGGGCGATTCATGCCAAGGTTTATAGCCAGCTGCCTGAAAGCGAACTTGTGGCAGTCGTCGACCTGGATAAAGCAAAGGCACGTAAGCTGGCTCGGAAGTATAAATGTCGGGCCCTCGATAATTGCCGGGAGCTTATAGGCTACGTAAATGCGGCTACCATAGCGACCCCGACCGAATCTCACCTTTCTCTTGCGAAGCTTTTCATCGAAAGCCATATTCCGGTAATGATTGAAAAACCACTGGCCGTCAATGCGCAAGAAGCAAGTAAAATTGTAGCTGCCGCGAGGCAAAATAACATACTGGCAGCAGTCGGCCATTCAGAACGCTGCAATCCCGTGGCACGGGCAATGAAGCGGCTGAATATAGAACCCAAATTCATCGAATCAATACGCATCAGCCCCTATCCTTTTCGCTCAACCGACATCGGCGTCGTGATGGATGTAATGATTCACGATATAGACATCATTCTCTCACTGGCGGCCAGCGAGGTGAAAAAAATTGACGCCGTCGGCGTAAATGTCATTGGCGAACACGAGGATATTTGCAATGCGAGGATTGTTTTCGAATCGGGATGTATAGCAAACATTACTGCTTCACGCCTGGCACTCAAAACCGAAAGAAAGGTGCGGGTTTTCAGCCGAGAGGCGTATCTGAGTCTGGACTATCTCCAAAAAAAAGGTATCGTCATCAAGGCCAAGCCAAATGTAGATGTAGTCCAATGGATAAGAAAGCGTCAGAAGGCAGGAAATTTCAGTTTTGCAGGTCTTAACTGGCCGGACCTGCTGCATATAGAACGGCTTGATATAGACGAGAAGGAACCGCTGCGCGTGGAACAGGAGGCATTTTTGCGGGCGGTTGCAGATAAAACGGCTCGGCCTATAGTTTCCATCGATGAGGGCCTGGCGGCAATCCAGTGTGCAGAGAAAATCCTGGAATCAATCAAAAAACACAAATGGGACTAATAATAATTGATGGTTCACTATTGATAATTGATTATTGGATTATGAATTTTTGAAAGGAATATTTTATGACTCGTAAGATTTGGTTCGCTGGATTGTTGACGGTAATTTCGGTGGTAGGTTTTGCTGTGCTGCCTGGAACAAAGACTTATGCCTCACAAATTAACCGACTGGAGTTAGCGGAGCTGGTTAGCCGTGCCCAGGCTATCACCCTGGCAAAGGTGGTAAAGGTAGGCAAGAAGTCGTTGGACTCTCAGAACCCCACACCATATGACGAAGTTACAATAACAGTAGCAAGCGTGCTAAAAGGAGAAATTAAACAGAAAGAGTTGAAAATTATTTTGCAACCACGAGGCGTAAAAGACTTTGACCCTGCGTTAAAGATTGGAGATACCGGCGTCTTTTTCCTGCGGGATATCAAAGAATCGAAAGCAAAGCTGGCATATTGGGGCAGTGCCGCTGTTTTTCAAAAGGATAATTTTACAGTCTCTGAGGAGCCGAAGGAAATGGACAGCAAATCGAAGAGAGTTAAATTAGAAACGACTATGGGTAACATTGTAATTGAGCTTGACCAGGAAGCGGCACCAGTTACGGTGGAAAATTTCCTGCGGTATGTAAGGGAAGATTTTTACAACGAGATGATATTTCACAGAGTTATACCTAATTTTATGATACAAGGGGGCGGTTTTACGGCTGATATGAGGCGAAAAAACACGCATGAGCCGATTGTCAACGAAGCCAAAAATGGATTAAAAAACAACCGTGGCACTATCGCTATGGCCAGGACTAATGAGCCTGACAGTGCAACAAGTCAGTTTTTTATCAATCATAAAAACAATGACTTTTTAAATTATGCCGGACCAGGCAAGCCTGGATATGCAGTATTTGGAAGAGTGACCGAAGGTATGGATGTGGTTGATAAAATCGCAGCGGTTAAGACAACACGCAAGGGACCTTATACTAATGTTCCTATCGAACCTGTAGTGATAAAATCCGCTCAGCTTATTTCAGACAAGTAGGGCTGGAAAGTGGACTAAGTATTTGGTCTTAATTTGCTGACCATTTGATGAGCCAGGCGAGTTGGCTCGGGCAAACGATATTTAGTTGTACATTTCAGAACTATCTTTATTGCATCCTCGAGCAAACATCGATGCCCTACCGAGACAAAGACAGGCTTGACGTTGTACCTCGTTCTCACAACTGCACCGATAACTTCGTCTTTGTCTTTGAGCAGCGAATATGCTCCCTTTTGTCCGGCCGGGTCTTCAAAGGTTCCAACCAGTCTGCTTTTAGCGCAGCCTATCGCCGGCTTGTCGAGGAAAAGGGCAAGATGAGCGGCCAAGCCCAGGCGACGCTGGTGAGCGATTCCCTGGCCGTCAACAACGAAGACGTCGACTTTAGACTTTAGCTTTTTCGCAGCGGCAATGCAGGCCGGGGCTTCACGAAACGAAAGCAGGCCCGGAATATAAGGAAAATGGGCCTTGCGAGTAGCAGCCGCAGATTCAACAAGTTCCAGGCCGGGCAATTTTAGCACTACGACACAGGCTATAATCTCCCGGCCGGCTTTGCCAATTGCACAGTCAAGGCCGGCTACTAAATGTGGTTTCTTTTTCAACGGCGTAAATCGCACCTTCGGGGCAAGTTTTTTTTGCAGTTCTATTGCCTGCGTGTAAGAGAGGTTCCAGTTATGCAGATTCTTCATTAATATTGGCCTACGTAGTAGAGACAGCAACTTATCAACTGTGCTATCTTACCCCCTGAAGCCAGACGTTGACAAGCAATATCAGGTCTGGAAAATCAACGACATTGTTTCGATTCAAATCGGCTGGTTCTTCGCTGCCTATATTTGACCACTTCGAGGCCAAATAGGCAAAATCCCTGAAATCTATCTTCCCATCATTGCTAAGGTCGGCAAGCACTATCCAGTACCAGCCCGTCGTTTGCATCCAGGCATCAGCAAACAGCTTAAGGTCGACTACGTTAACGGTCAGATTTCCATCCAAATCGCCGGGATGCTGCCCGGCCGGCAAAGACCAGTCGGCCGCGAGCATATTAAAGTCTTTAAGGTTTACTATCCCATCGTTATTTAAATCACCAGATAACCAGTAGCCGGGCGGCCCTGTAATGTAGGCCTCGTTTATATAGACAATAGTCGGATAGGGAAAATGAGTAAAACCACCGCCTATATTAACTACGGGCGTCTGAGCAATTGCATCCACTACGTTCATATCGCTGATGACATGCCCAAAAACACAGTAACCAATCCCACACGGATCATTGTCACGGTCGAGACCCGGATTATCCATGTGGTTTATGTAGAACTGGGAATTAGCAGAGTTCGGATCAGTGGACCTTGCCATCGCAATTGTGCCGCGAAGATTACTTAGGCCGTTGTAGCTTTCGTTAATTATATTATCACCCGGCTGACGCCAATATAATGTGTTATCCTCGATATAATAGCCCCCGCCCTGTATCATAAAACCTTCGATGACGCGGTGGAAAAGCAGCTCGTCGTAGAAACCGGAATTTACATACTGCAGAAAATTCTCAACTGTTATAGGAGCATCATCAGGATACAACTCAATAAGGATATCACCGAATGTGGTGTTCATAAGGACTGTGGGATTATCTGCCCCGGCAGTCCTGAGACCGGACGAAAGGCAAAGATACAATATTAGGGACAATAATATCCTTCTCATCACCAGAGTCTGCCATACCTTAGAAAGCAGTCCAAACGCCCCTCAGGACGTGGTACAAAATATCGATTATATCATAATTGGTCGGGAAAATCAAGCAATAAAAAGGACGTTTAGCGGTAGGCTATCCAAGGGTACAAAACGGAGGATTTTGTATTGAAAAATTCTTTACCTTATTGCACGGCCTTGTTACAATGATTAACTTGGGAATACTGTCGAGTTTACAGAATAAGTACAATAAAAACAATCCCGAGCCAATGACAGCTAAAGAAAACCAAAAAGCGATAAGAATCACAGCAGCCTCAGAACATAATCTGAAAAATATCAACCTGAGTATCCCACGTGATAAGCTGGTGGCGATAACAGGAATAAGCGGCTCGGGTAAAAGCTCTCTTGCTTTTGATACGATTTATGCCGAGGGGCAGCGAAAATACGTAGAGTCGCTCAGCGCATACGCGCGGCAGTTTCTCGAGCAGATGCAAAAGCCCCAGGTGGAGCACATCGAAGGTCTGCCGCCAACGATAGCAATCGAACAGCGAAGCTCGGCCAGCAATCCACGTTCGACGGTGGCAACAACAACCGAGATTTATGATTATTTTCGGCTTCTTTACGCGCGGGTAGGCCAACCACACTGTTGGGTGTGCGGACACCAGATCACAAGCCAGCATTCAACACAAATTGTGGATGCGATACTTGGCTATCCCGAGGGAACAAAGATACAAATATGTGCACCGTTGATTCGAGGGCAAAAAGGTGAGCACAAAGACATCTTTCCCAGAATACAGCGAGAAGGTTTTGTGCGGGCGCGGGTGGATGGCGTAATTTACGATGTAAAGAGCCCCCCTCTTCTGGAGAAGAACAAGAAACACGATATCGCGGCGGTGGTGGACCGGCTGATAATCAAGGACTCTATTCACGTTCGCCTGGCGGACTCAGTCGAGACGGCCCTGAAGGTGGGAGACGGACTGATTTTGCTGATGGTCCAGCAGCCCGGTGGGCAAGCAGCAGACGGGTGGCAGGAGGTTATTTACAGCGAAAAATACGCCTGTCCCGAACATCCGCAGGCTTCTTTAGAAGAACTCTCGCCGCGTCTGTTTAGCTTCAATAGTCCTTACGGCGCCTGCAAGAGCTGTGATGGATTGGGCACAATTCTTGAGTTCGACCCGGATTTGATTGTGCCCGACAAAAGCATTTCATTGAAGAACGGGGCAATCGACGCCTGGCGTAAAGGCGGCAAGAGGATGAACATATTCTATAACCGGCTTATTAAGAGGTTCTGCAGGAATTTTGGTCTGAGCAGCTCCATCCCATTCGAGAAAATCGGCGCTAAGCAAAAAAGAATCCTGATGTACGGGACGAATGACGAAAATGAAGAAACTTACGGAACCTGGTTCGAGGGTGTAATACCAAACCTGGACAGAAGATGGCAGAGCACAACCAGCGAGTATGTCAAGGCCAGGTTGCACAGCTATCTTTCAGAACAACCCTGCCGAAGCTGTAAAGGAACCAGGCTCCGTCCGGAAGCCATCGCAGTAACCATCGGCGATAAGAGCATAAGTCAACTTACGAAACTCAGTATCGAAAAGGCCCAGAAGTTTTTCAATAACCTGGAGCTGGACAGAGAAAGGTCCATAATCGCAGTCCAGCCTTTGAAAGAGATTAAGGCCCGGTTGAAATTTATGGTGGACGTTGGGCTGGACTATCTGACTCTGGACCGCCGAAGCGGTACTCTTTCAGGCGGCGAGGCGCAGCGAATCCGCTTAGCCACTCAGGTTGGCAGCGGATTAGTCGGAGTCTGCTACGTGCTGGACGAGCCAACAATTGGACTGCATCGAAGAGACAATGAACGGCTCCTCGGTATTCTGAGGCGACTTGTGAAAATCGGCAACACCGTTATCGTCGTTGAGCACGATGAAGACATTATCAGAAACGCCGATTACATAATAGATATAGGCCCGGCCGCAGGCGCTCACGGAGGAGAAGTTGTCGCCGAGGGCTGTTGGGATGATATTGTAAAGAGTGAACGTTCGATTACAGGCAGTTACCTGAGCGGCAGGAACAGGATTGAGCTGCCGCCTGCAAGACGTAAAACCAATTTGCGAAATTGTATCGAAGTAAAAGGTGCCGCTGAACACAATCTTAAGAATATCGACGTTAAGTTTCCTCTGGGTGTATTTTGCTGTGTAACGGGTGTTTCTGGTTCCGGCAAAAGCACACTTGTTACACAGATATTGCTGCGTGCCCTGCGGCGCAGGCTCTACAGCTCGCGTGAGAAGCCGGGCAGGCACAAGAGTATTCTCGGGACATCTCGAATCGATAAGGTAATAGAAATTAACCAGTCTCCCATCGGCCGAACGCCACGGAGTAATCCCGCCACGTACACAGGCGTCTTTGACCTGATAAGACGGCTCTTTGCGCTGACACGTGAGGCAAAGATTCGGGGTTATAAGCCGGGCCGATTCAGTTTCAATATTAAGGGTGGCCGATGTGAGTATTGCCAGGGCCAGGGCACAAAGAAGATTGAAATGCACTTTCTGCCGGATGTCTATGTGGTCTGCGAGCAATGCAAAGGTAAAAGATACAATCCCGAGACACTGCAAATTACCTACAAAGGCAAAAATATCGCAGACGTGCTGGATATGCGTATCGAGAAGGCGCTTGACTTTTTTGCAAATTTTCCGAAGGTTGTTCGTCTTCTAAAAGCCCTGAATGATGTAGGTCTTGGATATATGCAATTGGGTCAAAGCTCAACGACGCTTTCAGGCGGAGAAGCACAGCGGGTGAAACTTGCGACCGAACTGGGTAAGCCTGCAACCGGCCATACACTGTATCTGCTCGATGAGCCAACGACAGGCCTGCACTTTGCCGATATTCACAACCTCCTGAATGTACTGCAAAGACTATGTGATATGGGTAATACGGTCATTGTTATCGAACACAATCTCGATGTTATCAAGATGGCTGATTATATAATAGACCTGGGCCCGCAGGGCGGAGATGCAGGCGGTAAAATCATCGCCCAGGGCCTGCCGGAAGAAATAATAAAACGCAAACGAAGCTACACGGCAAAATACCTGAAGCAAAAATTAGCCTCAGAGAACAATAAAAAAACCACAAAAAAAAGAGTAAGGAGAAAGTGACAACAGGTTGATTGATTTTGTTATAAAGTAATATAATAGGAGTACTCGTGATACGTTATACTGATTCGCTGGAAAATCTATATGGCATAAGCCTGATGTGTGATAAAGAACTGCAACCTTTTTACGTCCGCTTCGGAATGTCACCCGGCACGGGTATGAATATCCGAAACTATGAAAGACAAGCGGGAGATGATGGCTGATGATATACAGTGGTTGGCTTGTCTTCCGCTAAAATATGGATTGATATGCTCAAATTTTCGAAAACAACTGAATATGAACCGGGAATAGTATTCTCGCTTTTATCGCAGAGCTTTGTGGAATTTTGGAACGAAGACGCGAATCATGATTGAGACGCTAAAATGGGTTGGTGGTATTGATGGGTATCTGGAGCTCATCGACCAGCGTAAGCTGCCGGGCGAGTTTGTAAAATTGCAGTGCCGAAATATCGAGCAGCTTTGTGCGGCGATAAAAACGCTCGCACTAAGAGGAGCGCCGGCAATAGGAGTCGCGGCCGGTTACGGACTCTGTCTGGCAATGCAGGAAATAAAAGCATCGTCCAACTTGGAAAATATAATTTCTCATCTAAATAAATCGGCCGAATATCTGGCAAAATCGCGGCCGACGGCAGTAAATCTGTTCTGGGCGCTTGAGAGGATAAAGAAATGCGCCGATAAGTTTGTTGCGGGGAAAAAAAACGCCACTTTAATCGAGTTACGTGAGGCGATTTTCACCGAAACCGAGGCCATATATAAAGAAGACGTTGATATGTGTGAAAGAATAGGCAGGAATGGAGAAAAATTTATTAAGACCGGTGGTAGTATTTTAACACACTGCAATGCCGGGGCGCTGGCGACGGCCGGCAAAGGAACAGCCCTGGCAGTACTTCTCGAGGCATATAAAAACGGTAAGAGATTTAAGGTTTACGTTGATGAGACAAGACCACTTCTGCAGGGGGCTAGGCTAACCTGCTGGGAGCTAAAACAGACGGGGATTGATGTCATCCTTATTTGCGATAATATGGCCGGGTGGCTGATGAAGCAGGATAAAATCGATGCAGTGATAACGGGTGCTGACCGAATTGCCGTAAACGGTGATGCCGCAAACAAGATTGGAACCTTCAGTCTGAGCGTCCTCGCTAAAGAGCATAACGTACCGTTTTATATTGCAGCTCCCTCAAGCACATTCGATTTGGAAATTGAAAACGGCGGCCAGATACCAATTGAGCAAAGGCCGGCAGAGGAAGTGAGGTCATTCGGCGGAATGGAAATCACACCTCCTGATGTAGAGGTTTATAATCCCGCTTTTGACGTAACAGAGGCGCGGAATATAACAGCAATAATCACGGAAAAGGGCGTAATCGAAAAGCCGGACAGGGACAAAATCCGTGAACATTTAAGGTAACAAGATATGGCAGAGAACAAAACGGGCGAATTACAACAAGGCGGTCTGAGTGTCGAGGAAGAATCTCTTCTACGCTGGCGGCGACGAAACACGTATTATTACGAGTGGCTGGACAAAATCTATAAATTCGCTGTTCGGCCTAACAGCAGAGTCCTACACGTCGGCTGTGAGTGCGGAGACCTTCTGGAGGCGGTTAAGCCGGCCTATGGCGTCGGGATTGATTCGAATGCGGAATTTATTAATCTGGCAAAAAAACGCTTCGGGCATTTGAATTTTTTTGTACAGGACCCGCACGAACTGGACCTTAACGAGAAATTTGACTATGTCCTTATATGCAATTCATTAGGCCAGTGGCACGATATTCAGCAGGTAATGGAGCGGATTCGGCCCTTAACCACAGAAAGAACGCGGATTGTAATAACCTATTACAATTATCTATGGGAAGGGATTTTACGATTAGGCTCACTACTGAGGATACGCCGGCCACATCCCTACCAGAACTGGCTGCCGCCCGGAGATATTTCAAATCTACTGACGCTGAGCGGCTTCGACGTTATTCGCTGCGATTCGCATTTACTGCTGCCTAAAAATATCTGGCTGTTGTCGGCTTTTTTCAATTATTTGCTTTCCCTGCTTCCCGGTTTTCGTTTCTACAACCTGGTAAACCTTATGATAGCCCGGCCGATGCCGGCGGCAAAACGAGACGAGGATTATTCGGTCTCGGTAATAATTCCCTGCAGAAATGAGCGGGGTAATATCGAAGAGGCGATAAAACGGGTCGGGCAAATGGGACGGGAAACAGAGATTATTTTTGTAGACGGCAACAGCACAGACGGAACGGCCGAAGAAATAGAAAATCAAATAAAGCAGCACCCGGAACGTCAGATTCGCCTGGTTCATCAGGGCGATGGTAAAGGAAAAGGCGACGCAGTTCGCAAAGGTTTCGCGGCCGCAAAGGCAGATATATTTGTTATCCAGGATGCGGACCTGACGGCGCCGCCGGAGGACCTGCCGAAATTCTTCAGGGCGCTGCGGGATGGCAAAGGTGAATTTATCAACGGCTCTCGACTCGTGTACCCGATGGAAAAGCAGGCGATGCGTTTCCTGAATCTTCTTGGAAATAAATTTTTTGGTGGACTGTTTAGCTGGCTGCTGAGCCAAAGATTCAGAGACACACTTTGCGGAACCAAAATGATTCGCAGAGAAGACTACGATTTGATAGCGGAGAATCGCAGTTACTTCGGCGATTTTGACCCATTTGGCGACTTTGACCTTGTTTTCGGGGCGGTCAAGCAAAACCTCAAAGTGGTTGAGGTGCCGGTAGGCTATCGTGCCAGGACTTATGGCGTGACAAATATCAGCCGGTTCTCACACGGCTGGTTACTCCTTAAAATGAGCTGGATAGCATTCAAGAAAATCAAGTGGTTGGGTAAGGCACATTAGATGAAAATAGACATCAGGGATATAATCCGAGCATTTTCAATTCTGGCAATATTTTTGGCCCTTTTAATTTATAGTTTCCGGCATTTTGGTATATCTTCTGAGGAGAGTTCGCAGCCTGCTGAGGAGCTTTCAACTAACACAACTCCCGGTAGATGGCGGGCTGCAAACAATGCTTTTAAGAGTAATTTTGAAAACCTTGTCAAAGACCTGTCATCTTTACCTTATTTACAGGGATACCATAAAGCCCCATTAAAACAAGGTGTAACAATATATGACTCGAATCTGGCGTATGACGGACTCAATTTTTACTGCTCCGGCCATGCCCCTGAAGCAGGAATTATGGATATGAAGGGAAATATCCTGCATAGGTGGACATATAACTTTGAAGATATTCCTACAAAAAATCAATACGAACCTTCTCAGATGACAGCTTGTACTCATTGGAGAAGAGTTCATCTATACGAGAATGGAGACATTCTTGCTATCCATGATAGTATAATGATGATTAAATTAGATAAGGATTCTAATCTCCTGGCTTTTGTCGATGGCGGTCTTCATCATCATATGCATGTGATGGAGAATGGGGATATATATGCATTACTGAGAAGAAAGAAAAAGATCCCATCGGTAAGTAAATACGGGAAGGTTATTGAAGACCTTATTGTATGTATTAATCCAAACTGGGAAATAAGTGAGAAATATTCCTTGCTTGATAGTTTCAAGAATTCGTCCTATGCATACATACTAAAGAAAATACCTGCTGAAAATGAACTTTTTCATACCAATACTATTCAGGTGTTCGATGGAGAGCTGGCGCATATCTCCCCGTTATATAAAAAGGGGAATGCTTTAATCGCTGTTTTATTTCTGAACACTATTGCAATTGTCGACCTGGAGAAAAACAAGGTTGTCTGGGCTATAGAAGGCCAGGAGAACGATTTATGGTCTGGCATGCATGAACCTGTACTCTTGAAAAACGGAAATATCCTAATCTTCGACAATAACAGCCGTGACCCGGGAATTAAAAGTCAATCCAAGGTCATCGAATTTAATCCTTTCACAAAAGAGATTGTATGGCAATACAAGGGAGATAAGCAGCATCCCTTTTATTCAAGGACATGCGGAACCAACCAAAGGCTTCCAAATGGAAACACTCTAATTACAGAATCCGATAATGGAAGAGCATTTGAAGTAACCAAAGACGGTAAAATTGTATGGGAATATGTAACCCCACACAGAGCAGGCGAGAATAACGAATTAATAGCAACGCTGCTTCACGTGGATAGAATTGAATGGGATTCGGTCAAGTGGCTGACATTGGAACAGCAAAAATAGCCGGCGCAAGAAACCTCGAATACCGTTTTGATGCATCTTGCAGAAGGTTATATTCCTTCTGAGAATATTCAGTTAAGCAGCAAACGCTTGTTAGAGTTTTTTGTGTTTTTGCACGAATATTAGTAGTACTTATATGAAAATTGCTATTACAGGGAACAATCAAAATGAACAGTAAAGTTAAAGGTAACTTCATAATCCTTGCGGCTTGCGTCGGTTTATTTTTCTTACTTCTTTACAGTCTGTGGCATTCACCTACACATCCAGATTCGGAAACAGCAAATTCCGCCAAGTCGTCTTCAACAGACGATACATCCTCAATTGAGGCGCTTAAGTCTCTGCCTTACGTGACCTGGGCACCAATAGATAAGAAAGATGTGGAAAAAACCGGTGTTACTAAACACGACCCCAGTCTTTCATACAAAGGTATAAATTTGTACCACACCGAAAATAAAACCGGGGGATACTTTTTCGATATGAACGGGAATATTCTGCATACTTTCATCGACAAAACCGAGGGGGCTTTCGAAAACGTTATAAATGAAAAACCTACCTGGTTACTCGTAGAACCATACTCAAGAGATTATTTTTTAGTCCTCGTAAAGCGCATAGCACTTATGATGATAGATTGGGATTCCAATATTAAATGGACAGTACGAGGTGTTTTTCATCATGATTTCGCAATTGCCGATAACGGCGATATATACGCCTTAACATACAAAGATGTTATTGTGCCCGAGTACAGCCGTACGGAACAAATTAAAAATAACTGGCTGGTAATTTTAACGAAGGACGGAAAGATAAAGAAAGAAATACCCTTCTCAAAAATGTTATTTCAGAATAAAGACCTCTTCGAGATTGCAATGAAACGAGAGGATAAAAGAAATGATGGTGGTAAAGCCCCATGGGATATTTTTCACACGAATTCAGTAGAGATAATTAATAGAGATATATTTGCAGGGAATAAGAAGTTATTTAAAAAAGGCGATGTTTTGTTCTGCATGAGGCATCAAAATCTTGTTGGAGTTATGGATATAGAGACAGAAAAAATTATTTGGAGCTGGGGCACCCACGACCTTGATTACCCTCACCACCCCTCCCTGCTGGGAAACGGCAATCTGTTGATTTTTGACAATGGATATCACAGAAAATACTCCAGGGTCATAGAACTAAATCCTGTCACAAAAGAAATCGAATGGGAGTATAAAGGCAGTCCACCAGAATCATTTTTTTCACTAACAAGAGGTTCGGCCCAAAGATTACCAAATGGCAATACTCTTATAGCGGAGAGTGACAAGGGTCATATTTTTGAAATTACGGATGATAAAAAAATTGTTTGGGAATTCTACAATCCGGAAGTGCTCAAAAAAGAAAAGAAAAGGGCGACAATATATCGTATGATGAGAACTGTCGACCCAGAAAAATATCCACGTCTCAAAGAATTAAAATAGCCCTCGGAACTAACATAAATAATTCGAAACTTCCTACGATGTCTTTAAGGCGTGACCGCGGATGGGTTCTTATTGACAGACCAGTGAATTTTCCGGCTGGAGTTGCACTGTCAACGTTAACTCTATTGCTTTTAGCAGGTTTTCGGTTAAGATACTTTAAGAAAAAGGCGGATAGCTCTTAAGAGGGAGTGGATAGCGTTTAAGAAAATCAAGTGGCTCAGAAAAGCGTATTAGGCTGTATTTCTATGGAACAAGTTGACGGAAACAGTAATAAATCCACTACACCGGACAATAACAAGAAGAAGGTATTGATTTTTATCGTATGCTATAACGCCGAACAATCGATAGAGTCCGTACTTGACCGAATTCCGAAAGATATATGGGAAAATAAAAGTTTTTCCACTGAAATACTCATCATCGACGACCAATCACCCGACCAAACTTTCTACACTGCCGAGAATTATTCCCGACGTTACCCGGAATGGAATCTTACTGTTCTGTACAATCCCAAGAACCAAGGTTACGGCGGCAACCAGAAAATCGGCTATTTTTATGCAATCAAAAAAGATTTTGATGCTGTCGTGTTATTACATGGAGACGGCCAATATGCCCCTGAGTATCTCGGCCGGATGATTCAACCGATTCTCGATGGCCAGGCAGACGCTGTATTCGGCTCACGGATGGTCCACCGGTTAGATGCCCTGAAAGGTCGGATGCCACTCTATAAATGGTTCGGCAACCAAATCCTCACTTTCATCCAGAACCACATTATGAAGTCTCATCTGTCGGAATTCCATACCGGCTACCGAGCTTACAGTGTCGCGACTCTGAAATCCATTCCATTTCAGTACAATTCCAACTATTTTGACTTCGACACCGACATAATCATCCAACTGATAGATACTGGAAATCGCATTAAGGAAATTCCGGTCCCCACTTTCTATGGTGACGAAGTGTCGAGAGTAAATGGGATTAAATATGCGATGCAAATAATTAGCTCCTGTATTCTCTCTAAACTAAACAAGATGGGAATCTATTACCATCCAAAGTTTGATTATCAATCATCTGCGCAATGTCATTACGAGGAGAAGTTCGGATACCAAAGTTCGCACCAGCTTGCTCTGGACAAAGTAAGAGCCGAAGCAACAGTTCTTGATATCGGCTGTGGTCCGGGCTTTATGGCAAAACGTTTGGCGAGCAAAAACGTGAAGGTCATCTCAATCGACCATAAAATCCAATCGGAAACGACAAAAAACTCCTGGAAATGTATCGAAGCTGATATTGAGAAATATGAATTCAATGACGAATTCGGCAGGATAGATTATATTTTGCTGCTGGATATCATCGAGCATTTAAAATCTCCGGAGAGATTGCTGCGGGTTTTGAGACAACGCTTTTCGCGGGACAGGCCGGAGCTCATTATTACCACAGCAAACATTGGCTTTTTGACTATGAGGGTCGGATTGTTGTTCGGCAGGTTCGACTACGGCAGCCGTGGCTTACTGGATATGGACCATAAACGCCTGTTTACATTTTCGACGCTGCACAGAACACTCGAGATTAATGGCTATGACGTGGTCAAGAAATATGGTGTGCCGGCACCGTTTCCTCTGGCACTTGGCGATGGGGTTTTGGCACGTCTCCTGCTTATAATCAATCGTATTTTAATCGGCATTTCAAAAAGTCTGTTTTCATACCAGATTGCTATTATCGCAACACCAAAGCCAACATTGGAGCATTTGCTGGAAGACGCTCATGAGGCGAAAAAAAAGAAACTCGGCCTCGATAACGTTCCTACAGAGAGTGAAACGTAATTATCAGGGTAAAACAATGAAGTACCCGGCGCGGCATCCGATAACTGCTAAAGACAGGATAAAAAAACCTTCGTTTTTTGAACGCCGGCTCCTTAAATATATATTGCCTTTAGCCATTTTCTGCTGGCCTGTATTATATTTGTTTACTTACATCTTTCCCATAAAGGGTCGGTATACGGCCATAGGTAATGATTTTATAGCTTTATACTTCAAACACAAACTTTACCTGCTGGCCTCTCTTGCCGAATTTCACTTCCCATTATGGTCGCCATCGGAGGCGGCCGGTTTCCCCTTTTACATAAATCCCTTCGCACAGGCCTTCTATCCATTTAATTTACTATTGGCCGTCTGGTACAAAATCTCGGGCGGCTATAATACCCTGGACCATCAGGTCTTTACTATTCTCGGCGTTTCTATATTTGCCCTGGGGCTGTTTATGTGGCTGCGGCTGGTCAACACCAACCTGAGAGCGGTAGTTTTCAGTGTTCTTGTTATGTCGGTTAGTTTCAAGATGACGGAAATTCTAAGATTTCCTAATGCCGTTCACAGTGCAGCCTGGTATCCCTGGATTCTTTACGCCTTGACAAAAATTATGTTGAGCCGGTCACTCAGAAAAGCAGTACTATATGGGATTTTACTTACTTTATTTCTAATTTGTCTTTGTACTGCAGGCTATCCCTATTATGTTTATTATTCACTATTTTTATTTGTACCTTATCTGCTTGCTTTCCTGATAAAGCCCTTACGCCTTCGATTACTCGGCGACCGAATGGTCAACTGGAAACGCGCGTTAGTAACTTTGGCGGTAACGGGGGCCGTCAGTTTTCTAATTTGTGGACCGTACTTACTGGGCATCAAACATCTTATGTCCGAAACAACAGACCGAACAGGTAAAGACTTTACCTTTTCGACCGCCCATATATACACCTTTAAAAACACTCTCGGGTCCCTTTTGTACCCCCCTGCCGCGATGCCGGACGGTTGGAATTTCTTTAGCATAACGGCCGTTCTAATGGTCTCTTTGTATATTCTAAGCGGCGAAACATCTACTCAAAGCCGGTTGAAACTCAGTGACAACGAAAAGAAAACAAAGTTACATTCTTTTTTTCACAACCGGTGGCACAAACTTTTTTTTATAGTCTGGATTAGCTTTATCATCTACATCACTTACGGACGCCATTCGTACCTGTTTATTCTGCTTTGGAAAATTATGCCCGGTTTTTCCTCTCTTCGCGTCTGGCCGAGATTGAATATTATCCTTGTTCCGATTTTTGCGTGGTTGCTGTCGTTGGCCTATGCATCGTTCGAATCGACAATCTCAGGCAAAAACGTTGCTGCCTTCGAAACACGTTTTCGGTTCTTTTCGCCAATCGTTGCGGTTATCACAACCTATGCGGTGGTTCTCGGCATTCAGCTATATTTGCACCTGAATAAGATTTACGATAATTACTGGTTCCGATACTTTACCCACCTCTCGCCGCAGTGCATTAAGTTTATTGTCTATGGGTCTGCAGGATTCATTATTATCTTACTATTTTTAATTCTTGGCAAACGGTTTGGCTTCAAATCCGACCGCTCCCTGACAGCGATACTTGCGGTATTCCTCTTTTTGGCGGTTCTCGAGATGCGACCCGTCGGCATCCATATATGGACATCTCAAACTTCAGTACAAAAAAACCGCCAGAACCTGGATGTAGCAAAGCTGAATGAGATATCATTTCAGTTCCCCCGTTCAGCTTTCTATAACTCGATTTCACTACTACCCAATTTCAGTGTCGGTATTCTGGAGAACTGGTATTTTAACCGATACGTCAGGTTCCTCGAAAAAACCAAAAACGAAATAAAAGCGCAAAGAGTATTTTTAGGTGTGCAGGATGGAACGAAGATTTTCTACTCCGAATCCATCGAGCACGCCACAATTCAATCATTCTTACGTGATGCAGTACGGTATCGACCTCCGGGTCAACTATTGTCTTATACGGGCGATGAGCTTAATTGGGAGATTGAAGCTCCGGTTGCGGGCTATCTTAGTTTCATTGATAATTGGGACAGATACTGGCGGGTTTGTGTGGACGATAAGCCGGCCGATATAGAGTTACTTTTCGGAACTTTTAAGTCTGTTCGGCTTTCAGAGGGCCGGCATCAAGTAAGATTTTACTATCAGCCGAAGTTTTTTCCAAAAACAAGGAAGGCTGAGCTTTGAATAGGCAGCAATAAAAGGTATACTGGACTGATTATGAAGACCATCGAATGGCTTAAGTTACCAGAGACAAAACACATCCAAGACCTTGACGACCCTGCTACCACCTTGTTGCACGCTCAGATTATACAGCAAAAGCCATTCTTAGAAAATCTATATATCGATTTTTACAAACAGCTTAAAAAAGCGATTCCTAATTTTGAAAATAAAGTTCTTGTTGAACTTGGCAGCGGTGGCAGCTTCATTAAAGAAATAATCCCAAACGTAATTACATCTGATATCCTCCAGCTTCCAAACGTGGATAAGGTTTTTTCGGCGAGCAAGATACCTTTTGCGGACGGCAGTGTCGGGGCATTTTTGATGATTGACGTTCTTCACCATATCACCGAGCCGAAGGCTTTTTTTACCGAAGCGATCCGATGTCTGAAAGCTTCAGGCAAAATCGTTATGATTGAGCCGGCGAATACGTTATGGGCAAGGTTTATCTACTGCAATTTTCATCACGAACCTTTCGAGACACAGGCGGAATGGACGCTGGAAGCAGGCGGGCCTCTCTCGGTCGCCAATAGTGCACTTCCCTGGATAATATTCTCGAGGGACCGCAAAATATTCGAAAGCCGGTTCCCATCCCTGAGAATTGCGGCAATGCGGAACCATACGCCGTTTCGTTACCTGCTCAGCGGTGGTCTGAGCTATCGCCAGCTTGTCCCATCGTTTACTTATCAATTTGTTAAGGCCCTGGAATTCATCCTGTCGCCGTTAAATAATCAGCTTGGAATGTTCCAAACAATTGAGCTTGAAAAAGTTTCCTGACCTCTGAGAGGTCGGGCGGCCTTATCAGGGGCTTTATAATGTCAAGAAAAGACCTTAAAAAAAGAAGAAGGCACAAGGCCGAAGCACTTGATTCAATACCGGTGGATATTCTTGAGCCGGATAATACAAAGAAGCGTGTTGGGTGGCTGGCGATTGGACTTTTAGCGGCCGTTGGGCTGATTTACTCGCTGCACTTCCTAAGGCATTTCGTCTTTCCAAATTCGGATTTTGTGGCTTTCTTACGAATTGGGCGACAGTGGTTACATCTTCAAATTCCGAAAGATATGAAGCGTGCGCCGCTTTTCTCGATAATCACCGCCACCGTAGGCTGGTTTTTCTCCGCCCCGGACCGCTACTTATTTGGAACTGAGTTATATAACGCGATTCTTCTGCCCGTAACAATGGTACTGATTTACTTTGTGAGCAGAGACTTTCTGGGCAGAGCGGCCGTTTGGGTAGCACTGCTGGCAGGGATTAGTCCCTGGATGGTTCGGATGGGCAGCCAGCCGCTGGCAGAAATTACACTGGTAACTCTTTTCGCTGCTACAGTCCTTTGCGCCAGAAAACACATAAAGCTGGCTTACCTGTTTGCGATGCTGGGCTCAATAGCACGATGGGATATGGTGGCACTTATTCCTGCGGTGGCCATAGCAGATGTGATTCGTAATCGCAAATGGTTCAGGAGCGCAGCTTCTACAGCACTGGCCTTGATACCATTTGGGCTATGTATGATTATCACAAAGATTCGATTAGCAGGTTCAGGTGGAGGCGCACACTACCTTCAGGTACTCGCCGAAGATAGAACCTTTGAATTAATAAAAGACCTTGGTCTTTACTGGCAGAATATATGTTCTTTCTTAAACGCCCCCCTGCTACAAACTTCACTTTCCGGTCAGGTCGGCACTTCCGAAAGCCTGAATTCTACAGTATTCTCATTGACAGCACTGCTACTTGCGGCGGTCTTCCTGACAGGCAGCATAACGGCAATCATTCGAAAACGGTGGGAGGTCATCGTTATGTTGCTGGCCGGTGTGCCGTACGTAATAGTACACGCTATATATCCGTACCGAATGTCCCGTTTTTGTATACCAGCGGCCTGGATAGGATTAGTAATCGCAGCTTATGGGGCGGTTATACTCTGGCAATGGCTGAGTGCAAAGCCAGAGGGAAAAGTTTTTGCGAATGTCCTCAAGATAGTCGGCCTGGTCTTATTTATTATCTGGACCGTCAAACTTACCGAGACACTAAGTTATGCAGAAAGACAATGCCCGGGCATTCAACGACTTGTGATAATATCCTCCTGCGTTCTTGTGGCCGGTTTTTTCGCCATGCAATTTGTACATCGTAGCAGGCCAAAGCTGGGATGGCTGGTAGTTCCGGTGTTCCTGGTACTGACTGTGGTTAGTAACGGGGCAGGTACAGGCTTTTTGATGGGTGACGGCCAAAATGGAGCCAACTTCAAGCGTTTGGCTTTTTGGTTCCTCGAAAACGCCGACGAAAATGACAAAATGGTAACGACAATGGCGGGCTTTATGCCGGTGTACTCAGGCCTGCCACAGGATAGGTTTATACATATCTCAGGCCTTAAGCCGGAAGATGCGCCCGGTTTTGAAGGCTTTGTGCGGGAGTGCCGGAAAAAGAAGATTACACTGATAGCGTGGGATTCAAGGTTGGCGGGTCGGCGTGACGACAGATATTACAAGCTTTGGGGTCTGGATAGAATAGAGATATTGGGTAGCCCATTCATGGGCCGGAAAGTCCAGTTCATAGGTCCGTGCAAATTAGTACACATATTCGCTACGGGTTCTCCTAAGATGGCGATTTACTGGATTATCCCCCCTGCCGCCGAGAATGAGGAAGCAACAGGTACAATCGAAAACTAATTCACGGCCTCGACCTGTTTGACCTGCGGCAACCTTTCTTTAAGAAGTCTTTCAATCCCCATCTTCAGCGTCATTTGTGCCCCGGGGCAGCCGCGACAGGCCCCCTGGAGACGGACGCGCACGGTATTATCAGAATCGACCGACACTAATTCCACGTCACCGCCGTCATTTTGGAGTGTGGGCCGAATAGTTTCAATTATTCGTCTAACCTTCTCTTCAAGGCTATCTTCCGACTTTTCTTCGCACATTATAAGCCTCCCGCAAAAGACTATTGTTCTAATTTATTATACGACCGAGAAGGCGGAAAACAAGCTATTTTCTCTCGGCAGACCTTCCAAAATACCGCTTTTAATGGAGAAAAACCGACAAGGCAAGTGTATTTTAGGAAGATTATTAGATGCAAATGCATTTTGCTAATAATCCCCACAACGGCTGACCGGTTGAAGTAAGGTTATATACCTGGAGTCTCTGAAGTATCTTTTTCCTGGTTGCTATCTACCGAAGCTATTGCATCTTTATTCCTTTTTTCCTTTTTATATAACCTGCCGGTCTTAGCGTGTAGTGATGCCTTAAAAGTATAAGTTGCTCCCATGCCAGCCAGGATTGCCGCTAATAAACTTGGTATACCACCCTCTACAAATCCTGTCTCAATCTCGCGCCAGGACGCAGGCATAATCAAAAAGAAAATCATTGCCAATAGAAACCAAACAGCAAAAAACATGAAAATGCCTGAGAATAACGCCGTAAAATATCGCATTTTTACCTTTCTCTGTTTTTGTAATTTAACAATAGACTATTTTCTGCATTCTCCTTCTAACTTACCGCTTTTACTTTTAAAACTTATGGAGTAATTCCTATTTCTAACCTTTCATACAATAACCACGCAAAAAAACAAAAGCCCGCAACCTGTATTAACATAGTCCATAATCGCTCCCCACCTCTACGAAATGCAATTAATCTGCTGATGAAAAAAAGCCCTATCGAAATCCAATGGACAGGCCCAAAACTTATCTTACTGGATATGTCAGATTGAACCGGAGGAATCAGAAGAAAACAAGCTGCTATTAACAGAAGCGATTCAAGAAATCCTCTCCAAGTACTCTTCAGAAAATTTACTATTACTCGCATTGTTTTTGGGCTCCGAACTAACATTACTGCTACCTCTATTTTTCACGCCTCATTACTTGGCAAATCCTAAAATTTTTATTGGCCTGCCACAGCCGGCCTTCTTTTCCTTCGCAAATGGAAGAATTTTATACTCATACAACAAAACTATCAGCCCAACAACAGTTAGCCAAATACCATTAAAAATATTCATTTTTTCTTTCTCCATTAATTTAATCCTATAAACCATATTTCGGCTTATCAATACTTAGGGCATATGCAAATTTAACCAACAAATCTCCATTCAGATGAAGCAATTCTGTCGCGATTCGAAATGAGTTTTTATGTCCGATATATAACAGGTCAAGAAAGCATTATCTCCATACGAAGAGCGTATAACCCAAGAACCTGAAAATACACACAATACACAAGACCAGAAGCCATTTCATAGTTTACCTGAAAGCGTATTATCGGCATTAAAAATGCTGTTTCTGAGATTATAAAGGACATTGTGGTGGTTTTTCTATTTATGTAAGAATTCGGACATCAATGTCCGATATTTTTTCACGTCAAAAAATAACTTGCAGCTTATCTTTGACAAAAAAATAACCGATTTTTTGGTCGGTTACGAGCTATAAATAGCTATCTGCAATAATCTTGAGAGCATTTCAAGCAGTTTGGAAAAATGCTCTTTATGGTTCTAATGCGCTGGAGCTCATCTCTTGTGCGAAAGAGAAGTACAGACATCGAGTCGAGCATAACGTTTTTATGTAAATATATGTTAAACGGTATAGATGCTTTGAATGACAATGGAGTTTTTGGCCCCGCCATAACAGTTATTTTCGGCGATTCAGGCTTTATCGGAAAGTTTATGGATTCCGATACGTTATCGAGCGGTTTTAAGACTTGAGATTCTTTACTCAAAAACTAACGCCCAAAAAATTATACACCTTTATGAAAAAACAGCTTTGAAATTAAGCAAAGGATTATTGATTAAAACAAGCAAAATAAATTATCAACAAGGAGAAAAAAAAGTGATTAAAACGACACTAAACAAGAAGAGGCTAAGACGGCAAATATTGATGGCAACTCTATTGGTTGAGGTCCTGCTGCTGAACAGCTGTACCAAAAAAACAGAGAAGTTCTATCGGGTAGGTGTTCTGTGTGGTCTGGACTATATTGGCAGCATACCAGACAGCTTTAAATCAAAAATGACTGAGCTGGGTTATGTAGAAAGAAAGAACATAATATATAACATTCAAAGAACAAACTTTGAACCCGTCAAAGAAGAGCAAATTCTTAAAAATTTCGTGAAAAAGAAAGTTGACCTGATTTTTACATTTCCCACTGAGGTATCCATGGCGGCCAAGGCAGCTACTCAGGGAACAGAAATTCCCGTTGTTTTTGCTATCGCCAACATTGAAGGTACCGGCCTGGTAAAGAGTGTACGTGAACCAGGCGGGAATATCACAGGAGTACGCTATCCTGGACCGGATCTTGCCATCAAGCGTTTTGAGGTTATGCGTGAGTTGGTCCCAAAGGCTAAAAGAATGTGGGTGCCATATCAGCGGGGTTATCCTATTGTAGCCAACCAGATGGAGGCATTATATCCGGTTGCCAAAGCCGCGGGCATAAAACTGATAGAATTCCCCGCTGACGACGCAGCAGAAATTCAAGCAGAGCTGAATGCAAGAGACAAATTAAAAGACGTTGGTTTTGACGCAATGTTGTTTATACCTGAACCTCTTAGTTGTACGGACGATGTCTTCGAAGTAATGGGCAGGTTTGCATATAAGCATAAGATGCCTATCGGCGGCATACTGATACAAGTTGGGGACTATGGTTCTATTTTTGGTATAAACGTTGATGTACCCAAAACAGCACAACAGGCGGCAATACTAATTGACAAAATACTTAAAGGTACCCCGGCAAGAACAATCCCTGTTGTCTCTTCTGAGAGTTTCCTTCAGATAAATTATAAAGTGGCTGAGGAACTGGGAGTAACAGTGCCTGAAGGCATGCTGAGCAGAGCAGATGAGATAATTCGTTAAAACAGCATTACTAAAAAAAGGTGATTAAAATGCATATAAGTAGAAAAAATAGATTTAGACGGCAAATACCACTCGTCACCTTGTTAGTTATGTTTTGTGTGTTTTCAAGCAGTTGTGATAAAAAAACACAGAAGGTCTATCGCGTGGGTATCCTTTGTAGTTTTGCACCCTTTATGAATATAGCCGACGGATTCAAGGCCAAAATGACTGAGTTAGGCTATGTAGAAGGTAAAAATATCGTCTATGATTTACAGATAGCTCATATGGACCCCAAAGAAGAGAAAATGGCCGCCAGGAAATTTGTGGAAGATAAGGTTGATTTGATATTCGCCTTTTCCACTGAGGCCAGTATAACGGCTAAATCAGCTACCGAGGGGACAACTATCCCGGTAGTTTTTGCCATGGCTGGAATAGAAGAAAATAACCTAATAGACAGCGTGCATCATCCTGGTGGGAATATCACCGGCGTTCGCTACACTGGGCCGGACAATACGCTTAAACGCTTTGAAATTCTGCATGATTTAGTACCGAATATCAAACGATTATACGCTATATATAACTTAAATTACCCCGCTAACAGGGCTTCGCTTGAAGCGTTGCGTCCTGTTGTCTCAGCCCTGGGCATAACACTTGTGGAGGCCCCCATTACAAGCATTGAAGGCCTCCAGGCTAAATTACAGGCTCGATCTGCGTTGGAAGACATCGGTATTGATGCCATTCTGATTATGCCTGACGATTTGTCCCAGTCACCCGCTGGCTTTGGGGCAATCGTTAAATTTGCCAATAAACATAAATTACCCATAGGCGGCGGCGCAGGCTGTACGGCAGACCTCGGGGCTATGTTTAGTTTTGTTCCCAACTTTTTTGAAGTAGGTACGATCGCTGCAACCCTGGCAGACAAAATCTTCAAAGGTACTCCAGCAGGCACAATTATGGTGGTTACAGCCAGGGACCATCTCCGGCTCAATTACAAAATAATGAAAGAACTGGAGGTATCAGTGCCTGGTAGTTTATTGAGCAGGGCAGATGAAATAATTCGCTAAATAACTGTTACAGAAAATAGGTGATTAAATGCGTATAGTCAAAAAAATCGGCCTTAGACAGCAAATATTTCTCATAACCATGTCAGTTATGATATGTGTGTTTTTGAGCGGCTGTGGTAAAAAAACACAAAAAGTGTATCGGATAGGTATTGTCTCTGGGGCAGAACCATTTATTGACATAACAGATGGTTTTAAAGCTAAAATGACCGAGTTAGGATACCTCGAGGGCGAAAACATTGTTTATGATTTCCAGAAATTGAACGTCGATCCTGCCGGAGTAAAGCGAGCCGTCAGGAAATTTGTGGTCGACAAGGTTGACCTGATTTTTGCATTTCCTACCGAGCCGGCCTTAGCCGCTAAAACCGCCACCGAAGGCACAAACATCCCCGTAGTTTTTGCTATGGCAGGTATAGAAGGGAATAACTTAGTTGAAAGCGTATCCAAGCCCGGCGGAAATATTACCGGTGTTCGATTTCCCGGCCCAGAGTCGACGGTCAAACGTCTTGCGTTTTTACTTGAGTTAGTACCGGATGCAAAACGAGTCTATCTAATATACGACCCCAATTATCCTAATGCGCCTATGGCATTTGGAGGATTACGACCCACAGCCTCATCCCTGGGTATAACGTTAGTGGAAGACCCCGTTAACAATATAAAAGAGCTTCAAGCTGCTCTACAGGCACGAGCCGCATTGAATGATATTGGCGTCGATGCAATCTTACTTATGCCTGATATTCTTGACAATTCGCCTGATGGTTTTGGAGCAATTCTAAAGTTCGCGAATGAACATAAAATACCTATTGGTGGCGGCATGGACTTTACAGCCGACCTTGGAGCATTGTTTAGTTTTGTTCCGGATAACATTGAGCAGGGCAGGATGGCTGCGCTTTTGGCTGACAAAATCTTCAAAGGCACTCCTGCCGGCTCAATTATGATAGTAACACCGCCATCACGTCTAAGGCTCAATTACAACTCGATTCAAGAACTGGGCATAAAGGTGCCAGAAGGATTGTTAAGCAGGGCTGATGAAATAATTCGTTAAATTACTATTTCTAAAAAAACTAGTGATTAAATGTGTACAAGTAAAAAAATTGGCTTTAGACGGCAAATACTGCTCGTAATCCTGTTAGTTATTTTTTGTGTGTTTTTGAGCAGTTGTAGCAAAAAAACACAAAAATTGTATCGAATAGGCATCGTGTCCAGTTTTGAACCCTTTACCAGTATAGCAGATGGATTCAAAGCCGAAATGACCGAGTTAGGCTATGTAGAGGGTAAAAATATCGTCTATGACTTGCGGATAGCTCATATGGACCCTAAAGAAGAGGAGCGAATCGTCAGGAAGTTTGTGGAAGATAGGGTTGACTTGATTGTTGCTTTTCCCACTGAGTCAGCCTTAGTAGCCAAGGCAACCACCCAGGGCACAGGCCTACCCGTAGTTTTTGCCTTGGCTGGTATAGAAGGCAATGATTTAGTAGAAACTGTGCCTAAGCCGGGCGGGAATATAACCGGTGTTCGTTATCCCGGCCCAGATTTAGTAGTAAAACGTTTTGAGTTCTTGTATGAGTTGGTACCTCACATCAAACGGCTTTATGTACCCTATAATCCAAACTACCCTACTTGCCTTCCTTCGCTAATCGCATTGCGACCGGTGGCTTCATCTTTAGGTGTAATGTTAACGGAAGAACCGGTCAGCAGTATTGAAGAACTTCAGGCTGCGCTGGAAGAGCGAGCTAAATCGGCCGACATCGGCATAGATGCCGTTCAGATTCTACCAGAAAGTCTCACTCAGTCACCCGAAGGTTGGGCATTGATTAGTAATTTTACGAAGCAACACAAATTACCTCTTGTCGGTAGCGTCATTTCTTCGGCAGACACCGGAGGCATATTTAGTTATTGTGTTAATTTCTTTGAAGTTGGTCAGCAGGCTGCGCCCATAGCTGACAAAATCCTCAAAGGCACTCCAGCCGGTTCAATTATGGTAGTAACACCACCGTCATATCTTCGGCTCAATTACAAAATAATTAAAGAACTGGGGATAACGGTGCCTGGAGGTTTACTGAGCAGAGCGGATGAGATAATACATTATAAAGAAACAGAATAGAAATATCTGTGAAGACCAAAAAAAAGAAAAAAAGAGATTTCCATAGCTTAACGGTTACTTTAGCTATTACTTTTTCAGCTTTTATTATAGTTGTTCTGCTCATTTCAAGCGGCCTACAAATGTATTTTGGCTTCAAAGCCCAGAAAAAAGGCCTTGTCACACATCAACACCTTATTGCTAAAGATGCAGCTAATACTGTCGAGGGTTTTATTCGAGAAAAATTCAGCACGTTGGAGGCGGTAGCAAGCCGCGGCAATCTGGCAATTATTCCTAAGGAAGCTTACAAATCGGTTTTGGAAAGGTTGCTGGGCATTGAACCAGCCTTTCGCCAGTTGGCCCTTCTAAATGACCAAAACCAGGAACTGGAAAAAGTCTCTCGTCTTTCAAATTTAGTCTCATATGAATTTATAAAGCAAATCGATAGCGCTCTGTTTTCTCATGTGAAACGCGGGGAAATATATATCGGGTCGGTATATATTGATGAAATAACCAGTGAGCCATTGGTAATAATGGCGGTTCCGGTAACGGATGTTTTTGGTGACCTTAATGGAACATTGATAGCCGAAGCAAATCTGAAATTTATGTGGGATTTGGTAGGTGCGTTGAAGATTGGTAATAATGGCCTGGCTTACGTAGTAAACAAGCAGGGTAAACTCATTGCTTCCGGCGACATTGGCCGTGTTTTAAAGGGAGAGAATTTAATCTATCTGAATGAAGTAAATGAATTTGTAACGGATGATACATTAACTCATAAAGATACTGCAGAGATAGTCAAAGGTATCCAGGGAAATCATGTTGTGGCTAATCACGCGCATCTTGGCACGCCTGACTGGGCTGTCGTGGTTGAATTACCGGTTCTGGAGGCATATAAAAATCTAATTACTACACTTATAATATCGGGATTAATTATGCTCCTGAGCTTTGCCCTGGCTGTTTCATTCGGCGTCTTTCTTTCAAAAAGAATTACAAAGCCAATAATAAAGCTAAGAGATGCTGCTGTTCAAATAGGTAAAGGCAAACTGGATACGCAAATAGAAATTGAAACGAAGAATGAGATAGAAGATTTAGCAAAGGCATTGAACCAGATGACCAAAGATCTACAAAAGACAACAACATCAATAGATAACCTCAACCGAGAAATTACAGAACGTATGAAGGCAGAGAAACGTCAGGCCCAACTGCTCAGACAATTGGAAAAGACAAATCAAGAACTAAGGGAATTTGTATACATGGCTTCACATGATTTGAAAGCTCCGCTTCGCGGGATTAATACGTTAGCCAACTGGATATCATCTGACTATGCGGATAAGCTTGACGAGCAGGGCAAAAAGCAATTGGCTCTGCTTTCACGCAGAGTGGACAGAATGCGTAACTTGATTGAAGGAATTATACAGTGCTCTCGAGTCGGACATATACAAGAAGAAAAAACTTGGATGAATCTGAATAAGCTGGTCCGGGAAGTTATTGAGATGCTTGATCCACCAGAAAACATTACTATTACAGTCGAAAATGAGCTGCCGACAATTAAATGTGAGCGAATCCGCTTTATTCATGTATTCCAGAACCTAATCAATAATGCCATAAAATATATGGACAAACCACAGGGGAAGATAGAAATAGGTTGTGTTGAGCAGGATGATTTCTGGAAATTCAGTGTCGCTGACAATGGACCGGGAATTAAAGAAAAGTATTTCGAGAAGATTTTCCAGATGTTCCAGACACTGTTGCCACGTGATGAATTTGAAAGTACCGGTGTCGGGCTTACTTTGGTTAAGAAAATCGTTGAGTTATACGAAGGCAAAATCTGGGTGGAATCCAAAGCAGGGATGGGAAGTACATTCTTTTTCATTTTGCCAAAGCAAGAAAAAATGGATATTAAAAATGCGAATTTCGAAGTTAACATCACCCACTGAAGATATTGATGTAGATATTATGACTATCTGTCACACACTCAAGTATGGGAAGGCTTTGACTTTGAAAAGCAAACGATAGAAATAACTTCGCAGAGAATACCTCGACTATTGAATTATTCTCGGTGACAATTACTCGTATTAAATTCTTTCTTTATATCTTAAGCACTATAAAACTATAGGGCCAATCTAATAAAAAGGATTGATTCAGAACTCAACCAACGCTATATTAAATTCACCTGCCGCTCGGGTTAAGAATGGCAGGTTATAAGCTGCAAGTGAGACAGGTGAGAAAGCGAGTATAGTAGGCAAGGGGCCGTACACCGGTTAGTTTGAATCACAGGAGTTCTTGACGCATTTGGGGGTCTGGTTGGATTTGAATGAATATGTCAACAAAACTTAGTCAGGAAATGCAGTATGGTGTGATGTCTGAAGTGCGGAAACGAAGTTGGCTGTTACCCCAACTTTTGTTGGTATTCATAGCCTGGATTTTCCTGTGCTGGCTGCATTGGGACAATGATGGGCTCTGGTTCCCCGATGCACCGTTACACGCGGCTAATGGCATCTTTTGGAAGGATTACCTTCTAAACTTATCCTTCGACCCCATAGGCTACACCCTGAGCTATCACGCGCGCTATCCGGTGATTAACCCCACAAAATACCCACCGGTATTCTACTTGCTGGAGGCAGTTTTCTTTGGGCTGTTCGGTCCATCACCGTATATCGCCAAAGGTCTTGTACTTGGATTTGCACTCATGGCGGCTCTATACACGACTACCTGGTCTCGCAGATGGATTGCCCAAGACGCCGGTTGGGCCGGGGTGCTGTTTATCCTCTTGCCCGGCGTGGTTCAGTGGTCGCACGCCATTATGCTGAATATTCCTGCCCTGGCGCTGAGCATAGGGGCTCTTTACCACCTTCGCAGATGGATGGAGTCACCGACCACATCTCCTGCGTGGCGAGACTTATACGTCGGAGCGGCTATGGCGGTACTCTCGATACTGACATATCTGACAAGTGGCGTGTTGCTTTTAATCGCCGGCACCTGGCTTATCGTAAAACGCCGTTGGCGTTTACTATGGCATCTCAGGACGCTGGCGGTTTTCGTGGTCTCCGCGCTGTTGCTGCTGCCATGGGCAATTCTGGTGCTGAAGTACGAGCCTAATCGCATTGTAATGGCCACGGGCTCGGCTAACTATCTAACAGCCGTTTCATACTGGCACTGGAAGTATTATCTTGAGAGCCTTCCAGGACTTTTCGGCATGCATATCATATTTATCGCGGCACTTGGCATTGCAGGCGGGATGCTTTTCCGGCGGTGGCGGCATGAAACAATACTTCTTTCTATTATGACGATAGTCCTGTTTGCCTTCTTCTCGTACGTGCCTTCCAGAGAAGACCGCTATATACTTCTGATGTCAGTGCCGATAGCTATCTTCTGCTTGCTCGGTTTGATTTCAACAGTTCACTTCATTGGCAAGCTTGCAAGAATAAGGCCGGAGTGGGAAAAAGCTGCAACCTTAGCAGCCATAGCGGTGCTCTTAATTGGCCAAACATGGCAAGCCTTGAAAGTACCCGTTTATTCGGTTTCCGGCTACAAGCAACTCGTGGAATACATAAAAACGATTACTCCGGACGAATCCGTGTTTTACGATGGAGAAAACTATCAGATTTTTACCTTCTATGTTCAATCCGGGGATCCCGACTATCGCCGTCGAGTTGTCGTCGGCAATAAATTGCTCTATGCCGAATCCTGGTTCCGTGGCCCGCAGGAGTTTGTCGAGTCTGCTCAGGATGTAGTCGATGTTTTACAAAAGCAAGGTGGATGTCAATGGATAGTCGTGGCTAACAAGCCGGTACTTTCGAAGTTGGCAGCCCCAAGGTACCTACGTAAAGCCGTAAAAGGACCACAGTTCGAGTTAACGAAGTGCCTGCCCATCACAAAGATACTGGAGACCGGCGTTGAGAAAACAAGCGTATGTGTCTACCGGCTTCTTGTCCCGATAGAGCAAGTGGATGAAGTAGATATGCCTTTCTTTGGGCGAGGGGAAAATTTACGCCATCGAAGCAAGCCCATTCAGCGCTGATTATTATCAAGTGGACTAACTAATCACATAACGTATATACCCGTTACACATAGCATCAGTGTTTTTTGCTTACACCGGATTCTTTTAGCCATGCATCGAATTCCTTGATAAACCGGGAACCGAAACGCTCGGCGCTCTCGTCGTCTAAATGAGCACCGTCGCGAACCATAAGTCCGTCAACAACCGGTGAGATGAAAGGAACTTCCAGGGCGGCAGCTAATGACGCTACCTCAAGTCGAGGTGACCAATAATCAGGATTTGGGACCGAGGTCAGTACAATATCAGTACCGCGCTTCGCCAGTGCGCGCTTGAACTCCAGAGCATTGGAAAGAATTTCTTCATCGATCTGCTTTACCTCCTCGGAGACATCCACAGGTGGTGAACCGACAGGAATTGGCCTTGGATGTTCCCTGATTGCAAACCAGGAACCCGAAGAAATCGACCGGCTGATGATAAACCGAGGAATCCAAATTCGGAATGGAGGCCTTAGCACACGCCAGTCAGCAAGTCCCTCAAAAGGCCTTGAATGGCGAATTAGCCAGGTTAGCTTCCACTCCCAGACTGTCTTCCTGGCCTCCCACGAACTCGACCTCATTACTCTCTGCCCAAATTCACTCACGCGCGGCGTAAAGAAATTATGTTCGTCAAAACTGCCGGCATTTACGACTACTATTCGCGGACGCAAATCTTGCTTCTCAATCAGGGACTGAATAAACTTACCCCCTTCGTCGTATCCGAAAGCAAGATTGTAGAACCTAAGTCCAGTTATCAATTCACCTTGTTTCAGTACGCTTTTCGGAAAGCCATAGGCCACTTGTGAATTCCCTAAAAAGAGGACATCCGCCTCTCGTGCATACTTTATCGACTCATCGAGCCCATGGTAGAGAATATAATGGTCTATAGCGAAATCGTCATAGGCCACATACCAGTCTTGCGGATCCGGCAGCGGCCGCGCAGGGACCAAGCCTTCATCCATTATAGCACCGGCGTTAAAAAACGACGCTTTTGCCATTATTCTTCCCATCTTCTGCCCCACCACCAAAGCTACGGCAAAAGTGACGAAAAAGACTATAAGCGACGCACAGACCCGCCGCTTAGAACTGGAAGTAAATGAACGTTTCATTTTTGGCATTACCCGTCAAAATGAGATAAACCATCACCGCCGCCAAGAATCCTTTCTCCACAGCTGATGGCTTGGGAATTCCAAAGCGCTCGACACTCAGTGTGCGCAGATGGCTCAAAGCCACCGGTGTAATTAACAACAAACCGAACATCACCATCTGCTTCGATAGCGGTTCGTAGGGCCCTATGAAAATACTCTTCACAATCGCCATCGCCTGAGTCATGTCGGTGGACCGGAAGAAGATCCAGGCGCAAAGCACCAAGGCCTGCACGACTATGGCCCATCCAAGCTTCATTAACAAAGAGCGTTTTTCCCGATTCAAACCCAGGAGACGCTCGATCGCCAGCAGTACTCCGTGTATCACTCCCCATATCACGAAGGTATTGGCAGCCCCGTGCCAAAGCCCTCCCAACAGCATAACGACCAGCAGATTAGCGTACGTACGAGCCTTACCCTTCCGATTTCCACCGAGTGAGATGTAAAGATAATCCCGGAGCCACGTTGAAAGCGTTATGTGCCATCGACGCCAGAAATCGCTGAAGGATGTGGCGATGTATGGGCTGTTGAAATTCTCCGGCAGGCGAAATCCCAACAGATAAGCTACTCCCCGTGCAATATTAGTGTAGCCGGCAAAGTCACCGAAAATCTGGCACGAGAAGAGTAGCGTCGTGTAAAGCGATAGCAGCCCGTTTCCTCCAGCACCGGCCCCCTGGCCCCAGTATTCGTCCACCACTGCCCCGCAGTGGTCAGCGACAACCATCTTGAGGAAGAAACCTGAGATTATCAGGTATGCACCCTGACCCCACACGGCCGCGCGAATACGGCGTACCCGGTCGATCTGATACAGGAAGTCGCGCGCACGTACAATGGGACCCGCCACAAGTTGTGGAAACAAGCTGACATAAAGAAGAAACTTCCAGAACCTTTCGACCGGCTTAATCTTGCCGCGATATATATCAATGGTGTAGCTCATTGACTGGAAGGTATAAAATGAGATTCCAATGGGTAAAACCACATCCAGGCGCGGAAAAGCCAAACCAGCCGAAACGAGCGTCTGTCCGAATGCCTCCAGACTCTCCATAAAAAAGTCGAAGTATTTGAACGTGCCGAGAAGGCCCAGGTTTGCTACCAGCGAAGCTATAAGCCAAAGTCGTCGTTGTTTAGGCCGATCATCAAGAGCCAACTGACGCCCAGCTACAAAGTCAACGGCCGAACTGAAAAGAATAAGGACAAGATAGGCAGGAACGAACCATCCATAGAACACCATACTCGCAACCAGCAGCGTTACTAAATAGGTGCTACGGAGTTTGAACCTATCGCTAATAATCCGAACGAACAGGACTATAGACAATAGAAAAAGGAAGCTGAAGGATACAAAATTCATAAAATAAGGTTAAAAAGTAGACTCCTTTATATACCTGGGGGCCAGTTAATTTGGAGGTATCAGGCCCAACTCGACAAATTTTTCTACCAGACATTTTGCAACATAGGCGCCTGCCTCAGTATTTGGGTGGCTGTCGTTGGGCAGACGCATATATTGCCAACCATCCGGATGCCGGGCACAGAGATCAATTAGGGGAAACGCGATATCATCAAAAATTGGATAAGCAAAGGAGGCGTCGTCATCCCAAAAACTCCAGTAGACAAGGATAAATTCGGCTCCGGTCGCTTCTACCTCCCGGCCCATTGCGTCGATGAGTGCCCGAGATATCTGAAGGTTGGGTTGCGGTCCCCACTTAAGCCAGGCCCGCTGCAAAATCACCCATAGCCGCAGAACGCTGTAATCTTCGAGCCGGACAGGTGACCTTTTCAGATAAACCTTCCCATTACGCTTTAGCCCAAACAATGGTTTGGTTCCAACCATTCTAATACCACGAAAAAGCAGACGGCGGTCATAGTTCAGGTTGCGATTAACGTGGGCCGGCAGGAAAGTGTAGATAACAGCGACCGTATTAAAATCATACATATACCGCTTCAATCTCAGCCAAGCCTGGTCTGTTCCATAGGCCTCGATACCCAGATTAACAACCTGAAAAGGGAAGTTTGGATTCTCAGCTAACTGGCCGACAAAAGTCTCTTCAAAAGGCAAGCCATAGCCCATAGTATAAGAGCCGCCGACAAAGAACACCGTAGGCCTATTGGTGTCTAATTGAGTGTCCGGCGTAGGGACGCGAATCCCTTGCTCATTAGTATATACAGGCACTGGCGGCTGAGTTCTAACGAAGGCTTGCATAACCGACTGGTTCGGAATATAAGTCCAGCCAAGTACGGGGTCATACTGAGCCCGCTTATGATCGGCCGGTTCCCAGGTAACCCGCAGGGGGTCACGAAATAGACGCAGGCCCAACTCCATCGCGGCCAAACACAAAAAACTCGAAAAAATCACTGCAATAAGGGCAAATACGAGTGTTTTGCCCGAAGGTGCATATTTAGAAAACAAGATATTAATCCGTCTTCGAGCCACAAAAATAAATGCCGCTATGACGGCCATAAGCAACTGGCTGCCAAACGCGACGGGGCGCATATCGCATATTTTCCAATTTAGCGAGACGAACTGTTCAAGCAGGGGCGGCCAGAGTAAAATGGCCAATATAAGGCAGACAAGCGATAACCATAACGCCGGTGTCGGTGATTTTGAAGGGGGGCCGTTCATGAATTCAATCTTTTCAAAGGACAGGAAATTAGAGTAACAAGTTTAAATAACTTTCATTAAAAACTAACATAATCATTGCTGTCAAAAACGAAATATTCTTTACACAATCATAGCCTGCTGCTTATTATAAATGCTTATTAAACAGATTCTAACAAAGAAAGACAGGTAGATGATATGAGAAAATTCTCTATTTATTTTTTCTACGGACTATACCTCTTTATTTTATGCGGGCTTATATTTCATACCTCAACGAATCCCGTAATTTTAGGAAAGTACTCACCTCAATATTTCTTCTCTCTTTTGGCGGCCATCGGTTTATTTTTTTTGTACAGGAAAGCTGTTATTTTTATATTCAGTGAAACGAAAGTTAAAAGACCAAACGGCAGGGAATTTACAATTTCACCAATTCACAAGATATTGTTTTATACCGTAATTTTATTGGTATGCCTTACAGCATCTGAAGTACTTTTAAGGTTAAAAGAACACGAACAAAATAAGAATGCTATTTTCGGTTTTCACCCCTTTTTACAGAACACCCAGAATATAAATGACAGCAAGCTGAATATTAATTCTCATGGATTTCGAGGAAATGAAATAACCGAAGCAAAAACTGCTGGCACATATAGAATCTTTGTCTTAGGAGGTTCATCGGTTTTATGCGACAAAGTGCCGTTTGAAAAAAGTCACGCAAGAATTTTAGAAAGAATGTTACACCAACATTATCAAAACCAAATGAAAATAGAAGTATTAAACGCCGGAGACCATTGGCACACCACAGAACATTCCATTATCAAGTATTTATTCAAAATAAAAGACTTTCAACCAGATTTAGTAATCCTATGGCATGGAATCAACGATTTATATCGCTCATTTTCTTCCAAGCGACTGGCTTTTAAAAAATTCCAATCGGATTATTCCCACTTTTTAGGGCCGGTTTCAGATATAGTCTCAAAGCATTTCGAGGAGAATAAACGACTCTGGCCTACAATCACCGTGCATTCTCGTACTCACTACCGCATTTTCACACTTTTTGAAAGCAAACTGTATACTGATTTGAGAAAGCACCTGCAGTCTAATAAATTCAAAACCATCGACATTTCTGAGTTTCCCAGTTTGAAATCGTTCCAGAGAAATTTAAATTCCTTTATTCAGATTACCCATAACGACCGGGTAAAATTGATTCTTGCCACCCAGCCTTTTTTATATCATGAAGGGCTTAGCGAGGCTGAAAAAAGCAGCATCTGGTTCCCTAAATGGTTTTGCGTTAATGAAAACAATGAATACCCTGATTTTAAGTCAATGGAATTAGGAATGAACCTTTTTAATTCAGAGACTAAAAAAATTGCAGAAATTTATAATATTCCGCTGGTTGACCTCGAAGCACGTGTACCTAAAAACCTGGATTATTTTCTGGACGACTGCCATTATACGGAAAAGGGTAATCAATTAATCGCGGAAACAATTTTTGAGTTTATTAAGAACAATAAATTAATAGAGCAAAAATCACTGCAAAACAGTAAGTCAGCCAAATGAATAAATTACACTATTTATTGCCTCTTTTTTAACTTCCCCCAAAAACGCGTAAACCAGATGGTTAAAGGAGTTGCCGCAAGCAGCACAATAAACGGTTCAACTGGATAACGATACCTGTAGAGTTGGACATGCGTCACATAGTATGGGAGTGGATAGACTAACAGGAAAAGCCATATAAACATCAGATTCCATCTACGGTTTAGGCTATAACAAAAGCCATATAGAGCAAGCAAGGCGAGCGGGCCATACCAGATGAGTTGTACCCCGGACCATCTACTCCATCTTCCCGGGCCACTACTCGGAAATTTACCCCAGAAGTACCAAAATCGTTTGGCGGTAAGTTGTAAAAACCTCAAGGGATGCATCCGTATCCATTCAAAGGCTTTATACTGCAAGTAACCGTAGTAAACAAACTCTGACTGAGATCTGTAGTAGGCATGCTCCTCCTCGTTGAGCGCTTCCAGCGCCTGTTTTCGTTCCTTGTCTATACCACCTCCCGAAGAGTAAGGATTATTGCCGAAAAAAAGCTCCAATCCAAAGTTTGACTTCAAGACCCCCGGAGTCCTCAGAACCAAATAGTTTCGGACTCCCCAGGCAGTCACTACTATTCCGACTGCGACACACCAGATGACTACCAATCCTGCCCTTCTCCACCAACTAACTTTCCACACGTACAACATGAGCAGGAGAAGCAGCGCAGGATAGATTGCCATTGTGGAATTGGTAAGAATGAGAATCCCGCTGAGCAGCCCAAGGCATGCAACCCTAAGAAAGAGGAACAACGGCCTCGCTGTAGTAGCAATAATTATGAGAAGCAGGAGAAGCATTATGGCAAATTCGCTGTGCCAAACGTATTTTACCGAGAAGAAAAGCGAACCAGGATAGAAGGCCCATATAAGACCGGCGATGATGCCTTCCTTTCGGCCAAAAAAGCAGCTCCCAAGGACGGCCAAAAATACCCCTGTGAAAGCAGCACAAATAGACTGGAAGAGGAATAAAATTACGGCTGCGGCCTTTGAGTATATCCCAAAAATAGCAAAAACACCACCGACCAGAAATGGGTACACAGGCGGAAACTTTGCTGTCGGCGCATTCGCAATACTAAAACCGTGACCTTCTGCAAGTGACCTGCCAATCTTACCAATCTCATAACCGAATTCCCACTTATTTGGAAGCTCCCAACTCCGGAGAAAAACCATGCATACAATTCTTACTATAAGGGCGATAGTAAAAATGGTTAGTAAATATTTTCTTGGAAGAGAAATTTCAACCAATGATTTTATCCTCATAACACCTCAGGGCGGCAAGAATTGTTTTATCCATATCATAATAAGAATAGTCTCCGAGACGACCGCCCATAATGAGGTCTTTTTCCTTTTTAGAAAGTTCTTTATATTGTAGAAGCAGATTCTGATTCCCCGAGGTGTTTACAGGATAATAGGGTTCATCAGAATTAGTATTGGATGTTTCATAAAAAATAACGGTTTTTTGCCCGGTTATGTCTCTCTCCGGATGAAGGTGCCGCGGTTCATGAATTCTGATAATTTTCGTTTCAACATCCGCGCAATTCATTACAGCAGTACCCTGGTAATCTTCCACGTCAACAACTTCTTTTTCTAAAAAAATGCTTCTCCACTCAAGCCTGCCATATTTAAAATCGTAATATCTGTCTATGGGCCCGGTATAAATTGTTTTCTCTCTAATGCTAAAATTATGCCGATTTTCAAAGTAGTCACAGTTTAACTCAACCCGAATATTGGGTGACGAAAGCAACCTTTTGAAAACCTCCGTATAACCTTCACAGGGAAGCCCCTGCCATTTAGCATCTACAAAGTAATCCTCTCTATAATTATATCGCACCGGTAAACGGGTTATAATACTAATCGGCAGCTCTTTGGGGTCCATACCCCATTGTTTAATTGTGTAGCCCTTAATAAGGGCCTCATAAAGCGGCCTCCCAATCAAAGATATTGCCTTTTCTTCCAGATTTTTAGGCTCCTTAATCCCCTCCTTTGCAATTTCATTCCTGATGAATTCTTTGGCCTCATAAGGCTTCAGATTAAGATTATAGAAGGAATTAATTGTCTCAAGATTAATCGGCATCTGATATACTTTATTCTTGTAGGTCGTTAAAACCTGATGATGATAAGAGTTGAATTCTGTAAATTTCGTAATGTAATCCCAGACTTTCCCTGATGAAGTATGGAAAATATGGGTTCCATATTTATGCACTTCGATTCCAGTATCCTGGTCAAAATCACTATAGCAATTTCCGCCAATATGTGGGCGCTTGTCAATGACCAATACTTTCGCCCCTGAATCGTTAGCGAGCCGCTCAGCCATTACACTTCCAAAAAATCCTGCACCTACGATAAGATAGTCATACGTCATATCTAACCTTTATACAATTCGAATAGCTTACTGAATGATTTTCCCCTTATTTGCTACTTTTTATTTCCCATCCTGTCATTATGAAGTACCGTTTTAGTGTGACTTACAATATCTTTAATAGCTGTCCGGCAGAATAATGTTTGCCAAAAAGCCTTTGCCGTGGATTTCCACAGTTTCCACTTTACTATCGAAACTTTCCCCGTTTTACGATTTTCACAAGGGACCGACTGTTCATAAATACGTAACCCACATTTGCACAGCACACCGGAAATAATGATATTCGGTGCGAAGGTATCAGAAGGAATTTGATACAATATCTTTTCCAAAATGCTCGACCGAATTAAGCGGTATGGCGTATTAACGTCAGTAACGCAAGTTCCATAAATCAAACGCACAATAATACCAGCACATATGCTGATAAACTTGCGACCCATACTTTGCTTCCGTGCTATCCTTACGCCAAAAAGAGCATCAAATCTTTCCCTGTTTTCCCAGAGTGCCCTAAAGGAGTCGGGCTTCATTTCATCATCGCTGTCACATTGAAAAGTCCAATCTGCCAATTTTACTGATTCTTTATAACCCATTAGGATTGTCGGGCCGTGGCCGCTGTTTGTTTTATTAATTACCTCAATACGATTGTCATTACTAAAAACCTGCAGTGCTTCCTGTGTACCATCAGAAGAACCATCGTTCAAAACAATAATGCGAAACCTCATACCAAGAGCACAAAGTGCGGAAATCCAGGATTTAAGCACCTTAACAATGCATTCTTCCTCATTGTACACCGGCATGACAACTGCTAAATCAATTGCCATTTTGTCCTCCCTTGGGTACGAGACAGGCTTATGAAACTACTATCCGGTTTCTTAATTTGAAAAATGCCGTGACAACTCAAATTCAGTCAGGTTAAAAGCAAAGTACTGTCAAAACTATTGGTTCTCTTCTTTTGTAATCTTGTAAAGCCATAAGCCATTTGCAGGATAATAGATAGACTGACGGTATTCAGGATGCCCGGGATAAGCGGCATCACATACCAGGATTAGTTCTGCCTGATATCCTAATTTTTCAATTCTTTCCTTCAAACCAGGTAGCCACAGCGAATTTTCTACAGGCCAATGTGGCGATATGAGGAAGAAAGGCGGTTCCGGCAGTACATCACTTTCGTAATCAAGATTTTGCACTTCAATGTCGGGATATTTACGCAGCATATATTTGATTGTATCCCCGCATCCGCCGTCGCCGTAAAATCCGAGTTTCCCGTTTTCTTCCCAGGCATTCACAAGATCCTGCGTGGTATATGGGAAGACTCTTTCTTTATAAAAATGAGGCAAATTAATGCTCCACAAAACAAGATAGGTTATTGCCACAACACTAACAATAGCCTTGCCTAATCGTAACCTGATAAGAGCTCCAAAACCCAGTCCTGTAAAGATGAAAATAAATGGACTCATATATAAGGTCTGGCGTACTCCTCCGAAAGGATACTTCATAAAAAGTGATAATAAGGCTGTAATAAGCAAGCTAATCATTCCAAAGAAAGAGAGATGTTTAGCGAGCCGGCCAAATCTGCCCCTAACTGAACAGTACCACCCAATAACACAAATAATCACCAGGGGCAGCAAAGCCGGATTAAGTCTCCGGGGCCAATAAAGTGTTCCGTTGTAAAACAGGTTCAAATTGTAGGTCAAAAGGTCATAAGCCCGTAACAGAACGAAAGGAATAGCACCCAAATTGAGGGGATGATAATAAGGAGCTAAATAAAATCGATAACCAGTTTGGGTGTGAATTGCATTTCCGATCCATGCCAAAAACACCGCTAAAAAACTTAATGTAAAAATACCAAAAACTACAACTTTCTTCTCCCTGTCCAGGTCTGAAAGTCGGAGGCCGGTTCTAACAAGTAAAAAGAATGATGAGACGAGTATCATGGTTAAACTCATATGTAAATAAATTGAAAAGCCGCAAACCAAAGTGTACAAAATACACCACCGAATTAACTTCTCAATTTGTAGTACTTCCTTTTCGATTACATTAACAATTTTAAGATGTGCAATGATTATTGCCGCTGTCAGGAATGGAACTGCCCCATAGGGAATGATACGCTGGGAAAACTCCATCTGAACGACAGATATGGCTGTCAAAACGGCAGCAAAGACGGCTGGAGCAAAAAACTTTTTAACGTCATTAGATTGATAAAGGAGGAATACTAAATAAAAAACAGCAAGGATAGCGGCGGACCCGAAAAATACTGATGGCATTCGACCAACCACTACCACACCTCCAAATATCCTGCATGTAATTGCTATGATAATGGACCACGCAGGGCCAAGTGTAAGCTCCTGGGATTCCGCTGCAGCATATCTGCGTAATGATGTCGACATTTGCTTGAAAATCTGCTCGTCAAAATTGTCCGTTTCATCATTCCATAAAAATATATCCCCTAAAAAGAACAAACGAAGACCTACTCCGGTTAATAATATCAATATTAATAGTATTAGTTTTGCCCTGCCGGGATGGTTTAGAAATCGCTGAGCATCTGGATTAGTAATTAGTTTCATTATTATTTCTTTAAAAATGAAGTTGTACCTGTGTCTTTTAAGCTAAACTTAGCCAGAATGCAATCCCCCGACCCCCAGCTTCCTCCCGTTTTCCTTATATCACCACCACCTTTAAAATAAACTTGATAGGCATTCTTTACAGGCCAGCCATTACCATCAGAAGCCCCTGTAATATACAAGTTCCCATTTCTGTCTAAGAAACCCACACGGCCATTATCGTATGCACTGCCACCAATATAAGTCGAATAAAGCAGCTCTTCAAAGTTTGCCGATAGAATAACAAGAATCCCATCATGGCCGCCATTGTTCTGTGACTGAAAAGAAACGCTGCTTATTCCAGGAAAATCCGTTGATTGGGTCTCGCCAGTTATAAAGACATTTCCAGAATCATCCAGGTATATACTATCAAAACTCTCATTTCTATTTCCACCGATTAGGGTGCTTGATAAAAGCAAACCAGTGGGAGAGAATTTGGCTACACCCCAGTCAACATCTCCCTTTATTTTTGTTTGAAATGCATTCTGGGTAGTAGGAAAGCTATAGCTGGTAGTACAAACGGAGACATATGCGTTATCCTGTTTATCAATAGCAAGATTGTGAGTACTACTCCAATTATTACCGGCATCTCCAAAATAAGTACCATATACAAGCCCAGACCCATCTGGTTTTAGTTTTGCCAGGTATAAATCAACACCTCCATTAAAGGAGGTGTCATACACTCCAGTTACAGTCGGTACATCAGTTGAGCGTGTACAAGTTGCAATATAAACATATCCATTATCGTCAACCCGGATAGAAGCCCCTACTGTATCATCGCCTGAACCACCCAACCAGGTGGCCCACAGCACTTTTGAACCGTCGCTTTTGATTTTAATTACTCCGGAATCCGAATTGCCTCCCGGAGGTGTTTTCTGAAATGCATTTGCAAACCATTCTGAAGGAGGCGTATCGGTTGTGTTCCAACGACCAGCCGAAACATAAACATCACCATTCTTGTCGATTGCCATATCTTGACACAAAGGCGAGACACCAACATAACTGGACCAGGCCAAATCAGAGCCGTCCGGTTCAATTTTTGCTACAAAGCCGTTCTGCATCCCATATTTCCCATTGTACACACCTTTGAAAGTGGGTTGAAATCCATTTTTGATTGGAAAATCCGGCCCTGCGCGACCAGCAACGTATACATAGCCCGAATCGTCTACTTCAACTGAATAAGCAAGGTCATAGCCCGGCCCTCCGATGAACGTGGACCATATCAGCCTGCCATCAGGGTCGAACTTGCTCACAAAGGCATCACAAGGACCGAAATCGCCTGTGTATCCTAAGTTGAATTTTGTGCTATATGCCCCAGCCGTTACGGGAAAGTCAGGTGAGGCAGTACCACCTGTTATGTAAACATTGCCCTGAGCGTCTGCAAAAACGTCACGAGCAAGCTCCCAATCACTCCCCCCAAGGTAAGTGGAAAACGATAAATCGTAAACCATTTCCTGTTGCCTTTTTAATAATTCCTGGCTATTGAGAGGTCCCTCAATTACCTTAAAATTGGAATTTGTAATTGAAGGACCGTTGATAATCCATACCGGTCGGTCGATATATTCATTTAGCAATCGAGTTCTGATATCTCCATTTTGGTCCCAGGCATAAATAGGGACATCTGCCTTAAAATCAATTGGATTATATGACCACGCTGACTGATAATCTGAATAATTACCCCGGATCAGTACCAGACTTTTTCCAAAATTATATTCCGCATTAAGTTGCCGAATATCCGGACGCATGCCACGATAGTGATGATATTTGTCTATGGCCCGCCATGGATAAAAATTTAAAAAAGAAATAAGAATCAAGGAAAGTATTGCCGCTATCACCCGTATCGAATTAAGGGATGAGTCGGTTGCTGCGATTTCAAACTTCTCCTGTAACACCTCAATACCTCTAAGGGTAAGACCCATAAGAGGAATAATCATCAGATACCAGTATCGCGCCCCAAAATCCGGACCGCCACTGAACCAATAAAGGCTGTAAGTTGCTGCGATAACGAAGATTATGATGAACAATAAATAGTCACTTTTTCGCTTGTTTTTAGAAAACAACAAGAACACAACCAGGAATAGAGAGCCGGTGCTCCAGCCAAATAACTCAACATTTATCATAAAAGTATTAAGATTGGCGTTGACCAATGCTTCAAACATACTATGGCCGGGATAGACATCGATCGCCCAGCCGAAACCCCTTTGCGGACCAAAGCCGATCGCATTTGACATATGTCCGTAGTATTTCTCGTAATAGGCGGTAAGAGGAAATGTTGTCCGGTTACCAGTAATTTGCTTATTATATGCAAAGATAGTCGAACCAATAATAATTGTACCAATAACAAACGCGATAATTGAAGATAATTTTAGTCTTCGGCCAAAAACACTAATAGCCCAAAGTCCAAGAAGCCCTGCTACGATAATGCCATCCAGCGGCCTGATTAGACTCACCATGCCGGTCGCCACACCGCCCAACAATCCCCAATAAGCCTTGCCGCTCTTTTGGGCCTTGGCAATGCCCAGCACCGCAATTAAAGTACAGGTAAGCGTGAATGTATGACTCATAAAGTTCATTGCCATAAATATGTACCACGGTGAAACACATAATAAGAGCACTATAGCGCGTGCCTTTGGACGGCCGGCAATTTCCCTGATTAAAATATAGCAAAGCAATATATTTAATCCCGCCAGCACAGGATTGACAAGCCAAACGGCTCCAAGAAGAACTCCAATTGCCAGGACTAAAGGCCATCCTGGGGAAAAAATGGAATACCATATATGCGATTCGACAGGAATCATATAAATGCTGAATGCCTCAGGAACAGCAGGAGCAGGAACTGAGAGCGAGCCGTTTGCCAGATATCGTGCCTGATATAAATACATTAATTCGTCAGGTATATGCGGACAGTACTGGTATGAAAGCAGGCAAAGAACAGAAGAGAAAACTATTACCCAAACAACGGCCAACACAGCAAAGCCGTCTAAATATGCATTTTTCTTTGTATTCTCCTTCACAGATTGTCTGAAAAATCTGTCGAATTTTTGTTTCAATGAAATGAGCATCTCTTCAGGAACAGCCATTGCTACCAAAATAATATTTCCAAGATTCACGGCCTGCACAAAGCCAGCAAAGACAACTTCAGCAGCATATATTTCTCTTTCAGAAGACACTGTGGCGCTTGTCAGAAAAAAGGCCCCACCAATTCCCAAGAGCTGCCAAAAACTAAAATTACGACCAATCCAACCTCGAATTATTGGCCAACGGTTTCTCAAGCCGAAAATTACCACTGCTGTTTGCACTATCAAGAAAGCCAGGATTGCCGGATGTGTCTGTGTCAGCAAATTATAAAAAGTTTTATAATGCTGATACCTTATCTGCTGCCCTGCTTCAATTAACTGTAAAGCAACAGCCTGACCCGTAAGAGCTAACGCAAATAGGAACGCAAATTTTCTAAGACGTCCTGCTATCGACAATCCTAAAATGACCAGGGATATGCCCACAGAAATTGGAAGACAGAATCCTCCCTCAAGACATCCCTCAACATCTCTAAACCTGGGATCAATAAACGACCAGACAAGAAGCAATATTCCAACTAACCAGAATAAAATCTGTAGAATGCGATGGGAAGTTGTAAACTCTAAGAGTCGTGACTTTTTCATAAAACTTATGCTTACTGGTATGATTTCCTTTTAATAATAAATTTAGCCTGGTTGATGTTCTAAAAACCGAGCAGCTTTAAAGAATCGTCTTGAGATTATTAACCTCTTATTTTATCTTTCCTTAAATAAATAGAAAAGATGTTGGTTTCTTCTATGTATACTTTCCTAAAAAGTCTCTTTCAAGACACAGCATCATAATCGAAATGATTCCCAAAGGATATTGAAAAACATCTTTTTAATTTATGTAAATGGAGCTATTCCTACTACTGATACTACCATAGATTCAAATTAATTCTTTTTGAAGAACCGCCATATAATGAACTGAATAGGAGTATAGAGAGCTAGCCTCCAGGCGTCGCTCTAACGCTAGAAATGGCCGCATCAGCCACTGAGGAATAAAATCCGGCAGGAAGGTGAAATACTGGAGAGAGACAAGCTTCATTCCATTTACATTCTCCCAATAATATGGGTCGATCCATCGTTCAGTGCCTACGTCGATACTCTTCAAAATTGGGAAGACATACCCCATGTAGAAACGAAAGAGCGGATTGCGTGGATTTGTCTCTTGTATAATAAAACGACCGTTAGGCCTTAAAACTCGTGCAACCTCACGGCACACTTTTTCCTGTGAATTAATATCTGGCAGGTGATGCAATACTCCCACTGCATAAACGAAATCAAAACAAGCGTCCCCGAAAGGCAGGGCTTGTGCATTCCCGGTAAATGCTTTAACGCCTGCTATTTGTGCTTTCTGAACTAACTTGCTGGCAGAATCAATCCCTACTACCGAGTACCCGCGTTTAATAAGTTCCAAACACTGAAGACCGATACCACACCCTATATCAAGGCCGAAGCTTGTGGAGGATGTTGGGTCCGGCAGGGCTTTTGTGATAAGATTTATCTTCTTGTCAAGCAAGTAATCCCAAATGTGATCCGAGAATTGTTTTTTATATTCTTGAGAAATCCGGTCAAAGTGGGTAACGCTGTCACTTACTTTTACTTGTTGTAGTACCTTCAGCTCAAAAAGTAGAAATACTACACCTACCATGATTGACATGCCAGTGCTCGCTAAGCGGATGATAGATACGATAACAACACTTTGAGAAAGAGGAAGACCAAGATGTTGCAGCTGTAAGATAGCTATAGTACCCGTAGAACCAACACCAGCTGGCATTAACGTCATGCCTCCTAAAAGTGTTGCAGTGCTGAAAATGCGCATTCCAATAATGGGTGCAACCCAGGTTTTATAGCTCACAGCTGCCAGGCTAACCATTAGAGCCGCTGGTACCCAGGCAAGAAGCGAGATACCAAAACCTATTAACAGAATCCTTACTTTACAGAGCTGTGCCGCGGTGCCATGAGGAAAACCAACAATCTTTGAAATACTGACTATCGCCACTCCGAGGAGCCCAGCCACCAAAATAAATAATGCCATTACTAACCGCATACGCCCTGTTTGGGAGGTGAATATACCTATCATTGCCAATGCGATGATATCGAAAAGCCGCTCCACCACCAGAATTAATGTTGTGGTCCGAATCGGAATGCCGAACTTCCGCCGCATAAACAGGCTACGAATAACTTCTCCAATATAAACAGGTGTAGCAATACCAACAAGCGAGGCAAGAAATATAACCAGGCTTTGTCGTGCAGGCACGCGTATATTGACATTTCGGAGCAGAAATCGCCAGCGTATAAACCTCGTTAAAATACACAATACTGTAATGGTGCAGAGCAAAGAAAGGTAGCCATAGCTAATTCGTAACAGGCTGTCTAAATACTCGCCACCTCCAGTATGATAAATCCAGAGTCCTGCAATAATAACGCCAAGCAAAATAAGGCTTATGTTGATATATAACAGTCGGCGTTTTGTCATTGTTAGCGTTCTACTCCCAATCTCGACAGAATAGGACCCATGTCAATCCCGAGCTCTTCCAGGACTTCCACCACATTGATAATTGGCGGCCCATCTTTCAAAGGCACCGAACGGAAGATGATGCCACGCGGAATTTCATATACCTTGCTCACCACCGGAGTTGGTGGTCGAATCGCGAGATGGCTTTCCCAGACAGAGAAACTACGTATATATAGTGCAACATTCTCCTCTTGGACTTGGAGGTGCATACCGATTGGCGGGGGCTGAGTTGCCGGCTGTAGTACGTAGTTCACATTTCGAGCAGTACCACATGCCTGATTTGCATAATAGTTCCAAATAAGCGGCGAACCACCATAGCTTTCAAATGGTACATTCTGGTCCCAAGTATACGGGAAAAGATGTCTTAGCATCTCTGAACGCCGAAATGCGGCTGGATCATGATTCTCATATCCTCCGATGCGATCCTCTATTGTAGTGCCGACAAATCGACCAATCGTGTGTGGAGCAGCACTTTGAGGTAGTGAGATTAACAAAGCCACAACATAAATTATGGCAATACAAACGAGTATAGGGGATTTATATCGAGAGTTTTCTATTTTTTCATTCCTCCAAAAAACCACAATCGGTAAAATCATAGCAGGTACAAAATGATGGAGTACAATGTGTGCCTGGACGTAAAAGAAAAAAAAGTATGTAACTGTAACAACTGTTAGACTCCTGGCTACTTTATCCTGAGACCGCCACATTAAAAGCGCTGCTGAAGGGAGTATCCCGCTGGGTATCACTATGAATAAAATGCGGCGCCAGTCAGCCCATTGTAAAAAGGCAAACCGCCTTAGGAAACCCACGAAAGCATATTCACCCCCAGGAGTTGATTGGTTTACCAGCGTTAAAAGAAAAGGTGCAACCGCCGTTATTATAAGACAGACTATAGAAGCTGAAACGGCCAACACTATCTGCTTCCAGGGTCGACGCCTCCATATAAGCAATACTGATAACAACCAGAAACAGATGAGTAGTATTCCATTAGGACTTGAAAAATATGTCAATGCTATTAAGAGCCACATCCATTTTTGTTCTTTCCTGAGAAACTCCAAGATAAATCCAAGGAAACAAACCATTAATAGTGTATCTTGTGTAGCAGGCAGAGCAATATCAGCAGAGTATGGACTATAGGTGGCGCTAAAGGCCATTACTACGACATATATAGTCAGCCCCAACCAAATCAACCATTGGCCCGATAGTGATAGAGGTTTAGTACGGCCATACTCGACAAGTGCAAGAATAGCTCCAAAAAGTGCAATAATATACAACAAAAATGGCAGTCGTGCAGAAGCCTCAACTTCCCCAAACAAACGTATAAACCATGATGTGGGAAACGCAAAAAGCATTGATGTAATACCAGGGAACAAAGCAACTCCTCCAGCCGAATGATGCCAGAATGGCAGAGGCTGGAAAAGGAGAAGGCGGGCTGCTTCATACGCATGAATCCCATCACCATTGAAGTTCTCCCAATAAAACTTGGGTGTTAGCGTAATAAGCAGTAATAGTGGTATAACCACCATTGACAAAAGAGTAGCAACGGCATATGGACTTTTGAGTGGCCATATCAACGAGTGTCCCTTAGAAACACGCATATACAGAATTCCAAAACATCCAAGTGAACACCCCACAACAACCCAAGCAAACCAGATGCCACGAAGTGAATTTCCTATTACCGACTGCGTAATACCTGCGGCAAAACTGATAACGACAAGACTTAGCACAAATCCAGTCAACACCCATTGGCCAATGCCTTTTGCAGAATTTAATGCAAGTGAGAGAAATAATCCCGGTGAGAGAAAGAGAAGACAAGCGCTCATAACTACGAGTGGTGACCAGAGATAAAGTATGAACGCATAATCAGGCCTGAAATATGGATGTATCGAATCAGCCAATGGAAATAATGCTCCTACATCTCGTACTACGCCACAACCTACCAATGCAGGAATCCAGGAAATGACAATTATGACGAAGATCTGTAATATGTTTTTAATTTTTACCATGATGAGACCAGGTTATATGTGGAAGATAAAAAGTATTTGTTCAATTGAAAGTGTCACTTTTAAGAGGTCAAAAACAGCTGTATACAACACAAGAAATAATTTATTCCAGCAAAGGTCTGAAGTTTATTCAGGAATCCTTAATCTTAAAACAAGGTGAGTAACCAACGAAAGTTGCCGGCAAGAAAACTTTGTGATATGTAAGGTGAACCTTCCCTCTCATCTACGGCAAAGATTATAAGCCGAACCACAGCTAATGCAATCAAAACACGCCTTATTGCTTTCATTAGCACTTGAAAGAATCGTGAACTTATCGTTTGATTGCCCTTACCGTGACAATCACTTCAAAATCCGGATCGCGATAATCGAGCTCTTTTTTGCCAATCTCTTCTGAAACAATACCATGAAGAAAACACATTGCAGATAAAACGTTTCCATACGAACCAACTGTAACATCAGCACGGGGAAAGGTTTCCTCGAATAATTTCTCTGCTGACTGGGTAGTGATATGCCAATATTCCCCCCAGTCATCCCGTCCGAGCTTTCTACCGATTTTACTGATGCCATGTGATGTCATTAATAGCACACCACCCGGTTTAATTATTCGATGAAGATGTCGCAGGGCGGCTTTCATATCATATATCATTTGCAGGGTCTGGGTCAGGATTATACAATCATATGTATCAGATGGAATATTGTCAGCTTTTGTAAGGTCTGCAACGATTGTTGCATCGGGATTGCCTTCGACATAATGCATAACATCAATTTGACTAATACGGTCACCGCCGAATTTATTTATATAAAAGGCATCTCCCGTCTCCAAACATCGGCCTTTGATATACTCGGAATTGGCTTCAAGAAATCTTTCAATATAATAACGTTCTATTGGGAAACCCCGATCCAGTCCGAATATCGGGCTAATCGGTGTTACCCGATAAAAATCACCAAAGGATACCGACCCCATTCTTGGCCATTGCAGCCGATGCCTGCGCTGAAAAGAAACCACCTTACTGCGAAATTCAGGTGGGAAAATCTTTTTTGCTATTGAGATGGCGGCATCTCGCAGGGACATAATCAAGATACTTTCATATTCTCGTTAATGCTATACGTAATAATATCACAATTATGAGGTACTTTTTACGCAAAGAAACCCGGCAAAATTATACCATTGGAAGAATGTTTCTGCGATTGCAAAACCATTTCTTCGAAACAGCTCAAAGTTTTCATCCACTCGGTATGGAACGAGCACATTTTCCAACGCTTCTCTTTTCCGTAGTATTTCCTCCTCGGAGTAACCGGTTCGTCGTTTAAAATTATAATAGAAATCAATAAAAAACCGATTCATATTGGAATCGTTTGTGAGAATTTTATCGGTTAAGATTAACGCACCTCCCTCTACCAAATTTTGATAAATCCAGCGAACGAGCGTGTCCCTTTTAAGGGGACGAATGAATTGTAGTGTCCAGCACATTGTTATGACACTCGCATTTTCAAGCGATAATTTGGATAAATCATTATTAAGGTCCGCATATCCGATCTCGATACGCCCCTCCAGACTCTCGGCTTTGACTTTTTCTCGAGCGCGTTCAATCATGGATTTGGAATTATCATACCCAACAAAATGAGCGGTAGGCTCCATTGTTTTTGCAAGACGTATAAGAGCTGTCGCTGTAGAACAACCGAGGTCATATACAGTAGTTCCACTTTGCCAGAACTTCTGAGTTATCTCTTCGATAAGTAACCGTTGCTCTAAATAAAAAGGAACGCTTCGTACCAGCATATCGTCAAATACTTCAGCGACTTCATCATTGAACTCAAAATCGCTTCCCCGTGCACTGGTGCCTGAAAAAACCTCATCTCGTTCCATAGTTATCCTTTCGATGTTGAAATTTAAAACCAATTTTTTATTAGATTACCGGGCATTTATCTTTCACCTATGAACACTCCCTACTGCACAGAGCCAACCTTTTTCACGCTCCGGTATTGCCTTATAGCTAACATTAATAAAACCTGTTGCAGAAAGGAGCGCTTCCATTTCTTCCCCTGAATAGACTGGAATTCCCAATCTTCGAGCATTATCTTCAATAGACATTCTGTTCGTGCCTTCCTTGCTGATTTCCATAGAAATTGCCACACTGCCGCCCCGTTTTAAAACTCGTTTTATTTCCTGTAAGTCTTGAGATGGATTGGGCCAAAAATAAAATGATTCAATTACGCACACCTTGTCAAAACTTGCATCTGTAAAAGGAAGTGCTGATACATTACCATAACATAGCCTTGTTTTTCCCTTTGAGATTGCAAGCCTGTTCCGTTTCGCTGCCTGACGAAGCATTAAACGTGAATAATCAATGCCAATGATATATCCATCAGTTACAATCATATTTAATTTTTCTATACCCACCCCGTTTCCACAACCGATGTCCAGAACATAGTCATTATTTTTAACCTGTAATTGGTCAAATGTCCAATCAGTAATCTCCTTATGATTAGCAGCCATAAGATACCCAAACAGGCTCCCGAGAAATCCTGAAGGTTTTCGGATTTGTTTCCCTATAAGTCTATCGAGAAAAAGCATATATCTTTGCTCTCATCTCCTGGAAAACACCTCGATAACCTGTATCTGAGGAATATTATTATATGCCATCAAAATGACTTCTTTACAAAATAGTCTCCAAATACCAGATTCAGACATCCAAAGCAGGTAGTCGTCCTTTACGTAAGCGGATTCCTCCGAATACCGCCAAAGTCAGAATATAAACAGCTACGCCAAAAGGTAAACCTACAAGAAGGTTTGATGGCCTGAGTACGAGAAGCGCAACCATCATAATTAGAGTTGCAAGAGTAGGACGCCAAAATCTCTGAATAGATGTGAGAGGAAGTTCCTGATGCGCCGTATACTTAAACCACAGTACAGTTGTCAGAAATTCTGTAATGACGGTTGCGATTGCAGCACCAAGAATGCCGTACCTGGGAATTAATAGAATGTTTAATGTTATATTTACTATTACTGAATATACCATTGCTTTCAGGAGGAGATTCTGGTTATTCCTGGCAATGAGAGCCGCCCATGGCACAATGCGAAGCAATATGAAGGGTATGCTCCAGATAAGGACTTGCAGGGCCGGTATCGACTTACTGTAACCTTCTCCAAATCCAAACTTGATAATTTGTGAGGCCAGTATAAACCCACCAATTGATATTGGCAGGCAAACCGCATACACATGTGCAAGCGCAGTTTGGTATAGAGATTTTTCCTCGGCAGTTCTGGCTCCTAAGCGCGTTAGTGTTGGCAGCAGACTTATACCATATGAAAAAGCTATGTTTGCTAAAAAAGTAATCAGCATGTATGCTGCTGCGTAATAACCTACACTTTCGCTATCGCGGAACAAGCGTAAAAATATCAAGTCGGAATTGTAAATAATAAGAAGCAACATAGTATTGCCAAGCAGAGGTAAAGCCCGAACAAAGATTGGTAAAGCCGTGGCCGGGTCCCAGCAAAGCCCTAATTTATAGCTTCGCTTTCTTAGCACGAATAACAGCAGAAACGCGAAAAAAAACTCACCGGCTACCTGCGCAACAGGTGCTCCCCATAAGTCACCCTTGCTGTGTACGAGACTAAGAACAACGCCCAAGGCCAGTACTTCACCAGCAATTCGAGATAAACCGACCGGCCGTGCATTTTCCAGGCCCAAGTGAATCCATTTGGTGTTGGCGGCAATCGGAATCAATATTAAAGAATATAACGATATGATAGTACGGTCTGGTTCCGTTAGAAAGAGCTGAGTTACCAGGATTGCTCCTCCCGCGAGTAAAGCTGCAATCGCTAAGCGAACACTCATTACCGCAGAGGCCAGTTGATTAACTGAATCAGGAGCTTCTGCAAGTTCTTTGGTCCCTATCACCTCAATAGAAAAGTCTGCTATTTTTGAGAGATACAAAGTCACACAAAGAGCGAATGCTATCACCCCATAACCCTCAGCGCCTAAAATCCGCGCCAGATAAAGAGTAACAGCGAATGCTATTACACGAGATACAGTCTCTCCCGAACCAAGAGCCAGAAAGTTGCGGGCAACAATACCATTGTTAGTCATTTCTCACCGCTAAATTATGGGAACTTACAAACAACAAAAAGTTTGAATAATAAACAGGACTATAAATCCAGACGTGAAATTTCATTCATTTTTTGTTCAGCCAGACCAAAAGCCATGTAAACCGGCACTGATTTACATATCAGATTTTATTTCCCCTCCATAATTTAAGCAGCCTTAAATTCCTGGCTATAAAGAAGTATATCAGCGAGGGCCTGTGGTATAAATATAGAAAATATCTGCGTATAAACAGATAGGCATTTTTTGGGAATGCAGAGTTCCTGTGTATCACCTTGTATGAATATAAGGTTATGCTGAAGATTTAATACGTGGACTTTCGAAAAGAAGTCCCATAGAAGTCTCATGTCTTTCTTTCTTAACGCAGATATCCCAGAGAGCGGAGTCGTTCCACCATAGCCGGAGTAAGATTAAGCTCTTGACTACCTGACAAATGCTTATACTTCCCAAGCTCTCCCTTAAGGTCTTCCAGCTCCTGTAAAGACGTGGAAGCCAAATTAACCTCCTCAGATGGGTCCTCTTGCAGGTTATAAAGCTCGATTGATTCTCCCATCCATGAGCCGTCTGTTGCTCTCCAGCCGGCAGCCCGTTCGATAAGTTTCCAGCCTTTATGTCGTATTGAGGCTGCTGCCCGACTGAAATGGTTTGGGGTAGGATAAAGCCCGCTTTTTGCTGAAACTTGAAACGGCTTGTTATTTTTTATCAAGCCACTCAAACTACGTCCATCTATATTTTTCAATTGTTCAATACCAAGCAAATCAAGTATGGTGGGTGCTATATCGATAGTACGAACCTGATCATCAATCACAAGAGGAGTTCTAAAGTCTTCATCAGGCGGAACCAAAATTAAAGGCACTAATAAGGTAGGGTCATACAAGTCTCTGCCCCAGTACAGGCTGTGTTCCCCCATTGACTCACCATGGTCAGCCGTCATGAGTGTAAGTAAACGCCCGTTTGGCACATTTCGCTGTGCGGCATCAACAAGTCGTCCAACCTCATGGTCTGCGTATGAAATTTCAGCATCATATAGCGCAATCATTTGTTTTATGTCTTCTGGTGATGTTATGATTTTAGATTGCTCTAAAGCATTCTGAAAATACCAGTCTCCAGAAACCGGCCCCTTATAATTTCTGGATTCTTCGGTAAGATATTCCTTAGGAGGACGATAGGGCAAATGCGGATCGAAGAGATGCACCCATATAAAGAAAGGATATTTGTTATTACACTCAAGCCATTTAATAGCTAAGTCTGTGGTTTTAGCCCCTGTTCTATATATTGGGTCAAAAGGAAACCTAAAAAAGTCCTTTAGTATCTTCTTTGAATACTTAAAAAGCAGTATGTTGTAGGCCTTTTGGGGAAACCAGGGAATATCATCTATATTGTCATAATACGCCTGGAAATGAGATGGTAGGCCACATGCAGAATCTACGGTAGTCCAACTACTCACAAATGAAGCGGTAACGTAGCCTTTGGCGCTCAACAGGTCTGCGATTGTTGGGACGGACTGTGACATACGTTCTAAGTTTTGTAAAACACCGTGTTTTTCAGGAAGCAGCCCGGTTAGTATGGAAGCATGAGAGGGGCCGGTAAACCTGTGGGGTGTTACGACCTGGCGAAAAAGAATTCCCCTTTTCGCCAAGCTGTCCAAATGTGGCGTTTGCGCATTCGCATACCCATACACTCCAACATGGTCGGCGCGTAACGTATCAAGAGTTATAAGCAAAACACTTGTTCGTTCTAAATTAGCCTCCGTCACAGGCTTTACTACAGGCATTCGAAAGCCCAGGAATCCACAGGTTATTAAAGCCATAAAAATCGCTAATACACACCTCCATAAGTTCATACGGCCCTGTATGAGATGCCAGATAAGAAGAAAGGCTGCTATACCTGCAAAACAAATCGCAAGAAAAAGGTTTTGTGTGTTTGGAGCCTTGAATGCACTTAGGGATAGTGCGCCGGCAAGAATGAAGCCCTGCAATATCCACCACAATCTCGGCCGCCATAGATACGGGCATTTAGTAAAAATGTATCGAAACACCACCAAACAAAGCCATCCTATGGCAAATGCAGCTGCCATAATTAAGGGATTCTGTTTTTCTTTGAAAATCTCAAGAGCCAATAAAACTGATAATGGTAATGAGACAGCTATATGAGAGAATTTTGAAATGCACAATAAAACAGCAGAAACAGCACCAAGAACCAATCCAAAAAGTCCATATAATAGAAAAATAGCTAATAAAGTTCTACACGCTTCTTCCTGGCGTAAACCTAAACCCAACCTACCTATCACTAACCACTCGGCTAATCCGTAAACCACAGCCACTCCGATAGATGTTAAAATCGCATCTCGGATATTCAAATTTTTAGACTCATTAGAAACGCTCATAATAATCTGCCTCTTTTTTATAAGAACTTTTACCTATTAAAAACACTGTCTTCTTTCTACAACTTCACTTTTAGAAATAATTATGACATAAAGCTGCTGAATCAGTCCTCTACGACATGGGTCTCGAAAATTTTCCGATAGTAGCCCTGCCATTTATCTCTATCAAACCGTCCATTTTGATTGAGACAATCGCTTGCAGCATAGCCCATATAAAGGGCATGGTGAGTGTTATCATGAGCAAAGAGCCCCTGCCGTCCAAAAAAAAGTAAATTTTCTACCTGACTAAGCCACCGATCAATGATACCAAAGCAAACTTCATAATCCTTATGATAGACGGGATACGCATGACTAAGTCGACGACTTACTACCATCTCAGGACGGATTTTTAGCGGGATGGATGCTCGTTCGAGAGAATCAAAAACTATCTTACCTAATTCCTCGTCTGTCATTGTCCACTCAGAATCGCTTGTAAAACACGGAAATTCAGCACATAGAACTGTCGTATTTCTAGGTTCTTGGGCATAACTGTAATTCTTTGGCTCTGAAATTCTTGTAATTGGTATCTCTGAGTCAGGAAAGTAATGGGCATCGTATTGGCTAAACTGATCCTGTTTTAAGACAAGGTATATTAATATCATAGCTCGATATTGAATCTTTTCGGATGCTTCAATCAATGACGTAGGCGCCGGAGGCTTAAGTAATCGGACCAAGTATGGTACAGGGATTGTGGACCAGACATACTCCGGCCGATATGTAATGGTTTGTCCGTTTGATGCGCAAGAGCAGACAGTGTCTATTGCATTTCCATTCATCCGAAGAGATGTTATGCGTGTACCTAAATGAAAATTCGCGCCGGCTTCTTTTGCAGCAGCATACAATTGATGACTTATCTGCCCAAATCCCTTTCTCGGATAAAAATAAATTCCACTGCCAGGCTGTTTAAAGCCGGGTACTGCTGCAAGTATTTTCCTCAACATCTTTTTAAACGAGTTGGCAGAAACACGTCGATATGCCTGTGTGGATGATATTTCCTGAGGGGGCACGCCCCAAATCTTATGGACATAGGGAAAATAAAATTCACGGCAAATGGTCCTCCCCAATCCCTTTTCCAATACCGATGCAAAGGATTCAATATTTGAAGTTTTCTGCGTAAATCCCAGTTTTTTCCGCACTAAATCTATCGCTGTACTCACCGAAAAGGAAAATGGCAATTTAAGACACAAATCAAAAGGCCTGAGCGGAAAGCTAATCCACCGATTACGCAATCTTATTCGCCCATTACGGGGTCTCTGCATTAAATCATCGCTGAGCAATATCCGTAAATCTTTGAGAATCTCCGGGTCACAGCTTGGGTGAAGCCGGTGGCTTCCGTAATCAACATTTATTCCAGATATATTAAAGCTTCCTGCAATTCCGCCAACATCTTTGTCCTGTTCAATAACGGTAACAGAAGCGTGATTGTTTTTTGTAACCCGATAGGCTGCCCCTAAGCCTGCAGGCCCCCCGCCCAGTATGACAATATGAGGTTTTTTTGCCATGTAAACTACGAAAAAAAGAATGACGAAATAAATCTAATTCAAAGAATGCCCGTACGCTGCTGCGGGATTCTTCACTCATTCTCATCGTCTTTGGTTAGTGCTTTTTTAACAACTTACTCTTTTAAAAGGGCTCTTTACAGCCCAAATTCCCCAAATCGCAATTCCGCAAACCAGAAATACAGGTAATACAAGGGGGCGGTCTTGAAAATAATCCATACGCTTCAATGTAGACAGCCAGGGAAGTTGAAATCCTCCAAGAGTAATACGAATTAACGGCTCCATGACCCCTAAACCAAATTCTACATCTCGGTACATAGCCAGGCACCAGGACCAATATAGTGAAATGATTGAAAACAAAACAGCCGGTATCTTAGGCATTCGGATGATTACCATCGCTACAATCAAAAAGAAAAATGGTGTTACAGGGACAACGTGACGAACGCCCGTGTTAAACTGGACGTAACCAAACTGATTTGCGGCACAAAAAAGGAAAAAACCACACCCATATATTAATATAAACAGCAGTTGATTGCCTCCAATTCTTTGACGCACGTGCCGGAAGAAAAAAGGCAGACAAAAAACAAGTAACAGGATAGGGGCTGATGTAAAAAGACCATAACGTCCACTAAATGCCGTTTGAAATAAAAGATGCAACCTGGGCCAGGTCAAACCACTAAAGCCGTTTTGGCTAAATTCCGTAGGCGGCATATAGTGCTGAGCCGGATAAAATGGATGCCCAAAGAGCAACCACTGGTATGCTATCAATACAGATACACTGAGTGCAACGCCCACAAAAAATCGTATGATATGTTGAAGCGATCTCGATTCTTTCGGAAAAGAGAGGTAGCGTAAAATAGCATATAAGGAAATAGAGAATACTGCCACGATGCCGCTGTAATCCAGCACAACGGTCCAGCCGCATAGAATCCCCGCAAGGAAGTAAAAAGGAGGCCGAGGACATTCGGCATCATCCCAGGGTCGCCATAACAAAACGAATGAAAAGAGCGAAAAATGCCCCAAAAGCAGATTGTGGTTGAGGAATGCCGTCCTGTAAAACACAGGTGTGCCAAAGGCAAAAAGCACAGACAGGAAAACAGCAAGGCGAATGGAACGAGTCAGCGCCAAAAGAACGTAAAACATCACAACCGCCGAAAATGCCGAAAGAGGAGCCATACAAAACGCCTGTATAACACCACAAGCTAAACCAAATTTAACATCCAGCCCTCGCTTTACAACCTCTTCGTAAAATCGCTTCGAGTTTGGATGCAGGACCGTATCATATTCTTTATGGACAAGACTTGGGTCACCCGCACGAGCTTTCTGAACTTTAACTGTAATAAAGTTTATAAGCGGACGCGCGATTGCGTAGGGAATAGCCCCGAGAATTGATGCGCCGGGATTATTATTGATATACGCTCCTCTGTCCTTGATTGTAAAAATGTCGGGGTGTAATCCTGAGTATTCCGAAACATCAAAACTGAGGTGGTCTCCCAAGGTGATTGCCGGATAAATTTCCCGAACAACATTGGTCGCAAAGTGCAAAACGAACACGAACCAGCAAGTTATGAATAAGCGAATCGCGATTACTCTATAAAGACACTCCTGTGATGACATTGAAGACTGCTTATAATGCCTTCCCTTTTTTACACTTTCAAGATTCATTAGAATTAAGCCGGTTAGAGTTTTAGGAACTCAATTTAGAACTGTAATTTCATTTACATTTTAAGATGCAGGATTTTCCTCGGTTAATTTTGAGATGGATACATTTTTCCCGGCATATAAATAAAACAGACCTCCAAAACCTCCTGCTGCAAAAAAAAGAGATTCCCAGAGAAGGCCTAATCCCACTGCGCTGGCAGCACTTATACCAAACGGACGAAGTAAGCCCGCAAGAGCAGCTTCTCGTATGCCAAGTCCGCCAAGGCTGATGGGCAGCATAGCGGATAGCTTTGTCACAGGCCATATAACTACCCAGATTTTAAAAGAAAGAGAAATACCCATATTCAACGCTAAAAAATAAGACAATAAAATAAACCACATTTGAATGATTAGTGATGCACACAAAGCAACTAAAATACGCAAAGGTTTTTTAACAAATTCTTTAAGGACTAGGCGAAACTTTTCGGCAATCCCAACTAAAAACTTCGGCATACCCTGCCATAACGGAGCAATAAGGATAAACACACAGCATAACATAAAAAAAACTATAATCAGGAGAACGCCAAATAGCGTTTTGTAAGTGCCGGCAAATAGCGTATTGGAAGATAATAATGTTCCGCAAAGAATAATTAAAACAAGGGCGCCTGTGTCCAAGACTCTATCCAGGACACTACCTAAAATAACCGGCCCTTTTTCTCCCTTCAGCCTGATAGCGAGACCGGCACGAACAATATCTCCTCCGGTCATAGAAGGTAAAAATATGTTTGCAAACAGCCCGGCAAAATAGCATCGGTATGCACTTAATAGAGATAATCTGTTATTGCCCGTATTAATCAAAAGACTCCATTTCATTACACCCACTGAGTGCCCTGCAATAAGCGCAATAACTGAAAGAAGCCAAAGCCAAAAAGGGACCTGTTTAACGGCGCCCCATAGCTCAGAAACCGGAAGGATATAAAAAATAACAATGAGAATGGACGCACTTAAAAAGACACGCGTCAGAGGGTTTCTCCACAACCGAATAAAAAAAGGCAACATATTGATTATCACTTTTGTTTCGGAGCTAAACCAAACTTAGAGATTTGATCTGATAGAAGTCCTATCGTCCAGATGATAAAAGCGCCTAAGAAAGCAAATATAGCACTTTCAGAAAGATTCCCAATAAAAAGGTCATATATGAATTTTATTAATCCACCCAGGAAAAAGATTGCCCCAATGGGAAGGAATACCTTTAAGGGATTAAAGTAGACAATCGTTCTTAAAATCAACAAAAGAAAGTGGTATGCATCGACGGGCCGAATCTTTGACTTGCCGACCCGTTGATAATACTCAATCGGATGATAATACACCAGATAATCGTTGCACAGAAACGCCAGCGTAACGGTTGTTGTAAAAGAAAATCCCGACGGCAAAATATAATAAAACTGAGCAACAACGGATTTTCTCATAACACGAAGGCCCGAATTCAAGTCAACGATAGTTTCTCCCGCCAGGTAACCGGCCAGTTTCTGAAGAAACCATTTCGCCGGTTTCCGAATAAAAGGTATATGAACATTACCGTTTGTCCTTGCTCCCACTACCATATCATAATCTTTGGCCTTTTCAATCAATGTGGGAATAGCGTCGGAAGGATAAGTCTGGTCTGCATCGATAATCACGATTAGTTCACCTTTGGCCACATTAATGCCGGCCTTTAGCGCCGCACCATAACCCCGATTCTGCGGCATAGAAATAAACCTTACCTCCTCCCCGGCTACGATATCGCCCGTATTATCCGTAGAACCATCGTTAATTACTATTACTTCATAAGCCTTCTCTGTTTGCGCCATTACATTGTGAACAGCCCTTATCTGGGCAGCAATGGAAGCCTCCTCATTGTAAGCCGGAATGACTATAGAAACGTCTAAACAAGGCGATTGCTCACGGTTTCCAGAACTATCTTTTTCATTTTTTGATGGAATAAGAGATTCTTCTGTCATTGTTAAACTGTCCTTTTTAACCTAAAGGGAATATTACAGGCATTTCACGTGGTAACAACATAAAACTTAACCCTGATACAGAAGGGATTATTTGGACTTACATACAAAAATAGTTCCTCCCCCTAAAGTTCCGGGAAATTCTTTCATAAGGATGAATCCTTCCTGAATAATAGATAACATTCCAGGATAGAATGCTTCCATATGGTCCGGGAACGAGTAAATCAGCCACACGGATCTATTTTGAGAAATGACCTCCTGCATCTCATCAACAGTTTCTATGGATTTGAGATGAGGAGCGTAGTAGTTCTTATAGGGATAAGCCGAATGGCCCGTGGTTATGATAACATCATCTTTATTGCAGCGACTTTCTACATATTTAAGAGCGCCTAAATAATCCTGCTTTGGATAGCGGTAATTATGATACAAAGATAAAGCAGAAATTATAATAATGATACCGGCCAATGCCGTTTGGAACACTCGATTCAGATTGCTCCGAGGTATAACTCGCATCGTTTGCCTGGCAAGAAAATCGGCGATAATGGTACATCCACGTATAAGCATTAGTATCACTATACCCAGCTCGAAAAAAAAGAAACGTGGATAAAAGTGGCGATGAAGCACTACAAGGACGGCTGCCCCCATAACCACAGGAATTGCAAACAGAGCCACAACAACACTATTCGTTTTGGCGTAGCTAACCAACCCGCTGATGATAATTAAAAAGGCGACTACCCCTATAATAAATGTACCAAATCCGACTTGTAATCCGCGAATTACCTCGATTATCGCCCAAACAGGATTCGTCCAGGCTTCCACCCGGACTCCACCAACCTGAACCTGGAGTGAGTTAATAACCTGAGGAAGAATCAACGCATACAATTGGAATGTAAATAAGGCTGTAAGAATAAATGACACTAACGGCAAAAAAATGAAAGGATGAAACTTTTCTGCGGTTCTTTTATGTTTTAACAAACGGAAACAGTAGATTATAAAATGGCTTGCCAAAATAAAAACTGATGTAAGATGAGTATACATTCCCAAAGCCATAGAAACGGCATAAGCAATCCAAATGTAAAATTTGTTTTCCTTAAAGCCTTTAAGAAAGAGCCATGTGCCAAGTAATCCCCAAAATAATAATCCGGTATACCCCCGGGCATTTTGGGAGAACCAAACATGATAGTAGAAGACCGATATTAATAATGTCGAAAAAAAGGCCTCCCGTTTGTCGGTAACAATCCTGCCTAAAAGAAAAAACGCCCAAATACTTGCTAAACCAAATAAAACCGCAGGTAATCTTAGAGCCCAGGCGCTTTGCCCAAACAACTGCACGCTAAAGTGTGCCAATAGGGAAAAGAGAGGATGATTGTTTTGGTCCGCGTAAGTTGTTAAAAGTTGATTAACAGGCAGCCTTACAAACTCTATCAGGGTAGCTACTTCATCATACCAAAGGCACGAATTCAGCCTATATGCCCTCAAACCGGCAGCAAATGCCAATATAACCACCAATGGCATCCAGTTCCGAAACCACTGCTTATCCTTTATATCTTTATTTACACTCAATGTACTCTTCAGCATTGGGAAATAAAAGGCACCGATAGCCACCAGCATTAGGCCGTTTAATATTAAACCTACTTTAAAAAGTAGAGCACCTTTCACAACAGCTTGGTAATTAGAGGCCAAACTGCTCACTAAAGCTGTGGCAACCTTTTCGGAGGACAGTATAACGCCGAAAGCAAGGAGCAGGACCCCTATCAAAAAAGGTATTATATTAGTTGCGTTTATCTTTCTATTTCTCATTTGAAGAAACTTCTTTGCGCTTCTCATAATCCCACGTTGCTGCCGAGGGACATTTTGAAAAGCAATTAAGGTTCTTATTCTGCTGCGATTTTCTCCATGGCAATGGAATCTTGTAAAAAGGAATCAATTCCGTCCCCAGATTAACCAGATGCTTTAGAAAGTAAGGATTCTTCAAGGTAAAGATTGCGGTATCCCACATAAATCGGGGGTCAAAATAAAATGAACGGGTAGCTCGCTTCTGCCATGATTCGGTGTCAAACTCCGGAATTTGAAGTGCTCCTTTGTTTGTCCACCCCCAGCGTTTTTCAAATGCAGAATGGCGACTCGAATCCCATACGTCATTTGCCCACCAGCGAGGCTCAACAGTTCCATCCTTTATGGCCTGCTCGTACATTTCTGTTCCAGGATAAGCCACCGCAACAAAAAACATCGCCAGGCTTGGTCTGATTTTTTTCGCTATCTTAATCGTAGCAAGCATTGTTTCTTTTGTCTCTCCGGGACTGCCCACCAAAAAAGTCGAATAAGTCCGGATGCCGTGTTTGCGAGTTAGTTTGTGCGCTTCATATATCTTTTCTATGTCAACTTCCTTCTTAAGATTTCTGAGAATCTTTGGATGACCCGACTCCACGCCGAAGTTAATAATGAAACACCCGGCACGTTTCATTATACTAAGCAATTCGTCATTTACCGTATCCACACGGGCATTACACCGCCAGTTAATCTTGATTCCAGACCTGATAACAGCTTCACAAAACCGGAATACCCACTTATGATTAGCAGTGAAAGTACTGTCCTTAAACACAAAGTTTCGAGCGCTGTACTTCTCGTAATTAAATCGTATTTCTTCGAGGACTTTTTCCACCGAACGGAAACGGATTCTCTTACCCATCGTCTTTGGCGCGTCACAAAAGATGCACCTGAACGGACAACCCCGCGTGATTACCATTGAAATGGCAAACTGCCCCACCATAGTAGGAATCTTATATTTGGTGATATCTACCATGTCATAATCGACGCTGGGTAGTGAGTCGAGTTCAGTAATAAACTGGCGCGGAGGATTTTTAATGATTAAGCCATCTTTGTTGCGATAGATTACACCGTCGATTCCATCAAGGCAGTCCGGCAAACTCCCCTTCTCCATCTTACTCACAACTTCAACCATGGTTAACTCTCCCTCTCCATAAACCATGAAGTCAAAACAGTCAGCAAAGGAAAAGGTGTCTTGAAAAGTCGAGCAAATGTGGGCTCCACCCAGGACAATGGGTAAGGAAGGACGGGCTTTTTTCAACAAGGCCGATGCCTGCGAAGCCGACATAAGTTGCGGAGTCATAATACTAAAGCCTACCAGATCAGGTTCTGCCGCTAAAATGCGCAAAACCATTTCTCTTAGAGTCAAACCCTCTATATCGGCATCGAGAACTTCAACATCTATTCCCCGGCGTTTCAATTCACCGGCAATATGCAGGATTCCAAGTGGCTGCAATCCGTATTTTGGCTTATGGCCTGGCAGCATAGACGGATAGCAAAGAACAACTTTCATACTATGTTCTCTTCAATAAACCTGTTGATTCTACTTATGCTCATTTCCTGAAAAGAAAAAGGATATAATATAATGTGTGAATTCCTCATAAGCCCTTAAGCGAGCGAAATATACTTCGAAATTTGATATAATATGGAAAGTAAGAAGTCCCGGACCACGCAAAAAAACGATTTCTTGAGAAATAATACATATCGATTCTGGGTAATGCGTAAACATCGCTTCCTAAACTTGTTAATCCCAGCCCGGTAGAACAAGCACCATAAAATTCTTCCTTGATAACGGTCTTGACCTCATTACACAGCCTGCCGTATGGATAAGCAAATAAAATGTTATCCCTTTCAAAATGGTCCTGTATGGCTAATTTGGATTGACTTATCTCACGATGAATCTCTTTTACAGGCAGCTTCGTCAAATCTCTATGAGTCATAGTGTGCGCACCGAAATCAATACCATTTTTGACCATCTCCCTGACCTCATCCCAGCCGAGCAAATCCAAAACAGGTAAGCCTCTTAAGCCTGCATTCCATTCGCTTGTTTTCCCGATATATCCGGGAACCAGAAAAACAGTGGCACTAAATCCGAATTCCTGCAAAACAGGATACGCCTCTAAATAAAAATTTTTAAAGCCGTCATCAAAAGTAATGACGGCCGTCTTGTCAACAAGTGACTGCTTGTTACGTATTAAGTCCACAAGGTCGTTAAGTGAGATAATGCTGAATTGTTTATCTCGTAGAATTTGCATCTGCTCCCGAAATTTGTACAAAGGTGTGGAAATAACGGAACCGCTATCGTCAATCGAATGATATGTAAGGATTGGAATCCTGATACTCATTTCACTTTTTTTCTTCTAAATACGTAGAATTGCAGGATTGCTGCGACGACAGAAACGCCGCAGCAGACAAAGTACAGCCAGTGAAAAAGCAGCGACTTTATCGCGAACCAAAGGCCGCGACGGGACGCGAAGAATCTATAGAGCTTTATATTCAAAAGCGTTACCACAATTACGGCGGCAGCAGTACCTATCAGCGCCATAGGCCACCATATTGACAGGACTACAAGAGCAAAGGCGGCAAAAACCAGTCCTACGCTCAACCGCTGCGACCAGGTTACGTTGAGTATCCTGACGGCCTTTCCGCTTCGCAACATCAGGTCGACCCAGGGTATGCCTCGTTGGCATACATCTGTCTTGACTATGTTGAAGAATGACCAGCGTTTTAGATGCTTGCACTGGACCGTCTGGTCGAGTACTATTCGGCCGCCATCGGCCGCCACCCAGGTTCCCAGCTCGATATCCTCAATCGCCGGGCGACGATAGCGCCGCTCGTCGAATCCTCCGTACTTGACGAAAACATCTCGTCGCATCGCTCCGCAGCCGGACCAGAAGGTCGTTATCTGCCCGGCAGATTGGCAATGCGTGTAATGGTGAAACATATTCCGATACTGCGATAAGAAACCGGCATCTGCCGGGGCATCGTCATACGTACCAATAACAGCAGCGAGGTCTTGGTCTTTGGCGAAGTTCTGCATGATTCGCTCAATAGTATCCGGATGAACACATATATCCGCATCGATGAAAACGACGAATTTGCTATCAGTGTACTGAACACCTTGATTTCTCGCTCGAGCCGGCCCACCTGGCCCATCGATTCGAAGGTATCGGTAACCGAAGCGGTCCACTATCGGTTTGATGGGCTCTGTGGAGCCATCATCAATAACCAGCACATCAAAGTGCGTATATGTCGACTGGGCCAGAGCCTCAAGACAACGCTCCAGCTCCTTACCGTTGTTATATGTCGGCACAATCACTGTCAACCTGGCCGACTCCGCCGGAGTAGGGCTACTAAGCCCTTCAGATGAGATTTCTTGATGGTTTACGTCCATTCTCGCTAAGAATTTACCACTGTTCAAACCGAATATCGGGATACACCTTAGTCGGCATTAGCCTTCTCAATGGAGCCCAACATCACTATCCCCTGCATCTGTTTTATCTGCATCATCATCTGAAATCGGAATGTAGAGGTCTGTGTAGATTCCACTTGCCTCTACGTGGACCAGCCGACGGTGACTACTCAAAGGGGCTGTCACTTCTGCCGAAGGCGGGAGCCCTTCAAAGCCCAGCACCCATACACGTGCGCGAGGTCGCTCCGACAAGATTTGGTCATAATCACGGGCTACAAATATGTGCTGCTCCGGCTTGAGATAGTAAAAAATTGGTGTGGTTGCCCAATGTTTAAATATGAACCACAGGTCTCCTGCCTGCTTCTTTGGTGCGACTTGTGCCGCCAGTGTCGAGTAGTCAGTGGGAGAATGCGGCTCCCTGCGATACTCCAGAAATCCAGCGATATTGAGCAAAAGCAAGAGCACGACGGCCAAACCGTGCGCAATGCGCATCCGGCCCAGGCTGACAGCACCCATACTGACGACCAACATTAGGTAAGGCCCGAATATGGAAACCGTTCGGTCAGCTATGAGAGGAACGGCTACAGAGACCAGGGCCAGCAGGCCTACCGGAACGACAGCCAGGAAAATAACCAGCCAAACCGGCCCAAGAGGCGCACCAAAACGTGACTCAAGCCAACCGGCAAAAAGGCCACGCCGAGTCACGAAATCCGCAATCAAGACCAGGAGCGGAATAGCCCCGCAAGCGATAATCGCGCCGGTTCGCCGTTCCAGCCAGGAGAATTCTCTATGGTGAGTTATCCAGGCAAAGGCCTCAATCGACACGAATGCCAGCACCACAGCCATGTAAAGCAACCAACTCGGGCAGCTTATATTATTCTGATTGTCAGCCCTAACCTGTCGACGCATTCTTAACACTCCAATGACCAGCAGCAAGGCACAGCCAAGGCTCGTTACTCCGGCAAGCCAGGAGGCGACCATAAGGGTCTCACCACTGTACCACACGTACAGGAGGCGGAAATACGCCTGTACGGACGACCACACATCAGGCGAGAGATAGCTGGGCCGGCCAGACTGGAACACGGCAACGGCGAGGAGCGGACTGGCCAGTGCCATCGCAAATAATTGCCATCGTGCCTGAGGCGCTTCTCGACGACCAGACGGAATCGGCCCGAGTTGAACGTACAGTATATGCGCTATCAGAATTGGCCAGAAGAAGTGAGAACTTGACAGACCTGCCAGGATTGCAACGATATAGGCTCCGATTATAAGCCTCTGGTATGAACGATTACCTCTATACGATTCAACAAGCAAAACCGTGGCCAAAACACCGAGAAAGCACGTCAGCGGATACATCCTTGCTTCCTGTGACAAAAAGATTGGCAGGCCCGCCGTTGCCCACAGGAAACTGGCAAGCACCCCCGCTTTGCGAAGACCCAGACGCGCACCGAGCAAGTAGAGCAAAAGGATGGTAGCCGCACCCATAATCGCAGAGGGTAGCCGGATGGCCAGTGGATTGTAGCCAAAGCACCTCGTCCAGGGCAGCATCAGCAAATAATAACCAGGGGGATGACTTTCGGTGATTATGGTAGAGTGAATCGTCCTGTATAGTGTCAGTCGGGACTCAGGTATCGATAAATCATCTGGTAACTTCACTCCGGGTACATAAATCTCATTATGGTCGATGGTGTGGTCAACTAATCCATTAAGTCTCAATCCGGCACCTACAACTAACGCCACAAAGACCAGAATCGGAGCGATTCGGGCGAAGATACTCTCATCTGGTATGGAAGCTGCCTGCCTCAACTCCGCAGAGTTGAATACACGTGTCGTATCTTTCAAGCGTCCGTCTCCACTGTATTAGGAACTCGCTTCGCTGCCAGGAGCCGACGGACCACAGCCAGATAGTGTTTAAGAAATGGTTCTTCACCGAACTCAGCGTCAAAAGCATCTCGGCCCTGCTGACCGAGTCGGTCGCGCAGCGTCCTGTCATTGCTCAACTGCTTAACCGCTGAACGGAGCTCGCCTTCGGTGTTGAAAGTAAAGCCCCCTCCGTAGTAATCAATAAATTCTCGCAGGGAGCTGTGGTCTCGGACTATAACCGGCGTTCTCGCCGCAAAAGACTCGGCTACGATAATGCCGAATGTCTCGTAGCACAGTGACGGAACGATGGTTGCGACTGCATCGCGGTACAAGAGGTGCAACTGCCGCGAATCAACCCGACCAATGAAGCGGATATTAGGCGCCCCTTCCGCCATCTGCTTAAGCTGCTTTTCATACGTACCGCTGCCGGCAACGACTAAATCCAATCCGGTCAATTCCCGGAAAACGGGGATGATAGTCTGCAAGCCCTTTATTTTTTCGAGTCGGCCAACAAACAGGAAATACGGCCGGCTGTATTCCGAGTGCGACGCTGCTTCCAAAGCCATGTCCGGCTCGATGTAGAACAGGGGCAGTTGAATCATCATTCCGCGTAATCCCCGCTCCCTGTGCATTTGCATGGTGAACTGGCTGGGTCCGATGAAGGCATCAATTGATTGTGTAGCGCGCCGCATCAATCCCGTATATCGCCAGAGCTGCGGGGGACGCCTGCCGTGGACCGTACAGAGAAAACAGGATGGCTTCTTACACACTTCCCGGCCGAACTTCCACAAAACGTGCATAGGACAGACCAGCCAGTGCTCTATCAAGGTGCACAACTTCAGGGCAGTTCCGTAACGAAACACATGAGGCCCTCCCAGCAAGGAAACGTTATTATAGTGGATAACGTCAAAACTTCCGCGATCAAGCCACCGCTTAAGTGCCGGTGCCTGCAATCCCGGTCGGCCTGTCTGCTGTACAGCCAATAGGCCGAGTTTCCCCAACGGCGTTCGAATAGGACGAACAGTTACGTTCGCGTGATCCTCATAAGAGCCAGAGGGCTTTACGCCGGCGAGCATCTCGAATGCCGTCGGACTATGTAATACGGTAACATGATGACCTAATCGCGCAAGGCCGTTGGCCAACCTATGGGCGTAAATCCCATCACCGCCAAAGTTATATGGCGGATAGAACGTACTGACCAGGCAGAATCGAATCGCCCGTCCATCAGAATTTGTGCTCATAATACACGAGAAGCCGGCAAAATAATCGAATGGATTACGTTACAGACCGCTTAAATAAAGAAGTATATTTTAATGGCATTTTTCTTCCATCTATTTATGAAGCCAACCTCAGCTCTGTGATATTAAAAAAGATTCCCTAAATACAAAAGGTCGCTTCCTCTCCGACAGAACTTTATTCACTTCATATTAATTCTCGTATATTTCATTCATCCCCGCCTTGTATACAAAGCAAACAAATATTTTGTCACGGTACATTTACGCTGGTAGTTTGCCATTTTCGTTCGGGACTGATGCTTACATATCGACGGAGCCTGCGAACGAGGTAATCGGGAGATTCACCCCTGAGGCATACATGTGCCCACACATCAAGATGGAGCAGGCGCATTGTGAGATTCTGATTAGCTTCGTCAAAAAGATACTTCGTCTGCCGTGAGGTTAACTGAAAAAACTCGGGAATAAAAGACTGCGTGAAGTATTCAGGAGCAACACGCATCCGCTGGAAGGCGGTAGTCCAGAATCCGATTTTCATTCGATGGCTGAGTTCCTGAGGTAGGTACCGCTCGGCAACCTTACGTACTGCCCACTTATCACGCAAGAATGGATGTGCGATCTCGAAAACTGTCGGAGAAAACCTGATTTTAAACTTATACGGCATATTAACAGCCGTTCGCACCAAATCGTGGTCTAAAAATGGAAATCGTGCCTCAATACTTGCTTCCATTCCCATGCAATCATTACGATGAAGTAGTGTTCTGAGGTGGTAGTTTAGGTAGTCTATCGATCTGATATTACCATGAGGAATGCGTTTCGAACCAAAAATATCAGCGGCCCGGCGCGTTTCACAACGTTCATCATCCATTTCGAATCTGTTAAGGAGTGAGGTGACAACTCTTTTACCGTCACCTTCATAGGGCCACAAAATATTTCCCAGATTAGGAATAGAGTGAATCAATGATCTGAGACGCTTGCCTATTTTGTAATAGGCAAGCACAAGCCGTTCTCTGCCCAACCAAGGATACCCCAAAAAGCATTCATCGGAACCCTCGCCTGATAACATTCCTTTTATTCCGTGATCACGCACCAGCCGTGAAACCATCATAAACGGCGCGCAATTGGGATGGTAGGTAAAAGGATGCTCATACACCCGCATTACATCCGGCATGAGGTCAATGAAATCCTGCTCATTCACGTCCACATGCTTCAAGTCGAGCTTTAGATGACGTGCAAGCCTGGATGCAGCTTTGAATTCACTCCATTTTCCGACAATATTAGCATGAAATATTGCGAGATTATTATGCAGTTTCGAGGCCATTGCAACGATAATTGATGAATCAATGCCGCCACTGCAATACGCCCCCACAGGGGCATCGGCGATAAGGTGTCTTTTAACGCTCTCATACAACCGCTCTTCAATAAGATCCACGGTTTTCGAGGGACTCAGAGAGGAAAGACGATCCATTTCAGTGCTGTCCCAGAAATCAGCCATGGAAAAAAAACGGGAGTAGGTCGCTTTCCGGCCTTGTCTTATTCTGACTACACCGCCCGTTGGCAGAAGCTTGACATTATGATAGAAAGTAAAACTTTGGCTGGGGCCTCCGTGACCAAGAAGGTATGATATAATACTTAGTGGTTCCGGGGCCAACGGCAGCCAGGGGCGAAAGGATGCAACCATTGAGCCAAAAGCAAAAGTATGTTCATTTTCATAAATATATAAGGGTTTTATACCAAATCTGTCTCGAGCAAGTGTCAATGTTTTTTCCTGAGAGTCGTATAAGCCAAACGCAAACATGCCTTCCAGGCGCGGGAGTACATTCTCCACTGGCGCATGAATAAGCAACTGAAGGAGAACTTCAGTATCGCCTGCCGTCGAAAAATGGACTCCATTTAGTTCGAGTTCTTCACGCAGCTGCATGAAATTGTAGATTTCCCCATTGTAAACCAGGCAGTAACGGTGCGACGCATCCCAAAAGGGCTGGTTGCTTCTGGAATTGAGGTCGAGAAGCGACAGGCGGGTATTCACAAGACCAATTCCCGGCGCAGCATAACTGCCCTGTGCGTCCGGTCCGCGATGGCGAAGAATTTCCGCTGTCGTATCTAAATCTCTCCGGTCCGGTACGAATGAGTCATCAGAGTAAAGTATACCGAAGATGCCGCACATAGAGGTATCCTGCTTTCACATTAGAATTTATTCTATCCAATAATCGTCTGGCGACCATCCCATAATTTGGGAGCATTACCGTAATGAATACCGGGTGTGACCGCCTGCTTTACCTTTATAGCCACCAGCCCGAAGCCATATGGATTATCCCAGTGGCTTAAAACCGGTGATGAATAACCATTTTCGTGATACCAACGGCTGACCTCAATCGGATTATGATAGTGACGCCATCGCGGTATCAAATCGTCATACGCTGCAGTGAGATATTCCCCGAATGGAATGGAAACGGACGGATGGCAGCACCGATGAAGAATCCTGACCAAATGTGCGTGCAATTTTACTATCGTATTCTCCACATTCTCAGGCATGCGAGTGGTGATATTTCTGGCAATGTCAAACAACGGAATTCGAATATACCGTCTGAAAATGCCGTCAGGCTTGTGATACAGCCACACGTAAAATCGTCCTCCCGGCTTTACAAGACGAGCTACCTGGTCGAATGTACGACGTGTATCCGGGGCATGGTGCAGAACACCGATCGCAAAGGCTGCATCAAAACTGTCTAATTTCAATGGTGGTGAAAGCAAGTCTCCGCGAAGAAAATGCACAGTTGAAGAACCGCGCCGTGCTTCTGCCCCAATAACACTTGACGAAAAGTCAATGCCAACGACTTCCACGCCAAGCTTTGAAATCTCCTCCGATAAAACTCCGTTACCGCATCCGGCATCCAAAATTCGCTTACCTTGACACCATGAACGGTCAACCTGCAACTCCATAAAGAATTGCTCAAGTCGTTCGGAAGCTGTCCATCCCCACGTCCGTTCAACACATCGGTCGAAATGCTGTTGCCATTCAGCCGAGAAACTCCAGTCATCTACCGATGTGTCACCAATCTGTAATGGAATCGTCATCTTAAGTTCCGATATCTTTTGCGAGTACTTCTGGAGGAAGCTGTGTGGGAATGACGATTTTATCATAATCGGAACCCCGGAGATGATCGGATAGGCTTCTCCATTATCTTTTCTGTAAAGGATTCCATCAATCACATCTTGTCCGCTATTTGCTTCAATTACATGAAAAACCTCCAATTCCAACGGGGCATTACTCCCTGGTTCACATAATAGATGACGCAGAGCATCACGCATGAAATCTCTTTACAAAAGGATTTTTTGGAAGACTCCCACAGACGATAACTAATTAGAGAAGCCCGGATTAGCGGTGTGTAGTACCTGAATTCGCCGACTTGACCGCCCGTACCGTGACAATCACTTCAAAATCCGGACACGGTGGTCAAGTTCCTGTTGTGCCATCTCCTCGCAGACGATGCCATGCAGAGCGCACATCGCAGTGAAGACATTACCATACAAACCAATCTTAACCTCGGCACCTGAAAACGTCTCCTCAAACAGTTTCTGGGCTGACTGTATCGTGATATGCCGGTATTCACGCCAGTCGTCACGGCCCAGCCTTCAACCGATATTGCTGGTCCCGTGGGACGTAACCAGCTTAACTCGCCCCTAATTCTTCCGTGCGGCCGTGCGAACCCCAACAATCCGATTGTAAACGAAACCGATGGACCAACCAATCAAAGCGCCTGTTGCAAAGGCCCACAGGAATCCGATTAATGCACCATTCCATGTGACGGTGTAGCCAATGAAATAGTTTCCGAGCAAACGCAGGTGATAGCCCGTGTTCGGCCCTTTCTCAATGAGCAGAATAGCGGTCATTGCAAAAAGACCGACGCCGAAAATCAAACCAAACACCAAGCCCAGAATCCCGGCCTTCAGACGAGCGACGGCTCGCATTACCTCACGCTCAACATCCGTTCTGTTTTTATGTTCGTTCTTATCTGGCATTTTCCTCATCACAAAATATCACGGCGTCCTCTTACCTCGGCAATCCGCTTGACAAGGAAGATATAGCCGTCAATGAGCATGTTGTGCAGCCTCGCACAAATATAACCAATCACATATCCAACAATTGCCGCCTCTACAAGTCCTACCAGCGCACCTGTCCACGTAACTCGGTAGCCAAGCAGGTAATGATTGAGTAACGCGAGTCTTGGCCCGATAACATAGCCGCCCTTGACCAGAAGGGCCACGGTAGCAAAGAAAAGCCCGAATCCACATACAGCACCTACCGACAGTCCGAGCGCCACCGGGTCTAATCTTGCGAACGCCGCCCTCAAAACATCGGCAAAATCCAAAACTCCCTCTCTCGGCTCGGCTGCAGCTCCCGCCAATACGGCCCGCTTCCTCTCAGCAGCTATCTCCTCGTGGTATTCATCATCAACATTGACTGCCCACACATCGCGTTGTGCTCCGACGATGTTTCTGGCCGCATAGAGACCCGTCAGCATCGAATGGTCCTGATTGTTGTAGCGGTGCTGACCGTTTCGGCCGATAGTCTGGAGATTCTCCAACCCATTCAGATAACTCTGCAGGATTGCCACATTACCTACACGAGCCTGGTCATAGACAGGATAGGCCTTTTTCATTCTGACAACAGTACCGTCCAGAACCTCGCTCGGCTTAATGAAGCCCAGCTGCACACACTCTTTGATGCCCAGCTCAATCAGCTTCTGGTCCGACCAGGACCACATCTGGTCATGTTCCGAAACGAAGTATTCCAGACCCAACGAGGTCTTCGAAGTGTCCGGGACCATATCTAAACTCCAGTTCTTATAGTTCTGGATACGCCCCATTTTAAACTCCGGAGCCTGGATGTATATCCAATTGTCGGGAAAAATATTTTCACGGTCAACCATCAAAACCACGGTAATAAAATCGCGGTATCTAAGTGCGCCAGCCGCACGCAGGACCTCGCCCGGAGGTGCGGGATCCAGCGATTCAATCAAGGTACGTAAAGGCATTGACGAAATGAACTGGTCCGCCGAGAACTTCAACATTTCCCCGGTACTGCTCCGGGCACCGATACATTCCACACGTCCCTGACTATGCCATATCTTTTCCACCCGTCTATTAAAGACCGTCTCAATGCCTTGTTTTCGCAATGATGATTCAAACTGCTCCCACATCATACCAGGCCCAAAGCGAGGGTAGCGAAACTTCTCAATAAGAGTGGTGATGACCTGGCCGTCTTTATTGCGCCCGTTGGCGTAAAAAGTATTTCGAAGGAACTCCATAAGCGTGAGGTTTTTGATTCGTTGTGTCGCCCACTCCGCCGATATCTCGCTGCAGGGCATGCCCCACACTTTTTCCGTATACGTCTTAAAGAATATACTGTAAAGCCGCCGTCCAAAGCGATTCGATACCCACTGTTCGAATGTAATCTCGGGAAGACTCGGTATAAGCATTGCATTAACATAACTCAGGCCAACAAGCATAGCTTCCTTAATTCCCAGCCCCATCAATGCATTGGTCATCTTCAGAGGATAGTCAAAGAAGTAGCCATCGTAGTGTATTCGTGACAGCCTGGGACGTAACAGGAATTGTTCTCCCAGCATTTCCTGCCATAACTCATTGATTAAAGGAACCTTTGAGAAGAAACGATGACCGCCGATGTCGAAGCGATACCCCAGGTGGTTGATTGTACGGGAAATACCACCCACAACGTTATCAGCCTCGAGAACAGTGGACTTGACGCCGTGCTGGTTCAATTCATACGCGGCTGTCAGCCCTGCCGGTCCCGCTCCTACAACAAGTGCTTCCACTAATGTATATTTCCTCTCTTTAAAAACGGTGGTCCTACCGCCAGATATGTCCGGAAAATTTCCCTATCAGAACAAGCGCCTGCCGTTACATCTACTGCCTGTTCTGCTATCCTAAATGTATAAATATGGCCTCCGGCTTATCCCGCCCCGGCGACGCTCATCACAACCTTACACCATTGTCCATATAAATAAGGCGTTGGTAAGAAGTGCACGTTTTAGCGGATTGCCCATCGCCTTGACGGAAATTCACACAGCGCCGCCCTCTTAAGGAGCGTAAATATTGCGCGCTCCGCCCCTGTCGGGCACACATAATAGGGTATTCACGAGCCCTAAAACATCCCTTTTATAGTAACAAATCTCGCCCCCTTAGACAAAGCGAGAGTTCAACAAGTGCTTCCAAGCCCAAATTTTTATTTCACCATTTTAACACAGCATACACTATTCGCAAAGAGGAATCCTCGAGGCATTGTACCTAAATTACACAAAACCGCTATTCGGCCACAAGCCAAGTAATATCAATCACTTACAAAAAGCCTTTTGGGTGGTTTTGTAACCAGCTTATCAGTATTTGTAAAATATATATTTTTTCGAATAAGGTGATATCCAAAATCTGTAGAATTGCGTAGAGATTCAAATCCAAACCTAATCGCTTACAAATTATTGCCACCAATAATAGTTGATGCGTCAGGTTGGTTTTTTTAGGTAAACAGGTGCCAGTTTTTGTGTCATATCTTCATCCAGTAAAACAGATATGTATTTTTCACATCACTCGTACCATCAGGCCCCCCGAAGAGTTCCTATGAATACGTCTCAACGATCACACTATTAACGTCTAAAAGAGCAACTACACCACTTCATCCATCGAAGTGGCAGTAATACCTGGTTTCCATCCTGCCGTTTATTGCTATCATAAATATCGGCTCATTAATTCCCGGGCCATAAACTAACTTGCGAAGCAGGTTATTGCTGCCATTACTTTCTGTAAACGGCCGGGAGGCTATTTGTGCTTTATTGCGGGCCAAGCCGGCTATTTCCGTTACAAAATATCGGATTGAAACCCTCAAGTAACCTTTTAAAGACCCTCAAAGTTCTCACATCTTTCGTCAATAAACGTTTTATCGATAAGGCCTTCCTCGATAACAACGCGTATCATATCCACATCAACTACAGTGAAAAAACACTATTCAATGTAACTAAACTGCTGCAGAAAAAATAATTGTTGAAAGAAAGCGGCCCAACAATAAAATTACATATACATAAGAACTCTCCAGCTAGTTCAAAGACAATATGAGGCACGATATTCTGGATATTAAAGATAGAACTGTTCTTACCACTTGCCCATACTGCGGATGCGGATGTGGACTGCATCTTCGGTCGGAAGAAGGAACTATTATTGGCTCATACCCCAGCAAAAATCACCCCGTTTCAAAGGGTGCTCTGTGTGTGAAAGGATGGAACGCTTACGAATTCGTCAACAAGGCGGATAGACTAAAAGTCCCTCTGATTAAATCAAACGGGGAATTTAAGAAAGTTAGCTGGGATACAGCCCTGGATAACGTTTCCAGGAGACTTTTGAATATCAAAGAAAAATATGGACCAGATGCCCTCGGCTTTCTAAGCTCAGCCAAGGCCACTAACGAAGAGAATTTTCTAATGATGAAATTAAGCCGAGCGGTTTTTAACACCAACAATGTAGACCACTGTGCCAGGCTATGCCATGCTTCTACGGTCGTTGGCCTGGCCTCGACGTTCGGGTCCGGCGCTATGACAAATTCGATAAACGAATTCGAAGAGGCGGACCTCTTTTTAGTTACCGGCTCGGACACGACCGAGCAGCATCCCCTCATTGGCTCAAGAATCATTAATGCCGTCAATGACAAAGGTGCCGGATTAATAGTCGTCGACCCCAGAAGAATCGAACTTGCCAAATACGCAACCATTTATATGGCGCAAAACAACGGAACCGACGTCGCGTGGATAAATGGGATGATGAATATCATCATTAAGGAGGACTTATACGATAAAGGATATGTAGAGGAAAGAGTAGAAAATTTCGGTGAATTAAAGAAAGTAGTCGAAGAATACACTCTGGAGTATGTCCGGAAAATAACAGGAATCCCTAAGGATTTACTCATCCAGGCGGCAAGGCTTTATGCCAAAAGCAAAAAGGCAATGATTGTTTATTCTATGGGCATCACCCAACACACTACCGGTGTAGATAACGTCCAGTCACTGGCGAATCTTGCGATGCTGACCGCCCACGTTGGATTTGCCTCTACCGGCGTTAATCCTTTGAGAGGACAAAATAACGTGCAGGGTGCATGTGACCTTGGTGCCCTTCCAAATGTCTTTTCCGGATACCAAAAGGTGACGGATGACGCGGTCAGGGCAAAATTCCGGAAAGCCTGGAAAGTGGACGCTCTGCCGTCGGAAGCAGGACTCACTGTTACCGAGATTATTCATAAGGCACACGAAGGCAAACTAAAAGGTCTTTACATAATGGGCGAGAATCCCGTCATCAGTGACCCCGATTCAACTCACGTTCGCGAAGCGCTCGAGAAGCTGGAATTTCTTGCAATCAATGAGATATTTCTGTCTGATACGGCCCAATATGCGGATGTGATACTTCCTGCCGCCAGTTTTGCTGAAAAGGACGGCACCTTTACCAACACGGAACGCAGGATTCAAAAAATCCGAAAGGCTATCGAGCCGGTGGGGCAGGCGAAACCGGACTGGGAGATACTGTGTGAAATAGCGAAACGCTGCGGCTACAACGAAATGAAATACAACCATCCTTCCGGGATTATGGATGAGATAGCAGAACTTACTCCGATCTACGCGGGGATAAACTACGGCCGGCTCGACCCATTTGGCCTGCAGTGGCCCTGCCCATCAAAAGACCATCCCGGGACTGTCTATCTGCATAAGGATAAATTTGCCAAAGGCAAAGGTACTTTCAAGCCGTGCGTTTATGTAGCTGCAGACGAGCTTCCCGATGACGAATACAACTTTGTGCTAAGCACGGGGAGAATCTACTGGCACTGGCACACAGGCACAATGACCCGCCGAACATCCACATTAGATAGAGAAGTGCCTGCCGGGTATGTTGAAATCAATCCAGCGGATGCTGAAAAATTAATTTTGCGAAATGGGGACAAAGTCAAAGTATCATCAAGGCGTGGTGAAATAGAGACGCATGCCCTTGTAACCGGGAAAGTAAAAGAAGGTTCCGTATTCATCCCTTTCCATTTTAGCGAGGCAGCAGCAAACGTATTAACCAACCCTGCAGTGGACCCCGTAGCCAAGATTCCCGAATACAAAGTCTGTGCCGTCAAAGTTGAAAAGATATGAAAGAGCAATTGCTGAAAAAAGACAACGTCAAAGCCTTGTGCATAAAAGCCTCTGACCAGTGGGAAACCTACGTCCCAATTGAAGGAACCGGGGCGGATGTTCACTTTACGAGGCTAGGTAGCAACAACAAGAACTCTCTTCTCAAACAATTGAACTTAGACTATGAATCTCTCGTGGTCCCACCAAAGGTCATATTGTACCCTCAGCTCGAATCTCTTTTTGAGTTTCAAGACGAAAAGATTACCGAGACGGTCAAACCGCCTGCGAAAAAGTTGCTTTTTGGCCTTCGAGCCTGTGATGCCAAGGCCATATTGTTCACGGACAATTTCTTCAGGAGGAGCTTTGAAGATATCTATTATTTGAATAGGTCGCAGGACAAATTACTGGTCATCGTCGGATGCAGGCAACCGCTGGATAACTGCTTTTGCACATCTGCAAAGACTGGTCCATTTCTGGAAACAGGCTTCGACCTGCAATTAGTTGACATCGGGGCCGACTACCTGGTCGAAACAGGCTCTGAAAAAGGCGAAGAATTTATAAGTAGCTTCAGAGAATTCTTTGATGAAGCTTCAAAGGATAATCTTGAGAGAGCGAAAACAGTAAAACGAGACGCCGAAAAGGCTGTCAACCTTAAGGTGAATTTTGAAGAAGCCATAAAGAAGTTTTGCGAGGGCAAAGTACCGCAGCAAATCTACGAACAGATAGCCGAAAGGTGTATTTACTGCGGCGGGTGCCTTTACGTCTGTCCGACGTGCACATGCTTTAATGTATTTGACACACAAAGCACGGGCTCCGGAGCACGATACCGCAACTGGGACGCTTGCGTATTCGAAGGCTATACGCGGGAAGCCAGCGGGCACAATCCACGCCGTGAAAAGTGGATTCGGACCTCTCGCAGATACGAGCATAAACTGAAATACGATTACCTCACAACAGGAATGAGTGGCTGCGTTGGATGCGGCAGGTGCCTATCCAGTTGCCCGGTTAATATAGGTATATCCCAGGTTATTGAAAAGGTTACAGAAAGTTGAAGAACGAATACGTCCCACATCCTGCAGTAATCGAATCTATCCAGACGGAGAGTTTTGATACAAAGACATTCAAGATTGCCTTCGAAGACAAGGCTCTTGCTGAGTCTTTTGATTATAAACCCGGCCAATTCGTGCAGGTCTCATTGTTGGGTATAGGGGAAGCTCCCATATCGATAGCTTCTTGTCCGGGTCGGAAGGGATATCTGGAACTGGCCATAAGAGCAGCAGGAAAGCTCACAAGCGCGATACACCAGCTTGAGCCTGGAGATAAAATCCATATAAGAGGTCCTTATGGCAACTCATTTCCGCTTGAAGAGGTCGCGGGAAAAGACCTGTACTTTATCGCAGGAGGTATCGGCCTGCCGCCGTTACGAGGTTTGATAAAATCGGTCTTATACGGGCACGGCAACTTTGGAAAGATTAAAATCCTGTACGGTGCCAAGACTCCTAATGAGCTTTGCTTCAAAGAAGAACTCAAGGCCTGGAAGCAGGTTGACAATACCGAGATTTACCTCACGGTCGATGAGCCTGACCAAAGCTGGCAGGGAGATGTCGGAGTAGTTACAAAGTTATGGAATAAGACCGATATGGCTACTTCCGATGGAGTTGCGTATGTGTGTGGCCCGCCGGTTATGATTAGATTCGTTGTTTTGAACCTCCTGAAGTCTGGATTCAAAGATGAGAATATCTACATAACCCTTGAGCGTTATATGAAGTGCGGCATAGGAAAATGCGGCCACTGCAATATCGGCGAAAAGTTTGTCTGCACAGATGGACCCGTTTTCAGCTATGCTCAGCTAAAAGAGTTTTCTGATAAGGAAAGAGCAATAACTTAAAAAACCTCACACCACAGACCTTATTATCTTACACGTCTATAACACAATATCAGGGCCATAAATAAACTTGCGCAGTAAGTCACCGCTTCCTTTTTATCCTGCAAACTATCGGCCATTTTATAAGCTTCAAGGCTTTTTATAAAATTGAAGCGCCCGTAGCCCAGCCGGACAGAACAACGGATTTCTAATCCGATAAGGGCTTTTGTAAGTCGTTGTAGTTAAACAATTAACGATTGTTAAAAAGAACTTATAAAGCTGGCCGAGAACCAGCCGAGCACCAAGCGAGCGCCAGACGTGCATGTTTGGCGCGCACTTTGGCGCGCGCTAAGACTCTTAGTATGGCAAGATCGATCCATACTTTTAAGACCATGGTCTTCCGGCAAGCCATGACTTATTAAAGATTTCGTTTTTAGCTGTGGATAATAGAGGATGTAGTAGAAATTGCCGAAGGTCTTGCATTACCTTTGATAACTCTGCTGTATCTTCAAGTTCATTGCATTTGAGAAATGCCTTCCATTGTGTTATTTTATCGTTATTACAAGCAAACTCGTCTGTTAAGGCTGATGGAGCGTTGTTCAGTATTGCTGTCCTGTGCCGATTGAACGTTGCCTTTACGGCTCTGACTAAGCTGCTTTTGATAAATCTTGAACAGTCTGTAGATGCAACCGCAAAGGATGAGCCTTCTGCCAGCTCAATGCCTTCACACCCCGACTATCGCTATGTGCAAATTCTCCACCGTCCCAGAGTAATAATTGTGTATGGCCTAACGCTTCAAATGGCCCCAAAAACACTCTATCAAATTCAATTTTGGAGCAGTGGGTGTTTGCGGAGTCTTTGTATGACCTTACGTTCGGCTTGTGTAAGCGGGTGTACGAAGAATGGTTTTTTTACCCCCCTGATTGTTAGTAATCTCCTCATATTACTGTCCTTAACCATTCTTGCGGCAAAAACTCATCAAACTGTTCAAAAATTACTCCACCCAGCTTAGGAGTGCAACATAGTCGGCTTCAGGTTGCAGCCCCACGAACCGCCTTATCTCTTTGTCGTTCTTGATAATCAGAACCGTTGGGATTGCCCTTACACCGTATCGCTGTGCTACCGCGGGAACCCATCAACATCTACCTTGCACACGGTGACCCTGCTGCTGTACCTATCGGAAAGAGAGGATATGGTTGGAGCCAGAACTCTGCAGGGAGGGCACCGGTTGGAGAATAAACCCACATTATTCAACTTTCAACACTTCCTTTATTGCTTTTTCCAGGGAATTTTTGGGCAGTGCTCCTACTGCCATTTGTGGTTTGTCATTTAGCGGTACAAAAAGCATACTGGGGATGCTCTGAATGCCGAAAGCGGCCGCTAATTCCTGCTGAGCTTGTGTGTCTACTCTGTAAATGTTGAGCTTACCTTGGTATTCCTGAGCAAGTTCCTGTAAAACAGGTTCTACCATTTTACACGGCCCACACCAATCCGCATAAAAATCAATGATGCAGGGCAGTTTGCCTTCAAACTTCCATTCTTTATTTTGCTCATAGTTAAAAACTTTTTGTAAAAAGCTGTCTTTTGTTAAGGATTTCACGAGACCACTCCTGTTTTCTTTAAACACCCTTGCATTCAAATACGACACGCTGGTAATGTGGGTAATGTTCGAGCTTTCTGCTTAGCCGTTTGCTTTCGGCGAAAATGCTGAGGCCAGTAAAGCTCCCATCACCGCTCCGTAGATCGCACCGCGGTATGGATTTGCCGTCAGTGGGCAAGCACCGGAGGAACACTTGCCGAAATAACCAAGCACAGCGCCGATTAACCCTCCGATCACCACACCCAAAAAAATCCTGGTAATCACAACTTAATCCTTTTCTATAATCTGTCCTTCAGTATGATCTATCCGGATAACGCCTGGTCAATTGTACTGCTAATCCTATCTTATGCCAAGATACCTTAATTCGCCCGTCGATGCAAGTACTTCCATCAGGATTTCTTATCTTTGCTAATTTGTTGTGAATTGGCGGATAAACATTATGACAACAGGAAAAAACTTGGATAGGCGTTTGCGGGCTTTGATATCGCAATAATCAAACTTGCTCGTTGCCATAACGTATTGGTCGGTATAAAATCTAGTATTTACATGGCTATCCTAAGTTGCTAAAGCCGGTAAAATCAAAAGTAAGTGAGCAAAGATGTCTGTTTTGCTGAAAAGACGGTTGTGCAAGCTCAAAAAGTACGGGTGTAAAAATGATAAAAGGGGAAAAAACAGTCTCTTTAGTAGATTACAAAATATGTAGCCCAAATGAATGTAATCCTGATGAAGGTATTTGTGCTGCAGTAAAGGCATGCTCAAAGGGAGTTATGGAACAAATAGATGGAACTTTTGAGGCGCCAATAGCAGACCAAGATATGTGTTTAGGATGTGGTGATTGTGTTGAAGCCTGTCCTTTAGATGCTATTCACATGAAACATGATATTTAGGAAGTAGCAATGGCAAAAATAATCGTTTCCACTGGAAGAGGAGGAACTGGGAAGACCACATTTGTGGCATTAGCTGCCAGGTATCTGGAATCTCCCTTTCTTCTTATCGACCTTGACCCTGACCAGAATTTGGCAGATATGCTTGGTATAAATTTAGATAATGAACCGGTAATGACTGTCTCAGATGCGCTTTACAGCATCATACAGAAGAGAAAAAACAGCACCGAGTTTAATTCAATACCTCTGCATAGCCAAATGGAATATTTGCTTCAAAGCGATTGCCTATATGAAGGAAGGAATTTTGATTTACTTACTTTGGGTACTAAATTGATTCCGGGTTGCTATTGCGTCCCGGACGATTTGCTCAAACAAAATATTCCAAGGCTGGCCAAAAATTATAAGAATGTAGTAATCGATTCACCGGCAGGTGTAGAACACCTAAATAGAAAGGTAACGTCGAACATAAACGAGCTTTTTATTTTTTTAGACCCCTCAATGAAATCGATAAAACATATAAAAAGAGTAGAAGATATAACTAAAAGTGTTGGGATCCATTATGATCATCTTTATACAGTAGGCAATTATGAGTTTGACCAGGCAACGGAGGACTATTTGCGCAAAGTTAACCGAAATTATATAGGGAAGGTAGGATACGATAAAGAACTGAGAGAATATAACTTAAATGGTAAATCGCTATTAGAGCTTCACGATGGTTCGCCAGCTTGTTTATCTATTAGAGAAATAATGGAAAAGAGCAGCTTATTAAAGATAAAAACAAAGTAAGAAGAGAAAAATGCAAAATTATTTAATCAAACCTATTGGAGTAGTAAGAAGTGATTATAGAGAAGCTTCTTTAACCCTTCAAGAACAGGACCTCGAACTTGATGAAGAAATCTTAACTAGAACAAGAACAAATAAAGGGAATATATCTGAGCTTATTATTAATGAAGAATATAAGGATTGCTTAGATGGAATAGAAGATTTTTCCCATATTATGGTATTATATTGGTCACATCGAATAAATAATAAAGAACGATGTGTTATCAAGGTTCATCCAGCAGGGGGAAAAGAGTATCCTTTAGTTGGAGTATTTGCCACTCGCTCTCCAGTTCGGCCTAACCCTATTTGCGCAAGCACAGTAGAGCTGTTAGAAAGAAGAGAGAATGTACTAAAAGTAAAGAGCTTAGATGCTATTGATGGAA
>CAYUIE010000009.1:0-134513 GCA_964444665.1 uncultured Pirellulales bacterium
AAATAAAAGTGAAAATAAATAAGTAAGCGGGAATATAATCACTATAAACAGGATGGATACATCATGAAGACTGGATTGTCAAGTTTGTCCATATCAGTCTTCTTGATACAACTTACCTACAACCAAGCTACAACCCAAAGTCTAAATAGTATGTAAAATCGTAAAAGTTGTATAGCTGTAAGATTTGTAACATGAAAGACTTAAAAAATTCTAAAAAAACGCAAACGTTTTATATAGATGTTTTCGAAAGCCTAAAATGATTGTAGGCCTGCTTACAGTTCATATTCATATCAGCGGCATCAATTCCCTGAAGGAAAAAAGAAGAATTGTAAAGAGCGTCATTGAAAGACTGAAAAGCAGGTTTAATCTTTCCGTCTCTGAGATTGAAAAGCAGGACAGCCGTTCGCAGGCGGTTATAGGGATAGCACTGGTTTCCAACGACGGCTCTTTTGTGGGCAGGCAGCTCGATACGGTAATTAAATTCATCCGCCGTGACGGCAGATTTCGCGTGGGGCAGATTGACCGAGAGGTGTTCTCCTGAGTTTTGCTAAAGGCTGGCCAGGTCAACGGTGAAAATAACTAATTATCCAAAGAATAATCGTTAGCAGAAGAGAAATCAGTATGCAACTTGTTATTGGCAGAAATACGTGCCAGTTTTTGGACCCGAAGTGCAAATCGCCGGGCAGTCTAAAAAAGCCGAGTCGGCCCAGAAGCAAAAACATCATCCCGAAGGCAACTATTATGATGCCGAAAAGAATCAGCCATTTGCCGAACTGTCCGGGTCCGAATTCCATCGCTAAATAATCTCCTGCTAAAGCTGGATAATATAAGATTATAACATTTCCCCGGATTATTCAATCCACTAAAATAGTGTTATGGCTAAAAGCAAACCCGAAGTGCATATAGGAACGTCGGGGTGGCATTACAACCACTGGAAAGAGAAATTTTACCCGGCCGGGCTTGCGAAGAGTAAGTGGTTTGAATATTACGCGCGGCATTTTGAAACCGTTGAGCTGAACAATACTTTCTACCAGCTTCCCAAAGAACAAAGTCTGCAGAGGTGGTATGAGCAGGCGCCGAAGGATTTTGTTTATTCGGTAAAGGCGAATCGATTTATCACCCACATAAAAAGGCTCAAAGACTCGCGCGACGAGCTTAAGCGGTTCCGGCAGAGAGTCGGCATATTGAGGGAAAAACTCGGGCCGGTTCTTTATCAACTGCCACCGTCTATGCGCAAAGACCTGGGCCTGTTAAAGAACTTTCTAAAGCTTCTTGGAAGGAAGAAGATATGTATTTTTGAATTTCGCCACGAGAGCTGGTTTTCGCAGGATTGCTACGAATTACTAACAGATTTTAATATCGGCTTTTGTGTTCACGACTTGAAAGGTATGAAGGTCCCACGGATTGTAACTTCTGATGTAATTTACATTCGTTTCCACGGCCCAGCCGAAAGATACGCGGGCAATTATTCCAAATCAGCGTTGCAAAGGTGGGCCGAATGGATAAAGGAAAATCTTAAAGGCAAAAAAGCAGTTTACGTTTACTTCAACAACGATTACAACGCATACGCCGTCCAGAACGCAAAAAAGCTTAAAGAACTGATAATATAATTGGCAAGCTGAGAGTGAAAGATAAAATTTTGTGTTGAGGAATATATGGGCGAGATAGCGGTTGATATTGTTTTGTTGCCGGACGAGAAAATGACAGGCCGGGCTATTAAGGCGAATGCCGAGCTGATAAAGATAGCAGGCAGACAAATCGTTCTGAATGAGGAAGATTGCCTGCCGCATATTTCGCTTGCAATGGGCTGTATTGACCGCAAGGTTGTTGAAACTATTGCAAAAACTATTGAGAGTATTGCAAAGGAGTATGGTTCGGGAGTTGCGAAGCTCCGCGTTACAGGCGTTCATATTGGAACAAATTCAATTGGCGAGAAAGTGTCATCTCTTGTTATTGAGAATACAAAAGAGCTTCAGTTACTTCACGAGAGGATTATGCGGGACTTGCAGCCTTACTTTACCTATGACGTTACGGCCGATATGATATATGGCAACGAGGAAGTTGCCCACTCAACGTTGCTTTGGATAAGGGACTATCCGAATAAATCGAGCTTCGTAAACTTTTTACCCCATATAACAATCGGTTACGGCGAAGCAGGGCCGATTGAGTCTACAATAGATTTTACCGCTTCAAGGCTTGCTTTATGCCATTTGGGAAATCACTGCACGTGCAGGCAGATTCTCGCATCGGTTGAGCTTGAAAAAACTTAAAAAAGTAACTTCAGGAACAGCAGTAGGGGATCAATCGAGAACTTTCAGGCCGCTTTCGATAGCATATTCACGGACTGATTCGACCTCTTCCTCGGTAGGTCTGCGATTTATTTTGGGATTTGAGGAGGCTTTGTAACAGGGGTGATATTGGTCCATTATGTTAATTGTTGTTTTTGGGCTAATCTCATCGACAAGAAAATCTATTATTTTAAAGCTGCCCGCTAAATTATTCGGCAGAACAAGATGTCTTACTAACAGGCCTCGTGTCGCGAGGCCGTTTTTTGTTTTCAAATCACCGACCTGCCGATGCATCTCTTTGACAGCCAGGCGATTTATTCGCGGGTAATCGGGTGCGCCTGAAAGCTCTTTAGCGACTTTGCTGCCTGAGTATTTCATATCGGGCATATATATATTAATGTATCCTTTTAACAGTTTCAGCGTCTCCACGGAGTCATAGCCGCCCGTGTTGTAAACAATCGGCAGATTTAGTCCTTGTGCCCTGGCTATGTCAATGGCCTCTGCAATAGGCGCGGCAAAATGAGTGGGGGTCACCAGATTTATATTACTGCATTCGAGCCCCTGCAGAAGCAGCATGTATGCCGCCAGTTCGTCGACGCTGCACTTGGAGCCCAGTTTGTGATGGCTAATCTCGAAGTTCTGGCAGAATATGCATCCCAGATTGCAGCCGGAAAAGAAGATTGTACCTGAGCCGCCGGGGCCGACGAGTACGGACTCTTCTCCAAAATGTGGTCCCGAGGAGCTTACCTTTGGTTTTTGGGTCAGGCCGCAAAATCCGTCCGTCCTTCTGCTGCGGTTAACCTTACATTTGCGCGGGCACAACGTACAGGGATTCATTTTGTCCCACAGGGCTCGCACGGCCGGACGACATTTTCTTTCTTTCACAAAACCCATTTTTTACTATTATGAAAAATCTATTAAGTTTATTCTCACACGGCTGTTTTCAGAAGCTCAGGCATTATCATCCAGTTGATGCGCCATTTTTCTTCTTCGCGTCTCTCCAGGCAAACAATTCCGCCTTGTTTGAATTCGACCACCTCGGCAGTTTCACGGCCCGCTACAAGCAGCGAAGCCAGTTTACTTAAAAAGGGCAGATGCCCGACTATCATAATGTCGTCTTCAACCGATGAAATCTCATTTTTCAAGGCGGAAACATCGTCGTTTGGCGACAGCCCTTGACGCTGCAAAATCCCTTTTTTCGCCTTAACTACGCTTGCCAGTATCTCGGCTGTTTGGGCCGCGCGTGTTTTCCCGCTATGCCATAAACAATCGACGTACAGGGACAGGGGCTTTATAAATTCCGCTACTTTACGTACATCGCTTCGGCCTTCTTCGGTTAGTGGCCTGGTCGGGTCGGTTTCTTTCGTCGCTGCTTTTCCATGTTGTACAAGATATAGCTTCATCCTAAACTTCCCTTCGACATAATTTGGCCGGTTCATTATAGGATAGAGTGTTCGGTTCGACAATTCTTTGTACTAAAGGGGCCTGATTTTAATGGTTTCCCCGGCAAAAAAACGGCGTTTCTACCCTGAAAATCAGCATTTGAGAAAATTTTTTAACAAAAATCAGAATTGTGTTGACACAGAGTACTCTGTAATATAGAGTGCTCTGTAAAAGAAGTAGTTATTCAGTCGGAAAGGAGAAATGGCAAATGAATCCGGACAACCAGCAGGCTGTTGATACTCTGGAATTAATCAATAAAACAACTTCTCAAACTCGAAGGTCCGTCGCTGCAAAATACTCCAGCCCTCACATCATACTCTGGGGCTGTATTCTCATTGCCGGCTACCTGCTTAGCCATTTCTATCTAAGCTGGGTTTGGGCAATCTGGATTACGCTGGGCTTGTTCGGTGGGCTGGGAATGTATTTAATATTTGGTTACCAGAGACGCAGGGGCTTTCCAACCAGGAACAGTCAATATCTTCAATTTTGGTGGCAGGTGTTTGCATTCTGGACGGCTTTTTATGCGTTTATTTTTATCTCTTTGTATCTGTTCAGGCCCCGAAGTGGAATTGTTCTGAATGCTTATATCATCCTTATGATTATGCTCGCTTACATCGTCCAGGGAATCTGGAACAGAGAATTTTTTATGATTGGTTTGGGCGTTGTCATCTCGGCCGCGACTATTATCGGTGTTAAATTAGTGCCGATAGGGTTTTATTGCTTTTGGATGGCATTAGCGGCGGGAGGGGTGATGGTGGCGACCGGAATTTATCTTCATATAAAGTATCGATAACAATGGCAGAGTTTAACGATATAATTCATCAGCCCGTGCGTTTGCAGATTGTCTCCGCATTAGTATCTCTGCAGTCCGGCGAAAAAGCTGATTTTGCCTATTTAAAGAAACTTCTCAAGCTTACCGACGGCAATCTCGGCGCTCATCTGAGTAAACTCGAAGAGGCCGGTTATGTAAAGATTGAAAAAACCTTCATTGCTCGTAAACCGCGAACGTTCATCAATATTAAAGGCAGGGGCCGTGACGCCTTCGATGAGCACATCATAACACTTAAGAAAATCATTGGCGGCAAGGAAAGTCGAAAGCATAACACAGGAGAGGATAGCAAGTGAACCGGGCGGAAAAATGGCAAAGCAGACTCGAATGGCTAACACGAAAATGGTGGTTCTATTTGCTATTTGTTTTACTGCAATTTGTTGTTCCACCTTATGCATCAAAGGGCTATAAGTTCCCCGAAGAATGTGCAGATGTAATATCCCATGCATTAGGCAATGCTGTAATTTACCAACATTATCAGTTTTTTCCAATTTTCAAAATAATCCCAATTATATTGTTGATTGGAATCTTCGTTTTTCGAAATAAGCTGACTCGTTTATTTAATATCTATGTCAGCATATCGTATGCCCTCTTTGCTTTTGGTCAAAATGTAGCGTTAACCGAAAAATATGGAGTTGCCATCTGTACCATCAACATTGTAATGTTTCTTTTTGTTGCTGCTTTTTGGGCCTGGGAAGCGGCCGTTATGCGAAACGACTTCATTCTTATTAAACAATCTGCCTGGCGGTACTGGATTGCGCCTTTGGCCGTACTGGCATTTTGGTATCCAATCAAAAGACAAACACTAATGCCGGACTTTAATCCAGCTTATATATTTACAAACGTTGCGGGTGTAACCTTTTGTATGATGACGCCGGTTTATGTGGGATTGCTTACTTTATGCTGGCCGAAAGTCAATATGGCAACTTTGAGGGTAACAAGTCTCGTGGGTTTGATTATCGGTTTATACAATATGCACTTAAATTTTGTGATAAACCCAGGCAGGTACTGGTGGAACGGTGTATTACATATACCATTGCTTGTCATTTCGATATATGCGCTGGTACTTTCACTGAAAAGAGTCAAGAGTGATGTCGTAGCCTAATCTGCACAAGTGGAAGTGGTTATGTGAATTTGGCTTAGACCTCGCTGCCGGCAATTGTCCCGAAGGTTATATCCAGTTCGCTGCGGTCTTTGATATCTTCTATTTTTCCATCAGTCAGATAGACCACGCGGTTGGAGGCGGAAAGCATCTTGTGGTCGTGGGTTGCGCTTATGATTGTTACACCCAGCTCGTCTTTAAGGTGCTGGAGCATTTCAATGATTTCCTGGCCGGTACTTAGGTCGAGGTTGCCCGTCGGCTCGTCGGCCAATATGATGGCAGGGTCGTTTGCAAGGGCACGTGCGATCGCGACTCGCTGTTGCTGTCCGCCGGAGAGCTGGTCGGGTCTGTGGTCATAGCGCTCGCCCAGGCCGACACCGTCGAGCAGTGCCCGTGCCTTGCTGTCTGCCTCTTTGTCGGGTATACCGCCAAAAATCATAGGGAGCATAACATTTCCGAGCGCGGTCATTACCTCGATGAGATTGAACGTTTGAAAGATGTAGCCGATTTTACGGCAACGCAGATAAGCGACCTGCAGCTGGTCCATTTCTCCGACGTTGACGCCGTCGATGTATACTTTTCCTTCGGTAGGCATATCTAATCCACCGACGACGTTGAAGAGCGTACTTTTTCCGCTGCCGGATGGGCCCATAATGCTAAGGTACTCACCACGATAAACATCGAGACTCACACCTCCGAGCGCCCATACTTCTTCCTCACCCATCATATAAAGGCGTTTGACATTTTGAGCGGAGATAATCACATCACTTGATGACATCGGCCTTTCCTTCTGTTATTTCGAGTTCGTCTCGTTTTTGATAGCGTTCGACCTGCCCGTCACGTATCCACGCGATGCGGTCGGAGACCGAGAGCATTTTATGGTCGTGTGTCGCGGTAATAACCGTAACCTCTTCCGATTCGTTTATTTCCTTGAGCAGCTCGATAATCTGGCGTCCCGTCTTGACGTCGAGGTTTCCGGTCGGCTCATCGGCCAAAATAATGGCAGGGTCGTTGGCTAGTGCTCTGGCGATGGCGACACGCTGTTGCTGTCCGCCCGACATTTGTATCGGTTTGTGCAGGATGCGGTCACCGAGTCCAACCTTTGTGAGCAGTTCGACGGCTTTGTCCTGCGCGTCGGCCTGAATCATACCGGCAAAAAGCATCGGCAGCATCACGTTGTCGAGCGCGCTAGCAACGGGAATAAGGTTGAATGTCTGAAATATGTAGCCGATTTTATGGCACCTCAGCCAGGCCAGCTCGAAGGTATCCAGCGCGGCAATATCGACCTCGTCGATAAATACCCGGCCCTCATTTGGCTTATCAAGGCCGCCAATCATATTAAACAGTGTGGTTTTTCCCGAACCACTGGGCCCCATTATGGCTACGTACTCTCCGCGTACGACGGAAAAGTCGATGTTTTGCAGGGCGTGCAAAGGCTGGCCGCCGCGATAGTAGGTCTTTCTGACGCCGACGGCTCGGACGACATGCGTTGTCAATAGTGCTTCTATCTCTTCTTGTTGTTCGCCGGTCTGATTTATCGTTTCGTCCATAGTTTTACTCTATTGTTTCAGTAGCATCATATCTCAGAGCGCATCGCGTCAACGGGTTGCATTTTGGCGGCCCGCCAGGCTGGATATAAAGCGCTGAGGATAGTAAGTGTTACACCTGTTAACAGGCAGATTACGACAAGCCTGACGAACGTAACACCCGGCATCAGCCGCCACGTTTCAACTCCATAGATTGACAGTCCCTCGAGGAATGCTAGCCCGACTCCGAGGCTAAGCCCAATCAGCGTACCGACACATCCCTGGAAAATACTTTCGAGCAGGTACAATTTGACGATGAAAGAGTCCAGTGCCCCCAGACATTTCATCGTGCCGATTTCCCGAAATCTTTCCGTAACGCTCATAACCATAGCATTCAAAATTCCCACGAAGCTTATAAGCAGCGCCAGTCCGACCATCCACCATGTTTGCACGCTGGCATCGGAGTCAGCGGCGTCGAGTATTACGCCTTGTTTTATTAATTCCTCGACCATTTCCGGTGAGCCTCGCTGTGGTACGTTTCTGCTGAGCGTATCCGAGCAGAGAATATACATCAGAAAGGCCAGCGCAAGGATGATGCCGCTGGTAACGAGCATCGAGCGCCACCATCGAATTCGGATATTTTTCCAGGCTATCTGTGCCGCCTTCCTGAGCGGTAGCTGGTTTTGTCTCTGGCCCGTTTCTTTCATTTTTTGCCTTTACCCATTAACATAGCCACCAATCCTCTGGACATTAACATTTTCAGAAAGGTGCTTACCGACAATTCAGCCTCCGCGATGCTGACGTTATGTTTCTTCGAGAAGTCCCGGACGATAGCGGCAACGTTTCTGCTTCCATTACAGGCCTCGTAAACCTCGCGTCCGAAATTGTCCAGTACGTAGTTCCGGTTGACATCGGCCGGCGCACCGAGAAATTGCTGCCAGCGCGGCCGGGTATATTCAACCGTCAGTTTCAGGCCGTCATCCTCAAGTTCTTCTCTGCGGATGGTCGGCAGCATTTTAGGACGACCGCTAAGTGCCGCGGCCCGGCTTATTGTCTTTTTTCTCGAAGTAAACTTCATATTTTCACTCGAACCTCGCCCAGTTCATCCTGGATATAACATTCGAGACAGCATTGTCAGCTTCGGGCTTTTTGCCGTCATATTCCACTATTAAAAGACGGTCGAGCTGAGTGTCGTGGCTGATAGCTGCAATTGTAAATCTCGGTGTACAGAAACCGAGTGGAAACGGCAGACTTTTTTTCCCTCGGCATATCAGGCCGTTTATATCGCGTTCGAAGGATTCGACCTTCCACGGCTCGTTCTCGTTCAATGGTTTAAAGTGTCGATGTTCCTTGTGCGGAAAAGAACGCACCCATTTTTCCAGTTTTCTTCGCTGCAGGGCAAGACTGGCGGGGTAAACCTGTCTTACGAGCAGACGTCCGACTTTTCGATTAGTCAGCTCCAGTGTCATATCGCCGACATTCAGACGTTTTGTTTTTAAGGTAAAACCGGCGGGAGACTCGAAGCTGACATCGAAAAACGCCCACTTTGTAGCCAGACTATGGTCACATACACGAAGTGAAGGCATGACTTTGAAGCGAAAGATTTTCTGGGTCTTCTCATCAATCTCGCCGTTTAAAACTATCTCCAGCAGAAGCTGTGCCTTCGGAGAATAGCCGTACCAAAGCGATCTTCGACCGGTTTTCGATGAGCCTGCCCGGGTAATCCACGCGGACTGTTTAAAATCCACCGGTGCTGGGTTATTTTCAACTGTGGAAGCATCACAAGCGACCATTTTTATACGCCGTCGTAACCATCGGCCGGAATCGAAGTTTCGGCCTGCCTGCCTGGACCACTTTATCTGGGCCACCGCCTGGCTGGAATCACCCAATATCATCCTGCCCGATGTAGATTTGTCTTCAATTCTCAGTGGTCGCCATTTTCGAGGGACCTTCATCATCCACCCGGCCCACGCAAGCCAGATATAACTCGTGCCATAGGTATCTGAGTGCTTCTTCATAATCTTTACATAGGTAACTTTATCACACTCTTGGTCATAAAGACTATTCCAAGACTGAGCATAGTTATCAATCCCATACCGGCCGCAAAGCCGGAAGCAAATACGATTCTATATCGGGGCCAGTTACCCTTGAACCATTTACTGAATACGAATCGGCCAAGAATCGCACCGATAAACATCGGGGTAATAGCATGAGGCAAAGACTGGTCCAGCCCGCGGACCACGCCGTAAACCAAAAAAATCGGAAGGCCGAAGTGATTCAGAATTCCATAGACCACAAGGGCCAGAGTAAGACCGGCAATTATAAACCGGGGATGGAACGCCTCCTTGAACGGGCTTATAGCTTCGCCGGGCAGTGTAGCGGAGAAAATAATTCCCTGCTGGAAGGCGCCCAGTTCCCAGAATTTGTTTGCGAACGGGAACATTTCACTGGGCACGTTCGCAATAGCCCAGATGAATTGACTAAATACTACTATGCCGAGCGCCATAATCGGCATTATTAGTAATTCAGCCTTAATCAACGATGTAAACTTTGTCCCGGTCAGTGACATTGTCTTGAATGATAAAGCCTGGTAGCTGTAGTTGTACCAGGGCAGGGGCGCAAACCAGATGGCGGCCCCCTTATAGCCGGAGAGTATTAACGTTGCTTCACGGACAAATGGAATGGGCATTTGCTGGCCGACTATTCCTTCCATACGCGTCGAGACGTAAGCCATCACCGGTGTATAAACAAAGCAGTAGCAGATGATAAGCCACATCGGAAATTTCGGCCCATACAGCGGGCCGGCGCAATAATTAACCAGCCAGTAGAACAGCCCCACGTACAAAACACTCGAGCCCACGTAAATCAAAATAGCTATCCAGATTGGGAAATCACCGCGACCGGCGGGGGGCTCGAAGAGCCGGCGCCACTTTAATTTCGATCCCACATTGAGGTCTGCGTTTGCCTGCTTGCTTTTACGAAAGCTCGAATACATATGAATAAAGCCTATTATGCCAATTGCGATAGCCAGACCCAGGCCGAAGCTGAAATAAAAATCCATTAGGTTTGACTGGATTGTTCGAATTGCGCCGACACCCTTTTCCCAGTTACCGAGCACGCCGCTATGATAGAGAACAGGATTAAGTATCACCGTGAAGATTAGGCCTATGAAACTTCCTACCATTGCCCAGAACGGCAGGACCATTCCCGTAACGACAAAGCCCAAATCAAAGCTAATCATCATAGGCATTGCCGGCAGGACGCGTTCGCTGTAGTGAGTAAGATCGACAAAGGGCAGCGGCAGGATTTGTAGCGGCCGTGAAAAGATCGCTCCTGTGATATTCGGGATAGCCAGATAAAAGAACCCGAAGGTAATGCCCGCCACACCGCCGATGCAGAACGTCCGCCATCGCCAGGTCTCTTTTTCACCGGAGGCATCTGCAAGGGCGGTCATACCCATTGCCTGAACGGGGGCCATCGGGAAAGGTAATTTTTCGACGTCGCTGGATAAGCGAAACACAATGTAGCCGAGTCCGAAATTGTTTATGCGGTTCATAAACATTCCGAACAGGATAAGTCCGATTGGTGCAAGCCACGGCATCATCAGGAAATTACGCTGACTTAGTACGGCAGGGTCGCTTGGAGCGAACCACTGTGGGATATACTCGGTGATTCCCATCTTCCGCATCTCTTCGCTCTGGACGAGAAACTGATGCCAAAGCATACCTATTCCGCCGTAGCTTGTGGAGATGACGGCGCCGCACATATAGAAAAGGACGAAGATTTCCGGTCGTTTTAACGTTGTAAAGGCCCGGCGTGCGACCTCAACATAAAGAATAACCGTTACCCATTGTGCGGCTGAGCCCATATGAATACCGGCGACAAGCTGCATGTACATCTGCGCCGGCACCATTAACAGACCCACAAAGAAGGCCATAAAGACCGAACCCCAGCCGAAGCCGTCCTCGAACTTCTCCGGGGTTTCCATTAAATCTCGAAATTCCTTAAATTCCTGGTCTTCTTTCATACTGGCAACGGTCCTTTGATACTTTGAGTGTTAAGAAGTAACTTGCCTCCCTCGGCTATGTATTCTAATATGCGTTGTGTCTTGAGATTTCGCCAGCCGAGTAATTGTCTTCTCAGGTCACTGAGGAAGGTTTTGTTTAAATTCACCCAGCTTGACATTTGGCCGGAGCCGCGCTGCAGTTCAATCTCGATGCTGTAGACATCCGCCTGTTCTTCCGCTAAGCGCGTGCGGATTGCAAATTGCTGTCGAACGCTTAAATCGTATGGCGCCAGCCAAACAGTTCCCTTGATGCCGACCATTTCCGGTCCTCGGTCACTCGAGGCGCGGAAAGTCTGCAGTTCATCTGTGCTGAATCTGCCTATGCTCCCTTCGCGATGTGCCTCGAAGTAATCGGCAAGGAATGCCATTACTCCATTGGCGGTCTTTTTGGTAACTGTGAATGGAAGTATGTCTCGAATAATGTCGCCCTCCGGTTCAGGGACTCTCCAGCGCATCTCGTTGCTCGGGGTTGCCAGTTTGCCTGCCAGATAAGCGGGAATAAGCGATGATATAATGACTACCACGAGAACGAGGGCCATTGTTGCAATTGCCTGGGTGCCCGAATAGTTAAGAGTAATCCCGCCCAGCCAGCCTAATTTGCTGATTAAGGTAGCAAGCCCCTGTCCGACGACGTAGCCGAAGATCGAGCCCATTAGTCCGTAAGTTACGGCCTCGGCCAGAAACAGCACGCCAACGTGCAGAGGTGCAAGGCCCAGACTGGTATATATATAAATTTCGCGTTTACGTTCAGCGATTGAGCTGAGCATAGTGTTGAATATGATAAAGCCTGCTATGATAAGAGGAATAAGCAAGCTCTTTGGAGGACGGGGCAGCAGGGGCGTGGTAGCCATAACGCGGACTTTCTCGGGCGAGCCATAATATACCGGGAACGAAAGTCGTCTGCTTATCTTTGTGGCCAGATTTTTTGCTGTCTCAAGTGTACCTGTGGCAATACAGATGCTTCGCAGCGACACACTGCCCGGCTGACCGGTGTAATTGGTTAGACCGCCCAGTGCTCTGTGATGCATAATTACGACCCTCTGGCTGTCAAGTCGGGGAAGCTCTTTTGGCGTCTGCAGACCCTGGCCGGTTTGAATCTCCGAAGAAATAAGGTCCATACTCCAGTTACCCATAAGAGAGCGCTTTCGTTCCTCCTCATTCATAGAATGAAAGTCCATCGGCATAAGCGAAGTGCCGTCCAGGTCTATCACCTCTTGATTGAGTTTTAATGGTTCGAACGTACCGAGCAGCTCGAGCTGTAGTCCTGCAATTACAACTTCGTCTCCGACCTGCAGGCCCAGTTCCTCGGCGGTGTCAACGGACAGATAACAGCCGTTTTCTTCTTCGAAACGCTCCCAGTTGGTGCAAAAACGGTCTATTCTGGTAATCATCGCTTCATTCTCGGATAGTCCGAGCGCCGCTGACAGCGTAGCTTTTGCTCCTGTCCTGGGGTTCCTGGCGTGTATGCGCCAGGTTCTGAGTATTGGATTAACCCACCACCAGCGTTGTCCCCATTCGGGCTCTTCGCCGAGGAAGTTCCTGATATAAGCAAAAGCCTGAGTTGACATAGTGCGCTGACCCGGCTGCCGTATCAGTACCCCGGTATAGGAGGGGGATTCTTTCATCTTTACTACGAATTCTCTTTGCCCAGTGTAGCTGCTGGTGGACATAAAGCACAACAGGGCGAAGGTTATCAGCATAATGGTGATGCCGGTTAAAGCTGTTCGGAGCTTGCGTTTCCGCATATTGGCAATACCCAGCTTAAGGGCTGTTGCCGCCAGTCCCATCCGCGAAGTCCTTGCCCCGCTTGCCTCCGCCTGACTGCTTTTAAACTCAACTATGCCGGCCTTGAATTTGGAAAATACCATTGATGTTACAAGAAGGCTCATAAAGATGATTGCAAAAGCCATTATGATAATCAGCGGCTGACTGCTTATGCGAAAGGCCGGGTGAAAGCTCCAAAGGATGATTGCCATAACGGTAAAGATAGCCAGACTCCCGGTTATCTGTCGATAAATATAGGGCGAGGCAATCAGCAGTCTTTCCAGGGCAAAGGCAAATGGTACAAGGACTAATAGTAAAAAGATAGCGGCTCGAACCACGTCGTTTGCCAGGTCTCGGACGGCATTATAAGCCCGCACCTCATTTGACAGGGCTCCCGTGGATGCTCTGAACAGGGACCCGCCGTCATCTGTCTTGATTGCTTCTTCGACCTCGGCCAGATACGCTCGTGTTTGGTCCTGGAGCTCTTCAATAGGTTTACTGGTTATGCCGGCCTTGCGATAGTTATTAAGCCGCTTGGAGTCGAGCAGATAAAAATCCCGTGCTGCAAGATACATTATGTGCTGAGGTAGCGGCTCGCCGAGTGGGAAGCCTTTCATTGACTCCCGTGTACTAAGTCCCTTTGATTCTTCAGGCTCCATCATATTTACCAGCAGCATACGATTGCCGGTAACGCCGACACGAAAGATGATTTGCCAGATAGTATCCGGTGGCAGCAGGCAGCAAATTGAATTCGAGTAGTCCTGTTGGTCCATTTCCTGCGGGATATTATTGCGTCTGGCATCCAGCACCGTTCCGGCTTTCAGGCCCACGAGAAATCGCGGGTCTAAGATTTGAAAAAGATTCAGTTCGGAGCAGGTAAAGGCCACTCCGCGCAACGGCACTTTGTCTGGTTCCCATATATCGGTTTGGAGATTACTGCCGCTTCCCGCCTCTCGCTTGCCGCCGCCGACTCCGCTGGTTTCCAGAGTTCTGGTGATGCTGCCGTCCTCGGCCAGAAGCCAGGCGCGAATATAGAAGTTCCATCGCTTGTCATACTCCTCGCTGTCGCCCCATTGAGAGGGCATAAATTCGAAATGACACTGCCCGGCGTAACCTGTATACACGAATTCCTGCCGGCGAACACCATGGCAGCCTAATGATAAGCCGTAATAAAAGTTGTCCCATCGGCCGGCTATCATCGATGCCAGGAAGCCCTTCAAAGGCAATCGGGGCAGGGGCTCGCCCGCCGCCTGACCCACCACTTTAACACATACTCTGCGCCATCTGGCCGCCATTTGTGGCCTCGGTGTGAAGCTTTTATCTTGTGCAAGGCGTTTGATAAGAGCAAATGTAGCCTGTATCTGAGGGGTAAGCCGTTTCCAGTCAAGTCGTTCGACTTTGTCGTTAGGAGTATCGAGACGGCTCCGGTAGCCGTCGAGAGTGCCCCAGGTTATACCGGGTACGGCGAAGCTTGTGGTCGCCTCGCTGAGTAATGCCAGGGTTCCAACCATATGGGAAGAAGGTGCCTCGAAGCCGCTTGCGGCCTCCGTGTCAACCGCCAGACTTATTGAGCCGGGCCATAACTTGCTGCCCTCGGCTTCTGCCACACTTAAAAGCCAGTCTAAGAACTGCTCAGCGTTTGACGGGACCACGGCTCCGAGCATATCGCCTTGAATCATTGGCCCGACTGTTATGCCGGCATCGGACAGGTCAACACCAAGAAAGAAGCCCAGCGGATACTCACTCTGGCCGGTAAGGCCCAGTGCCTCCAGCATCTCTTTTCGTAACTCGTTCTGCCGGCGATATATTGCCAATCTTTCTTCCACCTCGGCCAATTGTCCGACAATCCGCTTGCGGGCTCCTTCCCAGATGCTTTCAGCTATCGGCAGCACACCCTCGGTCAGAGGTTTATCTTTGTCTAACATCCTGATGAGCGCCGAGTTTAACGCTGTTCTTTTCTCGACGTATTTGTCGATTTCAGTCTGGAGCTTTTGCTTTTTATCCTTGTCCTTTGTGGCGTACGTGGCCAGTCGCTTGGGCTGAATCACATCGTCTATTTCTGCAACTCTCAGGCCCGCTTCATCTCTTATGTAGCCCTGCAGAGACCTGTATTTGGCCTGGTAAATTTTATGTATTGCGTTGGGCTCTTTAGCGAGTTCGGAGACTAATTCGGCGTCGGCGCGATACTCTTTGGCCAATACCTTGTCGTGTGTCTCTGTGGGCTCGGCCTCTATTCTTTTTTCTTTATCTTCGAGAGTTACACCGAGCGTGCCGAGCATTTGGCGAACGCCGTGCATATTGATGCAGAACGCATCGACAAAGGCAAACAAAATCGGTTGCGGCGGCGGGGTTTCGGCAAAGTAGCGAAGGCAGTTTAAGGCAAAGGCAACATCGAGTGCACCGTCGGCGCCGGGTGCCAGTCCCGGTACAACACTCATCGAGTCTAATTGTACCGCGATAGTCAAGGCCTGTCTTTTTTCCGCCTGTTGGTTGGGCATAACGAGTGCATAGATATTTGTTGCCTTGACTTCTCTCCAGGCACCGTCACTGAATATGTGGCCTTCTTCAATTTCGCTGTTACGCAGGGCCTCGGCCAGCGGGCCTTGCGGAACGTAAAATCGCGGCATATAAACAGGGAAAGGAAGCAGGTGTCTTCCTCTTAGCCGGTCCACCTCGAGTTTGGGTGAGCCAAGCACAAGCACGGCAGTTGCCCCGAAATTCGCCGCGTTCATCCAGCTGCCTTCCTCTTCCATATCCATTACCGCAATTTGGCCGCGCAGGCTTTTTGCCGGCATGTTTTCAAGAGTGCCGTCGATTACGTAAATAAGTTTGCCTTTAATACCCTCACTTGGGGTGGTGTTAAGGCGGGAGCTGGCCGGCCATATCGGATAGATTTTGTGTTCACCCTGCCATTTGCCGCTTGAAACGACCATTTCGGCGCGGTCTGTAATCGGCATCACGATATCAAAGTCGTGTGTCCAGAGCTTGACGTCGGGGATTTTACGGATTTCATCGAGCAGTTTATTAACGCATTGGTCATGTTCGGCTGTACCGACGATTCGGGTGGAGAAGCCGCCCAGCCATTCTGTGTTTTTGCGGGTTTGAGTGACTATTTTCGGGGCAGGCAGCGCCTGGTTGCAAAGAAAAAGAGTCAGTACAGCGGTAATATAAAATATTCTTTGCAAGGTGTTCATATTAATTCCTGTTTATAAACTTACCTGCCATTAAGTTGGCTGTTTTTATCAATATGTTTTTTAAAAATTTAACATTGGCACAATTCGATAAGGCGCATTGAATAATACTTGTATTGGCGGCACGAGTATCCATAGGATTGCCGCTATTATCTCGCCGATGATAAGCCCAATAAATAACGGACGGGCCGAAGAGTACAGCCTGGAGCCGCCGAAGAAGACTATTAAATTTCTTAAAAGCCAGCCGAAGAAAACGCCAATCCAGACCTGTATCGTGCCCCAGCCACCTACCATTACTAATCCTACCGGATGGATGGGCCACTTTGGCCAGACCATGCAGGCCCACTGCAGTGCAGCGGCCAGAGTTGCTCCGAATGCAACGTGGAACGTTTGATTGTACACCGGCTTGTTCCATTTCCCGTTATATTTTTCGAGCAGCAGTTTATTCGATTCTTCTGTGAATCTCGATGCTCCCCAACGACTAACCGGTTGGATTCTGCCGTCAAGTGTTCTGCTGTGGTGATAGCCGTTATAAATATGAACAGAACCGCAGATAAGGATAGCCAGGAAGACGATGAGTATTAAAAAATAAGACAGGCGAGTCTGATAACGCGGCGATGCCTTTTTATCGAGCGCAAGGGCGTGGCAGACATAAGGGCCGGGATTTATCGAGCCAGTCCATACAAAAAGGCTGGATATAAGTCCTCCTAACCACGCGGATGCAGCGCTGAGAAATTTAATTGGTATCATTTTAAATATGGGGAAAAAGTCTGTTCCATGAAGGCCTATCAGAGGAAGGCCCGTCTCGGCAACGATTCTGGTGATGACCAGCCCGAATAAAAAGATCATAAGAACGAAGAAAAACGCCCAGAACGGCCCGGCTCCGCACCAGAAGAACCAGACAAAAAGACCAACGGCCCCAATGGTGAAAAGAACAGCCGCGTTTCTGTCTCGTTTATCCTCCTGCGATTCGGCTCCGAACAGCAGGCATCTAAAAACATGTTTCCAGTGAGCTCGACCGAGCCATAAAATCGATATGGCCATCATCATTGTCGCTCCAGAGCGGTGGTCGGCGGGAGTGCTCCAATTATATGGTGGAAAATATTCCTGGCCTATGACGGTATATGCGGCGTATGCCAGCATAAAGAACCAGATGGAAAAAGAGACCCTGTTTGACATAAGGTAAGCGACGCCTAAATATACGAAATGTATTTTTCCGACCTTGATGTAGTCGGATAGCAGAGAAAGCGGCCGTTCAGTGAAATAGGCGCTGATATCCCAGTTAATAGGAATTGAAGGAATACTTTGTGGAAAATATACGTGAAGACCTCTGAACAGATGTATCGTGAAAGCAATGCCCAGGCCAATCCAGAAAATGAGATTATAAAAGATTGGTGGCAGTAGCCTTTTCTCGTCGGGCGATTCTATAAGAGTCTGCTGGATGGTGAGCAGCGGAAAGGCGAGCCGTTCGTTTTTCTGCCACTGAATCAGGACAATTCCGCCCATTCCAAGCATCATAATAAACCAGGAAAGCCCAAGTCCCGACCAGGAAAAGAAAGGCTTAATCCATGCTTCCCAGGGGATGCGGTCTCCGCGTCGCAGCTTGAGCACGAAGTACTTTGCCGCAGGGATCTCTTCCTTATAACCGATTTTGTCCGTGAACAGACTTGGCGGCAGGTCCGCCTCTTTCATAGCTTCAGCCAAGCGCTTGTTTTCGCTTACCTCCTTACTGACTTGTGCGATAGAGTATGGTACAATCCGTAGAAAACCATTGGAAGCAGGAATCGAAGCAACCATCATTATAATTAATATGAGTGCAATCTGCCTGACATTCAGGGCAATGCCTGGTTTAAAACGCCGCAGAAGAGGATTGACTGCGAGTATGACGATAATTATCAGAAAAAGCGCGCACAACGGCAGATATGAATCGGATATGTAGGAATTACCAATAATGAAGTTATTATATGGACTCGCCACCCATATAATCAGCGCGCCAACGAAACCGATTATTACGGCCGCCAGTATTCGCCGCCGGTTAAAACCGCCTGTGCCATTATCGTTGTTTTGCTGCATGCAGCTATACCTTGTTACGGCCTATGTCTGGCCCGTAAAGTTTCCTGGTTATCCTCAAGCTTCAAATTGCCGATGGCAAATAATACTTGTGAAGTCTAAATTGCCTTTCAATTGGCACTGTAAAATGACAAACTTTAAGGCTAAGAGCTGTAAACAAATCAGCTTATAAAACACTAAAATTGCGTCTGTGTAATAGAAAGTCAAGAACTTTTTTCAAAAGGTGTATCTTTTGCAGATACGTTTGTTGTTTGCGGGTAAATTTTCAGGATTTAAGGACATTCCCTCTAATTCACTCTCCTCGGTACGTAAAGTTTCCGCCGTAAGGTGTATAGTATTTATAAAACGCTAAAGAAATGTAGCTAAAGAACAGCTTTTTAGCGCATAATATCCTGTTTGTTTTTCTATCCGTTCGTTATGGAAATCTCAAGGCTATACCAAAATCATAACCGGCGTCGATATCATCAATGTAAACCGCCTCAGGCGGAGCCGGCCTTTCAAAATAATCAAACGGAAAATCACCAAACGGCCAATCCCAGTCGAATGCCTTGCCGTCACAAGTAAACGCCACAATATGGTCGCTGCCGGCGGCGATGGCCACAAAATCGTTACTATCAGGCTGGCGATAGTGATAACGTGGAATATCAGGTTGTATCCAGTCGCCTCCACCCCAGCTTATAAGCATATCATCGTCCCTCATCAAAAAGCTGTAATTCTCACCTGCGGCAACGGCCGTATGTACCTTACCCGCGGCACCTCCATAAATCCTGGTTTGGCCCTGGTTGTTATTTCCCCAGGCTTTGACCACGCCATCGGACTGCACGGCCAGGCTATGATACCAGCCGCCGGCAATATCGACATATACCGTGCCCGGGTCGGGGTCCGGAGCATCGCACTCACCATAATAATTATAGCCGCCCCAGCCGACGATTGTGCCGTCGGTTTTTATAGCCAGGCTGTGATAGTCGCCTGCGGTTATCGCTACAAAGTCGTTGCCGTCCGGCTTGTCCGTGATTTGATTTACGTTGTCGCGGCCCCACACAACTATCGAGCCATCGGACTTTAGTGCGACGCTGTGGAAAATGCCGGCGGAAATATCAATATAATTATTGCCGGGCGGGACGTTGCATTCGCCGTGTGTATCATAACCCCAGCCGGCCAATGAACCGTCCGACCTTATCGCAAGACAGTGCCTTTTGCCCGCGGCGACAGCGATAAAATCATTAGTGTCCGGGACGCCGCTTATCTGGCCGTAGTCATCCCGGCCCCAGACAATTACCGGATAGCCCGGCCGAAAGACAGCGACAGCCAAAGCGTTCGGGTCACAGGGGTCAGTTTCGGACGGGTTTTCACAGATATCGCCCTTATAAACCAAAGTGTATGCCGCCGCATCAGCCGGCTTTGTAAATGTTGCCGTTACCGTGTCGTTATAATCAAGGATGCTGCCCGGCCCCCAGCCGGCAACGACAAAATCATTCACATCGGCCCTGTTGCCGTTTGTTTTGTCCCAGTACAGCTTGAAATCCCCGCCCTTCAGGACCTGCGGTACGCCTGAGTTATTCGAGTCGTTGGTGATTGTTAATACCACGATATTCGGGTCCGCCCCTTCGACTGCGCTCAGGGCAGGCCAGTTCGGCTCAACCGACAGCCGCCCGCGGAAAAAGTAATTAATCAATCCCGTCGTATAATCAATCGTCCGCGGAATGGTAACTTCGGCGTAATCTTCGTAAACGGCTTTATCGAAGGTTGTGTGATATGCTACTGTCGCTATTGGATATGGAATAATAGGTGCAGCATACATCTCAATAAACTTATTTCTTGCCAGATGTGTTATCTCGTAGCCGCTGATATACCTGTGATGAACAGGGAGCGAGTTCCAGTAATATACGCCCGGCTCGATATATCCTGTTACGTTATTGACATCCGGCTGAGGGAAATAATACTTAGTCCTCTCTCCAGTTTCCTCATTGATTATTACGTTTTTTCTAAAGATTGTGCTTTTTGACAAAAATTGATAATTGGTCTGTTCTGACAAGCCCCAACTCGATAATGGGCTGGTTCCCACATACTGGCCGGTATAAGCGTTGATGTCCCAATAGTGAGCAAGCTTCGAGAAGACTTTGGCCTGTGGCGTCCAGCCGTTCAGCCAATCAGATGGTATGTTACCTCCATTATCCTCAATCTGTTCCTCAGCCCACGATTCTAACGGATTACCTATGCCACCGGGATAGAGTCCCCGAAAATGTGCTTCTATAAAATCATTTCTCGCATGTGCTGGTACACTCATATCCTCCAGAAGATGTAATGCATGTCCCAGCGACAAAAATGTCAGCGCAAGATAATGTTCTCTTGCCGCTTCGGATTCCTGCGTCAATGCCCTATAGAAATAATCTCTAGTATCAGGCCATGCGAAATAGTTATCGTATTCTTCCTCCCACTTGGGGTCTTCCGTACCTAACGCTCTCTTCAGACACAATGCTCCAGTTAAATCAAACAAATTATCTCCCCAATACCAAACATATGTTACAGTCTTAAAGGCAACCGCCCATTTAGGGTGCTCTGTCTTATTATCTAATCCGGCATCACGATATGGGTCATGAAAGTGATGTTTTGACCTTGGGGTAGGAACATCCTCCAAATGTGAACCGGCTTTCAACAAATCCATAACAGAAGGATTCGGTGGTAATGTCGATGATATCCGTTCTTCCAATTGGTCTGATGGAATACGGTGGGGTTCAGGTATGGTTGATTGATCCAATGATAGCTCGCAGTCCAAACCCTGCTCTATATTTAATTGCGTCTTTATATATTTGTCCAAGACCGACTGATTGTTATTAAAAATAGCCTTTTCTGTTAGTCCAGTATGAGTCCACTTGCCACACCATGTATATGCTTGGGTGTTCCACCCAAAGATTGCTGCAATAACAAACAAGATTTTTATACTGTTTTTCATAGCAATACCACCTAATTCAAATCAAGCCAGATGTAAATGTATTTAGACTATTTTTCATTACGGACATGTTCTCTTTTACGTTATAGTGGAAGTTATATAGCCAAATACTGTAAGCAGAAACCATATTGCAGCCCAAACCAGCATAATCAGCAAAAAAATTACAGCTATCGTTTTCAAAGATTTGGAAACAACGTTCCAGCCCCGTATTTCCTTTAGGGCATAACTGGCGAAGAATAAAACGAGAAACCACCCCCAACGCTGGAAGTAAATCTCACCTAACCATTTGACAGAGGTCCTCGCTTTTTCGAATACAAGGAGAAGCCAAGGTATTATACCAACCACAAATGCACCCAAAGTCATGGTTATAATTAGCATGGTCTTTTTGTTTTCAGCCCGCACTGGGAAGCTCCTAAAAATCATAGATTTTCCATTGGCTCATTTCATCTCTGATAAAAACTACCGGGTAACCATATGTTTGGCCGTTTTCTTCGCGCAGAAGGTCGTACACCACCATATCACTATCAAATCTTATGAAAATCAATTCACCCATATCATTTACCATTTGTGGAAAGTACGGCCGAAGCTGCTCCAGAAATGTGCGATAGTTCTCCGCCGATACCTCAGTAAAATAACTGACGGCCTTATCAACATCCCCTTCCAATAATGCAGCCTTGAATTGCTCCCAGACTATCTCCGGGCGAGAGCCTTTTAACCAGCATTCCGCCAGTATATACAAATCGCTGAAATCAACAGAATTGCTGTCATCAAAATCACCAATAAATCCCTCGCCTGTCTTAAGCCAGTTTCGCGCTAATTCAGCTACATCTTCAAAGGCAATAATCCCGTCACTGTCGAGGTCCGCCGATTGACACTGCTGATATTCGCTGTATTCGACAAGCCAGTACCAGCAAAAAATAATCAGGTCGTATGTATCTATTGTGCCGTTGTCATCAAGGTCTCCAGGAAGCTTGGCACCTGACTGCCGCCAGTTACCTGCAAGAATGGCAAAGTCGTCGAAGTCAACTATTTCGTCATTGTTCAGGTTCGGGATGTTAGGTTCCGGGATACCGAGAGGGAAAACAAGTCCTGAAACTGCAAGACAGATGGCCCCCGTAAGCACAACAACTTTACGAATGCTCATAATTTCCCCTCCTGTCCGGGCCTTAATTAGGTTAGTGTATAATTCATACCATAGCACAGGATAATATCAATATATATTTTCACAATATACAAAACCAAACCGGCTGCGGGAAATAATATTTCGTGGCGTCATTTTTTCTGAAAATTGTGCTTTTCGACAAAAACTGGTAATTTGTGCTTTCAGCCAATCCCCATATATCAGGTGGAGAACTACTGGCACCGAGGTAGTCGTTAGGGTCCCTCGTGTCAGTATCGAAATATTTGGTTAATTTATCAAAAACGACAGGCGCATTACCCGACCACGGACTCTGTCCGCCATTGGCTTCAATCTGTTCTCCAACCCATGTTTCTAATGGATTGCCCCAATCAAATTTATATGCTGAACGATAGTGCCCGAAAAGAAAATCGTTTCTTGCATGTGCGGGCACACCCATATCCTCTAAGAGGTGGCAAATGTGTCCCAGTGTAACGAACATAGAGCCAAGAAATTTTCCCCTTTCGGATTTTGATTCCCAAGTCAGAGCTGCGTAAAATAAGCTTCTGGCATGCACCCAGTTATAATAGTTCAGATATTCATTTTCCCAGTTACCGTCAAGGCCTTTTGCTCTATCAAGAGTCGAAAGCCCCGTTGTGTCAAAGACCCAGTAATCCGGATAGTGCCATTTCGAGCCCAGCCAAAGAAGGCTCAGAATTTCCGGGTCTGCGTCTAAATTATTAAGACCTGTGTTTCTAATGGGGTCGTGAAAATGATGCCGTGCCCTCGGATTCGGGACGTCCTCAAGCGAACTTCCTCTCCTTAACCATTCCAAAATTGATACCTTGGTCTTGTTATCCCATTCGAATTCAGGTTCCTGTGCCACTCTCATATTGATGTTGTTCTGGAACTGTCCAGTTAACTCAAGCTGAGTTTCCAAGCCATCGTTTAAACCGAGTTGATTATTAAGAAAATTGTTTAATACAGAACGCTCTACGGCCTTTTCCGTTATCTCCGGATGTGTTTTCTGATTTTCCCAAGCCAGTATCTTTGTGGTCCCTAATCCATAAAGCAACAGCATAAAGAACATGATTAATTCAACGGTTGAATTCTTAAACCTCTTCATTTCTGTCCCCACCTTTTTAGATTTTCTTCGTGTGCTCGTTCTTCTTCCTTTTGTATTTCCTTCAACAACAATTTATCTCTTTCTGCTGATTGTATCCCTATGAATTTCACATGATCGTCATGCGACTCGCCTTCTTTAAAAGGATATAGTTTGACGATGTTGTTTTTCTTTCGATATGGCTGGTTCTGTTTCTTGCGTGAGTATCCGAATGACCTGCCTTCCGGAGGTTTCTTGTATTGTCTGTATAATTTATAAGCGGCGTACTTGTCCTTATAGACCAATACTTCCTCCGGCTCTAAGGTCCACTGAAATACATTTTCTCTTTTTACACGAAGACTGGGTATATAATATTTTCCATCTTTATCTGTAAGGGTTTCGTGTGTAACGGTTGGGCCTCCGCCGCCAATAGCATCCTCTAAAAATCCAGCAACGGTCCATGTGTAATTAACTACAGCCCCTTCTATCGGTTTGCCGCTAATTGCATCAAATACCTGTCCACTTCGTGAGCCAGTATGAGTTTGGCCGTACCAGACCCAGGAAAGACCAACAGCAATAAAAATCAGTGGTATCGCAAAGATAATTAAAATTTTAAGATTTTTCTTTTTCATATAATCTGCCTTTGTTCAGAAACAATAAATCTTCCAGTTACCTTGTTCGTCTTTACTGAAATACACTGGAAAGCTAGATATTACACCGCCTCCCTCGTCGTGAAGCATTTCATATTTTGCTATATCAGTATCTTTGGAAATCAATACAAGTTCTCCCATACCGGCAACCATATCCTGGAAATATGGGCGAAGCTGGGTAAGGGCATAGGTGCATTGTTCCAATGCTGAATCCGCAATAAATGTCAACGCTTTATCAAGGTCATCATTCCACAAAGCGGCTTTGAATTGTTCGAAGACTATCTCCGGGCGAGAGCCTTTTAACCAGCATTCCGCCAGTATATACAAATCGCTGAAATCAACAGAATTGCTGTCATCAAAATCACCAATAAATCCCTCGCCTGTCTTAAGCCAGTTTCGCGCTAATTCAGCTACATCTTCAAAGGCAATAATCCCGTCACTGTCGAGGTCCGCCGATTGACACTGCTGATATTCGCTGTATTCGACAAGCCAGTACCAGCAAAAAATAATCAGGTCGTATGTATCTATTGTGCCGTTGTCATCAAGGTCTCCAGGAAGCTTGGCACCTGACTGCCGCCAGTTACCTGCAAGAATGGCAAAGTCGTCGAAGTCAACTATTTCGTCATTGTTCAGGTTCGGGATGTTAGGTTCCGGGATACCGAGAGGGAAAGCAAGACCTGTAACTGCAAGACAAATGACCCCCGTAAGCACAACAACTTTACGAATGTTCACAATTTCCCCTCCACTATAAGCAGTCTGTTTTTTAATAACGGATTTAGATATAATCCGTACATAAGGTAATTCCAAGCATGGATTTTCGCAATGTATTTTAACAGGTTGTAATTTAAGCGGATTGCGATGCGGTTATTTGATGTCCGCGTGATAGCTCTGTAGTGATTTCACGGCGCTGCCACTTTTACGATAGGCTTGAATGCCCTTGGCGGCCGATATAGCGGCCGCCGCGGTGGTTATATAAGGAATCTTATATTGTATAGCGGCTTTGCGTATATAAGAATCGTCATACTGGCCCATTTTACCGATTGGCGTATTTATGACTAATTGAATTTCTTTATTCTTTATGGCGTCAGCGATATTGGGCCGGCCCTCGTGCATCTTGAGAATCGGTATTGTTTTGATGCCGTTTTCGGCAAGATATTTTTCAGTTCCACTTGTTGCCATAATTTTAAAGCCCATCTTGTGGAACTGGCGGGCGGCTTCCAGACAGGCGGCTCTATCTTTGCTGGCGGTCGTTATAAGAACGGTACCTTCGACGGGCAGTTTCTGCTTGGCGGCTTCTTCGGCCTTGAAGAAGGCAAGGCCGAAAGACGGTGCCATACCAAGCACCTCGCCGGTCGAACGCATCTCGGGGCCGAGCAACGGGTCGACCTCGGGGAACATATTAAACGGAAAGACTGCCTCCTTAACGCCGAAATGAGGGATATTTCGAGAGCGTAAGTCAAGCTCCTCGATTTTCTTACCCAGCATCAGTTGAGTCGCGATACGCGCCATTGAGATATTGCATACTTTCGAGACTAACGGCACGGTTCGCGAAGCCCGCGGATTGGCTTCGAGGATGTAAACCTTATCGTTAGCGATTGCGTACTGGATGTTCATCAATCCGACCACGTTTAGCTCGATTGCAATCTTCTTCGTGTATTCATATATTCTCTCGATGAGTTTTTCGAGAATGCTGATTGGGGGGATAGCACAGGCCGAATCGCCGGAGTGAATACCTGCAAGCTCGATATGCTCCATAACGGCCGGTACGAATGCGTCTGTGCCGTCTGCGATTGCGTCGGCCTCGGCCTCGATGGCGTTCTCGAGGAATTTATCAATCAGAATAGGTCGTTCCGGCGTTACATCCACGGCTGCGGCGATATAATGTTTGAGCATATCTTCGTCATAAACAACCTCCATTCCCCGCCCGCCGAGTACGTAGGAGGGTCTGACCATAAGCGGATAGCCGATTCTCTCGGCGATTTTGAAGGCCTCTTCGAATGTGCTTGCCATTCCGGATTCCGGCTGAGGAATACCGAGTTTACGCATTACTTTTCTGAATCGGTCACGGTCTTCAGCAAGGTCGATGGTCTCCGGCGAGGTACCGATGATTTTCACGCCGGCCTCTGCTAATTCGCCCGCGATATTAAGCGGCGTCTGGCCGCCGAATTGGCAAATAACACCTTCGGGTTTTTCTTTCTCATAAATGCTCAGGACATCCTCAACCGTAAGCGGCTCGAAATAGAGTTTGTCCGAGGTGTCGTAATCGGTCGAGACTGTTTCCGGGTTGCAGTTTACCATAATTGTTTCATAACCCTCGTCGCGCAGGGCAAAGGCGGCGTGGACGCAGCAATAGTCGAATTCGATGCCCTGTCCGATGCGATTCGGGCCACCACCGAGGACCATAATTTTTCGCTTGTCGCTGACGGGCACGGCGTCGGGGGCGTTATAAGTTGAATAGTAATATGCAGCGTTCTCTACGCCGCTGACTGGAACGGCGTGCCAGCCTTCAACCACGCCCAGCCCGGTTCGCTGAAGCCTGATTTGCTTTTCCTTAATGCCCAGTATCTGCGAAAGGTAACGGTCTGAGAAGCCGTCTTTCTTCGCCTGTATAAGCAGCTTGTCAGGTATCTTTTTGCCTTTATATTTTAGTATTTCTTCTTCGAGCTCGACCAGCTCCTTCATTTGCTCTATGAACCAGGGCTTTATATACGTTTTTTCGTAAAGCTCATTGACGTTGGCGCCTTTCCGCAGGGCCTCATACATAATAAATTGTCTCTCGCTTGAGACGGTAACCAGTTTATCCATTAATTCCTCGAGGCTTTTTTCGTGGAAGTCTTTGGCGAAGCCGAGTCCGTAGCGTCCGTTCTCGAGGGAGCGTATGGATTTCTGGAATGCCTCTTTATAGTTTTTACCGATGCTCATAACCTCACCGACGGCGCGCATTTGTGTGCCGAGTTTGTCTTCAACGCCGGCGAATTTCTCGAAGGCCCATCGCGCAAACTTGACAACGACGTAATCGCCGGAGGGTGTATATTTCTCCAAGGTGCCGTCTCGCCAGTAAGGAATCTCGTCCATAGTCAGCCCGCCGGCCAGCATTGACGAGACCATCGCGATTGGAAAGCCTGTCGCCTTGGAAGCCAGTGCCGAGGAGCGGGATGTTCGCGGATTAATCTCGATAACGACTACGCGTCCGGTGTTTGGGTCGTGGGCGAACTGTATATTTGTGCCGCCGATTACTTCTATGGCCTCGACGATATCGTAGGAATATTTCTGGAGGCGTTTTTGAAGCTCCGGGTCGATTGTAAGCATCGGGGCGGTGCAGTATGAATCGCCCGTATGGATTCCCATTGCGTCCACGTTTTCTATGAAGCAAACGGTAATCATCTGGTTCTTGGCGTCGCGGACGACCTCAAGCTCCAGTTCCTCCCAGCCGAGAACAGATTCTTCGACGAGCACTTGCCCGATAAGGCTCGCTGAAATACCTCGACTGACGATAGTCTGAAGCTCCTCGATATTGTAAACCAGCCCTCCGCCCGTGCCGCCCATTGTATATGCCGGACGAATAACAACCGGGTATCCGAGCCGGTCCGCTATTTTTTCGGCCTCTTCCACACTGAATGCAAGTTCACTTTTCGGCATCTCGATACCCAAACCCTCCATTGTGTTCTTGAACGCTTTGCGGTCCTCACCGCGTTCGATAGCATCGATGTTTACACCTATTACCTTTACGTCGTATTTTTTCAGGACGCCGCTTTTAGCCAGTTCTGAGGACAGGTTCAAGCCGCTTTGCCCGCCCAGGTTCGGCAGCAAGGCGTCGGGACGCTCCTTTGCGATGATTTCAGCCACGGCCTCGACGGTGAGTGGTTCAATATATGTAATGTCTGCCGTTCCGGGGTCGGTCATAATGGTGGCCGGATTCGAATTGACCAGCACAATCTCATAGCCTAACTTGCGAAGCGCCTTGCATGCCTGCGTTCCGGAATAGTCGAATTCACAGGCCTGGCCTATGATAATAGGCCCGGAACCGATGATTAGCACCTTGTGGATGTCCTTACGCTTGGGCATCTTTAGCTCCTTAATTGTCTAATTTTCATCATTGTTGTATATTCATCTCATGGATGCTGCCTCTCGAACCTGTTTTTGTCTGGACTTAAATCCGGAGTATTAGCCTGCTTTTAATAAGGGATATTGTTCCTAAATTCCGGGAAATTGTGGAACATCAATTACCGTTTGAGCAAAGATTAAAGATTGTATGAGTCGAGTTGTCAAGTGAGTAATATTATTTTCCAAAATAAGTAAGGCTTATATATGCAGGTGATTTTATATTGACTCAAAGCCGGCCGTGACAGTACACTGTGCGTATATTGCATCGCGGGATTTTGGTAAACGTAGATATAAGGAATTGCAGGGATGGCGATTCTGGTAGGTATAGATGAAGCGGGGTATGGGCCGATTTTAGGGCCATTAGTCGTTTCTTTGACCGCTTTTTCACTTCCCGAAAAACTTCTTGGCGCCGACCTTTGGCGGCTTTTGAACAGGAGCGTCAGCAGAAAAACAAAAAGGTCGGCAGGCCGGTTGATAATCGACGACAGCAAGAAAGTTTATCGGCGAACTGAGGACATTGGCGAATTATCCAGGAGCGTTCTTTCGTGTCTGAAGACTCTTGAGCAGACGCCGGGCAGCGTGGGTGAGCTGCTCAATATTCTTTGTCCTGATTGTGTCGGCAGATTGAGTGAATATCCGTGGTATCAGGACCTTTGGGCCGGCAGGCTTGGCGTCGATACTTGCGATATATCAATTGCCTTCAAGGTGCTGGCAAAAAACCTTCAAGCACAGGGCATTCGTCTTATTGGTATGCGCAGTTGTTGTCTTGATGTTGCGCATTACAATGAGATGGTTACAACAACCCGTAATAAGGCGAAAGTGCTTTTCTCCGGAATATCAGGACTTATTAAAGACGTCTTTGACTCTCTGCCTGAACGTCATTTGAAAATAATTATTGACCGGCAGTCCGGCAGACTAAGGTATACCTCGGTGCTTTTGCGGAGCTTTGCGGATATGCAACTGTCGGTGCTGCGAGAGGATAAAGATACGAGCAGCTATGAGTTGAGCAAAGACGGCAGGCGGATGCATTTGCACTTTGTAGTTAATGCGGACCAGAAGTTTCTGCCGGTCTCGCTGGCTTCTATGATAAGCAAGTATGTGCGTGAGCTTTTAGTGGGGTCTCTGAACCGTTATTTTATCAGTTTTCATTCACAGCTAAGGCCTACAGCCGGCTATTGGAAGGACGGTTTGCGTTTCATCGAGGATTTGCAGAAAAACATACCTAATGTGGATTATCGCCGGGAACAGTTGATTCGCAGCCGATAAACGGCATTTCACTAACAAATGTCAAAATTGTTAATCTCTTATATGATTTTTCTTGCCGACAGAGCACAAATGGGGTATAATCTTGCATCTTTTGCACTTCAGAGGATTTTCAGAAGAGAAAGATTTGTTTTTTTCATTTTGAGTTGTTACGTGCCTTAATATCATATGTCCGAGCACTCGAAAGCTAACAAGAAAAGGAGGCATTTATAAAATGGTTGTAAGCTGATTGTGTTGTATGTGTAGCAATAGGGAGAAGGGAGAGTATTTATGTCGGTGAAAGTATCGGTTAAAACAGTCATCTTAGTAATTTTATTTTGTTTTTCAAGTCCTGTTTGGGGGAAGCTGGATTCCGTTAAATGGGAAAATCTTTCGGAGCACCTGGCGAAAAAGTCGATATCGCTTTTGGAATTAAATGTAAGCGATTGTCCGGACGATATCGCAGATTTCAAACCATCACGGGTTGTAGCGCAGGTTATCGAGAACACATTTTACCTGTGGGAAGAATATGATATCCCGACGGCCGGCGGCGATGAAACATTGTGTATCGTGATGAAGAAACCCCGCTCCTGGTCTTTAACAAATAGTGAGTCACGAGTTTTACTAACGGCGTCTACGCTCTGGAAACAGTCAAAACCAAGACCAGAGGATAAGATAATTCTTGATGCCTCCGACCCGAACTTTGATATACCACCAATTGAACAGAGGGATGTATACAAGAAAGAATTACTGAAGCTTAAAGATGTTGTCGGCTCAGACGACAGAATACGTATTACAGATACCTCATCAGTTCCCTGGATGTATCATTGCTATCTTTCCTTTCATTTCTCTGGTCATGGGTCATTCCGGGGATCAGGATGCCTTGTAAGTCCATATATGGTCCTTACCTGTGGGCACAATGTTTACGATAGAGGTTGGGTACTATATATTGACCAGGTTACTATAGCGCCCGGGCAGATACAGGATTATGAAGACGACCCCGTAACAAGACCATACGGAACGCGGGAAGGTTTGGAGTTTGTTACCAATACGGACTACATCACCTGCACCAACAACGAAAGACATGATTACGATTATGCTGCGATGTTCTTTTCTCCCCCTTTCTCCGGCATCAGTACATATATACCTGTCGAATTTTCAGCCAGCCTGCCGGTTGGCGAAATTCTGCAAACGGCCGGATATCCGGCGGAGGTACAGGGTGAGTCCAACAGCAAGGCGTTATGGAGTGGTTCCGGTACTGTGGACAGTTATACAACAGCCAAGCGGCTTTGGTACACGATTGATTCTACCGGGGGCCAGAGCGGCAGTCCCGTTCTGAAAGATTACACCGGTAGCAAACGCATTGTTGCCGTGCATGCCTTCGGCACTACGATCGCGAACGGCGGACCCCGACTCAGGGCTTACAACCAGGCACTTATAGAAGGATGGATGGAGTGGACTCCTCCTCGCCTTTGTAGTGACTGTGAGCCTGAAGACGAATATCTTGGCGCCATTGGTACAAATCTCTGGGGATATAGTGTTGGTGGTAATTGCGGAAATGAAGGAAAATGGGTAGGGGAGTTTGTTGGGCAGGCCGGCGCAATTTACCATTTTGACTTGTGTCCTGATAGTCCGGGTAATGGAACAAACAGCGGTTTTAATCCTGATATCAAAATCACCGACAGCTTATGTACAATACTTGCAGGGGAGGATGGCAGTTGCTCGGCGCCGAGTTATTCACCAAACAACTTCCAGTGGATTTGTCCGGCAGACGGAACTTATTATGTAATTATTGCACCATTTAATTCGTACAATTCTCATACCTGCAACGGCGACGTGAGCGACACATTTACACTTGAGTATTACAAAGAGGAACAATGCTACTTCAATGTAACTTCTCCCGATGGCGGCTCGTGGAAACTGGGCGATGAGCTTCCAATAACCTGGAGTTCCGCATTTACTTCGGGAAATGTTAAAATCGAACTCTATAAGACAGGCTCCTTAGAGCGCGTTATAGAGCAAACCTGGCCTGATAGTGGTTCCTATGACTGGTCGATTCCCGTCGATTACTCTTTGATTGCGGGCAGTGACTACCAGATTAAAATTACAGATGTTTCGGACTCATTATGTTACGACTACAGTGCTTACTTCAGCATTAGAATACCACCGACCAATGACGAATGCATCGATGCCATAGCCGTTACCGAAGCGGCGCCATATTTAGGCTCGAGCGCAGGGGCGAGCGGAACTTCCACAAGCAGTTGTGGTTTTGGTGATACCAACGATGTATGGCATTCTTTTACCCCGACATCATCAAGCACTTATTCCATTAGTCTTTGCGGAAGTGCATTTGATACGACATTGGCTGTATATGATGGATGCGGGGGGACGGAATTGGCGTGTAATGATGATTTTTGCGGCATTCAATCGGAAGTTCATCTTTATTTGACGGGCGGTTATACATATTTTATCCGCGTAGCCGGTTATTATGGTTTAATAGGCGATTATATACTCACCGTAACTGATATGATATCTCCCGCCAATGACGAATGCATCGATGCCATACCCGTTACCGAAGCGGCGCCATACTACGGCTTAAGCGTAGGGGCGACCGGAGCCGCAGGTAGCTGTGGATACGATGATGCAAACGATGTATGGCATTCTTTTACGCCGACGTCAACGGGCGCTTTTTCCATCAGTCTTTGCGGAAGTGCGTTTGATACGACACTGGCTGTATATGATGGGTGTGGGGGGACGCAATTGGTGTGTAATGATGATTTCTGTAGTTCCCAGTCGCAGGTTAGTGTTAGCCTTACAGGTGGTCATACATATTTTATCCGTATAGCCGGTTATGGTGGCGGGACCGGCAGTTATACGTTAACTGTAAGCGAAATAACGCCCCCGTCCAATGACGACTGTCAGAACTCTATACCTGTGACGGCCAGCGGAACTTATTACGGCTCGACTGTTTATGCAACAGGAAATTTCGGAAGCCTTTGTAGTCTTCATGATTCGGCCGATGTATGGCATGCGTTTACACCTTCGAGTACGGGTCTGGCTACAATGAGTCTCAGGAACAGCACATTTGATACGACGTTGGCTGTTTTCGACGGCTGCGACGGTAATGAAATAGCGTGTAATGACGATATATCCTGGCCTGGTATTGAACAGTCGGAGATGACGATGGCAGTAATTGAGGCCCGGACGTATTTTATTCGTATAGCCGGTTACGGGGCCGGTACAGGTGATTATACTCTCGAAGTGACCCATACTCCGTGCGTATCGCCGAATGTGCCGAATAATCCCTTCCCACAAAATACTTCTACTGATGTATCAGTTGATACTATCCTTTCCTGGAATGATGCCTGGACGCTGGCATTCGAGGCTAAAAGCATCAATCTTTGGCCCGGGAAAAATATGATGACCCCGAAAATTATTTATGGACAGGACAACCGCCGTGAAGAATGCGAAGTTACTGACCCCGATATCTTGTCGATTGGCGATTCAACAGCGGCTTTGGTTGGTAAGAGTAACCTGGTTGATAACGGCGATGGGACATTCTCGCTGCTGACAGTAACTTACGCCGACTGGTATAATATTGTTGACCCGATAGGTACGGGTAATCCGCTTTGCCTTGATGAGCCTTATCGTGACCAGCCGAAATCGGCGTTATGCTCGGGCTTTCTGGTTGCTCCTGATATTATAGCTACCGCGGGACATTGTGAATCCGCTTATGGCTGTGGCGAAATAGCTGTTGTCTTTGGCTTTGTTATGAGTGGACCCGGTTGCGATACTCCGGTCCTGACGTTGGATGAGTCTGAAATATATTACTGCACCGAGGTGATAGCCTCCACGATAGGGTCGGATTGGGCGTTGCTCCGTTTGGACAGGGAAGTAGTGGGTCATAGTCCCTTGAATGTTCGTCTGACCGGTGCTATAGAGAGCAATGAGCCTCTTATTGTGGTCGGCCATCCGTTGGGGCTTCCAAGGAAATATGCCGAAGGAGCGGAAGTTAAAGAAAGCGTCGCGTTATCACCCTTCTTCAAAGCAAACCTGGATACATATGTGGGTAATTCGGGTTCGGCGGTTTTCAACATTGATACTTTGATGGTGGAAGGAGTCCTCGTCGGGGGTGGTGAGGATTGGCAGGAGGGAGATACTTGCGATAATTCATATGTTTGTCCTGATTCCGGTTGTCCGGACTGGCCCTGGTGGGAGGTTGCAGTACGCACAACGGAATTCACTCTTTTGTTTCCCTGGGCGGCGTACGATGTATATTTTGGCACCACTAATCCGCCGAGCCAGCTTATTTACACTGACCTCTATGAGCCTACTTGTCAGGCTTATGACCCGTGTACGTCCGGCGGAGCGCTTGTGCCGGGTACAAAATACTACTGGCAGATTGTGGCCAAAAATGCCTGCACCCAAATTGATGGACCTGTCTGGAATTTTACAACCAAATCAGAATCGATATCGTTGAACCTGAATTTAAACCACCAGTGGATGTATCAGAACCTGCCGGATAATAATGATTCCAACTCGACTGCAAGCGTCTCGATTACCGACGACCCGAAGGGTAATAGCAGCTATACGTACGCGTGGGAGTTTATCCTGCCGAGTGATGTCAACTCGCCGCCGACAATCATTGTCGGTGGACAGGCGGGTGACGCGTTCTGTAGTTTCGCGGCTCTCTGCTGCCAGGACCCCAACGGCTTATCAGATTCGGGCCAGCCGTTAACGGTTAAAGTTACTGTTATCGGCAATGATTACGGTAATACCGGCACTGCCGAGGCGCAGTTTGGCATAGCCCTTCTCGGTGATGTTGACAATGACAGCTATGTTGACGTGGCGGACCGCTCGATAATTAATGTTTTCTGGAGGAAAGGCTCGGCGGGCAGCTTTACTTTTCGTGATTGCGACCTTGACTGCGACGGATTCGTGGACGTGGCCGACCGTTCTATTGCGAACGCTATATGGCGCGGCAATCTTGGCCAAAGATCGGTAAGCGTCAAATGCCCATTTCGTTAAGCTAACATTTTGAGATTTTCTGGAAGTTAAGGTGTACGGCAAAACCACACAATTTTGCTTTGTAATGCTTTTAATTCTTTTATTGGCCTCACCTTCCCTCGCCAAATACCACGGTAGGACCGGCAAAACAACAACGAAGATGAAAACAAAGGCCAAGTTTCCGGCAGCAGGCCGGGCTTTTGCCGACAAGAGGTTTAAGGGGACCAAAGATATTTTAAAATTATACGGTCCGCATAATTCCCAACAGCTTAACGGCGGAAAATACAGCGGTGGCAATGGCGAGCCGAACGACCCGTACCTAATCGCAACTCCCGATGACCTTAACTCTATCGGCCTTGACGCCAACGACTGGGATAAACATTTCAAAATGATAGCCGATATCGATTTGGCTGGTTATACAGGCACGCAGTTTAATTTGATTGGTTATGTTAAAGACTTTGGTGATCCATGTAACAAACCTTTCTGCGGTGTCTTTGACGGTAACGGCCATACCATTTCAAATTTCACATATGATTCCAATGATGTATATTGCATAGGACTTTTTAGATACGTTTCGGACCCGAATGCACAGATACAGAATTTGGGTTTAATTGACCCGAATGTAAGCGCAAGAAGAATTGTTGGTTCGCTTGTTGGCGATTTAGATTGGAGTATTATATCTAATTGTTATGTTGAAGGCGGAACTGTGTCTGGGTATGGTGCGATAGGAGGATTAGTGGGCAGTAATGGTGGCACGATTTTGGATTGCCGTGTAACCGGGATAGTTCGTGGAGTTTCTCATTCAATCGGGGGTCTGATAGGATACAACAGTGGAATAATTTCGAATTGTCATGCCCAGACCTATGTCTATGGTGACCTTGATATCGGAGGGCTTGTTGGAGCTAATGGATATGAAGGAAAAGTGCATAAAAGCTATTCGTGTGGGGCTGTTGAAGGGAATTACGAAATTGGTGGATTAGTAGGGTATAATGGAGAATATGCTATTATTTCAAATTGCTATTCATTATGTGATGTTACCGGAAACTCAGAGGTTGGGGGACTGGTAGGATTGCACGTTGAAGGAACTATTTCGAATTGCTATGCTGCCGGCCACGTTCAAGGCAATTCACGGGGTGGAGGATTGGTAGGTGATAATCACGGTTTTGTCATTGATTCTTTCTGGGATATTCAGACCTCTGGTCAATTAAGTATGTGTGGAAGTGGATACACAGGACCACAAAGATGCGATGACTCGAGGGGTAAAACGACTGCCGAGATGCAGATAGCGATAACATTTGCTGCCTGGGCGTGCGATCCGATTTGGACAATCGATGAAGGCGTAGATTATCCAAGACTTGCCTGGCAGAACCTGCCTGGAAAGTTGATTTTAAGCAGTGATTGGTACGGTGGGGGGCAGGGTGAGCCGAATAATCCCTATCTTATTTATACCGCAGAGCAGTTTAATACAATTGGATTGATAGAGTGCGATTGGGATAAACATTTTAAGCTGATGGCGGATATTGACCTGTCCGCCTACACCGGAACGCAGTTTCATATCATTGGTGATGCTAATACGCCCTTCACGGGTGTCTTTGACGGTAATGGGCATATGGTTTCTAATTTTAGTTATTCTTTTAATTGTTGCGAGTCTGATGATGGGATATATAGGGCATATGAGGTGGGACTTTTCGGATTTATTGATGATACAGACGCTATGATAATGGACTTGAGTGTTATTGAGCCTAATGTTTTTTTAGTATCTTGTGGCTGCACATGTTCCCATTCATGTTGCTTTATATGTGGTTCACTTGTGGGTTATTTAAGCAGCGGTACTATCATCAGATGCTGCGCTATAGGAAGCCAAATTGTTGAGTGGGTGTTAGGGAGCAATAGCTGTAGCATTGTTGGTGGTTTGGTAGGAGAAAATAGTGGGATAGTTTCTAATTGTTATTCCATCGATAACCTTCTGGGAGCCCCGGGACGTGTTGGTGGGCTCATAGGACAAAATAATAACGGGAAAGTTGTTAATAGTTATTCAGTTACTCACACATATTGTAGTATTGCGGGGGGTGATTCCGGGGGTATTTACACTAAATGTTTCTGGGATAGCGATATTAATCCTGGTTCCGTAGGTATTGGTGATAAGACTGACCCCAATGTCATCGGCCTGCCGACTGCACAGATGCAGATGAGAAATACATTCACTGACGCGGGCTGGGATTTTGTTGGCGAAACAATAAATGGAGCTAACGATGTCTGGACTATTTTGGAGGGGCTGGATTATCCGAGGTTAACCTCGTCACATATTTTGCCGGTTGATATGGAAATAGACAACCAGTGGATGTATTATAATTTGCCTGGAAGGACAACCTCAAATTTGACCACGAGTGTCGCGATTTTTGACGACCCGATGGATAATAACAGCTATACGTGCGTCTGGGAATTTATTTATAAGCCGTTCGATGTCGATATACTGCCGGCAATTGTTGCCGGGGGGCAGGCAGGTGATGCGTTCTGCAGTTTCGCGGCGCCCGGTTGCGACATTTCCGATGGTATTTCTGATTACGGAGGCCTTCCATATATAGTTAAAGTAACCGTTACAGGAGATGATTACGGCAATGTCGGCAGCTCGGCGGAATGGTTCGGCATAGCCCTTCTCGGTGACGTTGACAATGACGGCATAGTTGACGTGGCGGACCGCTCGATAATTAATGTTTTCTGGAGGAAAGGCTCGGCGGGCAGCTTTACTTTTCGTGATTGCGACCTTGACTGCGACGGATTCGTGGACGTGGCCGACCGTTCTATTGCGAACGCTATATGGCGCGGCAAGCTTGGTCAAAACTCGGTTAGCACGGCCTGCCCATTCCGTTAAATATTGGCTGAGGCCCGTCTCGGGGCCTGGCAGCCGGGTATTTGTATTTTCATTGGGAAAATCGGCGGAACACTTATTGGGGCAAGTTGGATTCGTTTTAAAAATCAGATTTTGAAAGAAAATTATGGGTCCATTTCACGGCGTAAATAGTTTATAGCACGCTGTATGGGCTGAATTTACCGGACAATGGTAAATAAAGGTAAATTAATACAAAAATAAGGCTTGACTTTTACGCCGAAAGCTTGTTTAATATAGTCATAAATTTTCAATTCAAGTGGGTGGTGAAAACTTCTTCTATCGGATGATATGTACGAGACACTTTTGATGACTGCCTGCAGTGATGGCTAAAGCGGGTCTTCATCAAAAGGGCGCAACAGTGACGTTTTTCGATGGCAGGAGGAATGTTAATGAAGTACTCAGCAATTAGTATAGTCGCATTGACATTTATGGCATTCTGCGTTCCGGCGAAAGGGAGCGTTGAAATAAAGCCTACAAATTGTGTCTTTGATGTGGACTCATTTAGTTTTGATTATGTAATTACACAGCCGGATGATGTTAACGCCATAAGTTTTCAAACCGTAATAGGCGTTATGGGGCCGGGGACTCTTTCTTTAGACCAGGCTGGAAGTGAGGCTGTTTCCAGTGAACTGGACTACTGGATTGTCGGGAATTCGACCGGCGCCGGCGCAATAGACCTTGGGGGTAACTCTTTCCAATTTGGCGATGGTTCGGATGATGGCAATCCGGAATTGCTGCTTGCCGGTGATATTGTCGCAAGGTACGCTTTCGACTGGGACGGCACCGTCGGCAACTACACTTTTACTATTGACCTTAATTCCGCCCTGACTTATGTCCAGAATGACTCTTTGGTCAAGGAGGCCCTGCTGTTTTCTCCGGGAGAATATCCGGGAGGACCAGACTTTTTTACAGTGTGCATACCAGAGCCTGCCACGCTTATGTTCTTTGCTTTGGGAGGCGCAATTCTGCTTAAGAAGCGCAAGGCGTAAGCTGTTCGCTTTTTTTACAATAGCTGCGTAAATCCACATTCCTCACACTACCGTATCAATAGTCCTATATCGAATTTGACACTACTTTGGAACTTCCCTTTTACTAATAAAAATAAACTGCGATATTATCGGGCTGGATGCATATAAACTTTGAAATTAGTCTTCGTGCTGTCAGTTGACTATCCTTTCTTTGTTATCTATATTTTAATAGGCTTACTGTATTTCTAAGCTGGGCGTGAATACTAAGGGGGCGCAGGGCCTGAGATGCTTTTATCGGATGATTAAAAAGGTAAGAACAAGCCAAGGAACAGGAAAGGTTCGTTAAGAATTCCATAGGAATTTTGAAAGGCTGTTATCAATGATAAGAAATTTGCACATCGTTATCACAGGCGTTGTGTTTTTCCTGATAGGGCTCGTTGGGCTTGGCATAACGGCCGTGCAAAAAGATAAAGAGCAACGGGGGTGGGTTCCGAGTAATTTGAATTCCAGCCGGCATGAGGACGAATTGCTTTCGCGATTTGAAAACCAATCGAACCTCTCGCCCGATGAGCAGCTTGAATTGCTGCATGAAAGTAGTAAATATAGTACCGATTGGAAAGAGGAATATCAGAAAAGGCTTAAGGCCGACCTTGATGAGTTGGCGGTGAGCGCTGAGCAGGGCGATCATAATAATATTGCAGGCGCGGTCTATGGAGATAACTGGCAGGAGCAGGTAGAAGAACATATGAGAAAGAAGGAACGGAGCGAACTGATGCTTAACGCATCGGTCATGAGCTTCCTCGGTGGGGCCGGGATTTTAGTGCTAACGGCCTATCGATGGCTGGTTAGTACTGTAGGTAAATGGCAGAGCCGGCGCAACCAGATAAAAAAGAAAATTTCGGATTTGATTTCGCATCAGAAAAGGCAGCTCGAGAAGATTTGTAATCGAGAAAAGCAGACTGAAAAGAATTGTGATGGAGAAAGGCAGACTGAGAAGAATTTGGGGATGAAGATGCTGCTTGCCACTCAGGCCGGGAATGATGTTAAAGAGGACGAGCTTGAGCAACTGGCTAATGAGCAGACACCGCGGTCGTCCAAAGATATTGCTTCGGGAGCCCGTGGATAATATCACATAACGCCCGGCCGCGACAGTTTTCGCCGGGACAAGTCAAAGAGCACTTCCGGTCAGTTCAGGAAGAAATTGATAATGTCATTTCGTGTTACATAGAGGAACAAGACCGCAATGAAGGCAAGGCCCGCATAAGTAAGGACGGCTTGTGCCCGCGTACTTATGGGTGAGCCTTTTAGTTTCTCTACCAGCAGCAGCACAACGAGACCGCCGTCAAGAATCGGCAGCGGCAGAAAGTTCATCACGGCAATGATGGCACTTATCATTCCGAGGAAATAGAAATAATAAGACAGAGGTTGTTCGGTAACGATAGTATAAGTCAGCTTGAAGATTCCGAGCGGCCCGACGAGTGTTTTGGGGCTTATGAACCTCGCGAAAAGTCCCTTTATGGTGGCGTAAGCCTGGACGATAAACATCATAGTTTTCTTAGAGCCCATTTCTATGGCGTTTATGGGGCCGCTTGCCTTATAAAGCTCTCTTAATTCTTTGAACGGAATCATTTCGGTGAAAACGCTATGAACGGTAATATAATCATTCTCGGCCTGCACATCGATGATGGCTGTTCCTGCACCGGGCTCATTGCCGCTTTCCGCCGCCTGTGATGGGTCGGATTTTTGCCATTCGAGTTCGATTTGTCGTCCGGAGCTTTGGCGAATAATCTCGACCAGGTCGTAAAAACTCGATACTGTCTTACCATCTGCACGTGTGATTCTCGCGCCGCGCGGGATGTGTAAGGCCTTTGGGCCGTTCCGGGCATCTATAGTTGTGGCCAAGACGGGATTTTCTGCGTCAAGGGCGGTCATAATGCCAATCCGTACACGGTCACTGCCGGGTGGCCGACGTGGAGTAACCTTCATCGTCAGGGGTTTATAATCGCCATTCTCATCGGCTCGCAGGATGCTGATGGACATTTGACTGCCTTCATGCTCGGTTGTTACTGTGCGCAGCTCCGTGAAGGTAGGCAGCTTAACGTCGCCTACTGCGGTAATTATATCACCCCGCTTCAACGGCAAAGGGATGTGGCGACTTCTGCAGCCGGAAACCCTTAACAACGCCAGAAGCCTTTCAAGGTATGAAGGCCGGCGTGATTGCTGTACCTCGGCAATACGCAAACGCGGCACAATGGAGTGGATATGAGCCAGCTCGTATTCTGTCTGGAAGTTGTAATTAGTCGGCAGTGTGCTGAGCTCAAGCTGCGTCTGTAGTGAGCGGATTTGACTTTGCTTCTCGGATGGGCCGGGCTCGCGCCTGTTTATTGACAGGCTGATAGTAGGCTTGAGATGGTTGCGAACGATTTTTTCGAGATGCCAGCTTTTTTCGACTTTCTTTCCATCGGCGGCAACGATTTCATCGCCCGGCTTAAGGCCGGTGGCGTCAAACATCACCTCCGGCTTAGAAACCTTCTCAATGGTGAGCGTTGCCGGCTTGGCGATTCCGAAGAGTCTTAGGCCGGTCTCGGTTGAGGGACTGGATACGATTGAGACCTCTTCGACTGAGCCGTTTTCGTGTTGAACCTTTAGCCGAACCGCTTCATCTCTGTCGGAAAGAGCGGCTGCTATTGAAATATTGCTGAAGTCGAGGTTGGTGTTCCTGATGAATTGAATCATTTTGTTATCACGTAATACGTCAACGTATTCCGTGTTGCCGTTTCTATTTATTTGAATTATTCTGTCACCGGGCCGAATGCCCGCAACCTCTGCAGGTGAGTTGGAAAGTACGCCGCCGACGAGTGGTGGGGTCAGATTAATGCCTACCAGAAAAACAATGATAAAAACCATCAGCGCCGAGATTGCGTTGAATACGACGCCTGCGGTAACCACCGCGATGCGGGTCAGTATCGGCTTGTTAGTGAATGAGCGAGGGTCATCGGATTTCTCGTCCGGGCCTGTGTCGTCCTGGCCGAGCATTTTAACGAAGCCGCCGAACGGCAAAAGGCCGATGCGATACTCGGTCTCGCCCGCCGTTGTTCCTTTGCCGATGGTGAAGCTGAAAAGCCCCGTTCTTCGACTTACCTGGCTTTGTTCTGTATCGGCATTCTCGGGACTGGTGGGTTTTTGCTCTTGCTTGTCTTCGACAGGCCCGGGTAAAAACAAAAAGCGCAGGCCGGCCTCGGTCCTTTGTATCGCCAGAAGCACCGGCGGAAATCCGATTGAAAATGCCTCGACCTTTATGTCGGACAGCTTGGCGACGATAAAATGCCCGAACTCGTGGACGATGATTACCGCACCAAAGCCGAGAGCTACGAGAAGCAAATTGCCGGTTGCCCTGATGTTGCCGATGACGAAGTAAAAGGCCCCAATGATAACAAGAGCTAATAACGCGGTATTGATGTATTTTTTTAATGTACTTTTTGTCTCTTCAGACATTTTTTGACCTCATCTCTGGCCCAGGCATCAAGCTCGAGAAGCTGCTCGAGCGAGCCGAGTTTTTTTGCACTATGTTTACACAGGCATCCTTCTATTAGTTCGGCTATTTTGCCGAATGTAATTCGTCCCGAAAGAAATTCTTCTACGGCAGCCTCGTTAGCAGCATTGAAAACCACGGGTGCCGAGCCGCCGGCGCGGGCGACTTCGTAGCCGAGCGCCAACGCACGGAAGGTTTTCAGGTTCGGCTTCTCGAAGCTGAGTGTGCCTAATTCTTCGAGCCGCAGCGGCCGGCTGATACCCTTTAAACGCTTCGGCCAGGTTAGGGCGTATTGAATCGGCAGGCACATATCAGGATTGCTCATCTGCGCTATCACGGACCCGTCGACGAATTCTACCATCGAGTGAATGATTGACTCTGGATGAATCAGCACCTCGATTTTCTCAACGGGCATATTGAATAGCCAGTGGGCCTCGATTACTTCGAGGGCCTTATTCATCATCGTTGCCGAGTCGACCGTTACCTTCGGCCCCATATTCCAGGTCGGATGCGCTAAGGCGTCCTGTATCGTCGCGTTTTTTATTTCGTTCTCGCCGGCGTTTAGGAACGGTCCGCCGGACGCGGTCAGTATGATTTTGCTCACTTCGTCGTGCGAGCCGGCCTGCATTGCCTGGAAAATCGCGGAGTGCTCGCTGTCAACGGGAAGAATAGTCGCGCCGCTTTTTTTTGCTACCTCGGTAAGAATTTCTCCCGCAATCGCCAGCGGCTCCTTGTTCGCGATTGCTAACCTTTTGCCTTGACGTGCGCCTGCAAGAACGGCAGGCAGGCCCGCCGCGCCTACAACGGCCGTGATGAGAATATCAACCACGTCAAGGCTTGCAATCTGCTCGAGGCTCTCCGGCCCTGCTAAAATCTCGACGTTCAAACCAGCACAGGCCTGTCGCAGTCGGTCGGCATAAGACGGCTCGCTAATCGCGACGACGGCCGGCCCGTACTGCCGTGCCTGCTCGGCAAGAAGGGCAAAGTTGCTGTGGGCCGAAAGAGCGACAACGCGATAATCGGCACCAAGAGCGCTGATTACCTTCAGGGCGCTTTTGCCGATAGAACCGGTGGAGCCTAAAATTGCGATATTCTTGCTCATAGGTTAGAACTTTCCGACAACTTTTTCCCTATATTACTCATTTTCAGGCAACTGTCAAGCCTCAGAGGCTCTCCACCACGCTTGGGTAGATGCTCTGTACGAGGAAGTCGAGGTCGAATCGGAATCGAAGAAACGGAGGCGCGCAGCCTCGAATTCGTATTCGAAGTTTTTTCTTCTCGTTCTTTGATCTCGTTTCGTTCTTCTTCTCTTGTATTCTTATTCTCGTTATTGTTATTGTTTACGTTCTCGTTAGCCATTGCTGTGCTATTGGGTGTGCCATTAGGTGTCCCGATAGCATCGGGATGGCTGTGCCATCTTTCCTTTGCGCCTTTAAGTCCTGCTTTTTTCTTGGCTTGCATAAGCCTCTTTGCTCTTCTGAGCTCGCGGCTGACTCTTTTGTGAGTGATTATTCCCTCCTTAACCTGAAATTTCTTTTTGATTTCCTGCCAGACTTTCGGAAAGTTTTTGCAATTCATCAGCCTGCTCAAGTACTTCGTATCGAGCCGACATTTCCCGTCATTGGCATACATATATATAATCAGCGAAAAGTAAACGCCCCGCTGTTCGGCGTTCATAGTTTGGAAATCGCAGTCCGCCAGCACCGTCTCTATTTCAAGTGGAATGAATTTGACCCGTTTTCCCATGTGTGTAACTGCTTTTCTTCCCTGAACTTATGAATTTTCTTCCAAATCCCGCCTCTGTCTTTACTTATGCCTGCTTTTCACCAATAAGTTTGATATATACCAAACAATACTTATAATTTACACTATTTTTGAACAAAAGCAAATACTTTTTTGTCTTTTTCTTTTTTTACTTTATAATAAGGGAATTAATTGCAGATAAATATGAGAGATAATAGCCTTATTGCTGTAGTCAAAGAGAAGCAGGCGATACTCTTCGACCTTTTTCACACTCTTACAAAGGTCGAATCATCGTGGTCCGACGGACCGCCGACTTGCGAGATGCTCGGAGTCAGCAAAGAGGCCTGGAACGAGCAATTACTGGAAAAGTCGCGGGAACGTTTGACCGGGGAAGTTAACGACCCTGTTTTAATAATTCGAAAGATGGCGCATTCGATTGACCCCTCCATTCCGGAAGAGATAATTAAAAAGGCGGTCGATAACAGGATTAAAAGATTTTACGATGCTCTTATAAATATCCCGCAGGAAACACTTGAAGTGCTTGCTATTCTAAAATCGAGGAAGAAAAAAATCGGGCTGATTAGCAACGCGGACGTTGCGGAGATAGTAGGGTGGAAGAGGTCTCCGGTTACGCATCTTTTCGATTCGGTCGTTTTTTCCTGCAAGGTCGGCTGTGTTAAGCCTGAGCCGGAAATTTATAATATATGTATGGAAGAATTGAGTGCAGAACCTAACCAATGTTTGTTTGTCGGTGACGGCGGCTCGAGAGAGCTCGAAGGAGCGAAGAATTTAGGCATCACGACGGTTATGATAACAGGAATAATAAGCGAGATTTGGCCGGATAAGATTGACGCAAGAAAGAAATATGCGGACTATGTAATCGAACGGCTGAATGAGCTGGTAAAGAAAAACTAAAAGGATAAAATAGAAGGACGTTATTATGGAAGAAAACATAGCTGTCTGTGGTCTCGATTGCAGCACGTGCCCGTTTCCGAACATTCACGAAAACCTGGAAAATGCGCAGAAGTGGGTCGGGCAGTTTAGAGAGTGGAAAGTCATAAGCGATAGCGAAGGCGCAGAAGAGATAATGGCAAGAGGGCCTTATTGCATTAGTTGTCGCGGCGACCGCTCTAAACACTGGTCGGCCGAGTGCTGGATTCTGAAGTGCTGTGTGGATGATAAAGGATTGGACAATTGCTCGCAGTGCGGCGAGTTCCCTTGCGAGAAATTAGTGGAATGGAGTAAAGAAAATCCGCATTACGGCAAGGCGCTCGATAATCTTAAACAAATGAAACAGAGCCGTTGATTCCTGCGCGGGCCGTTTCGATGGAGGGCGGCCGCGAGAAGGACAATTTTTGAAAGAGTCAATACGATGGTTTTAAGAAAAAATAGAATTGATAGAAGAGAATTCCTCAAGGCTACCGCTGCCGCGGGTGTTGGGTATGTAATTACCTCGGCCGGCTGTCGTAAACAAAAAAGTGAAGCTGCGAAAAAGAATATAGCTGTATGTGGTCTCGATTGCAGCACGTGCCCGTTTCCGCATATTCACGAAAGTCTGGAGAATGCGCAGAAGTGGGTAGGGCAGTTTAGAGAGTGGAAAGTCATAAAGCAGGACGAAGGCGCAGAAGAGATAATGGCGAAAGGCCCGTATTGTATGGGCTGTCGCGGCGACCGTTCTAAACACTGGTCGGCCGACTGCTGGATTCTAAAGTGCTGTGTGGATGATAAGGGACTGGATAATTGCTCACAGTGCGGCCAGTTTCCCTGTGAGAAATTAGTGGAATGGAGCAAGGAAAGGCCGGCATACGGCAAGGCATTGGATAATCTGAGAAAACTTAAAGAAAGCCAGTAACTCGCGCGTCAACTACTTCAATAAAGAGTAGCCGCGGACAAGGGAATATATAAAGTAATGTCAAAATATTTCAGGATGAAGCTGGCTGGGACTTTTGGGCCTGATATTACACCGGCCGGATTTAGAATCGTTTCGTATTGTCCGGCCCTGCACCATAATGAAATCCCTTTTATCTATGCGGAGTCTTTCCATGAAGCCCCCTGGGACGATGACTGGGATACTTTTCTTGGATTCGACTCCGAGGGAGTATTCATAGCAGTCGATGCCGGGACCGGCAAATATATAGGTTTTATTATAAGCTACAGCAAGGAAGATTATGGCTATATAAGCATCGTTGCCGTTATTCCGAAATGGCGAAAAAAAGCAGTAGCGTCTTCTTTAATAAGAACCGCTATTCAACGTTTTGGCTCTATGAAAATGGAGACGGTAAGAGTTGATGTAGAGGAAATAAATACGCCAGCGATAAATTCATATAAAAAAGCCGGCTTTGTCATTGCAGAAACATTTGAGGAATGATATATGATGAATCGTTCTCCTTTTCAGGTGTTAGTTTTTCCTTACAGACTGATAGCGAATCAAGGTCCGCTATATTGCATATTTAAAAGAAATCCGGAGACGGGAGGGTATTGGCAGGGTATTGCCGGTGGAGGTGAGCAAGGCGAGACTCCATTAGATGCAGCTAAGAGAGAAGCACACGAGGAGGCAAATATATCACCAAATAATGCTTATATGCAATTAGATTTGTTAGCAACAATTCCAGTGGAAAACGTGTGTGGATTCATATGGGGAAGTGGTACTTTGGTTATTCCGGAACATACTTTTGGAGTCGAATTGTTTGATGAGAATATAATTTTGACTAATGAGCACACTGAATACAAATGGGCTGACTACAAAAATGCTTATGAAATGCTTCGCTGGGACAGCAACAGGAATGCTTTATGGGAATTAAATCATAGACTGTTGTCTTCTTTAAATTCCTGACTTACGCTGTAAGCCTTAGACATAATGACGTACGGCAATATAAATATGGAAGGGAAACTGTATGGAACCGGCTATAAAGAAGTTGCCTGCATTTTGTGTGGTTGGTGTAACAACGTTTGGGGAGGGCGGCTCGGGATTGTTTCCCAAGGCCTGGGAGATGTTCTTTAAGCTGGAGAAGAACGTAGAATGGAAAGACAATACGAGAAAATTCGGCATAGAATTCTATACCGAGGAATTTCACAAGGAGAACAAGTGGTTTTATATGGCGTGCAAGGAAGTTAAGGACCTCTCTTCAATGCCGGACGTTATGGTTGGCAAGAGAATTCCTGAACATCAATACGCTGTTTTCTCCTGTAAAGGATTAAGCGAACTTATGAAGACATTTCAGTTTGCGTATAAGGAATGGCTGCCCAAATCAGACTATGTTTCGGCAGGCTGTTTCGATTTCGAGCTGTATGATGAGAGATTCAGGGGCGCGGAGAACCCGGAATCTATAATTGACATTTATATACCGATTAAAAAGAAGTAGTAATTGGTAACTCAGTAATTATTTCTTGTAAACGGCATCGGGGTCGAAGACCTTCTCGGCGATTGACTCGAGCTTGTCTTTGCTGTCTTTTTTGAGTGCGCGATGAAAGCAGGACTGGTAGCCTAAGTGGCACTGGCCGGCCTGTACGGTTACCTTCAGCAGAATACAGTCCTGGTCGCAGTCGGTAAGAATCTGTTCTACTTTCTGGAAGTGGCCGCTCTGCTCGCCCTTGGTCCACAGCTTTTTTCTCGACCTGCTGTAGTATATTCCCTTTCCGGTTTCTATAGTTTTTTCGAGCGCCTCGCGGTTCATATACCCGACCATCAGGACCTGGCCGGTCTTTGCATCCTGCACGATGGCTGTTATCAGGCCGTCGGGACCGAATTGGGGAAGAAATTGCAGGCCTTCTTCGATGTCTTGTTTTGTAGCCACTTTCAGCAGCTCCTTACTGATATATGCCCGGAAGGCGGGGCTGTTATTTATATTACGCAATATCTTGCTGCGATGAATCTTACCTGCTATTATATCCGAAAACAAGGTTTTTTGAGGAAACCGAGTTGGCACAAGGCCCGACGAGCAAAAGGAAAAAGCATATATCTACGATATTGCGTTTTTGTGTGGCAGGCATTGCGCTGTATCTTGTATTTCGCAACGAGGATTTTGGAAAACTTACGGGGACTTTATTGGGGATGAGTTTATGGGTTTTTTTGGGGGTGGTGGGTATTTTATTCTTTAGTCAGTTTATTTTTGTCTCACGCTGGTGGGTACTGTTGAGGGTTCAGGGCATCAATATTAATATATGGGCGGCATTCAAGCTTCATTTATTAGGATTATTCTATAATAACTTTTTGCCAAGCTCGGTGGGAGGTGACGTACTTAGGGCGTGGTATGTTACTAAGCATACCGATAAAAAGCTCGAGGCCGTTCTTAGCGTCTTTGTCGACAGGGCGATAGGTTTTTCCGGGCTGATTGCTATGGCCGCCTGTTTTTACTGGTTTGTACCGGTGGAAGGGCAAAGCGACCAGCTGGAGATAAATTTTAGTTTCGATACATTTCAATCTCTGTCGGGATTTGGGTGGATTGTTTTATATGTGGTTGGGGCTCTGGCGGCGATTCTTTGCATTTTCTTACTAACGAATAAGGGCAGGGCGGTCCTGAAGAAAGGCTGGTCTGTTCTGCGAGATAAGGGCTCTCGTGCGGCCGGAAAAGCGAGAGATGCTATCCGCCTTTACTGTCGTAAGCCGCTGGCGATATTGCTTGCGTATGTACTAACCTTTTGTTGTCAGGCCGTCTTTATCGTGGGTTTATGGCTTGCCGGACGCAATCTCGGGATGACGGCCCCTCTTAAGTACTATTTTGTCTTCTTTCCGGCCGCATGGGTTCTGGGGCTGTTGCCTGTGAGTGTTGGGGGACTCGGTATATGGGAAGGGGGGCTGAAAATTATGTTTACACAGCTGGCGTCGGTTACCAGCGAGCAGGCTGTTGCGCTGGCGGTATTCCATCGCGTTGCCTGGCTTATTGCTTCTTTGCCGGGAGTGGTTATACATCTGGCCGGGGCTCATCTGCCAAAAGAGTTTTTTATTGACGAACAGGATTCTATAAATTAAACTATCGGCGCAGTGTGGTTTGGCTGCAGGGCTGTCAAAAGCGCAATTTAGTGTGAAATAAGGAGTTACGAACAAACCAGCGAGGGGCTGTTCACAGAAGCTATGCAAGCATTAAAAACTTTCAGAGGCTATTTTCTGCGGGGGCTGGCGGCGCTTCTTCCGACAGTGGTTACAATCTGGATATTCGTGCAGTGCTACATCTTCGTGCAGGGAAATATCAGTATCCATATCAATCGTGGGGTTGTCCGGCTGGCGGTGGCGGCTACCAAATGGTATCCGCCTATCACTAATGACCAGAAGGTTACTTATGTCTTGAAGAACGAGCCGGAGCTACAGGCCCAGCCGGATGTGCTTGGGGAGAGGATAAAGGATGATGACATCATAAAAGGCACGAGAATCCAGGTTGCAGAAAAGTACTGGGTGACGGGGCCTGGACAGATTACCGGATTTATTCTGGCGTTGTTGGGCGTGTGCATCCTGGGGGTGATTCTGGCCAGCGTGGCGGGCAGGACGCTATGGCGAATTTTCGAAAAATTTCTTGTAAGGACGCCTTTTTTACGGAAGGTTTATCCGTATATAAAACAGGTAACCGACCTTATGTTGTCGGATAAGAAACTGACATTTCTCCGCGTTGTTGCATTGCAGTATCCTCGGCAGGGGACGTGGTCGCTGGGTTTGGTTACCGGTTCGGGACTGAAGAAGATAAATGAGAATATGACGAGAGAGTTTTTAACCGTTTTTGTACCGACTTCGCCGACGCCGTTTACGGGCTATGTGATAATGACGGCCAAAGATGAGACAATAGAGCTGGATATGACGATAGAGGAGGCGCTGCGATTTACGATAAGCGGCGGTGTGGTAACGCCGAGCATGCTGCCATCCGAAAGGAAGAGCGACTCTACGGATAAGGCGGAGAGTTAGCGACGAGATAAGCATTTAATTTAAGGAGATTGAATTTGTTGGTGATGATTAGCGGCAAGCATATTGAGATAACCGAAGGATTAAAAACACATACGCAGCAGAAAGTTTCGAAGCTGCCGAAGTATTATAGCAACATAAACAAGGTAGAGGTAATTATCCACGGCAGCCAGAGCGCGACACCCGGAGTTGAGATAATTGCAAGTGCGGAACATAACAAGGTTTTTGTGGTAAAAGAGCCCGGCCAGGACATATATGCCTGCATTGATACCGCCAGTAAGAAGCTTGAACGGCAGTTAAAAAGGCAAAAGGAAAAAGAACGAGACAATAAGCACTGAGCCGGCATCAGAATCGGTTAGCCGCGAAAGTATGGTTGGTGGTTTTGACCGGTAGGAAGGGGGTAGATGGGTTTTTTAGGAGCGAAAATGAAGTTCGCAGATTTTGTCTGCTTTGAAGCGACGGTTCCGGATTTAAAAGCGAGGAACAGAGACGATGTAATCAGTGAGCTTGTCGAGGCAATTGCGACTGCCGGGGGTTTGAAAAAGGGTGATTGCAGGGATATTATCAAGGCCCTGATTGACAGAGAGAATGAGGCGAGTACGGGTTTAGGTAAAGGCGTTGCGGTTCCACACGTCAAGCATTCGGCCGTTAAGCGGCCGGTCTGTGCGGTCGGCCGAAGCAGCCGCGGTATTGATTTTGCCTCTCTTGATAAGCGGCCTGTTTACACGGTGTTGCTTCTGCTGAGTCCGACCGAGGAGCCGGAGAGGCATCTGGAGGCTATGGAAAAAATATTCGGGCATTTACAGCAGGATAAGTTCCGCAAATTTTTGCGGCAGTCTCAAACAGCCGAGCAGATTAACGAAATCCTGCGGGAAGCGGATGAGGTAAAATTGCCCTGAATAATTATGGTATAATGTAATAAGCTGTAAGAGTAAGTGAGCAGGCACGATGCAAGCGGAAGGAGAAGCGCTGGAAAAGCTGGTTCGTGAAATAAAAGTTGAGATAAAGAACGAGGATGGTTTGCATATGCGGCCTGCAATGCAGTTTGTTGATGTTGCGAGCCGGTTCTCCTGTGATATCAAGGTTAGTAATCCGCAGTGCGAAGCCAACGGTAAAAGTATTATGCAGATGTCAATGTTGGCTGCCACGCAGGGCAGCAGACTTACAATCAGGGCCGAAGGCGCCGATGCCGAGGAGGCAATTACCGCCTTAAAGGAGCTTGTGGAGGGTGAACAGTTCCGCGGGGTCTCAGTTGAAGACGTCCCAGAGCAAAATAACTGATAGAAGGTTAATATGGAGATAAGGAAAGGCATCGGAGTTTCTCCCGGAATCGCTATTGCCAGGTCGCTGGTGATTGATTCCGAGGAATATCGCATTCCGCGGCGTTCGATAATGAACTCTCAGAGAAAGGCGGAAATGAGACGTGTGCGGGAGGCGTTTGGGAAGGCCGTTGCCGAATTAACCGAGCTGGAAGCGGCGCTGGATATCGGAGAAAGTAAAGTTGGTGATATTTTTGCAGTGCATTCGCGTTTTCTGCGCGATAGAAGTCTGCGAAAGAAGATAACAGATCTGGTTTTTTCAGAGTGTTTGACCGCTGAATATGCCGTTTCAACCATTCTTCGTGAAATAGCCACCCATTTTGCTCAGGTAAAAGATGCTTATATCAGCGAGCGTGCGGCGGATATTTACGATGTTGAGAGGCGCTTGCTCAGACACCTTCTTGGAAAGAAACGGGAAGACGTGGCGCATCTTACCGAGGAAATGGTAGTGATTGCACACCAGTTAAGTCCGACCCAGACGGCGGGGTTTAACAAGACCTTTGTGAAGGGAGTTGCCACGGATGTCGGTGGGCGAACGAGTCACAGCGCGATTGTTGCCCGTTCATTAGGTATTCCGGCGGTTGTCGCTCTTGAAGATATCAGCGAGGCGGTGGGCGTGGGCGATGCGGTAATAGTAGACGGCAATCGCGGGGTTGTTATCATAAATCCGGATGAGGAGACGGTACGGGAATATGAAAAGTATTTGCAGGACTTTGCTCGTCTTGAGCATGAGCTTGACGCGATACGTGATATGCCTGCGGTTACGCGGGACGGGGTGAGGGTGGAGCTGCTCGGTAATATCGAGTTTCCCGATGAATCGGAAGTGGTTCTGGCAAAAGGCGGTGAGGGTATAGGTCTTTACCGAACGGAGTTTTTATACCTATACAACCAACAGGAGCCTACGGAGGTCGACCACTACGAGGCTTATGTAAAAGCAGTTCAGGCTTTCAGCAACAGTTCGGTAGTAATCAGGACAATGGACCTTGGGGCGGATAAGTATACTCCAAGCAGAAGATACACTCCTGAACCGAATCCATGTCTGGGACTGCGTTCCATTAGACTGTGCCTGCAGGACCTGGCGATGTTCAAGACTCAGTTGCGCGCGATTTTAAGGACCTCAGTGCTTGGTGATGTGAAGATAATGTTTCCCTTGATAACAAACCTGGAGGAGCTGCGACATGCGAAAATGATTCTTCACGACGTGATGGAGGACCTTGACGAAGAGTCTATTCCGTATAAGCATGATATCGAGGTCGGAATTATGATTGAGACACCGAGCGCCGCGCTCACGGCGGGTACGCTGGCCAGAGACGTAGACTTTTTCAGTATCGGAACCAACGACCTGATTCAATATACGTTGGCGGTTGACCGGAGTAATGAGCGGGTTTCGTCGCTGTTTTCGGCAGGTGAGCCGGCCGTTCTTCGCCTGATAAGGGCGGTGGTTCAGGATGCTTACAGGGCCAAGATAGGACTGCACGTGTGCGGCGAGATGGCTTCGGAGCCGGAGTATATTATGCTGCTGCTGGGATTGGGAGTGCGCACGTTTTCTCTGGCGCCGCCAATGATACCTGAAGTCAAGCAGATTATTCGTTCGGTCACAATGACAGACTGCAACCAGCTTACGCGAAAAATCCTGACTATGAATTCACAGCGGCAGATTTCGAATTATCTAAGGGATGCGGCAAGGAAAATTATTCCGGAGGTGTTTTAACCGACCCCTGGAGGGGGACGAAAAACAGATTCATACGGAAAGAGGCGTGTTTTTTGAGATACACAATAGCCGCTAAGTTCAGGATAGGTGGGAACCTGAGGTTTTTATCACATCAGGAGACGGCAAGGCTTTTTCATTGTGCCCTGGTTCGCAGCCGAATCAAGCTCATCTACAGCCAGGGATTTAATCCCAGGCCGAGAATCTCGCTGCCTTTACCCAGAAGCGTGGGCCTTGAGGGCCAGGCCGAACTGATGTGTGCATTAATAGAGATAGACAGAGAAAACGAAATTGAGGACAATGTAGATATACAGCAAATTCGGAGCCGGCTCGAACGGCAGCTTCCGCAAGGCTGTCGTCTCGTTTCGCTGGAGCTGATAAAAGGCAAAGCGAGATTTCATCCGGCTGCAGCGGTTTATGAATTCGAGCTGACTGGACCGGCACTGCTCGAAAAAACCAGGTTAGAGGCCGAGTCCCGATGTATCGGGAATGAGCATCTTTTCATAGAGCGAAGAATAGACGAAAAAGGCAATACCCGTGTGGTTGACATCGGCGGCTATATTAAGTCGGTTGAATTCGATAGTTTAAAGGTAGCTGTTACGTGCGGAATCGAACCCTCGGGTACGATAAGAGTAGATGAGATTCTAAAGCTGCTGGGTGTTGATGAGTCGATGATGTTAAGTGGTGTGAAACGAACTTGTATAAAGTGGCGGACTGCCGTATCGTGAAGGCAGGAGGCTGTGTGTGAATCCGCCAGGGATGGAAAATTTGTAGTCGTTGTAGGGACTTGTTATGGCAAGAGAGATGTTGATAAATGTGGCTGAGACGGAAGAATGCCGGATAGCGGTTGTTGCCGGCAGTGTACTGGAAGAGCTTTACGTCGAGAGGACAGGCCTAGCCAGTCACGTAGGGAACATTTACAAGGGCAAGGTTGTGAATGTTGAGCCGGGCATACAGGCGGCGTTTGTGGATTTTGGAATCGGCAAGAATGGTTTTCTACACATTAGTGATTTGCATCCCCGATATTTTCCGGGACAGAAAGAAAACTTAACCGTAAGCGTTGGACGTCGAGAGTCGCTGAAGGACAGGCCTCCAATCCAGGGATGTCTCAAGAAAGGACAAAATATAATAGTTCAGGTGTCCAAAGAGGGACTCAAGACGAAAGGCCCGACGCTTAATACGTATCTTTCTTTGCCGGGCAAGTATCTGGTTATGATGCCGTGGATGGGCCAGCTCGGGGTATCGCAGAAAATCGAAAGCGAGGAAGAAAAGAAGAAACTGCGGCAATTGCTTATCGATTGCAATCCCCCGAAAGGATTTGGTTTCATTATCAGAACGGCTGGCCAGGACTGCTCGAAGCGTGATATGCAGGCCGATTTGAGGTATTTGGGCCGGTTGTGGACAGCTATACAAAAGCGAATGAAAGCGGCCAGTGCACCTGCGGAGATTTATCAGGAGTCCGACCTGATAATAAGAACGCTACGGGATGTCTTCAACAGTACAATAAGCAATATAGTGTGTGATTCGGAAAACATTGCGCGAAAGATAAAAGACTTCCTGAAGATAGCAATGCCACGTATGAAGGCGAGAGTGACGTTTTATGCCGGCAAGACGCCTCTTTTTCATAAGTACAGGATTGAAAAAGAGATTAGTAAAATAGAATCCAATCGTGTGGAGCTTAAAAACGGTGGTTCGATAGTGATAGAGCAGACTGAAGCACTGGTTGCTATTGATGTCAACAGTGGTCGATATCGAAAACGAAAAAACGCGGAACAAACGGCTTTTGAGATAAATATAGAAGCGGCGTTTGAGATACCCAGGCAGCTCAGATTACGCGACCTTGGCGGTGTGATTGTGTGTGATTTCATTGATATGCGAGTTGAGAAACATCGAAGGCAGGTGGAGCGGACGTTTCGTAAAGCAGTCAGAGCGGACCGGGCTCGGTCAAAAGTGCTGAGGATGAGCAGGTTCGGAATATTAGAAATAACAAGACAGAGGCTTCGTCCGTCTTTTCAGTCAAGCAGTTATCTGGCCTGTCCGCAGTGTGGCGGTACGGGGGTGGTCAAGAGCCACGAGGCACTGTCTATCGGAATCATCAGACTGCTTAACCTCGCATCGGCACATAAAGACATAAGGCGTATTGAGCTGATGGTGCCGCCTGATGTTGCAAGTTTTCTGCAGAATGAGAAACGATCTGCAGTAACACAGATTGAACAGAAGACAAACAAGCGCGTCGTGATTAACTCCGAGCCGGCCTACGCCGGCGGGAAGCACAGTATGATATGTTACGACGGCCGCGGCAGTGTGGTTAAATTTTAACCGCCTTGTAACCGTTCAGCGAGCTTCGAAGAAGTAAAATGGCAAAGGTGAAGAGAAAAGCTGAGATTAAATTAGACATCGAATATGCCAGAAGCGTTATCCGGGCCGAGGCGGCGGGCGTGGAAGCTATGACGGGAGTTGTTGACGATTCGTTTGCCCGTGCGGCCCGGATGATTTACGACTGCTCGGGCTCAGTGATAGTAACCGGCATTGGTAAGGCCGGTATAATCGGCCGGAAAATTAGCGCGACGCTGGCTTCAACGGGTACTCCAAGCCATTTCCTTCATCCTGCAGAGGCGGTTCACGGAGATCTGGGAAGATTACGTCGTGATGATCTCGTTGTGGTTCTTAGTTACGGTGGTGAGACGGACGAGATTATTCGGTTAATAAATCTGGTTAAGCAGTTAGAGATAAAACTTGTATCGGTTACAGGCAGTCGCGATTCACGTCTTAGCAAGTATAGCGATATTCTTCTTTGCATAGGTCAAATGTCGGAGGCCTGCCCGCTGGGGATAGCGCCGAGCGTATCAACGGCCTGTATGCTGGCGATTGGTGATGCTCTTGCGTTTACAGTGATGAAGGCGCGGGATTTCACCGTGGAGGATTATGCCCGCTTTCATCCTGCCGGTTCCCTGGGGACAAAGCTGATAACAGTCGAGCAGTCGATGCTTTTCCAGGTCGGGGAGGAGCTGCCTGTTGTTGAAGTAACCGACAGCATTCAGCAGATGCTGGCCAAAACCAGCTCCCTGAAGCGCCACGGTGCCGTTATGGTTGTAGACGACCGGGGCAGGTTGGTGGGCATTATTACCGATGCCGACCTGCGCCGGCTGGTGGCCCTGGAAGGTCCGGCAGTGTTTGCCAGGAAACTCTGTGACGTGATGAAGGCTGACTGCAAACGTATAAGGAGGGACGCACTTGCTGCCGAGGCGATGGCGATTTTTCACAAATTCAGGATAGATGATTTGCCGGTTGTTGATGCCGATGAGAAACCGGTGGGGCTGATTGACGTACAGGATATTGTAGCAATAAAAGTCGTGGGCTGAGTGCGGAAGACGGCCGGTGCGAGGAGATTTTCCAAATATCAATGGCACAAGAACCTAACCTTGCTGATATAAAATTGCTGGTGATGGACGTTGACGGCGTTCTTACTGACGGTGGTGTGATAATTCATCCCGACGGTTCCGAGAGCAAAGTCTTTAACGTACTGGACGGCCATGGGATTCGGATGTGGCATCGGGCGGGTTTGAAGACGGCTATTATGAGTGGACGAACCGCTGAGGCAACAAAACTCAGGGCCGGACAGCTTGAGATTGCGTACGTTTATCAGGAATGTACCGAGAAAGTCCCGGCATTTGAGAGGCTTCTAAAAGAAAGCGACCTTTCGGCAAATGAGGTGGCTTATATTGGTGATGATGTGCTTGATTTGCCTGTGATGAGAAGAGCCGGTTTTGCGGTGGCGGTGAATAATGCGACCGAGGATGTCAAACAGCACGCCCACTATGTGACCAGCCGAAGCGGCGGCCGCGGGGCGGTGCGCGAAATGATTGAATATATCTTAAAGAAAACCGGCAGGTGGACAGAACTGATGGAGAGATATCGTGCATAAGCTTAATGCGAGTCGATTATGGCGCTGAAATCCAGGAAATTGTATATATGGCTCATAGGATTGGGGACGGTATTCTTTATTTACATTTTGTACGGTTTTGTAAGTCGAACTGCCCCGATTGATGTTGATAGAGAATTTTCCAGCCCTCTGGCGCAAAAGCAGATACCGGAATTTGGCGGCGAACAAGGAGTGATAGGAGATGCGAAGGTCGGCACAGTTACAATGGCCAAATACAGAACCGCGGACAGAGAGTTTGGCTTTGTCAGGCTTCTGCACAAAAGCGGTGATATGTGGGAGATTGAAAAGCCTTATATGAAGGTTTTTCAGCCGACTCTGCGATGCGATATTACCGCGGCCACGGGAATGGTGGATGTGGAAATGGCGGCGGGCAGACCGAACCCGAAAAATGCCAAACTCAGCGGAGACGTTACAATTCATATTTTCTCCAACGAGGCCGCGGAAATGCAAGAGAGTTATATTTATCTTGACGAGCTGGACTTTGTGAGTGAAAGGTCGGAGTTCTCGACGGATGGCCCGGTTAGGTTTGTTTCGCAGCAGGCGGAAATGGTCGGCACAGGGCTGCGGCTTGTTTACGACGAAGTCGTTAACCAGCTTGTACTTTTGAAGATAGTTGATTTGGATTTCTTACATCTTAAAGAGCAGCCGGGCAAAGCTTTTCTTGCCGGGGATGATGTGAAAGTTGCCGATACCTCAATTGTCTCGGATGCACCTGAGCAGCCCAGAAGTGTTGACTCTGCGGAGGTCTCTGCAACACCAGGCTCGAAGGACGGACAATACTATAAATGTGTGTTTAGTAATAACGTTGCTATTGAATACGGCAGGCAGTTAATTTTTGCCGACCAGATTAGCATTAATAACTTATCTCGACACAGCTCGGAAAAAAAGCACAATGGCAAAGACACAAGCCGGAGCGGCTCACCCGAAGCTGGTTCAGCGATTGAGTCGGTTGCCGCGTCCAGTCAGCCGGAAGAAGCTAAGCAATCTTCTGATGATCATGTTGATATTCACGTAACCTGTGAAAATGGCATCGTGGTTACACCTATGAAGCCTGCCGGTGGAACACAAGCAGCGCAGGATTTGAGTCCGCACAACGGTGAGGCTCTTTTTGCACAGGAAAGTAAAGGAAATGATTATGCCGAGACGGTTGGGGATTATAAACCGATGCGTGATAATCCTTCAATCGGCAGGGATGCCAATGCAACAGGCGTCCTTCGTGCGGAAAGAATTGACTATGATATACTAACGGGCAACGTGTTTGCTGCCGGGTCGGTGGATTTTACTCTGGCAAGAGGAGCTTTGGATGATTGGCAGCCGAATGGTGATGTACTGCCTGCCGGCGAAGCAGGAAACGGCAAAACCAGGCGGATAAGAATAACCGCCGACAGAGAGGCTCAGTTCCTTTCAGCAACAAATGAAGTGGTTTTCAAAGGCAATGTGGTAGGAAATATGCTCGAAGGCAAAGAGGGATATGAGCAAACTACCAAGGTCTTCGGCGAGAAATTAACTGCGGCATTGAGCAATCAGCAGTCGGATGGGGGCGAAGATTCATCAGTGGAGATTGAGCGTGCCAGAGTTACCGGCGGGACGGCAAAACTGGATATGGTCAGAACATCGCCGGAAGGCTTCCGGAGTGGTACCGAACTGAAATGCGCTCAAATAGACTACGATAAGCTGACAGAGACAATTTTAGCGACCGGGCCGGGACTTATAAAAGTTGATAATTCAAATGTGCCGACGCAGCAGGATAGTTCGGGTCTTCTCGGTCTTAAGGAGCCCTGTTATGCGCTTATTGATAACTTTGATAAACTGCATTGGCTTATCCGAGAGCAGAAAGTCGTCGCTGAGTCGGTCTCGCAGGATTTACATATCGGCTATCTTCCGGTTGAAGGTTCCGATTACGGCCTGCCTGTAACCATCAATACAAGCCACATAGATGTCAGGTTGTCCGAAACAAACCGTGGGCGCAGCGAGATTTCCACGCTTACCGCATCCGGAGGAATTTACTATTCCGAAGGCCGGCTTTATGAATTTGTCGGCAGCAAGCTGTTCTACGACGGTGAAAGCTCGGTAATGCGTGTAGAGGGCGAGCCGGGCCGAACCTGCCTGCTTAACGGCGTTTTTGTTGACGATATAACGTACGATTTGACTACCGGCAGTGTTCAAGCCGATATTGCGGGCGCAGGTGCACTGATTATGAAGGGAAGTAAGTAGTTACCCCTCGCTAACTTTCACTTTTTTTCCCGGCTGCGGCTGCCTCGACAATTTGCTGCTGTACATTAGGGGGGACCGGCTCGTAATGGCTCAGAGTCATAGAATAGCTTCCCTGCCCGCTGGTGACGCTTTTTAGCTGATTATTGTATTGGGCAACTTCGGCCAGCGGCACCTGAGCTTTGATAACAATCATATTACCTACGAGCATTTCCTGTCCCTGGATACGGCCTCGCCTGGAGGCCAGGTCGCCGGTGATATCGCCCATAACCTCAGTAGGTACGGTAACCTCAATATTAACAATCGGCTCAAGCAGGACAGGTTTAGCATTTTGCAGGGCATCGAGAAAAGCGCCCTTGCCTGCGGCCCGGAAAGCAACCTCTTTTGAATCGACGGGATGGTGTTTGCCGTCGTAAACCGAGACTTTTATGTCCTGTAACGGGAATCCGGCGAGAAATCCACTTGCCATTACGTCCTGTATGCCTTTCAGGACTGCCGGCTCATACTGCTTGGGAATTGAACCTCCGAAGATATCCCAGCTGTAGGCAAGCGATGGGTCGGAATCACGCTCGGCAGGCTCGACACGCAGATAAACCTCACCGAATTGGCCGGCGCCACCAGTCTGCTTCTTGTGGCGGTAATGGCCCTCCGCTTTTGAGGTAATAGTCCCGGTATACGGTATTTTGGGTGGTTTGGTATTGACCGAGAGTTTGTAGCGTTTCTCCATCTTTGAGAGAATAACGCGTAAGTGTAAATCTCCGAGACCGTTAATAACCAGCTCTTTTGTCTGCGAGTCGTGGGTAACCTTAAAACAGGGATTTTCTTCTGAAAGCCTTTCGAGAGCGGCACTGATTTTCTGCTCATCGCCCTTGGCGGCCGGCTCAAGGGCCAATGCAAACATCGGCTCCGGCAGCGGAAGCATATCCAGCTTGCCCGCGACCTTTCCATCATGAATGAAATCGCCGACCTGAAGCTCGTCAATCTTGGCCAGTGTTATAATATCGCCGGCGATTCCTGCATCGGTTTCCTTATTTTCAGCGCCCTGCGATTTTAGTATATGGCCCGGCCTGATACCTTTTTTCTCGTCGTTGCGCAGGAAGCTTGTGTCTGGTTGAAGTGTGCCGCTAAAAAGGCGTATCGATACGTGCTTCATATTCGAGCGCTGGTCAAAACCAACTTTGAAAACAAGTCCTGCAAGGGGGCCGGTCGCATCGGCCTGCAGCCCAACGGCCTGGCCATCGGTCTTGAGTTGCCTCGGGGGGGCCTGCGCGGGTGAAGGTGCGTACATAGTTATAAAGTCTAACAATTCGGATATGCCGATTTCAGAGGTGGCACTTGTGAAAACAACCGGAACAATTGTACCACTCACCAGAGCTTTTACGCAGACCGAAGCGATTTTTCCCGGTGAAATGGTCTCGCCTGCCAGATACTTTTCCATAAGTTCGTCATCAGCCTCAATGATGCTTTCGATTAATTCGGTATGTGCCTGTGCCACGTCCATTACAGGTGACTCGCCGGAGTCGTTTTTTATGCAGTCGATAAGTGTTGTTTTGTCGGCACAAGGCAGATTAGCGCAACGACACTGTGGGCCGAAACTCTGGCGAATATTACCGAGCAAACCGGCAAGGTCGATGTTTTCAGCGTTTATCTTGTTAACAACGATTATTCTTGGCATATTGGCATTTGTAGCAAGCTGGAAGAACCTATGCGTATTAATTTGTATTCCGGCCGAGGCGCTTATGACTATTACGGCCGTATCAGCCGCGGAAATCGGTCTAATCGCTGCGCCTATGAAATCGGGATAACCAGGAGTGTCGATGACATTGATAAACTTACCGGCATGGTTGGTATTAATCAGAGCGGAGTGAATTGAGTGTTGTCGTTGTTTTTCTTCCTCGTCGAAGTCACAGATTGTGGTTTTCTCGTCAACTTTTCCAAGACGATTGATAGCGCCGGTTTTGTGCAGGATAGCTTCGGCAAGCGATGTTTTGCCGGCACCTCCGTGCCCAAGAAGTACGATGTTGCGAATGTCATTCGTTTTAACCACAGTTTTTAGCCTCCCAAGACTTTGCTGTCAGTAGCCGTCTACGGCGGTTTTCCCCCAACACCACTGCCCCCGAGCCGTCGATTGAGGGCCGCCAAAGACAATTTGTTAATTTGTTGGCCCGGCTCAGTGGCAAAATACTTTCGCCTACCAGGGCCTTTGGAAAAGTAAAATCATACAGAGACTGAAACTTAAAAGCAAGAGTATTTGTCGTTTTCTGTAAATGAAAGGTGCACGTAGAGCTTAGAGATACTTTTTATGCATCTATGGTTTTTTTACCATATTTGGCTTGGCCATGTCGGCTATAGAGCACATTTTCACATCTACCGGAAGCTTCCATCCGTGAAATTTTAAACTGTACACCCAAAATAGGTTTGAAATTAAACAAGTATTTTATCAATGTCGAAGAATGACGGTGTCTGGACCGATAATTTTTTTGAAAAGTTCTTTTACAAAATAAGGACTTTCAGAGGCTTTTTTATGTAATTTGCTTAATTGCCGAACAAGCTGCAACAGCCTGAAGTTCCGTTAAAAACCGGATTGTCAGTTTCCAAAAAGGGCCCGGTAACTTTTATCACTAAGTTGGTTATTCTTTGCTAATATAGCAGTTAATTTGAGACGATAGAATACGGACGAGACAACATAGGAATGTTATAAACAGATTTGGAAATGGAGCCTTATCATGTTGGGATTATTTAAGTCAAAAAAGAAAACGACTCATGCTAAAATACTTATCGTTGATGATGAAACCGATGTTGTCAACAGCGTAAAGTATCATCTTAAGTCCTACGAATTTGAGGTAGCCACAGCCAGCAATGGTAAAGAAGGTCTGGAAAAAGCAGTAGATGAGAAACCTGACCTTATACTGTTGGATATCAGTATGCCGGTTATGGATGGTTACGAGATGCTCGAGCGTCTTAGAAATCATCCTGATATAAAAAACACACCCGTAATTATGTTTACCGCGTATAGTGAAATAACGCATGTTGCTATGGCTGCTGGTCTCGGCATAGAAGACTACGTTACCAAGCCGTTTGATTTCACAGATTTGATGGATAAAATAACGTGCGCTCTGGAAAATAAAAACAACGGTAATGCATAAACACAATCCGGGAAAACACAAAAGACAATGTGAGTTATAATTTGCCGAGGGGCGAAGTACATACAGGATGCAGGAGTCGAGATGGAATCCATTGTAGCAAAAGAATTAAATGTACTCATAATTGAAGACAACGCGGCTGACAGAGAATTATTGCATCTTTTACTGCTTAAATCAGCATTATGTGTTTTAGACGTACAATTTGCAGACAGTCTCAATAAAGCACTTCAGTTTCTGGAGGAAGGTCGTTTTGACGTTGTATTCCTTGACCTTGGCTTGCCGGATAGTCAGGGGATTGAATCGGTAAGCACATTGAGCGCCGGCGTTCCGGATATACCCATTATTGTGTTAAGTGGTTTTGACGATGCAGAAATTGGTATTACGGCAGTACAGAAGGGAGCGGAGGATTACCTGGTTAAATGGCAGTTCGATGGCAATCTGCTGGCCCGCGCCGTGTGGTATGCCATAGAGCATAAGCGCACCAGGAAAATGCTCAGCGAAAAACAAAAGAATATAAATGCAATATTCGATGTGGTGCCTGTTGGTATGATGTTAATCGATGAGCATGCGATAGTTAAGCGTGTTAATAATGCTATCAGGGAGATGCTTAACAAAGATTACCAAAAGATTATCAACCAACGGTTCGGTGATGCACTGGGCTGTATAAACACTGTTAGCAGCGGAAGAGGTTGCGGAAACAGCCGTGCCTGCGAATTATGTCGACTCCACAAAGCCATCGATACGATATTAGAATCCCGGCAGTCTGTTAATGAAGTCGAAATCCGACCTACTTTCGAGATTGACGGTAAGCGAATTACACGCTGGTTTCGTATAAGCGGTGGGCCTGCAATAGTTGATGGATGTATACATGCGGTAATTGCTATTAATGACATTACCGAAAGCAAGACGGCAGAAGACATTGTGAAATTGCAGGCTGAGATTATGAGAAATATGCTTGAGGGAGTGATTCTTGCTCGAACCAGCGATTCCGTGATTGTATACACGAATCCAAATTTTGAGGAGATGTTCGGTTACAGCCCCGGAGAGTTGATAGGTAAAAATATCTCTATGATAAATGCGCCGACCGATGAAAAAAGCCCCGAAGCCATAATGAGGGATATTCAGGAATCTCTGAGGGAAAACGGTGTATGGCGTGGAGAAGTCCTGAATGTCAGAAAAGATGGTACAACTTTTTGGTGTTATGCGAATATTTCCATATTTAATCATCCTGACTATGGTGAAGTCTGGGTGGCAACTCATACGGACATCACCGAACGAAAACTGGCGGGGAAGGCGCTTCTGGAGAGTGAGGAGCGATTTCAACATGTAGCTGAAAGCGCCGGTGACTGGATTTGGGAAGTCGATGTCGAAGGATTGTACACCTATTCAAGCCCTGTCGCAGAAAAAGTACTTGGCTATAAGCCGGAAGAAATTGTTGGAAATAAGTATTTTTACGACTTTTTTGCGCCACATGAAAAAGAAGAGTTGAAGAAAGCGGCCTTCAAGGTCTTTGCCAAGAGAGAGAGTTTTAAAGGCTTTACTAATTCTAATGTACGTAAGGATGGCAGTATTGCTATTTTGGAGACGCACGGAACACCGGTTACAGACGATAAAGGGAATCTTTGTGGTTATCGGGGAGCAGACAGAGACATAACCGAACAAAAAAAGGCGGAGCGTGAACGCCGGTTAGCAGAAGATAAGTATCGAACCATATTTGAAAATTCTGCAGTAGCTATTTCGATGGTTGATGAGCAGGAACGTCTAATCTCCTGGAACAAATTCACAGAGGACCTGCTTGGTATGGATAAAGAAGATTTATACCTCAAGCCGGTAAAATCGCTCTATCCCGAGGAGCAGTGGCGGAAAATGAGAAGCCACAATATCAGACAGAAGGGAATGCAGCATCATCTGGAAACCCAGGTGTTGAGAAAGAACGGGGAACTGATTGACGTTGATATATCACTAAGCGTACTGAAAGATCCGGAGGGAAAGGTAATAGGTTCAATAGGCGTTATCAGGGATGTCACAGAACGCAAGAAGGCAGAGCGGGATTTGAAGGAGTTGGTGGAAGTAAAATCGCAATTTATATCTACTGTTTCGCATGAACTGCGAACGCCTTTGTCTTCTATGAAAGAAGCTGTTACTATCGTTTCAGATGAAATGGCAGGCGAAATCAATGAGGAACAAAGGAATTTCCTGAATATCGCAAAAAGAAATGCAGAAAGGCTTTCAAGGCTGATAGACGAATTTCTGGATTTCCAAAAACTGAGCGCCAACAAAATGAGATTCGATATACAGGATAATAATGTCAAGGAAGTCATTGAGGATGCCTATAACACAATGGCCCCCTATGCAAAGAAGAAAAAGGTACATCTTTTTACTGATATTGACGGCAACCTGCCTAAAGCCAGACTCGATAGCGACAGGATTATTCAGGTTCTGACAAACCTGATTAGTAATGCAATTAAGTTTACGCCTGAGAATGGCCAGGTTTCTGTTAAAGCACAACGGCAGGGAGAAGATTTAGCTATACGGATTAGTGATACAGGTATGGGGATACCTGAAGAAGACCTGCCAAAAATATTTGAGCAGTTCTACAGAGTAAATAATCCTAAGCAAAAGGTCAAAGGAACGGGTCTGGGACTTGCAATTGTAAGAAAAATCATAGAAGCACACAATGCCAGAATAGAAGTTGAAAGCCAGATAAGTAAAGGCACAACTTTTACTATCTTTTTACCGTTATCAACTGAGATGGCACCGGAGTCTGACCGGCAGCAGTCTGTTTCAAAAGAAAAAGTTCCGGGCCTACAATAGTCCTATAATCAATCATAAGTTCTTTTGCGTCTGGGAGGTTCTGCAAAATCAGACGCAAAAAAAGCAAAAACAGTTGCCTGGATAAACTGATAATGCTTGAGAGTTTTCTGAGTATTCTTGGAGTTTTTGGCCGGGCAAAAAGCGAAAATGAGCCCAAATTTTGATTCCTGACCCCATTTTTTATGAAATTCATAGGGATTTAAGGTCGATAGAATTATCAGAATCAGAAGTGGGCAAAGACCGTAAGATAACCGTTAACAATAACAACCCACTGAAGGGAATTAGAGGGAAAAGACGGAATTAATAGCGGAGATTAGATATGTTTGACTTTTTTCAGCTAAAAAAGAAATCCAGACGTGCGAAGGTATTAGTAATTGATGACGAACCGAACATCGTTCAGACACTTCAGGACCGGCTCGAAATGAATGATTATCAGGTCATCACAGCAACTGACGGGAAAGTAGGTCTGGAAAAGGCGACAAGCGAAGTGCCGGATATTATCCTTCTGGATGTTATTATGCCGATTATGGACGGGCTGGAGATGCTCGAACGGCTCAGAAAGAATAACACGACCAATAAAATTCCGGTGATAATGCTGACCGCAAGAAGCCAGAGCCAGGATATTACCAGAGCCAATAACTATGGCATTGAGGATTATGTAGTCAAGCCATTTGATTTAAGTGAATTGCTGGAGAAGATTGAGGCAATTCTCGAGAGCAAGAAAGTTCTCAGCGGGACCTGAGGGATAAGAACAAGTAGGCATGACGTTTAACATGGAGGGTTTTTCCGGAGAATATGGGATTTGCCGGAGAAGGGTCAGTTCGCTTCACTAATAGGACCGGTAGCTCAAATCTTTCCACCCAACACGATTGTTATTTATTTCAATGACTTCTGCGCGCTCTACCAGCCATTTTTTTCTGCGTCCTTTTGTAAGATTCAGTCTCAGCTTGGTTATAAGAAATCGCGCTGGAAAATGGTTAGGCAGCCCCTCTTCGTCAAATATAGTCATTACCTTTAGGTAGACCGTCGCCGTCGCCTGCGACATTTCTATCTGCAAATCGAGTTTTTTATTTTTTTCAACCTTCAATCCGCTTAGCAGGTTCCGGCAGTGCGTCATCAGCATTCTTTTTGATTCGTGATATGAATCGCCGTAGTTGGGCGAAATAATTTTACCAATCATATCTGGCGTTTCGTTTTCAACGGCATTCATACCGGTTTTAATGAGCGTATTAATTTTTTCGAGATTGGTTTGAATGAGTATATCGAATCCAAATGCGGCTATGGCCACTATGACGGGTATAGCAAACTGCCAGGCCCGACATTTCTCCGGGAAGGCCTGGCGAATGGTGATGATAACCACCAGGCAAAAGGCGGCTCCGGTCAGCAGTGTCCAGGGTTGTTCAAAGATATTCGTCATTTTTTAAGGCCCATTTCTATTTTATCCCGCCCGGACCAGATTACCATTTTATCGAATCGAGTCGCCGGTTTCCCTCGTAGTTTGTCATATCAAAATGCAGTGCGGTGATTGTTATAAAGCCATCGGCTAATGATATTGTGTCGGTATGTGTTTCTTCAGAACGATGTGGGCCGCCTGTAAGCTGAAAAAACTTATGACCGTGTTTGTCTTCTTTCTGGATATAATGTTCATCGAAGCCCTGGGTGGACTGAGGAACCACTCTTATTCCTTTGGGTTTGCCCTTGGAAAGCTGTGGTATATTGATATTAATAACCTCGGTACTATTTAGCGGCATTAGCTTCTTAATAAGCCCGACACAGTAACGAGCGGCCGTGTCGAAATCCATTTTTTCCTCGACATCGAGGCTAAGTGCGATGGCGGGAATTCTGTAGAAGGCGGCTTCCATCGCGGCTGCCACGGTGCCGGAATAATAGACGTTTATGCCGACGTTTGCGCCGTTGTTTATTCCGGAGATGACCAGCTCGAACGGCTCCTGATGCAGCTCGGTAAGTGCCAATTTGACGCAATCCGCAGGCGAGCCCTGGACACTGTAGCCGGTAAACAGGCCGTTGATATCGACCCTGTTGCAAATGAGAGGCTCGCGGTATGTTATGCTGTGGCCGGCACCGGACTGAGTGCTGGCAGGGGCCACAACGGCAACTTCACCGAGTTCGCCGAGTTGTTTGTATATGGCCGCCAGGCCCGGTGCAAAAATGCCATCGTCATTTGTCAATAATACTCGCATGTCTCGATTCTCGTCGTTTATTGCCCTTCTTTGAAAGATTTACCGGATTTTAATTGCCAATATAGACTTTGTCAATTGACCAAAATAGTGCGAGATGTATAATGCTAAGCTATGAGTATGTTTCCTGCAAAAGAAAACTCTGTTGTAATGACGAGAGACGAGGTTCGTGCGTTTGACACCTGGGCGATAAATACGGTTGGCATATCGGGCGTAGTTTTGATGGAAAACGCCGGCCGAAGCTGTGCGAAGCTGATTAAGGAAAAACTGGCGAGCGCTGCCGAACCGAAGGTTTGTATATTCTGCGGGACAGGCAACAACGGCGGAGATGGTTACGTGATTGCAAGGCATATGGTAAATGATGATATCGAAGTTTGCGTTGTTATATGTGGTTCGCGTGAGAAAATCAAAGGCGATGCCAAAATAAATCTTGAAATTATAGAAAAGATGGGTCTGCGTATTGAGCAATTGGACATAGCTGATAACCATCTGCCTGACAAAGTTGCCGGCTTTGCAAAAGGCTGTGTTTTTCTTGTTGATAGCCTTTTTGGAACCGGACTTAAGGGCACACTCAGCGATGAGTACGTCAGGTTGATAGAAGCTATCAACGCTCAGGCCCTTCCGATTATCGCCGTGGACATTCCCTCCGGGCTTGAATGTGATACGGGCCGGCCTTTGGGTGCTGCTGTTAAGGCCGAGGCGACGGTAACATTTGTCGCGCTAAAAAAGGGATTCACCTTTGATAGTGCGACTCCTTACACCGGCCAGGTTTTCGTGGCCTCGATAGGTATCAAGCCTGAGATGCGAGAAGGCCTGGGCGATTAAGACTTCGAGGTCAAAAAGCGCTGTCAGTGGTAGACAGCGTTTTGTAGCCGACGAAGTATAAAAATCGGTCGAGATTAAATATCGGTATAGATAGTGTTTCGCTCTGCTGCAGTATTCTTTGGTAATCCTCATAGTTTTGCAGGGATTCTTCGTATTTTTCGATAGCCATCGGGTCCATTTCGAGTTGCTCATGTGTAGGTCTTGCCAGGATTGTTGGAGCCTTACCTAAGATAACAAAGTCAGTTTCAATGGAAATCTCTTTAACGACTTTGCCGCCCCATTTTTCGACCAGGCCGACTACTTTTACTGTCCCGTCGTAGTCTGCAAGACCATCATCGTCAAAATCGAACTCGCCGGTAACCACGAATACATTGGTTGCGTTGCGGTCCCAGATTAGATTGGCAACAATATCATCAGGCATAAGCGGCTGCTTGTTTTCCTGGCTGATTACTCGTGCGATTGATACGTCTTTCTGAACGTCGAAGACTTCAATTTCTGCTTTCGGCTTTCCGTCTTTGGGAATAGGCGTACTTTTATCGTATACCGAGAAAGTAAGGCCTCTATAAACACGGTCTTCGCTGCCGATATTGATAAATACTATTTTATTACGGCTATCGACGGAAAGTATTTTACCGTCTGCCTTAAATGCCTGCACATCGCTGTCGGGACGGGGTTTTATGGCATCGAGCTGGTCCTGATAATACTTGCGTCTTTGTTCAGACTGTTTTAATTCAGCCTCTGTTTTTAATAATTGCTGCTGTTTTGCTCTAATCTGCTGGTCTGCCTTTTCGAGTTTTTCGCTAATCGTTTGAATCCTTTGTTCCATATCATCCTGCAGTTGCAGTTGTAGTTGGTCAAAACTTTCTTCTACCTGCCGGGCTCCTTGTGAGAGCAAATGCATTTGCTTGTGAAGTTGTTTTTCCTTTTCTTTTTCAGCAAGCTTGGCTTGGTCGAACAGTATTTGAATATTCTGCAGCTCCCGGTCGATTGCGAGGGTGGTTTCAGCCGTGTCATCCAGGTTTTTTTTGAGGATTCGGATTACCCGCACCAGGCCGACGTTCTCGGTGGCCGCGTCGGTCCCCGCAAGGTCTTCGGATATCTGTGCCATTATAGTATCAACAGCGTTTGTAGCAGCATCAAGCTTAACGTCAGCAGGGCTGTCTTCTTCGGCAGGACCAATTATAAACGATACGGCCTGTTTGAGGTATTCATCCATCGCTTGAAGATGGGTTTGACGCGGTTTTTTGGCGCCGACAATCTTTGTGATATTACGACGCTGAGCGTCAGTGGCCAGCTCAGATATATCCGTTTGAAGGCTTAACGCTTCTTTCTTGTATGTTTCAGACCTGAGATAAAGGAATACTGCTATGGCAAGGGCTATGAGAAAAAGTGCTGCTAAGGCTATAACGGCAGAAAGCATACTACTTTTTTGTTGAGTTCTGGAAACCGCCATCTTGACCCTCCTGTTAAGGCTAAATGCCCGGCAGATAATTAGTTAAAAAGGCTTTTATTAGATGTATAGTATACTGTGAAACTCTGCTGGAGTCAACAAAAAACAGGATAATGCTATTTATAGGATTTGTTTTCTCGAAGCTGTTTTCGGACTGATAAACGCGGCGTTTAACCTCAAAGCCTGGCCAATAATGCCGGTAATTGCCGTAGGGATTGTATAACGTAGCCGGCTTTATCTTTGGAATTCGCGGCAGGCTGTGTATGTATGCGATTAGGTCTGGTAAGTTGAATCGTATGGAAACCTAATTTATTCGGTCCTATAAAGTCCTTTTGTTCATTGTCGGCTACATAGACGCAGTTTTCCGGCCTTTGATTCAATGTCCGGATTGTCCTTTGGAAACCAGTGGGTGAGGGTTTCCAGGATTCTTTGCCGAGCTTTTCTGTATAAATGATAGATTTGAAATATCCCTCAATACCGAGAGCCTGCACCTTCAGCTTTTGCGCGGGTAGAAAGCCGTCGGTCAGTAACGCCAGAATATATTTCTTATACAGAAGCTCAAGAACATCTTTAGTTACTGCCGGCAGTGTTATTACAGGATGATGCTGACGATAAATAGAGACCATTTTTTGGATGAGCTGATTGTCATAGCTGATTTTTAGCTGCTCTAAAGCGGCGTTGAAAGTTGTTGTGTGATTGCCGGCTTTAAACTGTTGCCAGAAGGCGTTGTAAAGTTGTAGGCGGTCCGGGAAATTGGGGTGGCCGCTGAGTACTGCGGCGACTGCAGTGAAACCGCTGTTACAATAGTCAACCTCGTCGTATAACGTGTCATCCAAATCGAAAACTACAGTTGTTATCATTTTCAAGCCTTCCATGTGGCAGAGCGGATTTTATACTGTATAGATATTTTATCCTATGAAAATCAGGGCAGCTTACATATATTACGGGCTGTCGGCCGGCTTGTCGATACATTATAAAGCTGCGAGGAGTCGGGCTTTTAGAGATTACTCAACATCCCGGCTCTTGGTTCAGTATATCGGTTACGAGGTGTTTTATGAAAAATATATTGGAATTAATGCGTCCGTCTCATTGGAGCAAGAACATATTTGTGTTTGCCGCACTTATATTTGGCCGCAGATTACTTGGGCCGTTTGATGATGTAGTTCTATCGGTTTTAAGTGCCTGCGCGGCCTTTTTTTGCTTCTCGATAGCATCATCCGCAGTCTATATTTTCAACGATATAATTGACCGGGATGCCGATAAGTCGCACCCGGAGAAACGCAAAAGACCGATTGCCGCAGGGAGGGTGAAAATTGGACCGGCATTAATACTCGCAATAGTATGTGCGGTAGTTGCGCTGGTATGTAGTTATGTGCTGGTGCGAGAGCTTGCATATATTATTGGAGTGTATATTTTGCTGATGATGCTGTATTCGGTACTGTTGAAAAGACTTTTAATTCTGGACGTGATAACAATATCGATAGGTTTTGTACTGCGTGCGGCGGCAGGAGCGGTTGTAGTTGGTGTTTTTATCTCTCCCTGGCTTATTATCTGTACGTTTGCGTTGTGTTTGTTTCTGGGCTTTGGCAAGCGTCGCAGCGAATTGGCGATTCTGGCTGAGAACAGCGAATCTTTCCGACGGACTTTGGGTGGTTACACACCCGAGCTGCTTAGCCATATGCTGGACGTGACAAGTGTGCTGGCAATTGTTTGCTTTCTTATTTACTCAATGGACGAAAGAACGGTGGCTTTTTTTGGAACTAAGGCTCTGGTCTTTACGGTCCCGCTGGTGTTGTATTGTGTTTTTCGGTTTAGTCTGCTTGTACAAAAAGGTCTTTATTCAGGTCCCGTGGAAATAATTCTTCGTGATTTACCGTTTCAGGTAGGTTTTGTACTCTGGATACTGTGCTGTGTATTTCTGGTCTATGCCGGAAGACTTGGTTTTGATTTGTTTGGTGTTCTGGCCTATTGAGCTATGGTAAAACAGCGATTGCAGAAAGTACTTGCTGCGGCGGGAGTGGATTCCCGCAGGAATTGTGAAAAACTCATACGTGCCGGAATGGTTGAAGTCAACGGCAGTCTGGTTGATACGCTGCCGGCTTTTATCGACCCGGAAAAGGATGTGATAACAGTAAGTGGGAGGAGAATTTGTCCTGAGCAGAAAGTGTATTTTCTTCTGAATAAGCCCAAGGGCGTGATTTGCACCAATTACGACCCGCAGGGCAGGAAAAAGGCAATAGACATTATTTCGGCCCATCAGCGCATCTTTTGTGTCGGCAGACTCGATATTGATACCACGGGAATAATCGTTCTAACTAACGACAGCGAATTAGCAAACATCCTGACACACCCGAGTTATCAAATATCCAAGACATATATTGCCAAAGTCAAAGGGCAAATCACATCTGAACAGATGGAAAAACTGAAAAGGGGTATTTGGCTGACTGAGGGCAGAACGGCCGGTGCATCGGTCAAGATTTTAAAACGCGGCCATAAAGATTCTTTAATTGAAATCACTGTTCGTCAGGGTCTTAATCGGCAGGTCCGCAGGATGTTGGCAAAAGTTGCTTTGCCGGTTAAATCACTTAAGCGAACGCGAATCGGAAAACTAACTGTACGAGGGCTCGGCGTTGGCAAATTCAGAACTCTCAAGAAAGCTGAAATTGCATACCTCAAAAGGTTGTCGATGATTAATTAGTTGATAAGTAATAAACGAAGGAATGTAAAGCATTTTCTAAAAGAGAGCTTTTAGCAAACGCTATGAGCAAAGCAGAAAGCAAAAGCCGCGAAGAGATAATACCTAAACGAATAACCGGTTGGCGTGTGTGGTTTTTTCGTCTTGTTGCGCTGACTATTATTCCTGTTCTTTTGCTTGGGCTGCTGGAGGTCGGCCTGCGTATCGTCGGCTACGGTTTCCCTACAAACGCATTTATCAAATGTGAAGTAAACGGCACAGCCTCTTATTGCAACAATGCCAAATTTGCCTGGCGTTTCTTTCACCCGACCGTCGCCAAAAAAGCCGGGTCGTTTGTATTTCCCGCGCATAAGTCAAACGATACCTATCGAATCTTTGTAATGGGGGCTTCAGCCGCAGCAGGTACGCCGGATGGCGCATATTGTTTTGGACGGTTTCTACAAGTGATGCTGCGCCGGCGGTATCCACAAGTAAATTTCGAGGTAATTAACACTGCGATGCCAACCATAAATTCCCACGTGGTGTTAAATGTCGCCAAAGATAGTACACGGCATCAAGGTGATTTGTTTATTGTTTACCTGGGCAACAACGAGGTTGTCGGTCCATACGGGGCCGGAACTGTCTTTACACCCCTTAGCTCCAGCTTGTCTCTTATCCGCTTAGGGATTGCGCTTAAAGCTACTAAGCTGAGCCAGCTTATAATGAATCTGATGGAAACAACAGGCCTAAGAGATGATTCTAAGGTTTGGCACGGAATGAAAACGTTTCTCGAAAAGCAGGTAAGGGCGGACGAGCCCGGCCTGAAAATTGTTTACAGTCATTTTGAAAAGAACCTGCAGGACATTCGCCGGGTTGTCCATAGAAGCGGGGCAAAGATAATCTTTAGCACAGTTCCCAGCAATTTGAAGGATAATCCACCTTTTGCCTCGTTGCATCGGCCGAATTTAACGGACGCGGATTTAAAAAAGTGGAACGAGCTTTATCAGCGTGGCCTGAAGTTTGAGGAAGCCGGCAGTTATACTGAGTCGGCCGAGCAGTACCTATCGGCTGCCGAGATTGACGAGAATTACGCGGATTTGCAGTATCGTTTAGGCCGATGTTATTGGGTAATCGGCGAATATGACAAAGCCCGTGAGAGATACCGTAAAGCGGGTGATTTAGACACGCTAAAATTTCGTTCTGATACGCGGATAAATGAGGTAATCCGTAGCGTGGCCGGCGGCAGGTCTGCCGATGGAGTTTATCTTGTTGATGCAGTCAGAGTTTTTGAAGAAAACAGTCCTCATCGAATCCCGGGCGAGGAGCTTTTTTATGAGCACATCCATATGAATTTCAGGGGAGATTATCTTATTGCCGGCGCAATTTTCAGGCAGGTCGAAAAAATACTTCCGGAATGGATAGAACGTTACAAAAAAGATGAGCAACCATTGTGCACCGAGGCAGAATGTGCGAGATATTTGGCATATACAGCCTGGGATAAATACAAGATTACCCAAGAGGTCCTCAATGTCATTATAAAGCAACCGCCGTTTACCAACCAGATTTATCATAACCGGCAGGTCGGGCAAATGGAGCAAAAGCTGCTCAAGGACTTTGAGGATTTTCGTTCTCCGGGTGCTCTTGATGAAATTCAGGCTCAATATCGCTGGGCGATTCAGCAAGCGCCCTCGGACTGGCGGCTATATTGGAATTACGGCCGATTTCTGGAGTATTTGCAAGACTACAATTCTGCCGGCGAGCAGTATCGTTTGGTTCTAAATTTCGTGCCGCATCGTTACCGCGCACATTCCAAGTTAGCTTTTATTTCCGGTATGCGGGGAAACTCGGATGAAGCTATAAACTATAGTCTTAAGGCGATACAAATCAATCCCGTCTATGCTGAGGCATACTACAATTTAGGAGTGGCATACCACAAGCAGGGCAGGTTTGATGAGGCTGTTAAGTGTTATTATAAAATGATTCGATTAACGCCGTATCTGGCACAGCCATACAAAAATCTGGCAATAGCGTTATATCAGCAGGGTAAAATCAGCGAAGCACTGGAAACTTATCGCAGTGGTTTGAAACTTGTGCCGGACGACTTGGATTTACATTATAATCTTGCTATGATATTGGAAAAGCAAGGGCACAGAAACAAGGCTATAAAAGAGCTTCGCTCCGCTTTAGAAATAGACCCCAATTCCGTCAAGACCCGTAAAGCGCTGGAAGCGATATTATCGAGAAAATAGAAGTTTTTTGCCGTTAGAAGAGAAGAATGTGTTCCAGAAGCCGAAAAGATAAAAAGTCGGTATTACATAATAGGAAAGATATCGAACAACAGAGAATCCGAAAGCGAGGCTTAACAGGGAAAGCTGAGCATAAGATGGGAAAAAAAGTTAAATCTCAGCCTGTAACCGGTTGGCGTTTGTGGCTGTTTCGTATTGTTGCGCTTAGTATTATACCGGCTCTTTTATTTTTGCTGGTAGAGATTACTTTACGCATTGCAGGCTACGGTTTTCCCACACGCGCGATTATCAAATTCAAAGTAAACGATTCGTCCTATTACTGTAACAATGTTAAATTCACCTGGCGGTTCTTTCATACGAACGTTGCTCGAGAAGCCAGGTCGTTTTTATTTCCCACGGATAAGTCCGACGATACCTATCGAGTTTTTGTTATGGGAGCCTCCGCTGCGGCGGGCACTCCGGATGGGGCGTATAGTTTTAGCCGGATTCTGGAGGTGATGCTGCGTGAGCAATATCCACAGGCCAAATTCGAGGTCATTACTCTTGCGATGGCGGCCATAAATTCTCATGTGGTTGTGGAAATAGCAAAAGATTGTGCACGTCACGAGCCTGATTTATTTATCGTATACCTGGGCAACAACGAGGTCGTCGGCCCATACGGAGCGGGAACCGTCTTTACTCCGCTTAGCTCCAATCTGACTCTAATCCGCTTAGGAATCGCTCTTAAAGCCACAAAGCTGGGCCAGCTTGTAACGAATCTGATGGAATCATCAGGGGTAAAGGATGTTCCTAAAATTTGGCGTGGGTTGGAGATGTTTATGGAAAAGCAGGTGAGGGCGGATGAGCCCGGCCTGCAAATTGTTTACAGTCATTTTGAAAAAAACCTGCAGGATATTCGCCGGGTTGCCTTCAGGAGTGGAGCGAAGACGATTTTTTGCACAGTGGCCAGCAACCTGAAGGATAATCCGCCTTTTGCCTCCCTGCATCGGGAGAATCTGACGGACGCAGATGTAAAAAACTGGGAAGAGTTTTATCAGCGTTGTATTATGTTTGAGCAGGTGGGCAATTATACTGGGGCAGAGGACAGTTACCTGTCTGCTGCCGAGATTGATGAGAGTTTCGCGGACCTGCAGTTTCGCCTGGGTCGGTGTTATTGGCAGATCGGCGAGTTTGACAAGGCGCGGGACAGATTTCTCAGAGCCCGTGATTTAGACACGCTGCGATTTCGGGCTGATACGCGGATAAATGAGATAATCCGCGGAGTGGCCGGCAGGGGGGCTGGGAAGGGAGCTTATCTGGTGGATGTTGTCAAAGTATTTGAAGATAACAGCCCTCATCAAATCCCGGGCCAGGAGCTTTTTTATGAGCACGTCCATATGAATTTCAGCGGCGATTATCTTATCGCCGAGGCGATTTTCAGGCAGGTCGAGCAGATACTTCCGCAACGCATTAAACATTATAGGATAGAGCAACGGCCGTTGTGTACAGAGGAGAAGTGCGCGAGATATTTAGCATATACCGTCTGGGACCGGTACAAGATTGCTGAAGAAGTGCTCAATGGCTATATAAAGCTGCCACCATTTACCAACCAGATTTATCATAGCCGGCAGGTCAGGCAAATGGAGCAGGAGTTGCTCAAAGCCCGTGGGGATTGTTATACTCCCCGGGTTCTCGAAGAAGTGCAGGTTCAATATCGCTGGGCGATTCAGCAGAAGCCTTCAGACTGGTGGCTGCATTGGAAGTACGGCAAATTTCTGAGTGATTTGGGCAACTTTGACGCTGCTGCCGAACAATATCGCCTTATTCTAAGGTTAGTGCCGCATAATTACCAGGCGTATGCCAGGTTAGGTTTTATATCCGGCAAGCAGGGTGACCTGGATGCTTCTATCACTCATAGTCTCAAGGCCGTACAAATCAATCCAGCCTATTCAGATTCGTATTATAATCTGGCCTTGGCGTATTACAAACAGGGCAAGCTTGATGAGGCTGCCGAGTATTATAAGAAAGTAATTCAATTCAGGCCGGATTGCATTGAGGCATATACTAATCTGGGCGTTATACTGGAGCGACAAGGGCTTAGAGATGAAGCTGTAAAGCAGCTTCGCATCGCTTTAAAAATTGACCCCAATTCTCTAAATGCCCGGAAAGCGCTGGAAGCGATATCATTAAAAAAATCCTTTAAGTAGAGCTGCAACCGTAAGGAAGGCAATCAGGTTATCAGGCAGCAGGAAATCAGAAGATAGGATTTTCCATTGGCAAGATACGCTTCACTAATGTGTTTCACAAAATAACATTCTAATTTATCAACCTCATTCTTCCACCTTGGTCCCCCAGCCGTCGTACTGTCCGGAGAGACGCTGCGCGATACCATTAAACCATGCGCTAGTCTTAAGTATTATCTCTGTATTCGGGGTTATACTCTTAGATGCACAACAGGACCATTCGGGCTTTGAGAATAACCTTCGCCACCAAGGTTGAGGGGCTATATGGACATTAACGACATAGCCATCCCTCTCGATTTCACTTGCAGCCGACCTGGCTAGTTCTTCTGAAGGGAAATACAGAAAGAAGTCTACTGTGTGCGGTTTGCTAAGATCTGAGCCAAGCTCTTCCAGCCGATGCAACACGGCCAAATCTTTTTCGTCGCTCGCATCCATAAGCAACAACTAAAGATTCCTATCGTTAACATCTAACCTTTTATATCATAGCATTAGTTATATAACTGTAAATCCAGATTTCCCAAATAAGACCTCATAAGGGAAAGTTAGGAGTTGGGGATTATATCTATTGCTTGACGGGGGTAGGGCCAGGGTTATAATCGGGATTGTAGCTGAGATGAATTCAGAAAGATATATTTTGCCGGAAGGATGCGGTTATGGCACAGACAAGGCGTGCACAATGGTCGGATGAGCAGGGCGGCGGGCCGTTAGGGCCGGGCTTCGGCTTCAATTTGAACTGGCTCAAATGGATAATACCTGTAGTTATTGTGGGATGGCTTTTGTCTGGAATATACATTGTACGTCCCGATGAGCAGGGAGTCGTTCGGCGTTTCGGCGAGAAGGTAAGAATAACTGAGCCGGGCCCACATTATCATTTGCCGCGGCCGGTTGAAATCGTTGATAAGGTGAAGGTCAAGCAGGTAAGGCGGTTGGAAATAGGTTTCAGAACGGTATACGCCGGGCCGCCGGCAAGATACAGGTTTTTGCCGGAAGAATCACTAATGCTGGCGGGCGATGAGCAAATAGTCGACGCCCAGATAATTGTGCAGTACAAGGTCAAGGACGCCGCGAAGTTTCTATTCAATGTTCGGGACCTGGAATCACCGCAGGGTGCGCTTATGGACGCGGCGGAAGTGGCCTTGCGACAGGTTGTGGGGCAAAGGCCGATTGATGATGTGCTTATCGGGGAGAAGCTCCAGATAGAGATTGATATTCGCCAGCTACTGCAGCGGATAATCGACGGGTATGACAGCGGTGTGCGGATAATAGAAGTGAAGCTGCAAACGGTGCGTCCGCCGGAAGAAGTGGCCGCGGCGTTCAGCGATGTCGTAAGTGCAAAGGAGGACAAGGATAGATTAGTCAAGGAAGCTGAAGGATATCGTGAAGACGTGCTTCCCAAGGCCAGGGGGCTGGCCGAGAAGATAATTAGAGAGGCTGAGGCGTACAAGGCTCAGCGGATTAAACGTGCCGAGGGGGATGTTGACCGCTTCCTTGCCGTCCTGAAGGAATACAGCAAAGCGAGAGATGTAACTCGCAAAAGGCTGTATCTCGAGACTATGGAGCAGATTCTGCCGGGGATTCGTAAATTCGTGATTGACCCCGAAGCAGGCGGAAATGTACTGCAGTTTTTACCTCTTGAGAAGGGGGGTAAAAAGTGAATCGGGCAATTATTACCGCGATTGTATTGTTGATAGTGATTGTAATTGGCCTGGCAACCTCGTTGTTTACCGTGGACGAAAAAGAGCAGGCAATTGTTACACAGTTAGGTAAATACGTAAGAACCGTTACCGAGCCGGGTCTGAAGTTTAAGGTTCCTTTTCTTCAAAGTGTGCACAAGTTTGAAGACAGGGTCCTGGAGTATGATGCGGCCGCTGCCAAAATCATTACAAGCGATAAGAAACACCTCGTTATTGATAATTATGCGCGGTGGCGAATAGTGGACCCGCTGAAGGTATATCAAACCGTGCGGAACGCATTCGGGGCACAGGCGAGGCTGGATGATATAGTCTTTTCGGAGATACGTGAGGAGCTTGCGAGGCATACGCTTACGGAAATTGTCTCTATCAATCGCGAGGCGTTAATGGAAAAGGTAGGTAAGAAGTGTGGTATGAAGGCTCGCGAATATGGTATCGAGGTAATTGATGTGCGTATGAAGCGGGTGGATTTGCCGTCCGAGGTGGCACATTCGGTCTATGCGCGAATGAAAGCGGAAAGGCAAAGAATCGCCAAGAAATATCGCAGCGAAGGTGAAGAAGAGGCGGTAAAGATTAGAGCGATGACTGATAAGGAAAAGACGATTCTACTTGCGGAAAGCTACAAGGAGGCTGAGAAACTAAAGGGTGAGGGTGATGCTGAGGCAATTAAGGTTTATGCCCAGGCTTTTGAGAAAGACCCGGAGTTCTACTCGTTCGTCAGGACCCTGGAGTCGTACGAGAAATCGCTCAGAAAAGATACGACGGTTGTCCTGCCGAGCGATTCGGAGTTTTTCCAGTATTTAAGCCCGCCGGCGAAATAGCATTTAACGCGCAGCGGATAGTGTATAATTACATTTTCATACCGGTACTTTATATAATCGAGCCACGAGTCACGAGCTACGAGCGACGAACGACGACCTTTAGTTCCACGCCGTTTGCCATAGCCACGTATCGGCAAAGTCTGCAAAATCTTCCAGATTCACAGCGCCGTCAAGATTGAAGTCAGCTATATTGTTATATAGCCCCGGCTCCCAGATAATTGTGCCGTTGTTGGTTATACCGCCCTGTGGGATTAATCGGCCGCCCTTCATATGAATAGTTCCGTTATTTGTCGTATGGCCCGTAACGAGTGTGATACCGTCGCTTATTTCTAATGTTGCATTTGCCTGAATGCTTACATCGCCGACGATATTTGTCGGCCCGGTTAGCACAATTATGCCGTTAGGGTCAATAACAACGTCGCCGGTAATGCCGCCGAATCCTGCGAAATTCGCATCGGCTGATTGTGTAATCGTAGTAGCTGCCAGAGTGCCGCCAAGGAGGTTAATTACTCCATTGGGTTCATTAACCAGATTACAGTCGAAAGCAACACCACCGCCGGCATTAACCTCTATTGTGCCATTGTTGTTTACATCCGCGGTTAGAGCGATATGCATCACATTCAAAGATGCCATCGCTGCATTACTGATTAAGCCGTGATTAGACAACTGATTACCGGTAGCAGCCGTTATACTGCCGCCGGTTGCCCGAATTGTGCCGTTGTTGGTCAAACACTCCCCGCCGTAAAGTAGCCCGAACCCGGTTATCTCGCCTGAGGTATTGTTGTCCAGGATTTCGCGACCGCTGCACCCTCCGCCGAGTATCCTGATCTTTCCGGTATTATTCAGTAACTGGTCAACCTCAAATTCATGATACGGAGCGACTATAATCAAACCGGCATTCTCACAATTGCCTTCGATTCCAACTTTACCGTTGGTTTCTATTGTGCCACCGATGGGATTCAGCAGGTCGCCCTCGATTCTCCCGCCCCAAAAATCCATCAGCCCGCCGCTGCTATTCATCACGTTGCCATTAATTTCAAATATTTCCAGACCCCAACCTATGATTCCGAATTCGCCACCATCCGTCAAAGGGGCATAACACGGGTCTGCTAACGTTAAAGTAACCGGAGTTAATCCTACTCCCTCAAACACTACTTCATTTCCTCTGCAGGCGAGTGTGTTTATGGTATGACTATTCTGCAACTCAACTTTGACTTTGCCGCCGTCGGCATCAATTGTCACAGAGAAGGTGTCGGCCCCGTTTTCCGGCACAATCGCAGGATTCCAGTTACTCGCCGTTTCCCATTGGCCCCACGACCCGCCGACCCAGCTTGAGTTGTAATGAGTAGCCTGCAGCTCGGAGACAAAAAGGATTGACAAAGTGACCGTTAACATTAATACGTTTCTTGACATAATTCACCGTCCTTTCCTGGTTGAGTGGATTTCTTATTTTTTCAGTACCAGCTTGCCTGCCATAGCCAGGTGTCGGCATAGGCGGCAAAATCGTCGAAATTTACCGTGCCGTCCGAATTTATATCGAAATGATTGCGGCCGGTTCCTGCCTCGTGTGTGATTGTGCAATCTTCGCAGTCGCAGCCGCCCTGGAAGATGACCGTCCCGCCGATAAGACGAATCGTTCCATCACAGGTTGTATGGCCTGTAATCAATGTCTGGCCGTCACTTATCTCTAACGCAGCCCCGTCAGGGATATTCACGTCGCCGATGATATTCATCGGCCCGGTTAACTCAATTAAGCCGTTGGGGTCGATAACCACATCGCCTGTGATTGATCCAAAACCAGCGAAATTCGCATCGGCCGTTTGGACAAAATTTGGTGCTTCAATACTGCCCCCCTTGAGTAGTACTGCACCATTTGGGTCGTTAACAAAATTGCAGTCGATCGTTGTAGAGCCATTAATGTTGACTTGAATCATCCCCTCATTAATAAAATCACCTGCTGTAGTTTCTATAGAAAGAGTTGAGCCGGTGGAACTTTGTAGAATACCGCTACTTGTCGCATTGCCCCAACTATGCAATAATAATCCCCCTCCACGCGCAAGGATGCGTCCCTCGTTTTTAATTAGTTGATTTGCGTGTATGATACCTGCCCCCCTGATTTCACCAATACTGAGGTTTTGTAAAAGACCGGTAGAAAGGCTTCCGAGGTACATTTGGATATTGCCACTATTGATAAATTTTATCTCCGCCCAGATTTCTCCAGTGGGAGTAATCAGCATAAGACCTTCATTGGTGAGAGTACCTCCTGGAATATCAACGTTATCATTGATATGAACTTGCCCCTCAATATGGTTATACAAGTCCCCGAATATGAGCGTGTCATCAAATTCGAGTAATCCATTGGCTTTGTTTACGATATTGCCCTTGAATTCAGTGTCCTTTGTTTGAAGATAACCATAGTTTACAAAGGACCCATCTATTGTAAATTCATCTGTACGTATTATTAGGTTACCATGATTCGTTAGCCCATTCGGCTCAATCATTCTGAGATGTACTCGGTTTGATGTCCAGTTAGCAAGACATATCTTTCCATAACAATGGAGTTCATTCACACTCCTATTGTATTCTATACCAACTTCCACTTCATTTACGTCGACATAGTTACTGTCTATGACAATGTTGAAGTCACCATCAGGCACGACAGGCGGGTCCCAGTTGCAGGGGTCGCACCAGCAACCTTTGCTCCCTCCTACCCAGATTGAATCGATGACTTCGGCTTGAACATTCGTGCCTATTAAGATGAGTGTTAGCAAAATTGATGATATTCTTTTTAAACGCATATTTCATCTTCCTTTCTTTATTTTGAACTGTACTTCTTTCAGTACCAGCTTGCCTGCCATAGCCAGTTGTCGGCGTAGGCGGCGAAGTCATCGAAATTTACTGTGCCGTCCTCATTTATATCGAAGTGATTTCGGCCGGTTCCTGCCTCGTGTGTAATTGTGCAATCTTCACAATCGCATCCGCCCTGGAAGATAACCGTCCCGCCGATAAGACGAATCGTTCCGTCACAGGTTGTATGGCCTGTAATCAATGTTTGGCCGTCACTTATCTCTAACGTAGCATCGACAGGGATATTTACGTCACCAAAAATGTTAGTTGGCCCCGTTAGAGCGATTAGGCTGTTAGATTCAATGGTGAGATTACCAGTAATATCACCTTGGCCTTTGAATGTTGCATTGGCCGACTGTATAATATTTGTAGCAGCCAGGGTCCCACCGTACATTTGTATAACACCGTTGGGTTCATTAACCAGATTGCAGTCGAATGTTATGCCACCGCCGGCATTGACCTCGATTGTGCCGGTGTTATTTACTTCTTCTTCTGACTTTATATTCAGTAATGCTCCAGGCGTGTTGCCCAGAACACCGCTATTTAGCAAAGTGGCTTCTTCAAACCAAGCAATTGTAAGTGTGCCGCCTTCTGCGTAAATCGTACCTTTATTTTGTAAGAGTTGACTCGCACGAAAAACTCCAAAACCCTCGACAATACCAAGGGGATTGTTGACAAGGTCATCGTCACTTCCAAAAGCTCCGCCATAAATCTTGATCTGTCCGTTATTGTGAACGTATTCTTCGATATAGAATTCACTTCCTGGGGCAATTTGTATTAAGCCTGAATTTTCAAAATTACCTTCATCAGTATCGATTTTGCCCTTGATTCCCATTATACTCCCATCAGGATTGAAGAGATCGCCTGCGATTTCCAAATCTTCCAGATAAAGCTCTGCACTACCAGTGTTTGTGATTTTGCCGTTAATGTCATCATGCCACTTACCTTCGATGCTTAAGTCTCCATGGTTTGTCAGGCCATTTGTATCTGCCAGAGTAAGTTGTGCCCAATCGGTCCACGTGTTAAGTTCGACTTCGCCATAACAATCCAATTTGTCAACAGTCCAATTTTCTGCCAAAGTTACTTCTGCGTTGGTTATACTTACGACAAAGGTCTGAGATGCGTTGTTATCCGGTACGATACCACAGTCCCAATTACACGGGTCGCCCCAAAGGCCATTATCAGGACCAATCCAACTACACGGAATTTGCGCAGCTTGTAGGTTTGAAGCTGAAAAGCCTAATGCGATGGCCGCAAAAATTAATACTTTCTTAGACATAATTCACCTTCCTTTCTATGGTTGGGATTTTCTGTCCGTCGCGTTGGACTTGTAATGATATCGCGAGAGATTTGACTATTTTCATCGTCTGCCACTCCTCTGATTTGCTTATCTTGTAATGTATGAAATATGGGTATAATGTCAAGAAAATTACGGCTTTCAGGGATTTTTACGATAAATACAGACTTTGACCTTGCAATGTTTCAAAAAAATCGTTATTTAATGAAGTGAAATGTGATTTATGATATATGAGAATAGGAGTACGTTAGATGTCGAGAGTATGTTATTTTACCGGCAAAAAGACCAGAGCGGGACGCAGTATCGCCCGCCGGGGCAAGGCTAAATATCTCGGCGGTGTCGGAAAAAAGACCACCGGCATTACAAAGAGAAAATTCAAGCCGAATATCCAGAAGGTCCGGGCGGTTGTAGACGGCAGGGTCTGCCGGATTAGGGTCTCGGCCAAGGCAATGCATATGGGTCTTGTGCAAAAGCCGCTGAAGAGGGATTATAAACCTTCTGTAGAGGCCGTTGAATAGCGAAATTTTAACATTGCAAAGAGAAAAGATTTTTGTAAAAACGAGGCGGCAGGGCCTCGTTTTTCTTTTGGCCGGGGATGAAACGTGAAAAATATTATTGATGAGCAGAAGGTAAGAGCGGTCGCGAAGCTGTCTCGGCTGGACCTGACGGACGACGAGGTGGCCGCCTTCAGCAGGCAGTTAAGCGCAATCCTCGAATACGTCGAGAAGCTAAATGAGCTTGACACGACGAACGTCGAGCCGTTAGCGCACTGTCTGCCTATAAGCAACATCTTCCGGGAAGACAAGATAAAAGAGTCACTTGGTGTGGAAAAAACGCTGGCAAATGCACCACAGCGGGACGGCGATTTCTTCAAAGTACCCAAAATACTTGATGATAGCTCCGGAGCATAAAGAATTTTTTTGGTGTTGGTTTTATGTCGGATGAACTGCTGGATTTGAATTGTAAAGAGTTGCGGGACGAAATTGCGGCAGGGCGGGTTAAAAGTAACGCAGCTACCGAAGCAGTCTTTGAGCAAATAGATAATTATGAAGGCAAAGTGGGGGCTTTTCTTAGCACGTTCAAAAAGCAAGCGCTGGCACAGGCTAAGCAGGTCGATGACAAAATTGCTTCAGGTGGGCCCGTAGGTGCTTTAGCGGGTGTGCCGGTCGCTGTAAAAGACAATATGTGTACGACCTTCGGCGCTACGACCTGCGCTTCGAAGATACTGGAAAATTTTCACGCACCTTATAACGCCACTGTAGTTGAGAAGCTTCTTGCCGCCGATGCGGTGATAGTCGGCAAAACGAATCTGGACGAGTTTGCGATGGGCTCAAGCACGGAAAACTCAGGCCTTAAAAAGACCGTCAATCCCTGGGACCCAGGCAGAGTACCAGGCGGCAGCAGCGGCGGCTCGGCAGCCGCGGTAGCTTCGAGAATGTGCTTCGCGGCATTAGGCTCGGATACGGGCGGCTCGATTCGTCAGCCTGCAAGCTTTTGTGGCGCCGTTGGGTTAAAGCCGACTTACGGGAGAATATCGAGATTCGGTCTGGTTGCTTACGGCTCCAGCCTGGACCAGATTGGGCCGGTTACGCGGACGGTTGCTGATACGGCTTTAATCTTAAATGTTATTACCGGCCACGACCAAAAAGACAGTACAAGCGTCAGCGAGCAAATCGCGCCGGTATGCGATTATCTTGAAAAGATCGATGAGTCGCCGAAAGGGTTGAAAATAGGCATAGTGCCCCAGCTAAACGAAGGGGCCGAACAAAATGTGCAAAAGGCGATTGGCAAGGCCCTGGAAGTTTATAAAAATTCTGGCGCCGAGATTATTGAGATAGCTATGCCGCATTTTGATTATGCCATCGCTGCATATTACCTGATTGCGACGGCGGAGGCATCGAGCAACCTTGCGCGGTACGACGGCGTGCATTACGGTTATCGAACGCCAAGACCTAATGATTATATTGAGGTTTATTCCAAGTCGCGGGCCGAAGGTTTTGGCGGTGAGGTTAAAAGGCGAATAATGCTGGGTACATACGCGCTTTCCAGCGGGTACTACGACGCCTATTATCTAAAGGCGTTGAAAGTTAGAAATTTGATACGAGGCGATTTCACGAAGGCTTTTGAAAGCTGCGATTGCGTTATGATGCCGGTCTCGCCAACAACGGCCTTCAAAATCGGTGAAAAGATTGACGACCCGCTGCAGATGTATCTCTCGGACGTTTACACGATAGCGGCAAACCTGGCGGGAGTCCCGGCAATAAGTGTTCCTTGCGGCTTCGATGGTGATAATTTGCCGATAGGCCTGCAGATACTTACGCCGGCTTTTACGGAAGATAAGCTCCTGCGAATAGCAAGAATTTATGAATCGCAGAATCAATGGCATCTAAAGAAACCTGCAGTCATAAAGTGAGTTAGAATTGGCACAGTTGCAGTACAAAGCGATAATTGGCTTGGAGATTCATGTGCATTTGTGCACTGAGACCAAGATGTTCTGCGCCTGCGCCCTCGAATATGGCAAGCAGGCGAACAGCAGGGTTTGCCCCGTTTGCCTTGGTATGCCGGGCGTGCTGCCGGTGATGAATAAGCAGGCGTTCGAGTATGCGATGCTGACGGCCCTTGCCCTTAATTGCCAGATTAGTCGTTTCACCAAATGGGACAGAAAGAGCTATTATTACCCCGACCTGCCGAAGAATTATCAGATAAGCCAGTACGACCTGCCGCTCAGCAGCAACGGTTTCATCGAAATCCCTCTTGAAGGCGGCCGGACCAAAAAAATCAGGATAATAAGGGTGCATCTCGAAGAAGATGCCGGCAAGAATCTGCATTCTGCAAAAGGTTATTCGCAGGTGGACCTGAACCGGGCCGGCACGCCGTTATTGGAGATTGTTACCGAGCCGGATATGAGCAGCCCTGAAGAGGTTCGTGCACTGGCAGTAGAGTTGCAGCGAATTGTCAGATATCTGGGTGTATCGGAAGCGGACATGCAAAAGGGTCATATGCGCTTCGAGCCGAACATCAATGTAGTGATTGATAAAGACGGAAAAGATTGCAAAACGCCGATTGTTGAAGTCAAAAATTTAAACAGCTTTCGCGCGCTTGAAAGAAGCGTTACTTATGAAGTGACCCGGCAGCTTGACGAGTTTGCCGAGACGGGTTTGGTAATGGAGATGGGCAACAAAACGACCCGCGGCTGGGATGATGCAAACGAGAAAACCGTTCTGCAAAGGGAAAAAGAGGAGGCCCACGATTATCGTTATTTCCCTGACCCTGATCTTGTGCCCGTCGAGGTAAGTGACGAATGGCTTGAGCAAATAAAGTCCCGGCTGTGTGAGCTGCCCATAAAGAAACAGATGAGGTATGTAAGCGAATACGGCCTGAGTGATTATGACGCGGGCGTTTTAACTGCGGAACGGCCGACGGCAAACTTTTTCGAGGAAGTGGTTAAAGCGGGCGGTGAGCCGAAGCGAGTGTGTAATCTGCTTACTCAGACCGGATTAAGGCTGGCAAATGAAAAGGGATGCAGCGTTGCCCAGCTTGGTATTAAGCCGCAGGATGTAGCGGAGTTGGCTAAAATGGTTGAAGCAGGCCGAGTCAGCGCAAGCGCCTCGACAACTATTTTTGAAAAAATGGTCGAAACCACAAAGACCCCTGGGGATATAGCGGAAGAATTCAATTTGGTTCAGAAAAGCGACGAAGGTGAGCTGGAAAAAATAGTAGAGCAGGTACTTTCGGAAAATCCTAAGGCGGTTGATGATGTAAAAAGCGGTGGGAAGAAAAGCAAAAAGGCCCGTGGTTTCTTAGTCGGCCAGGTGATGCAGAAGACCGGCGGCCGGGCAAACCCGAAAGTGGTCTCCGAAATCCTCGCGAGAAAACTAACATAGGCTTAAGAGCACCGGCTGTTAATTGACACCCCACTCCATCAAATCAAGCCAGGCGGAATTATTTTTTCAGTACTTTACTTTCAGTTCCTTCGATTAGCCTTTTGATATTTGCGCGGTGCCGAAGGATGACCAGGATAGGCATAAGAATTGCAACTGTAAACAGGGGCCATAACGTGTCGAAACGCCAGTCGGGCACGACGGCCACGGCCGTAGTCAGGCATACCGGAAAGACGATTGCCGCCGTAATCGAGGCCAGCGAGACATAACGCCAGATAATCACAACAAGAATCCAGACGGCAAATGCAACAAGGCCGCAAATCGTATAGTAAGGCCAAAGCCCTAATACAACGCCAAGACTGGTAGCAACACCTTTACCACCTTTGAATTTCAGGTAAATAGGGAAGATATGACCGAATATGGCTACGCAGCCGACCACAAGCCATAGCGCAAGTTTTGGACTTGTAGCTGGAAGCGTAATAAAATGCCTTGCAACCAGCATCGGTATTAGGCCCTTTAGAACGTCGAGAACAAAGCACAGCCAGGCCCACTTTCTTCCAAGTACTCTGCTGACATTTGTAGCGCCGATATTTCCTGAGCCGACTAAGCGCAGGTCCTTGCCATGCGCCCTGGCGATAATCAAGCCGAATGGAACAGAACCAAGAAGATAAGATGCGGTTATCAAAATTAATAATTTCATTCTTTTGCCTTATTTTGAATTATGGTTTCGTAAAGCTCTATCAGTTGAGTAGCGTGTCGATTAATTGAGATTTTTTCTTTTAATTTATCCTCAATAATGGCCCTGGAAGCATTTTGTATATTGACCGGGTTGATAAAATATACCATTGCATCCGCAAGGGCATCTACCTGGCGTGGATTGTCGATTATTTTGCCGTGCCTGCCGTCCACGATAAAGTCGGCCGCGCCGTTGAATCGCGTCGTAATTACGGGCTTATCGGCGGCAAGTGCCTCGAGAATGTAACGGGAGCAGGGGTCGTAAAATGTCGGCAAAACGGCGACGTCTGCTATTTCCAGAAGATTTTGAATTAGTTTTATGTGGCCGAGGAAAAGTATTCTTTGGCTGATACCGAGTTTTGTTGTGAGTTTGCGATATTTGCCTGATTTATCCCGGCCGGCGATTAGTAGATAAGGTTGTGCCGAGCCTGCACGTTCACTCAGGAGATGAAAAGCGGCTAATAACGGCGCTAGTCCCTTCAGTCTGAAATTGTTGGCCACAAATAAAAAAAACAGGGGCTTTATCGTTTTGTTAAGTTGTAGTTGTTCAAAAAGCTGAGAACGGAGTTTGCTCATATAATCCTGGTCGATGGGGCCGGGCGTTTTCACACCGTTTGGTATGACTACAATTCTCTGGTCGGATAGAGTATAATGATTTTGGAATTGGCTGCGGACGTATTCTGAAACAGCCGCGATTAGGGGGCCGTTAGGGTCTTTGCACAGCTTTTTTTCGGCACGTAGCATCGCGGCACGTCGGCGGTTGGCGAAAGCCGTGGCTAATTTATATGACCGGCCCAGCGCAGTTTCATAACTTGCTGCGTTTCGAATAACAACCTCGGCAAAGCTCCCCCCGCGAGGCTGGTACACGTCTGCAAAATCAAAAGGCAGCACGCTGTGGACTATGTCATAATGGTCTTGAGACAGTTTTTCTCTGAGCTTTCTTGAGAACCTGGAAAGGCTTGTTCGTTTTCCCGGTCCGGCCCGAAATAAAATATGTAAGTTTTGCGAATTGGTTGTGCCTTTTTGCCTCCCCGGCCGGCGGGTTGCCGCTAATAACTCGACCTGCAGACCGGCTTTACGCAGGGCCTGTGCTAATTCTAAGACAGACCGTTCCGCTCCGCCAAGGACCACATCCGCACGCTCAATAACAAGGGCAACTTTCATTTGCATTGGAGTATTATAGTAAAAGAGAATCAATTTTCAAATGGCGCCGTCCGTCCGTGTCTTTTGTCATGGCGAGCCATTTGTTTTGTCTTTCTTATCACCTTTCGAATGAATATTCTGTCCGGGTTATCGAGCTGTTTTTTTCCCGAATAGCTCAGGTAAAAACGCAGGCGGTCCGTAGCCGAAAAGTGCCGCCCCGGCGCCGAATAATATAGCTGGGCAATGTCTTTTACGCGGAATCTCTCGGCAAAAATGACGGGTCTGAATACCCTCTGCAGGTCGATTAGATAAAAGCTGCCATCGCGGCTGTAGAATATATGCGAAAAATAAAAATCCCTGTGACGCAGGCCTGTTTGATGAAATTTTTGTGTGAACCGCGCCAGTTCGTAAATAAAGGCTCTTCGCTGCTTGAGATTTGCGGCAGTGGGCGCCAGGCTGAAGAAGTCGGGCAATTTACGCTCGAGAGCCTCAGCGGCTGGGATTTTTTCAGTCATAATAAAGCTTCGTTTTTCAAATAAAAGGCCCCATTGCTCTGCGTATGAAATTATCCTGGCGGTTTTGATACCTGCCGCAGTGAGCTTATTTGCCGAATCCAGTTCGTAACGCATAGAACTCTTCCGCCGGCGAGATAGCCAGTTACGAAGCTGCTCCCGAATCGGAGGCTTTTCGAATCGCTTCAGGAAAAATGTGGTTGGCATTGAAGGTATTTCGATTTTGAAGCGCTTTCGGTGGGGTGCGAGATTTTTTTTCATTAAATCTTCCCCGGCCTCGAAGGAAAAGACGGCATCAAGGCTGGCCAGACCCAATTGCAGTAGGGCGGTTTTGTATTGGGGGTCTGCGAAATAACCGGGCGTAAGTTCCATAAACTTTTCATTCATTAGTCAATCAACCTCGAGCGTTTCCGAGCAATTTTGCAGCGGCGTTACAAACCTCTTTTACACTAATTGCCTGCATACACAAATGTTCCGGTTTTTTGCAAATCTTTTTTTGGCAGGGTGCACAATCTACATCCGGGATGATTTGTATTTCATTTTCATAGCCGGTTTCTGTCCAGGCCGGGTCGTTAGGCCCGAAAAGCGTGATAACTTTACGCCTCAGTGCGATAGCTATGTGCCGGGGCCCTGTATCATTGGTTATAACCAGCTCGGCAAGACTAAACAGTGATTTCAGCTCGCCCAGGCCCAAAGGTGTATCTGCAAGGCTGAGCAGCTTGTGTTTACTTAAGCGGCAGATTTGCTCGGCAATCTTTTTCTCAACAGGATTTGGAGCGACCGAGACAATAACTGTTGCGTTATAATTTTCAATCAGCCAATCGGCTGTTTCTGTGAATCTCTCCGGCAGCCAGTACTTACTCGGCCCGAATGCGCCGCCGGGAATAAGTATAACTATAGGATTGTCGGAGTTAAGAACAGCGGGTAATTTTGCGCGGAGCTGCTCGGTTTTGCTCTCGTCGATTTCGAGTTGAAGATTTCTATCGGCGGTATCGCCTCCTACCCATGAGGCGATGGCAAAATAGTAATCTATCATTGAAATACTTTTATATTTACCGCTCGGCCCTTTAGGTGGATAAAGTTTGTCCGTTAGCAGGGGGCCCCTTGCCTCGCGGGCATAACCGATGCGAGATGGTATCCCGGCCAAAAATGCCGCCAGCGCGGAAGCGAATGAGTTTTTGAAAAGAATTGTCTGGCTGAATTTGTGGCGTCTTAATGCCTTTGCGATGGCAAATGGGCTGTTGGTTTGCTGTACGAGCCATTTGTCGTTGAATTGGCAGGGTGATAAAAGCTGGACAGCGGTGGAGTTTGCGAAAAAATAGATTTTTCTATCCGCCAGACAATTACGTATAGCCCTGAGCGCCGGCGTACAAAGAACCGCGTCTCCAATAGGCGAAGGAAGCCAGACTAAAATGTTCTGCTGGTTTATGGCCTTGGCAGCCAAATTCAGGCCCCTGTCATTTTCGGTCGCGCATTAGGTAAAAAGTAAGTGCCATCAACTGCAGAACCGCGGCAAAGCCAAGAGCAATCAGTGCGGGACTTGCCTGCCTGGCCGTGTCCCTTAAGAAAAGCACAAGACTTATCAGCAGACAAAAGCCCGCGATAACCTGCAGTGTTCCCGCCAGCAATTTCGTACCTGAGAACTCATTGAACATACTCTGCCGCTGGATGCCTTTAAGCAGCATGATAATCTCCCGCAGCATTGTCTCGACTTGCTCATCTGCCGGTTCCGGTTCTGTCTGTTTTTGCTTAAGAGATTCCGTGAGGACCTCTGCGATATGACTGGACGGTTTTTGTGTCAAGTCCTGGTCAGGTAACTGGTCGGGTTCTTTCGCTTTCGTATCCGGGGGTGGCTCTTGTATCTTTGATGTCGGCTCCGAAACCCCAGAGGTTTGTTTGAGCAGGCCTTCGTGTCTTCTTATAATATTTACAGCTTCTTTCATATTGACGGCTTTATAATCAGGTATCGTTGTTTCATACTCGGGCTTGATGTAATTCACAGCGGTTTTAGTTTGGCCCGGAGTATCCAGAAGTATAGTTTTGCAGCCGGCCCGGCAGCCGGCGGTAATATCTCTATGGCTGTTGCCAATCATCCAGGATATGGAAAGGTCAATGTCAATCTGTTTCGCCGCCAGCAACAGCATACCTGGATTTGGCTTTCGCAGGTCGCTTTCCCTGCGATACTTTTTGACGTTGCCATCGGGGTGGTACGGGCAGTAGTAGATTGCATCCAGCTTTACGCCGTTTCGTTCGAGCAAACGCTCAAGATGCTCATGAATTTCTTTGAGTGTTTGTTCGGTGATTATTCCCCGGGCAACGCCGGACTGGTTTGTGACGACAACCAGTTTGTAACCAAGTCGTCTAAACTGGACCAGCGCTTCCGGGATTCCAGTCATGAGCTTTATCTGTTCGGGGCTGTTGATATATCCCGGGTCTTCGACCAGCGTCTTGTCACGGTCAAGAAATATCGCTTTATACGCCATTTTGTATAGTGGTGTTTTTCAGATTAATGTTATTTGCCGCGTCGGACTCTACCAGCTCGCAGATGATATGGTAAGCAAGTTGATGAATTTCCTGGCTGCGTGGAGAGGTTTCGCAGTCCACGCAAAGACAGATATCTGCGATTTTTTCGAGCTTGCTGTCCTTTCGGCCCGTAAAGGCAAGCACGCGAGCCTCTTTTTTCTTCGCTAACTGGGCCGCTGCAATGATATTGGCGGAGCAGCCACTCGTAGAGAGAACCCACAGGACATCACCCTTGCATACTAGCGCCTCTACCTGGCGTTCAAAGACGGTCTCATATCCGTAATCGTTTGCCACAGCCGTTAATACTGAGTCGTTTGTAGAAAGCGCGACCACGGGCAGGGCTTTACGTTCATGCAGGAATCGGCCGACTAATTCACCGGCTATGTGCCTTGCGTCGGCCGCCGAGCCACCGTTGCCGCACACATACAGCCGACCACCCTGCTTGAGAGACTGGATTATCATCTCAGCGGCCTTGCCAATTATGTCTATGCCCCTCGCCTGCAGTTCAGCAGCCTTTTTTATGTGTGCCTCAATGGCGGCAGATATTTGCCGGTTCATTTCTATTACTCACTCAATGACCTTATTTTTTCAATAGTGGCGGTGGAGCTTTTACCTTCCATCAGCGGAGCAAGCACAACTTTACCGCCGTATGATTCAACAAACTCACGGCCGATGACGCCTTTCTCAGCCCAGTCCTGGCCTTTGACCAATACGTCGGGTCTTATTTTCTTTATGACATCGAGCGGGTCGAGCTCGTCAAACACTACTACATAGTCGATAGTGTTAAGGGCGGCGAGAACAGCGGCACGGTCGTGTTGGTTGTTGACGGGTCGGCTTGGCCCCTTGATTGCTTTTGTTGAGATGTCGCTGTTTAGCCCGATGACAACAATGTCGCCCTGGGCCTTGCAGAATTTCAACAGTTCGATATGTCCTCTGTGCAGAACGTCAAAGCAGCCGTTTGTGAAAACAATACTCTCCCCGCGGTTACGGTGTTGTTCGAGCCGGGTGGTTAGTGTTTCGATGGGCAGAATCTTGTTTCGGCCGAGTATTTCGTTGACAATTTCCTCGATTGTTACGCTTACCACGCCAAACTTCTCGACCTCAATACCGGCTGCTAAGTTGGCGATTTGCACGGCCGTCTTGTAGTTGCAGCCGGCGGCTATAGTAGCGGCTAAAGTGGCTAATATGGCATCGCCCGCCCCCGTTACGTCATAGACATTGCGGGATTGGGTGCTTATTAGCTCGTTTATATTTTCGGTTCTCAGATAAGCTCCTTCTTTATCGAGTGTAATTACTACGGCTTCGAGCCGCAGGTTTCGGGCAAGTTTCTCGGCGGCTTTCGCGGCATCATCGGGTGTGTTTATGTCGAAGCCGACGGCAATGGATGCCTCTTTTCGGTTTGGTGTTACCAGAGTTGCTCCCGCGTATTTTGAGTAGTCACTTATCGGTGAAGGGTCAACGAGAACTTTTTTACCTGCCCGGCCGGCCAGCTTTATCATCTCTTTACAAAGCTCGGTATTTAGCAGCCCTTTATTGTAGTCCTGCAGACAAACAATATCTGCGTTTGGCAGTTCTTGTTTGTAGGCCTGAAGAACTTGTTGATACATTTCGTCGGGTAGTGCCTCTGTGGATTCCTCGTCAATTCTCATCAATTGCTGGCGGTGCCGGTGCTGTGCCAGGCCGATGAGTCTTTGTTTGGTAATTGTCGGTCGGCCGGAAATGGTAAAAACCTGCGAGATATCCACGCCGGCTTTCTTCAGAATCTCGCTGAGAACTCGGCCGTTTTCGTCATCACCAATCACGCCGATGCATAGTGGTTTTGCAATAAGTGCGGCCAGGTTAACGGCCACCGAGCCGGCTCCGCCGCAATTGTATTCTCTCCTGACTACTTTCAGCACTGGTACGGGGGCCTCCGGACTTATCCTGAGTGCGTCGCCGTAGATATATACATCGAGCATAAAATCACCGATGAGCAATACGCACGGCGAGCCGAGATTACTTACCGTTTTTAGCAATTCTTCCTGCATTTTTAGCTTTCTTTTAGTTTGCCGGGCAATGTGGAATTTTATAGGTAACCAGTGCTTTTTTCAACAGGTAAATTACTCGCCGGGTATCAAAGGCATTTCCGGTCGGCTTTTTTTACTGTAAAGTGTGTGTAAAGGCCTATAAAATTTCGCCGACTTTCTAATGTATGAGGGTTTATATGTCGAATAAAGTACTTAGGATTATCCTGCATTGGGGCGGACCGGATTAGAAAACTATTGCTGTACAGCCCCTGGGAAAATACAATTCTCAGGCAGTATTGGGGCTGCTTTTGTGAAGGGAAGTTGAAAGTGAACCGAACAGCCAATAACGTGAAATTCGCCAAAGGCATTAGTTTCATTTGGGTGTTTGTTGTCGCAATCGTTTCGCTGTCCGGACTATGCGGCTGTACCTATCAGGCGCAATTATATAATGATAAGCCGTTTGAACCTGGAACGGAAGTTGCTGTTGTTTGCAAGATTAATGAGAAGCCGATAGTTGAAATCAGCGAGACGGGGGATTTTATATTCTGGGCTGCCGGTGGGCCCGGACCGATTGCGGCTGGAGCAGCATACATTGTAAATGAAAGCAATAATCGGCAGCACGGGCAAAAGCTGAAATCTGTGATTAACAGGAATAGCTATTCTGACCAATTAACGGTCGAGTTAACGAAGGTGCTGGAAGAAAGCGGCTTACAGGTCAAAGATGTAAAAAAGGGATATAAAGGCATTGGCGACATCGTTACATTTGCATTGTCGGGAATTGGCCTGGGTAGCAGTGCTAACAAGCAGGATGTGGAGTATGTTCTGGCATTGAATATAAAGTACGGCCTTTTCGATAGTGAGGCACAATGCGGCGCGCAGATAGAGGGTCAGTTAATTAATACTGAAGATAGCAAAGTTGTGTGGAAGAACAAGCTCAGTTTTGAAGGACGTACCGGTGGAAAGCATAGGGGTTTCGGTGATGGCAAACAGGCAGTCAATAAGTGGCAGGAAAATCTTGCGGAATTGGAAGCAGGGCTTGATGAAGCGGTGAGAGGGGTATGTGGCTTGCTTGAACGCGAGTTTGCCGACCGTACGGCAGAAGACGTTAAGCCGTTGGAAAAACTGAAACTTAAGCCGGGCGGCAGGGTCAAAGCCAAAATTATCGAGCATTCGCCGGAGCGTATTGTCCTGAGGTTAAAAGGTGGCTCGGTAAGGTCGATACCGGCCGAGGAGCTTGTCGCTGAGGAGGAGCAGGTAGCGCTTAGCAAATAAGGAATTGTCGGTTTGGGTAAGTTAAGTGTCTCGGCATAATAATTTTATTCAAACAATTAGCAGAGACTTTGCGCAAATTTACGCAGGGCAAAGGCCGGAGTTTTTAAGCAGGGCGGCGGGGCGGGTAGGGCTGATAGGCGGACACACCGATTATAATGAAGGTTTTGTAATAGCTGCCGCTATTGACAAGTCATATTGGGTAGCGGCGGCGGGGCGGTCAGAGCAAAAAATCTCCATTTATTCCGAATGGGCCCGGCAGTTATACGAGTTTGAACTCTCCCCGTACCTCGCAGCTACAAAACAGTGTAAATGGGCTAACTATGGAAGGGGAATTGCCGCGTTATTAATGCAGGAGGGATTCAATCTGCGGGGGGGTAATTTGTATATTATGGGCGACCTGCCGATAGGTGCCGGCTTGAGCAGCTCGGCAGCCTTGGAGGTATCTCTGGCGCGGGCAATGCTGCATCTTTCGGGATATGCCGATGCGCTCACCGCGGTCAGGCTCGCGCAAATATGTCAGAAGGCGGAGAACGTTTATGCGGATAGTCCCTGTGGCATAATGGACCAGATGGTCTGCATAACAGGCAAGCGAGCTCAGGCGGTTTTTCTGGATTGCCGGGATTTACAGACTAAATTACTGCCGTTGCCGGAGGAACATTGCTGCATAATGGTGTTTAATAGTATGGTCCGGCACGAAGTAGGAAGCGGAGAATATGGAAAACGAAGGAAGCAGTGTGAGCAGGCTTGCAGGGCGATAGCGCAGATGTATCCACAGGTGAGGGCTCTTCGCGACGTCGATTGGGATATACTGGCGGCGGTGAAGGACCGGTTAGACCCTGTTTTAGTCTCTCGGGCCGAACATGTTATAGGTGAAAACGCCAGAGTCCTGGCTGCTCGTGAGGCACTTGAGAATTTTGACGTTAGCGCCTTCGGCAGACTTATGTCCGAGTCGCACTATTCATCGCGGGATTTGTTTGAGAGTTCTTGTCCACAGATAGATTTTCTGGTCGAGCAAATCACAGAATGCAATGGCACTTACGGTGCAAGGCTTAGCGGGGGTGGTTTCGGCGGGGCGGCCGTCGCTGTTGTTAATCCTCAGGCAGTAAAGTCCATAGAACAGAAAGTTAAAAGAGAGTACAAAGAGAAGTTTAGTATTGATTGTGAAGTTTACGTTGCAAGGCCCTGGCAGGGGATTGAGATTATCGAGGTATAATCAGGCCTGGATTTTTGGCAAACTGCCACTGATAGGAAACACACCTTATAGAAATTTAAAAGCCTTGCCTGGTTGTTATTGCTTAAATAGCGGGGTCCAAAAAATTGTCGTTAATGCGTGACTTATTAGACAAAAAAGGTATAATCCCTCTTTGTAGCGGCTTGTTAGCCGGCAGAGGGATTTGAAAGGTGGCTTTATTATGCAAAAGGCTGGTCAGACTAAGCGTGTTCTTGTAACCGGTGGCGCAGGGTTTCTCGGCTCACATCTTTGTGAAAGGCTGCTGAAAGATGGCAATGAGGTGATTTGTGTGGACAACTTCTACACGGGCCGCAGGAGCAATATAGGAAAATATTTATCCGACCCGATGTTTGAAGTTCTTCGGCACGATATTTGTTTCCCCCTGTATGTTGAGGTCGATGAGATTTTTAACCTTGCCTGCCCCGCGTCTCCCGTTCACTACCAGTTTGACCCCGTCCAAACCACCAAGACCTCGGTGCACGGTTCAATCAATATGCTCGGTCTTGCCAAACGCGTAAAGGCGAAAATACTTCAGGCCTCAACCTCGGAGGTATATGGCGACCCCAAAGTTCATCCTCAGACGGAAAGCTATTGGGGCTGGGTCAATCCAATAGGCCTTAGAAGCTGTTATGACGAGGGCAAAAGGTGCGCTGAAACGCTTTTCTTTGACTATTACAGACAGAACAATTTAAGGATTAAAGTGGTCAGGATATTCAATACTTACGGCCCGAGAATGCTGCCGGACGACGGGAGGGTCGTGAGTAATTTCATCGTTCAGGCTCTGCAGAACCAGGATGTTACGGTCTACGGCAATGGTTCGCAGACGAGAAGCTTTTGCTATGTAGATGACTTGGTAGGGGGCCTGATAAGAGTTATGGACAGCCCTGATGAGTTTGTAGGCCCGGTAAACCTGGGGAATCCTGTGGAGGTGAGTATCCTTGAGCTGGCACGTAAAATAATCGAACTGACTGGTTCAGGCTCGAAGATTATTTATGAATCCCTGCCCGTTGACGACCCGACACAACGCCAGCCAGATATTTCTCTGGCCAAGGAAAAACTAGACTGGAAGCCGGTAGTCTCGTTGGACGACGGATTGAAGAAAACCATTGATTATTTTGAGCAACTTCTGCGAAAAAACAATCGAGCATCGAGTGGTGAGTAAATTAATCTCGTCCCGCCTCGGCGGGGAAACTTGCGCCATAGGTAGAGGCAGGCGGGGCGGTGATTATTAATTCAAATTGTTCTTATGGATTTGAAAACACGTATTTCATTTTTCCCATCGAGGCTGGCTGCTTTGCTGTCATTGTGCCTAATTACCCCTTTAGGATTCTATCTATGGTCTTTCTATGGAGGCCCGTACAGGGTCTGGATTAGGTTTTACGTTACAGGCATCATTTACGAGATATTTTGGTCTCTGTTGGCCTTTCTCTTTTGGCCGCAGAGGAAAAACATTGCAAAAATCGTAGCTGTTGTATTCCTGATAACTTGCCTTCTTGAGTTTTTACAGCTCTGGAAGCCGGCCTTACTGCGGCAATTTCGCGGAACATATTTTGGGACTATCTTGATAGGCACCTCCTTCCAGTGGGGCCAATTCCCATATTACGTTATTGGAAGCTTAATTGCCTGGTTATGGTTGTATCTGCTGTCTAAAAATTCCCCGCCCGTTTAGTCGGATGTATTGACCCTCACGGCCTTTTGTTTATTCGAAATTGTGTTGCGTAAAGCTATCGAGTACCTGTCGGTCGTTTCCGGTCAAAAACTCTAAATTACGAGAATCAGCGTAATCGTCAACCGTTGGTTTTGTATGGTCTTCGATTCTTTCCTAATTCAGCTTTCCGGCTTTCTTCCTGCGAATAATGCCTACAAGGCCTATACCAATAAAGCCCAGCATCAACGCACTCGGAGCGGGGATTGTTGAAATGCTGATGTTGACATTATCCAGTTCAACGGCCGTGAAAAGACTGTCATCGCTGCCCAGCAGGCCGAAGACTAAATACGCATTCGAATCCCTGAATGCCGAGACATCGAGCCTGGCCGTCATTCCGTCGAATGTTCCATAGGTATGGGTTTCGCCTTCGTTGTCCATATAGAAGAATTCATCAACATCCGGGGAGTAGGAAATCAGCGGAGTAAGGTCTGTGGAACTCATGTACAGAGCTGCTGTAAACACATCCGTTTCAGCGTCATCATATTGCCCCATCGATACATCGAAAGACAGCTCCATCGCCATAGAAGGAATGACAAATTCCTGGCTGAGTGTGCTCGATAGACCGGGCTGGTCTGTTATCTCTATAAGAACAGCAAGCTCATTGACGTCATTATAGAAGACTATTCCGGAGGTAGTCCAGCCGCTAAGGCCAGCGCTGAAATCACCGTTTGTTAGCCCCGCAAAAGCCGTCAATGCAGGAAGTACTTGAATGAGCATAACAAAACCACACAACTTGAAACTAATCCTTTTTCTGTTCATTGTCTTTCCTCCAATAGTACAACCATGAACCGCGCACGGATTCACGACCACATCCATTTTTTTTGGGCATCCCTACTCCTGAATCCTCGTCCTGGAAGATGCATTTGTTTTTGTTGCGGGTCTTTTCTTCCTCCTCCGCAGACGGCAAATTCGCAAATCGCGATTATTTGCATTTATGTATGATTGTCAATTATAAATTCGGGGAAGGCGTTAAAAACTTTCAAAGCTTGAAATCTTTATTTCGAATGTCTGTTTTCGGCCTAACCGGGGGCAATTATAAGTCTGCTTTGCCTAATTGCTGACCAGCCTTGCTTTTAATTGACCTGTATTTGGAAAAATTGCACGGCCTATGGAGTAAAAAGGATAAAAATTGTTACTACCTGGGCAAAAGACGTTGTTTGTTTCTTGCATGTTAATGATGGCTAAAGGAACGCACATTAACAGAGCAAAACGCCCGATAAAAAACGAGAAGAGTTTATCTGCTGTTTATCCTGGGATGGCTTTTAAGCGAGCCTTACAGCTGTTTAAGCTTGACATCACGATGGGTAAAGGTTATAATAACGCATCGGATTAGTTATGGGGTGATAAACTTTTCATAGTTATAGGGGGATGGGGTGATGGCTTCACTAATAAAATCTTCAAGAGGAAAGTGTTTTCCGCGAGTTACTATCTGTTTATTATTGTGTTGTGTACTTTTGGTAATTTCGAGTTTGGATGTTTGGGCCGGGCCGGGAAGCGGTCCGCACGGAAAGAAACCGCACACGGGATATCAACACGGGGTATTTAATCCTGCCGGTTTTGGTTACGGAGGAGTTAAAAGCAACAAGCCGGGACCGCACAATGGTCCTGTGTTTAATGTGCCCACGCAGCCGGCTTCTATGCCGGCCAAACCTTTTACCCCTGCCGGGAACGTCGGTGGTCCAGGTGGAATGTGCGGAACACCGCCTGGTTTTGGGAATGTGTCGAACACACCTGCGCAGCCGAGTTCTGTGCCGGGCAATGGTGTCATAAAGACTAATTGCATTACCCCTGGAAAAGGACCCATTAGTAATGGTGGGCCGAAAGTAGTTAAGACTGGCAATAATTTTTTTGTTGGTAAGCCGGGCTGCGGTGTTATTGTTAAATTGCATTCACCGCATAACACACCTCAGGGTGGTTTTGCGGCCGGCTCGCCGGGAAAGTGTATCGCCTCTGGAGATATTTTTTCTATGGCGTTGAGAAATCTTAGCGCTAACGCAGCAGGTCACAAAAAGCCCGGTCCCCCACTGGGACATGGTAAAAATCACTGGGTGGGTGGAATAAATCCAGTTGGTGGTAATGGCGTTAGCAATGTTACCTGCTGCAACGGTAACTGGAGCAAAGGCAACAAAGGTAAAGGAATGGGCAACATCTGGGTTGGCAATCAAGGTTGTGGCATTGGTGGTGGTATGGCTGGGGGCTGCAAACATAAGCCTTCGAATCATAAATGTTCACCGAAGCCTCCGTGTCCGCCGAAACATAAATGTTGGCCGAAACATAAATGTTGTCCGAAACCTCCATGTCCACCAAAACCTCCGTGTCCACCAAAGCCTCCTTGTCCGCCGGAGCCACCGCAACCACCGGAGAAACCGATACCTCCGTTGGAAGTGCCGATTCCAGAGTTGATAGTTCCGGGTATTGTTGAGGAGGTAAGGTTTGAGGAAGCCGGATGTCCCGCCTTGATGCAATGGCTGGCAACAGAGCTTGGAATTGGCGAGGATGAACAAATACAGGTCGGCATCGCGAATGCTCTTTTCGCTTCAACGGATTTACAGCCATGCCAGATGGCCGCGGCACTTAAAAATGCTGCCGGAATTTTACAGGATCCTCAGGGGACTCACATCGCCGCTCTGCTCGCCGTAGTTAACGAGTTCGCCTCAAGTCCTGCACCTATTTCCGAGGAGCAGATAGCTTCGATTAGTCAGGCGTTAGCGCTTGGCCGCGAGGCCGATGATGGGGAGCAGTATGCCATAGCAGCACAGTGGTTTGATTCACTCGTCAAATATGTTAATCTCCTGAGTGACCAGATGGGCTGGTCAGTTGCCGAATCAGTGGCGTTGGTTATGGATAAGTACGGCAATGCTATCGTGGATAGCGAAAACGCGAGCCTCATTTCTTATCTCGAAGCCCGCTTGGGGTCGCTTGAGCTTTCTCGTGACAGTATCGACCGCACTGGAGTTCAAAAGTCAAAAAGCCCACAGCTCGGTAGGGCAAAACTTATAGGCACTGCTCAGCCGACAGAAGCCTTTGTTTCGCCCGCCTTCGTTGACCTTTATTACCTGTTTGGTAGCTTGGCGGTTCTGGGTGTAACAGGAGGTATATATACCCTCTGGGGTAAATTGAAGCTTAAAAGGTAGTCGAAAATAAGCGGCAAAGATGCTTGGAATTTGCTTGCTTTAAACATTGTTAAATAACCGGGGCACCCTGAGTTCTTTCTCCTGCTCAGGGTTTACTCCGGATGATTTTTCACAGCAGGGTCGATGGAGTTTCAGAGAAATCACGGGAAATGATAAAAGTGCTCTCTCCATCGACCTTTTAATTTAATTGAACTTGATTATAGGCAAATCTTCTTTCGTAACTTTCACGGAATGTCCGTTCTGGCGCACCGGCTGCTGCCTTTAAATTGGTTGCATATCGTAAATATATTTAGTATATCACAAACTGATATGGGTAATTTGACGGAAGATAGTGCCAAGAGAATAAATCCGAATCGTCCTAAGCTCGGCTTTTGGGTGTTTATAATCCTCGGAGCGATGCTGTGTATTGAGCTGGTAAATGGCATAAGGATTTGGGCCGGGGATGATGGTTCGAGGGTCTTTCCGTTCGGTTACATAAGCAAAGGAGTATGGTCCCTGGCTGCTTTTATTCGACCGCTCGACGCAGACAGCACCGATATTGCCCCTGGATTGACCGCAACATATAATGCCCTGCACAAAGACCCCAATCTCTATTCCGATTTCCATATGCAGGGTAGTAATTTTCTTTATCCGCCTTCGGCCGTTGTCGAGCTGGCGCCGTTTGCTTATTTTGCCCGCCCGACAGACCTGTCAACTGCGACAAGACTCGTTGATTTAAGTGGACGGATATGCGTGTTGGCGACTATCGTGATAGCTCTTTTTTTCTTGTGGCGTTTACTTCCTTCTCGTTGGGAAAGGCTGTGGGTCATCCTGCTGCTGGCCGCATTTTATCCTCTTCGGTGGATGCTCGTATGTGTACAGGCCCAGTCATTCGTTACTTTGTTCGTGGCTTTAGTTGTTTTGATGTATGCTACGGGCCGGCAAGTGCCCGCCGGAGTATTCCTTGCTTTGGCGGCTTGTATTAAACCGTATTTGGCGCTGCTGTTGTTGTTCGCTGCCTTCCGCAGGCGATGGCGTCTGATTTTTGCTGCTGTGATAACCGCAGGTGTTATCATCTCGGCAAGTATATTTGTCGTAGGTATTACGCCGTGGCGGATTTATCTAACCAAAATGCTGCCGATTATGTCACAGGGCACCGGCTTTTATCCCAACCAGTCGATTAATGGTATTGTACATCGTTGGCTCGGGAATTTCAGCTTTGTCCTGGGACCAAAATCCTTTGCGGTTATGCTTGCGTCCCGAATAGCTGCTGTTGTTTTTATTTGTCTGTCAATTTGTCCCCGGCCGTTTAGACAAAATAAACCACCTCAAGACTCTTATGAGGTTATAAAGCAAAATCCTGGCCCATTGCCGCAGGTTTTTTTACTTCGCGCAGTGGACGTATCAATTGCGATTTTGGCTATAACCATGAGCAGCCCGATTGCCTGGGAGCACTATTATGCATGGTCTATCGTTTTGTTCTCTATCTGTTTGGCCATAATTGTTTGCTCTGCTTTACCGCGGGGATTACTAAGCCTGCTGGCTTGTAGTTATCTACTCTTGGGGACTTATTGGGTACCTGTCCAGGCTGCGATATCCGGGCCTCTGTCAGTGATAAACTCTGCGCAATTTTTTGGTGCTGTGCTGCTTTTGGCGGTTGCCTGGTATGCTCAGGTCAGTCTCTCTCGTGTTCAGTTGCTGTAAACTTTGTCTATTTTTTTTCTCAGGCAGAAGATTTTTGTATTGCTGAGTTGTCGGCCGAATATACCTGCACTAACCTGCGCATGCTTAACAGAAATACTCCTATATTTGCAAGCCACATACATAGCAGCATATAAAAGACCTTTTTTGATTTCAGCAATGCAGCGGCTTTGAAGGGATAAAAATTTATATTATAAGCTCCTCTCACCACCTGTTCGGTTTGGTTAGCCCTAAGTAGAAGCGGCTCTTCTTCAGTCACTTTTACAGAACTAAAGTCTCGATTGTTGAGTATATGCCTGCCGATATTTTCGAATCGCATCAAAATGTGTGACTGTCTCCAGTCCCAGACCCACTCGTCCGGGATAATGCAGTGGTTCGGATTCTGTACAAACTCAAGATGAAAACTATACACTACTGATATCACCTGTATTGAAGCGCTTATTATTATCAGCGATATTACCAGTCTTTTGGCAAGGGCTTTCAAATTAGAAGCAAACAATTGTGCCAGCGGAAGAACTAAAAACGGCAGCATTGTAACTTGATACCTCGTTGACCAGGAATAATCACCCGCCCAGGCCGTGAAGAAGCTGTGGAAAATAAAATTGACGGCAATCGCCGGGAAAATAGCTAAGGCCACAAGCTTGTGACGACGGAAAAATCCCCAGGCGTACAACGCAAACAATATAAGAACGGGATTATAAAACAATATGCCCTTACCCGGACTAAATAACATCGCCGCAAGTGTCGGCAGGGGTGAGCTTTCAAAAAGCTTGTGTCCCTGCCACGCTATTGCCATTGCCGGGGCATAACCGGTCTCGAAGATGCTGCCGAACCGCGCGTAATTGTACCAGCCTACAATCGCAATCGAGCTGCCGATTCCGAGTATACCCGCAGCGAACCCTCTTCCAAGGCGTTTAACCAGCGATACTTTATTCCGCGAAAATATCTCGCCCATCACCGCAGCTAAGCATATCACAAGAACCTCGAGTGCAGACGAAGGTCGAAATAGAATACACATCCCGGCCGCCACGCAAAACAGCCATACATAAACGCTTCGCTGCTCCCGGTAATACTTTACCATAAACAGTACTGCCAAAACCATCAGCAGAGCTATCTGTGTCTGCTCCTGTGTATTAACCGAATAGTGCAGATATGTCGTACAGCCGCCCAACACCGCGGCAGTCTTGACGGCTGTCCTTTTGTTATAACCCAGTGCAAGCACAAGGCGATAAAAAATCCACACTCCCATCGCCCCAATCGCGGGAAACATTATGACCGAGGCCAGAAACTGCGCCATCAAATCCGCAACATCCGCACCTATCGGCGTAACCTTCTCCAATACCAATCCGATTGCCGTAAATGGTAGAAGCAACAACGACTGCCCCAGGCCGTATAAAGCATAACGTTTGCCGTCAACACCCCTGTAGAAATTCCAGGTGGTAATTGAATCTTCGAGCCAGAAGCCGCGCCCACGAATAATTTGCCGAGAGACTGACCATCGTAATTCCGTATCGCCCGGCGGATTGCCCGGACTAAATAGAGAATATAAAAGAAACGACGTAAGAAATATAAGAAAGCCGGTTTTTGATGTTAGCTTCTTTTTTCTAAAAGGACTATCCATATAAAACAGCTCTTACGATTGTGGTTTTCGTTTGCCTTCTGTCTGGTATTTGTTATAATAACTGTTCGAGTAATGAATGTCATTGGTTTTCTAAAGCTTTTTTATTATGTCACAAGCCAACTCTAATAATAATCAGTCCCGGCATACTATTTTAATGTTTGCCCTGTTTCTTGGTCTTTTAATCAGCCTCTTTGACGCTTTAGTAATGACATTGTATGAAGTGCCCAGAGCAGCCGCATTTTACCGAGTGCTGGAGCCTGTTGCGGTAAAAATAATTATGATTTTTTTGCTGTATTGGGTACTATGGTTTCTTTTGGTATATCCCCTTGGCCAAGTGCTTAAACTACAGCAGCAGGCTTTAATAGTCTCACTGGCAGTCTTCATCGGCGTTGTTTATATTTCGTACCCGTCTTATAGTGCACGTTCCTGGGGCTCAATGTTACGGAATGTATATACGCTTTTATTTTTCACCGGTGTCTTCCTGAAGATTGTGGTGTTTTCCTGGGCGGCGTATATAGTAGCAAAGGTAATTATTCAGTCAAAGTGGCGCTCTTTCGTGGTAGCGGTTTGTCTGACGGTTCCATTGCTGCTGGCCGAGACTGTAGCGGCGATGTGGGTAAATAAATTTTTGCTGCAACCGCTGCCGGACCGGATGGCGTTATTGTGGAAGAAGGTTTTTATCCTGCCCGTCCTTACAACCAATATCGTTTACCTGATTGCTGTTATTTTTACGCTTGTCGTCTTTTTATATTTTAGACGCAGCAGAGCTTTAGTTAGAATCCTGCAGGTTTTCGCTGTTCTTGTTTTTTTAGCTTCGGGAATGGTTTTCGTACTGGGTTCGGACAGGCCGCTGGCATCAAAGGCAAACGTCCGCACGGGTCATACTGTAAAACGAGTCATTTTGATAGTTATTGATACACTCAGGGCGGACGCATTATCCTGTTATGGCAGCCGGCAAATAGCTACACCGAATATTGACCGATTTGCGGCTGACGGTATTTTCTTCGAGAAGGCCTTTTCTGCGGCGCCTTGTACAACACCTTCAATGGCTTCTATTCTGACCGGCTTATCGCCTTTTGTACATATGACTACGGTTTATAAATCGATTCTTCCTGATTCTCCGATGACATTGGCCGAACTGATGTATGATGAAGGTTACCTTACCCACGCTATTGGTGATAATCCCTTTCTTGCGCGAAGGAATTTCTCGCAGGGTTTTGTCGGCTATAACTTCTTTCCGAAAGCGCAGGACCGCTCCATCTTGGGAAAAGTTTTGTTGAGGTTGTTTTCGAAGCGTTTTGCCGTCACGGCGTCAACCAGTGACCTGACGCGGTTGGCTGTTGAATGGCTAAACTCAAATAAAGATAATGATTTTTTCTTATGGATACACTATTTTGATCCCCACAGTCCATACACGCCGCCGGCCGAATACCTTCCGGACAGGCAGCCTCCCCCGGGTATGAAAAAGACTTTTGGTTCGACAAAGGGCAATCTGCCCGTTAGAAATGGTACTCTGAGATTTAATGGCGAGCAAAGAGAATGGATAAGGACACTCTATAGTTGTGAAGTGCCTTATGTGGACAGGAATGTAGGAGTACTTCTGGACCACCTTAAGAAACTGAACTTATATGATGACACACTTATTATATTAACCAGTGACCATGGAGAGGAGTTTTGGGAGCACAACGGTTTTGAACATGGCCACGCGCTGTATAATGAGCTGTTATGGGTTCCTATGATGATTAAACTTCCGGCCCCTTCGTTGCAAACCACGGTCCCGCAAATCGTTTCAAACGGGCGAATAGTGCCGACAGTGCTGGATTTGTGTGGTATAGATTATAAGCAGAATTATTTGTCGTATAGTTCTCTGGTGCCGGCCTGGTCAACCTCATCAGAAATGAACGACGCAGTTCCGATAGTTTGTACAGGAGTGCGGTTTTATGAAGAGAAAGAATCTGTGATTTTTGATGGATTTAAATATATTCTTTCTTTGTTTTCAGGCAGGCAGGAGCTTTATGATTTGGCTCAGGACCCGGCCGAAACGTTTAATATCGCGCATTTGAATGAAACCGAGGTAGGTAATGCAAAGCAGATTCTAACTGAGAATCACAAGGAAGCCCAGAGATTAAAGCAGTTTTATTTTCTCGAAAGGCCTCAGGAGCGGGAAGTAGATTCAGAAACGATGCGGCAATTAAAATCATTAGGGTATGTTGAATAAAGATAAAGTTATGTCAGGTTTAACCGCTAATTCAGACAAAAGAAATGGTCACTCGTTGGGCGCCATTTTGACGTTCGCCTTGTTTATTGGTCTTTTACTCAGCCTTTTGGACGTTTTGGCAATGTCATTATTTGAAGTGCCCGGAGTGACTGTATTTTGCCGGGTGATGGAGCCGGTTGCGTTAAAGATAATAATGATTGTGTTGCTGTATGGTGCTTTATGGTTTTTGTTTGTGTATCCACTTTCGCGTGTGTTTAAACTGCGGCAGAAGGCTTTAAGAATCTCACTGGGAATATTTATCGCTTTGGTTTATGAATCATATACGCTGTATGGATATGAAATATTTTCCTGGGGTTCGCTGGTACATAATGTGCTTGTTCTTTTAATTATCGGAGGCTGGTTTCTGACGGTTTTAATATTCTCATGGGCCGGGTATTCGATTGCAAAGCTCATTATAAACTCGAAGTGGTGTACCGTTATAACAGCGGTTTGTCTGACGGCTCCATTACTGCTGGCTGAGACTATAACGGCAATGTGGGTAAATAAGTTGTTGCGGCAGCCGCCGAGGTTTTTTACCCTGCCCGTCCTGACAGCAAATATCGTTTACCTGATTGCTGTTATTTTTACTCTTGCCGTCTTTTTGTATTTTAGACGCAGCAAAGCTACGGTGAAAATCTTACAGGTTTTTGCTGTGCTCGTTTTTTTGGCTTCAGGGGTGATTTTCGTGCTGGGTTCGGACAGGCCGCTGGCATCAGAGGCGAACGTCCGCACAGGTCATCCCGTCAAACGAGTGATTTTGATTATTGTTGATACACTCAGGGCGGATGCCTTGTCTTGTTATGGCGGCCGGCGAATAGATACGCCCTGTATTGACCGACTTGCAGCTGACGGGATTTTCTTCGAGAAGGCCTTCGCGCCGTCACCCTGGACGACACCTTCGATGGCTTCTATCCTGGCCGGATTATCACCTTTTGTTCATATGGCTACGGATTATCAGTCAATTCTTCCTGGTTCTCTGCCGACATTGGCAGAACGAATGTATGATGATGGCTACCTTACTCACGCCATTGGAAAAAATCCGATGCTCGTCCGCAGTAATTTCTCACAGGGATTTATTGGCTATAATTTCTTCCCGAAAAGGCCGGACTTTTCTCCCTGTGGCAGAATTTTGTCCCGGTTCTTTCCGAAGCGTTTTGCCAGCTCGGTAGAAACCAGTGACCTGACGCAGTTGGCCATCGAATGGCTCGATTCGAATTACGATAAGGATTTTTTCTTGTGGTTACACTATTTTGACCCCCATGTGCCATATAAACCACCGCTCGAATATCTTTCCGGCAGGCAGCCTCCTGCCGGTATGAGAACGAGTTTTGCCACGGAAGGTGCCAATCGCTCCGTGCGAGATGGCACTCTGAAGCTGAATCCTGAGCAGAGAGAATGGGTAAGGACTCTCTATGATTGTGAAGTCATTTATGTGGACAGGAATGTTGGAATGCTTCTGGACCACCTGAAGGAACTGAACTTATATGATGATACCCTTATTATATTAACCAGTGACCACGGTGAGGAGTTTTGGGAGCACGGCGGTATTGACCACGGCCACACGCTGTATAATGAGCTGTTATGGGTTCCTATGATTATCAAACTTCCGGCTCCTTACTTAAAAACCGCGGTCCCGCAAAAGGTTTCAAACGGGCAGATAGTACCGACAGTGTTTGAATTATGCGGGATTGACTATAAGCGGGATTATTTGTCGTATGATTCTTTAGTACCTGCCTGGTCAGCCTCATCGAAAGTGGATGCCGAAGTTCCGATAGTTTGTACCGGCTTGCTGTACTATGAAGAGAAAGAATCAGTGATTTTTGACGGATATAAGTATATTCATTCTTTATTTACAGGCCGGCAGGAATTTTATGATTTAACTGAAGACCCGGCCGAAAGGTTTAACATTGAGCACCTCTCTGAAACTAAGGTAGGTAATGCAAAGCAGATTCTGACTGAGAATGATAAGGAAACCCGGAGATTGAAGAAGATTTATTCTCTTGAAGGAGCCCAGAAGCAGGAAGTGGATGCAGATACGATGCGGCAATTAAAATCATTGGGGTATGTTCAATAAAGGCATTTTTCTTCGAAGGCTTGTGGTTTTATTACTCGCTGTAATATCTCTCATCGGTCATCATCCAGCGGTCTGCAAGAACGGAAAAGTCCGTCATATCCACCTGCTCGTCCGGCCACAAATCGGCATCGAGCCCCGTGCCTTGTTCGAGCCATTCTTCTGTCAGATAGCTTAAGTCATTATAATCGACAATATAATCCAGGTCGATATCTCCGCCCAGTGGCGGCAGCAATTCAAAAGCCATCGCGTAGGCACGGTTCGTTTTGGTAGTGCTGTTTTTAAGGACAATTTCGTATGTGCCGTCTTCCGGCAGGACAATATCCACCTTTTCAAGGTTGTCGAGCGTGTTGGTTTCTTCGTATAGACTGAGTTCTTCGGGTATTTTCACGATGCTTAGGTCAAGATTAAATTTGGGGGAAGATTCTTCACTGTAGTTCGATGATATCTTTCTAATCTTTCTATTCCATGTTACTGTCAGCACCAGTCGGTGATTTTTACTTCCGGTTATTTGGTAAGTGTCTTCCTGTCCTGCTGTAGTTATTGTCTCATATGCCCAGCCTTTTTCCGCTAAAATCGGTGTGTCTTTATATACCTTTCCTGCTGCAAGCAGCTCGTATGCCCGCAGGGCATCGATTCGCCCGTAGCCGCGCTCCGTATGCCATACATTGTTCGGTTCCGCCGGGTTGGTTGAGTAGCCCGACTTATCTAAAATATTCGGAAAGGTTGAATTGACAATCGCCGCCTTGATAACGTCGTTTTGTCCATCGTCCGGCTCACTTATCGTATCGTCGGCCAAACCCAAAAGAAGCGCCGCAACGCCGCCTGTATGAGGTGTAGCATAACTTGTTGCCCCGGCTGAAGATGTGTGTGTAGTCCAGGAGGTGTCGCTGTTGACGCTTGGCACCGTTTGGTTTTGCGAAGGAGCTGTCAGTTCGGGCTTAAGTCTGTCATCGAGGGTTGGTCCGGGGTTGCTACCGGAGCCGACTTTGCGGTAAACGTCCGGGTCGGTTACTATCAGTCCGCCTGTTGTTATGCCGTTATAGCAGTCGCCGAATACGGTTACCTCATTCTCAACGTTGCCGGCGGCGAGGGCGAAAAGCACATTATGCTCGTATGCGTAGTAATCATAAAGCATACTCCACTGGCTTTGTCCGTTAGGTGTTACTGTATCCGGGTCGAACTGAAAGCCGGTAACAATCACTCTACAGTTCTGATTCAGCACCAGCTCTTGCAGTGCGTTCTCTATATAATTGATGGTAATTTGTCCGTTATCTTTTAATACGCGAGCGCTATGAATGTTGCTGCCGGGTGCGGCGCCGATGTCATCGGGAAATCCCTGACCGCCTCTACTGGCGATGATTCCGCCCATCATAGTTTCGTGAAGGGTAATACTCACACCATCGCCGGAAAAGTCGTAACAAAATGCGTGGCTATCTCCGACAGGAAGGCCGTTAGAATCTTTCTCGTAAAAAGCCTCGTGTGTTTCCCGAATGTTGCCGCCTGCAATGAGTCCTATGTTTACATCTTCGCCGGTTTCACCGAGCAGCCATACATCCTGTGCATTTGAACCATCTGGGGCCGTAGATTCAGCCAGACCGTATACGGCACTGGTTAACAAGAGAAGCCAAAGGACAGCCCCCCACGCTGTTCTATATGGTGTAACGTTGCCTTTTAACAAATCACCCTAACTCCCTTATGGCAATCGATTTTCGATATATTATAACATATTGCCGTAACTTTTCATAGCAAAAAACCTGCTTTTTTGACCTTTCGATATCAATTTCTGTTTATTATCAGACTATAGTTTGAAAATCCCTCATTTTCTCTTCTTACTGAAATGATAAGTACCGATAAACGAAGTCTTTTTATCCGCTTGAGTTTGTTTAAGTCTTATTTTCTTGGTTTTGCCGAATTACATCTGTTTTTATGGCCAGGCAGAATAGATTTGTTGATTCGAATACCTTGGCATCCAGCCTGTATATTTTATCCAGCAGTGCATCTATGGGTCTTGCCCATCGCAAAAGACGCCGGCTGTTGATAATCAATCGGCTGAAGAATCCGCTGCCGTCAAAAACTGTTACGCTGAATCCGCATTGCTCCAGCATCGCTTTCAGTTTCTTTCGTTTGAAATGTTCGTGCCATGCCTTATCCGCCGAAATATCGCCAATCAGGCCGTCCGGATTTGATACGTAACGATACTCGTAATCTTCCCGTGAGTGTGAAAGGCAATAATACCAGCGGTGCAATCTTGGGAAACGGAACTTCAGGTTTCCTAAATCGAGGAATGAAAATAAATGTTGGCCCGGCAGCGTGACAATCAGTTTCCCATCCTGCCTGAGCACGCGATTTAACTCTGTTAGCAGCTCAGCCTGTCCGGTGATATGTTCAAGCACATCCAGGATTGTAATCGAGCCGAAGGTCTCCTCAGTAAACGGAAGGGGCACTGACTGGGTGATATGTATTATCTCCAGGTTTGGATGAAGCTCTCTGCTGGTCTCGACCGCCTGTCTTGATATGTCCACGCCGACTAATCGGTCGATGTTTTTCGCCTTTAGGGTATTCAGGAATTTGCCCTGATAGCAGCCGAAATCCAGATGTGCGTTCTGGTTTGCCGGAACATATTCCCACGCAAAGCCGTAACGGGTGTATCCATGCGGATTTTCCGGACTGAGCCTGGTATGCATATCAGCCTTTAATTCGTTTGTTTTGGCACTACACGCCAGATAATACCTGCCGGGACAAAGTCGTATCGCTCGAGCACAAAGGCCGGAGTATATCCTTTCGTGAGCGAGACTACATATATATTCCGATTCGCTAACAGATTTTCAATGGTTTCCTTATTAACTACAGGTGAATTTTTACTGCCGACGAAACCTGCTGTTATCTTTACGTCCGGACGTTTATTTTTAACTTCCTGTTCGTATAACAGTGGAAAGACAGTGGTGGAATCTGCCAGGATTATACTGTTTGGCTCCACGATACTTAATACCTCGTTTGCAAATCGCTTGGGCCCATCACATCCGGTTCGCCAGGGTTGCAGAAAGTATTTGTACTCGTCACGATATGGTATCTGTCGAGGTCTGCCCTGAATCCCGAGTTTACCGGCAATTTTCGGAACGGTAAGATACACTGGTATTGGTAATAGTGTACATACTACAACAAGGTAAGCAATTATCTTGCGATTCGGCCGTCTTACAAACATCTCAAACCCCGCACCTATTAGCAGTGAAACCAGGCAGTAAAAAGGAATGAAAAAGGCATATCTGTCGACAATTGTGTAGCGAAAAGCAAACACAAAGAACAGCAGAGTCAATATCCTGACGATATTTGCAAAGGCCCTGTTTGGCGATAGTCTGTGAAGACTGTAGGCTCCGATGAAAAAAAGAAGAACATTAGGAGTTGGAAAGTTAAGCAGTATCCACATTATGTTTTCTTTGACGATTTTTGCCGAGATGGTTGTGTTTAGAACTAATGTTCGGTATTTATCTGCGAATATTGCCGAGCTAAGTGTACCGCCCAGGTCTCCTGTTTGAGCGATGTTTTTAATAATCAGGTATTCGAAAGGCATCGCCCCCGCAATCCAGAACAAAATAATGATTCCAAGTTGTCTTAATCTAATCTCTCTTTTTACTAATAGCACAACCAGAAAAGTCCCGTAACAGGCCAGACCAATAACTCCCAGCATATGGTCTGCTATGGCCAGGCCGTTGAACAGTCCTAACAGATACAGATATTTTGGTGATTTAGTTTTGCTGTATAGAACAACTGCCACCAGCTCCAGCAGTAAAAATACCGTGTAAAGATTATAAGTCTCTGGAATTGTCGCGTGTCGCCAGAAGGTATGAGATAGCGCCAAACTCACTGCACCTATAAGTGCAGAAAACATGCTGCCCAGCCACAGTCGAAGAAGCAGGAATAAGTTCGCTACCGCCACCGCTCCTGCCAGAGCGGAAACCAGATTGACCCTGTACCCGAATTGGCCTATCGGGATGTACTTGGCGCCAATCGCGATTATATAAAACAGTGGATGCGACATAGCCAGCCCTCGGCTGCCCATTATGTCGTTGTGCCAGACCCGATACTGTATCATACCGCTGTCCTGCCATACCGAACCGGGTGCGCAGGTAGCTATGTAAAGTAGTAGCGCGCTTAAAAGGACGATAATATACCCCCGAACAACTCCACCCCCAATCTTGATAGCCTCTCTTTGATTCTGTTTTTCCATTTGCCTGTTTTTCTCTCAGGCCGAATAAAGGATAACTATTCCCACCGCCGCTACAACCACGGCCGCTATTCGAAGAAATACTTCCGATTTTTCCAGCCACCAGTTTATCATTGTCTTCAATCTATCAAGTTTCATTGTCAACATTACAATTCCTGAAATTAACAACAACAGTCCCAAAACTATTATTACCCAGATGATTCGGCACTGTGAAGCGGCAAGCAAAAAAATAATGCTCAGCGCGATTCTTAAACTCGCGGCTATGTATACTCGTTTGCCCCGGCTGATAAATTCCGCCAACTTTTTCAGGAATTCGGGCTTGAGTAGAAACAGTATTCCTTCCAGAACAATTAGTAGGCCGATTATTTTGATTAGTATTTGCATAGTAAAACCCTTTCGAATTTGTTTCCTTAACGCCTCTTTAACTATCCCTGCTCTGGTGCGCTATTGCTCTATCGGTTCCACTAAGTCGATATCTATCTCAAGACTCGTTGCCTGCCCTAACATATCTATTTGCAGCACTAATCGAGTATCGTAGTGTGTGGTCACTATTATCCCCTGCAAATCCGCCAGAGGGCCGCCTATGACCCGGCAGTGCTGTCCCGCCTTGAGGTATTTATGCGGCCTTAAGAGAACTCCTGCGCTTATCGCCTGCTCAATCTGGGAAAGCTCGTCAACTAATTTATCCTGGTCTCTAACCTCCAGCACGTGCGCCACACGGTTCGTTCGCAGCACTTCGAGCCGGTCCCTTTCATCTCCGCAAAAGAAAAGATAACCGCTGAATAAGGGCAGCAGGGACCGCACCGTTCTGCCCCGCGTGCGCCGTACTTTCCAGTTCATAGGAAGAAAATAGCTTATATTCTTATTCAAATTATCCCACGCCAGCGCCTTCTCGTTTCGGCTCCGCGTATGCGCCACCCACCACCTGCCTGTAAAATCGGTAATAGCCTTTTCTGCGGGCCAGCTGATAGGAGGATTTTCACTCTCTTTAAGCATATTTAATCTTCTAAATAATACAAAATCGTATTGCTGATTTCCAGCTATTGATAGAAGCTTCCTATTTGCTCAGCAACATATTCAATTTGGCTTTCTGTCAGTTCGGGGTAGATGGGAATAGAAATTACTTCTTTGGACAGCTTCTCACTTACGGGAAAATCCCCCTCGCTGTAACCGAGAAAACTGAAACACTTCTGCAGATGTAGCGGAACCGGGTAGTAAATCATCGAGCCTACTCCGTGCTCCTTCAAATACTTCTGCAAATCGTCTCTGCGCGGCGCACGGATTGTGTACTGATGATATGTGCTGGCGTTGTTTGCTTCTATCTTTGGCGTCTTTACCGGCAAATTCGCCAGCAGCTTATCATAAAGCGCCGCGTAACCTCTTCGCTTCTCGTTCCATTGATTGAGATATTTGAGTTTTACCGTTAAAACCGCTCCCTGGATTCCATCGAGACGGAAGTTGCCTCCGATTGTTTCGTAAGAATACCGCGTATTCTGTCCGTGGTTACGAAGGGTCTTGATTTTTTCTGCTGTTGCTTTACTGTTTGTAGTTACCAGGCCGCCGTCACCAAATGCGTTAAGGTTTTTCGTCGGGTAAAAGGAAAAACAGCCGCAGTCGCCGAAATTGCCGCTTTTGAGTCCGTCCTGTGTAGCTCCTATTGCCTGTGCCGCATCTTCGATAACAGCAAGCCCGTGTTTTTGGCCGATTTTCGTGATAGGCTCCATTTGGGCAAGCTGGCCGTATAAATGCACAGGTATGATGGCCCTGGTCTTTTCGTTTATTTTTTCTTCGATAAGACTGGCGTTAATGTTGTAAGACTCAGCTGATACATCCACAAAGACCGGCTTTGCTCCTAACCTGGCGATAGCACCGGCCGTTGAGAAGAAGGTGAAAGGCGTGGTTATAACCTCATCTCCTGGTTTTATCTCTAATGCCATTAGGCAAACGAGCAGGGCGTCTGAGCCGCTTGAAACGCCGATTGCAAACTTACTATTGCAGTAGGATGCGATTTTTTCCTCGAATTGGGCAACCGCCGGCCCGAGACAGAACATCTGGCTTTCACATACCTCGGTTATGGCCTGTATAATTTCATCCTTAATGGTTGCATATTGAGCCTTCAAATCTAAAAAGGGAACTTCCATTAATCAACCTTCCAACAAATGTTATTCGCATTCGTTCTGCGAGATACGAATTATGCCTTTACAATCTTTCTTCTGCCGCTGCGTACTTTTGCAGTAGCATTTCGCGTGTCGACCACAAGTTGCGAGTTCCTGACTATCCAGTCATAATCATAGCTGCTGTGGTCCGTTGAAATCACAGCGGCGTCGTAATTCGAGAGCATTTTTGCCGAAAGTCTTTTACTTCGCATTTGTAGATTGTGCTCTCGCTGCCTGTGAGTCCGATTGATATAAGGGTCGTTGTAATCGACTTTGGCACCTCTTTCCTTTAGCAATTCTATCAGTTCAATCGAAGGCGACTCGCGAACGTCGTCAATATCTTTCTTGTATGCCAGTCCCAGGATAAGCACTCTTGAGTCTTTAAGGCTTTTACCGTGTTGATTCAGTGCCTCCATTGTTTTTAAGACCACATAATGTGGCATTTGCGTATTTATTTCTCCTGCCAGCTCGATAAAGCGGGTCGGCATATTATACTGACGCGCTTTCCACGTCAGGTAAAACGGGTCGATCGGTATGCAGTGGCCGCCCAGGCCCGGGCCGGGATAAAAAGGCTGATAGCCGAATGGCTTCGTGCTTGCCGCCCCGATTACCTCCCAGACGTCGATGCCCATTTTGTCGAACAGCATCTTCAGCTCATTGACCATTGCTATATTCACACAACGGTAAACGTTCTCGACTATCTTGGCCGCCTCCGCTGCTTCACAGCTTGAGACGGCAACTACATCTACAATCACCGCCTTATAGAGAGCGCAGGCCCTGTTTAGACATTTATTCGTAAATCCTCCAACTATCTTCGGAATGCTTTTGGTTCTGTATTCCTTATTGCCCGGGTCCTCGCGCTCCGGCGAATACGCCACGTGAAAATCCTTACCCGCTTTTAAACCGCTTTGTTCCAGAATCGGAACCATCACTTCCCGCGTCGTACCGGGATAGCTCGTGCTTTCCAGAACCACTAATTGTCCCTTGCGAAGATGTTTGGCGATTATCTCGCAGCTTTTGACGACAAACTGCATATCCGGCTCACGGTGTTTTGTCAGCGGTGTCGGCACACAGATAAGTACGGCATCGACCTTCTTCACTTCTCCCATCTGTTTGGTTGCCCTGAACAGGCCTTTCTTTAAGAGTGTTTTTATCTCTGAAGCCGGGACTCCTTTTATAATGCTTCGGCCGGTGTTCAGGGCCCGCACCTTTGCTTCATCAATATCAAAGCCCACAACCCTGATACCTGTACCGGCAAATTCCCTGGCCAGTGGTAAACCCACATAACCCAGCCCCAGGATACCTACTGTTACTTTTTTGTCTCTGATTCTTTCATCCCATTTATTCACTGGTTATACCCTAAAAAACTTAACACTCTCTTTGTTACAAAGCCGTTGTAAAGTTAATTCAGTTGGGTGGCAGCCTCATCCCTGAGGGATGGGGAATGCCAATTATTTTTTGTTTGTCCGATAATTCCTTCTCTCATTATTTATTTCCCTTCAGGTTTTATAAGCTTCATTTGTAAGCAATAATTTTTGAAAAATGACCCTCGATAATGGCCGATTATTAAATCAAAGCCAATCCGGCTGTTTAGTTTAAGTATTTAGGTTGAATTGTCAACATATATGCCCGGAGCCTTTCGGCTGTTTGCCGCGTTGACTAAGGGCTGTTTTTACTGGAAAAATTTGCTTAAGTGTGTTAAACTTGCAGTTTCGTTAATGTTTTTTATTGCTTGGGAAACAGTATGACTAGGCGAAGCTCTCGGCCAACCGAAAATCTCAATGTCCTTTTCACCTGCATCGGCAGGCGGGTCTCGTTGTTGAAGTGCTTTCGCAAAGCGGCAAAGCAAATCAGAGTCAATGCAACGTTTATAGGTTCAGACCTCAGCCGGCTCACCTCGGCCTTGAATCTATGCGATAAAGCTTTTCTCGTAAAGCCGACTCAGCATCGTGATTACATCAAAGACCTGCTCCGAATCGTAAGCGCAAATTGTGTTGATTTGCTTATCCCTACCGTCGATTTGGACCTGAAGGCCCTCGCACAAAACAAACAGAAATTTGCCAACCACGGCTGCTACGTCTTGGTTTCGAGCCCCGATGTTATTGAAATCTGTCAGGATAAGAGAAAGACCTTTCGCTTTCTTCTCAAAAACGGTTTTGATACCCCACTGACTATGGGGCTTCGTAACGCTATGACCGACAAAAAGCTGAACTTCCCGTGTTTTCTCAAACCCTGGGATGGCTCTGCCAGCAGGGGTAATGCCGTGGTTAAAAATCGAAAAGACCTGCAGTTTTACTCGAAAAAAGTTCCCAACTGCATCGTCCAGGAATTCATCTGTGGTACGGAATATACCTGTGATGTCTTTGTTGACTTCGAGATGAGAGCCCGATGCGTTGTTCCCAGAAAACGAATCGAGGTACGAGGTGGAGAGGTTAGCAAGGGACAGGTTGTAAAAAATCCCCGTATTATGGCGCAGGCTGCGAAGCTCGTTGAGTTGCTTGGTGCCGGTCCCGGCGTCATAACTTTGCAATTGTTTGTTGATAGACGACGAAAAATTAAATTCATAGAAATAAATCCGAGGTTCGGCGGGGGTGTGCCGCTTTCAATAAAAGCGGGTGCAAACTTCCCGAAGTGGATTCTTCAGCAGTTACTTGGCAGGAAAACGAATATCGAGTTTGATGGCTTTACTGATGGCTTGCTTATGCTGCGTTACGATGGTGAAGTCTGGATTAGAGACTCTAAGTAATTAGGATGAAGCAATGTTTTTTGAAAAGCTGATAGGCCCGAACCGACCGATAAGCTGGGTATTGCACTTCTGGCCTGTCCTGGTTACCTCCTTTATTTGTACTCTTGCAGCTACCTACCTGTGCAAGATGATTGCTGTGAAGTTCGGAATTGTTGACAAACCTGACGAACTGGTCAAGACTCACAAGGAGCCTATCGCATATCTCGGCGGCGTCGGTATGCTCATAGGCTTCACAGTGGGCCTTCTGGTCGGAATCTATTCTTTCTGTCAGGGGCTGCATTTCCCTTTTATTTTCAGGTTATTGTTAGGTGTATTGGCGGGCGCGGCAATCGCCTGTTTCATTGGTTTGATGGATGATATTTTTGATATGAAGCCTCTCTATAAAATTGCCGGCCAGACTATCGCTGCGCTTGTGCTTCTTTTCGTAGGTATCAAGCCTTCACTTTATGCAATTACAGCATTATTTGGCCTCAATATGTCTGCCACTCTTGAGACCGCTTTGGGAATTCCCATTGTGATATTCTTTGTCCTTGGAGCGACCAATTCCTTGAATCTCTTGGATGGACTTGACGGCCTGTGTGCGGGTGTTACCGCTATTATCACCGTCACGATGTTGCTGCTTGCTGTTCATCTGGCGACCTGGGGCTTCAGTGATATCGGCGACCCCGTCAGGATTATTATTTGTCTGGCGCTCGTCGGCGGCGTCTGTGGTTTTTTGCCTTTCAATCGCTATCCTGCGAAAATCTTTATGGGAGATGCCGGTAGTATGCTTCTTGGTTTTACCGTTGCCGCTTTGATGATTCTTTTTGCCGAAAAAACGCCTAGGTGGTGGATGGCTTCGATAGTTGTTTTTGGGCTGCCGATTCTCGACACCGCCGTGGCACTTGTCAGAAGATTTCTGAATAAAAGGTCGCTCTTTGTCTCCGACCGCGGCCATATTTACGACCAGATGATAGATAGAGGCATTCAGCTTAAAAGAACGGTGGCCATCTCATATTTGCTCGCTGGACTATATGCCGCAATAGGTCTTGTTATGAGCCAGATAAGAACGAGATATGCCGCTGTTGTGTATTTTCTCGTTTTCTTTATCTCGGCCGTTGTCGTTTGGAAAAAAGGCTTTCTGAAAATGGAAGGCCTCCGCGGTGCAATCCGAAATCCAAATCCGGCTGGCTAAGGGTTTATCCCGGTGGTTCCCATTAGCAATGTTATTATTTGACAATCTGAATATCTCGCCCAACTGAACATTGTCCGGCCGGTTTTGTTGACGAATTGCCGGCTCCCCGTATAATAGGACAGCAGCCGTTATTATTCTGAATGTTTGAAATTATGAATGCTTTAGTTCTGGATAATGTAAGTAAATCCTTTGGCGAACTGCGTGCTGTTGACAGCTTAAGTGTGCAGGTTCCCACTGCAAGCGTGTACGGTTTTCTTGGGCCCAACGGCGCCGGAAAGACCACGACCCTTCGAATGATTATAAGTATTATTAAACCTGATAGCGGCGGCATCAGCATATTTGGGAATGGTTCGATTGAGCAGGTCAGGGCTCGGATTGGCTATATGCCTGAGGAACGCGGCCTTTATCGCAAGATGACGGCCAGGAAAATTTTGGCATATTTTGGCGCAATCAAGGGCCTGACCGTTGACCAGATTGCCCAACAGGTGCCGAAGTGGCTGGATCGTGTTGAGCTTGGCGATTGGGCCGACAAAAAGGTCGAAGAGCTCTCAAGAGGAATGCATCAAAAGCTGCAATTCGCGGTTACGGTAATAAACGAGCCCGAGCTTTTGATTCTTGATGAGCCGTTCTCAGGGCTCGACCCTTTGAATCAGGAATTACTCAAAAGCATCATTGACCGGATGCGCGACGAGGGAAAAACCGTTATCTTTTCCACCCACGTGATGCACGAGGCTGAGAAGCTTTGTGATTCCATTCTCCTGATAAACAAGGGCAAAGTTATCCTTGATGGCGAGTTGAACCGGATTCGCTCGCAGCAAAGCTCCGATGTGGTCAGTGTCGAGCTTGAAGGTGATACAACTTTTATAGAGACACTTCCAATGGTAACAAAAGTTCAATTGCACGGAAGCAGGCTGGAGATAAACCTTTCGAGGGATAGCGAATCCCAGCAGTTACTGAAGGCTCTGGTGGACCGGGTGCGCGTACGGGCCTTTGAGATAAAAGTGCCTTCACTGCATGAAATCTTTGTGAATCTGGTTGGAGCGAGCAATGTCGAAGATTCTTAAAATTGCTCAGCGCGAATATGTTGAAACCGTCAAAACCAAGACGTTTCTTATTGGCTTGTTGTTGGCACCGGCCATAACCGTCGGCATAATCTTCTTTGCACACTTGGTCTCGCGCAGTGAAGGCGGCCCGCGTCCTCCTGTTAAAGTCGCTGTAACCGACCTCTCGACTGAACTCTCAGGTCAGATAGAAAGGGGTTTTGAAAAACACAATGACTCACACCCGAATCGACAAATTCTGTTTCAGGCATTGGAGGATAGCCAAAACCAGGCAGCGGTACAGGAGCGGGGCAAAGCCGGCGTGCGTTCAGGTAAAATAGATGCGTATGTTGTTATTGATAAGGACATTCTCGATGGGCCCGGCAAGGTGTATTTTTATACACACAAGCCAAAGCCGGCTAATCTTGATGCGTTCTGGACCCTCGAGAGGATTATCAACGGTCTTGTCGTAGACCAGCGATGCAGGTTAAAAAACCTCTCACCGGAATTGCTCGCTGAGATTCGTAGTGTACCAATCGAACGTGTTGAAATCGGCTCCGGCAAAGACGAGCAGCGATTGCAAAGCCAGACCGAGAGGATGACAGGGATGATGGTTCCATTTTTCTTTATGTTCTTGATATATATGGGAATTATGGGTATCGGTCAGCAAATGCTGAGCAGTGTAATCGAGGAGAAAAATTCCAGGATTATTGAAATGCTGCTCTCAGCCGTAACGCCCTTCCAACTTATGGCTGGTAAGATTCTCGGATTGGCTGGAATCGGTTTGACCGTTGTAAGTTTGTGGGCTGTCACGGCCTATGGCGCCGCTCTCTGGCAGGGCCTCGGTATAGAAATTACCGGCGGGTTGCTGTTTTATTTTCTTCTTTATTACGTACTTGGTTTCTTATTATTTAGTTCGATACTGGCCGGAGTAGGCTCGGTTTGTAACACTCTAAAAGAAAGTCAAAATCTGATGATGCCCATTGTGTTGGTCTTTGTAGTTCCGCTGATATCCTGGTATCAACTCGTTCAAAGTCCCAATGGGCTTTTTGCAAGAGTGCTCTCGTTCATACCGCCCGTAACACCGTTGGTTATGATTCTGCGGATTTCCGCCGGTTCTGGTGTTTGGGGCCTTGAGATTCTCGCCTCGATAGTATTATTGCTCGCAGCGTTACTTGTAACAATGTGGCTGGCGGCCAGGATTTTTCGAACCGGAATCTTAATGTATGGAAAACGCCCCTCTATTCGTGAAATCTTCCGCTGGTTAAGGCAGAGTTAAATCCTTCTATTCCCTGCCGGACCGCCCATTACAAACTATAAACTAACTACAAGATATTCCGTATCTGCGTCAAACTTCATAACCCCACCGAATTCCGCCGGGATAAGTATTGTATCACCTTTGTTAAATTCTACCTTTCCACTCTCAGCCCCGATTATTGCCCCTTGCCCTGTAAGAATTATTAACACCCTCATTGTGCCTTGCGAAAGGTTTACCTTGCTGTTTTTCTCTTGCTGCTGTTTATCGACCTTGAAATACTTGCACTCAACTAATCTGCCCGTCGTTGTTACCGGAGTCTCATCTTCTAAAATCTCGAAATGAATACTTTCTAAGGCTTCTTTGATATGAAGTGGCCGACTCTGGCCCTTATCGTCCACTCTGTTCCAGTCGAAAACCCGGAACGTTGTGTCCGATGGCGTTTGTATTTCAGCCGCCAAAATTCCCGGCCCCATACTATGTACAGTTCCCGCCGGTAAAAAATGACACTCCCCGGCCCTCACCTCTACCTTGGCTAATAGCTCCGCAACCGTGCCGTTATTTATCGCCTCGGCAAATGCGTCCTTAGTTGTTCCTTTTTTCAATCCTTTGTAGATTATAGCGCCCGGCTCGGCGCTTATAATGTACCAGCACTCGGTTTTCAAATCGCCTTTGCCAAGTCTCTTGCAGGCTTCAGCGTCCGGGTGCACCTGAACGCTTAAAATGTCCTGCGCATCGAGAAATTTAATCAGCAGCGGGAACGGCCCCACGTAATCATCCCGTCCCATTATCTCTTTACCATATCTACTCAGTGCCTCTGCAAGCGTCTGGCCTGTTAATGGGCCGTTTTTGATTACAGACTTTGCCTCCGGCAGGTCGGCCAGCTCCCAGCTCTCGGCCGTGCATTTATCCTCAGGCGTTTGCTTGCCGAGAACTTCGCGCAGCTTATGCCCGCCCCATATATAATGCCTGAATATCGGCTCAAATTTAAGAGGATACATTTTCATAATTGATTCTTCTCGGCTTTGACGAAAAGAAGCGGAAAAACTATATCACTGATACAGCACGGCAGCCAAACCGCAATAAATAAAAATATGAGCATTACTAAAGCCGTCGTAAAAGGTATATTACCCTTTGCGGCCATAAGAATATGGAAGGAAGATGCCCACGTGCTCAGCAGAACATGCCCGGCATGTGGAAATTTTGTCTTGGGCCGAAGATACGCAATCAGCACGCCCAATATCGCCGCCGGTATGACGATATGCCAGCCTTCGATAAAACCTATGTGAGCCGAATGAGCAAAACCTTCACCCTCATGAGCATGAATGTGCATATCCAATAAAACTTCTCCTGCATAGGGTATTAATGAATCGCTGACCGTGGCAATACCTATCGAACCGAAAAAGCCGACAAGCAGTACCGGCAGGAAACTCGCCTTTTTGTTGTGTAGTTCGAACATCGAGGCGGTTACTATAGCGCTTAATATCACGTGCCCCGGGTGGAACACGTAAAACAGCCTGTAACTCGTCGACTCACTGATGTTTTTAAACACAAGCATTAGAGCGATACCGGTAAATGCGCCGAAGAAAGTGAACGGCGCATGCGCTTTAAGTTCTGTCGCGATGTGACCCATTTTTTCTTTTAACATTGCTTAAGCCTGCCATTCCTTAACACTTTATTATATAGCCGTAAAGCGTCCGTGAATTATAGCCGAATCTAATTCATTTGCAACTGATGCTTGATTGAGGCCCGCTGAAGGCATAAAATGACGTTTAAGTGTGAAACGTTATTATGGCCCGATTAAAGATAATCCAATCGAAAGCTGAGCTCGCGGATATCCCCAGAGCCCTTGCGCTCAGCGTCGGCAATTTCGACGGCGTCCATCTTGGCCACCAGCAAATCCTCGCTGCCAGCCGCGATATCGTCGAAAGCCGCGATCTGCCCGGGCTGGCCGTAATGGCCTTTGAGCCCCACCCATTCGCCGTTCTGCATCCCGAGAGTTTCCCCGGCCTGCTTACACCTCTGCCGCTAAAATCCCACCTCCTCGAGCAAAATGGAGCCGATTACCTCATCATACTAAAGGATAGCTATGAGCTTCTCAATCTCTCGCCGGCTGATTTCATTGACCGCTTCCTGATGAAAAATATCAGCCCTTCTGTCATTGTCGAAGGCGTCAATTTTAATTTCGGCTACGGAAGAAGCGGTAATATAGATACTCTCAAAGACCTCAGCGCTCAATTCGGTTTTGAGTTGGTTGTCGTTCCACCTCGCCAAATCGAGCTGACCGCTGGCCGTCCGACGATGCTCTCCAGTTCACTGATTCGCGAGTTGCTTGCATCCGGCCGCGTCGAGGATTCCGCAAAGGCCCTCGGCAGATTCTACCGCTTGATTGGAGCTGTTGTCCCCGGCCGGGGAAAGGGTGCCCACCTGGGCTTCCCCACCGCCAATATTGAACCTGAAAGCCAGATTATTCCCGCTGAGGGTGTTTACGCAGGATTTGTGGAAATCGCTGATACTCACGATGCCGTCTGCAGGTTGGATGATAAAATCCCCGCCATCTTCAGTATCGGCAGGGCAAAGACCTTTGTGACCGAGCAGCATCTACTGACCGAGGCGCATATATTGACCGAAAAAGTCCCTGGCCTTCTGGGCAAATGGCTTGCTATGGACTTTGTCGCAAAAATCCGAAACCAGCAAAGATTTGAAAACGAGCAGGCCCTTTCCACGCAAATCGCAAAAGACTGCCAAACGGCAACGGAAATATTAGCCACAGAGAAACAGAGACAAGCAGATAAAGAACTATAGCAAAAAGGATTAGGATGCAGCGTTCCGAGATTTTTCAAAAGGTTGAAAGTTTGATAGGCGAGCAAACAATTCTTAAGCCTTGGGAATCGAAAATTGCGGATGAGATATTTGAGGCAACCGAGGAATCTCGTGAAAAGCTTTACCGATTCGTGCCCTGGAAAAATGAAACTGTGCAAGACGTAAAAGACTTTATTACACGTTCGATTAAGCAGCGAAGAGAGGGAACATCGCTTGACCTGTCAATACACGAAAGGAGTAGACAGCGCTTTGTTGGGGGAATTGCCGTACGTAAATTCGACCCTTTTACACCTCTGTGTGAGGTAGGTTATTGGATACGCTCATCAATGCATGGGCGAGGTTATGCGACCGATGCACTTTTGACGCTTTTGCAGTTCTGCCGTGATAAGTTGGAGTTGGTTCGTGTGGATGCCCGTGCAGCAGTGGAAAATATTGCGAGTCAGCGGGTATTGATAAAATGTGGTTTCAGGGAGGATGGTTTCAAGGAAAAGGCGATGCTGTGTCATGGCGTTTGGCAGGACATGAAACTATTTGGGAAAATACTGACATAGCCGACTCATAAAAATAATAAATAAAAAAAGGCCGGAGATTAAATATTTGATGAATAAAGCCGAGCTCAATCGATTAACAACAAAATAATTATACGTTGTTGATTATTCACGGCTGTTCATATACTATTTTGTCTCGTATATAAGAAGCATTCAGGAGCTGCTGTGGTAAGCGATACTGACTTTCAAAAAGCGGTTGAATTGATTGATAAATCCTCCAATGTCCTGCTCACCACCCACACACGTCCCGATGGTGATGCCTGTGGTTGTGTAGCGACGCTCTCTGAGGTATTGACCGCACTTGGCAAGAAGCCGAATCCGATACTACTCTCGCCTTTACCGCAGTGGTATAGCTTCTTATTTGACCGCAAACCGCTTGTCCTCGGCGATGATTTAGCACCTGAGCAGCTAAAAAAAGCCCCATTTGCTGACTGCGATTTGGTTATTATCCTTGATACCAACTGCTACAGTCAGTTGCCCGGCCTTGAGGATTTCCTGCAGCAGAATCGAAAAACTGTTCTTGTAATTGACCATCACGTAACCACCGATGGCCTGGGTCACATCGAGCTGATAGACTCCGCTGCTGCTGCGGCGGGCCAAATCGTACTTCAACTGTTAAACTTTGCCCATTGGCCCATAACCGAAAGAATAGCGAACTATCTCTTTCTGGCCATCGCTACAGACACCGGCTGGTTTCAGTTTGGCAACACTGACAGCCGTGCCCTCCGCGATTCAGCCGATTTGATTGACGCCGGTGCCGATGCAATCGAACTTCATCAAAGGATTTATCAGAATTATTCGACTGCTCGCTTCAGGCTTATGGTGATTACGCTTAGCCGGCTGCAGCTTCACTTCAGCGACCGCTTTGCAACGCAGTATTTGTTGAATAAGGATTTCGATGAAACCGGTGCCAAGCGCCCCGACACCGAGAATTTCATTGACGAATGTCGCCGAATAAATTCCATCGAGGCTGCTGCCTTATTTGTAGAGTTACCTGACGGCCGTTTCAAGGTTTCCCTGCGCAGTGCAGGCCCGGTTGATGTCCGCGAAATCGCCCAGAAATTCGGCGGCGGAGGCCATAAAAAAGCCGCCGGGACTTATCTACCAGGCCCGCTCGAGAGTGCTTTAAACACTATAAAAGATGAAATTTCCCGGCAGATGTAAAAAGCTACTGACAATTACTCAGCCAATGATACAGCACCGCCTTCAAATCCGTCAGATTGGCAGCGCCCTCTCCTGTAATATCACCTTCTAATCCGGGCCCGACAGCCAGCCAATCACCCGCCAGCAGCGCATAGTCTTTGAAGTCGATTTTACCGTCGGCATATATATCGACCTCGTTGCACTCATAGCACGCCCGGAGCCATTGCTCACAAAAAGCATTCAGGTCCCGCCCGTTGATTATATTATCATCAACTAAATCCGTATTCAGGGGATTCAGCTCTTCAAGCCATTCCTCGGCGAGAATGCAGTAATCCTCGAAATCGACAAACCAGTCGTCCGTAAAATCGGCGCAGGGTATTACCGGGCCGACTTCACCGAAGATACCATAGCCTGAGCCGTCCTGCCCGTCGCTTTGCCAGACAACCACAAATTCGCCGCTTTGTTTCATTGCTATTGCTGGATACATCTGGTCGCCCGGGATGTAGGTATTAATTTGAAACTCATCTCCGTGGGCATCAACCCGGAACTCTGCACCGAGCGGCTCGCCTTTACTGTCGAATTTTTGCCCGAATACTCCCCATCCCTCGCCGTCCTGGGACTGGCTTTGCCATACTACAAGTAAATGCCCATCGTCGTTTAGCGAAATAGCCGGCCATCTTTGTGCACCGCTGCGGTAGCTGTTTACTATGAATTGTTCGCTAAGACTTATACCCGTGCTGTGGTATCTTCTGGCGTAAATATCATCATTTAGATAGCTGTTTGGGTCGCCGTCCCACGCGATAAAAAAATTGCCGACGCCGTCTATCCCAACCGCCGGTCTTGTCAGCGACGTGAATCCTGTCGTGCTTACCTGGAAGCCAAGGCCTTTTGCGCTCCCATCTGAATAATATCGCCGAACCATAACGTTGTTCAAAGCGCTCTCTCGCACCCAAGCAACCACAAATTCCCCACTCTCGTCAATGCCCACGTCGGGATATCGGCAGCTCAGTGTTTGGCTGATTTCAAACTCCGCACCCGCAGGCTGGCCGTCGGCCGTATAACGTCTGCCGTAGATGGACCGATGGTCCGGCACGTTTGCATCCGGCATATTTTCCCATACGATGACACTCATCCCCGCTTCGTTCATTGCGATTCTTGACTCCATTTGTCTGCCGGCCGTTGTTGTGTTAATCATAAATTCCGCACCCACGGGCACACAATTGCTGTCGAATCTCTGCCCGTATACTTTTTCTTCATTTTCTTCCGGCCCATCCCAGACGACCGTGAAGTTCCCTTCTGCGTCCATTGCCACCGCCGGCCGTCTTTGGTTATTGTTTGTTGTTGTGTTGATTTGAAACTCGCTGCCGAGTGGCTGACCGTCAGGCCCGAACTGCCGGCCGAAAATACCCCCGGAATCGCCGTCCTGCCGGTAACTATACCAGACGACCACAAAATCTCCACTTGGGTGCATCGCTATATCAGCTTCTTTTTGGTCATTGGCTGTGTGCGTATTAACCTGGAATTCTCCCCGGTAGGCCAAAATACCCACGAGAACAATTATCCCGGCCGCCAACCACTTCCCACCACGAAGACTCTCCATTATTAAATCCCCATTATTACAATAATTTTAGGACCGAGAATCTCTTGTGACAAGTAAAAAGCTGAATACAACCTTGAGAATTATGCATCGATGGGGGTTTCTTTTTGTGCGAGGATTAATTTCACTGCAATACAGTTTTTTTACTAATTCACTACTTCCTGTCAACCTGGTTGATCTGGAGCAGTTTACGTTGTGCGATGGGATTATTGGGGTCCAGCCTGAGAACTTGGCGATATTGCGATGCAGACTGTTCGATTTTGCCCTGCATAAGCAGCACGCCGGCAAGGGCCGTATGATACTCAACCTTTTCGGGACTCTGTTCAACAAGCTTGATAAATTGGTCGTGCGCTTTGTCTATTTTTTTTGTCTGTACGTAAATCACCCCCAGATTAAATCTTGCATCCTTGTCTTCGGGGTGCGTTTCCAGAATCTTGACAAAGAGTTTAGCGGCCTCCTCGAGCCGGCCCAGCCGAAACAGTACACTAACTAATCGTTTTGCCACGTCACTTTTATCATGCTCTTTGGAGCAGGCCATAGCTTTTTCGAGGTTAGCTGCCGCGCTTTGTAAATCACCAAGCATAAACTGGGTTGTTCCAAGACCCGTGTAAGCATCGGCAAAGTACCCAGAAAGCTGTACCGCGCGCGAGTAATGCACTATCGCCTGGTTGAATTGCTGCTTTATATATAGAGCATTTGCAAGGTTGTAGTGTGTTACTGCGGCATCAGGCGCAATTTCCAGGGCCCGCTGATAGTGTCTAATGGCTGTGTCATAATCGGCTTCTTTGGCCAGCAGCATACCCAGCGCAATGTGCGCATTTGGGTAGTCGTCATTCACAGCCAGGGCTTTTTCATAGAGTACTTTTGCCCGGCTATCATCTCCTCTCTCGGAGGAAGTCCAGCCTGCACAGTAATAGACCTCAGCCTCAAGGTCCAGCCCCTCAGGCACAAAAGGTCCGGGTATACTCGAAACCAGCGCCATCAAAACCATACACAAGAGCATTGCCGCTGATGACCGCCATTGCAGCCGCTTCAGTGAATCAGCCACGGTGAACAGGCCTGCACCGGCCATGATTGCCATCGGCACAATCAACGGCATACGATAACGCGACTCAATATGCGCAAGGATAATCGTAGGCGCATAAAGTAAAAGAAACAGCGGTATCACCGGCCAAGCCTGCCGCCATTTCCAAAGCAATCCCACGGCGGCGAGCGGCAGCAATATAACGAACGGAAAACCGAACGGACCGGCCTTCCATATAAGCGCTGCCAGCAGCGGTGAGAACCGGCGAAACAGGTACACATCAACATTGCCCGGCATCTCGCGCGAGCTGAGCAGATGCATTGTTTTATTCCTCAGTCCGGCCAAAAACCGCTTGGGCTTGCTGCGAATGTTTTCGAACGCGGCATTATAGAAGTACTTTTGACTGGCCCACATATCGTTTTCGACGTCGTGTTGACTCGGCAGGTCGATGATTTTTTTCCAGGATATGCCGGGCCGGACCGTGGCCGCGTCGAAATCCGGGTGGTTGCCTATATACATATTCAGCCCGCCCGATGCCGGTAGAAAACCGAACTTGCCCGTCACCTCCGTGTTCACGGCCGAGACCGGCAGCACAATAGCGCAAAAACCAAAGACCGCCGGCATAATTGTAAGAAGCGCTCTGCTTCGCCTGCTTTCTTCTCGCAGCAGGCTCCAGATAAGCCACACAGAAGCCGCCGCCAGGAACGGCAGAAAGTTCGGCCGGGTTATGACGCACAGGCCGCCGCACAAACCAAAGGCCGCAAACCAAATCGGCGTTTTTCGTCTGCGGACTTCCAGCAGCACAAGCATAATAACCACGGTCCAGAATGTTACCCAGCCTGCAGGAATCAAATCCACTTCGTGAAAGATGAGTGGGCCGTAGAACGCCATCATCAGGCCCGCCGCCACTGCGCTTCTCAAATCGAAAATCCGCCTCGCCAAAATATACACGAGTACGCAGGTAACAGACCCGAGCAGTATCTGGATTAGCTTTGCGACCAAAATACTGCTGCCGCTGAGCCGGTACACGACAGACAGAAACAGCGGATAGAAAAACTGCTGCCAGAAAAACTCGATTTTCATCACGCCTTGTTCGGCGAAGAACCTCGCCATCCCGTCATAGCCCGCAGCGTCGACTATCGGCAGCGAAAACGTCGGGCTTACTCGGCTTTGATACAGGTACAATGCCCTTACCACAAAGGCCGCTACAAAAACCAAAACTCCCCACCAGACCGCTCGCGACCGCGCAGTCCCTGCGCCATCGGGTGCCTGAATGTTATTTTTAGTAAGATGCTCGGATTTTTCTGCCATTAAAGATTCGTCGCACAAAGTCGGGTTACTGATGCCACAAGTGAATTATAAGCAAAGCTCTTTTCTTGTAAAGACTCTGGTCTCGGAAGAAGTGGAATTATCCGGTATCGAGGCACGCTAAAAAGTGCTTGCATAAAAACACGAAATCGTTAGATTAATTGTGGTCGGAGTGATACGTAGATTCGAATTTGGTTAATCAAAGGAGTGGAAAATGACTGAAGGCAGGTTAAACATAGTGATTTTATTGGCGTTGTTCGTCCTTGCCGGCTGTGCCACAGTGCCGGAAAAGCCGGAAGCAAGGGCGGTGCTCTCGGCCCAGGCCGATGAGGCCGTCGCTGAATTCAAAATGAAAGACCCCGGCATAGAGCGGTTCTTCAAAAATTCTTATGGTTATGCCGTCCTTCCGAAGGTCTTAAAAGGCGCCTTATGGATTGGCGGAGCATACGGCAAAGGCATAGTTTATACACGCGGCAGCAGGGTCGGTTATTGCAGTATGTCGCAGGCGACGCTCGGCCTGTCGTTTGGCGGCGAATACTTCCGAGAAGTCATCTTTTTCAGGGACGCCGAAGACTTCGACAATTTCAAAACGGGCCAGTTTACCTTCTCTGCACAGGTCACCGGTGTGGCCCTGACGGCCGGCGCCGCCGCCAAGGCCGACTATAAGTCCGGAATGGCCGTCTTCGTAATACCTGAGAAGGGTCTGATGGTCGACGCCTCACTCGGCGGCCAGAAATTCAAGTACGTACCTGTATATCCGGTTGACTAAATCGTAAGGCGATATTTATCCATAGATTTCGCGTGGGATTATTTATCGATGTTTTTCCCACGAGTATCGAGATTGTAGGGTGGGGCACATCCTGAGTTTTGTCGAAGGCCTTGCCCCACCAATTAAAATTTATTTAGCCCCACGTTTCACGTGGGGTTGTTTACCCTTCGTGGCAATCTTCGTTTTGTCATCCTGAGTCCCGGCGTGCTGGGATCGAAGGATACGCTGCACGCTGCACGTAATACGAAATGAGCAGAGTAATGGCTTAAGCAGTGATATAGTATCTTGTAAGGCCCTTTTGCACCCATTTTTGTGTAATTATACAATATTCCAATAATTTTCTTGACAATATATGTTTTTATTATATCCTGATTCATCACCTGTTATAAGGTTCGAAGTGGGAAGGAGCCTCAATCCTAATAATGGGTATAATTCCCGGAATTACTAAGGTGCTGTTTTTTCGATTTATTTGGAGGAAGAAGAAATGATGTGCAATAAGGTATTGTCTATTGTTGTTGGTCTGTCATTGTTGATTACAACTCAGGCTTTGCTGGCGGGACCGACAATCGGGGGCATTGAGTACATGGAATGCGGTTCGTCTGAAACGCTTACGGCAATCTTTGCACAGCCTGATGGCGGTGTTACTACCGGTATGTACTCTGATTTGATTAAGCTCTCTGTGACGGGTTATGGAGAATCAAGTTCTACGAGATTAAACGATGCCTTTTACGTTTTTTCTGATTTGAACCATCAATCAGTCACACCTTCCGCTTCCAGTTCTTACTACCAGTTGGCTGTGAGCACCGGAATTCTACAGACCTATCAACCCGCGTACGAAGCCAAATACAGCATCGTCTACGATTTGGATGCGGACCTTGAGGTCACACCTGCATATGTACCTGCCTACAGCTCGATTCACGAGTATAATTTTATTATTGACTTGGGCACGGCAGTTCCGAGTCTGGTACACTTCGGAGTGTCAAACGGAATTTTTTCCGATAATTCCGGGGCATACGATATTATGGTCTCCCAGTTGAAGCCTATTCCCGCTCCATCTGCATTGCTTCTTTGTACCTGCGGCCTGGGAGTCATCAGGTGGCTAAGAGGGCGACGAAAGCTCTAAAAGAAACCTGCATAGCTGAATTATGATAAGGGCTGTGAGCATGCGGCTTGCAGCCCTTTTTCATTAACTCAGCCAACCCACTACCGCCCCACACCTTTCATTTAAAGCCCCTCGCAGAACCTCGCTAACAGGCCGAAGCGAAAAGCGCCTGCTCGCTCGAAGTACAAAGGCCTCGAATGGGACAAGACCGCGAAGAAATGGAAGGCAAGAGTGCAGTTCGAAGGCAGAAAGTTTTACCTCGGCTCATTTGACACCGAACTCGCCGCCGCCCGCGCTTATGACCTCGCCGCAAAAAAAATCCAAAAAGATTTTTGTAGACCGAATTTCAACGATAATAATACAACCCTCGACAGTGCCGAGGGCTAATCTATTTTCGCGGAAAAATATGGTGATATCACAGGTTGTGTCATATCATTAATTCACTATGTCAAAGATTGTCGGATTTATGGCGACCTGGACTACATACGGAACCTGGCTGCAGGGTGACGAGAGAAGATACGTCAAAGACGGCAAAACACTCGATGCAAACAAAAATCTGAAAAAGGCAAATCTGCAATCTCTAAAGAAAGATGTGGTCAAATTGAAAAAATCTTACAGGTCATTGGTTGAACAAGCGATACTTACAGAGGCGAAGACGCTTGGTCAAATGGTACGGGCAATATCTGTTTACAGTAATCACGTGCATATCGTTGTCGAGAAAGACAAATACTCCATCGAATATACGGTGGGTAGGTATAAGCGTGTAGCGACAGTTGCCCTTAGAAAACGAGGAATGCAGGGCAGGATTTGGACGAAGGGTTTTGACAAGAGATTTTGTTTTGACAATGAGTCACTCCAGAAAAGAACCAAATACGTTTTGAATCACAAAGATTAATCCGACGATTAGATTAGCCCCCTGCATTGCAGGGGGTTTCTTGTTTTGTTTTTTATTATGGAATTCCTGCACTGCAGGGGGTTTCTTGTTTTGTTTTTTATTATGGAATTCCTGCACTGCAGGGGGTTTCTTGTTTTGTTTTTTATTATGGAATCCCTGCACTGCAGGGGGTTTCTTAATGTTGTTTCTTTCCGTATTTCCCTGCACCTGTCCTGAGAAAGGTCGAAGGATTGCAGGGGATTCCAAGGTTTAGCCCCCGGCATTGCCGGGGGTTTCTTTCCTGTTTGTGCCTGGGCACTGCCCAGGGTTTCTTCCGAAATAGAAAATAGTAAATTGATTTGCATCCTCCAGCCTGGAAATTTAACTTAATTCCGGATTCACCGGACTCAACTGGCAATATACGAAACCTATCCTGAATCCCGGCGCGCCGGGATCGAAGGATATGAGCGACGAGATACGAATAACCATTCACCAATAACATTTACTATATTCCTCGACTTATAAATCCACATAGAACAAAACGCGCAGGCGTTTTTTGCGCATTTTCGAAAAAAATAAAAATTTTTATCTTTTTATATTGTAAGCACTTAGCATTTTTGGACACCAAAAAAATGGCCGATTTTTCGCCAAAACGCGCAGGTTGAGCCAATAGTGGAGGGACAGTTTTTTCCACGGAGGGGAAAAACATCGCTTGTGAGACGTGACCCGGGTCATGGATACCGAACGAGAGGACTGTATCATCGAGATTACACTAACGATACATATTCCAAAATTCATAGAACGACCGATTGTGTTTTTTGTCCTTAATTATCGCCGCCTGCGCTATGGCTACACTTATCGCAGAATCCCTCTAACTCGCGGCCGATTCACAATCGTTGACCCCGCCGACTTTAAACGTCTTATCAAATACAAATGGTACCTCTCGAAATGCCCCACTTCCCTTTATGCCGCACGGTGGGAATATGACCGCAATTCCAAAAAAAGAAAAAGACTCTGGATGCACAGGCAAGTTATTGACGTTCCGCCCGGCCTGCTCTGCGACCACATCAACGGCAACGGCCTTGACAACCGCAAGGCCAACCTTCGCCCCGCCACCGTCTCACAGAACCTCGCTAACAGGCCGAAGCAAAAAGCGCCTGCTCGCTCTAAGTACAAGGGCCTTGAATGGGACAAGACCGCGAAGAAGTGGAAGGCAAGAATCCAGTTCGAAGGCAGAAAAATCTACCTCGGCTCATTTGACACCGAACTCGCCGCCGCCCGCGCTTATGACCTCGCCGCAAAAAAAATCCAAAAAGATTTCGCCTCCCCAAATTTCGACGATTAGTCCCGGCACCTGTGGCCGGGGAACCTTAAGGTACAAACCGGTAAGATGGGTTACAGATTATACCAAGCACATGGGTAACAGTTGCTAGATATAATAGACCTCCAAAAACGGAGGGCATACTATGCCATAGGAATGAGAATTTGGTACTATGGCATCACTGACAACAACCTCCTATTATAGCAACAGGAGGGAGCCAGGCTGCTCACCTAGCTCCACCCCCAAATAAACACTAACTTTCTTCAGTTTCTGCCGGTGTTTCTTCAGACTCTTTCAGCGGTGTCTCCTGAGGCTCTTCGGATGGTGTCTCCTGAGGCTCTTCTGGAACTTGAGGTTTTTCTTCGCAGACCATATATTTGACTCCTTTCACAATTAAATAAATTTAACTTTCAAAATTGTCCCTACGTACACTTCGATAGTATTATAAGCTTCAATGCCCTACATACAAACAAAGGAATTGTTATATTGGCTGACATTTCCCATATAAACGCTTAAAAAACATAATTCAGACCTTTTGATTGCCACAGTTTTTACCGTTCTTTCTTTTCCTTGATCATATCTTTAAGGATTGTTCCCATTAAAGCATCTGGTACTCCGTTGCCGGTTCCGCCGACCATAACATCGGGGGTAATATTAATCTTTTCATTAGCTACAAGCTTGATGATCTCGATTAGTGCGGCATTGTCAGAGCCGATAACCTCGGAAATTTTCTTATAAGCTTCCGCCTGTGCCT
>CAYUIE010000010.1:0-126480 GCA_964444665.1 uncultured Pirellulales bacterium
AAGTGTTACCCATGTAGTCGGCATAAATTGTTACCTATGTACCGGTTGACACACTGCTACTCGTATTCCACCGAAGGCGGTTAGATATAGACACAGATTAACACGGATACCTAAGGCATAAATTTACACTGCTGATAATTAACCACGAATACCTATGGCACAAGTAAACACGAAAAAACTCGAATGATTTCAGACACAGAGAATTTAACCACGGATTAACACAGATTTACACTGATTTTTATAGCCACAGCCCCGAAGTGTCGGGATGAGGACAAGGGCACAGAGGGACTTGCTCGACTTGCCGAACTCAGCTAAGGACGTTCTCGATACAAGTATCTGCTACGCTCTTTTACTTCGTCTGGCGAATCCCGAAAAAAATCGGGCTTCTTTTTATAAGCTGAGCAAATCAAAAACATCAAAGCATTCACCACGAATAAACACGAATGAATTTAAGTGGATTAGTGAATTCCACCTCAGGCGGACAAGTGGTGAATTAGTTAATTGGCAAAGAAAAGGGAAAATCATCAAAAAAACTTGCGGTTTTGTCGGGAATTTGTATAATCGTGAAGTACGCAGACAACGGGGTGAGGACAACCGAGAGAGAGAATAATTTATTATTTACTACTTATTATTGATAATTGATATTAAATTGGCCACAGAGAGTATACTTTGAATTTGGTGGAGATTCCATTTGTTATGAGCAATGGTTATGAGTATGAAGTGTTTATAAGCTATCGAAGACTTAAATTGTACGTAGAATGGATGCAAAAAATTTTCATGCCCTTATTCAGCCATTATCTTGAACTAGAACATCCAAGAGCTAGGATATTCATCGATTATGAAATAGAAACAGGATGCAACTGGCCAGCAAAACTATCTGAAGGGCTGTCACGTTCAAAAGTCCTTATTGGACTCTGGTGTAGGCCATACTTTGACAGTAATTGGTGTAAAGCAGAGTTATCTATGATGTATGCCAGAGAATTAAAATATAATTTTAATACACAAGGAAACTCTCAAAGATTAATTATACCAGCAACTTTACATGATGGTGATGAGTTTCCAGAAGAAGCAAAGTTAATCCAACAGAAACCTTTGCAGGATTATTCACAAGTATGGTTAGCAGATGGATCAAAGAAAAAAGAGGATCTATCAACAAATATTTGTAATTGGATGTCTGATGTAGGTAAAGCTATTAAAGCAGCTCCGGAATATAGTGCTGATTTGGCGAAAATTACATATAAGGAATTTATAGAGCTCTTCAGATTAACTCATCGTGAACAGACAACACTTCCAAATATAGGAAATTAGATAATGGGTGTGATTACAACATTTTATTCGTACAAAGGTGGTGTTGGTCGAACGATGGCCTTGGCAAACATTGCTGTTCTTTTAGCACAAAGGGGCAAAAAGATTTTGCTTATCGATTGGGATTTGGAAGCCCCTGGGTTGCATAAGTATTTTCAGAGTTTAAATAAAAAGCCTGCTGAGATGGAATGTGGCTTAATGGGATTATTGAAAGCTTCGAGGAATAAGAAAAATAAATCTCACTGGCAGGATTATGTTGAAAAAATAGAGTTGTCGAAAAAACATAAAATTGATGTTATCTGGAGTGGTTGTGAAGGGATAGAAGATTATATAACAGATGTCCTAAGCTTTGACTGGAATAAATTCTATTCCGAATATGGTGGTGGGCGGTTTATTGAGGATCTCCGAAATGAATGGAAAGAGAAATATGACTTCGTATTCATTGACAGTCGTACAGGAATTACAGATTACGGTGGGATATGTACTATTCAGTTGCCGGATTTTTTAACGCTAGTTTTTACACCGAACGAACAAAGCATGGAAGGTGTCAAGGATTATGCTATTCGAGCACAAAAAGCTAGGCAAGAGCTGGCATATGATAGAATGCCAATGCTTATATTTCCTTTATTGTCACATTTTGATAGTAAAGAAGAAAAAAAAAGAGGTGAGAGCTGGCTAAAAAAGATATCTAAGGAAATGACTCAATTCTATGCAGATTGGTTACCTAAGGATTTTTCAATATTAAAGATTTTTGAAAATACCAAATTACCATATGTTCCTTATTTTAGTTTCGGCGAAGAACTTGCAGTTAAACAGACAAGCTTAACAGACCCAGAGACACTTGGTTATGCATATAATCGTATTGCAAGTATATTTGAGAATCATTTCAAGGATGTTATTGGAATTCTCGGTTTAGACGAGGACAGAGAAAAACGTTATGCTTATGAATATTTTGCGAAGGGAGAATATCAAAAAGCCGAGGAGATGCTTAATAAGGTGATGGAGAAAAACCAAAAACTTGGACACCTCAAGGAAATGGCAAGCGATTACGGCAATCTTGGTCTGATTTACCAAACACGCGGCGATTTAGTTAAAGCCGAAGAGATGTACAATAAGGCACTAGAGATCGGTGAGGCATACTTCGGCCCTGAGCACCCGAAAGTCGCCATAGGCCTGAACAACCTGGCGCTGTTGTATAAGGCGGCCAATCGTTTAAAAGAGGCAGAGCCACTGATGGAACGTGCGCTTAAGATCACTGAGAAGACCTTAGGCCTTGAGCACCCGGATGTAGCAACAGACCTGAACAACCTGGCGCAGTTGTATAAAGTGGCCAATCGTTTCAAAGAGGCAGAACTCCTGATGGAACGTACGCTTAAGATCACTGAGAAGTCCTTAGGCCCTGAGCACCCGAAGGTTGCAATACGCCTGAACAACCTGGCGCAGTTGTATCAGGATACCAATCGTTTCAAAGAGGCAGAGCCCCTGATGGAACGTACGCTTAAGATAACTGAGAAGTCCTTAGGCCTTGAGCACCCAGATGTCGCAATAGCCCTGAACAACCTGGCGGGGTTGTATCAGGATACCAATCGTTTCAAAGAGGCAGAGCCGATGATGAAACGTGCGCTTAAGATCACTGAGAAGTCCTTCGGCCCTGAGCACCAAAATGTCGCAACAGTCCTAAACAATCTGGCGCAGTTGTATCAGGCGACCAATCGTTTCAAAGAGGCAGAGCCCCTGATGGAACGTACGCTTAAGATAGATGAAAAGTCCTTCGGCCCTGAGCACCCAAATGTCGCCATAGCCCTGAACAATCTGGCGCTGTTGTATCAGGCGACCAATCGTTTCAAAGAGGCAGAGCCCTTAATGGAACGCTCGCTTACAATCGATGAAAAGTCATTTGGCCCTGAGCACCCAAATGTCGCAACAGACCTGAACAACCTGGCGCTGTTGTATAAGGAAACCAATCGTTTAAAAGAGGCGGAGCCACTGATGGAGCGTACGCTTAAGATAGATGAAAAGTCCTTCGGCCCTGAGCACCCGAAGGTTGCAATACGCCTGAACAACCTGGCGCAGTTGTATCAGGCGACCAATCGTTTCAAAGAGGCAGAGCCCCTGATGGAACGTGCGCTTAAGATCACTGAGAAGTCCTTCGGCCCTGAGCACCCGAAGGTTGCAATACGCCTGAACAACCTGGCGCAGTTGTATCAGGATACCAATCGTTTCAAAGAGGCAGAGCCCCTGATGAAACGGGCACTGGAGATTGATGAAGTTAGTTTCGGCAAAGACCATCCGGACGTGGCCAGAGATTTAAACAACCTGGCGGCGTTGTATAAGGATACGAATCGTCTGGCCGAGGCCGAACCGCTGATGAAACGGGCGCTGGCGATTGATGAAGTTAGTTTCGACAAAGACCATCCGAACGTGGCCATAGATTTAAACAACCTAGCGCAGTTGTATCAGGCGACGAATCGTCCGGCGGAGGCTGAACCGCTGATGAAACGGGCGCTGGCGATTGATGAAGTTAGTTTCGGCAAAGACCATCCGAACGTGGCCAGAGATTTAAACAACCTGGCGTTGTTGTATAAGGCGACGAATCGTCTGGCCGAGGCTGAGCCATTATACAAGAGAGCACTTACAATATGGGAGAAGTCACTGGGTAAAGACCATCCCCAAGTCGCCACGGCACTAAACAACCTGGCGTTGTTGTATCAGGATACGAATCGTCTGGCCGAGGCGGAGACACTGATGAAACGGGCGCTGGCGATTGATGAAGCCAGTTTAGGCAAAGACCATCCGAACGTGGCCAGAGATTTAAACAACCTGGCGGCGTTGTATCAGGCGACGAATCGTCTGGCGGAGGCTGAGCCGCTGATGAAAAGACATTTGGTGATTTTTCTGGAGTTCACCCGCCAAACCGGCCATCCGCACCCGAATCTGAAAGACGCGATTAATAATTATGCCAGGCTGCTTATGGGAATGGGACACAGTGAAGATGAAGTCATTGCAAAACTGAAGAATCTTGCGCCGGAGATGTTTGAGGGGAAGTGAAACGCAAGACCATAGACATAAGACACAAGACTCAAGGCAAAGAGACCCGCCGAATAAATCCTTCGATAATCTCAGGACAGGTCGGCGGGCTTTAGGACAAGAAATCCGCGGTAAATTAAAGAGTCGAAAGATGGAGGGCGGGGGAGCGGGGAGTTGTTTAATTGACAGGCCAGATTCTTCGGCTGCGCTCAGAATGACAAAAGGGCAGGGTGCGCTACGGTCGGGATGACAGATGAAGATTGCCACGATTCCCGACAAGTCGGGATACTCGCAATGACAACGTCGCCCCATTCGACTACTTCGACAGGCTCAGTACAGGTGCGCTCAGGGCAGGCTGGGAGGGCCAACCAAATAAACCCACTGCCGTACAGGGGAAAAGGTGAACCCACCGGGTAAACCGGTGGGCTTCAGGACAAGAAACCCACGGCAGTGCCGTGGGCTAAACATGTTACCGCTCCCTAACGGTCGCGACTCCGTTAACACGCGCAATAAATTGCGGGGCTAAATAAAAAACACCCTTGATGTGCGTTAAATGAGGATGGCGGGAATTTTTCTCATAATTTTGTTAGGTATTTGTTGAAATTTTGTAAAAGTGTGGTATAATGTAAATATGAATGGCCCTCCTTCGCTGTCCACAGGATGCCTTGTGGCAAAGCTACGGAGAGGCAGGGGGGAGGAATACCCGCCTGCGGCGGGAAGACCGCGAAGAATCGCACGGAGTAGGGATAGAGTCCCACGTCAAAAGCAAATGATTATTGATTACTGATGATTGATTATTGGTGGGACCAGAGTGCGAGAAGTTCGTGTAAGGATACTCCTGCCGGAGTTTGTTTATCAGGCCGGGATTGGTCTTTTGCTTTTACATCGCAAAATCCGCTACGGATACGCCTTTCGAAAAATACCACTTACGCGAGGTTTGTTCGCAATCGTGGACCCGGAGCGCTACGACCAGCTTGCCAAACACAAATGGCACGCGATAAGCTGCCACAGGGGAAGTTATGCCAAGAGGACAATCAGCGTATGGGTGAAAGGCAAAAAAAGGCGTATGGGTTTGATGATGCATAACGTGATACTGCCCCCGCCGGAAGGGAAGGTAATCGACCATATAAACATTAACAGTCTCGATAACCGCATCGCGAACCTTCGGATCGTCACGCCCCAGCAGAACGCGTGGAACAGGCGAAAGCAACGGGGTAATTACAGCTCACGATATAAGGGTGTAATGTGGCGTAAGAATAATAAGAAGTGGCGGGCGACGATTTTCATGGGCGACCGAAATATATCACTCGGGAATTTCTACGATGAGAAGGCGGCGGCCAGGGCGTATGACGCGAAGGCGAGAGAGTTGTATGGCCGGTATGCGAAAACGAACTTTTAGTTCGTATCCTTCGACTACGCTCAGGACAGGTCTCGTCGCTCGTGACTCGTATCTCGCCAGTTGAAAAAGAGTGAATATTTCAAATTCCTTCCCCCTTAGGAATAAATCCCGCAGGAATGCCCCGGCTTCATTGTCCACAGGATGCCTTACGGCAAAACTACGCCGAGTCGGCCCTTCGATGGTTCGACTGGGCTCACCACAGGCAAACTCAGGACCTGCAAGAGGCGGTCGGTGAAATCGATTGCAAATAATCAATAATAAATATACAATAATCAATTGATGTGGTGGGAGTAGCTCAGTTGGTTAGAGCACCAGATTGTGGTTCTGGGGGTCGCGGGTTCGAATCCCGTCTCTCACCCTTCTTTATTTTTCCGGCGGAGGGGAATTTTCCACTGAGCATTCGGGGACCAATCGCCACGACATAGTATCCTCATAAGTGTTACAACCGATGGATACCTCATAAGTTGTCTTGTGGTCCGATATAATTTTGCAGTCATTTAGCCGGCCCGTTAGCCAAAAACATAACAGAAAAAGAGTAAGTCCTTATAAAATAACCAGTTGTATCGCAATCGGCCGAGGGCCGGCCAGATTTTCATTCATTTCGGCGCGAAAAGAAGCAAAAAAACACAACTCGTTTAAATAACAGTCGATGAATAACAGTAAGCGTCGAAATGAATACGTCGTACGTAAGAACTATATTTCGTAAACAAATCAGGTAACAAGATTCAGATAAGGAGACGAGCAAATGGCCAAGAAGAGCAAAACAAGCAAGCGGACAGGTAAAAGGCAAGCCTCGCCGAAGGCCAAGGCCCCAGGAAAAAGCGGGCCCAAGGTTGAGGTAAAGGCAAGCCGTCCGAAACGAAAGAAAGGGAAAAAGACGGCTGAACCGAAAGCAAAAGTCACAAGGAAAAGCAGGCCCAAGGCCAGTGTAAAGGTAAGCCATCCAAAACAAAAGAAAACAAAAAGAACGGCTGCACCGAAAGCAAAGGTCTCAAGGAAAAGCAAGCCCAAGGCCAGTGTAAAAGCAAGCCATTCAAAGAGGAAGGCTACGCCGAAAGCAAAGGTCTCAAGAAAAAGCAGGCCCAAGGCCAGTGTAAAGACAAGCCATTCAAAGAGGAAGGCTACGCCGAAAGCCAAGGTAACAAAAAGTAAATCCAAACCCCAAACAAGCAAGAAACGCGTCAGCACAAAGGCCAAAGCACACAAGAGACACACGCGTGTAAAGGCCTCGGCCAAGAGAAGAGCTGTCTCTAAACGAAGTTCAAGACGCAAATCTGTCAGAAAATCTGTAAGTTCAAAAGCCAAGACTTCCAGGTCTAAATCCAAAAGTTCAATAAGAAAAAGACACATTGCGAAAAGAGCAAAGCCGGTCAAGAGACACGTTCGGCATTCAAAACGCAGCAGTAAAAGCGTAGATTTCGACTTCAATTCCTGGCTTCTGCCGGAAATGGAGCTTGAAAAACACGAACTTTCTCTGCAGGTCGAAACCGGTATCGAAGATAATATCAAGGGTTCAACGCGTTATGCATGGATCGGCTCCGGCCAGTGTGGCGGCAGATTGGTCAAGTCATTCTATGACATCGGCTACAAAAAGGTCCTTGCGGTCAACACGACCCATAATGACCTGGACCTTCTCGAGCTGCCAAAGGACCAGAAATTCCTCATGGACATCGGAGAGAAAGGTGCCGGCAAGGATATGAACAGAGGCAAGAAAGCGGCACAGGAATACAAATCGGAAATTCTTCACCATGCCAACAAGATTTTCGGCTCACAGGTCGACCATATTATGGTGTGCTTCGGAGCCGGTGGTGGTACAGGCAGCGGCAGCGCCATAGAGGTTCTCGACGTGGCCAAAAGATACGCCAGATACGTCGGTCTTAATCCCGACACCAACGTCGGCGTGCTTATGACCCTGCCGACAATAGGCGAATCCAGCTCGCCGATTGTTGCGAAGAACGCATACAATGTTGTGAAGCAACTGAGCCAAATGGCCGCTCATAAGAAAATATCCCCGTTCATCATCGTCGACAACGATAAAGTCCAGAAGATGTATCCTGGACTGACCGTGAAATCGTTCTGGCCCAGCGTGAATCAGACCGTCGCGGGTCTGTTCGACATTTTCAACAGACTCAGCGCTCTGAGCAGCCAATATACCGCCTTCGACGCGAGCGATTACCGCAGTATTATGCAGTCGGGCGGATGCACGATAATGGGCCTGACAAAAGTGAACCAGTTCAAAGACAAGTTCGCGATTTCACACGCGGTGAAACAGAACCTGGAAAGGACGCTGCTCGCCTCAGGGTTCGAGCTAAGCTCAGCACAAATGGCCGGGTGTATCGTCGTGGGCAGCAAAAAGCTGATGTCCAATGTGCCGGGCCTGCAGGACAACATCAACTATGCGTTCGATGTGCTCTCGGAGATTACAGGCAACGCCAGCGTGCATCGGGGAATCTATGAAGATAACAGAGACTATCTGCGTGTCTATACCGTAATCGGTGGTCTCGATGCCCCGCTCAGCAGGCTGCAGGAAATGGTAAAGAAGCCGGCCGGAGTCCGGTAGAGAATATACAACACGATAGATTCATACCTCGCCGGAGGTGCCGTCGGGCAGACAATGCCTGAGGGTATCTCCGGCGACTTTTTTTTCCTCCGATTAGACACGGATTCACACGAATTAACACTGTTTTTGATTAAACACGAACTGAACGACTGCATTCTACAGCATCCCGATTTTATCGGGATTGCGCGGCTCCTGTATGTTGTCCCGATGGAATCGGGAATGAACGACAAATCCGAAGTGAGCATCGCGTTTTTGCCTTTTGCTTTCTTTTTAATTTAGACGTATAATATTGTCAATTCAAAGTGTGGGATTTATTCATCTTTGGCGTGAAAGGGAAATATATATGAAATGCACGCAGGTAAAACTTAGATAAGCGAACGATTGCCGCTTGTAATAATGATGATAGAAAAAACCTGCAAGTAAAAGATAGAGACATTTGTTGTTTAGAAGTGGTGGAGATTGATATGAACAGACAAAAGGATTTTAAATTTAGAAAGCATGATAATATAGGCGCCGCAGATGCAGAAGATGACAAGTATTTGATGGATTGCTTTATAGATACCGGGGATCTAGAGACATTACTAGATTGTAAAGACCCTCACAGTGTTATTGTTGGTAGAACTGGCTCAGGCAAAACAGCTTTACTCAAAATGTTAGAAAATAAAGCTAAAAAGGTAGTTATTATACCCCCGGAAAGTCTTTCTTTGTCATATATTTCAAATTCCACAATACTTAGATTTATAGAAAATCTCGGGGTAAATTTAGACATATTTTACAGACTATTGTGGCGTCATATTTTTACTGTAGAATTAACAAAGAAACATTTCAATATTCAGTCTGAGGAAGATAAGAGAAGCTTTTGGCAAAAAATATGGCAACGCTTTACTGATCAGAAAAACCGAAAAGCATTAGAGTATTTAGAAGACTGGGGCAAATCTTTTTGGGAGGAGACTGAATATCGCATTCAAGAGGTCACTACTAAACTTGAAAAAAAACTTGAAGGACAAATAAAAGTTACAATACCTAAAGGGATATACGGTGGACAAATAGGAGGCAATACAGGCATAACTGAGGAACAGAAAAAACAAGTAATTGAACGTGCTCAAAAAGTTGTAAATGATGTACAAATAAGACAACTATCTGACATAATAGAATTGTTAGATGAAATTTTGGATGATCCACAAAAACAATATTACATTTTGATTGACAGATTAGATGAAGACTGGATCGAAGACACGCTTAGATATCGCCTGATTAGAGCTTTGATTGAAACTGTTCGCGATTTCAGGAAAATCAAGTATGCCAAAATTATAGTGGCTATTAGGCAAGACTTATTAGACAGGGTCTTTCGTCTTATAAGGGGACCTGGTTTTCAAGAAGAAAAGTATGAATCCATGTACGTGCGAGTCTACTGGACTGATAAACAATTATTGGAAATTATGAATGTAAGACTTAACCATCTTATAAAAAGAAAGTACACCAAACAGCCTGTGAGTATAGACACTTTGTTGCCAAGATCAGTAGATAAGCAAAAACCTAGTGAATATATAATATGTCGAACTTTAAAACAGCCCAGAGATGTGATCCATTTTGTCAATAAGTGTCTTGAACAGGTGATAAACAAAAAAAACATTACGGTGGATGCTATAAAAACGGCAGAGGGGGAATACTCAAGAGATAGATTAAGATATCTCGCAGATGAGTGGAATTCAGATAGTCCTAATCTACTAGAATTTTCAAAAGTATTACGTAAAAAACAGTTTAGATTTATGATACAAGTATTAAATAAGGCTTGTGAAGAGTTTTGTTTAGATTTTACATGTAGGAATTTAGGAAGCAATGATCCAAAGATTGTTAAATCTTATCTATCGCAATTAGCTTTCCAGGCTGCGAACGCAAATTTGGATTTAGAGTCGTTCAGGAACTCCCTTGTACAAGTTTTCTATAAAGTCGGCATATTGGGGGTTAAACTAAAGAGTTATGATTCATTTATGTGGTCGTCTGGACATAGAGGAGCTATCTCTGGCACCGAAATCAATAACAATACAAAATTGGAAGTACACCCAGCCTTTTGGCGAGTATTAGGAGTGATTAATAAAGAAGAATTATAGGGGGTGTCTGCTTTTTTTATTTTCTGCAGTTTATTTTGCGATTGTCGAAATAACATTACACTTCGAGCTTCCCCGAATATGTCCGCATGGGGCGGATTTCCTCGCTGCTGCCGGAGGCCGCGATGAGGAAACAAGCAGAGGTTTGCCGAAGGCGAACGAAGGATAAATTTCCGAACCGCAGGCAGCAGATTCGTATATCGTCGTTCGTATTTCGTATATCGCCAGTTGAATCCGGCAAGACCGGGGGTGGCAGGGCTAAGCGGGGTGGATTCCTGCTGTCGCAGGAGTGACAAAGGGGGATTACTCAGTCCCAGGGACTCAGGGCACTTTGACCAGCTCATACAAGCCGTGCCCGCTGTCGCGCAGTCTTCCCTGCCTGCACAATTCGTCCCAGACCTCCTGCGGAAACTGGCTGGGCGGCTTTATCGCAAAAACGCCCTTAGGGCCGCCCGAAAGCGGGCCTCGTCCAAGGCGTGAATCGTCATCGAGGGCAGTGAGCTTGAGCCGTTTCTTGAACGCCTTCATCGCACTCTTGAGAACCTTCGGGTCTATGCCCCCACCTTGCTCTTGTTGCTGGTTTTCTGTCATATTATATGCCTCTGCATTTTTATGCCCATTAAAAATTGAGTCCGGTGTTGATTTCGCAATGGCAATCGGGTTAAGTATTAATAAAAATAGGTTGAAAGAGGTTGAAAGTCAAGTGGGTCTTGTGGATAGATTTAAACCAGCGTAGATAAGAAAATGGTGGGGCACTCGTCTCCGCGAAACGCTTCGCCGAAACAGGCGGCCTCATCCTGGCAATCCGATGCAGACATTTTTGGATACGATACCGTTAATAAAGGAAAAAATGCTTAACAAAAGCTTACAAACAGAATATAATGCCTGTCAGGTTAAGTCGTAGCAACTACAATAAAATGTTACAAAAAATAATATATTTTACAGTGATAACAGGAGTACTTGCTTTGTCCTGCACAGATTTGCCCGACGAGGAAAAATCAAAAGCCTCTGAGTCAGCAGCCCAACCTGCCGGTCGCGGCCCGGGTGGTTTTAATCATCCGATTGTATTGGGGCCGGACGATAAGCCGGCATTCGAGGAGCCTCCTGGCGGTTTTGATAAAAAGCGCGACGGCATTGCACACGGCAGGAAGGAGATGATTGAATATGATTCCAAAACGGTCGGCACCCGTCGCAAGATGCTTGTCTATACTCCGGCAGGTTATTCGACCGACCGCAAATACCCGGTACTTTACCTGCTACACGGCATCGGCGGTGATGAGACGGAATGGCAGCGATTTGCCACGCCGGACGTTCTTCTGGACAACCTGCTGGCTGATAAGAAGATTGAACCGATGATTGTGGTTATGCCGAACGGCCGAGCGCAGCCTAATGACCGTGCAGAAGGTAATGTTTTTGAGCATGCGCCGGCATTCGAGAAATTTGAGCAGGACCTGCTTAAGGACGTTATCCCCACAATCGAAAGCCGATATTCTGTGTTGGCGGACCGTGAGCATCGGGCCTTGGCCGGGCTTTCAATGGGTGGGGGACAGGCACTAAATTTCGGTCTGGGGCATCTTGATACTTTTGCCTGGGTTGGTGCATTTTCTGCCGCACCGAATACCAAACCGGCCCAGCAGCTTGTTCCCGAGCCGGCGAAAGCCAAAAAGCAATTGAAACTGTTATGGCTCGCCTGCGGCAACAAAGACAGCCTGATTTCCATCAGTCAGGATGTCCATAAGTATCTTAAGAAAAACAATGTTCCGCATATCTGGCATGTGGATTCCAATGGTCATGAGCCAACTGAATGGCGAAACAATCTCTATTTCTTTGTACAGCATATTTTCCGTTAGGAGAATTGCCCACGGCCACAGGTGCCGGGGCTAAACGGGGTTGCACCCCTGTCAAGATGGCGGGGAGGGGTTCTGGGGCGGTGCCAAAAGTGGTATAATCTGCTGTAAAATGGGCAGGGGGCGGCTTTTCGAGACTAATTCTTGCACCTCGTAATACTTTCTGATAAAAGAAGTTACGTTTTAAGAGGCCAAAACGGCCCAAAGGCAGGGCGAGTCTGGCATCAGCTTTGCACTGAATTGACAGCATTCGACGGATAAAGTGCATTCTTAAATAGAAATAAGTGTTAGGAGAGGACAATTATGGCAGTTAAAGAATTGGCATTCGAGGCGGAAGCACGGGCCTCGCTGTTGAGGGGCGTGGAGAAACTGGCGAACGCCGTCAAATCAACACTCGGGCCGAGAGGCCGAAACGCGATTATCGACAAAGGCTGGGGCGGGCCGACCGTTACCAAGGACGGCGTGACCGTGGCGGAGGAAATCGAGCTGATTGATAAGGCGGAGAACCTCGGCGCACAGTTAGTAAAAGAAGCGGCGACAAAGACCTCCAAGATTGCCGGCGACGGGACGACAACGGCGACGGTCCTTACCGAGGCGATTTTCAAAGAGGCGTATCGAAACCTCGCGGCAGGGGCCGATGCGATGAGCCTGAACCGCGGCATACAATCGGCCGTTAAGTGCGCGGTCGAGAAATTGACCAGCCTTGCGAAGCCCATCGATATCGAAAAGAAGGACGACATCATCAACATAGCAGCGGTCTCGGCAAATAACGACGTCGAAGTGGGCAAGATAATGGCCAAGGCCTTTCAGCGAGTCGGCAAAGACGGGGTCATTACCGTCGAGGAGGGCAAGAGCCTTGATACGACGGTTGAGTTTGTCGAGGGTATGCAGTTTGACCGGGGCTATCTTTCGCCGCACTTCGTGACCGACCCGGAGAATATGGTCTGTGAGCTGGAAAGGCCTTTTGTTCTCGTTTACGAGGACAAGATTAGCAACGTCGGCAAAATCGTGCCTCTTCTCGAAGCGTCGGCCAAGGCGAAAAAGCCGCTGCTGATAATCGCGGAGGATATCGAAGGCGAGGCGCTGGCGACGCTGGTCGTCAATAAGCTTCGCGGCATCCTGAATGTTGCCGCCGTCAAGGCGCCGGGATACGGCGACCGTCGAAAAGCGATGCTGCAGGACATAGCGATACTTACCGGAGCCGAGCCGATTTTCAAGGACCTCGGCATCGAATTAGAGAACGTTTCAATCAAGCAACTGGGCCAGGCAAAGAAGGTCACCATTGATAACGATAACACAATCATTCTCGAGGGGGCAGGATCGAGCGAGGCGCTGAAGGGAAGAATCAGCCAGATTCGCGGCGAGATAGACAGCACGACAAGCGATTATGACCGTGAGAAACTTCAGGAAAGATTAGCAAAGCTTACCGGCGGTGTGGCGCAAATCAACGTTGGTGCGGCAAGCGAGGCGGAAATGAAAGAGAAGAAGGCCCGCATCGAGGACGCGCTGCACGCGACAAGGGCGGCTATCGAAGGCGGGATTGTGCCCGGCGGCGGTGTGGCCTTTATTCGCTGCATCGATGACGTGCATAAATTGGGTCTGAAAGACGATGAGAAGACCGGCGCGGAGATAGTTGCGCACGCATTGAAGATGCCGTGCTATTTCATTGCCGCGAATGCCGGCGCGGTTCCCAATATAGTGGTTAACAAGGTTTATAAAGGCAAGGGCGGTTTCGGTTACAATGCCGACAAGGACCAGTTCGAGGACCTGGTCGAAGCCGGCGTAATCGACCCGGTTAAGGTATCGATATCCGCTTTGCAGAACGGAGCGAGTGTTGCAGGGCTGCTTTTAACAACCGATTGCCTTGTTAGCGAGAAGCCCAAGGAAAAAGGACAGGCAGGCCCGCCCGGCGGAATGCCCGGCGGAATGGGTGGCATGGGCGGCGGAATGCCCGGCGGAATGGGTGGCATGGGCGGAATGCCCGGCATGGGAATGATGTAAGAAACTCATTATTACAATTTGATGCGCCTTGTGCGTGAATAAAATAAGAAGGAGTTGATATATGAAACTGAAACCTTTGGATGATAGAGTAGTTGTTAAGCCGTTGGAAGCAGAGGAGAAAACGGCCGGCGGAATCGTGCTGCCCGACACCGCAAAAGAAAAACCGCAAATCGGCAAGATAATCGAGGTGGGCCAGGGCAAAGTGCTCGAGAACGGAAAACGCGGCGAGATGTCCGTCAAAAAAGACGACGAGGTGCTGTTCGGGAAATACTCGGGCAGCGAAGTGGAAATTGAAGGCGAGGAATACAAAATCCTGAGGGAAAGCGAAATACTCGGAATCGTTGAAAGATAGAAACAGAATAAGAAACATTGTGCCCTGATTCTTTGTGTGGTGCAAAATATAATAAAGGCGATTTAACAAGAGGTAAAAAATATGGCAAAGCAAATGATGTTTGATGAGGTGGCCAGAGCAAACCTTAAGGACGGATTGGGGCAACTGGCCGCTGCGGTGAAAATCACGATGGGGCCGACCGGCAAGAACGCAATGCTGTCCAAGAGCTGGGGCTCGCCGAAGATAACCAAAGACGGCGTTTCGGTAAGTAAGGAAATCGAGCTGCCGGACCCGTTCGAGAATATGGGCGCCAAGATGGTCAACCAGGTGGCCAGCAAAACGAGCGACCTGGTCGGCGACGGCACAACTACGGCAACCGTTCTGGCCGAGGCGATTTATGCAGAGGGCTTAAAGCACGTGGCTGCCGGTGCGAATCCCGTGGCCGTTCAGCGCGGAATCAACAAGGCGACCGAGGTCGTTACCACTTATATCGAGTTGGTCAGCAAATCCATAAAGGGACACGATGACATCGCAAAAGTCGGCGCCATTAGTGCGAACAACAACAAGGATGTTGGTGAAATTCTGGCGGACGCGATGGATAAGGTCGGCAAGGAAGGAGTCATCGAGGTCGAGGAAGGCAAGGCAATGCAGACCGAGCTGACGGTTGTCGAGGGAATGCAGTTCGACCGCGGCTATATATCTCCATATTTTATGACTAATCCCGAAACGCTCGAGGCGATCCTTGAAGATGCTTACATCCTGCTTCACGAGAAAAAGCTGTCCAATATCCGCGAGCTTATTCCACTGCTGGAGAAGATTGCGCAAGTCGGCTCACCTTTATTAATCGTTGCTGAGGATATTGAGGGTGAAGTCTTAGCGGCACTGGTGATTAACCGCCTGCAGGGCGTTCTTAAAGTTTGCGCCGTTAAGGCCCCGGGCTTCGGTGACAGGCGAAAGGCAATGCTTGGCGATATGGCGACGCTGACAGGCAGCCAGGTTATTAGTGAAGATTTGGGTATCAAGCTGGAAAAAATTCAGCTTTCGCAATTAGGCCAGGTAAAGAAAGTGGTCGTCGGCAAGGAAAATACAACGATTATCGAGGGTGCCGGCAATCCAAAAGAAATCAAGGCGAGATGTGACCAAATCAGGAACCAAATTGAAAAGACGACCAGCAGCTACGACAAGGAGAAACTGCAGGAAAGACTTGCAAAACTTACCGGCGGGGTGGCTCTAATTAAAGCCGGTGCGGCAACCGAGACGGAAATGAAGGAACGAAAGGACCTTCTCGACGATGCCCTTCATGCGACAAGAGCCGCCACCGAAGAAGGCATCGTTGCAGGTGGTGGCGTGGTTTTTCTGCGAGCGATTAACGAGGTTCAGAAGGCCCGGGCCAGGGGTAAGGCAGATGAGAGAATTGGATACGACATAATCGCAAACGCGCTTAAGGCCCCGACCACACAGATCGCTGAAAACTCCGGCGTCGAAGGGGATGTGATTGTGGCTGAGCTGCTCGAGAAACAGGGCAATATCGGCTATGACGCGAATACGGGCCAGTTTGTAGATATGTTTAAGGCCGGGATTATCGACCCCGCCAAGGTCGCCAGAACCGCCTTGCAGAACGCCGCCTCCGTTGCGGGACTGATGCTGACGACCAATGTGCTGGTGACCGACCTGAAAGATGAAGACGAGACGCCTATTCCCGGCTCGATAAGATAGTGTGTACCAAGAGACTTTAACGAATTACGCAAACGATATACATAGTACAAGATTATGGCCAAGCGTGATTATTATGAAGTGCTGGGTGTGCCGAAGAAAGCATCGCCCGATGATATTAAGCGCGCCTACCGCAGGCTGGCCATAAAATATCATCCCGACAAGAATCCCGGCGATAAGGATGCTGAGGCGAAGTTCAAAGAGTGCGCCGAGGCCTATGAAGTTTTAAGTGACACTGATAAGCGGCAAAGATACGAGCGGTTCGGGCACGAAGGTCTTCGCGGCGCCGGGATGCACGACTTCTCACGAATGAACGTAGACGACATTTTCAGTATGTTCGGCCTGGATGATTTGTTCGGTGGTTTCTTCGGCAGGCAAGGCAGAAGGACGTCAAGGCGTGCGGGTCCGTCACGTGGTTATGATTTGGAAACAACCGTTGAGCTGTCACTTGAAGAGATCGCAAAAGGCACGGAGAAAACGATTGAATTTACCCGGCAGGATTTGTGCTCCGATTGCGCCGGCGGCGGCTCGGCCGGCGGCAAAGCACCGGCTCGATGTCCCGTCTGCAACGGCAGCGGACAAGTCGCGCGCGCCGGGCTCGGCGGGTTCTTTCAAATGGTATCAACCTGCTCAAATTGCAGAGGGACCGGGGCGGTTGTTACCGACCCGTGCAAAAAATGCCGTGGTACGGGCAGGATTCCGAAGAAAAGAACGGTCAGTATCAAGGTGCCGGCCGGCGTCCACGCGGGGCAGGGTATCAGGGTCGCAAGAGAAGGAGAGCCTGGTCAGCGAGGAGGTTCCAGAGGTGATTTGTACTGCTATGTCAGGGTTAAGCCGCATCCATTTCTCGAACGCAGCGGCAACGACCTTGTTACCGCCGTGCCGGTAAGCTTTACACAGGCGACGTTAGGGGCGACTGTTAAAGTGCCCAGCCTTAACGGGCCGAGAGATTTGAAGATACCACCCGGCACACAGCCCGGTGATGTCTTCAGGATTAAAGGGCAGGGGCTGCCGGACCTTCGATATAAACGGAGCGGAGACGAGCTTGTGCAGGTGATTGTCGAGATACCCAGGAAACTGAACGGCAGACAAAAGGAGCTTTTGAAAGAGTTTGCCGAATCTGAGAATAAAAGTATTTTGCCGCAAACAAGTGGTTTTTTTGAAAAGTTAAAGAAATATTTCGGTAACAACAAATGAGTGAAAGCGAAGAGAAACAACCTAAACCGGAAAAGCGCGCCGAGCGGCGTGTCAGGGCTGAAAAAGAGCTGAAAAATCTTGGCCGTCAGCTTGATGAGCTGCAAAAGGAAAAAGACGAGCTGCTCTCGAAGTTTCAACGTGTAAGCGCCGACTATGCAAATTTCCAGAAGCGTGCGCCCAGGCAGATTGCCGAATCGATAGCGTACGAAAAGGAAGCCATAATCAAGACTCTGCTGCCCGCGCTGGATAATTTTAACCATGCCCTGGCGGAACAGCAATCGGCCGAGAACATCGAGGCTGTTTTCAAGGGTATGCGAATAGTTTATGAACAAATACTCGACATTCTAAAATCGCACGGTGTAGAACAGATAGAGGCGGTGGGCCAGAGGTTTGATCCGGCCGTTCATCAGGCGATTATGCAAAGGACCGAGCCGGAAAAAGAAGATGGCATCGTGCTTGAGGAGTTTCAAAAGGGATTCAAACTCAATGGCAGAACTATTCGGCCGAGTAAGGTGATTGTCAATAATCTTGCCGCAGGAATCCAGGAAGATAGCGAAGAAAAGGATGTTGATGACGAGGCAGCCGATATTAATCAGGCTGCTGAGGGGGATTGATTTTCATGCCTACTTACGCTTATGTATGCAAAAATTGCGGTCACGAATTCGAGGAGTTTCAATCCATAACAGCCGAGCCGCTGCAAAAGTGTCCGCGATGTAATAAACACCGGCTCAAACGTCTTATCGGCTCCGGGGCGGGCATAATCTTCAAGGGCTCCGGATTCTATCAGACCGATTACAGAAGCGAAAGCTACACGAAGGCGGCGAAAAAAGAAAAAGACACCGGCAAAGAGAAAAAGGACGAAAAGAAAACTGATACCGCCAAAAAGGAAACCACAAGCGAGACCAAAGAATCAAAGCCGGGCGGGAAAAACAAATCCGGCAAAAGTGATAAATAAAGTCAAAGCAGCACCCTGTAAACAATACTGATAAGGCATTTTCCGGAAAGGGGAAAATATGTCTACCGCTATTAAAGTAATTCTTACTTTAGCCTTTTTGCCGCTCCTGGTTGGGGCTGCAGGCTGTCAACATAATATGCAGGTTACGCAGCAAAATGATAAAAACATCGAGAAGACTATCCTTAAGGTGCATTCGGCGATGAAGAAGGCCGCGGAAAATCTGGATGCCAATACCCTTTACGCCTATGTGCTGAACACAAGCAAAGGGGCTATTATCGAAAACGGCAGGCTGTTTTTGACACGCAGAGATGCATTAAACTCTACGAAAAAAGGCCTGAAGGGATTGAAAGGTTTGTCTTATGCTTACAACCAGAAACATATCACCGTAATTTCACCAACAAGTGCCCTTTGGGTTGGCGAGGGGGCGGCCATAGCTACGCTCGAGGACGGAAGCAGGATTTCCTCGCCTTTTGCTGAGAGTATTGTTTTTGTCAATAAGGGCGGGCAGTGGAAGGTCCTTCATGCACACAGGTCCACTCCATTTCAGCGGTGAATGAAGTGAAAATTATAATGGTATTTAACTAACCTTACAGAATTCGGGGCTAGTGCTAATTTAATGAAAAGCGGTTGAAAGCTTAAGCTTCATTTTTACTGCTTGTGACAAATTTTATTCAGCGGGTTTGACGACGATAGTAAAGCTGATTTTCTCGGCTTGGGCCATAGGGGGCTGTTCTTTGCCGGCGAAAGGCCGAGGCATCAGGTCGCGGCCGGAAGTCAAAACGGGCTTGTCAACCCTAAGTAAGTCATATTCACGGCCCTGTATATTATTAAGAATGCCACGCCCCGGCATTAGTGCCGCCATTGTGTTTAAGGTGGCAAAATCACCCGCCAGCTTAAGGCGGTTCGCACCATCCGTTTCGGCCAAAATCGTCGCCATCTGTTCGACAGTAACATTACTTACATAAACCCTTTGCCCGAAGCTTTCCTTAGCCAATGACAGGCTTGCTACCTCGAATCTCTCCCAAAGTCCTCTCAAATCCGAAGCCAGGATGGCGGTAGGTTCCTGGGCGCAATTCAGCGAGTATATATCTTCATTGTCCAGGTGCTTAATACTTGTGCATTCCAGAAGGCCGCTGTCATAAATGGCTCTTGCAATTGCCGAGTTAACCGCCCGCGGCTCGGTGGTACTTAGCTCAAGCACAATTCCACCCCGGCCCAAAGGTGGAAACATCTCAGTCATAAGGTCCTCTAATTCGGCTGCAGGGATTACCTCTGATTTCTCAACGGCTGTCTCGCTGACAACTAAGCGGCCTCGTTCAGGCCGGGTAACTTCGGCTGGTTGAGGTTGTGTCGGACTTGCCGGCTTTAGGATGTTGTAAACAATAAGTGCCAGTATCGATACAAGTCCAATCATCGCCGCCGCCGCTAAGGTTTTTCGCAGCATTAAGTGTCTTACACCCGCGCGGTGCTGCGTGACTATGGCAGGCTGTTCGGTCCTTAGCATTTTTCCTTCCATACGTTGTTTTACGCCTTGCAGTATCTCCGGCGGCGCAGGCGATTTGGGCAGGGCGCCAAGCAACTCCCTGGTCCTTTGCAGTCTCTGTAATTTGGCTGCTATCCGCTGGTCGTTCGCTATCAAACGCTTCAACTCGGTAAGCTGTCTTTCGTTAAGCTGTCCGTCAAGATAGCTGTTTAGCAGCTCTTCCAGATTAGGCTCTTTTTTCTCGTTCATTAGAGCATTTCCTCCAGAATTTCTCTGAGGTTGTTTCTTGCTCTGTTCAATCTACTTTTTACCGTTCCCAGCTCGATTCCCAACATCTCAGCCATGGTTGCATAGTCCATTCCTTCGATATCCCTTAAAACAACCACAGCTCGCTGCGAATCCTCTAATTTTGCCAGGGCCCTGTAAACCAACTCGCATAATTCGTTGTTCTGAGCTATTTCAACGGGGTCCGGCGAGGCCTGGTCTTCCAGCAGCAGTTTTAACCTTGCCTTTGCCTGTAAAAATTGCCCACTCTCTTCCTCATCCAGGGACTGAAAAGCAACTCTGTTACGTCTTTTGCAGTAATTCAGGGTCAAGTTCACCGCAATTCGAAACAACCAAGTATAAAAGCCACTTTGACCCTTAAAGTCGTCTATTTTCTCTAAAGCTTTGACAAATGCATCCTGCGCAAGTTCCACGGCATCGTCTCGATTTCCGCAGATTTTCAGGATTACGTTATAAATCCGCCCCTGATATTTGATAATTAGCTGTTCCATAGCGGCCATCTCGCCCTTTTGGCACCGCCTGATAAGGGCCGCTTCTTCGAAATCGATTTGTCTGGGCTGCTGCTGCACGCTGCTTTTTTTCCTTATTAGACCAATATTATCCATAACGCTTATCCGGAATTCCAGACCTCGTCCTAGCTTTAAAATCGCACATCCGTTGCCTGTGGTCAACTTAAAAGTGGCTTTAAGGGTGATATCGGCTAAACGCTGACGCTTGTTTTATATTGCGATTCGCCGGACAAGTTTTATAATCGCCCACTGTATATCGATGAGTCTATAAGCAACATTTAAGTAAGTGTGGGATGACACCGAAAGGAGGTTTTTGTGACGAGCGAGCAATGGGAAAAGATGCTGCAGGTGATTGAAGGGAAGGTCTTCGAGCCGCCGTTGGTTGGATTTATTATCGATAGTCCCTGGCTGCCGAACTGGGCGGGGATATCAATAATGGATTATTTTGCGAGTGAGCAGAAATGGTTCGACGCGAACCTGAAAGCAATAAATGAATTTCCTCAGATTACTTTTATTCCGGGCTTCTGGTCGGAGTTCGGGATGTGTACGGAGCCCTCGGCCTTCGGGGCAAAGTGCGTCTGGGGTGAGAATGAGTTTCCGTCGCCTTTGAGGCTGGTTGGTGACGCGAAGCAGATAGCCGCGGCGGGAAAGCCGAATCCGAAGACCGACGGATTTTGCCCGTTTGTCTTGAAAAGGCTGAGCCGATTCCGCGAGCAGATAGAATCGAACGGCCACAGCATCAAATTCGCGGTCTCGCGCGGGCCGTATAACCTGGCGAGCTTTCTTATGGGGACGACCGAGTTTCTTATGGCGATGAAGATGCAGCCGGATGACGTTAATAAGCTGCTTTCGATAGTGACGGAGTTTATTGTTGACTGGCTAAAATTGCAAAAGAGCGCAATCGATTCGATTGAAGGGATTTTTCTTCTGGATGATATTGTCGGCTTCATTGGGCCGGACGATTTTCAGGAGATGGCCAAGCCGTATTTCAAACAGGTCTTCGGCGCATTTGATACGAAGGTTCGGCTCTTTCACAATGACGCGTCGGGCCTGGTTTGCGCGCCGCACCTTGCCGAAATGGGAATTAATATGTTTAACTTCAGTCACAATCATACGATGGCTGAGATGCGCAAGCTCGTTGGCCCTGATATTGTGCTTTTAGGTAATATTCCGCCGCGTGATGTTCTGGCGGCCGGCAGCGCTGATGAGGTTGCCGTGAGTGTAAAGGACCTGATTAAGTCTTTGCCGGATGATAAGCGTGTAATTCTTTCCTGTGGCGGCGGGATGCCCCCGGACGTTACAACCGAGAATATAAAAGCCTTCCTCACCTCGGCAGGTTTGGTTTAGAGATTGTTTATACTCTGTTAACTTCTTGCGACGAGGTCGGAACAGCCCGGGGCGTCGGCCTCGTTTTTTGCAAGATTAATAAGCCAGTCGGGAAAGCTTCCGCCGGCGTCGGTTTTGGCATAGGCGAAAAGCCTGTCAACGACCTTTGAGTTGTCTTCGGCGACGTTGTTCGCAAACGAGTCTTTATTTTTCAGGTCATAGAGCAACACACCCGTGCCGTCTATTTTGCAGTTGAACCACCATTTGTCCGTGATGACGGTTACGGTTGAGCCCCATGCTACTGTTACATGGTCTCTTGAGCCGTTTTTACCTGCGACGGCATCGGCTAAGAACGAAATGCCGTCGATTGGTTCTGGTGGTTTGACGCCGGCGGCTTCGAGAATTTGCGCTGAGATGTCGTGGTGCTGTACGAACATTTCGCTGGTCAGCCCGGCGTGTTCGGCTTTGGGGAATCGAATCATTAAGGGCACGTCATATACTTCCGGTGTGGATGGGTATCCGCGTTTGCCAATATAGTTTCCGTCGCCGATGGAGTGGCCGTGGTCGGAGGTAAATATTATCATTGTGTTGTCGAGCAATCCGAGTACTCGCATACTTTCCATAAAGTATCCGAACCAGCGGTCACACATAGAGACAACACTGCTGTAGTTGGTACGTGTAAGGGCAATAATTTGGCCGGGAATATCACTGACGTCTTCGTAAATGGACATGACTTGTTCGGAGTTTTGCTGTTTACGATACATTTTATAGTAGTGGGCCGGTGCCAGCCAGGGTTCGTGCGGGTCGAAGGACTCGACTGTGAGAAAGAATTTGTCTGCGTCCTGGTTTTGCTCGAGCCAGAGGGCTGATTCCTTTAATACCTTCGGAGCGAAATAATCCTCCTCTTTAGTCCGGTCGTGAATGTTCATAATACATTGCCGGAGGAAGTCTACCCTATCGGGCCTTTTTTTACGCATGGCTTCGGGAAACCAGTAATCGATTTGCTCTTTAGTAATGCTCGGTCCGGAACGTGCCGGGTCTGCCTCCTGGCCGCGCAGAAACATCCACTGGTCGAAGCCTCGCCAGAAGTTTTTGGAGGGCTTGAACATATGATAAACATCGGAAACTAATCCTGTGCGATATCCAGCCTCCTTAAGTATTTCAGCAAGTGTCGATTGATTTTCGGGTATCGGGCCCCAGCCCGGTGCGCCCTTGAAATCACCCTTTAGGAAAATATCGTCGTTGCTGAAAGGGTAAACACGGTTGCCGGTATAAATGGCCCGGCGTGCGGGCAGAGTTGGAAGCAATTCGGGAAATGCCCGGTTAAAAACCACGGATTCGGCAGCAAAGGCCTCGAAGTGTGGTGTGGATACTTTGCCCCAGGGGGGAGCACCATATCCGCTTACGCAATCCTTGCGCAACGAGTCGAAAATCACTAAAACAATATTCATCTGGTATTTCCCATTAAAAGCTAAATATGATTCTCAGAGTTTGTTCTTGTGTGTTTCTATCATATTTCTTTAACTAATCTTCGATAAATAGTATGGAGCAGGGCCAGTTTGCTTCTAATTCCTGTATCCATTTCTTAAGAGCCTTCGCTGCCTCGTCGTCCTGATTCTTGACTGACAGCCCGGCATTAAGCGCGCCGGAGCGCATATGGCCCAGAAGCTTATTATCACACCTGCCGAACAGACTGCATAAGGTGCAGTCCCCAACGCCCTTTTCCGTCGCACAGGCCCTTATTTCGCAATTATCCCTGCCACCGCCTTTTAGGCATCCCGGACACAAGGGCACATTCTCTATCGATTCGAGCCCCTTATAGAATTCGCCGAAATCAAAATCCTTCGGGCCCCAGTCCTTCAGGTCGTATATGTTTATAAGCTCTTTGTATTTCTTCGTCAACTGACGCAAAGTACCATTGCCTACCACGCAACTACCACACCAGATACCACAAAAGCCGATTTGGTCTTTGACGTTCTCGAAGGCATCAGTGTTATTGTCTTTCATTTGTCATTCCTTTTAATAAGGCAAAAGCGAAAAAGTGGGTTAAATCCCACCCTACTTTTATAAGAAGGCGGGAGTCTGCCCCTACCCTACAATATAATTGCATTGACAGAGAGATTCTTCGCTCCATTTCATTTCGCACTCCTATGGAGTCCGCCGTTAGGCGTCCTCCACAGGATGCCTTACGGCACATAGCGGACTTACGGACAGAATGACAGCAACTCACGTTTTCTACGGAGCATACTCAATGACGAAATCATCTATTAGTTGTTCGCCTAAAGGCGTTATACAGGTTATATGCAGTACGTAGCTTTGGTCCTTCTCGATTTCCTCTCCGACGTCCAACGTGAATTGGTAGCACCTAAGATAATCACGCCAATACTCGTTATTACGTCCCGGCTCGGCAAGGTCGATGTCCGGCCAGATAATGGCTCTTTTACCCTTTTCCTCACCCGACCGCGGCAAGTATTCGTATGCCTCGAAGCGAAATACGGCGGGCGTCTTCATCCGCGAATCAAATCCGTCCAGCACATCAATATAGACCTTTAGCTTCAGTACATCTTCGTATTGGACGGTGACGAGCTCGGTTAACGGCGCAACCTTTATCTTTGTCGGCTCATAACACAGAATCCGCTCAGCCGTTTCTTCCGGCTCTCGAACGGTTGTAACCGAATCACAGCCGACTACGGCCAAAGTGATAATCAAAAATCCCCCGACAGTTATTGTGCTTTTCTTCACAGGTCTTCGTCCAGCATATGACCAAGCCGGTGTTTCTTGGCCCGCAGATAGTCGATATTATGCTCGCCCGGCTGTGCCCGCAGCGGTATCTGCTCGGTGATTTTTATTCCGTAAACCTCCAGCCGGGAGATTTTTTTGGGATTATTCGTGAGAATCCTGATTTTTTTCAATCCCAGGTCCCGGCATATCTGGGCGCCTATTCCGTAATCGCGTCTGTCCGGCCTGAAGCCGAGTTTCACGTTGGCTTCGACGGTATCAAAGCCCTGTTCCTGCAGCTTGTAGGCGTGTAGTTTGTTTATTAGGCCGATGCCGCGGCCTTCCTGCCGCAGGTAAATCAGGGCGCCCTTGCCCTCCTTTTCAATCAGCTCCATTGCCGTTATAAGCTGATAGCCGCACTCACATCGCTGCGAATGAAACAAATCACCCGTCATACATTCCGAATGCACTCGCACGAGCACCGGCTCCGGGTGTTCAATCACATTGCCCTTTTCATCGAGCTCGCCGATGCCGCCTTTGCACAAGGCGAGGTGCGGCTCATCCGACGAGATGCTTTCATAACCTATTAGCGTGAATTGTCCGTAATCGGTGGGCAGTTTAACACATTGAATCCGTTTAATCTGGCTTTCACGCTGCAGGCGATATTCGATGAGCTTTGCGATTGATGTCATTTTCAGGTTATGCTTTTTGCAGAACTCCTGCAGTTGCGGCAGTCTTGCCATTGTGCCATCTTCATTCATAATTTCGCATATAATGCCGGCCGGTTTCAGGCCGGCCAGCCTGGTCAAATCCACCGCACCTTCGGTCTGTCCGGCTCGCACAAGCACTCCGCCTTCTCTTGCCCGCAGCGGGAAGATATGGCCCGGCCTGACAAGGTCGCCGGGCTTTGCCCCGTCGCGGACAGCTGTTCCTGTGGTATGTGCCCTGTCGGCTGCACTTATACCCGTGGTTATACCATCCCTGGCGTCGATGCTGACGGTAAAGGCAGTACCAAGCTTGGAGGTATTGTCCGTTGTCTGCGGGTGCAGGCCCAGAGAATCGCATTTTTCCGCCGTCATCGGCATACAAATCAGGCCGCGACCGAATTTGGCCATAAAATTGATAATCTGGTCGGTTACCTTCTCGGCCGCGCAAACGAGGTCACCCTCATTTTCGCGGTCTTCATCGTCGACCAGCACTATCATTCTGCCCTGACGCAGCTCTTCCAGAATTTCCGAAATTTCGCCGAATTGCATCGTGATGTTCTTACTTCGTAAATTTTATTTCGCCCGGCCGGGTACGTTTTACGCCTCTGGTTTTACGTTATTCTGCTCAAACTGTTCAATATACCGGCTTCCGGTGCGAATGTAAATAAGTGTGGCTAAAATAGCTGTACCGGCGGCAGACCACCACAGAAAACGCATAACCCATATCCAGGGGCTAATGAATGTAGAGAGCTCCGGCCCGATGAGAATTCCCGCCACCATCGAGAGCTGCAGGGAAGTGGCAACCTTACCCACGAGGACCGGTACAATACGTGCTTGAGACGTGATGAAGTAAACGATTATAAAACCAATCAGTAAAAGCAGGTCTTTACCGATTATCAAAACCACTACGGTCGACGGCAGGCGAAAGCCCTCGACGCCGGAACGTTGCGAGGCGAGCAGCAGGCACGCACAGCTCATCAGCAGCTTGTCCGCAACCGGGTCAAGAAACGAGCCGAGACTCGTTATCTGTCGCTTCACTCGAGCCAGGTATCCATCAAGGCCGTCACTAATGGCCATAAACATAAATATCGCAAAGGCGATGTAACGCATCAGCTCACCCCTGTCCGGCTCATTTATCTTCAACATACAACTGACAAACGGCACAATAAGCAGTATTCGGATAATTGTCAGCCGATTCGCCCAATTTAGTTTCATATCGTCTTCCTTGATTACGTCGGCCGTGAACCGCGCGGCGCTAAATACTTCGTCCGCCATCGACACATAGAACCTGGCCGGTGATGTAGTCACTTTCAAGCAGGAAAATTATAGCAGGGGTGATTTCATTTGTACCGGCAATTCTTCCTGCGGGGATAAACGACAACTGGCGGTCTCTTTCGGCTTGTGAATAGTCTTCCGGCCAGGTTGCCGCACCCGGCGCAACCGCGTTTACACAAATTGCCGGCGCCAGCTCCTTAGCAAGTGCCTTTGTTGCGCCGATGAGGCCTGCTTTGGACGAGCAGTAAACGGAATACTCGCTCCAGGGCCGAACCGCGCCAACGTCAACCATATTTATTATTTGGGCCACCGGCGACTGTTCACTGGATACTTTCCTTCCGAGAAGCTTTACGAAATTTCGGCTGATAAGAATTGGTGCCGTCAAATTCAGGGCAAAGATACTCTGTGCATCTTTAGAGTTTATTTCCGCCAACTGTTGACGGGCAAAAACGCCGGCCGAGTTTATCAGGATTCGCGGGACGGAAAGGCCGCTATCAACTTCGGTTTTAATCTTCTCGAACAATGCGTCTATTTGCTTTTCGCTGGTAAGGTCTGCCCGTAATGCAACCGCCCTTCGACCGAGAGATTTAATTTGCCCGACCAGCTCGGCCGCGAGTTTTTCATTTTGGAAATAATGACAGATACAGTTGCAGCCTGCCCCGGCAAGGGCAAGCGATATCTCGCTTCCCAATCGCCCGGTCGAGCCGGTGATGACAGCGGTTGTATCTTGTAGTTCCATTTGGCCGATATACTAAATCACCTAATTAAATTTAGCAACAGGATATTGCTTGATGTAAGCCGGGGTATCTATACAATTGAGAACAGGCTTTGTACATTAAACTGTGCGAGGAATAACCGCATATTCCGGGAAATATAAAAGAAGCTGAGCATGTCAAGAAAGCTTGCGTTAGCATATCATAACCTTTCGGTTACGCTCGATGCCGGTATGCCGATATTAACATCTCTTAATACAATTGTGGAGGGGCAGCGAGGACGTCTTAAAAGAGTTTTTGCTGATTTAGCCAATTTCATTTCGAAGGGTAATAGTCTGACAGAGGCGATGGCCAGACACTCCAATTTTTTTGCTCGTATTGATTTGATGCTCATCGGAGCAGCAGAAGAATCCGGCAACCTGACCGATGCTTTCAGGATGTTATCCGGCTGGTATGAGTTCTGTGACCGGCTGAAGAAAAAAATGCTGTCGGGATTAATGCTGCCTTTTATGCTTATCGGTCTTGCAGCTGTTGTCGGCCCCCTGCCTTTCTTTTTTCAGGGTAAAATCGGATTGGACCGTTATATCGGTGAGATAGTAGGTACTTTAGCCTTATTTTACCTGCCTTTCGTGTTAATTCTCGTTGTTCACTATTTGATGAGGAGGGTGGTAGTTTTTCGGTGGTTTTTTGATGCTTTAATACTGCGAATCCCGCTTTTTGGTCAGGCGGTTCGGCAGCTTGCGATAAGCCGATACTGCCGGGCGTTTAATATGCTTTACAAAGCCGGTGTTCCAATTACGCAATGTGCGCAAAAAGCGGCCGGCGTTACAGGTAACGCCGCTGTAGGTAATTATTTCAAGGGCGGAGCAAAAAGTGCGCTTGCCGGAAATATGGTTGGCGAGGGGTTTAGCCGCAGGCTGCCGACAGAATTTCTGCACCTTTGGCAAATCGGGGAGGAGATGGGTGAGCTGGGCAACACCGTGCAAAAATTAGCGGATGTTTCAAGCGAGTCCGCTGAGTTTCTATTTAACGAGCTGAGCCAGTGGCTGCCGCGTTTTGTTTACTGGCTGGTCTGCATTATAATAATTTATCAAATCTTTAAGATAGCGACTTTCATCTCGAGGATGTATTAACCTTCGGCCTACAATAATCGGTCGCTACTTAATTTACTTGTGTTAGTCTTTTGCAGGTGTATAATTGCGGAAGTTTATTTAGGGTTAAAAATGACCACACTTAGCGTAAATCTCAATAAGGTAGCACTGCTTAGAAACGCGCGTAACATAGGCATTCCCAGTGTTATCGAGGCGGCAAAGACCGTTATGCAGGCCGGTGCCCACGGCGTTACCGTTCATCCCAGGCCGGATGAACGCCACATAAAGTATCCCGATGTTTATGAATTGGCTGAAATGGTAACCGTTGAGTTCAATATAGAAGGCAACCCGTTTCTCGGCAGATATATGGAGATTGTCAGCGAAATCAAGCCGGCCCAGGCGACGCTGGTGCCAGACTCTCCCGATGCAAACACGTCCGACCACGGCTGGGACCTGCACAGCAAAGAAAACACTGAGCGGCTCGTCCCCATCATAAAGCAACTTAAGGACCTTGGTATTCGCGTCAGTATATTTATGGACCCGGATATACCCGGCATCGAAATCGCAAAGCAGATTGGCACCGACCGCATCGAGCTATATACCGAGCCATACGCACGAGCCTTCGAGACCGGCAGCTACCAGCAGAGCCTTCAGCAATATGCTGAAGCGGCCAAGGCGGCCTGCGATATCGGCCTGGGGATTAATGCCGGTCACGACCTGAACCTGAATAACCTTAAAATATTCTGCCAGACTGTACCGGGAGTGCTTGAGGTTTCAATCGGACACGCACTTATCAGCGACGCTCTCGATATGGGCCTGTCCACCGCCGTTAAGCAATATCTGAAAATTCTCTCCGGCGACTGATGCCGGCAGGGCAGACCCATCGTTGCAACAGGCCCGCAATCGTTATATACTAATAACGAAATTTTAAAATAAGCACGGCAAGGCAGAGAGTCCTTCATTCTCTTTTTGAGTTTCAGGAGGTAGAAATGTTTACAGGAGCGATGGTGGCGCTTATAACGCCATTTCAGGACGGCGAGGTTGACTTTCAGACAATCGATGAGCTGGTCGATTTTCACCTCGAAAACGGAACCGACGCGATAGTGCCCGTCGGCACAACAGGCGAGTGCCCAACCCTCAGTCATGAGGAGCATAAGCAGATAATAGAAAGGGTTGTCAAGGCCGTGGCCGGCCAGGTGCCGGTAATCGCAGGTGCAGGCTCAAACAGCACTGCTGAGGCTATTGAGCTGACTACGTTTGCCAAAAAGGTCGGGGCCGATGCGACCCTGCAGGTCGGGCCGTACTATAACAAACCCACGCAGCAGGGTTTTTACGAGCATTTCAAGGCCATTGCCGAGGAAGTTGATTTGCCCATCGTGCTTTACAACATACCCGGGCGGTGCGGCGCCGGTATGACGGCCGATACGATTGTGCGGCTCTCGGAAGTTGAAAACATCGTTGCCGTCAAAGAGGCCAGCGGCAGCATGGACCAGGCCAGCGAGATAGCCGCACGTTGTGAACTGACGCTTCTGTCCGGCGATGATTCCCTTACACTGCCTATTGCCTCGGTCGGCGGCCAGGGTGTCGTCAGCGTGGTGGCGAATATCGTACCCGCGGATGTCAAAGCTATGACCGACCTGATTCTCGAAGGAGACCTGGTCTCCGCAAGACAGTGGCACAGGAAGCTCTTTCCGCTCAGCAAGAGCCTGCCTACACTGGCCACTAATCCAATTCCCATAAAGGCGGCTATGTCAATCCTGGGTATGGCCTCAGACGAGCTGCGTTTACCGCTAACACCGCTGGAAGAAGGAAAGAAACCGGTTCTGCAGAAAATACTGTCTGACTATGGTCTTTTAGATTGAGCCTTGCTCTTCGGAGCAGCGGTATTAGATGCCTGAGTCTTGTACCACCGCAGAGAGTTACGGTAAGTTTCCAGAATGGACGATACCATCGTGCTTACCGTATAGTCTTTCTTAAGGTAAGATTGTGCTCCCGAAGCAATCTGGCGTGAAAATTCGCGTTTTTCCAGAAGCCGTTTTATACAGGCATAAATACTCAACTCATCGGCCGGCTCAAAAAGGGCCGCTGTCTGATTATCTATAAGTAAATCATCTACGCCGCCTGCGCAGCCTGCCACCACCATCCCAACGCTCATCGCCTCCAACAGAGAAAAGCTAAAGATTTTGGTCGGCTGGGGCTGAACAAAAACATCCGCACTCGCAAATATCGACCGCAACGGCTGAATATCCGGAAGGATGTATACTACCTGGGAAAGCCCCAATGTCCTTCGTAACTCCCGCACATTTCGCTCGGCCGGCCCCGTGCCAATGAGCAGCATTATAAACTCATGCCCTTCAATCGCCAGGTGCTTTATCGCGGTGAAAAGCAACTCGAAATCCGAAGCATCATTCAGCCGACAGGCAACCACCATACTCGTTACTCGTGAAGGAACCGAAAAACAGGCACATTGACCATCCACAAAAGTGCCCATATTTATCTGCCTTATGCGCTGGCCAAATTTAGAGTACACGCTTACCAGATGCGATGCGAGTGTCTCTGTCGGCGTTATTATCGCGGCACATCGACTCGCCGAAATAGAACACTTTTGCAACCGGCTCTGCAGCGAGTTAATAGTCTGTACATAAGGCAGGTCCAATTGCTCGGCTAATTTCGTGGTTAGATTCGTCGTGCCCCTGCCGAGACAATGCAGGATGTTCGGCTTGAACTTTCCCAGTTTCTCAATAAGCTTTCTATCACTCTGCCGCCACAGGATTGGTGTACGATAAGCCGGGTGTCTGATAACCTCTATCGAAGGGGCAAGTAATGAATTGACATCGCAATCCGGCGGACATACCAGAGCTGCTTTACCTGATTCATCAGCCAGGCCCACAAAAAAATGCCGCAGAAACACCGAGAGGTCACCCAGTGCCTCCTGATCAACTATCAGTACAGGCCTTACCGACTCATCTGTCGTCGAGGACGAGACCGGCGCTTTTTGTTGCTCTGCCATAAGCTACCTCGCGGTCATTTGTGACCTATTAAGTCATAACTTATATACTACCAAACCTCGACCTGTGTCGCTATTAGAAACTTGGAATCGGTTTAGCTCCTTTTCCCCGGCCTTAAAGACTCAAAAACCACACACTTATACTAATTCAGACGTTTGAGGAGATTGATGAGAAATGACATCGATTGTGCTCTTTTTTAATTTTTCCTCTGCGTACCCGATAATCACCAAGCCGTTAAAAACTCGCACCAATTCCCCAAATATACTTAACATCAGTGTTGCCTGAGCCTGAAGCAGGTGATTTATCATAGTCAAAAAGAACCTTGAAGCTTGTAAAAGTTTTTTCCGTAAGCTCGGCCTGAACCTCGGCGCTCGTGGTAAGAAAATAATCAGAAAACTTCTCAAGGCTCGGATAGTACGTCAGGCTATGGATAAATTTTATATTTTCTCTCAGCAGCGTATCAAAATCATAACCAAACTGGGCGGATAGCTCACTGTTGCTGCTGCTCTGATTATCGAATTTTTCATACAGCGAGGCAAGACCCGCCCGGGTCGAGAAGTTCATCGCTTCCGATTCGACCCATTGATAGCCGGCACCGCCGCCGAATATAACTCTGCGGTCGAGTTCGGCAATGCTGTCCTTTTCGTAGCTTCCATCCACAAAGCCAAACAGCTTATCGGTTAAGAAGTAATCATAGTTGCCTTTTACTTTCCACCAATCTTCAGTTGCTTCCTTCTTGCCGGTGGTTTCGTCTTCCTGCCTGCTTTTTGCATAGTCGCCGCTGATTTTCGTACGGTCTTTTTCGGTGCGTTTTTTCAAATTTACGCTGGCCGTGACGTTGTCCGTATTTGTGTTGCCATGTGCCGAGCTATAACCTGCCGAAATATTACCTTTCCACCTGGGCAGAGGTTTTGCAGGAGGATTTATGGTGTCTATGGCCGAGAGCTCAATTTTTTGAGCCTGGAGAGTTCGGCTTTTTTCGATTGCAAAATAGTCGGCCTCCGAGCGTATTATCCGCTGGTGAAGAACTGTTCCATCTTTGAGATGTACTTTGAGAGACGCGACACTACTGAACGTGCGGATGTTCGAGAGAGGTATCGTGATAGTGCCGGCAAGCTGCGATTGCAGGATGAGCTTGCCATCGAGGAGCTTATCGATTTTGCCGGTAAGGCGGTCACCGTTATTCAAGTAAATTTCATCGGCATAAACCGATGAAAAAAACGCTGCAATACAAAACATGCTGATATAAAAGTAAGAACGCATGATAATCTCCTTTAGTTTTAAGTAAATATCACTCCTGATATTAACTATATAACTTAACTTTGATTTCATTATAAATATGAAGCTTATGAGATTCTATATCCTGCTATGCTACTGTCAACGATGAAAAAAAGACAATATAACCGGCTTTCCGGCTTAGTATGAAACACAAAAAGGGCTGCGGGTATAAAACCCACAGCTCTTGAAGTTAGGCGTTAATAAGGTTCAGTTAGGTTCTGTCAATATCCACAATCAGGATCAAATGGATTGCCACATTCAAGCCATTCATTTGCAAGAACAGCAAAGTCTTTGAAATCAATATAACAATCTTTATACAAGTCACTTTGCAGAGGTCCTTCAGGTTCGAAAAGTTGAATACGGTCATTACCCAAATCAACAATATATACGTATCCCAAAGACGTCACTTCTATTCCATAAGGTGAATTAAATTGTCCATCACCGGTACCCGGACTGCCCCACTTGGTAATAAATTCACCATCACTCGTAAACTTCTGGATCCGACTACCACCAATTTCGCATACATAGACATGATCTGAAGAGTCAACTGCTACTCCTTCCACACGATTGAATTGACCATAGCCACTACCGGACTGTGGGTTATGACCGCTCCCAGGATCGTGCCAATGTCCCGAACCAGCATGGCCAGGATCATCGCAACCTCCCCACCAGCCGACCAAATTACCATTTGGGTCAAACTTTTGAACACGATGGTTCCAATCTTCACTAACATAAACATATCCATAAGAGTCAACGTCAATACCATGTGTGTACTTGAATTGCCCGTCACCATTCCCGTAGGACCCCCATTTAGTAATAAAACCTCCACTACTTGTGAACTTCTGGACCCGATGGTTAAACGTGTCGCAAACGTAAACATCACCAGAAGGACCAACCGCAATGTGGTGTGCTTGATTAAACTGTCCATCACCATTTCCGTAGTTACCCCATTTTATGACAAATGTACCATCAGTTTTAAACTTTTGGATTCGGTAGTTGTGATAATCAACCACATAAATATTGTCTGAAGAATCGATCGCAATACCCGTTGATCTAATGAATTGACCATCGCCACTACCAGACTGTGGGTTATGACCACTCCCAGGGTCGTGCCAATGTCCCGAACCAGCATGGCCAGGATCATCGCAACCTCCCCACCAGCCGACCAAATTACCATCAGAATCAAACTTCTGGACGCGATGGTTCTCCTCATCAGTAACATAGGTGTATCCTGATGAATCCACTGCGACGCCAAATGGATTATTTAATTCACCATCACCAGTTCCGAATGAACCCCATTCATTTACATAGTCATACCCCGCCCGGCAGACAAATATCGTAAAGACATCATCGCTGGTATCATAAACATTGGGGTCATTGACATCACTAATACGGATAAGACACTGATTAGAAGTTACCTCCGGCACCGTCCATTCATATTCACTATCGTTTGGTGTACAGGGATCAATTACATTCCATATTCCAACGCCGTTTGAAGCTGAATACTCTAATTTTAAGTGATTAATGTCAGGGATTACTGGCGCCCAGGTAATTAAATATGTACTTCCTGATATCAGTGTTTCACCGCCATTGGGAGTTAAAACATTTATTGGACAAGCTATTACAACACGAAATCCGAAAAATCTGTCCCGATGAACGGGTATGGTGCTGCCACGGTATGATACCCGGCAATAGTATGCAGTACCTACCCAAGCGCCACCGTGGTGAACAAGATTCGTACCACTGGATGGGCCAGTTGGATTATAATATGGGCTTGTTTCATAGTAATACGGATCGAACCTATCATTGCACCACTCAGAAATATTATCTGCCTTGCCATAAACGCCGTAACCATTTGGTAAAAAACTATCTATAGGAGATGTAAGAGGAGATATCCCATCATCATAGTCGGGATGATATCCGCTCGTAGGATTAACATCGTATGAGAAACCACATGGGTCAGCATAGTAATTGGCTTGACTGTGACTGATAGTATCGCCCCAAGGGAAACGGTAATAGGGATTGTGATTTCCACCGCGGGCCGCATATTCCCATTCTGCTTCTGTTGGTATGCGATAGCCATATTTTGAGAAATCACAAGGCCAGTACCAGTTGGGATCATTGGTGTCGTAACATAATTCCTTTCCTTCCTGCTGGCTGCGCCAGTTGCAGTAGGAAACCGCTCCATACCAGCTTACCTGGACCATAGGGTCATCTGACATATCACGTCCGCCCTTGGTCCTTACACTGAAAACACCGCCTGAATAGTCAATTTGACTATCAGCATCATGGCTGTGCGTATCACAATAGGGGTAGTTGTTGCTGCCGTCGTCTGCCGCATAAACAACACCGCTGACAACCTTTATCTTAGCAGGATAAGCATCATTAAGGTAATCACAATACTGTTGGTTGGTTATCTCATGCTTACTCATAAAAAAAGAATCGACATATACAGTATGAACAGGTAGTTCATCAGCTATTCCATCTCCATGATGGTCACCCATCTCAAACTCACCGCCATGGATAAAAACCATTTCAGGTGGTTCTGCTTCGGCAACGACATCAAAAGCCAGCATGATAACAACCAATAACATCATCAACACTTTTTTCATTTTCTTTTCCTCCTGAAAAATGGTTTTTTTCAACAAAGCTTGTGTCTCGGTCAAGTTTCTTCCAGATATAGGCAAATAAAGTCAGGGCGGGTGGGAAGTTATTAGGCAAGTTATCATCTCCTCATCCTTTGAGATTAAATCCTTCTAAACATGAATAGAATACTACCCCCATCCGGTATGTCAACTACTATTTTTATCCAAATTAATAAAAATCCTTTTTGTTGACATTACACTTTCACAGCCAATCACCAAACGGGTATATAAGCCTATGTTGGAGAAGGTGTTGTGGGGACCGGGCGGCAAAGGATATTACGATATTTCTATTATGGAGCCGACTACAAAGTGCAGTCTATCGTTGGCACTTCCTTTTCTCAGGCTAATCTCCAATGTCTTGTTCGAGCCCTCTATAAGAAATGGCTCATCTGCTTTTGCAGTTTCATAACTTGGATAATACTGCATCGTATATGTATTGCCTGCTATGGCTATGTGATATTCATTCTTATCCAGTTTTGGAAGGTTTGTTACGATGTTTCCAAACCTGTCGATGTGGACGATTAATCCCTTTGTGCCCTGCCTGTAAAATTCAAGTTTTTCAATTGCTCCGAGACTTTCACCTATGCTCTTAAAATTGCCGAGCTCTATTTTTGCCGCTGCTTTTGCGAACACGTCTCTGCCGTGAAAGGTCCGGCTGGCATTTTCGGGGATTGCGAGGTTTTTAATTTCGATTATTTTTTGGTCCTTAAGCGTTTCCCAAAGCAGGCCGTTGTCCGGCCCGACAAAGTAATATTTATCAGTTTTGACGGCCAATGCTTTTCTATCCGTTCCTACGCCGGGGTCGACCACACAGCAGAATACCGCGCCCTGCGGAAGGTATTTGTAGTTATTCTTTAGTATCCAGGAGGCCTGAATGATATTCTGCGGCGAAACCGTATGACACAGGTCAACTATTTTTGCGTCAGGCGCAGTGTTGTAAACCACTCCTTTCATTACCCCGACATACTCGCTTTGACCAAAATCCGTCAACAAAACTATCATATTAATCCTGCCTTTGCCTTATCAAACAAAATCCTGATGAGCTGCTAATTTTGCATTGAACAACCATGCCTTTATTTAGTACAATACTTATCCGGTCAAGTCAATATAGTTATCTTTTGGAGGTTGCCAAAATGAAACCGTCAAAGATAAATTATGCTCTCGTCTGCGTGCTTCTGGTCGCTTTTTGCACCACAGTAGCCTTAGCGGGCGAACAGGAGAACATTGCCGGATATTTGGGTGTCCGGCTGATGCCGGTCCCTGAACTGTTAAGGGTTCATCTCGGCCTTGACGAAGGCGCCGGTCAGCTCATTATAAATATCGTAATCGACAGCCCCGCAGACAAGGCAGGTCTCGGCTGCTACGATGTTATTACCGCTCTCAACGAGCAGGAGGTTCGTGACTACGATAAGTTCGTCGAAGCAATCCAGTCAGCGGGCGCAGGTGCGAAAGTAACTCTGGCCCTTATCAGCGGGGGTAAAAAGCGAAACGTAACAGTCCACCTCAAAGAGGCCCCAACAGGTCCGCCGGACTGGAAATACAAAAAGACACCACTTGACATCAATCGATACGACCAGCCAAGGCAATACGAGAAAAGGTTTTTTTGGGGCGAGCCCTTCGAGGATGACGAGTTTGAGTTCAGCCTGCCGGACAAACTAAAGCGTTTCTTTCGGAAAGAATTCAGGCCCTGGAAGGACCCAAACGACAGGGATATAATCATAATTCCCGGTGAGCAAAACGACAGAATAGATAAGATTGAACGACGCCTCGAAGAGATTGAAAACCGCCAGAAGCAAATTATGAAAATGCTCAAAGAGTTAAAAAAAGAGTAATAAAATCAAGAAGCAAAAACTTACAAACGAAAACAGATTCGATTTCAATTAATAAGAATTTTCTGAAACATCGAGCATGTCATACTCAATTCCAGCAGTGTCCTCTTGGCTGTACTGGCGTAGAGGACATTATCGGACTGGCAAAACAGTGTTTTTAAATGAACAAATCCCTAAGTTTGATAGTATAGAAAATTAATCACTTGAGCAGTAAAACTCTACTTTTGACGTTTGCTATTCCTCCCAATAGCTTTACTATGTAACTGCTTCATGTTCGGGGGGTTATGGTGATTAATCAAGTTTTAAGCTTGGAATTTCATATTTGGACAGGTTTTGTGGCTAAAAAAATTTTCTCTTACGGACCCATGATGAGTTTCTTTTTAATATTCCAAAATATCGCCTAACTTCTTTGAAATATGGCTCTTACAAGAATTAAAAAGTCAAGTATCCCAGCCGTTAAACCGATGATTTCTCTACGGAGACAGTAGGCAGATACTTTTCGATATAAACATTCTCTAAGTAAGCAGAATGTGAGAAATTTTAGGCTCAGGAGTGAACGAATAGTGTCGCAACTTTTGCGTGCTTTTTGGGCTATGACGGCCTTTTTTGTGTCCCTGGTCTTGCTGACCGGCTGTGGGTCCCAGGACTATCTCGACCCGACACAAATTGGCCGCTTCCGACCCACACCGGCCATCAACATAATCCTCGACTCGTTAGGTATCGCCGAGGAAGAGCCGGAGCTGTATGAAGCTGCTGAGGAACCACGCCCTTCTGACGTGATAGCAATCGAACAAGATTATATCCTCCAGCCCAGTGATAGTATCCAAATAGCCATCTTTGAGCTTCTTCGAGAGGGAGTTATGGCAGCTAACCTCTATCAGGTCTCTGAGAGCGGTAAGGTAACTCTGCCTGAAATCGGCCAGGTACAGGCGGCCGGATTCACAGAAACCCAACTGAGGGAGGAGATAAAGCGAATCCTTTCACCTGGTATTTTGAAAGACCCGACTGTTATTGTGATGTTAGATCGCTCACCCAACAGGGCATTTACTATCCTTGGCGAGGGCATTAAGAATCCGAATAGATTTTTGATTCCTCGGTATGACTTTCGACTTTCAGATGCGTTAGCAGTGGCCGGTTCTGTAAGACAATTTAACGTCAGCTACATTTACGTTACTCGGCGCATAACAGAAACCGAGATATTGATCGAACCGGCAGCCGAGGCGTTTCCAATAGAACCGGAGGTTATTGAGCCCGGGGCGGAACCGTCGGCGCCTCAAGACATCGAGGAGGAGCTGCTTGAAGTTATAGCGCCGAGCGCACGGGCGTCTACAACGCGGGACTCGATGCTGATAAGTTCCACTGAGATGATTAGTTCCCGAGAACTTGAAAAGGCCGAAATGTCGGAAGCTTCGAAAGCAGTTGAGAGATCCGGCAATATTAATTCACGGCAGATGTCTCAGCAGCGACAAAAACAAGAATCCTGGCTTAATAGTCAGGAAGCTACTGATTTAACCGGTGCTTTGAAATCATCCCGAATCGAGTGGATTTATCAGGACGGTAAATGGGTTCCAGTTCAAATAGGGCCGGAGGCCGAACCGCATAAAGCTCCTGAAGAGCCGGGAAAGTGGCTTGAAGAACGCCCACCACTAACACCACCACCGGAACAGCGCATCCCAGAGGAATTCGGCTGGGAGCAAATCGGCACCGGCGGTATTCAAAAACGTGTCATAAAAATACCCGTTGACAAACTTCTTAGCGGCGACCCACGTTATGATATTATTATAAAGCAGGGAGACAAAATTTGGGTACCTATTGACATTATCGGTGAATTCTACATTATAGGTAATGCCAACAGAGTGGGCGTGTTGCCTTTGACAGGTCGGCCAATGACTCTTATACAGGCTGTTGCCGCTGCCGGGGGTCTCGGCCCACTTGCCTGGCCGGAAAAAGTCGAAGTCAGAAGGAGAATCGGGAAAAACCGAGAGGAGATAGTAATGGTCAATTTAAGGAAGATTGCCGAGGGCTCTCAACCAGATTTCTTCATTAAACCAAACGATACTATCAACATCGGTTCACATAAGGCCTCAAGATGGCTTGCAGTCCTACGCAACGCCTTCAGAATGACCTATGGATTCGGCTTCATTTATGACAGGAATTTTGCGTCGGAAGACCTTGGTAATGACCCGTTCCCGGGGCATATTTCTATAGACAAGTTGTTTTGACGAATAAAGATTCTATGAATGGACATAACCTTTGTACCACCTCAAACCCGCCTGCCGCTCGCCCGCCAGAGCGGAACGAGGCAGGTCAGCAACCAAGCCTGTATCGAACAAGCTGGCGTGATCTTGGCGTACATAATTACATTAAAATTCTTATCATAGCCGGCCTGTTCTCGTACCTGTTCCACGTCGAAATTTATCGCATCGTTTATGGATGGCGCACCGACGCCAGCTGGTCTCATGGTTTTCTAATACCTTTTTTCAGTCTGTACTTTCTAAACCAGCGTAAAGGCCAGATTTTGAATCTCCAAACCCAACCCTACTATCTGGGTTTGTTTTTCTTGATATGTTGTATAGCCGCCTATCCATTTATCATTTTTCAACTCAAAATTGCTTATTTTCAAACATTGTTAATGATCCCAACTCTCGGTGCTATCGTATTATTTTTAGGTGGCTGGCGTTTAGTTAAAAACAGCTGGCTTCCTATCTTATACTTGTTTTTTGCTGTACCGCTGCCCGGAAGGCTTTATCGACAAATTACTATTCCGATGCGCATTCTTGCGGCCCGGGTGGCTACCGTCCTGCTCAATTTTGTTACGGAAGTTGACGCAACGGCAAACGGAGTAATAATTGACGTGGTAGTTAACGGCAAGAAAATAGAGCCGGCCCTCGATGTGGCCGAGGCTTGTAGCGGAATGAGGCTATTACTGACGTTTCTTGCGCTGGGAGTGGCGATGGCATACCTGCATTACAGACCACTCTGGCAGCGGGTCATTTTGTTGCTGAGCACAATACCCATCGCTATCCTATGTAACATCGTTCGTGTCACCGTTACCGGCTTTATATATATTTTCGCGGGCGCCAAGTACACACAGGGTATTTATCACGACGCACTGGGGATGGCAATGCTGCCGCTGGCGTTCGGTTTGTACGGTCTTTTAGCGTATTTTATGTCCCGGCTGCTTACAGAAGAAAGCCCCGGTGTAACTGCCGACATTATCGTTCGCAGGCAGAATTAAAGAGTTCGTCGGTCTTTGTTTTTTTCGGGGCACTTGCAGCTTTCGCAGTGTTGAGAAAATTTGAGATACAATGAAGGATAATTTTAAAAAATATTACATCCAAACACACTTTTTGATTTGTGTAGCAGCCCTTGCCATGGGTGGGGGTATGATGTCGTTTATGAAATCTTATCTGAATGTTCAGATGATAAAAAAGGCGTTGCCTCTGAGAAAAATTCTGGACCTTATCAATGAAAAAGACTTAGGTGCTTACACAGTAGCGCAGAAACAAAAGATTAAAAATCAGGACCTTCTCGATGCTCTTGGCACAAATGAATATATCCAATGGATATTGGAAGATACAGAAGCTAAGAAGACCGGACCGCTGCGGTACTGCTCACTATTTATCACATACTACACAGGTAATCCCGACCGCATTCCCCATGTGCCGGAGGAGTGTTTCTTTGGCGGCGGCAATCAGCGTTTTGAAATGAAAGACATAACTTTCACCATTAACCAGGAAGCAGAGCACGGGACCGGCATAAAGATGCAGGAAAATAAAATCCCCGCTCGGTATATAATCTTTGGAAAAAAAGAAGCAGATTTATGGCAAGGTAGTGATAAGTTTCCTGTTTTTTACACTTTTAAGGTCAACGGAACTTATAAGGGCAACAGAACCGGAGCCCGACTGGCGTTGATGAGCAACATAAGGGGCAAGTATTCTTATTTTTCAAAGATTGAGTGGCAGTTTTATAACGTGGTTCTTGGCAGAAAAATTTATCCTGAAAAGGAAGATGCAATCGTAGCAAGTAAAAAATTTCTCAGCGTTATTCTGTCCATTTTGGAAAGAGACCACTGGCCTGACTGGCAAAAAGCAATGCAGAAAGGATAAGGCATCATATACCTGGCCTGAAGAAATATGGGCATTTAATTTGAAGAAACAGGAGAGATTATGGCAAGGAAAAAACTGAACAAAAAAGTTGCAATTATCGGCTCGTTGATTTTAGCCCTCTTTCTTGCGGGTGCAGTCGTGGTATTTCTTCGACTGACCCAGGACCCGAAGCAGTTTATCAAAGAAGGGGATATAGCTCGAGAAACAAAAGACTACAAAAATGCCCAACGCAGTTACCGCAAGGCCTTCGCTCTGGCAAAGGAGACGCCACTGCAGATAGAGATAGCCTTCAAGTTGGCCGACCTGTACATAGAAACGGATGAATGGATGAAAGCGGCCGGCCTCTGGAGCCGTGTTATTACACTGGACCCAAAGAATGTCAAGGCTCGCCAGACCCTGCTTGATTACATCTATGAAAGCGCCGAAAACGGCCTGTGGACACAGTGGAGGGTAGTAGAATCAAATTGCTCGGACTTTATAGACTTGCAACCCAATCCACAATTATTCTTCCGCAGGGGAAGAGCCCGTTTTGAAATAGCGTCACGAGGGCAGACAACCGATCGCGAAAGGACCATAAATGAGGCAATAGAAGACCTGGAAAAAGCCCTCCAACTTGAACCGACTGATAGCGAGTCACATCGATATCTGGCAAAGGCAATTCTGGAAAAAGGCAATATTCTTTTTTCCAAAGGCTCTTTCAGTGAGGCAGATAAATCGATTGAAGAGGCAAAGCAATCACTCAAACAAGCAATAAATGCTTTGCCTGATGAGCCTAAGTTATACACAGAGCTCATCACCGTAAAGATGCTTAACGTCGAGGAGCCTAATCAACGAGATGCCCTTGAGTCTGAGTATATGGCCCTTCTAGACAAATTTAGTTCCAGCCCGGAAGTTTATATCTCACTGTCACGGTTCTATATGGCCGACAGAAAAAAATTAGATAATGCCATTGAAGCTATCGAAAAAGCGCTGGAATTGGACCGTGAGAATGTGGACTACATTGTGTTTGCTTCTGAACTGTATTATCGTCGAGCACTTCTCAATAATCAGGAGGTTGATGTCTATAAGGCAATGGAAGTTGCGGGAAACGCCCTCGATTCACCAAGTACACAGGATATCTCCGGGCCAAGAAGGTTTAAGAATAGAATGAACAGGCTCAGGCTAAATCTTTTCCTTGGAAATTGCTGGATTGAGCGGGCACTTGCAGCCAGTTCTCCGGATAAACAAAGTGAGAAAGAAGAATGGCTTGCCCGCGCCAGCAAAGCAGTTCATGAAATCCAGCAGATATACGGGAGCCGGGAGAATCCACAAGCCTTGATGTGGGAAGGAAGATTGGCCTTTGCCAAGGGACAAAGGAGAGACGGCATCAAGCAAATGTATGCTGCTTATGAGCAGTTAAAAACACAATTGGTAAGGGGGCACAATGTATATTTTGCTTACCTTTGTTATACGCTGGCCGGCATTTATAAAAGAGCGCCGGAAACCGGAGCCTGTGCAGACTTCCTGCGTATGGCGATAGAACATGGCCTTGCCCAATACAAGCCTGTCATTTTTCTCGATTATGCCGCCATTATGCTGAACCTGGGCCTTGAGTATCAGGTAATAAGGATAATAGATTTCTATGAAGATACTTTCTCCGTTAACGAAACAAGCTCATTGCTATATTCTCAGGCCTGTAACAAGGCTGGTCTTTTTGACAAGGCCGAAGAAAGACTGGCGAAGATGGACCCCACTAAACCCGATACTATCAGGATTAAACTGTCAACGATACTGGCGAAATTAAGGCGACATGTTGCAGCTATCACTAGTAAAACGGAAGAACCGTTAATGTCGCTGGAAGAGCAGCAAAGGGCCGAGGACTTAAAAAGTTTTCAACTGTCAGATGTCCAGGTCAAAAAGCTTTCAAACGACGGTGTTAAACTGATTGAAACATTGTTACAATCGGACCCGAATTATGTTGACGTACCAATGCTTTCGTCTGTTTGTAACTATTATGTTAACGAAGGCAACCTTAAGTATGCGAAGCAACTAATTGAGCAGTATCTGGGGCATTTTCCAGATAACACCAGTGCCCTTATCTATAAAGCACAACTCTACGAGCCGGAACCAAACAATATTTCACCCAAAAGACTAAACCAGATAACGGAGGAAGTTTTGTCAACTACCGTTGATGAACTTCATCGTTATTTGAGCCTTGGTGTTTTTCACAAGGACGGTAATAGGCCCGACGAGGCCTCCGCTCAATACCAAAATGCTCTTGAAATAGACCCATGTAATTCAACGGCTATTCTCGGTCTTTTTGATATAGCAATGAAAAGTAGTGATTTTGAGACCGTCGAGGAGTTGGTCCAGACCACTCGACGTATTAACATCGACGGCTGTGACGGCCAGTACCTTGCCGGACGTCTTGCACTGGCGCGGCATCAGTTCAAAGACGCGGTGGAGAAATTTAGTATTGCACTGAAAGAACGTCCCGTTTTTTCACAAGCTTACCTTTTCAGAAGCATCGCCCATCACTCACTTGGGAACATCCGGGAGGCAGTAGCCGATGTCAGTAAAGCCTCGACATTGAATCCTATGGATGGAAATATTGCAAGGCGTTTTGCCGGGATTCTATATGATCGCAGTCAGAAACAGGGCACCGACATCTCGCCGAAGCAGTTCGAAGAGACACAGTCTGCCTTACTCAGAGCAGCGGCACTGAACCCGGGCGACACGAGACTGATAGGATTGTACGCGATGTATATAAGTGAAAAAGAGCCGCTGAAGGCGCTGGCCTACAGACAGCGTATTCAAAAAATTGCTCCCAGTTTGCGAAACGCCTTAAATCTTGCAAATCTTGCCACAAACATTGCTATGGATGAAACAAATACCGAACAAAAACAGGCGCTGCTGGATATTGCCACTTCGGCATTTGAGCAGGCGCACAGTATGGATCCCGGCAGCAAAAGAGTCCTTCAAAGCTACGCCCGGTTTTATCGCCGTATCGGCGAGCCGGAAAAAGCCGAACAGCTTTTGGCCAAGGCACAGGATAAAAAATTGATGTGGAAGAATTATATAAGCACCAGCCAATTCGAAAAGGCTGGAGAGATACTGCAGCAGTTGTATCAGGCCGAACCCAACGATATTGACACCGTAAAAGGACTTTTAGTTCTCGCAGAGAGAACAGGAGATAAAGAAGGAGTAATGCGATACTCGGACGAGGTTTTAAAAATCGAATCTACCACTGAAAATTTCCTTTACCAGATTCAGGCTATGCTCCAGTTAGGAATTCTTGCAGAGGCCGGCAAGAAGCTTGAAAGCTTTAATGAGAAATATCCAGGTAACGAAGGGGGCATGCAGCTTCAAGCCCTTCTGGCTTTAAAAACGGGTCAGTTTAATAAGGCCTTGGAATTGACTAATAAAGTTCTTGAGATAAAGCCCAAAAACGATAAGGCCTGGCATCTGAGGGGAAGGCTGCATCATTTGATGGGAAATTATACTCAGGCCATCAGGGACCTGCAAAAAAGCAAGGCGCTTCACGATAGCCCTGACGTTCGTATTCAACTGGCTAAAACCTGCCTTCGTTTAGGTCGAGCAGACGACGCTATAACGGAACTCAACACCGCACTGAATGACGAAAACGCTCCTGTCGAGACGAGGCGAATTCTCGAAGAAGTATACCTTGCGCTAGGTAGAACACAGGAATTGCTTAAGCTATACAATGAAACCATAAGGAAATATCCCGAAGACGTCGCCTGGCATAGTCGAGCCGCCAGTTTTATGACTAAAATACGAAACTTTGAACAGGCTGAGTGGCTTTATCTCAAGGCATGGCAAAATAGTCAAAGGTTCGGCGGTAACTTTGTCTCTCTTGATGGGTACCTGATGGCGCTAAAGTCTTCCAAAAAATATGACCGGTTGTTCAGATATGCCAGAAGATATATTGATAACGAAGCAACAGCACCAATAGCATTTGGTAGAATGGCTGAAGCAAAGGTTGAGACAGGTGACAAAGTTACAGCGGCCCAGTATTACCAAAATGCCCTGGAAAAAGCCGGTAATAACAGCACGCTTGTAATGGCAATATTGAATTCAATGCACTCAACGCTTGGCAAGAGTCAGACCGAAGCCTGGTGTCAGAACAAACTTCAGGCTGAGCCGGATTCATTTGTGGCCAATTTCACAATGTTCAGCATCCTGAATATGAGCGGCGAATACAATAAGGCTTTAGGCTACATTGATAAGTGTCTTCAGACACTACAGGACGACCCTAAGAAAGAGACATTTGTGACGCTTAAAGTTAATTGTCTACAAAGTGCATACGCGAGAACTTCCGATAATCAGTACCTTATGACCGCTGTAAGTGAATACAAAAAGCTACTGGAAAAATCGCCGAATAATATAGGAGTCTTGAATAACCTGGCTTATATGCTGGCGGACAATAATCAGGAATTGGATAAAGCGCTGGGATATGCTCAGCATGCTCATAATCTTATTCCGGATAGCCCTGATGTTATGGATACGTATGCTTTCGTACTTTATCAGAACGGCAAATATCAGCAGGCAACCGAGATCCAGCGTTCAGCTATTCAAATCTTCGAGCAAGGTCAGGCTGCGGCACCGCCGGAGACTTATTACCATCTTGGTATGATAGTTGAAAAGCTGGGCGGATATACCGAGGCGCTTGCGGCATATAAACAGGCATTGCAACTGGGACAGGACAAACTGTCACCAAAAGATAAACAGAGTATAGAAGAAGCTGTTGAACAACTCACCGACAAAGTAGGAAATGAAGCAAGAACTGAATAAAATAAACCGCGAAAACGACTCCTTGTGTTCAGGCACTGTTGGACGAAATGAATTTTTTCTGTGGAGTCTTTGGTAATGCAGCACCCGTCTCAAATAACAAGAAGCAGGAGCGCAGCTTTGGCAGGACCTCAGGCCGCCACTAACGTTTTAACGCCGAAAGATATATTGACCATCCTGCTACGTCACGTCCTGTTGATTATTTCGATAACGTCCTTAGGAATGATAGGAGGAGGAATTATCTGGTTTCTTCTCAGCAAGTATTCTCCCAAGTATACTGCCACCACATACATTGAGGTTCTTGCGCCAACACAAATGGACCCGATGTTAATATCCGTACCGATACCACAAAAAGATATTAGCTACCAGTTCCGTGTCTCAATGGCTGCCCTTATTAAACAACAAAGGACTCTGGAGGAATTGCTTCAGCGTGATAAAGTCAGGGAAACTAAATGGTTCAAACAATTTGACAATGAAATTGCCAAGTCCGTTGAAGATTTAGAAGGTAATTTGGGTGCTTATCCCCAAAAAGAAAGTCAGTATATCAAGATGGCAATGACGTGTGGAGACAAGAAAGAATCAGCCCTGATTGTCAACGAGATGGTGGATTTATTTATCTCTGAACGCCGGCATTCTGCGAGGGGTGGCATAGCCGGAAAGCTTTCAGAGCTTACCAAACAGTTGACTGATATTGAGCGCGATTTGCTGCGCGCTGAAGATGAACTGGATGACATCCGCAGACAGTCAGGACTCACCGGCCTAAGCAGCGACGATCAGTTTCGAAACATAATCCATATTAAGATGGCCGACCTGGAAATTCAACAAAGCGAGCTCATTATGGAGATGAAACAGTACGAGACCTCCCTATCGAGTCTCGAGGAACGTGCCAAGGGGCCGCTTACCGTAGAGGTAGAGCAACAAATTGAAAACGACCCCATTATGCTTGGGCTGGCCCAGCGTCTTACTTCGCTCGATGTAGAGCTTGCGAGAAAACTCACAAGGCTGGGTGAAAATCACAGAGAAGTCAAGGAAATTGAAGAAATGTCGAAGCATGCAAAAGAGGCCAGAAGAGTCAGGCAAACCGAGATTGGTGAGCAGACCCGGCAGGCGAACATTAGAAATATGCAGGACTATGTGACGGCTTTGGAAAACCAGTTGGAAGAGATGGATAAAATGCGAAAGGCTGCCGCTGCAGAACAGCGCGAACTTGACCGATACAAAGCCCTTTATGACCAGCGCACCGCCATAAGAGACGAATTACAGAAAAGGCGCGATCAAATCAAAGGTCAGATTTCTAAATATCGTATAATGCACGAGGACCCTGAAACACCGAAAGTTCGAGCTACCGCACCAGCTCCCGAACCTCTGACGAAGAGCTCACCGCAATTGAAGTTTTATCTTCCAATCAGCACGATGCTTGGTTTCTTTTTCGGGGTAGCACTTGCCTTTTTCATTGAAGTACTTAATGACTTGATTCGAACACCCAGTGATGTTGGCAAATATCTGCATATACCTCTTCTGGGAGTGATATGTCACGCCGACGAAGACGAACAGACTGAAGGTGTTGATTTGTGTCATGTAGTGCGTCAGGCCCCTTATTCTATTATGAGCGAGTGTTACAGACAGCTTAGAACATACCTGAAGCTTGCCAGCTCTACCCAGGCTGCCAAGACATTGCTTGTGACCAGCGGTTCTCCAGGAGAGGGTAAGAGTTCTGTCGCGGTTAACCTTGCCACAACTTTCACTGCAGAAGACAAGGTGGTTCTGCTTATAGATGTCAATTTTAGGAAGCCCGCTTTTCTTAAAATGTTCCCACGGCAGTCGGCCGACAGTCTTGAACCCGGCAGGGCAGAGATTGGCTTGAGCAATCTGCTTACAGGCCACTGCACTTATGCCGATATCATAAGACACAGCGGTATCGAAGGGCTTGATATAATTGATTGCGGCCCACTGCCGGCCAATCCTACCGAGCTGCTCGGTAACAGCAGAATGAAACAGTTGCTCCAGGACCTTCGAGACAGTTACGATTATATTATACTCGATGGGCCGCCAGTCCTGCTGGTAAGTGATGCCAAACTGCTCGCAGCCCAGGTTGATAGCACGCTATTGGTATTAAATGCCACGATTACCAGACGAGGCGCCGCACAGCGGACAATTCGTGAACTTAACGAATTAAATCACAACAGGCTTATCGGCTGCGTGCTTTTGGGTGTCAAGGCTTTGAAGGGCGGTTACTTCCAGAAACAGTTCCGTTCCTACCAGGATTACCAGAAGTCCCAGCTTGCCAGCGTAATTCAGTAAAAACCGGTCGGTTCACTATGAGCTCGAGACCGAAAGCTTTCCATATAAAAAATCTTAATAACTTCTCTGCTATCATCAGTTTTTGGCTTGCCCCAGGTAAGTAAATTTGGTTTGATGGAGGTTTTGTGAAAGGAATCCAGTGGAGAAATACCTGGTAACCGGTGGGGCCGGCTTCATCGGCTCTAACATTTGTCACAAACTGCTCGCACAAGGCTGTTTCGTCAGGATTATTGACAACCTGCTGACCGGGAAGAAAGAAAATCTTGCCGACATCATCGAAAAAATCGATTTCATACAGGCCGATATGGGTGATTACGAGCTTGCCCGGGCCGCGATGGATGATGTTGACGTTGTCCTGCACCAGGGTGCTCTGCCATCAGTGCCGCGAAGCGTGGATGACCCGGCCGCAACGCATCAACACTGCCTTAACGCGACATTTACTCTTCTGTTGGCGGCTCGCGATGCCGGCATAAAACGTTTTGTGTATGCGTCGAGTTCCTCGGCTTACGGTGATACGCCGACTTTGCCAAAAATTGAGACTATCCAGCCTGAACCTCTTTCGCCTTATGCCGCCGCTAAACTCGCCGGCGAGTATTACTGTACCGTCTTCAGCAGGGTTTACGGCCTTGAGACAATTTCGCTTCGTTATTTTAACGTGTTTGGGCCACATCAGGACCCAACCAGCCAATATGCGGCTGCTATACCGGCCTTTGTGACCGCGATGCTGAAAGAAGTCCCGCCTACTATCTACGGCGACGGAGAACAAAGCCGAGATTTCAGTTATATTGACAATGTCGTTGAGGCCAATTTACTTGCAGCAAGGGCAAAGAAAACATCCGGTGAAGTAATAAACATTGCCTGCGGCCAGGCCATAACTGTAAATGAGACCATTGACATAATAAACGAGCTGTTAGGCAAAAATATCAAGCCGATTTACACCGCACCTCGTCCCGGTGATGTAAAGCACTCGCTTGCGGATATTACTTTGGCTAAAAAGACAATTGGCTATGAATCCATCGTGCCATTCAAACAAGGCCTACAACGCTCAATAGACTGGTACGGTAACAATCTTTTATAACATGTACACGAATACGAAATGAAACATTCAACCATCATCGGCAAAATTCATGACTCTTTTTGAACAAATGAAATTCAAAGAGGAATTATAAGCTATGCTGAAGAAAGTTATCGTTATATTTTTGGCATTGGTAATTTTGGGCTGTGTTGCAATCGCGACAAACAGCGTGTTTCTTTATATTCTGTGCTTCGCGGCACTGGCAGTGGACATTTTTTTGGGGCTGTTAGTACTGGCGACGAAATGCGTCTGGAGGATTCTACCGGAAAATTTCAGGAGACGTGAAAAAAACACAAACCGGCTTAATATAATCATTATCTTTTCTGTCGGCTTGTTCGTCTTCCTCAGAGAAATCCTCAATGAAAAATTCTTTTTTAGCGCTTCGGGATCTATCCGTTTACTGGGTAATACGCTGATACTGGTTTTTGTCATCTTTACCGCCTGGAGCTTAATAATACGAAGCAGCAAAAAAATTATAGTTGCAAGGGCCGGTGTATTTGTTTTGCTCATTGGATTAATGATACTAATCAATTCTTTAAAATCGGGCACAATTGAAAACGTCAGTCAAATTGACAAACTCCGGTCAATCGGGTATGTCGGTTGGATTGATAAGGAAAAAGAAACAGACAAAAAAAAAGAGGGAGTGACGGTTTATGACAGCGAGTTAGCTCATAATGGCATAAACATTTATACGCCCGGAAAGTTGCCGATAGCATACTTAGTCGATATGGAGGGAAATGTTCTGCATAAATATAAATGGCCCGAGCAAAAAAGAATAACCTCTGCAGGATGGCAGCATGTGGAACTGTATGACAATGGTGATTTGATAGCGGTTCAGTGGGATGGTATGCTTATTAGGATGGATTGGAATTCAAATATAACGTGGAAGAAGAAGATGCGCGCACACCATGATACTTCAATTGACGAGAACGGGAAAATATATGTATTGGGCAGAGAAGATAAAATAGTATTTTGCCATTATATACCTGTGCCTATTGTTAGTGATTATATCGCGATTTTGACACCAGAGGGAAAAACAGTAAAGAAAATCCATGTTTATGACGTCGTGAAGGAGTATATTCCACTGCATAGAATTTCAAAGGTATACTGGTGGATTCTCAAGCCAGGCAATCTTAAGGTAATACTTTCTGACAAGTTAAGGAGGAATTATGCCTGCAGGGCTATCGGTAGTGTTTTTGACTTCATGCATACTAACAATATTGAAATTATAGACAGGGATATTGACGGTCTTTGCAAAAGGGGAGATTACTTAGTCTCAGTCCATGCGCTGGATTTAGTTGTGATTATAGACGCAGGAAAAGAAGAATTTATCTGGAGCTGGGGGCCGGGGGAGTTGGATGGACAGCATAATCCTACTTTTCTGAAGAATGGAAATATATTGATTTTTGATAACGGCCGTCACAACCGTGATTTTTCACGCGTTATAGAGTTGAATCCCATATCAAAGAAAATTGAATGGGAGTACAAAACTGAGCCTCCCAAAAACTTTTTCTCCAGTACAAGGGGCAGTTGCCAAAGATTGCCGAACGATAATACACTCATTACCGAAAGTAATAGGTGCCATGTTTTCGAGGTAACGAAAGAGGGTAAGGTTGTATGGGAGTTTTATCCCCCTGATAAAAAATCTCAAAGCCGTAAAAGGGCGACAATATATCGTATGACGCGAATCGACAGAGTAGAAGATTCCCCTCTTGAGCAACGAATTTCCAGGAATTTCTGACGAAATTTGATTCCATTCTGTACGGTAAGGTCCGGGCACTTATTTCTCCGGATAGAATTCAAGTCCCAAAAAAACAGACCAGCCTATACATATCGCGACCAAGACCGATAAGAAATAAATTAGCAATATATAGCTTCAGACTGTTCACAAGTCTTGCTTGTAACTGATTCTATTCGAAAAAGTGTTCAATTTTTTTAACCGATATGTTTATACGCTTATATTTTTATCAGGGAAAAAAACAGCCACTTGCTGTATGTTCAAAAACCTTTTCGTTATCTTATTAAAATTGGGGGCCAACGACTATGAAGACCGTATAAAGAAATGGGACACAACGATATAAAGCAGTTAAAAATCCTGATAGTTGAAGATGACCTGATAGACAGAAAACAGTTAGAAAGGTTACTGTCAAAATCAGAACTTTCCACTTCAGAAGTAAACCATACAGAATACCTTCAGAACGCTTTAGACCTTCTTGACAAAGAAGATTTCGACATTGTGCTGCTGGACCTGAATCTTCCAGATAGTAACGGCTTAGACACTTTAATTAAGATAAGTGAAAAACACCCTCGCGTGGCAAATATTGTTGTAACAGGTTTGGATGATGAAAGCTTTGGCCTAAAATCGGTTGCCAAGGGCGCTCAAGACTATCTTGTCAAAGGCGAGTTTAACATGGAGATGTTAAACAAGTCTATTTATTATGCTATCGAGCGTAAGAAAGCAGAGCTTGCTATGCGAGAGAGGGAGGCACAATACAGGCTGTTGTTTGAGTCCGCCAATGAAGCTATATTTATAGTCAAAGGTGAGCAATTACTCGACTGTAATCCACCAACTTTAAGCATATTCGGTTGCGCCAAGGAGCAGATTGTAGGACAGCCGCTTTTACAGTTTTCCCCCGAACTTCAGCCGGATGGACAGGATTCTATAGAAAAAGTACAGGAGAAAATCAATCTGGCTTTGGAAGGAAGCCCTCAGTTTTTCGAGTGGCGATTCAATCGCTGTGATAAGATACCTTTTGATGCAGAGGTTTCTTTGAACTTGCTGGATTTATCTGGAGAAACGTTATTACAGGCGATGGTTCGTGACATTACGGAGCGTAAGCGCGCAGCTGAAGCATTGAGATTGGCTTACGAAAAACTTGAAGGAGCTAATCGTGAGATGAAGGAAATGCAGTCTCAGATGGTGCAAAGTGAAAAATTGGCGTCCATTGGCCAGCTCGCAGCCGGTGTCGCTCACGAAATGAACACTCCTGTAGGTTTTACAGCAAGTAATTTCGAGACGTTACAAAGCTATATGAAAAAAATCCGTGATTTGCTCAAAATGTATGATGAGCTGGCAAGTCAAATCGAATCTTCAGAAAAAGAAATACTGTTGAATAAAGTAGGTGCTATAGGTGAGTACCGAAAGGACAAGAAGATAGACTTTGTCCTCGAAGATATCCAGGGATTATTTGACGATTCGAAAGAGGGCCTTGAGAGGGTAACCGGTATTATCCAGAACCTTAGAGACTTCTCGAGAATAGACCAGATAGAATCATTCGATGAACACAATATCAATGAAGGCATCGAGGCCACACTTGTTGTGGCAATGAATGAAATCAAGTATTATGCGGATGTCAAGACCGATTTTGCCGAAGTACCTGCTATCTACTGCAATTCGGGCCAGATAAACCAGGTGTTTCTCAATATCCTTGTGAACGCGGCTCAGGCGATAAAATCCAAACAAAGAAACGAAAACGAAAAAGGAACCATCACCATCAGAACATACTCCAATACTGAAGAGGTTATATGCGAAATTGAAGATGACGGCCCTGGTATTGAAACTGATAAACTGACAAAAGTATTTGATCCTTTCTTCACAACCAAGCCGGCCGGAAAGGGAACAGGCCTGGGGCTTAGCGTCTCTTATGACATTATCGTAACAAAACATAAGGGGAAACTTTTTGTCGAAAGTACCCTTGGAAAAGGAACGAAATTTACAATCAGGCTGCCGGTCGGCAGCAAGAAAGCGAGTGATAAAAAGGAAGAAGTAGTAGCGGAAATGACGAGCAATTGAGAGAAGAATATCGAGAAGGTTAAAAATTAGTAATACGGGGTATTTAGAAAATGGAAAAAAGAACAATATTATTCGTTGACGATGAAGAAAAAATACTTAAATCGCTCGAAAGAGGGCTTTTGGACGAGCCATATAACTGTTTTTTTGCCAAAAGTGGTAAAAAAGCACTCGAGATTCTCGAACAGAACGAAGTACATGTAATTGTGACAGATATGCGTATGCCGGAGATGTCCGGTCTGGAGTTTCTCAGGATCGTCAAGGAGAAGTATCCTCATATCGTCAGGCTTGTTCTGTCCGGTTATACACAGGTAACCACTCTTCTTACAGCTATCAATCAGGGAGAGATATTCAAGTTCATCACAAAGCCATGGAAGCTTGAGGAAGAATTTAAGACTGTTCTACAAGAGGCGGTAGAATATTATAATCAGCGTAACGAACACGAAAGCCTGGTCAAAAAATAGCCTCGAGAAAAAGCCGAGGCGAGGAGCGAACAGCTGGCGGCGGGGGCTAAGAAAAAAAGCGGCGGTCCCTCGTTTTGGGGAATTTTATGGCCTTAAGCATAAATCACAGAAAACGCACATCATAAAACCATACCATTTTTCTGAAACTATGCCATAATAACCGAATCACCTGTTCTTAATAAAATCCGGATTACATTTACTTATTGAGCTGCGCCTGCTTCCAAGAGCAGCTTCTCAATCTCGACTTGTCCTTTCTTTCTTGCAATTCCTAAAGCTGTAATTCCAATTGATTTGGAAGAAAAAACATATTCGGATTTTTTGCTTACAGCGTTTAGATCCCTTTGATAGTTCCGGATGCTCGACCCACCCCTTTATCTCCCTAACAACCTCCGGGTGTAAATTTTTTTCAAACATTTTAAGCCCCGATGCCACTTTTTTTTAATTCTACCTGATTCTTAGTTCATATTTCTTAAGGTTCTCATCTACAAAATTACTGCCCCACCCAATGAGCGTGTCTCTTTCAAAAACAAAAGGTGTCATCTCATCCAAAGTCGTGTACCCGTCACTTTGCCATTCTGTTATGTAAAACTAAGTCTCCTGTGACTGATAAATTTCTCTTTTGTACGGTTTGCCCATAATCTTTCTGACTTCATCTTTGCTCATCCCCACCTCTAAGCTGTTCATCTTGTCTCTGTTTATACTTGCCTCTATACCTTTCATAGCACCGCATCCGCTTATAAACAACAGGCCCAACAGAATAAGAGTAGCGGTTTTCATAAGTTCCCCTTTATAAACCAATATCTTTTCGAGCTTCAACTCTTCAGCAGCGCCACCAAAGCACATGCTGCCGAAATAGCTGCTGCCAGTCCGGCCAGATATGCTGCCCAAGTTATCCTTTTTGCCCGTTGGTCAGCCCGCTCATTCTTAATCCATTCTTGAATATTCTTAAACATCTCAGGATAACTAAGCCGCCTACAGAGCGCATCTGCCGAATCTATCGGTAGCTTTAGGCGATTCAGCAGGTTAAAAAACTTTTGCTGCTTATCAGCTTCGCTATCCGTTTTTGCTGACATAATCTTATTCAACTCCTCTTCTACCTCTTTAACTGTTAGATTGGCTTCTTTGCATTTCTGATTAGGATCCATCTCTCATCCTTTTCAAAGCCACGAAAACGCAAAAATCTATTTTCTCCTATCACCGATAATGGGTACCAAACCCTACTTTAGCTGTTTTTTTCAGTTCTTAGGCGTCTTGGATTAGTTCTTCTCGGTTTACCCTACTATAAGTCTTTCTCGCTTATATCCGCTATTTTCATCAGGTGTTTTAACAGGCCGATTTTTAAAATCATTATATCTTTTAACCAGCCAAAAAGTAAGAGTCCAAGCCCTGCAATTCCGCGCTTAATCAGGACAAAGGTGGGGCAAGCCCCACCCTACCAGTGCTTAGTCATCCCCCACATGCCTTCAAGGTCTGCGCTTTTGGGCCTCACGTCGAAAGATTTCCTCGTACACCTTTTCGTAACCTGAGACCATCTTGTCGATTGTAAAGTTTTCTTCGACACGTTGCCGGCATTTCCTGCGGTCAATTTTATCGATTTTGCCGACGGCTTCGGCCGCTTCATCCACATTGTTGACCAGATAGCCGGTTTCATTGTCTGCGATAACTTCCCGGCAGGAGCCTAAGTCCATAGCAATCACAGGTACACCCGCGGCCATAGATTCGGCAAGCACAAGCCCGAACCGTTCGGGAATGGTATTGAGATGAAGAACCGTATAGGTCTCTTTGAAAAGTGCGTCGCGCTGAACGGGATTGACCGAGCCGATAAACTGAATAGAGGAATCGTTGATGTGCGGCTTAATCAGATTATCAAAGTAATCCTGGTCCTGGATTATTCCTGCTATGATTAGGTCTTTGCCGCACTTCTTCGCAGTCTCTATCGCCAGATGTGTCCCTTTGTCGTCATGTATCCGCCCTAAAAAGACCAGCTTATCGCCCGGCTCGGGCCTGAAGGTAAGGTTGGACAAATCAATGCCGTTATATACTGTCGCAAGGTAAGGCAGGTTCTTATCCCGGTCAGAGTCGCTTATCGAGACGTAGTAATTGTTCTTATATTTGTGATAGACGGGAAGAATATAGGGTGATGAAAAGCCGTGAATTGTCGTCAGCATCGGTGTGTTTATTAATCGCGAGTACGTTAGGGGAAGATAGTCGAAGTTGTTGTGAATCAGGTCGAACTGGTCGGCCTGCTCCATAACCTCCGAGATATGCAAGCAGCCAACCACCCAGGGAATCTGACGTCTGTCCTCTTCGTAACCTTTCTCGATAATGGCGCGAAGCTTTGCCTGTGTTATCGAATCTTTAGTCGCGAAGAGTGTAACATCCCATCCGCGAGCCACTAGGCCCTCGGTAATGTTGCTGGCCACCGTCTCCCACGCGCCGTATTCTCTCGGCGGAGTCCGCCACGCCACCGGAGAAAGAACTGCTATTCGCTTATCCTTTAGTACCATTTTTCATTACCTTCCTTATTAAAAAAGTTATAAACCTGATGTCCGATTCGTTAAACGTGTGGGTATTATAATTGAGACGAGATGTGATTCAAGGTAAATCAGTGGTTTAATGAATTTGTGGGAATTATAATCCTGCTGAAAGCTTTAATTGGGTCGTAAAAAAAAATGTTGAAACCTTTATCGTCGCCTATTACACTTTGTCGTTGTATTGATTTGTTTTCAGTGCAGGAGGTGGCCTTATGCATGTCGAACGATTTGTCGAGAATCCCTTAATCGTGCCGGCCGATGTGCCTGCAAGTCGGCCGGACTACGAAGTTGTAGGCTCTTTTAATGCTGGGGCCATAACCTATAAAGGAGAGACGCTTTTACTTTTGCGGGTGGCCGAACGGCCGAAAGATAAGGCTGATGATGAGGAGTTAGCACCTGTCCTGAATCCCGCAACAGATAAAATCGATGAGCTGAGGATAAAGCACGGCGAGCCGGAACTTGATATTATAGACTCGCGAATATTCTCTTACAAAGGCAGGACGTATCTAACCAGCATATCACACCTGCGGCTGGCCCGCAGCAGAGACGGCCGTAACTTCACTATTGAGCCGACTCCCGCAGTATTTCCTCGTGAAGAATACGAAACCTTTGGTCTGGAGGACCCGCGTATTACGCAAATCGGCGAGGAATTTTTTGTCACTTATAAGGTAGTAAGCCCGGACGGTATTTGTACGGCACTATTGAAAACCCCGGACTTTAAAAATTACGAACGATTAGGCATCATCTTCTGCCCTGAGAATATCGATGTAGTTTTGTTCCCCGAAAAAATAGACGGCCGGTTCTATGCCCTTACCCGGCCGGTGCCCAGGCACATCGGTCTGCCTTCGATATGGCTTGCTTCCTCGCCGGACCTGATTCACTGGGGCTGCCATAGGCCACTTATTCTGCCCAGGGCGGGGCAGTTTGATGGAGGTAAGGTTGGCGCAAGCTGTGTGCCGATTAAGACTGAAGAAGGTTGGCTCGAGATTTACCACGGCACTGACGAACAGGGCAAATACAGCCTTGCCGCCGCCCTATTGGATAACAAGGATCCTTCAAAGCTTCTTGCCCGTTCTTTGGAGCCCCTGATGGAGCCAAAGGCCGACTACGAGCTGGCCGGCTTTTACGGCAACGTTGTCTTTTCCTGCGGGGCTGTTCTCGATTCGGCCGGCACTGTAACAATTTACTATGGCGCAGCCGATTCCGTTACGGCCGCTGCAACTATCAAACTCCAGACTATTTTGGAACATCTGGATGAATGCTGACGATTCCTTGGGTCGTTGCTTCGTTCTGCCAACCTTGGGCCAAACTGACAAAAAATCCTGATTTTCCTGTACCATTTCACTGGACAGCCTGGTAACAGTGGACTAAAATTCCCCGTTATGGCGAGGAAAATACTGGTTGTTGATGATGAACCGGACCAGCTTGCCCTGCTGGAGATGAACCTTGGGCAGGAAGGTTTTCTCGTCTGCACTGCTGCCAATGCCGCCGAAGCACGCACTGCAGTTCGTGAAGAAAGGCCTGATTTAATCCTGCTGGACGTCATTCTTCCCGATACCTCCGGCGTCAATCTTGCCGCCGAGCTTAAACACAGCCCCGATACTACCGGCATCCCCATAATTATGCTAACCGCCAAAGATACCGAGACCGATATGGTGGTAGGCCTGAGTGTCGGCGCCGACGACTATGTTACCAAGCCTTTTAGCACTGCGGTATTACTCGCCCGCATAGAGGCCGTTTTACGACGTGCCAATGAGCCTCCTGAGGTTTCGAAGGACGCTCTCGTTGCCGGACCGATTAAAGTTATCACCGCTAATCGGCAGGTTTTTGTCGATGATAAGCCGGTTGAGCTTACGGGGGCGGAGTTTACAATACTTGCCGCTTTATTACAGGCCAGCGGGGCGGTACTCTCCCGCGAGCAGATTATGGAGCAACTGGACAGTGCGGGAGCCGGCAAGCGCATTATCCCGGTGCACATATCGTGCCTTAGAAAAAAGCTTGGTCCCGCAAGAAAGCTTGTCAAAACCGTCCACGGCGCCGGATACAGAATCGAAACTTAAGTCTCGTCACTTGTAGTGTCATATGGGAAGTTGCTCGTGCTTGCCGGCAGGAATCTAAAACTCAAGTACGAGAATTTTGCTGGTAGTTATTTTTTAGGTTTTGGCGGTTTTTCGAACTCGGCCAATGCCTCAGTTTTCAGCTTCTGGGCCGCCTGGAGTAAATCATCTCTGACCGGTTCCTCGTAAGGCTTCAGTTCAAAGGTCCATTCATACGAATCGAGAGTCCTTGTAGGCCAGCAGAACGAAGCGATAAAATCAAACGGAAACATATCATACCACGGCGCCTCCAGTTCGCGGTGTGTACTTAGCGTCTCGAAGCCCTGCCTGCTTATTCGCACGCTGTAATCCCCGTACCAGTTAAATGATACGGTCACCGGAGATGTGCCTATCTCTTCATCGTTGAGGATTACCAGCGCCCCGGCAGGCTGTGTATTTATCGTCAGTTCCCGCTGCAGGCCCCCACAGCCGGAGAGAAAAACAATCGTCAAAGCCGAGATTGCCGTGATTAAAGTAGCGCCTGCCGATTTATGCATAATCAGCCCTCACAACATCATTCGCGGATAAACTCTAACATTATCAGCCCGGCCAATCAACAGTATAATATGGAAATTCAAAATCATTGACATCGCAGCACCCAGCCGGTAAGTTATCCCGATGGAATCGGGACCGGCTTTTTAAGGCATTGCAGAATGAAAATCTCTCTGGATTGGCTTAGCGATTATGTCGAAATTGACCGTTCGGTCGAGGAAGTCGCCGAGATATTGAGCAATGTGGGTTTTCCCTGTGAGGGGATTGAACATATCGAGGGCGATACTGTGATTGACCTCGAGGTAACGAGTAATCGCGGCGACTGCCTGAGTCATATCGGTGTTGCCCGCGAGCTGGCCGCGGCGACCGGCAAAGAACTGAAAATACCCAGCGTTGCTCTCGACGAATCCCAAAAACGCGCCACTGAGGCGGTTAGCGTCGAAATTACCGAGCCGGAGCTTTGCGGCCGATACACCGCTCGCTTCATCGAGTCGGTTAAAGTTGGCCCATCGCCGGACTGGATTGTCAGACGACTTGAAGCCGTGGGATTGCGGACCGTCAATAATGTGGTTGACGCAACCAATTACGCGATGATGGAGACCGGCCAACCACCACACGCCTTCGACTTCGAGAAAATTGCTCAGGGCAAAATAATAGTCAGAAGGGCCCTGGCGGGCGAACGTATAACGAGTATCGACGGCTCGAACCACGAACTCAAACCGGATATGCTGGTGATAGCCGACGCTGAAAAACCCGTCGCGCTTGCCGGCGTTATGGGCGGACTGGATACCGAGGTCTCTGAAAGCACCACAAAAATTCTTCTGGAGGATGCGTATTTCAATCCCGTCTCCGTGCGTAACACATCGCGCAGACTTGCTTTGCCCTCCGAGTCTTCTTTTAGATTCGAACGCATTGTCGATATTGAAATGATAGACTGGGCCTCGCAGAGGACCGCTCAACTGATTACGCAACTCGCCGGCGGCAAGGTTGCCGCAGGCCTGGTCGATATCTACCCGGGCAAGAACCAGCCGAAAACAGTAATTCTGAGATTATCTCGACTGCGTAAATTACTGGGAATAGAGATTCCATACGAGGAAGTAATAAGGATTCTCACCGCAATTTCCTTTCAGCCCCAGGCCAAAGATGACCAGGTGATATGCACGGTACCGACCTGGCGAAGCGATGTTTACCGAGAGGTAGATTTGATTGAAGAGGTCTCTCGTGTGTATGGCTACGATAAAATCCCGCTCGAGAAGAAAATAAATATCGAGGTGGCCACCGTTGACCACAGACAGGATATATCCACCAGGTTAGGTTCTTTCCTCAATGCCTGCGGATTTTACGAAAGCATTAACGTATCTTTCGTCGATGAGTCGGCCTCAGAACTTTTTGCAGGTCCCGGGCAGGCAGGTTATTTGAAGGTGACGGATGAATCCAGAAAGGGGGCCAATATATTACGGCAAAGCCTGATAGGCTCTTTGCTTGGCGTTTTGAAGTACAACTACAATGTCAAGAACATACCGTGCCGAGTATTCGAGCTTGCTGATACATATATCCCGCAGGGCCGGGGAACCGGCCAATTGCCAAAAGAGACGACTATATTATCCCTGGTTTCTGACGGTGATTTTCGTGAGCTGCGGGGCGTCGCCGAAGGACTGCTGCGTTATGTCAATAAGCAGCTTTGTCCGATTTTCAAACCTGCTGAATTATCCTGGGCTCGTGCCGGCGCCGAGATAATCATTCAGGATAAGCCCATCGGTACTATCGGCGAGGTTTCACAACTCCTCATCGAGAAATTCGGCCTTAAGGACGTAACACCCTGTGCTGCTGAGCTGGATTTCACCACACTGATGGAGCTATATAAAAGAGTCGAAAAAATCAAACCTATCCCGCGATTTCCCGCTATCGTTCGTGACCTTTCGGTTATTCTCGATGAGAAGTTCCGCTGGTCCGATGTTATTACAGCCATCCATAGAAAAACTCCACCCGAGCTCGAAGGCATCGAATTTGTCGGAATCTATCGCGGCAAACCCATCCCCACGGGCAAAAAGAGCGTTACACTTTCATTGCGTTTCAGAGATGAAGACGAAACGTTAACACACGAAACGGCTGACCGCTTAGAGGCCGACATCGTAAAAAGCATGACCGAATCCACCGGCGCGCAACTTCGAACCGTATAATTCATACTGTGTAACAACAAATCGTTGAACTGTAACCATCGGAGCCAAGCTATCCTTTGACGGCTCCTCTTGTCAGGCCGCTGATTATACGCCTTTGAAAAACAAGAGTCAGGATAACTACCGGCAGTGTCGTAATAACAGAGGCCGCCATTATATTTCCCCACGGGGTCTGGCCGTGCAGCCCCTGGAAAAGTGCTATGCCTACCGGAATTGTGCGGGCCTTATAATCGGTTGTCAGCATAAGGGCGAACATAAACTCATTAAATGCGAAAATGAAAGACAGCAGAAAAACCGACAAAACTCCCGGGGCCGCAACAGGTATAATAACTTTGCTTAAGCTCTGCCAATACGTACAGCCGTCTATCAAAGCAGCCTTGTCTAATTCTGTCGGGATTTGTGAAAAATAACTTACAAGTATCCATAAAGACAGCGGCAGAATCCAGGCTATATATGGAAAGAGCAGGCCCTGACAGGTATTAATCCAGCCTAACTTAGTCATAAATTTGAAAAGGTATCCGACCAACCCAATCTGTGGAAACATAGAGACCGCAAGCGCGAAAAACAGTAAATACATTTTACCCGGAAATTTCAGCCTTGTAATAGCGTAAGCGGATAAAGAAGCGACAACCACACAGAAAAACGCACTTAACAATGAAACTACGATGCTGTTACGCAGATAATCGAGAAAGTGAAGTGACTGGTTGGTTAAAACGGCCCGAAAATTGTCCAGTGTGAAATTGAATGTTACCTGCTGCGAGAGGAAATCCGCTCGTGTAGATAAGCTTACCGCCACCATATAAATAAAAGGAAAAAGACAGAAAGTCAGACAAAAAACCATTCCAATACACACAATAGTTTTTTTTATCTTATCTTCTCTCATATCTGTCCCGTCTCGAACCTGCCGACCTTTACATAGATTACCGACAACGAAAAAGCGACTACGAATAAAACTACAGACACCGCTGAGCCGTAGCCGAAGTCACCGCTTAGAAAGTATTTATAGGCGTAATGTGAAATCGACGTTGTTTCTCCGCCGGGCCCGCCGCCGGTCAGAACATATATCACATCAAAGACACGCAGGCCATCTATGGTCCTGAATAAAAGTGCGACAATGATTACAGGTTTTATCAAAGGAACAGTAACCTTGAAGAAAATCTGCAACAAGTTCGCACGGTCCACTTTTGCCTGATTGATGATTTCTTCCGGTATCGACTGCAGGCCTGCAAGCACGATAATAGCCACAAACGGCGTTGTTTTCCAAACGTCCGCGGCCACCACAGCGCCGAAGGCACCGATGCTGGTACCCAGCCAGTTTACAGGTTCGCTTGTTATACCGAGTCTGGTAAAGATGAAATTAGCTAAGCCGTAGCTGTAATTGTAAATAAGCTCCCACGTGCGAGCGGAAATAGCCGCCGGTATCGCCCAGGGAATAAGAACGCATGCACGAAGCAGTCCGCGAAGAGGAACGTCGGCATTCATTAGAAGCGCAAAAATAGTTCCTAAAACAATTTCAAGAGGGACCGATACAAGAATGAACAGCATAGTAAATTTCAATGCCTGCCTGAAACCGGGATCGCTGAAGAGCTGCTGATAATTCTTTAGAAAAATAAACTTTTTATCGAGGAAAGAAACATCCTGGAAAAGGCTGTTAATAAAAGTGCCTATAACCGGCACAAGTATAAAAAGGAAGATAAGAGTTATCAGCGGCAAGATAAAAAGGCAGGCACTTTTTATGTCTCTGTGGGTCAACATCCCTGGTTCTTCAATCCTGTTTTCGGCCATATTTTTCAATGACTTTTTTGGCTTCCTCTTCTGCTTCAGACAAGGCCTCCTTCACACTCAATTTGCCGCTAAGCGCACTGCTGATATATCGCTGAATCACCTCAGAAAGCAATGTATAATACGGAAGATTTGGACGAGGACGCAGGTTCTCGAATACAGTTTTCAGAGAAACAAAATGGGGCAGCTTCTCTATTACCTCGGCGTCGGTATAGACGTCCGTCCTGCCTGGATTCCAGCCAAGTGTAAGAGCAAGTTTTTTTTGCGTATCATAGGAAAGGACAAATTCCACAAACTCAAAGCTTTTCTGTTTTGAGTCCGAGTATTTGGATATTCCTATGTGCCAACCGCCCAAAGTAGAGGTACTTTCGCCGTCGGCAAAACGTGGTAAAGCGGCTATCCCTACTTTTCCTTTAACCGGTGAACCCTGGGCCTGGTGCAGCGCCCAGGCATAAGGCCAATTTCGCTCAAATAAGGCATTGCCCTGTTGAAAAGAGGTCCTTACTTCTTCTTCTCTCATCTCAGTATATGTATTGGGAGGTGAGATTTTAAACCGGTGAATGAGGTCATACATAAACTGCGTAGCATAGGAATTTTCTTCCGTATTAATTTTAATATCCCGGCCTTCCAGTACGATTCCACCACCTCTCGAACCCGTAAATTCCAACCAATTACACACAAGACCCTCATATTGTGCACCCTGCCAGAGGAAGCCGTAAAAGTCCGGATTGGTTTTTCTCGACTCTTCCTGCACCATTATAGCCTGCTTAACAAAGTCAAGCCACAATTCCGGCGGCTCCTTAATATTGAACCCTTCAAACAAATCTTTTCGATAATATAAGACTCCGCCGTCCACATAAACCGGCAGCGCGACAAGCCGGCCGTCATATTCATCTGCGAGGTTGAGCACTTTCTGGAAAAAAACTTCCGAATCAAGTTGACTCGATTGCAGATAGCTATCAACCGGCTCGAGCCAGTTAGAGGCCGCAAACTGGGCAAGCCATGCTACATCCATAAGAAATACGTCTGGGTTTGTTTTTTTTGACCTTAAAGATGTAACAAGTCCCCGTCTTCTGAGGTCGGTATCCGTCGGTTGTCTTAATAAATCGACTTTTATACCGGTTTTGGTCTCGAATTCAGCTATTAACTCCTGCCAAAAATCCAGCTCCGCTGGCGCACCACCAACCGCGAAAGTGATATCCTTGGCCGGTTCTTTGTTACAACCGCAAAAAGCTGTTAAACAAACAGTAAGGAGCAAAATAAAAAGGTAGGTAACAATGCGTTCTTTTCCGATTAGATATGCCATATCATTACTCTTTGCAAAATTATTAACAGAATTATTTTTATTGTTCAGGCAGCCGGTTTAATGAGGTACGCAGTTTCGGCAAACTCTCCGGGTAATTCTTTTGTATAAACTCGACAAGTTTTTCCCTGACATAACAGCGAAGACTCCAGGCCGTTGAAGCGTCTGCGGCGCTCATCAGCGCCCTTAACTCAATTGCGCGTTCAGAGGTGTTCGTAACCTGAATCACACACACTTTGCCGTCCCATAATTCAGTGCCTTTCAATATTTTCTGCAGCTCGGTCCTTAGGGCCTCAATAGGCACCGTATAATCAACATAAATATATACGGTTCCCAGCAAATCTGCTGTAACGCGGGTCCAGTTTTGGAAAGGCTTTTCGATAAAATACGTGATTGGAACTATCAGGCGTCTTAAGTCCCAAATCTTCACAACTACATAGGTCAGAGTTATTTCCTCAATTCGTCCCCACTCATTTTCTACTATCACCACATCGTCGATGCGAATCGGCTGAGTAAAAGCTATCTGAAGGCCTGCTATGAATGTTCCGATGGTTCGCTGCGCGGCTATACCGATGACTATGCCGATAATCCCGGCCGATGCCAGGATAGTTGTCCCAAGCTGTCTGACCTTCTCGAAGGTCATTAACATAGTTCCCAGCGCCATGATACATACCAAGACTATTACTATTCGCTTCAAGACATTTAACTGGGTACGAACTTTTCTGGCCCGTAGGTTATCTTTTTCGTCAATGTTGAAACGATTGATGATGTAACCGTCCAGAACGTATGTTGCCTTTACAAGCAGCAGTGAGACCAGGCCTATAAAAAACAGACTAAGTATCTGCTTTACGACGGCAAGATATTCCTCGGGCAGCCCAAGAGGAAGAGCCGAACGCACAACTAAAAGTACCACAAGCCATTGCAGAGGTCGATAACAATGCCTGACAAACAGCCCATCGGTAACGTTTTTAGTACGCCCCGCAAGCGCCAGCAGAATCCTGTAAACAAACAAGTGGCCTAACAGGCCTGCAACTAAAAGTGCCCCTAAAAACCACAATGTCCACTCATTTATTTGCAGTTCATTCACCGCCGTACCTCGACTATTCTTGTTACTTTCCCATTATTGAGTTTAGCATATACAGATAATCGGAGAGCAAACGGGTTATTAAGAACTTTTCCCGGACACTTTGTTTGGCGTGATGCCCCATTATTTCGCTTTCTTTCGGGTTTTTCAATAAATGTATAATCCTGTCTGCGAAGCCTTCCGTATCTTTTGGTTCAAGCAGAAATCCGTTCTTACCATCCTCAATTTGTATGGGTATACCGCCCACATTGGACGCCACAACCGGTTTTCCTTTCCATAGCGACTCTGTTACGGCAAGGCAAAATCCTTCTCTTGTGGACTTTTGAATTATGACGCTGGAGAATCTCTGGACCGCATTTACCAGGGTTTCATTATTTCCAACGACAAAAATGATATCTCCGGTTTTTGTAAGATTTTTTGCCTTTCTACTTACCTTTTCATACATTCTCATGCCTTCCGGGTCGTCACTCGCCACGTTGTAACAGAAAACCAGTCTACAATTGACTTTTTCCTTAACCAGCTTGAAAACATCTATCACTCCCTCAGGGTCCTTCCATGGGTCCAGCCTGGAGACCTGTGTGATGACCGGCTTGTCTTTCGGAATACCAACGCTTGTAATGTGCTCCAGAATGACTTTTTCGGATATTTCCCGGTTCTTCCGGCTGAGCGGATTGATAGCGGGAAGCATAAGCCTTTGGTTTATAGGCAGGTCCTGTTTGAAGTACTTCTCGCTGGAAAACACGACCTGGTCATATTTGAGTATGAAGCCTTTCAAAAAATCCCACAATTCCTTATGAGGGTCTGTCAGGTCTATATGACAGCGCCATATCCACGGCTGGCTTTTTCTGTACGACCTTATCAAGGACAATGGCTGCGGGTCGTGCACTATAACGCAATCATGGTAGAGGTGAGTAAACCTTGAGAAATTATCATTGACTTGAAGGTATATACGTTTTTTTCTTTCGGAAAAGTTTAGCTTTGCTCCTTGTAAGCCGTTATGGAAGCTTTTTGTTACCTCAAAAAATTCCTGGCTTCCGTGAAGAATTCTCCAGCCTGTATCTATCCCCACGTCGTTCATCAGCATAACAAGTGAATAAAGAATCTCGGCAACACCTCCACCCTGATATGTAGCGTTTAGATGAACAATGTGCTTGCCATAAAGACCTCTGGCCCTGGTATAAATTTCAGCCAACATCTCATCAGGCACAATATGACGGAAATCTTCAAGTCTTAACATGCTGCCTCCTTAGTAATTCCTGTTTTTTGATTAATTCCTCGAGTAACGATTTAAGTTCATATACGGAATCCAGATTGAACCTGGCTTTTGAGATGCCACGTCCTATTTTGATTGAATATGCGTTTTTAGGGAGAATTGAAAACATATCTTCGTCGGTGTAGTCATCTCCCGCTGCTAAAATAAAATCCCATTTGCCTTTTGACAGCCACCGTTCTACGGCATGGCCCTTACTTATACCGATATTCTTGACCTCGAGTATTTTACTGCCTTCGAATACTCCGATGTCTAAATTTTCAGTAAGGTTCAAAACGGCGTCTCTGAGCTCCTGTACTCTGAGAGAAGCTAACCCGGGATCGGCTCTGCGGTAATGCCAAACCAGAGAGAAGTCTTTTTCTTCAACAGAAGAGCCGGGAGTCCTGTCGGCATATAACTCAAGAATAGGTTTTATTGTGTCCTTCCAGTCGTTAAGTAACGGTGCTATCACCTCCCAGTCCTTGTTTTTCTCTTTGACCCAGGCTCCGTGTTCAGCGATAAGTGAAGCACCTGTATTGCCGAGCCAATGGTTTAAAGTTTCCCTGTCTCTGCCGCTGATTATTACTATTTCATTTTTTTGCTCTGCCGTAAGTTTCTTTAACAGGCATTGAAGTTTTTTATCGGGTCCAGCCTTTTCCGGCCTTCCGGCAAAACCTACAAGTGTTCCATCATAATCAAGGAGGAATAACCGTCTTAAGCTTTTTTTATGTTCGTCAATCAGTTTTTCTCTGATAGGTGGAGCAAGCCCGTGAGCGGAAAGCCTGGCTTGAGTCTTTTTTATATTGGACAGAGCTTCTAAAAAGTCATTAGCCCACCTTGTGACGGTGTAACTTGAAAGCCGGCCTTGCATTAGTTTATTGCGTTCAATTTGCTCTTCTACAGGCATTTCGAGCGATTCTTTTATCGCATCTATTATTTCTTGTTTGTTATTGGCATTAACGATAATAGCTTCTCCCAGTTCACTTGCGGCTCCCGCCATTTCGCTGAGAATCAAAACGCCTTTATTGTCTTTTTTTGTTGCGATAAACTCCTTCGCTATTAAATTCATCCCATCCCGCAGAGGCGTCACCAGGGCTACATCTGCCGCATTGTAAAGTGCGGCGATTCTCTCAAACGGCAAAAAACGATACAGGTACCACACGGGTACCCAGCCAAGAGTTCCATGTTCACCATTTATCCTGCCCACCAGCGCCTCAAGCTGTCTTCTCAATTCTGTATAGTCCTCAACACCGATTCGTGAAGGCACCGCGACAAGTATGAGAGTAACTTTTTCCTTGTACTTGGGATTTTGCGTCAAAAACAAATCAAATGCTTCGAGCCTTTGAATAATGCCCTTGGTATAGTCTAATCGGTCTATGGATACGATTATTTTTCGGTCTCCCACTTCTTTTCGAATTGTAGAAAATCTTTTCTTAACATTGGGGTTTTTTATGGCGGTTGAGTATTTGTCATAATCAATACCCATAGGGAATGCATCCACTTTCACGACCCTTTCGTCTATTGCCAGTGTGCCCATAGAGTGTTCAGTTCCTATTATCCGTGCCGTGCTGCTGAGAAAGTGCCTTACATAATCATACGTGTGAAAACCTATCAGGTCCGCACTAAGCAGACCTTTGAGAATTTCTTTACGCCAGGGTAAAAGACGAAACAGCTCGAAAGAAGGAAATGGAATATGAAGAAAGAATCCGATTTGTGTGCCGCGCAGCTTTTCTCTCAGCAACTGGGGCAGCAGCATTAGTTGGTAGTCATGAATCCAGATACGGTCATCCGGCTTGGCGATTTTGATAATTGTGTCACAGAAGGCTTTATTGACGTTTTTGTAGGCCTGCCAATGCCGGTCTTCATATACCGTATACAAAGGGAAATAATGAAAGAGAGGCCAAAGCGTCTTATTACAAAAGCCATAATAAAAATTTCGAATGTTTTTTGTGGAGAGAAAAACAGAATGGCAGCGATATTCTTTCAGTTTGCTGACAATCTGTTTTTTTTGCGGTTCCGAAATCTTGTCTGTGGCTATGCCAGGCCAGCCTATCCATCGACTTTGATGAGACTCACAGAGTGATTTAAGCCCCGTAGCCAGACCGCCCACACTTTGTTGAAAACGCAAATCGCTGGCACGTTTTGTAACACTAACAGGCAATCTGTTCGAAACTATTATCAGTCTATGCATAGTCTGTTTGTTTTTTAGCATCCTGCCGAAGTGCCCCGAGACCCTAAAGATTTTCCCGAACTAAGCTATTCCAAGCAAATATTTACAAATTTTGAGCAGATTGCATAAAAGTAACCTAATCCAGTATACCGTATCTGCCGCTATTGGCAAGCCATATCATCAACTCTTGTTCACGACCAATCCTGATAAAGACAGAGATTTTTGCCTTTAGAAAAAAAGACGTTTTTGCCGAAATTATCTATATATGACTGCTGTGAATGGGCTTACAAGCAGAGCATCGTTTGTCTGATATTTTGCTTGATTTATCTCGCTCTATTTGGTATAAGAAGAATTGCGGGCTGACCCCTGCGGTGTACGTAAGGAAAGTAACCGTAAAAAAGAACCGATAACCCAAACTCAGGGAAATCAGACCTTGGTTGTGCCAAAAACGCCTATTCCAAATTTAGGACTTTTGGACCCAAGCAACGATTACCCACCTGGAAGTACTGGGTTCTTTTGAGGGCTTTCCTACGGCACCAGCGGAGGCCGCCTTGCATTTAAAAAAGGCCTGTTTTCCAGGCCTTTTTTTTATTCATTTCACATTGAAGTCCCATAAAAGATTTGGCCGAACTCGGTTAGTCGGTTTTTGGAAGTTGCTCCTTACACACTCTGATTAGCTTTCCAGTCAAGCGGTTCTGCTGATTTGTCGATTAAATCATATAAAGACTGATAGCCTCCTTGTTTTAGGTATTGCGGATTCAGGATACCACGGTATAGAGGACATAAAATATGCAAAAAGTTCGTACTTTTACTATTTTGCCTTCGCTTCCTGAGCCTCTCAAAGAACTTAAAAATATTGCTTATAACTTCTATTGGTCCTGGGACCCTGAAATTGTTGAGCTATTCAGGCGTATCAATCACAGTTTGTGGCGGTCTTGCGGCCATAATCCCGTTGCCTTACTCGGGGCCGTCTCACAGGCTCGCCTCGAGGACCTGGCTGGAAATGAAGGCTTTTTAAGCCATCTGCAGCGGGTCGGGGAAAAGCTGCAGAACTATCTTCAAAGGTCAACATGGTTTGATAAGGTCTATGCAAAGAATGCTGACGGACTCATCGGCTATTTTAGCGCAGAGTTCGGTATTCACGAATCTTTGCCCATTTATGCCGGAGGTTTAGGGCTTCTGGCCGGAGACCATCTGAAGACCTGTTCAGACCTCGGCGTTCCACTAATCGGTGTGGGGCTGCTCTATCAGAAAGGATACTTCCGCCAGTACCTGAATACCGACGGATGGCAGCAGGAACAATACCTTGAAAATGATTTTTACAAGATGCCCATCGAGCTTGTTCGCAAGAACAGCGGACGGCCGCTGATTATAAAAGTTCAATACCCGCAGCGTTCGGTCGCCGCTCAGATATGGAAAGTTACGGTTGGAAGAATAAAGCTGTTTCTGCTCGACACAAACACACCAATGAATTCACCTGCGGACCGAACAATAACGGCCAACCTCTATGGCGGTGACAAAGAGAACAGGATTCGTCAGGAAATAATGCTTGGAATCGGCGGCTTCAAGGCACTTATGGCTATGAACATCGAGCCTGCCGTCTGTCATATGAATGAAGGTCATGCCGCCTTTCTTACTCTCGAGCGGATACACAGTCTGCGGACCAGGACACATATGAATTTTGATGAGGCCGTGGAAGCTACGAAGCCAAGCAATGTCTTTACTTTGCACACCTGCGTTAAGGCCGGCAACGACGAGTTCCCGGAAGAATTGATGGATAAGTATTTCGCCGGCTATTTCCCGAACCTTGGCATAAACAGGAAACAGTTTCTTACACTCGGCCGGATAAATCCTGATGATGAAACCGAGTCGTTTAAGATGCCTGTTCTGGCCCTGCGTCTGAGCACTAATTGTAACGGTGTAAGCCAGTTACACGGCCAGGTTTCACGCCAGATATGGGCGCAGATATGGCCCGAACTGCCACAAGAGGAAGTGCCCATCCGTTCAATTACGAACGGAATACACTCCAAAACCTGGCTGTCGATGGAAATGAACGATCTTTACCAAAGATATTTAGGTTCTAACTGGCCCGATGAGGTAGTTGATAAGTCACTCTGGCAGCATATCGAACAGATTCCCGATGAGGAACTTTGGCGAACCCATCAGCGATGTAAGGAGCGGTTGATTGCTTTCTGCCGGGCCCGTCTTAAGATGCAGCTTCAACGACGAGGAAGCTATCATACTGAACTCGGATGGGCTGAAGAGGTTCTTGACCCGGAAGCATTGACACTCGGATTCGCGCGCAGGTTCGCAAGCTACAAGCGAGGTTATCTTTTACTAAAAGACCCGCAGCGACTAACGAAGCTGCTCACTCAGACAAACAGGCCCGTCCAGTTGATTTTTGCCGGCAAAGCCCATCCTAACGACACCGAAGGAAAAGAGATTATCCGCCAAATCATTCATTTCGCCTCACAACGCAACCTGCGTCGCCGGCTGGTGTTTATCGAAGATTATGATGTTGACGTCGCCCGGTCAATGGCTCAGGGTGTCGATGTATGGCTTAATACGCCCCGCAGGCCGATGGAGGCCAGCGGCACAAGCGGTATGAAGGCGGCAATCAACGGTGTAATAAATATGAGTACTCTCGATGGGTGGTGGTGCGAGGCTTATACACCGGATGCAGGCTGGGTCATAGGCGCCGGCGAGGCCTATAGTGATGTTGGATACCAGGACCTTGTAGAATCCCAGACTATCTACAATCTGCTGGAAAATGAGGTTATTCCCCTGTTTTTCACCCGGTCGGCCAGTGGACTACCACGAGCCTGGATAAACAGAATGAAAAGCTCCATAAGATGGATAGCTCCCCGATTTAACACAAATCGTATGCTTGCCGAGTATACACGCCGATTTTACAATCCTGCCGTGACAAGATGGAAAACTCTGACCGACTCGAATATGGCTCGTGCCAAAAACCTTGCTGCCTGGAAGACGAACGTAAAACAGGCCTGGTCGGAACTGGCCGTCAGGACCACCAGCGTAGAAGTCAACGATGGCAAGCAACTCGTTCCTTTGAGCGCCCGGCAGCCGACCCTTGAGGTTGGGGCGGTCTTAAAAATTGCAGCAAACGCCAAACTTGGTAAACTTTCTCCCGATGACGTCGTAATCGAAGTTTATCACGGTATAGTCGACTCCTGGGGAAATATTATCGATGGTTCACCCATAAAAATGACTTATGTGAACAGCGCCGGCCAGGACAACGAACACACATTTACTGCCTCACTACCGTGCCAAGCCTCCGGCCAACACGGCTTTGCCTTGAGGATACTGCCTAAGCATGCAGACCTCTTCGAGGCTTGCGAGCCGGGCCTTATTTGTTGGGAAGCTCCAGTTCCCGAAGCCTCACTCAAAGACCGATGAGTCGTGTGATGTTTTCTCGCTTTACCGCTTGTGCAGTCCGTCGAATCTAATTAAGACTGAACCTGTACTGGGAATCTGTCAGGGTTTAATCACTCACAGATAAAATCCTAAGATGTTTAAGGTTCCTTCATTGTGGTGGGATAGGCTTTCGGCCATTGAAAATAAGCGGAAACTATTGCTTTTCCTTCTCTTCGACAAGATTATAAGCCTGTTCCGCCGAAGCGGCCTGCTCGAGCTTTTGCCTGAACGACTCATCCAGCATTAGTCTGCTGATTCTTGCAAGTGCTTGAATGTGTGGACCTGTTTGGTCTGCCGGCGAGACTAATAAAAGAACTATGGTCACCCCTTTGCCGTCGACGCTGCCGAATTCCACAGGCTCGCTCGTTATCCCTAATGCCATTGCCAGCTCATTAACACCTTTACATTTGCCGTGTGGTATTGCCACCCCCGAGCCTATTCCCGTGCTTCGAGTTCCCTCTCGAACTAATATCGCATCCAGACAAACTATCCTGTTAAGCAGGATTTTCTGCTTGTCCAGCAAGTCAACTAATTCCGTTATTATGGCTTGTTTATCCTTCCCCTCCAATGGCACCTTAACGCAATCAGGCCGAAGAATTTGTGTTAAAAGCATCGTTTATACCAAAAAAGATATCTCTTTAGAGATATAAACCAGATAAAGTACTCTTAGGCTGTTTCTATTTCAATAGTTTTTCAAGATTTTTCCAGCCTTTTGTTTCTACAAATGTGTGTAATCTTTTTTGCCACCCCTTCACACCGGTTTTCAATTTAATTTTTTCAACGAAAATTGCCTTTTCTTCATTTGTCGTTCCGCAAAGCTGAGTTTATGCGAAGCTGTCGTTTTCCCTTATCTGTGTATGTCGGTCTGTCAAGAAGTAGTCCGAATCCTGTGCCGCTGCCTTCTACCATCCCAGCGGGCAGGGATTTGACGCTCAGCACCTTCGCCTTCCTTTGCGTTTACCGCCACTTTCAAAGCCTCATTAGCAGTGGAGGCAAAAACGTCTGCACCGATCTCTTCCCAAAGCCCCTCTGCCCGGTTAAAAATTCCACCGGAGACCATAATTTGCATCTCCGGCACGGCATTGACTTCTCTTATCTTGTCTATCAGCTTGCGGACCAACGGTGCTCGTCGGGCAATGGTGCCATAGATTAACAGCATATCAGGACGACGCTTGTGTATAAAGGCCAGCGTATCATCCTCACTTACTCCACCACCTAAGAATTTGACTTGCCAACCGTCGCTTTCAAACAAGTCGGCCATCATTTGTGCCCCAAGCTCACCGTGCTCCGTTTCGGAACTACAAACAACCAATTCCTTACTCCTTACAGGCCGGCGGGGTAATTTGTTTTGCAACTGGTCTATAATTGTGCGGTTGATTCGCATGGCCATATGTTCCTGTGCCGAGTTTATCCTTTCGGCTTTAAACAGCTCTTCAATCTCCACCATGATAGGCCAAATAATCTCTGTATACACGGTTACGGCCGGAATGCCCGTTTGTAGAGACTCTTCGATAATGGCCCGACATACGACACGGTCTCCATCTAATAATCCTTGAAGGTATCTTTCCAAAATCTGCTCACTTACCATAAATTTGCCTCCGTAATTACTTCCAGTTAGTAATCAAATCTTCTTTATATACCCTATTTACACCACTCACATAAGCAATACAACGCGAAATTGGGTAAAATAGGATATTTTGGTAACTTATGTATCGGAGTCATCTCTAAAAAAACTTTAGTTAAAATAGGAAAGCTATATATACCTCTGATAACATTATTAAAATCTCAATATAACATTTAGGTCCTATATTACCCTATCCTTACATCGATATATGTTTCCACATGCAAAAACTCTAATTTTTAGCAACAACGACCTTCGTTTTAGTCCGAAGTATAAATTAATCCCTGAGGATACTCTGCGGGTGAAAGGCAGGTAATAAATTGAAGGGCTGTTGGGGTCCTGACCGGATTCGTTTTAAGCCCAATGAAGCTTTACGGAAGAGTTTGTCAGAGATACGCAGTGCCCTTGACAACATCGTAGAAAGCAGGTAAAAACGAGATGTTGTTGGCATTATTTGGAGTAGAGGAATCCGAATATGCTCCGGATTTTTAGTGAAAAGACAATTCATGGCGTGGAACAATCGGGACAATTCGCCAGGTTCTTTGCACAGTCCGTAGCGGCATCTGCGCGTAATTGCACGAAGCTTAGCTCATATTCTTTAATGTGGACGCAAATGAACATCATCGGCGTACACAGTGTGCCTGTAATTATGATTACCGGCGCTTTTGTCGGGATGACATTAGCGATACAGGCGTATGACCAGCTGGCAGGGATGGGATTGGAAGAGCATCTTGGTGTTTTAATCAATATATCGGTGGTAAAGGAACTTGGGCCGGTACTGGCCGCTGTTATGCTCGCAGGACGCGTAGGCGGCGCACTTACCGCGGAGTTGGGAACAATGAATGTTACCGAACAGATTGATGCCGTACGAAGTATGGGAACCGACCCGATGCGTTATCTGGTTGCACCTCGTTTCTTAGCATGTGTATTTCTAACGCCGTTCCTGATTATATATGCCGACCTGCTGGGTATTCTCGGTGGCTCATTCATCAGTGTTGTACAGCTCGGTATTAACAGCCGGGCCTACTGGCAGTTTAGTGCCGCCAGCGTCGATTTTTGGGATTTATCAATAGGAATAATTAAAGGATTTTTCTTTGGCGGTGCAATTGCGGCCGTTAGTTGCTACAAAGGTTTCACGTGCAAAGAAGGTGCGCAGGGAGTCGGGCAGGCCTGTACTGAGGCGTTTGTCGGAAGCTTCATACTCATACTCGCGCTTGACTTTGCCCTGGTTGTTATCTTCAAGGCTATTTACAGCACAATCTGGCCGACGAGAATTTTATTATTGTAAGTAATGAGCTTATGGCAGAGCAAAGCGAACAAACTAATAACTCCATACTCCATCTCGAAAAACTGACGAAGAAGTTCGGTAATAAGATGGTATTAGACGACATCTCGCTCTCTATAGAGAAGGGTAAAACTACCGTTATCATCGGCCCCAGCGGCTGCGGTAAGACCGTGTTAATAAAACATCTGATAGTGCTGTTAAGGCCTACTGCAGGAAGTGTATTCCTGAGGGATAAAAGAATCGACAACCTGCCCGAACGCGACCTCGATAAGATACGCGTACATTACGGATTTTTATTCCAGGGTGGTGCTTTGTTCGACAGCCTGACTGTTTTTGAGAACATAGTTTTTCCAATCCAACAGCACGGTATCAGGGCGAAATGGAACGAGCTGGAGGAGTTAGTCAAAACCAAACTGGCATTGGTCGGGATGGACGGTTACCAAAATTATTATCCGGCAAATCTGTCGGGCGGCCAAAAAAAACGCGTGGCTCTTGCCAGAGCAATCGCGATGAATCCTGAGCTGATTTTATACGATGAGCCGACGACCGGTCTCGACCCGATTCGCAGCGATATAATTAATGAGCTTGTACTGAAGCTTCAAAAAGAACTCAGCGTTACAACCATAGTTGTTACACACGATATGACAAGCGCCTACAAAATTGGTGACCGTATCATTATGCTTCATAACGGCAGGATAATCGCCGATGGTGATGTCGACCATATCCGCAATCACCCTAATTCAATCGTTCAGCAGTTTATCAACGGGCAACTCAGTGAAAATGACCTGGCCGCTCTGCGTCTGGGCGGTACTAAGTTTCAACCCCAGTTTCTGCCTCGCGATTTTGAGTAATCAGCGATGCCGTCCCGAAAAAAACCCGAGCAGGTTACAGCCGAACTGGCCCGAATCAGCCAGGCGGACGTCTTTGGCGATATTTTTCACCGCGCCGCCTACAGCACCGATTCGAGCATTTATCAAATCGTCCCTTTATGTGTGGTAGCGCCCAAAGACAGCCGTGACATCACCACCATTATAAAATATGCCAAAGAGAATGATATTCCACTCGTCGCTCGCGGTGCAGGCAGCGGTGTGGCAGGTGAGGCCCTGTGCAGCGGCATAGTGCTTGATATGAAGCGCTATATGAATCGGATTCTTAGTGTGGCCGATGACGGCTCAACAATTACCGGCCAGCCGGGCGCAGTCCTGGATGAGCTAAACAGCATCCTTGCCGGCTTCGGCAAAAAAATCGGCCCCGACCCCTCCAGCGCAAACAGGGCCACTCTCGGCGGCTGCGTTGCCAATAATGCGACCGGCGCCCATTCACTCAAGTTCGGTTATATGGCCGATTATGTGGTTGGCATCGAGGCCGTCCTGGCTGATGGAAGTATCGTTGAGTTCAAAAACGATTTTGACCCTGCCATTAACAATGACAGCAAAGTTGCCGGTCTTGCCGAAAAATGTTTGGCCATCCTCAAGGAAAATGCAGATACGATTGTAGCCGCCCAGCCTGCCACAAGGCGCAGCCACAGTGGCTACAATATCGCAAACATAACAAACAACGGCAGGATAGATATGGCCCGTCTGCTGGCCGGCTCAGAAGGAACTCTGGCCGTTTTCACCAAAATCACATTAAGGGCTGTTGATGTTCCACAAGAGCGGGTCTTGCTGCAGCTTGAATTTGATTCGCTTGAGAAGATGACTCGAGCCGTGCCGCTTATTGCCGATTCCGGCGCCTCGGCCTGTGAGCTGATGGATAGAAGCCTGATGCAGTTGGCTGCCGAGGCATTTATGCAGTACCGCGACATCCTTCCGACTTCTGCGGCCGTGGTGCTTCTTGTGGAGTACACCGGCCGCAACGAGCAACAGGTCAAACAGAAAATACAAGACGCATTGGCAATGGTTGCCAAGCTTACATCACACACAAAGGCTGTCTTTGACCTCGCGGAGCAGGACCTTATGTGGCAGTCGCGTAAAGATGCTGTGCCGCTGCTCTATCGGAAAAAAAACCGAAAGCGTCCGATACCATTTGTAGAGGATACCTCCGTTGAAAACGCCCGGCTTGCCGAGTACATCACCGGCCTGAATGATATTGCCCAACGGTATGATGTCTCGATGGCATATTACGGCCACGCAGGTGACGGCGGGCTGCACATTCGGCCATATATGGATTTGGCGACTGCTGAGGACGTTAGAAAAATGCAATTAATCGCCAAAGAGGTTTTTTCTTTGGCCTGGTCGCTGGGTGGTGCGATAAGCGGAGAGCACGCCGATGGGCTTGTAAGAGCGGCATTTGTAAAGGGACAGTACGGCGAAGATTACTATGAAGTCCTGCGAAAAATAAAAAATATCTTCGACCCTGCCGGCCTTTTGAATCCGGGTAAGATTATCAATGATGACGCTGATGTTATGGTCAGCAATCTAAGAGCGCAGCAGGGCGCTGCCGCCGGGAAAAAGAAAACAAATTTGCTGTTCGGGCCGGGCGAATTTCAACTCGAAGTTGAGCAGTGCAGCGGCTGCGGCCTTTGCCTTAGCAAACAGGACGATTTGCGAATGTGTCCTGTCTATCGCGCCCTTGGCGATGAATTGGCCGGCTCGCGGGCAAAGGCAAATCTTATTCGCTTCTGGCTCACCGGCCGATTGAGCGAAGAAGATTTCGCATCAGAGCGGTTCAAGGAAATCCTTGATATGTGCATCAACTGCAAGGCCTGCTCGGTGCAGTGTCCTTCCGGCGTGGATATCTCAAAATTAGTGTTCGAGGCCCGCACCGAATACGCCAGGCGTAAAGGCCTTAGCCGGGCCGCCTTTGCCTTGAGCCGTAACCGGCTGCTTAGTATGTTGGGAAGTATCTTCTGGCCCATCTCAAATTTCGTTATGTCCCTTCCGCCTTTCAAATGGTTTCTCGAAAAGACGGTCGGGCTTGACCGCACAAGGGCCTTGCCGCGGTTCGAGTTCGGTCAGTTTCTGGCCAAAGGCCGAAAGTATTTACGTGCTGCCGGCCCGGTTAAAAATCCGGTCGACAAGGTTGTATATTTCGTCGATACCTTCGCCAATTTTAACGACCACGCCCTTGGTTTCGCGGTGCTTAAAGTCCTTCGGTACAATGATATCGAGGTAGTTTTACCGCCGCAGCGGCCGGCTCCACTGCCTGCAATGGCATACGGCGATGCAAAAACAGCACGAAAGGACTTAGAGTACAATATTGCTCATCTTGCCGGATTCGTGCGGCAAGGCTACAAAATTGTCTGTTCCGAACCCAGTGCGGCCCTTTGTCTCAAGCAGGAGATGAGGCATTATGTTTCGGGCGAGGATGCCGAGGTTGTCTCGGAAAATACTTTCGAGTTAACAAGTTATCTTCTGGGCCTGCGAGAGCAGAACAAATTAAAACCTGCGACAAAACAAATAACCGAGGAATTTGCCTATCACCTGCCGTGCCATTTGTGTGCGCTCGGAGAGGGGCTCCCGAGTGTGAAGCTCCTGCAGGAGCATCTCGGCGTAAAGGTCATCGAGCTTAATGCCGGCTGCTGCGGGCTTGCCGGAACGTTTGGTATGCAGAAGAAAAATTATGAGCTTTCTTCAAAGATAGCCGCGGGCTTCAAAGAGAAACTGGAAAAATCCCCCGTCAAAAATGTACTTACCGAATGCGCAGCCTGCAAAATGCAGATAGAGCACATAAGTGATAAATCCGTTCAGCATCCGATTAAGGTCCTGGCGGAAGCTTATTCAATTGATTATTAATATAGATTCTCGATACTCGATTCTTGATGCTTTATTTCTTAGAAGGGGGCGGGGCAGAGAAAAAATGTAGTTTATTTGCGGCCAAGATATTTTTTTCTGAACCTTGCAGTCGGGATATTGAGCAGCCTTCGATATTTTGCCACTGTTCGGCGTGCGATATTGTGAAAACCCACATCAGCCATTTTCTTTCGGATTTCGTCATCGCTGAGCGGTTTGGTCTTGTCTTCCTGTTCGACTATTTGCTGGAGTTTCGCTCTGACGGCGTGCCAGCTTCGGCTCTTGCCGTCTTCGGTTTGTATGCCGCCCGCGAAAAATCTGCGAAGCGGCAGGATGCCCTGCGGAGACTGCATGTATTTGCCCGCAACCGCTCTCGAGACGGTCGCAATGTGGATGCCGAGCTCGTCGGCGATTTTTGACATCGGAAGGGGTTTTAAGAATAGCTTACCCTTGTCAAAAAATTCTTTCTGGTCTGCCACCACTGATTTTGCCACTCTGAGCAAGGTGTTTTTGCGCTGGGCTATGGCGTCTATGAACCACTGTGCCGAGCGAATATTGTTTTTCAGGAACTGTCTCGTTTTTTCGTCGGCCTTCGGGTTCTTTGCCAGTTTCAGATAAAAATTACTTATCCTCAGGTTCGGCACCCTGTCGCTGGCCAGCCTTACGGAATAATCGGTGTCGTCTTCGTTGGGCTCGACTATTATCTCCGCCGTGATGGGGTGGTTCGAGGCCGGGCCTATCTGCAGGCCGGGTGAGGTATCGAGCTTGCTGAGATGGCTGATGGCCTTATAGATTCTCTCGATGCTGCAGTTCATTTTTTTTGCGATTTCAGGCAGCCGATTTTCAAGCAGCTCGTTCATATATTCTGCAATAAGTCGGCTCTCGAAACTGAAATCATCGGGACTCTGCTGCATCTGGAGCAGCAGGGACTCCTTCAGGTCTCTGGCTCCAACTCCGGGCGGGTCTAAATTCTGAATAAGCGACAGGGCCTGCTTTATATGTTCAAGATTGAAATCATTCCTTTCCTTGTTATGCAATTGCTCAAGTCTTACGGACAAGTATCCTTTTTCATCGATATAATCGATAATCAGCCGACCTGCTTTTTTAACCGGCGCCTCAACATCGACCAATCCCCATTGCTCCACGAGGTATTCGTGCAGTGAACAGGGCTGGGCAGCGGTGTTTTTCATTGCTTCAAGTTTTTTATCGGTCTCGCCGGAACGACCGTAAACCTGCAAAGGCCCGCCCCGATGCGTATATTCACGAAAATCATCGTCAAGGTCCTCGAGACGCTGGAAATCATCAATCTTGTTGTTGTCCTGGTTAACAACCAGGTCCTTCTCGTTCATACTATCATCGCTTTGCTGCTCTGATGAATCTTCGGGTCCGGCCGGTTCGACCGGCTCAAGGACCGGATTGCTGTTTAATTCCTGGTCGATTCTTTCCTGCAGGACAAGCAACGGCAGTTGCAATATCTCCATCGATTGTATCATTCGAGGAGCAAGCTTCATCCGCTGCTCCATTCGCATCTGCCCTGTCATACTCATTTTCATAGTAAAATTACCGAAGCTATCTTAGCGATATGATTTACGTTTGCCTTATCGCTTGTCTTCTTGAAGGTCCGATACTAACGACTACTATATTATACCATAAACCTCGGTAAAATGTTAGGGGAGGTTAAAAACTTTACCGGCCGGGCCGATGAAATTATTCCATTTTCTGCCTGCCGCGAATCGCCTCAACAAGAATCGAGCCACCGGCAAATTCGATAGTGCCGCCGGTGGGCAGTCCTCTGGCTAAGCGTGTAATTTTTACACCCATTGGCCTTATCAGCGAAGCTATGTACAAAGCCGTCGCGTCGCCGTCGATATTCGGATTAGTGGCCATTACTATCTCCGCTATCGAGCCGCTGCGGATACGCTTCAGAAGGCCCTCAATGTCTAAATCGTCCGGCTCAACGCCTTCGAGTGGTGCGATATGACCGCCCAGGACGTGATAACTCCATTTGCAAGCCCCTGTTTTTTCGAGACTTATGAGGTCTTTTGGCTTTTCAACCACACAAATGATACCCTTATCCCGTCGCGGGTCGCTGCATATCGAACAGATTTGGGCCTCGGCCAGATTATTGCAGATTTTGCAGCGTTTGATGTCGCTCTTCACAGTAGTAATGGCCTCGGCGAGGGCAAGAGCCTCCTTCGGCTCGGCATTTAAAATATAAAAGGCCAGCCTTTCCGCCGTCTTTGGGCCAATGCCCGGCAGCTTGCCAAACTCCTCAATAAGCTTGTTTAGACTTTCTGTATAAATACTACCCATATTCAATTACTCACAAACCATCCCCAAGCTTGTCCCCCGCTTCGCGGGGGGCTGGCGCTTGAGGCTGCCACACATCTTAAGCCAATATTTACTTACAAATTTCCATAAACCGAGGGATTAGTCCCTCCATTTCCAACCAGCACTGTCTAAACATATTCAGCCCGAATTCCAATACATAGCCAGTATTATGCGAAAAATGGCCAAAATTTCCATCGAAAACAAAAGACAAATTCTCTTGGTTAGGATTTGTATATGCCTCTGAAGTTCCTGGAGCATTTGGATGTACATATTCTGAAAGTTCACTGTAGGAGTATTTCAGAGATTCGCTCTTTTGAGTAAGTGCTTTACGAAATTCGTCCAATTCAAGAGCTTCATATTTCTGAGTTGTATTGGGCGCGTTTTTGAATAGCAGGTTTAGATTTCGACGGTTTCGTCCACGACCGGCTCGCCAGAGTTCTGTAACCGCGCTGCTGACCGGATGTTTTTCATTGCTAACGTCTTCTAGTATTGTTTTTATATGGTAATATAATGCTACGGTTTCCAAAAGACACCGTGTTAAAATAGCAGCAGAGACAAGACGATTCTGCTTCCATAGACTAATAGAAGCATTCCCCAGTTCTCTAACTCTCAACAGCATACTCTGATTCCAAACGGACGTATTAAGCAACAATGCGGGATTACAAGAATTTGACTCTACTCCAAATTCCTTTGTGATTGGAATTTCTTCCAAGCTTTCAAGCATACTTGCAGCTGTTTCGAAATGCGACGATGATTGTTCTATGTTGTTTGAATTAGCCATCGTATTTGCCTTTATAAGCTAACTAAGCGTCAGGGGTGGCAGCCTCAAGCAAGCCCTGAGTCCCGGCGCGCCGGGATCGAAGGGCGCAGCTTGGGGATGACTCAGGTCACAGGGAAACTATCAAAGTCTATTGGTATCGGTCCCTGCCGAGTATCCTGCCAATCAGCGGCGCTTGAATAATACCAACTATCCACACTTTCAACCAGGCCTTTGCGTACCGGATTATTATGAAGATAACGTACTGAATTAATAACAGTCTCGACTTCTGTTATGTTGCGGTCATAACCTCCGCCTTTTTGCCAGAACCGGTAAAGCCTGTGCCTCTGAGATGTTGCCAGATATTTCAATCCATCAGGATTATTGCTTTTAAGATAATTTAATGCTTTGCGTGATACAGGTTGCTTTATTGAAAGCAATATATCGGAAATTGAATATTGCTGTTTTCTCGGAAATATCAACAAATGCACATGGTTCGGCATAAAAACATAAGCCCACAAGTCGAACTTGTGCTTTTCACGACTTTTAATAATGGAATCAACAAGATACTTACAGGTTCTTTCCGCCAAAAGAAACGGCCGGTTATTGTAGCAGCTAAATGTTAATTCGTGGGCATTTCCCGCAAGATTGTAACGATGGCATCTTTTTGTATATACTTTCCCATTCAGCATAACGGCATCATATCTAATTCATTATCAACAGAAAACCTTCCTAATTGGCTAACGAACCATCCCCAAGCTTGTCCCCCGCTTCGCGGGGGGCTGGCGCTTGAGGCTGCTACCCATAGTCGTATTACGGGGGCTGAATATCAGTAACGCTCGCATCGAGGTCCATCAGGATAGCTTTTACCGACGGGTCGTTAATAATCTCATTCACTTCCTTCTGGCTGAGCCGGCCCGTCTTTCTCGGTTTTTTTGCGTTCGTCCGGCCGTTAGACTCAGGCTGTTCAATAGTGAAACGCACCTTCACCGGTACCTCAAGCATCTGGCTCAATAGTGACTGTATCTGGATTTTAACACTTCCATTTTCGCACAGCGCCTTCGCCATAGCCGCCTTCGCCGGGAACGAAAGCGTCAGCGTTCCATCATTATCCAGGCTGTGAGGAACGGCGTCAGCCATTTTCGCGGAGATATTGGCGTCCTTGGCATCAATCGCCTTCAGAATTGACGGCCATTTGCTTTTTATGGAAAATAACTGAAGCTTGCCCGATGTTACAGGTTCAGTCTGCTGCAGCAGATTAGTCTGCACAAAGGCCTGCTTACTTCGGCTTGTTTGGTCACCAACTCCGCTTACCGTCTCGGGTGATTTTTTTTTTACCTCCCTCTGGGCAGCCGGCCGGCCTTCCAGTTGCGAAAGAAGCTCGGAAGCGTCCAGGAATTGCTCACTCAGGGTCAACCTTAGCATCGTAGCCTCAAGAATTGCTCTTGGATTATCAGTGTTTCTCAGGGTCCAGCGGAGCTTCTCGAGCGCGGTTATGTCGTAAATAAGGCCGGGCATATCAAATTTCTCCGCAAGCTTGCAGGCATCCTTACGGCCGTCCGTCATAACAACCAAAAGCTCGGTAGCATTTGCATCGCATTTCAAAACCGTCAAATCCCGCATAAAGTCGATGGTCGAGGTTATCAGTTGTGCTGCGGACTGTCCCTCGGCCAGCAAATCATTGATTACAGCAAGGCTTCGGCCCGCGTCGCCGGCCGATATTTTCTCAACGAGGTTACGGATTTTCTCGACATCCGGCTGCCCAAGATACTCCTCAAGCATTGAAAAGGCCAGCGGCTCGATTCCGGTGCTTATAAGCTGGTCTAAAAGGCTAAGCGCGTCCCTCATTGAGCCGCTTGCCATTCTCGCCACCGCCACAACCAGCTCATCCTCGAAGTTTATCTTCTCCGTTTTGAGTATGTACCTTAACTGTTCGGCAATTTGGGCCGAGCCGATGTTTTTGAAATCAAATCTCTGGCATCTGGACTGAACCGTCGGCAGTATCTTGTTCGGCTGTGTGGTTGCGAAGATAAATTTTATATGCGAGGGCGGCTCTTCGAGTAATTTCAACAGGGCATTAAAGGCCGAGGTGCTAAGCATATGGACTTCGTCGATGATATAGATTTTGTATCGAGCGCGTGCGGGCCTGTAGATTGCGTTCTCGCGCAATTCGCGGACATCGTCGACACCGGTGTTAGATGCGCCGTCGATTTCAATTACGTCGATATCATCACCGGTGTTGATGGCCACACAGCTTTCACATTTGCAGCAGGGCTCGCTGGTAGGCCCGTCGGCCTTAAGGCAGTTAAGGGCCTTGGCCATGATTCGGGCCATCGTAGTCTTGCCCACCCCTCTCGGCCCGGTGAAAAGGTACGCGTGCGCAACCCGGTTGGTTTTTATCGCGTTAATGAGTGTCCTGGCGATCGCACTCTGACCTATCACCTCCTCGAATTTCTGTGACCTGTATCTTCTTGCCAATACTGTATACATTAATTATCAATCAAAGAAGGCCGGGTTAACCACGGCACAACCGAGGACCACGCTTATGGCTGCTCGGTTCCCCGCCTGACCAGGTTCGCGGGCTCAGTTTGCATGGGACCCGGCCGTAAAAATTTTATTATTGACTATTTTCTTTCGACCACTTTTAATGCTCTGCCAATGATAAGTAATCAATGGTAAATAATCAATAGTAAATGTCGATTTAGAAGGGGATTTAATATGAAAGTCAGAATTGAAGAAGATACCTGTAGCGCCTGCGGATTATGTGTCGAAACCTGCCCGGATGTCTTTGAAATGGGTGATGACAAGGCCCAGGTCAGGGTGGATAGTGTTCCTGCCGAGTTTGAGGACGCCGTTAAGCAGGCCGTGGACGAATGCCCCGTCGAGGCGATAATCGTGGAATAGTCTCAACCGGAAAGTTCTTTGCTTCTTTGGCAGGCTCGTTCAATACCTCTGGATATAATCTCGCCAAGCTGTCCTTCTGAGAATATTTTCAAGGCCGCCTCGGTGGTTCCGCCGGGTGAAGTTACCTTTTGGCGAAGCTGGGCAGGTGTCTCTCCCTGTTTGTCGCGCTGAGCTGCGAGCAGGGCCGCCCCTTTGGCGGTTTGCAGAACAAGTTCTTTGGCCGTCTCGTCGGGCAGGCCCAGTTTGCCGGCCGCTTTTATCATTTCTTCCATCAGGAGAAAATAATAGGCAGGCCCGCTGCCGCTTACTGCCGTGACGGCATCTATTAAACCTTCATCTTCAACGACGACCGCTTTGCCGACCGCCGAGAATATCGACATTGCTTTATCCAGCTTCGCCTTTGCCCTTTCGTTGGCGAATAAAGCGCTTGCTCCTTCGCTTATCAAGGCAGGTGTATTAGGCATAACACGAACTATTGCAATATCACCCAAAGCATCGGCGATTTTGGAAACCTTTATGCCCGCTGCGATTGATATCACAAGCGTGTCGGTCTTAACCGCGTCTTTTATACTCTCTAGGGCATCGGTCATGTTCTGCGGCTTGACACTGAGGATAAGAACTTCCACCGACCGCGCTACCGCCGCGTTATCCGCTTCGGTCCCGACAGCATATTGTTCTTTTAGATATTCGAGCCTTTCGGCCCGTATATCACCGGCAATTATGTTTTCAGGCGGATAGACCTTTGCCGATACCATCCCCTTGATAAGTGCTTCAGCCATATTCCCGCCACCAATAAATCCAATCTTGCTCACGGGATTCTCCTTGTTAAAATAACTCTTACGGGTAAAATTTTATCAAATATATCTTTCAAGTAAACACCAAATTGTTTTGGGAGTCCCGAAATGCAAAAGCAAGTTGAATATGTCGAAGCGGTAAAGACCAAATACCCCGAACAGGTAGTCATCGCAATTGCAAAGGATAAAAAGGGCAAAGCCAATCCCATTACGCTTGGCTGGACGATGTTCGCATCCGGCCGGCCGGCGATGATGGCGATAGCGGTAGCGACGAGCCACTACTCAACCACGGCCATCCGCCACTCGAAGTGTTTTACGATTGCATACCCCTCGGTTGATATGGCCGATGCGGCCTTGTTTTTCGGCAGCCACAGCGGCCGTGATACCGATAAGTTTGCCGAGTTCGATTGCAGGAACGAGCAGGCCGCAGCGATCGATTCCGTCCTGCTCACCGACGCCGTCGCAAATTTCGAGTGTACGCTTGAGACCCAAATCGAGGCCGGCGACCACATAATTTTTGTCGGCAAGGTAATCGCCGCCCACGTTAATACTGAGCCAAAAAAGCGCCTTTACACCGTCGGCCCCGGCCATAAACTTGGCTCTGCTTCCTGAAAACCGGCTCTTACGGTTAGCCACCAACATGCCGATACAAACGAAATTTTCACCTGCTAGGAAAAGATTTGAGAACCAAATAGGTGGCTTCTTTTCGCTTAATACAGTGATTTGACTTAGGCAACGGTCTTTCTAACCGTTTTTATCGTTATGTAAGTTGGTGTTTGTAACGTAGTTATTAAATTCTCACAGATTCTGGTTGCGTTTGAGTTGCGTATTTGGTGCAAAATTCGATGCTGGAACTCTCTACCCAGGTCCCAAATGTGCGTCACTCAGAGCCAAGGCCGATTCATACTGTTCTGGTAAAGTGTGCTTTTTCCCCTAATCAGCAAGCAACTTCGTGCATTCGATTGAATTCCGTTGAACCGCACGTAACGTTCAGGTTCAGCCGCGCGGCTTTTTGCGTCGGCTGCATTAGCCTGGTTATGTGTCCTACGACTACACTTTCATCGGTAAGGCATTGGCAAACTATGCACCGTTCTGGATGAATTCAGAAACTCGGCTTTTGGTCGAGACGAGGTACTTGATAGTCTTCTTAGCTCTGGCCTTGTTAATTGGCCTGTTTACCAGCTGTAGCAGGAACTTTGCGCCATGTCCGGGGCCCGGATAGGTACTCGCTACAACATTTCCTGTCATCTTCGCAAGTTCGTCAACGACGAAGCTTCTCGTAGTACCGATTGTTTCATTGAAAACCATCAATCCAGTGGCAAGAAAATCACGCCGTTTGTGAGAGGTCACGGCGTTTTTTGATTCTGCAATAGAGTATATTCTTAGCTTAATGAGTGCCTTCGTTAAGTATCCCACCGTAATATCTGCAGGTAGTAAATCCAATTGGTATCGGACTATTGGCCCCCAAGGAATTTTGACGCCGAGGGTTTCCTGAGATCCTTTCTTCACACCGTCGGATTCAGTAATTGCCCTTTCTCGGAGCCAATGCACCACGTAAATGTTCTCCTCACTAAGACCTCTAGCAAATCTGCAACCCTTGATGTATGCCCAGAATGTATAAGAAAGAAAGAAGTCGGCAGGAGACCAATACTTTTGGTTAAGCGCATCCGTAGCGTAACCGAAAGGGTTACAACCCAAGATTTCGACAGCCGTATTGATCAAGGGAGTATCAGTGAGGTAATAGCGCTTGTACACCTCAAGGGCATACTGGAGCTCTTGTTCATTATTTGCAGCCCAGAAGATGTTCTGAAGATACGAGGTTGATACCTGGAACCGGACCCACTCTGCCAATCGTCTGATCGATTTCTCTGTTTGTGTAAGTGGAGCGAAGAAAGATAGAGTCTGTTCCGCATCTTTGGTCACTCCACCAAGATCCCAGATAAGTGGCGATACTGGTGGCCGGACTGCCTCTGTTTCGTATGATATTCGTTTACACGCCTGGTTAAGGGGGCCGCGTTGATTTTCAGCGGGTCGGTATTGGAGAAAAGTCTCATTGGTCACAACGTCAACTACATCCAAGAAATCTGTCAGCGCATTGGGATCAGCCGGTGGTGGCATTGGTAGATCGGGACTGAATCGACTGATCACGTAAGAATCTGCAGACAGAATTTTAGTTACGTCGGTATGAAAAACGATATTGTTCACGGCTTCCTCCCATAGATTGGTAATCGTAGAAAGTCGTTACACTACTGTTCGGGAACACTCTACATATAACTATGTATATATGGTTTCCAGATAAGAACCCACAAGCGCCCGACTGTCGGCATAACACCTTTTTATTCAACACATAAGCGCCTTTTCTACAAACGCTTACGACAATTCGCTTTCTTATCAAGCGTCTTATGCGGTTTCCGTATAACATCCCGAACTTATCGTCATTCAGAGGAATCCCAGCCGCTGTTGTACTCTCCCAAAATACAATCAAATTATTGCTCTTTCAAGTGAAAAACAGCGAATAACGGAGAGCATATAGATTTCTGCTTACAACGGTGTACTCAACCGTTTTAATCCTTGGATTATCACCTGATTTTGTTCAATTCGACAAACCAGTTGCATATAGGTTGCGTTCTCTGGCCGGTAAACCTCATTTAAGAGACAACCTTGAACAGCCTCCCCTTCACCCTCGCCTGCTTCGGGGTTCACGCCTGATTGGCTGATTGGCAGTTTTTCGGCGTGGCAGCACGAAGTGTTAGTCGGAATCCCTTTTTCTTGTTGAAAGAAGTATCAGGTTCCGGATTGCCTGTATATCTCTTGCTTCAAGCCATTGCTTCTCAAAGTTCTCACCCTGTGCGATTTGTGCTATCGCCATCAGCGCCCGCAAATGATAGTTCCGCTCATCCTTGCTGCCGACGAGAATAAATATCGCTTTAACCGGCTCGGCTGCGTGAGGAAAAGTCACGCCTTGCCTGGCCCTGACCAGAACAACATCGAACTTTTTCTCGCCTTCCAAAATTATGTGCGGTATCGCTAAACCCGGCTGAACTACCGTCGTACCTTCGCTTTCCCTTTGAAGGAACTTTTCAAATAAGACGTATTCGTCGGCTTTGAGCCTGTCCGCGAGGATTTTGGAGATGGCCCTGAAGACATCGTCCGCTCTGCTGCTCTCGGGCAGGTCCATTATTTCACACTCCCTTATCAGCTTGTCGAACCGGTCTTCGACTACTTCGTCCCGCTGCAGCAGGATATCCCTAAGCTCATCTTCAAGCGTTACGGCCTGGAGCTCTCTATCCGTAACACGCTCTACAACGTGCATCAGGGCCGATTGTCTTGTAACTCTTTTGTAAAGATAAAGACCGAACCAAGCCGCCGAGATGCTTATAAACCCGGCCGTGACTATCAAAGGCACAAATCCCATTTGCACGATTAGCAGGGCATAGGCTACTATCGCAATAATATGAATATACGGATATAAAGGCGACTTAAACACCGGCCGATAGCTTTGAATCCTGCTTTCACGCATGATAATTACACTGGCATTTACCAGCATAAACAGAACTATCATCAGCGTAGAAGCTGTCTTTACAAGCAACTCAATATCCAGAAGCACGATTGCAAGAATTATAAATCCGCAGGTTACTATTATACTAACGTGCGGTGTTTTGAAACGGATGTTTAACCTTGCCAGAGCCGCCGGCAGCAGCTTATCTCTGCTCATCGCCAGCGGTTGTCTTGAAGAAGCCAGTATTCCCGCGTTTGCGGTCGTTATAAACGCCGCCATCGCGGCAAATGTAACGAGAGCTACGCCCACCGAACCCATAAAACTGCTTGCTGCCAGTGAGATTGGCGTTAATGATTCGGCCAACTCCGGCCCCGCTACCACTCCCACCGTTACTGCAATTGTGCCCAGATAAAGAACACTCACAAAAAACCAGGCCAGAATCATTCCCAGTGCGAGGTTCTTCGCGGGATCTATCACCTCCTCGGCCACACTGGCGACTTTGGTCAGGCCGCCGAAACTCACAAAGACCATACCTGTTGTGGCAAAGACCGCCGCCCAGCCGTTCTGCAGGAAAGGCTCATACCTTCCAAGAGCGATTGACTTGGTGCCCGTGATTATAAAAAGCGTCAGTATCCCAAACATACCCATCACGAGCCAGACCTGAAGTCTGCCGGCGTGTTTAACACTGACGATATTAAGAAGCATAAAGCCAAGGCAGAATACGCTGGCTATCGTCTTTAGAAGTATTGCCTCTTGTTGGTCTGTGAGTTTTATCGAAAGCATATGTTCGACCACGATTCTGACAAAAACCGCGATACCGACCAGCGCAAACGCGCTTTTCAAAGCTACCGAGAACCAGTTTGCCAAACCACTGAAAAGCCCGGCTATCGAACCAAGGCTGCGTTCGATGTACAGATAGGTCCCACCGGCACGCGGCATAGCAGTCGACAGTTCCGCCTTACTCAAAACACTGGGGATAACCAGAATCGAAGCGAAAAGATAGGACAATATCACGGCAGGCCCCGCCTTTCGATATGCGATTGCAGGCAGAACAAACAGACCCGAGCTTATCATCGCACCCGAGGCGATAGAGAATATATCAAGCAGGCCCAATTGTTTTTTCAGCTCATTCAGTACAAAGCTCCGCTTCTCAAAAAAGCCGTCAAAGCCTGCGGAATCAACATCTTGTTGTATCCGGTGTAACACCAGTTGTTTCGTTTGGGATTTTGTTTTTAGACCTGGTTATGATACTTTCGAAACTCCCTGCGGTCAATTTGAAAAGTGTCTTGTCGTTTTTGCTCTGAAAACCGCCGAGATGAACAATCCATCCGCCCGGCAGGTATTATTGATGAAAGGTGTTGCCATCAGACTCACATTGTTAGAGAATATGCTTCAAGTAAAAATATGTTATAAATTACTCTTTTTTGGTGCTGTTTTGCTCGAGAGGAAAAAAATATCCGTAACAGGATGTGTACAGGGAGTCGGCTTTCGACCGTTTGTCTATCGGCTCGCTACCCAGCTTTCGCTTTCAGGTTTCGTCTTTAACGATACAAAAGGCGTAACCATCGAGCTGCAGGGCCGCCGCGGCGATTGCGCCGAATTTATCAACCGCCTCCAATCCGGCAACGAAGGCCCCCCATTAATGAAGATAGATTCCTGCCGGGTGATTGGTATTCCTGTCGTGGCCGGCGAAAAGAGTTTCAGCATAAGACCGAGCGATTCGGCAGGCACAGCACTTTCCGAGGTAACGGTGGACACCGCCACCTGTCGGGATTGTCTCGGTGAAATGAACAAGCCGGACGATTTTCGATATCGTTATCCGTTCATTAATTGTACCAACTGCGGCCCGAGATACTCACTGATAAAAACGATACCATACGACCGGCCTAATACGACAATGTCTGTCTTCGAAATGTGTCCTCAATGCGCTTCGCAATATAATGACCCGGCCGACAGGCGTTTCCATGCCCAGCCTGTCGCCTGCCCCAAGTGCGGCCCGAAAATTTATCTCACCGACACTACCGGCAGAATTATAGAAAAAGATAGTGACAAGGTGATTACGCAGGCCGCGGGTTTACTGCTTGACGGCAAAATCCTCGCTATAAAAGGAATCGGTGGATTTCATTTAGCAGTCGATGCCCTTAACGACTCGGCGGTCAAACGGCTGCGAGAACGCAAGCACCGGGACCATAAACCTTTTGCTACGATGGCCGGCTCGGTTGAAAAGATAAAAAAGTACGCTATCGTTAGCGAATCGGCTGAAAAAGTCTTACAAAGCCCCCAAAGCCCTATTGTTCTGCTGCCAAAAAGGAAGGACTCAGCTTATGGTGAGCCTGTCGAATCCACAATAGCCCCATCGGTGGCGCAGGGCGTTGATACATTCGGCTTTATGGTTTGCTATACACCGCTGCACCATTTACTTTTTGCCGAGAAGACAAACGGCCAAGCTATAGAAGTCCTTGTTATGACCAGTGGCAATATCTCTGAAGAGCCTTTAATTTGCAAAAACGAAAAAGCCCTTGAGAGACTTGCAGGTATTGCGGATGCCTTCCTGATGCACGACAGAGAAATCTATCGGCAGGTTGACGACTCGGTCATTCATTTTGTGGAAGAAAAGCCGGTTCCCTTAAGAAGAGCCAGAGGGTACGTGCCGGCTCCTGTTCTTATGAAAGAAGTCTGCCGGCAGGACATATTCGCAGCAGGGGCAGATATGAAAAACACATTTTGTTTTGTAAAGCAAAATCAGCTTATCTGCAGCGAGCACATCGGCGACCTCGAGGACGCTGAGGTCTATCATCATTACATCGACTCAGTCGAGCACTTTCGGCAATTATTTGAAGTCCAGCCCAAAGTCGTGGCTTGCGACCTACACCCCGGTTATTTTTCTACCCAATATGCTCTTTCAATACCTGATGTAAAGGTTATCCAGGTCCAGCATCACTGGGCACACATTGCGTCGGTTTTAGTTGAGCATGGCCTTGAAGGGCCGGTCATCGGTATCGAATGTGACGGCACCGGCTATGGAACGGACGGCGCGATTTGGGGCTGCGAGTGTATGATTGCATCACTGGAAAATTCCGAACGCCTCGGCCACCTGGATTATTACCAACTGGCCGGTGCGGATAAGGCAAGTAAAGAGGCTATAAGGCCTGTCCTCGGACTTCTTAAGAAAACATACGGCGATAATTTAGAATTGGACAAATTTAGATGGCTGCTCGAGCGAATTGAAAATAATACTAAGAAGCAGCAAATCATATTGGAGCAAATCGAAAAATCGGTCAACACAATTGAGACCTCGAGCCTGGGCAGGATTTTCGACGCGGTGGCCGCTATGCTTGGGATTGGTAATTATAACCATTTTGAAGCACAGCTGCCGATGGCCCTTGAAGCAATTATAGAAAATGGAATCGATGAAAATTATGATTTCGAACTTATTAAGAAAACCGGCCGGCCGACCCTGATTGACCTGCGCAAGATGACAGAGCAATTAATTGCAGATATCCAAATAGGTATTGCAGGCGGTATTATCTCGGCAAAGTTTCATAATACCCTTGCCGCCAGCCTGCTGGCGATGGCTATACAAGCCAAGGAGAGTACCAGGCTTGATACTGTCGCGCTCAGCGGCGGAGTATTCTGTAACCGATATTTGACGAACCGTTTGATTAAGCTGTTGAAAGAAAACGGCTTTCGCATATTATTTAACCGAGAGGTGCCATCCAATGACGGCGGAATAGCCTTGGGGCAAGCGGCTATTGCAGCATATACTATTAGTCGATATTTATAGAACCACTTCTGATTAAAAATTATATAAAAGAATTGAGCGTAGAGTGTTTTTGTCCTGTATTCTTTTCAGGAAACAACTGCTTAATCTGCGGTCTTGTGAAAAAGTGAAGAACAATTATATGAAGAGTTAAGCCCACTATCCAATCAAAGCTTGGTAAATATAAACCTATGCGTAAAGATACCAAAATGTAGTTAATAAGGGAAAGGGGTATAACAATTACTAATGAATAAACTATTAAGCATCTTGCCCATGATTTTCTAAATATAAGGAATATGCCGGAAATAATATAGATACAAGATATAACAACAGACAGCAGAAGCAAATATACGAAAAAATATTTGTTTCCAATATTGAAAGTTTCACAAACTTCTTCGAAAAAAACGGAAAAGAGTTCTCTAAATGGAGCACCAATAAAAAGGCGTCTTAGAAAAATCATTGGAAGAAGAAAGCTGGCTAACTTTACTAATCCGACAAGAGACATTATTACTGCGATAAGCTTAAGTTCAAACAATGGATTTTTAATTTTAAGTTTCACTATTTCGGGTCTTATTTTGTTCTTTGAAAAATAAAGTTTGTATTTCTGTAGACATTTTAAGAGTAAAACCTGAGTATCACAAATAAAAACATTGATAAGCCAACACCTAAAAACTGGATAGGCGCACAACTACGGTCGAATCTTTATTTTAACGCTAATAATTGATTTCCGAACAGAAGATTGACCTAAGCCATATAAACCAATAGAATGAATTTTGCATCTTTTCGGCTTTAAACAATAGCTAATCGGGATACGAACAATGTGTTTGGCGATACCGGCAAGAATAGTTGAATTGAAGGGCGATATTGCGATAGCAGAGGCTATGGGCAATCGCTGGAAGATAAAGACTACCCTCCTGCCCGAGGCGACAGTTGGTACGCTTGTTCTGGTACACGCCGGCTTTGCTATCGGGCTGATTGACGAAGAAGAGGCTAAAGAGACCTGGGAGCTCCTTGCGGAGATTGAAGCTTTCAATCAATCGCAGGACAAAATTTCAGGTTAATGGTATGAAGCGTGAAATGTGATGTGTGAATCAGAATATGAGATACGAATAGATGCTTGAAAGAATTCACAAAGCCCAAATCCTGATGGACAAGGCCTGCCAGAGTCTGGCCCGGCAGATAAATATAATGGAGGTTTGCGGCACTCACACCGTCTCGATATTCCGCAGCGGCATAGCCTCGACTATGCCGGCCAGAATGAAGCTGCTGTCCGGCCCCGGCTGCCCGGTGTGTGTTACCCCGCTCGGTTATATAAACCTTGTTCTGGAATTAGCAAAGAAGAAAAACGTCCTGATTGCAACATACGGCGATATGGTTCGAGTACCCGGAAGCAACGGCTCACTCGAGAAGCAAAATAATAACAATGTCAGGATTGTGCTTAGCAGCGAAGACGCCCTGCAGCTCGCAAAGGACAATCCCGATAAGGTAATTGTCTTCGTCGCGGTCGGTTTCGAGACAACTACCCCCGCCACCGCCGTTGCTGTAAGCGAGGCTGACGAGCTTGGCATTGATAACTTCTGCATTTTGAGCGGCCACAAACGTGTAATACCTGCGATGCAGGCCTTGCTTTCAGACAAGAATAACAGAATCGATGCCTTTTTATGTCCCGGCCACGTCACCGTCATCATCGGCTCGGATGCATATCACCCGATTGTGAGCCAATTTGCAAAGCCGTGTGTCGTTGCCGGTTTTGAGCCGATGCAAATCATCCAGGGCCTGGGCGAAATATCCCGCCAGCTCATCGAGCAAAAAGCCGAGGTAAAATCCGTATACGAAGCCGTGGTAACACAAAGTGGAAATACTACCGCACAAAAGGTTATCGAGAGCTGTTTCGAACCGGAGGACGGTTACTGGCGGGGACTGGGAAAAATCGAGAAAAGCACCTATAAGCTCAGACCCGAATACAGCAGGTTCGATACCTGCAAAAGGTTCGGTGTCGAGGAAAAACCCGTTGACGATACCTCCGGCTGCCGGTGTGGTGAGGTGCTTTGTGGACTGATTGAGCCGCCACAGTGTGCCCTATTCGGCAAAAAATGCAGCCCCGATACACCCGTCGGCCCTTGTATGGTCAGCTCCGAAGGCGCTTGCGCGGCTTGGTTTAAATATAGACCGAAAGGCAAACAGGCCCAATGAGCGTTGAGCAACCCCACAAAATCCTGCTTGCACACGGCGGCGGCGGACGATTGACCGACCAGTTGATTCGGCAGCATATCCTGCCGAAACTAAAAAACGATACCATCGCCGAGCTTGCCGACGCCGCGAAACTTAATCTTTCCTCACCCCAGGTTTGCTTCAGCACAGACAGCTACGTGGTAAAACCGCTCTTTTTCAACGGGGGCGATATCGGCAAGCTTGCCGTCTGCGGAACCATAAACGACTTGGCCGTCTCAGGTGCAAAACCGGTTGCCCTGAGCCTTTCATTGATTATCGAAGAAGGTCTTGAAATCAATTTGCTGGACAAAATACTATCGAGTGCCGCCACTGCCGCTCGCGATAATAATGTTTTGATAGTGGCCGGCGATACGAAAGTTGTCGAGGCCGGCGCAGCGGACAAGATATTTATAAATACAGCCGGCATCGGAGAAAGGCTGCCCGGCGTGGACCTGGGACTCGACAAAGTTGCCGTCGGTGACAAAGTATTACTTAGCGGAACCATCGGCGACCACGGCATGACGATAATATCGCAGCGCGAAGACATAAAATTTCAAACACAGATTAAAAGTGATTGCGCTGCGCTGGCGGAATTAACCTGCTCGATATTGGAAAACACTAAAGGCGTGAAGTTTATGCGCGACCCCACGCGGGGCGGGCTTGCTTCAACGCTTAACGAGATTGTTACAGGCAGCGGCAGGGCGATTGAGATTAACGAAACCGATATTCCGGCCAACCTCCCGGTTCGCGCGGCGGCAGAGATGCTGGGCTTCGACGTTCTAAACATAGCTAACGAAGGAAAATTTGTCGCAATCGTCTCGCCTGATTCGGCCGAACAGGCTCTTAACATTTGTAAAAAACATCCGCTGGGTAAAGATGCTGCTATAATCGGCCGGGTTATTGAAGCTTTGAAAGCACCTCTCGTCGAGCTTATAACAAAGATTGGCGGAAGAAGAATTGTCCAGATGCCTTACGGCCGCGAACTTCCAAGAATATGCTGACTTAGTGCGGTTCACTTTTTACAGAATGCAAAAATTATGCACGAGACAATGGTAGCTCAAAGCTTACTTGCCGCTATCTCGGCGGAAGCGGCGAAACATAATGCAAGGCCCATCAGCGCTAAAATCAGTTGCGGCCGGCTCTACAGCATCAACGAAGAGATTTTGTGCTTTGCATTCGAAGCCATTGCGAAAGGTACGCCCTGCGAAGGCGTTAAGTTAGTGATTGAGCAGAAGCCGCTCCAGGCAAAGTGCAGGAGTTGCGAGAAGACCTTTGAAGTCGATATTAACTCGGATATTAATTGCCCCGCCTGCAAAAGCAGTGACCTGGATATGCTGCCGGACAGCCCCCTGCTGCTGGAAGAAATAGAGTTAGAGGAGGAAGGTTGATATGTTTAAGGTGGATATTAAGAAAAAGATTCTCGACGCGAATGAGCAGTGCGCTTTTGAAAATACGAAATTACTGGCCGAGAAAAAAATCTTCTGCCTGAATATGATTTCCTCACCCGGCTCCGGCAAGACCACAATCCTGGCAAAGACGATAAACGACCTGAAGACCAAGCTCAAAATCGCCGTAATCGAAGGCGATATAAAGACCGATATCGACACCCGGAAAATAAAAGCAACCGGCGCACCTGCTGTGCAGATAAACACAAACGGCGCCTGTCACCTCTCTGCAGAACAGATAACCGCCGGCCTGCACAATCTGCCGCTGGAGACGCTCGACGTGGTCATTATCGAGAATGTCGGCAACCTGGTCTGCCCTACGGACTTCGAGCTGGGCGAAAATGCCAAGCTCGTCGTGCTTTCTGTTGCGGAAGGCGACGACAAGCCTGCAAAGTATCCCGCTATCTTTTCGAAGTCTAAGGTTCTGCTGATAAACAAGATGGATTTGCTTAAAGTAGTCGATTTTGACCTCGAACGTGTAAAGGCCGACGCCCGCAGACTGAACCCAGGCCTGGAAATCTTTCCAATCTCCGCCAAGACCGGCGAAGGTATGCAAAAATGGTATGACTGGCTGCTGACTCAAACCGGCTAAAAGACCCACGCCACATAAGATTTATCGTGCCTTTTACGCCCCATTTCCAGCTCTTGCAACATCAGATTAATTTTAGACTAAAAAAAATTCAAAATATACTTGACATTACATAGTATGTGTTACATAATATGTATAGCAAACCATATTTTAGGAGTTTTTTATGAAATTCGAAAGAGAATTACTAAAAGGCGTCGCACCGGTCGTGGTTTTGGAGATTCTTTCCCGCGGGGCGATGTACGGCTACCAGCTCAGTGAAGCCATCGAGAACCGCTCGGACAACATCCTTACTCTGGGAAAAGGCACGCTTTATCCCCTGCTTTACAACCTGGAGGCCAAAAAATTAGTCAAAGGCAAATGGGAAGAGGCCCAAAACGGCCGGAAACGCCGGTATTATTCCATTACCAGCAAAGGTAAAACTCAACTTGCAAAACAAAAACAGCAGCTCGGCAGTCTTTACGAAGGCCTTGGGCTTGTCTTCGGCGCCGGCCTCATACCCGCTTGAAACTAAAAGCTAAATGAAGGCTGTGCACGTCGTCGCTTTCATTTGACTCCTATAGCGCCTTTTTGGCCAAGTGAGTGATTATGAGAAAAAAACAAAAGGATAAAAGTTTTAATGACCTTCCCCCTTGCGTTGCTGAATATATAAACCTTGTCATAAAACTAATGCGATATCGGCGAAAAGTACGTGACGAGGTTAAGACCGAGCTTGCCGCCCACTTCGAAGATGCCCTTAAAGACTGCAAAGACGATGATGAAAAAGAGAAAAAGGCCCAGAAATTAATCACCGAATTCGGCGACGCCAAAATGCTTGCTGTTCTCACTCGCCGGGCAAAAAGACGCTGCAGACCGCTTTGGCAAACGATAGCTGTGCGGTCGTTTCAGGCCCTGGGGCTTTTGATTGCTTGCTTTATATTCTATTGTTTCTATATTTCGCTTGGCACGCCCACTATTGCTGTCAATTATATCGAGCAGATGACTCATCTCGCCAGGCCTGTGGCGGATGAAGCTCTCAACGCCGTACCTCTTTACACAAAGGCGTTTGAGCTTTATGTCAAATTGCCTCCCTTACAGGAGGAAAGAGGAAATCAAATCTATCTTTTAGACGAAATCATAGTCAATTTCAGCCTTTCTGATTTGAGCGACGAATATCTCTCCGCTTTGCGACGATGGATTCAGGACAACTCAGAAACACTTCAGTCATTTACTGAAGCAACCCAAAAACCTTATTGCTGCTGGAACCGTAGCGGGTTTGAACGTTTTGGAGAAATAAATGAGTACGAGAACATGGGATTCCTGAGAAACCTGGCAAGCCTAATGTGCTGGCGAGCAATATTTAAGGCCAATGATAAATACCATAAAGAGGCCTTAGATGACCTTTTAACTTGCTACCAGGCCGGTATGCATCTTAAAGGCCCGCGTTTAATACGTGAACAAAACACAGGTCTATATATACAGCAGTATTTCGCCAATAGTGCCATTACAATACTAAGTAATGACCCGGCAGATCGACAGGAACTGAAGAATTTTCAGGACGCACTCGAGAAGTTAATGACCGATGACACCTTCTTAATAAACTATGATGTGGAAAGGTTTAAGAGTCTTGATTTTATACAGAGATGTTACACGGACAACGGCAAAGGTTCCGGCCATCTGATTCCTGGCCGCGTCAGGGAATTCTTTGCAGAGTATGACAGAAGCTCATCAGGCCGTGTGATTCCGGGAGATGTCGAGGAGTTCTTGGTGGATAATTACGGTAAAGAATCAGAAAATCTGATTCCGTTCCTTTGGGAATTCCAGTACATAATACTCAATAAGAAATCACCAGCGAATAAAGTACTCGATCGTGGATTCCTTCTTGGAATATCGATTGCCGGCGCAGACAGGCGTGAAATGTGTCGGGCGTTTCAAAGATGTTTCAATGATTTGCAAAAAGAGGTAAACAAAACGCCATTTCACAGACGAAAAGAATCTCGCACCGGTGGCTACGATATATCTATGCTAAATAATTTGACAGATGCCTCGTATTATACAAGGGCCAGATATTGGCCCGTTTGGTATTTCAAGGATATTCTTGAATATGTCGGTGAAACCCCTCACCTAACACAATGTAAAATCGAAGCACTCATATCAGTTTTAGGTTTACTCAGATATAAGCAGGAAAAAGGCAGCTATCCTGATAGTTTGAATCAACTGTTAGCAAACGAATATATCAAAGAATTACCGATGGACCCATACAGCGATAAACCGTTAGTTTATAAAAGAACTGATGAGAAATTTACGTTATACAGCGTTGGATTGAATTGTGTAGATGACGGTGGCCGGATGGATAAAGACGAACAAGAAAACCCGAGAACATGGGCGGATAACGACGATGTCGTCTTTTGGCCGAAGCAATTAATGAGGATACGACGTCGAAGGATAAGATAAACAAAAAGAATAAGTGAACTGCGTGTATAGGACAAATAATTCAAGATTAGTGATTAACGTTGTGTGCAAGTTTCTAAGAGCAAACTTGATTTGTGGCTAAACACAATCATCCTTAGGTTTTCAAGACCGGTTTTTTAACAGTCCGAAATTCTCTTTTGGCGTCAGAACTACCCAGCTTCGCCAGTCCTTTTTCGCAATCATCGTCGGTTTCACAGGCCGGACGTCTTCCAGCCAGGCCAGAAAACCGAATCTACTCTCTGCCTTGCTTTGCCAGTACTCCTCGCCGCCCAAAATATGCTCGTTGTATTGGCGTTTGATTTCGGCCACCTTCGCGGGCGTAAGGTCTTCGAAATGCCTGACGGCGGAGATGCTCGCCTGCCCGCAGACCGGGCCGGAGCTTACCTTGAGAAACAGCAAATCGCCCTGCCTTACCTGACTAATAAATGAATGTCGCCCGCGGGTAAAACGCGATTCGATTGTTTTTCGCCCGGCCAGGATCGCGTCCAGGTAAGGCTTTTTCAGGATGACAAGGTGGTAATTTCTCATTTTTACAGCCGATATGATAAAAACTCCCTTCTAAAGGGGCAAGTCTTTTGACGAAACGCCCGGCAAAATCTATAATCTAACCGGCTTGTTAAAGGAAAAAATATGAGCATATCTGTTTTAGTAACTATGGCAGTGTTTTTAATGGTTCTCGCAGCGGCCCTTCTGGTCTGGCTTATTGTTACCAGCTCGGCCCATCGCAGAGAGATAGCCGGCCAGAGTAACTCCATCGGTCTGCTGCAGCAGCAGCTCGAATCAATCAGGACGGCTCAGGACAGCCTGCGTAGCACGCTTGAGGCATCACTACAGAAGGGCCAGGAAAATATTACTCAGAATCTAAATTCAAGTCAGCAGACCCTCGGCAAACTGCACAGCCAGATTGGCGAGCTGCAGGGCACAAACAAACAGATGCTGCTGCTCGGCACGGATGTAAGGCGGCTGCAGAATATCCTGACCAGCCCCAAGCTTCGCGGCCAGCTGGGTGAATGGTCGCTTGAAAATCTCCTGGCGACTGTTTTGCCGCAGGATAGTTACAAACTCCAGAACCGATTCAAAGACGGCAAAATAGTTGATGCCCTTGTGAAGATGCCCGACTATGCTGTGCCCATCGACGCTAAGTTCCCCTTGCCGAGCTTCGAGGCAATGTTAAAGACCGAAAATGAAGACGAAAAGAACAAGCTGCGCAGGCAGTTCCAGAAGGACGTGGCAAATCATATCGATAAAATCGCCTCGAGTTATATCCGCCCGGCCGAGGGAACACTTGATTTCGCCTTGATGTATATCCCCGCCGAGAATGTTTATTACGAAACGATTGTAAAATACGACGGCGACACACACGATATTTTGAAATATGCGCTGGACAAGAAGGTAATTCCCGTCTCGCCCAATTTGTTGTATGCCTACCTGATGACAATAGTGATGGGTCTGCACGGCCTGCAGATTGAAAAACAGGCTGCGGAAATCCACCGGAACCTGAAGACGCTAAACGCCTCTTTCGCCGATTTCGGCGTCAACTGGGAGGTCCTCGGCAGGCATCTTCGCAACGCTCAGAACCAGTATGAAGAGGCCGGCGCTAAATTTAATAAGTTCGGAATGCAGTTAAACCAAATCCAATCCACCCATGACGAGGAAACGCCTGCTCAATAGGAAAGCGAAGGCCAAATGTTTTCCTACTTACTTCCCAGTTCGGCAAACTTAACCATATTGTAAACAACCTTATTATATGGAACGCTTATCTGGTGCTGCTGCGCCAATCTTATCACCGCTCCGTTCAGGGCTTCAATCTCGGTCTTCTTTTTTGCAAGAATATCCTGCAATGTCGACGATTTGTGTTTTGCCGTATCGGGTACGAGTCTTTGATAAAATACCGCCAGATAATCCTTAGCGCTTTGCCAGTGTGTTTTGTACCCCGCTTTTTGCATAACCTCGAATACTTCCTCCACGATATTGTTCATAACGACGCGGGTAAAATCACTGGCAGCGAGTGCGCCGTACGGTACATCGAGAATAGCGCCGAGCGGATTAAGAGCGCAGTTGTAAAGCATCTTCGACCAAAGGTCCCCGGCTATATCACTTGTTTTCTCGCACGGTATCTCGCCCCTGTCTATAAATTCACATAACTTTTCAATACAGGCCAAATCGCACCCGAACAGGCTGCCGACATGAATTGCATCGGCGTGAACCGTTATCTCAACCTCGTTATCACTCGGCCTGTGAAATCCGGTGATAACGCGGGCGCTATAAACCTGTTCGGCCTGGAAAAGAGAGACAAAAACCTCCGCGTTGCCCCAGCCGTTTTGAAACAGAACTATTTTTGTTTCTTTATCGAATAGCGCTTTGTTCTCGGCAAGGTCTTTCGCCGCCTCGGCCGAATCGAACGATTTGACACATACCATTATATAATCGTAGGTTTTCTTAAGAATCTCTTTCAGTGATGCAAAGGCCCCGAATTTATCCGGCGGCGCACAATACTCCCCAAAAATCCCTCGCCTTACAAGTCCGTCTTTGCGCAAAGCCGCCACGGTTTGCTTTCTGGCGACAATATCCACATCACCGCCGGCTTTTATCAGGCAGCTCGCCAGCCCGAGCCCTACCGAGCCGCCCCCATATATTAGTATCTTCATAATGCGACTATTATAATCACCCGTTGCGCCGCGAAAAGGACTTTACCCAAAAGAGGCTTACGAAAAAAAGCGGCGATTCCGCCGTTCAGCAAAAACATATCGGTTGGCAAATCTTCTCAGGTAGGCTATAATAATCTTCTTATAGCACTCTCAAACAAGAGATACTGGAAGTGACAGAGAGAAAAAAATCGATATATAACTGGCTGTTTGGCATTGTCATTATCATTTTGATTCTGGCTGCATTATGGGCTTTCTACAAAACCCGTTTTTCACCTCCTCAGGTCCCGAAATTACCCACAGTTGACCATATACATATACCTGCCGAGCCGCCTGAAGTGAATATCCCCTCCTCTGTTGCTTTGGAAAGCTCTACCGCCGTCCGTCTTGAGGATATTTTAAACTCCAAAGAGCCCCGAGGCTGGGGGCCCATCTTCACATCCTGGTATGGCCAACCTGTCAAAGATTTTATCCTTCCCGACATTTACGGCAAAAAACACAAATTGAGTGATTACCGCGGGAAAGACGTCCTTATTGTTTTCTGGGCTACCTGGTGTATACCGTGCATTCAGGAAATCCCGCACCTGATTGCGCTGCGAAATGTAATCAGCGAGGAAAAACTGGCGATTCTGGCGGTATCAAATGAGGACCCGGTCCTGTTGAAACGATTTGCCGCCGGAACTAAAATCAACTACACAATTCTCGCCAGTCGTCGTTCTGACCTGCCTTCACCTTTTCGACTGGTCATGGGAATCCCGAGCAGTTTCTTTGTGGACAAAGAGGGTAAAATCAAGCTGGCCACTCAGGGACCGCTGCATCTCGGGGATATCAAGCTCATCCTGAGGGCCGAATAACCGGCTTCAACTCGCGAGTAAAAAACGCAATAAAATTTTCTGGACATAATCTGAAAGGCCGGTTATTATTAGTTATCGAAATTCAGCTAAGTATAGTTTATCGATTCAGTACAAAAGAGGTAATTAGTTATGGCACATAAAAAAGGACAAGGCTCTTCTCGAAACGGCAGAGACAGCAACGCCCAGTACCGGGGCGTGAAGGCATACGGCGGCCAGACTGTAAAAGCGGGGGCAATTATCGTCCGTCAGTGTGGAACGAAGTATCATCCCGGAAGAAACGTCAGCGTAGGCAGGGACTACACACTCTTTGCTACAAAAGAAGGCACGGTCCGCTTCCAGGGCCGAAGGGTTCACGTTGTCTCTTAATAACACAAGCAACTTAACAACATCGCAAAAAGCCTGATTATCCGGCAATCCTCAATTTCTTCGACAAGTTTATTGTGAAGAATATAAAGAAAGAATCCATCGGTCAGACGCCAACTGCTACTCTTGAACAGATAAAAACAAGCCGCTGCGCCAATCGGTATTAAGATGCTAACACAAAATAACGTTGTTACTTAGGTTAAAACCGATTATATTAAAACACCGATAACACTGAAACAATTGTTATGGCAGAAATATGGCTTATACAATCGGCCTGGATTACGGCACTAATTCTGTAAGATGTTTGATAGTTGACATTGCTAACGGCAACGAGCTGGGCACTAATGTCTACAAATACGAAACCGGTCAGGCTGGTATCATTCTTGACTCGGCAGACCACAACCTGGCAAGGCAAAACCCGGCTGACTATATAAAAGGCATCAAAGTTACTGTAAGCCGGGCCATTGCCCAGGCGAAAAATTCCAACAAAGACTTTGACCCCGCTGAGATCATCGGCATCGGAATCGACACTACCGGCTCGACGCCGATACCGGTTGATAAAGACGGCGTGGCGCTGGCGTTGAAAGATGAATTCAAAAATAATCCGAACGCACACGCCTGGCTGTGGAAGGACCATACGGGCTACGGGGAAGCGGCCCAGATTACCGAATTGGCGAAGAAGGAGCACCCCGAATACCTTGCAAAGTGCGGTGGAACATATTCATCCGAATGGTTCTTCAGTAAAATCCTGCATTGTTTAAGAGTTGACTCTAAGGTTTTCGATGCCGCTTATACGTGGGTAGAACATGCCGACTTTATGACAGGGCTTCTGACGGGGACCGCAGAGCCTCAAAAAATAAAACGCTGCCGATGCGCCGCCGGCCATAAAGCGATGTTTAGTAACAAATGGGGCGGCTATCCCGCTGGAGAATTCCTCGCAAAACTCGACCCAAAACTGAGTCGGCTTCGTGAGACTTTAAGCGACCGGACTTATGCCATCGACCAAAAGGCGGGTGACTTAACAAAAGAATGGGCGGACAGGCTCGGCCTAAAGGCAGGTATACCGGTTGCTATGGGCGCGTTTGACGCGCATATCGGCGGGGTCGGCTCGGGGATAAGCGCGGGTAAATTAGTGAAGATAATCGGCACGAGCACGTGTGATATGGTAGTCTGGCCTGCGGATAAGGAGTTAGCTGATATTCCGGGAATATGCGGGATAGTTGACGGCTCGATTCTGCCGGGCTTCTGGGGGCTCGAGGCCGGTCAATCCGCGGTGGGTGATATTTTCAACTGGTTTGTAAATTATATTCGGCCGGGCGGCACCGAGGCAAGCACGCATAAGGCTCTGACTGAAGAGGCTGCAAAGCTGAGGCCGGGCCAGTCGGGTTTGTTGGCCCTTGACTGGAACAACGGGAACAGGACGATACTTGTTGACCAGAGGCTGACAGGTTTATTAATGGGCCAGACTCTGCATACAACGCCGGGTGAGATTTACAGGGCATTAATTGAGGGGACCGCTTACGGCGCTCTTACAATTATAAATAGATTCGAGGAGTACGGAGTTGAGGTATCGGAGGTGATAAACTGCGGCGGGATCGCGGAGAAGAACCCGATGCTGATGCAAATTTATGCGGATGTTACGGGCAGAGAAATGAAGATAGCCCGCTCGGCCCAGACCTGCGCTTTGGGTTCGGCAATAGCCGGTGCGGTGGTTGCAGGCAGGGCGGCGGGCGGTTATGATGAATACGGCGATGCTCAGGCCGCGATGTGTGGAATGAAAGAGGTAACCTACAAGCCGAATCCTGAAAATCATAAGGTTTACAAACAGCTCTATTCACTGTACAAACAACTACACGATGCCTTCGGCCAGGAGAGCTACTCTGGTAAAATGGCAAACGTGATGAAGGAACTGCTGGACATAAAAGACAAGGCGAATCGTTAGGAAAATTAATAAAGTGCATGAAGAATTAAAGAAAGCGGTCTGCGAGGCGAATATAGAGCTTCAAAAGCAGAAGCTGGTAATTTATAGCTGGGGCAACGTCAGCGGAATAGACCGAGATGCCGGCGTGGTGGCTATCAAGCCGAGCGGTGTGCCCTACGACGAGCTTAGCCCCGACAAAATGGTATTGCTTGATTTGGACGCGAATGTCGTTGAGGGGAAACTTAAGCCTTCAACCGATGCGCCGAGTCATCTTGAGCTTTACAGGAATTTCAAGGCCATCGGGGGAATATGTCATACGCATTCTGCCAATGCGACTATGTGGGCCCAGGCGTGCCGGGAAATACCCTGCTTCGGGACGACGCACGCGGATTATTTTCACGGTGCTGTGCCCGTTACAAAAACAATGACGGCGGAGCAGGTACAAAGTGAATATGAAATAAATACGGGCAAGGTGATTGTCGAGAGATTCGCGGGTATGGACCCGATAGAAATGCCGGCCGTGCTGGTTGCCAACCACGGCCCATTCACGTGGGGCCGAACGCCTGCTGATGCCGTTGAAGCCGCCGTCATACTCGAGCAAATTGCGGCAATGGCGCTGGGTACTATATGCATTAATCCCAAGCAAAGTGGGATACCGCGACATCTTCTTGATAAACACTATTTTCGAAAATACGGTAGTGACGCCTATTACGGCCAGAAAAGCAAATAAGACAATATCCGCTATTGGATTTCCAGAACGACCACCGATTTTGAAGGAATGTTCGCCAGGATTTTACCGTCTTTTATTTCCATGTTTTTAAACTCGGCAGGCGCTACAACATCTGGTTTTTCAAAAGTATTGTGCGCATTCATAACCTCAGCGGTAAGAACACGCCCCTCCACCTTCTGCGCCTGGAATCCTTCAACTATGCATTCAAGCTCTGCCGGTGTTTGCGGGTTCAGATTGCAAATGGAGACATATATTTTGCCGGATTTATCCTTCGAGGCCGACGCGGTAAGACCTGTAATCGTTTCCGAGCCGCTTTTATACGGATTGCATACCAAATCACTCGGCAGCAACATCGCCCCCTGATGAGGCTTGTACATTTCAAATACATAATACGTAGGCGTAACAATCATTTTCTCGCCTTTTGTCAGAATCATAGCCTGCAGCACATTGTTGGTCTGGGCGATATTAGCCATCCTGACCCTGTCGCAATGCTGATTGAAAATATTCAAAAAGCATCCCGCAACAACCGCATCTCTGAGGGTATTTTGCTGATATAGAACGCCCAGATTTTTACCTTCTTCTGCTTCCCACCATGTACCCCATTCATCAACATAAAGCCCGATACGTCCCTCCTTGTCATATTTGGCCATAATTTCCTTGATTTTGTTAATCATTTCATCGATGAACAGCGTTTTTTTGAGCGCTTTGAACCATCCTTCTTCGTCGAAGAGGGTGGCTTTTCCTTTTTTGTGCCAGTCGCCCTCGAACGCATAGTGGTGAAGGCTGATTGCGTCCATATGCCTGGCCGCATTGCTCAGGAGCACCTCAACCCATCTATAATCATCCCAGCCCGGCCCGCACGCTACCTTTGTTATATTATTGCCCGGATAATTTCTGACGTACGTTGCAAAACGCTTATAAACATCCGCATAATATTCCGCAGTCATATTCCCGCCGCAGCCCCAGTTTTCATTGCCGATACCAAAGTGCTTAACCTTCCACGGTTTTTCCCGCCCGTTTTCCCGCCGTAAATCCGCCATCCGGCTGCTTCCCCCAAAGGTCATATATTCGACCCAGTCCTGCATTTCCTTAGGCGTGCCTGAGCCGACATTGCCGCTTATATACGCCTCGCATCCCAGCATCTCGCACAAATCCATAAACTCATGCGTCCCGAAACGGTTCGTTTCCGTAACCATACCCCAATGCGTATTGACCGTTTGAGGTCTTTTTTCCGGAGGGCCGATACCGTCTGTCCAGTGATACTCATCCGCGAAACACCCGCCCGGCCAGCGTATTACAGGCACGTTAATCTTCTTCAATGCCTCAACAACATCCGTTCGAATTCCGCGGATATTTGGAATCGACGAATCCTGGCCAACCCAAAAACCCTCATAAATGCATCTTCCCAGATGCTCGGCAAAATGCCCATAAATCTGTGGACTGATAGTATCCCCGGCGGCATCAGTATGAATAACCAGCTTATTTATGCTATTTGCTTCGGAAGACATCTCGGCCGTCATCAAACAACCTGAACTATTTAAAACAAGCAGCGCAACTAAAACCAATCTGCATAATGAAGATATGGAAAACATAAACCACCTTGCTTATTCTGTTCATATTGAACCTTTAGCTATACTGTCAGACCTTCAGCTTTATAAAAATACAAAAACTTTGTTCGAACCGCAACTATCTTTTAATTTTTCGGTCGGCTTTGGTGTGGAGTTTAGTGCCTCTTTATGCTATAATCCCGCCATAAATAATACTAAGAGTGGAAAGGTATAAAATGAAAAAGACCACGTTTGGAGTAATTGTCGGAAACAGGGGTTTTTTCCCCGACCACCTGGCGAAATCGGGACGCAAAAACATACTCGATGTCCTTAGGAAAAACGGCTTCAAGGCGGTGGCCTTGTCAATGCAGGAAACGAAATACGGCGCGGTCGAGACTTTTGCCGACGCGAAGAAATGTGCGGCCCTTTTTGCAAAGAACGCCGGGAATATCGACGGCATCGTTGTAACACTTCCAAACTTCGGTGACGAGAAAGGCGTTGCGGAGGCAATCAAGCGCTCAGGACTTAACGTGCCGATTTTGATTCAGGCTGAACCCGACACGGCGGACAAAATGACCATAGCAGACAGGCGGGATTCTTTCTGCGGAAAAATAAGCGTTTGTAACAACCTCAGGCAGGCCGGCATTCAGTATACACTGACAAAATCACATACCGTTAAGGTTACCTCGCCTGAATTTAAGAATGACCTCGATTATTTTGCTTCGGTCTGCAGCATCATCAAAGGGCTTAAAAACGCCAGGTTCGGTGCCATCGGTGCCAGACCCGCAGCTTTTAATACTGTTCGCTACAGCGAGAAGATATTGGAACTGTCGGGCATTGGAATTGAAACTCTGGATTTATCTGAAGTACTCGGGAAAATTGCGCTGCTTTCAGACGGACACAGGGGAGTTAAAGCCAAGCTGAATTCAATCAAAAAATATGTTCCGACAAAATCGATACCTGCCGAGGCGCTTTTGAAGATAGCCAAATTCGGTACTGTGATTGACCAATGGATTAAAAACAACGAGCTTAAAGGCACTGCCGTTCAATGCTGGACAGCTCTTGAGGAATTCTTTGGCATAGTCCCCTGTACTCTTATGAGTATGATGAGTCAGGCCCTGGTGCCGAGTGCCTGCGAGGTGGATATTACAGGTCTGCTGGGGATGTACATTCTCCAACTGGCATCGGGCAGACCGAGCGCCATCCTGGATTGGAACAATAATTACGGCACAGAGCCTGATAAGTGTGTTTTATTTCATTGCAGCAATCTGCCGATGTCATTCTTCAAAAAAGCGAAGATGGATTACCAGGAAATAATTGCGGGGACCGTGGGCAAGGAGAATACGTACGGGACCGTTGTCGGAAGAATCGCTCCCGGCAAGGCAACTTTTTGCAGAGCTACAACCGACGATACCGACGGAATAATAAGCGTTTACCTTGGCGAAGGTGAATTTACGAACGATAAGCTCGATACCTTCGGCGGATACGGCGTAATGAAAATCCCGAACCTCCAGATTCTTATGCAGTATATCTGCAAGGCCGGCTTCGAGCATCACATCGCCGTGAATCTGTCGCAGAAAGCCGATGCTATAGCCGAGGCACTGGATACCTATATGGGCTGGGAAGTATACAGACACAGATAGTCCCGACTCATCGGGATTGCCTAAGCGCAATACACTTATGCAAGTGATATTTCCAAAAGATTGACACGACTAACCATTGATGACTCAACACACGTTCGTGTTTTATCCTTTTCTTTGAGCTTTTCTACCACTGCTCAAGCCAGCTTCCAGCAAACAGGGCAAAATCAAAGAAGTCTACGTCCCAATCCCCGTCAATATCTCCTTTAGGAACAGTAGTACCGATATTCGTTAGTAAAGATGCATCGCCTACTGCCTCAGCGTTATCTGTTGCTTGGGGCACATACATATTATTCGACAAAAACGCATCTATCTGATATGTTTCCCCGAATTCGAGCCCGTAATTAGCCAGGTCAACTACCTGCCCATACTTATTTGATACGTCCTTGTTGGATACAGTCTCCCGATGCGACAAATAAGCCTTTCGTTCCCAGGGGTCAGGCTGAATGACCGATACCGACCCAAAACTCCAGATGCCGGCTTGCCCAACAACATCCGTTGCAAAAATTTGATAATCGTGACTCCACACCAGGAAAAAAACGCTGGGCGGAATCGCCCCTGTTTCGCCTTCATTACCGTCAAGGACAAATTCCCGCCTAAAAATCGCCTGCGAATAACCAGAGCCATACGCACAGGGGTCCGAATCATTCATACCAAGCCTGCCGAACGCCCTAAGATTGTAAGGCCCCGCATTACTCGTAGCCTGAGCAAGAATCTCACAACTATTCTGGTCGCAATACTTCAATCCGTCAGACAAAAATGTGTTATGTTGATTACTACCATAGTCAGACAAGTACAAAACCCAATTATTGGGGTCGGTTTCCAGATAGGCAGAAACACCAAAACCCACCTCGCTATATTGGCTGTTAGGATCGAATAACACACCATATCTGCATACCCTTGCCAGGCCGGACATTGGTGTTATCCCGTTGCCGCTAACTGACCCGCCGATATCCTCCCATGCATCCCCGCTCCAGTGTAATCGCCGTACAGATCCTATCTGCGAACGGCCAATAGTAACAGAAATAACATTATCGTTCACGTCAACTGTTCCGGTACCTCCACCGTCCAGTGACCCGACGACATCCACATAACCACCGGCATAATTTGGATTTTGACTTATTACCGCTTGAACATCAAACTCGCTTCCCACAGGACTTTGCCCGGTTTTATAGTCGTTGTCGGCATCTACATACCAGATATAAGTAAGTGTATCATTAAAATCTGGAAGATCTAATTCATCGCGAATTGTACCACGCATCAACATTACAAATGTAAGGCTCGTACCGTCCTTCTCCACCCATGACTCTATAATGTCCGTGTCTGCACTTATCCCGTAATCACACGGGTCGGTGATGGAACCAGTAATTTGTCCTGCTAAAGTAATCGGGCAATTTATTAATAAAACAAGTAAAAATACGAAAAGAACTCTACCTTGCATAACACACCCTCCTTAAAATTACCCCCTTTTATAGGCGAGATATACCCACTCGCTCCTTGTCCTCTCAACATCGACCTTCGATGTTCAAATCAAAGCCGGCTAACTATTAGAAAATGCCCGACTTTTTAGGTATTGTACACCTTTAACTATTCATTTGTCAATAGTTTTCTGAAATTGATATGGTAAGCATACTTCTGCATATAAACATTATGAGGCTTGGTGGAGATAGAAAACAAAACTTGATTAAGCTGGTTACGAATAAATTAATGACCACTTGGAAATTAGGATGTTATAACGAAAATACTGTCAGCGAAGCCAATTGCTCTTTGATAAACCGGCAGTCTTTAAAAAAAACCACATTTGTTTTTAAAAAAAGGCTGCTGTTGAGGATAATAATCACTCTTTTGCCTGTTCTGCCGCTCCTTTGCCCGATTCATCAAAGGCCAATCGGGGTGACTGGATTCGAACCAGCGACCTCCTGCTCCCAAAGCAGGCGCTCTAAGCCAAGCTGAGCTACACCCCGAAAAACCGTAAATAATCCTGTCAAATTCTACAAAATCTACCTGAATTTTGCAAGCAGCCTTAATTCGACACCATTCCTGCCGTCCGAGAAATCCCAAAATATAATTGACACCCGGCCGTTATTGTGTTATATTCTGTAAAGGACTGATATGTCCCGACCTGAAAATTTGTAATTACGGAGCTATGGCGGGATGCGATAAAAACCGGCCATCTTCGGTCGTCCCCGGGTGTTCCGGGCCGATTGGGTAGTTGGTAGCTTCCAAAAAAGCCTTAGCTCGCCGGAATATACAATTGTGTGTATCAGGAGAGCAAAAAATGAGTTCGAACAAACCCCCCGAGGCGCCTTCCGCCGCGACGGAAAACCTTAAACCCGGTTCCCAAATCATTGTCGATACGCTCATTGAGCTGGGCGTTGATACGATATTTGGCTATCCAGGCGGTGTCGTACTGCCGTTATTTGACAAGTTGTATGACGCGCCTATCAATTTCATTATCCCCCGCCATGAGCAGGGCGGCTGCCATATGGCCGACGCGTATGCACGTGCCAGCAGCAAGGTCGGCGTCATCATCGTTACCTCCGGCCCGGGCGCATGCAACCTTACCACCGGACTTGCAACAGCTATGATGGACTCAGTCCCCATCGTGGCTATGACCGGCCAGGTACGAACAGAGCTGATAGGAAATGATGCGTTTCAGGAGGCGGATACTACCGGCATAACCCGTCCTGTCACGAAACACAACGTCATCGTTAAGGACGTTAAAGAATTGGCGCGCACTATCCGTGAGGCGTTTTTGATTGCCTCGACCGGCAGGCCTGGCCCGGTTCTTATTGATATTCCACTCGACGTCTCCGTCGCCAGATGTCCGCACACACAATCGGAGCAGACAAAACTTCCTGGCTACAGAATTCGCACACAGGGCCACCCAAGACAAATAGCACTGGCCGCGAAGGCTATAAACGAATCCGACCGGCCCGTATTATACGTCGGAGGCGGCGTTATCACCGCCAATGCAAGTAATGAGCTGCGTGAGCTGGCCGAGAAAGCCCACATGCCCGTCACCACAACGCTGCTCGGACTCGGTTGTTTTGACCAGTCAAAACCCGAATCGCTTGATATGCTTGGTATGCACGGGGCCGCGTATGCAAATTATGCCGTCCAGGAGTGCGATTTACTTATTGCCGTTGGGGCCCGCTTCGACGACAGGGTTACAGGAAAGCTAAAAACATTTGCGCCGAACGCGAAAATCGTTCATATCGACATCGACCCGGCCAGCATTTCCAAGAATGTTCGCGTCGACATTCCAGTCGTCGGCGATGCAAAGTTAATACTAACTGAACTGGTTAAGCAGGTCGCGCATGGTGAAAGAACTCCGTGGTTCACCAAAATCTCTAACTGGAAGGCAAAATTCCCGCTTCGGTACGACAGTGCCGGAGGTCTTAAGCCCCAGTATGTTGTTGAAGAGCTTTCTCGACAGACTGAAGGTAAAGCGATTATTACAACCGGCGTTGGTCAAAATCAGATGTGGGCCGCCCAGTTCTATCAGTATAGCAGACCCAGACAGTTCATCAGTTCCGGCGGACTCGGCACTATGGGCTTTGGCCTGCCGGCTGCTATCGGAGCGCAGGTTGCCCGGCCCGACGAGACCGTCATCGCTATCGACGGAGACTGCAGCTTTAATATGACACTCACAGAGCTTTCAACCGCCGTCCAGTACAACCTTCCAATAAAAGTCTGTATATTAAACAACGGCTATATGGGAATGGTCAGGCAGTGGCAGGAGCTGTTTTACAATAAACGCTATTCGAAAAGCTTTTTGAAAAATCCCGACTTTGCCGTCCTTGCACGGGCATTCGGCGCCGAGGGCATCCGCGTTGACAAAAAGTCCGACGTTCCGAAAGCCGTTAAGCAGATGCTCGAGTGCAAAGGACCCTGCGTTGCTGACTTTAGGATTGAGCGAGAGGAAAACGTCTGGCCTATGGTCGCCGCCGGTAAGAGTCTCGATGAGATGGACGGGCTGGACATATTTGAAAGGCTCGCCTGAGTTGGCGAAATACGAATACTGTCCGCCATATATAGTCCCAAAGACTTGGCATTATCGAAGGATACGAATTATGAAACACATAATAAGCGCATTAGTCGAAAACAAGCCCGGCGTCCTCGCTCATGTGGCCGGCATGTTTGCCGCCAGGGCCTTCAATATTGATTCGCTTGTAGTGGGTCGAACCGAAGACCCAAAGCTCAGTCGAATGACTATCGTCGTTATCGGCGACGACAGAATACTTGAGCAGGTACGCAAGCAGTTAGCCAAAATCATTTCCGTCGTTAAGGTTCAGGACTTCGCCAACCAGCAGGTCGTAGCCAGGGACCTTATGCTGATTAGTGTTTCAGCGCCGCCGGAGAAAAGGCCCGAAATCCTTGCGCTTATAGAAATGTTCAGGGCAAAGGTTGTGGACTTAGGTACGAAATTTGTCACTATCGAGGTCTCCGGGCCGGAGAGAAAAATAGAGGCGTTTATCGACGCCTGCAGGCCGTACGGCATAAAGAACCTGGCCAGGACCGGAACAATCGCAATGTCCAGGCACACAAAAGCCGAGGCCTGAGAACTACACAACAATCATTGTGGTATCAGTACACTCCCGGTGCGTCACGACTTTATTCTTGACAATTCCGGATTAATATGGTTTAATATTCTATTCGGCTGTAGTGGACTCTTTATAGCCAAATCCTGCCGTAAGGCCGGGAATTCGATGCTTTCAGGAGGGTGAAATGAGCGGCAAAATCACGCAGTTTTGCTTTATTTTCTCATCGGCCGCACCTTTCCTCGCCAGGTACCTCGGCGGAACCGGCGCAGCCCGGAATCCGTTTATAATCACTTGTCCGAATCCCGGCCTAACCAATCACGAATTCTAAAACAACTTATTCGCAAGATAATTAAGGGAAATTTGAAATAAAAGGAGAACTATGAAAAGCGGCATTTCCATCAAGATTATGTGGGGGCTCGCGGCATTATTCTTTCTACTACCGGCCTCGAAGTCCAGAGGTGCATACTGCACGGCGTACGGTATTAACTGTAGCGAATATATCAGCGGTGTAGTGTTTGAAACCATTAACAATACGGGTACGGGTTGCAACAATGGTTACACGGATTATACATCGCTTTCGACCACCATTTCCGTTGGTCAAAGTTACCTAATAACTATAACCAACGGTGGGCCCTTTTCTGGTGACCAGTGTGGTATTTGGATTGATTGGAACCAGGACGAGGATTTCGATGACGAGGATGAGGAGATAACGGCAAGCGGGGGGCCGGGCACATTCACGGCAACGATATCGGCCCCGGCACACGCAGCGGCGGGTGATACGAGGCTCCGCGTGCGCATCACTTATACCGGCATATTAATCCCCTGTGGAAACACTACATACGGTGAAGTCGAAGATTATACAATCAACGTCAAACCTAAATACTCAGGCGGCGGTACAGGCGAGCCGAACAACCCATATCTAATCGCAACCCCTGACGACCTTAACTCAATCGGCCTTGACCCCTGCGACTGGGACAAGCACTTCAAGATGATAGCTGATATTAATATGGTCGATATCACCGGTACCCAATTTAATATCATCGGCCCAAATTCCAGTCAGCCTTTCATAGGCGCGTTTGATGGAAATGGACATTCCATATTTAACTTCTCGTACAAGGATACTTCTAAAGATTATGTAGGTTTATTCGGCTACATTAATGACCCATGCGCAGTCATCAAAAATCTCGGGCTTGTTGATCCTAATGTTGATGGACACGATGTGGTTGGAGCATTGGTAGGAGGTCTGAACAAAGGGACTCTTTTAACCTGCTTTGTTCTTGAAGGGAGCGTGAAAGGAAGGGATGAAGTTGGAGGTATGGTATCATACGTTGGCATGGACGCCAGCTTGACTGACTGTCATATCACAGGCGATGTAGCTGCAAGTAACATGCATGTTGGGGGCTTAGTGTCCACAAATTTCGGACAGATTAGTTATTGTAGTGCTTCTTGTTATGTGCACGGAGCCTGGGCTCATCTGGGAGGCCTTGTTTATGTGAATCTAGGTCATATAAGGTGTTGTTATGCTGAAGGGATTTGCGAAGGCGGCTCTTATGTGGGCGGATTTGTAAGTAATAATGAAGGTACAATTGAGGATTCATACTCAAAGACCAATACTAGTGGCTCAGATATTGTCGGCGGATTCGCTTACAGTGCTCAGATTTCTCACAGATGTTATAGCGCAGGTCAAGTCAGCGCTGAAGGGCGAGCAGGTGGTTTTGCGTGGATCACTTATGATACTACCTCAAGTTGTTTTTGGGACACTGATATTGCCGTCGACGTTAATAATACATGGTTGGGAAATGACCCGAATATCATTGGCCTAACCACGGCCGAGATGCAACAACGAAGCACGTTTACTGACGCCGGCTGGGATTTCGTCAGCGAGACGGTAAATGGTGCTAACGACATCTGGGACATCTGCGAAGGAACAAATTATCCGAAGTTCGTTTGGCAAATACTACCGGCCGATTTGATTTGTCCCGACGGTGTTGACTTTATTGACTATTCCGTACTTGCCAATCAATGGAAGCTCGAAAAAATCGAGCAGGACTATAATTCGGACGGCCGAGTTAATTTCAACGATTGGGCACTCCTTGTTGATGACTGGGATGGCCAAAGTTATGCTGAACCGGCATCATTCATAGACCGCTGGCTCGCACTAAGCACCGGCCGGGCAGATATCTCGCCCCCCGGAGGCGACGATTCTGTCGATTGGCAGGACCTTATGGTATTTGCTCAACACTGGTTGGAAGGTATATAAAATTTACTGCTTACTATAAACCCACTTCAAGCATATTGCCTGTCTATAAATCGCGGCCGGATTTAATTCCTTGCTCAGAGCGGTTTTTTCGCTATAATCACCTTCTTAAAATATATACCCGTAAAACAAAAAATGGCTATTTAAGCGTTAGGAGAAATTACCTATGGCACTAAAAATTCATTACGAAGCTGATGCCCCGATAGACGCGTTAAAGGGCAAAAAAGTTGCGGTTATCGGCTTCGGCAGCCAGGGCCATGCGCATAGTTTGAACCTGCGGGACAGTGGCATTGAAGTTGCGGTGGCGGAACTCGAGGGAACGGACAATTTTAAGTTTGCGCTCGAAAAGGGTTTTAAGCCGGGTGATATAAAAACCGCTATGGAAGGTGCCGCTCTGGTGATTGTAACCGTGCCGGACGAGGTTCAGGCAACAGTTTACAAAGACCACATTGAGCCGAATTTGGTTGCCGGGCAGACACTCGGTTTTTGTCACGGCTTTAACATCCACTTTAAATATATTGTACCGCCGAAGGATGTTAATGTTGTGATGATTGCGCCGAAGGGACCGGGCCATCTGGTTCGAAGCGAGTTTGAAAAGGGCGGCGGTGTGCCCAGTCTTATCGCAGTCGAGCAGGACCCAACCGGCAATGCAAAACAAATCGCACTGGCCTGGGCAAACGGTATCGGCGGAGCACGCGCAGGCGTCATTGAAACAACCTACAGGGAAGAAACCGAGACGGACCTGTTTGGCGAGCAGGTTGTCCTTTGCGGCGGGCTGACGTCACTCATTAAAGCCGGTTTCGAGACCCTTGTAGAAGCGGGGTACCAGCCGGAGATTGCCTACTTCGAATGTATGCACGAGGTAAAGCTGATTGTTGACCTTATGTATCAGGGCGGGCTTAGCTATATGAGATACAGCATTTCCAACACCGCTGAATATGGCGACCTGACCCGAGGCTCAAGAATTATCTCCGAGAAAACAAAGGCCGAGATGAAAAATATTCTCTCTGAGATTACATCGGGCGAATTCGCGAAAGAATGGGTTAACGAATACAAAAGCGGCCTGAAAAAATTTAATGAGCTGTACGAAAAGGATTATAACAGCCAGTTAGAACAAGTAGGCAGGAAACTTCGTAAAATGATGAAGTGGATTCAGGCAAAGGAAGTTTAAGCCGATTAAACAAAACATCCTGTTGCGCTGTCGCGTATTTTGCAGAATTTTATCATTGTCTCAGGGCTGATAAGCGAAAGGGAAACGTCGTGAAACACACAAGACGGGTAAACGCAATATTACTGTTGGTTTGCTGTTTTGTTCTGAGCGGTTGCGTCTGGTTTCAAAGTTTGCTCCCCGAAGGCAGACCTTCTGACAATGAGCTTCTCGACAGTTACTACAGGACGGTTCTGAAACTTAGCACCTCCGCCGACGCGCTTGTAGCCATCCAGGGACCTCCACACGGGCTGCACAGCCAGAGTGAAAGCGTCATCGCCTCCTGGGGCCAGAAGAAAAAAGGCTATAAGATGTGGTTTAATATGGTCGCTTTCCATGAGGATGAGCTGACTGTACAGCGCAAATATTTCTTTATCGAAGATGAAAGGCCGAGAAGCTTACCGGCCTTGCCTAAGCAGAAATTACGCTTCGATACCGAAATGGTGCTGGAAGAGGAATTTCTCGAGCAGCCTTTTGCAAACGAGAACGCCAGAAGAATTGCCATATTGCAGCACATTCTGGAGGTCTTTAAGCAGGATATTAAACAGGTGGCTCAGGACAACAGAATGCTTCAAGCCAGTGGAACGATGGTAAATCAAAGTTTTTCAAGAATCTTACAGATACTCGACGATATGCCCGTCCTGGCGTCCAAACTGACTGAACTCGGAGGACTTGATTTCGACCATGTCGTGCTGGGCAAAGGGAAGATTCGTATGGTTATTAGAGACGATATCGTCAAAGTGAAAATTAAAATCGGCTCAATCATCAAAAATTTCAACAGGCATGCAGATGTGCTTGCAATGTAAAATTAGCTTTGTTGAAAAGATGTAAAAATTGTCATTCTGAACCCCGACTAAATCGGGGTGAAGAATCTCTTTACGACTGAAAAGATGAGATTCTTCGGTTCCGCCTCAGAATGACATTATGTGTTTTCGACACAGCAATTTTAATTTGCAAATTCGTAAAGACAAAAAAGCAGGTTTTGAGCGCCCGCTTAACAAAAAATACCACCCAGAAACAATTCCCCGGCTTGCCTTTTATCCAAAAGATTCCGTAAAAAAACCTCAGGCAGCAGGCTTGGGCGACGTGTCGTGCGGAAAACTCTGTTCTTTAGCCTCCTTTCTTTTTAGACAGATTTTCCTGTCCGACTCACAGCCCAACGCTACAGAGTCCCTTCTGCTGCTGCCCGAAACAGACCTCCGTGTCCGGAAGATTCTCCTGCAGGTCGCTGTCGGCGACAGCAGCCTGCAGTTGATGTTCGGCTTGCAGCATAGTTAACGTATCAGCCAGGACCAGCTGCTTTATAAGTCCGCGCGAAACCCGGCTAATGCCCAGATTCAGAACTCTTTCCTCCACTATTGAAGCAATCACTCGTGCGGTCTGTCGTTCGAGATTTTCCTCGTTGACTAAAGTTTCGGCTATCTTGGATTTGTCCCACCGAAAAGCCTGCACCGACTGCGTATTTCGGCCGTGTAACGCCTCCCGACAGGCGTCCTCCATCTTCATTTCCGTTACCTCGATGCGGTCACGCTTCATCTGGCGTCTGTAACGATATTCTGACAGGGCCGGGGCTGCCTCGGCGTAAGTCGTTGCTGAAAGAACAATTTCTATCATCGAATTTATCTCGCTGCTGTTTACACGAGAGCCAGGCCCCCTTCGATAAAGAAAATAAGTTACGGCCTCGGCAAGCTGTTCAGACACAAATACATTCGACTCGTCCACCAGCCCCAAGGCATGATTGATCGTGCCCAGAACTTTTGTATGCAGATATTCCTCTATACTCCCGTCTGCCTTGATAACTTTAAGTTGCATCAGGTTATTCTCTTGCGATATTCGCTCACAGGGTTAACCTAAAAACTACAAAATACATCTATCCTTTGTCATTAAACAATTCCGGTTGACCGTAAGCGGGAGGTTCTTTTATAGCCTGGCTCACCTCTTCAATAAATTCACCGGCATCCGTAAAGTCCCGATAAACACTTGCAAACCGAATATAAGCAACCTTATCAACCGCCCTGAGATTTTTCATCACGCTTTCACCGATAAAGGCTGAACTAACCTCTTTGTCGAAGCTTTTGAAAATCTCCTCCTCGACCTTGTCTGCTATTTGCTGCACCTGTTCTGCCGAGACCGGCCTTTTGTAACAGGCTTTTAGAAGACCGGCAACAATCTTGTCCCGGTCATACGGCACTCTCGAATTGTCCTTTTTTACTACATTAAGCTTGAAGCTCTCGCCTATCTTTTCATAAGTCGTGAATCGTCGCTGACAGACAAGACACTGACGACGGCGTCTTATAACTCTGCCCCCCTCGCTTGCACGAGAGTCGATAACCTTGTCCCGATCTTCCTTGCAAAAAGGACATCTCACACGCTTTATCCACCCCCTACCAAGCCTAAAATCCCCACGTTCTTAAAGGACTAAAAACAAACACTTTAAACCCACCTAATACCACATTTGCTAAGGCTCAGCATTATAAACTCAATATATAGTATGTCAAGAAAAATAAGCCAAATTTTTCAACAGAGTCTTAACTCTGTCCTGTGAATTGTTTTTTTCAGGATTCTTAATTAGCTGTGGCGCAAACACTAACAAAGGAAGGAACTGTAAACTCACACCCAAATATTTTTCCCGGCACTTGGATTTATTAATCGCTGCCCCCGGGTCGCCTGTACCGCACAAAATATGTCTCTATCGTAATTTGGTGCGTGCGTTGCTTAGTATTCAGGGCTTGTAACAAAACCTGAAATGACCTGGCTAAAAAAATTGCTGATAATTTCTCTAAGAAGCCTTTGGAGTGTTGTAAAGTGTTTTATTATTTGAAGCCGTCAACCCTATTTTGTATGTATTTCTCACAGGCCTTTTCGATGTCCACATCGTTTATATTGGCCAGTGTGCACAGCCAGGCAAAGACATCTGCAAACTCATCTTCTTTATTTGCCAGCTCTTCATTCTTTGCCAGGGTGGTTGCAAGCTCGCCGACCTCTTCGACAAACCACATAAATGTGGCTGGAGTCCCCCTTTCGCGGTCTTGCCGCCCGTATTTCCGCAAAATAAGCTGTTGAAATTCTTTGATGTGCATCAGTTTTTGGGCAGTTGTGCTACTCTCAAATAACCGAAGAGAGTCTGGTGCTTTCCAAAACATCTTTGGCCTTTACAGCCGCTTCTTTGCATACGTCTTCCATTTTAACGCTAAAGGGCTCGTCCTGAGTTTGCTCGGCCAGATGCGCGCTGGTAACCATCGGTCCGTCCACGGCCTCAATAATATCAAGCAAAGTAATCTGGTCAGAAGGCCGGGCAAGGTAAAAGCCGCCTCGCGGCCCTCTCTTGCTGCGCAGCACCTCAGCTTTAACAAGTTGCTGCAATATTTTCAACAAATATTCCAGCGGTATGTTGTAGGCCTTGGAAATTTTTAGGGCCAAAATCGCTCCTTCTTGATGATGCTTTGCCATATAACCTGCGGCTATCAATGCATAGCAAGTTGACCTGCTAATCCTCATTCTTATCTCCTTAAACTTGAAAAAAAACCTTAAAAGATTATTTAGGTTCCTTGGTCGCGCCGGTATTCGGCTCCGGTAAAGCGAATCGCCTTAAACAACCAGGAATCCATACTTATATTTTCTGCTCCCAACATTCTTCTTCTTAAAAATATGTTAATAGCGAATGCATAAAGTATACATATATATTATGCTCACAATATTTACAGAAAGCAAATACTTTCCACCCCAAAAAGCTATACAAATCATAAAATTACTACTTGTTTGCTCCCGATAAGAGAAAATCAGGAAAGATTCTGCACCGTGTCCCATATAAAGACCACAAATTGTTAATTTGGGTAATATTCGCGATGCGGCGCAAACTTCTAATAGGCCACAACAGGTGAAAGGATAATGATTGCTGTAAATCATGCGAGGTTTTTAGGCCGTTGCTTGCCGAGCCATTATACGGGATTCCTGTGTAAAAACCTACCGGTTAATCGGCGATAGACCGCTGTTTCTCATTTCTCCCAGGTTTTTTATTACTTGAATCACCATGTTATCATATATCCTGAATATGTATAAAAATATATAAAAAAAACTTACATATTTCTTGACAAACACTCTTGAATAATACATATTTCCAAAATACATCCCTGAAGCACCTCATACCCAGAGGGGTCGAAGTAACTCAGGGGAAAGTACTAATGTTTTCTACCATCTTCTTAGAGGATCGGCGTCTTGTGAAAGTAAACGCAGGAAAAAGAAACCGTAATTAAAAAATTTTAACCTATTAATTAAACAAGGAGGAACGAAAATGTCAGCAAAAAAGTTTTTCTTTATCATCTCATCTCTAATTTTCCCAATCAGTAGCATTTATGTAACAGCAATGGCGTCAAAACAAACTGAAATCGAAAAGGCAATCGAGGATGATATCGCCTGGTATGCAGCTCAACAAAATCTGCCTGAGAGATATCCTATCATGTCGGGTATTATAGATGCCGATTCTAATTCCCCCTGGGTTACAGTCATTGATAGAGATGGCTCTGATGGCGGACATCTGACCGTACAAGCCGACCTGAGTGTAGTCGAAGAATACACTGTTTATCTCGGCACACAAGGGGGAGGCATGGGAGACTTAGCTGACTTAGAACCTAATGACGTATTTATTGAATGGGATGAAGACCCTAATCACGGCAGCAATCACGACTTTAGTTTTGACGGGGACTATATTGAGGAAACTCCTTCTTATATTCAGATTTCAGGTGTAAATACTACTAACTGGACTGCTTACAGAGTATTAAGCAATGGTACCTTAATAAAAACAATTGATACTTTTAATGAGCTTGACGCCATCCTTTTTCCCGGCCCATTGCTCTTCGAAAAGGTTGATGATATAGATAATGGCGATTGTGTAAAGCCGGGCGACGAGATAACGTACACTATTTGTTACAGCTATCCCATTGAGTGCAATGACCTGATTCATCCAAATATAAGATATGTAAACATCATCGACCATCTGCCGGATGAGGTAGATTATGTATCGTCCTGGCCCCCGGGAGATTACAACGACACTGACCATACTGTTACCTGGTCCATCGGAACAATTTCACCCGGAGACGCAAACTGTTTTACGCTCACGGTCGAGGTCAAACACCCTGAGCCGGGCAGCACAATCACTAACTTTTGCGAATTGAATGGTGACTCCATCTACCTGACCGACTATGAAAACACTCCCGTATGTATTCCAACACTCACAAAGGATGACAACATAGCCGATATGAACTGCCCTGTGCCTCCTGATGCTGAAATAACTTATAGCATCTGCTATGCTGCTGACGGATACGTCGATACGAATGTCGTCATTACCGACTTCCTGCCGAATAAAGTGGACTATATTTCATCAGACCCCTGTGGAGCCCATAATGATAGTAACAACACAGTTACCTGGGATATTGGCACACTGGGCCCTAATGATTCGGATTGTCTTGAATTAATAGTCCAAATCAATGATAACGCTAAGCCGGGTGAACCGTTTGGAAACTGCTGTGAAATGACAGGGGACCGTTTAACCAGCCCCTTGTCCGCTTACGAGCAGACCACTATGGGCGTAATTTATGTAGACAAAGACGCTAACGGCACAAACAAAGGCACCTCCTGGCAGGATGCCTATAACTACCTGCAGGATGCCCTCGATAATCTACAACAGTGCAGCTATAGCGAAATCTGGGTGGCTGAGGGGAATTATATGCCGGACCGGAACTCCGCCAATCCTGACGGCACCGGCGACCGAGCAGACACATTCCAGCTTATCAGCGGCATTGTAATCAAAGGCGGCTATGCCGGATATGATGCAAATGACCCTAATAATGACCCCGATGAACGAGATATTCACAAATACGAAACCATCCTCAGCGGTGATATCGACATCGAAGGCGACGACAGCGACAATAGCTATCACGTAGTAACCGGCAGCGGTACTGAACCGAACGCCGTGCTTGAAGGCTTTACCATTAAAGGCGGAAATGCAGCAGACTGGTCTTCCCCACAAAATGACGGCGGCGGGATGTTAAATGAGTCTGGCAGCCCGACCGTAATTAACTGCACTTTCAGCGATAACTCAGCGGATGACTACGGCGGCGGGATGTACAATTACATCGGCAGCCCGACCGTAATCAACTGCACGTTCAGCGGAAACTCAGCGGATGACTACGGCGGCGGGATGTATAATAGTGGCAACTCCTTAAATATCACCAACTGCAACTTCAGCGGAAACTCAGCAGATTATGGCGGCGGGATGTACAATGAAGGAAGCAGCCTAACGGTGACTAAATGTACGTTTAGCGGAAACTCAGCACACGCCGGTGGATACGTCGGCGGGGGTGGTGGGATGTACAACGAAGGCAGCGACCCGAACATCATCAACTGCACGTTTATTGGAAACTCAGCGGATAACTACGGCGGTGGGATGTACAATGGCAGTAGCGAACCAAATATCATAAACTGTACGTTCGGCGGAAACTCGGCGGATAACTACGGCGGTGGGATGTATAATGTTTATAGCTACTCGACAATTACCAACTGCATATTCAGCGAAAACCAAGCAGGCGCCGGTGGTGGTATGTACAATTCCTCCGACGAGCCGATTATAACCAATTGCCTCTTCAACAAAAACTCGGCAGGTACCGGTGGCGGTATATGTGGTGGTAGCCCGAAAGTTACCAATTGTACTTTCAATGGAAACTATGCCACTGGGAATCCTCCATACAGCGGTGGTGGAATACACGGCTCCCCGAAAGTCACAAATTGTATACTGTGGAGTAATTCGCCTGATCAGATTGAAGGCATCGCCTTAGTTGCCTATAGCAATATCCAGGGTGGTTGGGAAGGCGAAGGTGAAAATAATATTAATGCCGACCCGTGCTTTGTCGATGTTGACAGCGGTAACTATCGCCTTTCGTGGAATTCGCCCAGCATAGATGCCGGTAACAACCGCGAGGTTCCTCGTGATACATTCGATATAGACGGCGACGTTAATACACACGAGCGGATTCCAACCGACCTCGACGGCCTGCCTCGATTCATAGATAGCCTGTTTACGGCCGATACCGGCAACTGCATACCACCTTTCGTGGATATGGGCGCTTATGAGTTTCGTATTGTCCTGCTCAATAAGGTCGATGTAAATGAGCCCAACTGTGCCGGCCCGAACGATGAAATCACTTACATAATCGATTGCAATTATCCCGCCGGACCGAACCGGCCGGATATTTATGATGTAAATATTATTGACTACCTGCCAAGTGAAGTAAATTATATCTCGGCTTCAGACAATGGCGCTTACGATTCCAATTACCACACCGTCACCTGGAACATCGGGACGCTCGAGCCGGGAGATACGAGTACTGTTACACTGACAGTCAAGGTAAAAGGGGACGCTGGGCCGTGCAGCAAAATCAGTAATTGCTGCATGATAAAAAGCGGCAAGGTGGTCTTAAACGCAACAGGCCCTTGTGAAGTACCACCATCGGCGACAAGCTGCGAGCAGCTTCAAGACTGCGGGTGGGTCTGGCCCGGCGACTTCAACGGCGATTGTCATGTGAATTTTGAGGACCTTGCCAAAATGTTTGATGACTGGTTGCGATGCATCGAACCGACCGATGCCAATTGTGAGAAACCCTGGCTGAATGGTGGTCCGCCTGAGCTCGCTGTCGCTTATGAAGTGATTAATATTGATTTAAACGGCAGCGCATCCGACCCCTGCTATTTTGGAAAAGGACCTGTTGGAAATCCGGATTGGGCTATCATTAAGCATTGGAACGGCTATTACCTGGGCGAAGGCGAACTGATGCCATCAACCAGATGTGAGAATATCGGCGTACCCGGAAGCGCTGCAACCTACGCAAAGGCCGTCTTCATTGCCGACCCTAATGTACATAGATACCTCTCAGGAGGGCCGGGCGACTTACTCGGTGACGGCTTCACAAAACAAGGCGGGCAGTTTGACCTTAACCTGTTTATGTGGGGAAACTGGGCCTACGGAGGCCTCTTCGACGTTTATGTTATGGCCAGTGCGCCCGGAAGCTTTTCAATCCGAGATGGCAAGGGAACCATTCACGGACCAAGCAACCTGACCGGGGTAGGCGACGAGAATAACTGGGCCGAGGGCCAAAATTACGTTAAGTTTACCGATGTCTGGATTGGCGGCACCGATACACGTGATGCCAATGGACCGAAAGCCGAATACCTCCAAAATAATGAATACCTAACCGACCCCAACTGCGCCGTTCTAAGCTACAGCAACCGGATTAACGGTATCCAACTCGCAAGTGTAAAAAGAAAAGTGCGCATGTCTGGTTATTATTTACCTACTCCTGCGAACGACCCCTGCGTTGTAGCAATAGCATCACCGGGTGCGTTACGCAGAGCAGTAAAAGGTCAATGGCCGGTAGAAACGCCTTTGGCTGTGATTAAATTGACAGGCACCTCCAATCGCACAAATCTGCTTTGCGGTGATTACGACGCTTATTACGAAACGAACTTGCGCGGAGGCGAATACGACAAAGACGGGCCTGATGCTATGTGGGCTACCGGGGATAGCCCCTTGAAGGACTATGTTGACCAGGATTGGGTTGCCGACGGTTATATGTCTTATGTCGACAGTGGCGAGTGGATGGAATATGACCTTATTGCTACTACAGCTACCAAAGCTTTTTACACGGTAAGGGCGCTCGTTAACTGCTGGTGGGGCGCAGCCAAAATCGGAGTCTACGTTGATAAAAGCGACGAATTAGGCGAAATGGAACAGCAAAAGTATAGTGCTATGACAACGCCGGAAACTGACGCCAATGCTATTTACTGGACCAACGACGTTAAGGTTATGTTACTTTCAGGATTTCATAAGTTAAGGTTGAGACAAAATGGGGCTTACTATAACATTTTGGGCTTCCAGATTGCCTACGACTCAACTTTGGTAGTTAACAACTGCGCAGATGTACTGAAGTATGGCCTTGGAATTGAAGGTGACCTTAACCGTGACTGCTATGTCAATTTCTGTGATTTTGCTCTTTTAGCTAATGATTGGGCCAAATGCAATGACCCGTGTGACCCTATATGTACCGTACAGGAACCATAGAGTTATGGTGGGGTAGTGATCCCATCCTAACTTTCTCAATGCTAAGCCCCCAAATAAATTTGGGGGCTTTCTTTTGGTACAAACCGGTAAGATGGGTTACAGATTATGCTAAGGACATGGGTAACA